>CAZFSM010000006.1:0-177565 GCA_964521625.1 uncultured Veillonellaceae bacterium | reverse complement strand
CAGTCAAAAAAGGCGTCAAAGATTTAGTGCGAAAATACATGCTAAACTTTGATTGCATAAGCCGCGCCATCTAATTCGACTGCCAATTCGTTTTTTGCTGCAAAACCGTCGTCTGCAATACGCAGAGGGCGGTTTTCTTCGATGGACGAAACGATATCCGAAAGATATAATAATGAATACTTTACATACGGAAGATTATGGCAAACAAAATGGAGGTTGAGTGAGTCTAGTGATTGTTTTTGAAGGAAGACAGAGAGTCGCCAATTTAATGGATCTATCCCAATGGAAACTGACACCGTATCAGGTTCTGGTGCTTGGTTTTGCCGGGATAATTATTTTTGGTGCATTTTTGCTTACATTGCCGATTTCGACACAATCGGGAGCGGGGACAACATTCATCGACGCCCTTTTTACAGCAACATCTGCAGTATGTGTGACAGGATTGGTTGTGGTTGACACAGGAACTCACTATTCCTACTTCGGTCAAATGGTTATTATTCTATTGATTCAGGTTGGCGGCCTGGGCATTATGGCTATGTCGACCCTGTTCGCCTTGTTGGTCGGAAAGAGGATTCGCCTGAAAGAACGGCTGCTGATGCAAGAAGCCCTAAACCAACTTACGGTCTCTGGGGTTGTCCGACTAACAATCTATATAATCCGTATCACCTTGTTGATTGAATTTGTCGCCGGAACGATCCTGGCTATTCGTTGGTATCCGGAACTCGGCACAAAAGGAATTTATTATGGGTATTGGCATGCGGTTTCTTCTTTTTGCAACGCAGGGTTTGATTTGTTTGGACCGATAACGGGAAAGTTTAGCAGCGTGACATCCTATGTTGATGACATTACGGTCAACCTGACCATTGCCGGACTAATAATATTGGGCGGCATCGGTTTTGCGGTAATCTATGATGTATGGGAAAGCCGTTCATTTGTCAAACTCAGTATGCACAGCAAAATTGTATTGATTACCAGCGGCATCTTGATTGTCGGTGGTGCTATATTGATTTATTTATTGGAATACACTAATTCTGATACGCTGGCGCCCCTTTCGATGCAAGGAAAGATCTTGGCGAGCTTTTTCCAGTCGGTCACAGCCCGTACAGCCGGCTATAATACGATTGATATCGGAAAAATGCATGACGGGTCGCTACTACTAATGGTTATTCTGATGTTCATCGGTGCTTCGCCGGCATCAACTGGCGGCGGGATTAAAACCTCGACTGCTGCTGTTTTGGTTCTGGCAACCTGGGCATTGATTCGGGGGCGCAGTGATGCGGAATGCTTTAGTCGTCGTATACCGAAAGAAATTATATATAAAGCATTTTCCGTGATGTTTATTTCATTTTTATTAGTAATTGTGGTGACTATGGCGCTGACCATTACCGAAAAAGCAGAATTCATTCAAGTTTTGTTTGAAGTAACCTCCGCTTTTGGTACAGTAGGCCTGACTACAGGCATGACGCCTTCTTTATCGTTTTCAGGGAAATGTTGGTTGATATTTACAATGTTCGCCGGCAGGGTTGGTCCGATTACTTTGGCTTTGGCCATTGCAATGCGAGCGAAAAAGGCCCAGGTTCAGTATCCCGATGGAAAAATTATCATTGGATAGGGAGGCAGTGTGCGATGTCAATAACGAAGAAGCAATTTGCGGTAATTGGCCTGGGGCGATTTGGCACGAGTGTTGCAATGACATTACAACAATTGGGTCATGAAGTATTGGCAATCGATGCCGATGAAGAAATAGTGCAAAAACTTAGTGATCAAGTAACTCATGTTGTACAGGCCGACACAACAGATGAAAACGCATTAAATGCACTGGGGTTGCGAAACTTTGACGCCGTAGTCATTGCGATCGGCGAGAATGTACAGGCCAATGTTGCAACGACTCTTTTAGTAAAAGAGATGGGAGTTCCCTTAATTATTGCCAAGGCGCGCAATGCATTGCATGGGAAAATGTTGGAGAAAATCGGCGCCGATCGGGTAGTTTACCCGGAACGCGATATGGGTCAGCGGGTAGCGCACAGCTTGATTTCAACCAATGTGCTTGATTATATCGAACTTTCGCCAAGTTTAAGTCTCGTAGAGGTGACAGCGCCGGGACTGTTTGTCGGAAAGACTTTATTGCAAAGCAATATGCGGGCAGTATATGGCGTCAATGTTGTGGCAATTAAGCGGGGCGAACAATTGATTGTTCCGCCGCAACCGAATGAAATTATTCAGGAATCTGATGTTTTGATTGTTATCGGCTCGACTGAAGGTTTGCAAAAACTCGAGGTTCTTTAATGAACCATCAACTAATCTGTAGCGCGGATAACACTCGAATCAAACTGGCGGCAGCTTTACGGCAAAAGAAGTACCGAGACGAGAGCGGTTTGTTTTTGATCGAGGGAATTCATTTGGTTGAAACGGCGTTGGCGGCAAACTGGAACATAGAATGTTTGTTCGTTTGTCAGGAACAATTGGCAACAGCTCAGTTTTCTAGTCTATTGGATCGGTATGCAGAAAAAGGAAAAAAAGTATTGCTTGTTTCTGCTCCCATATTTAAAAAAATGGCTGAAACAGAGTCGCCACAGGGGATAATTGCCATTGTGCAACAAAGTAAACTGGATTTATTGACCGATACGGGAGCGTTGACGCAACAAGGTTCTCCGTTTTGGGTCATTTTAGATGCTGTACAGGACCCTGGGAATGTTGGAACTATTATTCGCACTGCTGATGCGGCCGGTGCGACTGGAGTAGTTTTGACGCCGGGGTGTGCCGATCTTTATGCCGGAAAGACGGTTCGCGCCTCGATGGGGTCTTTGTTTCATTTGCCGATCTATAAATCGTCGGTGAAACTGTGTCTGGAGCATTTTTCCGGCAAAAACATCCCCCTGTTTGTGGCTGATGCCAACTCCGCTACGAATTATAACGAATTTGACCTGACTGCTACCTGCGCGGTGGTATTTGGCAACGAAGGCGCCGGAGTGAGCGAGGCGTTCCGCCAACACGCAGCGTCGGCGATACGGATTCCAATCATCGGCAAGGCTGAGTCGTTAAATGTTGCTTCGGCGGCAGCGGTTATTTTATTTGAAGCGGCCCGTCAACGCGGTTTTCCCTTGTCATAGTTTTGCTGCTTGTGTTATAATAATTCCGTAGCGTGTCCCGATCCGGTTTCAGTAGTCGGAGAGGAAGTGTTGCGGTTTGGAAACAGCAGATTTTTATTGGAAGATTTTCGAAACGACAGGTTCTATTGCCGCTTATCTGGTGTATAAGCAGCTAAAAGAACTGTCCCTATAAATCATCGTCAAACCGATGACGGAGAGAGTACGCTGGGTACGCAGGTAAACAGGGAGTTGCTGCCGCAGATTGAGAGCAGTAGCCGACGCGTCAGCCGAAGTTCACTCCCGAGGGACCGGTTGAGTCGCTTTTGCGGGTAGGCTGGACGTATTGCCTGCGTTAAAGGTGTTGAGTGATAAATTGGGTGGTACCGCGAAACTGGACTTTCGCCCCGGGTGGGTGCGAAGGTTTTTTATTTTGTCTGGACAACGCTGACTGAAGGAGTGCGATAAGAATGGAACAGGAATTGCAACGGATCCGCGTAGCGGCATTCAAGGAACTGGAGCAGGCGCAGGATGTGGGCGCTGTAAACGAAATCAGAGTTAAGGTGTTGGGCAAAAAAGGCGACCTGACTGCTGTTTTGCGCGGGATGGGCGCGATGGACCCGGCCGAACGCCCGCGAATCGGTCAGTTAGTCAACGATCTGCGCCTGGACTTTGAAACCGCATTGAACGCAAAATTTGAACTGTTAAAAGAAGCGGAGTTGAACAAACGCCTGGCAGCGGAAAAAATTGATATCACATTGCCGGGTAGAGTGCTCGAACTGGGACGACGCCATCCATTGACGCTGGCGCTTGACCGTATCAAGGCCGTATTTCTGCAAATGGGCTTTGACGTTGAAGAAGGCCCGGAAGTGGAGAGCGACTATTATAACTTTGAAGCGCTGAACCTGCCGCCGGATCACCCGGCGCGTGATATGCAAGATTCGTTTTATATTACTGAACAATTTCTGCTGCGGACGCATACTTCGCCGGTTCAGGTGCGTACGATGCAGTCACAACAGCCGAATTCGCCAATCCGCATGATTGCGCCGGGTAAAGTGTATCGGCGCGACTATGACGCGACGCATTCGCCGATGTTTCAGCAGGTTGAGGGCCTGGTAGTCGGCCCGGACATCTGTTTCGCTGACCTGAAGGGAACGTTGGAACTGTTCTGTCAGGGCATTTTTGGCGATAGCGTGAAAGTGCGATTCCGGCCCAGTTATTTTCCGTTTACCGAACCCAGCGCCGAGGTCGACATCTCCTGTGTGATCTGTAAGGGAAAAGGCTGTCGGGTTTGCAAAGGCACCGGCTGGCTCGAGATCCTCGGTTCCGGCATGGTTCACCCAAGAGTCCTGGAAATGAGTAATTACGATCCGTCGCATGTTAGCGGCTTTGCCTTCGGCATGGGGGTCGAGCGAATTGCGATGTTGGTTTTTGGCATTGATGACATGCGGCTGTTCTATGAAAACGACGTGCGCTTTTTGCGCCGTTTCTAAGGGAGGAATTGCAAAATGCGGGCTCCAGTGAGATGGCTTAAAGATTATGTAAATTTTGACGAAGCACCGGAAGTGCTGGGTGAAAGATTGACCATGGCCGGAATTCCAGTTGAGGGAATTGAGCGTCCTTGCGAAGGATTGCGCAATATCGTGACAGGCCTAATTCGTAGCGTCGATCCACATCCGAACGCCGAACGGTTGTCAGTATGTCTGCTGGATATCGGTGATAAAACGGTGAAGATCGTCACTGCCGCCACCAATGTGCGAGCCGGTCAAATCGTGCCGGTTGCGCTGTCCGGCGCTGTATTGTCGGATGGAAAAACCATCGAGTCAGCCGATTTTCGCGGCGTTCTTTCCGAAGGGATGCTTTGTTCGGCCGAGGAAATCCTCGGCGATACCAAGATCATTGCGTCGGAAAAGCGTGATGGGATCTATATCCTACCTGCAGACACGCAGCTCGGCCAAGACATTCGGCCGGTTATGGGACTGGATGATGTCACGCTGGAGTTTGAACTGACAGCCAATCGGGCCGACTGCTTTTCCGTGCTCGGCATCGCGCGGGAAATTGGTGTATTATCGGGCAACAAGGCGGTGCGGCCGTTACTCAACCTGCAGGAACGGGGCCAGGGCAAGGCTACGGAACTAGCGACGATTGAAATCCGGGAGCCTGAATTGTGTAAACGGTTTTGCGCCCGCATCCTGACCAATGTCCGTATCGGCGAGTCGCCGCTGTGGATGCAGCATCGACTGCAGGCAGCCGGCATGCGACCGATCAGCAACGTGGTCGACGTGACAAACTTTGTGATGCTGGAACTCGGCTTGCCAATGCACGCCTATGACTATAGTCTGCTTGCCAAACACAGTATTATTGTCCGCCGGGCTGTTGACGGGGAGAAACTGACGACTCTTGACGGAGTGAAGCGCGAACTGAACTCGGAGATGCTGGTCATCGCCGACGCGCTCCAACCGGTCGGTATTGCCGGCGTGATGGGTGGCTTGGCTACCGAAGTATCAGCTTCAACCAAAACGGTTCTGCTGGAGGCAGCCGCTTTTTATGGACCTAGTGTTCGCCGGACTTCCCGCGGACTTGGCCTGCGTTCCGAAGCCTCCGGCCGATTTGAGCGCGGTGTGGATGTAGCCGCAATCCCGCTGGCAATCGACCGCGCAGTACAACTGCTGGCCGAGATGGGCGCCTGCGACGTTGTACCCGGCATCATCGACGTTTATCCGAAAGCCGTTTTGCCGGCCCAGTTTGATTTTACGCCGCAGTGGATCAATCGCTATCTGGGTTCTGATATTCCCGCCGATACCATGCTAGATATCCTGCAAAAGTTGGAGTTTACCGTCAAGGCGGGGACTGAATCCATCACAGTCACTGCGCCGACCTGGCGCCATGACGTGACCGGGCCGGTAGATATCGCCGAAGAGGTTTCGCGGATCTATGGCTATGACAACATTCCATCGACTCGCCCGGTTGGGCCGCTTCACTCTGGCGGCACATCCCGGCAAACTAACCTCGTTGACACTGCCCGCGACCTGATGACCGGCTTTGGTTTCTGCGAAAGCTTATCGTTCAGTTTTTCGCACCCGTCATTCTTTGATCACTTGCGTCTGCCGGTCGACAGCCCGCTGCGCAACGCGATTCCGATCATGAATCCGATTACCGACGAATTTCCCATTCTGCGAACGACGTTGATGGCTGGATTATTGGACACGGTCGCCCGCAATTTGTCGCGAAAAAATGAAGACCTGAAGATATATGAAGTGGGGACAACCCACCATGCATTGCGGTTGCCCCTCGATACGCATCCGGAGGAAGTATACCGCCTGTGCGGCGCGATGGTGGGCCGACGTGGCGGAACCGAGTGGTGCCATAGCCGCGACAACGTCGACTTTTTTGATGCCAAGGGTACTGTTGAATCGCTATTGACAGGGCTGGGCATCAGCGAATGGAAAGTTGCGGCGTCGCAAGCTCCCTGGCTGCATCCAGGCAAACAGGCAGATTTCATGATTGGTGATGTGACGGTTGCCACTGTCGGCGCCTTGCATCCCAGTGTTCAGGAAGCGTTCGGCATCAGCCGGCCGGTCTATCTATTCAAAATCAATCTGAGCGATCTGGCGACGTATTGCAGTGTCGACGCAAAAGCTTATTCGCCGCTGCCGAAATACCCGTCAATTACCCGCGATATGGCGCTGGTACTGCCAGATTCAGTGGCCGCCGCCGATGTGTTGGCAGCGGTTCGCCATGCCGGTGGTGAATTATTGGTCGACTCGCGGTTGTTTGATGTGTACACTGGTGACCGGGTGGAAAAAGGCACGCGCAGTCTGGCGATTTCGTTAGTATTTAGAGCGCCGGACCGTACCTTGACCGACGACGAAGTCGATGCGCCAATGGGAAAATTGGTGCAACACATTGAAGCAACCTTTGCAGCGAAATTGCGCAGCTAAACTCTAGAATTTCTAATAATATTCAGTGGTCCTTGTTGCGCCAAGAGGGCCGGGCAATGCCCCGGTCCTCTTTAATTTGAATTAACACGCAGGAATCCGGTGGTGACAAGTCGAACCAAACACTAAATACAGATCTTTTATCCTTTAAAATGGAGGCGGAGTATGGAAAAAAAACGCTATCGGGTCACTGTCACCATCGGCGGTGAAAGTTATACAATTCGTGGCGATTCTGAACCGGAACGTGTCCAGAAGATCGCCGGACTGGTTGATGAACGGTTGCGCCAGGTTGAACGCAGCTATCCCAGTTTATCGCCAAACAGGATTGCGACGCTGGCCGGATTGAATCTGATGGATGACTATCTGCGCCTGCAGGAAGACTATCAACAACTGATGTCGATGGTAAAGCAGGTAAAATAGAGTTGAGGAAGAAACATGATTGAGTTATTGGCGCCGTCCGGGAATAAGGAAGCATTCGCAGCTGCTATAGAGGCGGGGGCGGATGCGATTTATCTGGGTGGCCAACAGTTTGGCGCAAGACAATACGCGACTAATTTTTCGGCCGACGAACTGGCGGAAAGTGTCCGGCAGGCTCATTTGCTAGGAGTTCGGGTTTATGTGACCGTGAACACCTTGATTGACGATGGCGAAATGCCGCTATTAAAGGATTACCTGCGGCTGCTCTACGAAGTGGGAGCAGATGCGGCAATTCTTCAGGATGTCGGCGTTGCTCGGGTGGCCAAACAGATCGTGCCGAAAATGCCGCTGCATGCCAGCACTCAAATGACGGCCTATGATTTGTCTGCCGTAAACCAGCTGGCTGATTATGGATTTGAACGGGTGATTCTGGCCCGCGAACTGTCACTGGCGGAAATCAAGGGAATTTGCCGACAGGCCCGTTGTCAGATTGAAACATTTGTCCACGGCGCGCTATGTATCTGTTATTCTGGTCAGTGCCTGATGTCCAGTATGATCGGCGGACGCAGCGGCAATCGCGGTCGTTGTGCGCAGCCTTGCCGCCTGCCGTATCATTTGATGGATGCCCAGGGCAAAGATGCGCTATCCGAGCGAGGTGTCGGTGAATTTCTGCTTAGTCCGCGTGATTTTCAGACGATCGAATTTGTGCCGGAATTGATTGATGCCGGGGTGGCCAGCTTCAAAATTGAGGGTCGCATGAAACGGGCCGAGTATGTTGCCGTGGTGGTCGATGCTTATCGCCGGGCGATTGACCGCGCTGTAGCCGACCCGCTGGACTACCATGTGCCCAAAGAAGACTTGCGCGACCTGGAACAGATTTTTAATCGCGGTTTCACTTCGGCGCACTTATTAGAGAAAAACGGGCGGGAGATGATGAGCGACCGCCGGCCCAACAACCGGGGTGTGTTGATCGGTCGCGTGACCCGATACTCGCCGGAACAACGACTGGTTTATCTAAAGCTGGAAGGTCCCCTGGCCCAGGGCGATATCGTGGAAGCCTGGGTGAAAGTCGGCGGTCGCGTCTCGATCGAAATCGGTCCGATGCAGGTTGACGATCTGCCGGTGGAATCGGCGGAAGCCGGCCAGGAAGCGGCGATTTATTGTCGAGATGCGATTCGGCCTGGCGACCGGGTGTTTAAGGTGTTCGACGCCCGGCTGACCGAGAAAGTTCGCTCCTGGTTCGCCAAACCGCATGCGCGTCGGCGTATTCCGATCAGTTTGTCGGTTCGGGCCGTTGTTGGCGAGCCGCTGACGATTGAAGCCAGGGATCGCGCCGGAAACATCGGCACGGCTGAAACGGCATTTATTGCCCAGGCCGCCCGTAATCGTCCGTTGACTTCGGAAATCCTGGCAACGCAGTGCTCCCGTCTGGGCAATACCCCGTTTGCCATCGAGCAATTTGCCGCAGACATTCAGGGTGAAGTAATGGTACCGGTTTCGGAAATCAACGATGCCCGCCGGCGGGCGATTGAGGCGCTGGAAACTGCGCGATTGACTCCTTTCCAACGTCCGGCTCTGGATAAATCGCTACCGCTGCCAGCGCTACCCCCAGCGGAGGCGCAGCCGGCTACGTTGCAACTCGTTGTCAAAGTGGATACACTGGCCCAGGCGGCGGCGGCGCTAGCTGGCGGCGCTGACTGGGTGATGATCAGCGGCGAACATTTTCACGGCAATCATTTGAATCAATCCGACTACGCCGAGATCCTTGCGCTGGCTCATAAGCAGAAAAAGCGAGCGGCATTCTGCCTGCCGCGAATTATCCGCGACGCCAATCGCAGTGCGGCCCAAATGCAATTGCAGTGGTTTGCTGAATTACAGCCTGATGCGGTTAGTGTTCCTAATATCGGCTCTCTGACCATGGTGCGTGAACATACTCAGTTGCTGATTCATGCCGATTATCCATTGAACCTGTTCAATTCGCAGGCGTTGGCCTTTGTCCGCGAACAGGGGGCCATCAGCGCCACCCTGTCACCAGAGTTGACGCTGGGACAAGTGCAGAAACTGGCGCAGCAAAAAATCCTGCCACTGGAATGTCTGGTGCACGGACAGCTAACGCTGATGATTTCGGAGTTTTGTGCATTGGGCTCTTATCTGGGTGAAGCAGAAGATAGCGCCTGTGAAGGCGCTTGCCGTCATGGCGATTACCGGCTACAGGACCGCAAAGACGAGTCATTCCCGGTGCTGACAGATGATGCTTGCCGTATGCACATTCTCAATGGCAAAGAACTGTCGATGTTGCCGCATGTGGCGAAATTTGCCCAATATGGCGTAGCCCGGCTGCGAATTGAAGCCTGCCAGATGAAACCGGATGAGATTACCAGGATTACCGGCTATTATCGTCAGGCGATCGCTGTGGGCGCCGCCGGTTTGAGCGAGGCAGAGATTGGCAGCGCAGAACATGCAGACATCACCCGCGGACATTATTTCCGCGGCGTATTATAACACTTCCGGAGGAATAAACATGGACCCAGCAGCCTTACGAACCCTTGAATATGCAAAAGTAATCGCCCGTCTGGCGAACTATACTGCGACGCACCGCGGCCGTGAACTGGCGGAAGCATTGCAGCCGTCAGCAGAATTGCTCACGGTTGAAAACAATCTGTCACTAACCGAGGACGCTGTCCGCGTGCTTCGCCATGCTCCATCGGTTCCTTTCGGCGGAATTCGCGATCTGCGTCAGGTGTTGGGCCGGGCCCGCGTTGGCGGCGGTTTATCTGGTGAAGAACTGCTGTCGGTCGGTTCCACACTGCGGGCCGTTCGACTACTAAAAGGTTTTTTTGCCGATTATAGCGAACACTCTGGCGGTCTGGAGAACTGGGCCCGCGGCTTAACGGTGATTCGCAGCGCCGAGTTTGCCATTGAACGCTCGATCGATGATAACGGATCGGTCAAAGATGATGCAAGCGATAAGTTGAATCAGCTGCGGCGTGAAATCCGACTAATCCAAGGACGGATCAAAGATAAGCTGGATTCGATCCTGCGATCAAGCCAGTACAAGACCTTTTTTCAGGATGCCCTGTATACGATGCGTGGCGATCGTTATGTGATTCCAATCAAACAGGAATACCGTCACCAGTTTCCCGGCATTCTGCATGATCAGTCTGCCAGCGGCGCAACTGTTTTTATTGAACCAATGGCGCTGGTAAATATGAACAATGATCTGAAGGGCGTCATTTCCGCCGAACAGACGGAAGTGGAAAAAATACTGCTCGCATTGTCGCTGCAAGTGGCCGCCGAAGCAGATCCGATTGAAGCCAATTGCGACATTTTGGCGCAGCTGGATTTTGTTTTCGCCAAAGCGCGTCTGGCTTTTGAAATGCATGCGATCAGACCGGAAGTCAATGAACAGGGGCGGGTCGATCTGAGACTGGCCCGTCACCCGCTGATTGCTGCGGCAACGGTTGTGCCGACAGACATTCGGATCGGCGGCGAGTTCAATACATTACTGATTACCGGCCCCAATACCGGTGGTAAGACGGTCGCCCTTAAAACATTGGGCTTGCTTAGCCTGATGATGCAGTCGGGATTGTTTGTGCCGGCGGCGGCAAATTCGACACTGACGGTGTTTGAAAACATATTTGCCGATATTGGCGATGAACAGAGTATTGAGCAATCGCTGAGTACTTTTTCCGGTCACATGACCAATATCATCCGGATATTGTCGCAAGTGACGCCGAAATGTCTGGTGTTGATCGACGAAATTGGCGCCGGAACCGACCCGGAAGAAGGAACCGCTCTGGCAATGGCGATCCTGGAACATTTGCGCGAACAGGGGATTCTTACGATTGCTACGACCCACTACGGCGAATTGAAAGCATTTGCCTATACCCAGGAGGGTGTTGAGAACGCGTCGGTGGAGTTCGACATTGAAACGTTGCGACCGACTTACCGCCTGTTGATCGGGGTCGCCGGCAGCAGTAACGCTTTTGCGATATCGCAGCGTCTCGGCTTGCCGCAGGAACTGGTGGAAAAGGCCCGGCTGCTGGCTGGCGGCGAGCATCAAAAATTTGAATCGGTGCTGTCGGTGATGGAAGAGCACAAGCGGGCCAGTGAAAAAGAACGCCAGGAAGCGATCGTATTGCGACAGGAGTCGGTGCGCTTGCGGCAAATTATTGATCGTGAGAAGCAAAGCTGGGAAATCAAAAAGAAAGACGCCCTGGCGAAAGCCCGCGCCGAAGCGGACGAACTGATGCGTCAGACCCGGCTGGAAGCCGAAGCGGTGATCCGGGATCTGAAACAACATTTTTCCTCCACAAGTAATGCAGCAATTCAGGACAGCGTCGACAGCGCCCGCCGCAAAATTCGCGAAAAAATCAGCGAGCTGAACCCGTTGGAACCAGTCGGCGCTGTTGTCGCCTATGAAACCGATGCGGCGGCCAAGGTCGTCAAGGGAGCGGTGGTGCATGTTGCAAACCTGGGACAACAAGGCGTGGTACTTTCGGTAGAAGGCGATTCGGTCAGTGTGCAACTGGGAGCGCTAAAAATGATGGTTTCCCGTAATCAGTGCCGGGTTCTGAAACGATCCGAACAAAAACCGCTGGAACAGGAACGGAAAACTCGCCAGCTGGCAACCGAAAAAATGCAGCCGGTTTCGCGGGAGATTGATATACGCGGCATGAATAACGAAGAAGCCGCCTATGTATTGGAAAAATACATTGATGATGCAATTTTGACCGGTCTTGATTCTATTTCGGTTATCCATGGCAAAGGTACCGGTGCACTGCGCAAAGGTGTACAGGCTTTTCTGTCGGCGCATTCCCGGGTGAAGGGAATCACGATCGGCGAGATTAACCAGGGCGGAACAGGTGTTTCTGTTGTTAAACTAGCTTGAGAAAGCCATAAATAAAGGAGGTCGCTACGGATGATTACCAAGAGTGCGGAAATGGAAGCGAGGGCCGTGGATCAGGTCGTTGAACTGATGGCGTTGGCTGCCCGGACAGCCCCGAAAGCAAAGGGCGTGGATAATCTGGTGGTAGTGGCGATTCGCGCCAAAGTAAAAGATCAGCTGGCTGCCGAAATGCGGCGAATTGTTCTGGAAGACAACGGACTGCCGAATTTTGAGCGCGATGCCGGCAATGTTGACAAGGCCGCTGTAGTATTACTGCTTGGGCAGCGGGTAAAACCATTAGGTCCCCGGCCTTGCGGCTACTGTGGGTATAAAGATTGCGAAGAAAATCTGAAAAATAGCGGTTTATGTGCGATCAGCATCGGCGATCTTGGCATCGCATTGGGGTCAGCTGTCAGCGTCGCCGCCGCTCATCATGCGGATAACCGGATTATGTTTACTGCGGGCAAGGCCGCAATCAACCTCAATTTGTTTGACGACAAAGAGGTGCGAATTGCTTATGGGATTCCCGTTTCAGTTTCGGCAAAAAGTCCATTTTTTGATCGTTAAAAAAGTTGTTATTTCGCTAACAAAGAGGGGCTGCCTCATGCAGGTATAATAACCTGTGTTGAGACAGCCTCTCTTAACTATTCGCGACGTTGATTTTGCTGTAGAAACCTCGGTCACAGGGTTTTGGCTGCAAAAATAGTCGATTGCACTAGATTTTCACCGCATAATTCGTCGACGAAGAGGTGGCGAGTTTGCCGGAAAATCAGCATGGACGCTGATTTGAGGCCGCACAGCGATGGACGGAGCGTTTGAGGCCATCCGGCAAAGCGAAGCCTCAAGTCGTAACGAATTCCGGTGAAAATTGAAGCAAGAGGCTTTTTGCACCAAAACCAATGTTAATATTTTTTATTCTGCTTTTTTTGCTTCCGCCAATTGATTCAGGCGGTTTTGCAGCAACACAGACAGCCAATCGCGCTGAGTCTGTGAGCCGATGTTGTCAATTGCATCAAACCGATCGAACGGGAATAAGGGGTTTGGTTTATAAGCTGACAGACGTTGCTTGAGGCGGAGAATACGCAACACTGATTCATCCAGACGCGACAGTGGAATATCACCATTTTCCACGGCGGACAGGATTGCCTGATAAGCCGCAGCATAATTCTGTGGCATCAGGATGATATCTACGCCTGCTTTTAAAGCACGGACAGCGGCAGGACCAGATTCAAAACCATCGGTGACTGCCCGCATATTCATCGCATCCGTGATAATCACGCCGTCGTAACCAAGCTGCTTGCGCAGCAGATCACTTATGATCGGTTGGGATAAGGTAGCAGGCAAGCCGGGAGTGGGGTCGAGCGCGGGGTAATGCAGATGCCCAATCATTATCATCGCAACATTGGCCTGGATTGCAGCACGAAACGGCAATAGTTCGACCGAATCAAGCCTCTCCAGCGAATGATCGACAACTGGCAATGTCAGATGTGAATCGCTGCGGGTATCACCGTGGCCGGGAAAATGCTTGCCAGTAGCGGCAATCCCTGCGGATTGAAGACCGTAAATAAAAGCCGGCGCCAATTTAGCCACCACATAGGGATCGGCGCTGATGGCGCGGTCGCCAATCACCGGATTGTCAGCGCGGGTTGCGACATCCAGTACCGGAGCAAAATCCAGGTTGAAACCAAGACTATATAACTCCTGCCCCAATAAGCGACCAATCTGTACTAAATTTTCGTCAGGCAGCGTCTCTAAGGCCCGGGCTGACGGCAACGGGGTTGTAAAGGAAAGTCGGGCGACCCGGCCGCCTTCCTGATCGACCGCAATAAACGGCGCAATTGTCGCTGACGCGCGAAGCTTGTCAATTAACTGAACAGTCGCAGGTAACGTTGGGACATGATGCGAGAACAGAATATAACCGCCTGGCGGATAAAGCATTGCCGAGCTCGTAGGTTTAGTGTAATGTCCATCGGGTGCAATGATAAACAATTGGCCAATTTTGTCGGCTAAACTTAATTGATTTAGTTGGTTCATCGCCTGTTCAGTCACTGATAATTTTGGTTCACCTAACACAACGGGCAGGGAGCGGGCGGCATAGGCCGGTGAAGAACCAGCAGTCAGAGCAACAAACAGCAGTAGCCCGATAAAACAGGTGCGACTTCTCATAGCATGCAACAGCCTCGCTTATAGCTAAATTATAAAGACGCGGCGCCGAAATAGCGCCGCATGGACTTGGATTAATTTGTCGGAGGTTTTGTTGGCGGTTTAGCCGGTGTAGAAGGAGTAGCTCCTCCTGGTTTCCCACCTGGCGGGGGAGTACTCGGTGAAGGTGTGCTGGGAGTTGTTGTCTTGCCTGATTGACCGGGAATCGGCGTATCTGTTTTGTTGGCCGGTGGGGCATTGGGATCTGTTGTTGGCGGCGCTGTCGACGGTTGTTTGGGTTGAGTGCCCTCAATAAAGTAATCCGTAATTGAGTCTTTATTATTGGGATCATTGATTAAACCACCGTCTTTGGTTGAGACCGTCGCAGAAATGATACCACGGGGCCGCGGGAAGTCCTTGACCGGCAAATTTGCAGTTGCTTCTTTCATATATAGCCGCCAGATTGTCGCCGGGATTTCGCCACCAGTCTGTCCATCCAAAGTGCCGTCGCTGTCAAAGCCAATCCATACCGATGTTGAGATTTCTGGCGTGTAGCCGACAAACCAGGCATCCTTATGCTCATCAGTCGTACCGGTTTTACCAGCAGCCGGTCGGCCGATATTGGCGCCAGTGCCGGTACCGTATTGAATTACGCCGCGCAGCATATCAGTCAACAGGAAGGCAACTCGTTCATTAACGACCATTTTTTCTTTTGGAACATGTTGTTCAAGTACTTTTCCATTACGGTCAACAACTTTCAGGATGGTGACGGGTTCGACCCGTACACCCTGATTTGCCAGAACGCCAAATGCGCTGGCAATATCCATCGGCGTTACACCTCTGGTCAAGCCGCCGAGCGCCATTGCCAGAGTAATATCATTATGCGAACCGCTGGTGACGAGTGTCGAGATTCCCATGTTTTGCGCATTACGGACAACTCGCTCCGGAGTCACTTCCTGCGCCAGCTTGACAGCCGGTATATTGCGCGACAAGGCGAGCGCAGTACGTAAGGTGATAGGCCCCTTAAATGTCCGGTCATAGTTCATCGGTGCGTAGCCGCCGACGCGAAATGGTTTGTCATCAATGATCGAAGCTGGCGATTTGCCGGCATCAAGAGCAGTCAGATAAACGAACGGCTTGAAGGCTGACCCTGGTTGCCGCTCAGCCAACACGGCCCGATTGAACTTATCGGTGCCGCGACCGCCAACCATCGCCTTGACATACCCGGTGTGGGTGTCAATCGAGACCAGTGCACCCTGAGGTTGCTGCAGCCCATTTTTGTCGATGGACATGACAGGCAGCTCGCGCATTGCTTTTTCAGCCGCTTTTTGCAAGCTGAGATCGATACTGGTATAAATCTTCAGGCCTTCTTTATAGACTGTATCAGCGCCATATTTGTCAATCAGTTGCGAAGTAACGTATTCAATAAAGTAGGAAGCGGAGACATCGAAGTCTTTATCTTTAAGCTTGGGATCCTGTTTTGCTTTGGGGTCTGGTTTGGGTGGGTCGACGGCGATTTTAATCGGGGCCGCCTTGTTCTTGTCGGCAGTGGCCTGATCCAGGTAGCCGTATTTCACCATCTGCTCAAGTACGGTGGCCTGGCGTTCACGCGCTGCTTTCATACTGTTGAACGGGGAGTAGTAGTTGGGGCTTTTGGGGAGCCCGGCCAGCATTGCCGATTCTGCCAGGGTGAGCTGTTCGACATTCTTGCCATAGTAGGTTTGCGCAGCAGCCTGAACGCCATAAGCGCCGGCGCCGAAATAAATTTGATTCAGATAGAGTTCGAGAATTTCATCCTTGGTATATTGCTTTTCAATTTGAAAAGCAATGATAACTTCCTGCACTTTACGCTTCCAGGTTCGTTCCTGGGTAAGAAACGCATTTTTGGCCAGTTGTTGCGTAATTGTACTACCACCTTCGGAAACTCCGCCGGCAGAAATATTGATCCAGACGGCGCGCAGAATTGCCCGCGGATCGACGCCAGAATGTTGATAGAAGCGGTTGTCTTCCAGTGCGACAAAAGCGTTTTGCAAGTCCTTTGGCACTTTAGCCAAAGGTACTGGCAGTCGATTTTCCACAGCATGCAATACGGTGATCAGCTTGCCGTTGACATCAAATACCTGGGCGGAAGCCGCTGGGCGGATATCGCCCCGTAAGTTGGGCGCCGATTGAATTGTCGCTGACAAAAAGCCGAGACCGACGCCAACCCCAATGACAAGAAACGCCATGATCCCAATAATGACAATGGCGGTGATTGAGCCCCGGGTATTATTCACAATCGCTTTACAGGCAACAGTATGTTTCAGTTTCATATTATTCCCCCTGTCTTTACACCCAAATATTATATCATAAAAATAGTGGGCGAGTTAATTGATTTGTCGTGGTAGTATATGAGGCGGCGGGCTTTTGCATAAAAACAGTCTTTTATGATATACTCTCGTTGAAGTCGAAGCAAACAGACAGGTATATTTCTGCGATTTTTCGCTGTTTTAAACGATCAAACTGAATTAAATTTATTATAGACAAAGGGGCTGTATAGTAATGTCAGGGCATTCAAAGTGGGCAAACATCAAGCATAAAAAAGGGAAGGCCGACGCCGCCCGCGGCGCCGCAACCACCAAAATCGGCCGGGAAATTACCACGGCTGTTCGAATCGGCGGCGCGGATCCGACCGGTAATATGCGATTGAAGTTGGCTCTGCAAAAAGCGAAAGAGAATAATATTCCTAAGGATAATATACAACGGGCGATTCAAAAAGGCCAGGGAACCTTGGAAGGCCAAAGCTACGAAGAGATTACCTATGAAGGCTATGGCATCGCCGGTGTGGCGCTGTTGGTCCAAACGATGACCGATAACCGAAATCGGACTGCAGCGGAAATGCGTCATCTGTTTTCCAAGCATGGCGGTAATATGGGCGAATCTGGCTGTGTTGCATGGATGTTCAATAAAAAAGGCCTGATTCTTATTGACAAAACCACCGGCGTTGCCGAAGATGACCTGATGGCGATTGTGCTGGAGGCAGGCGGCGATGATTTGGTCAGCGAAGACGATTCGTTTGAAATTACCTGCGCGCCGGATGCATTTGAAGGACTTGTCAACGCATTGGAAGCAGCCGGAGTCAAATGGGAATCGGCTGAGATTAGCATGGTGCCTGATACCAGCATTGCCCTCTCGGGTGATGAAGCAACCCGGTTGATGAAACTGGTTGATGCGCTAGAAGAACAGGATGACGTACAGGCGGTATTCGGCAATTTTTATTTGCCGGATGAAGAAGACGAAGAATAATGATTCTGTTGATGCGGGGGCAATAATTTGCTGGCCATGGGGATTGATCCTGGTAATGCGATTTGCGGTTATGGGTTTGTTGAGTTAAATGGAAATTCCCTGCAAAGCGCCGGTTTTGGTGTTATCAAAACAACACCGGACATGCGGCGGGCTGAACGGTTGCATTTTTTATATGAAAAATTGAATGCGATGATCTGCGAACGACGGCCCGATGTGGTTGGCGTGGAGAAATTGTTTTTCAGCCGCAATGTAACGACAGCGATGACTGTTAGTGAGGCGCGCGGCGTAATTCTGCTAGCCGTAGAGATGAATAAAATACCGCTGATCGAACTGACGCCGTTGCAGGTAAAACAGGCAGTGGTCGGCTACGGACAGGCGACTAAAGAACAAGTTACCTACATGACGCAACGATTGCTGTGTCTGGAGAAAAAACCAACCCCCGACGATGCGGCGGATGCATTGGCAATTGCCATCTGCAGCGCCCATTGCAGTTCTGTGGAAAAAATCTGGCGAGGTTGATGCGATTATGATCGGATATCTCCACGGCAACGTAGATCAGTTGTTGGCCGAATTCTGCTATCTTGATGTGCGGGGTGTGGGCTATCGTGTATATATCCCTGCCTCTACGCGCGAAAAATTACAGGTTGGCGCCGAGGCAAAACTATATACTTATTTAAATGTACGCGAAGATGCGCTGCATTTGTTTGGCTTTATCACCCAGGAAGAACACGAAGTTTTTTTGCTGTTGCTCTCTGTCACCGGGGTCGGCCCCAAGATGGCGCTGGCTATTTTGTCGGGGATGAAGCCGGAAGGGATCAGAGCCGCTATCGGGCGCAATGATTTTGCGGCATTGACCCGCATATCCGGAGTCGGCAAAAAAACTGCGGAACGAATCGTGCTGGAATTGCGGGATAAAATCGGCCAGATCGGCCTGGCAGCCGAATTGCCGACAAGCCCGGGAGTACTGGCTACTGGCTCAGGAGCGGCATTTGATGAGGCGATGGCGGCTTTGTTGGCGCTCGGCTACCAACAGGGCGAAGTGCTGCCCAGGCTGCGGAATCACATGGCGGACGGAACAACAGCGGAAAGCTTGATTCGTGCTGTTCTGCGTGAAATGGGCGGGAGGTAGTCATGGAAGAAGAACGGGTAGTGGCCGGACCGGAACAGGAGAGCGATACCTGGCAGCTCAGCCTCCGTCCGCGCCGCCTGGTTGAATATATCGGGCAGGATCAGGTCAAACAAAATTTGTCAGTCTTTATCCAGGCCGCTCTGGCCAGGCGCGAAGCACTGGATCATGTTTTACTGCATGGACCGCCTGGACTCGGCAAGACGACACTTGCCGGCATTATAGCTAATGAGTTGGGAGTAAACCTGCGAATCACTTCTGGACCGGCAATTGAACGAGCCGGTGATTTGGCGGCGCTATTGACCAATCTCGGCGAAAAGGACGTTCTGTTCATTGATGAGATTCACCGTCTGAATCGAAGCGTCGAGGAAATATTGTATCCGGCGATGGAAGACTATGCGCTGGATATTATCATCGGCAAAGGGCCGAGTGCGCGATCAATCCGTCTGGATTTGCCGAAATTCACCCTGGTGGGAGCAACAACGCGGGCAGGTGCCTTGGCATCGCCGCTGCGCGATCGGTTTGGTGTGATGTGCCGGCTGGAGTTTTACGGACCGACCGCACTGCTGCAAATCGTGACCCGGGCGGCCGAAGTGCTGAATGTAGCCGTTGAAAAAGGCGGCGCCGAAGAGATTGCCCGCCGGGCCAGGGGAACGCCGCGGGTTGCCAATCGGTTGCTAAAGCGGGTGCGCGACTTTGCCCTGATTGATGATAAGGCGGTAATCACCCGCGAAGTGGCGGACCGGGCCTTGGGAATGCTGGAAGTGGATGCCTGCGGTCTGGATCGGACCGACCGTCGCATCTTGACCACGATCATCGAAAAATTCAACGGAGGGCCGGTTGGCGTCGATACGATCGCCGCCGCGGTCAGCGAAGAAACAGAAACCATTGAAGATGTATATGAACCGTTTTTATTGCAAATGGGTTTTTTGAACCGTACTCCGCGCGGTCGCTCGGTCACCGGTGCTGCTTACCGGCATCTGGGAATTGCTTGCCGTGACCCGCAAATCGAACGGCAGGACCCGTTGTGGAAGGAATAAATTCAAAATGAAAGTTTTACTGCATATCTGTTGCGGTCCCTGTTCGATCGCGCCAATTCAGCAGCTGCGAGAGCAGGGTCATCAGTTGCAGGGTTATTATTTTAACCCCAATATTCACCCGTACAAGGAGTTTCGACGACGTCTTGACACCTTGCAGGAATATGCGGCGGCCATCGAACATCCGTTATTGGTGGATGAACGCTATTTGCTAGAGGAGTTTCTGCAACGATCATTGCAGCCTGGCTGTGACCGCTGTGAAAACTGCTATGAGATGCGATTTATGCAGGCGGCGTTGCAGGCAAAATCATTGCAGTGTGAGGCGTTTACCACGACGTTGTTGGTCAGTCCCTATCAAAAACACGACCTGATTCGCCAGGTTGGCGAACAGATCGCTGAAACGACGGGGGTTCCGTTTCTTTATCAGGATTTTCGTCCCGGCTGGCAAGCCGCTGTTGATCTCAGCCGCCAGCGGGAGATGTATCGACAGCCTTATTGCGGTTGTATTTTCAGCGAAAAAGAACGGTATTACAAACTGAAAAAGGTCGCAGATGTCTAAAAGCGGAGGTGCGGTTGTGAAGCGTTTTTTAGCGAAAAATTTTAGTAGCCTGTTGGCCTTTGTTTTTTTTGTTGCAGTAATGAGTACAATGACAACTGCCAGCGTGTTGGCAGCGCCGGACACCAATGAGCCGACGGTCCGGATTGGTTTGATGACAAAACAATTCGGCGTCCTGGTCGAAAGTAACGGCAACTATGAAATCGTCAATGTTGACACAAATAAAGTTCAGGCTGAATATCCCGCCAGCGTCAAAACCCGTATTGGACTGCGCGAAGGGAAATTCGTCATTAACAACACAGTAGTGGAAGGCGACCGCTTCCGCATTGCCCCGCGCAAATCCAACAGCATGGAGCGGGAAGATCGTTTGATTGAAATAAATAACCGGCGTTATCGCGGTGTGGTGGAAGTATTTCGGACGCAGGGCTCGAACGGCGTAACCGCTGTGAACATCCTGCCGGTTGATGAATATGTCTATGGATTGATGGTTCGCGACATCTCCGCCGAATGGCCTGAACATGCATTGAAAGCACAGGCGGTGGCGACTCGTACATTTGCCTTGTACAATGTCGGTAAACATAAGAATGAGGGATTTGACCTTTGCGCCAGCAGCGATTGTCTGGTGTATGAAGGGCAGACCGTTGAAGATGCACGTATTGCCAAAGCAATCAAGGACACTCGGGGAATCGTGCTGACGCATCAGGGCTATCTGGCCGCGGCTTATTACCACCTGAGCGGCGGCGGCTATACCGAAAACAGCGAAAATGTCTTATCGAAGGCTTATCCTTATTTACGCGGAGTGCCGGACACCGATCAGACCAGTCCATATTATCAGTGGCAGAAAAGAATCACGCCGGCTGAACTGGATGGGCTGCTAAAAGCGCAGGGATATCCCATTGGCGCTTTGATAGCATTTGAAATTTCCAAACGAACAGCGGCGCCGATGAATGTGCCGGACCGCGGGATTTCCGGCCGAATTCGCACGATTACACTCATTGGCAAAGATGGTGTGGTTGCGCTGACCGGTGAAAAATTTCAACAGTTGCTTTCAGTTCCCAGCACATTGTTTGATTTGAAAGTAGCAGTACCGATTGCCAACATCGACAGCAATATCACCGACAGTTATGGCGACCGTGACACAAAACAGATTCAGATCAACTTGCCGCCCAGCACTTCCGGCGGATTGCTCACCGACAAGGAAGGACTCCACAGGATTACCGGGCAAAAGAATGAAATTGTTTTTATAGATGGTTTTGGCTGGGGGCATGGTGTCGGCTTGTCACAGTGGGGCGCCAAAACAATGGCGGAAAAGGCGATCAATCCGGGTTCGGATTATTTCATCTCCATTTTGAAACATTATTATCAGGATGTAAAAATTGATAAATGGTATTGAGCGAATGTTGACGGTGTCAGATTTTGATTACGACCTGCCTGAAACGCTGATTGCCCAGACGCCGATTGAACCGCGCGATTCATCGCGTTTGCTGGTGTTGAACCGCCAGACAGGTAGTCTGAAGCATCGTATATTTAAAGATTTGATCGAGTACCTGCGCCCCGGTGATCTGCTTGTCGCAAACGATACCAAAGTGATGCCCGCGCGTTTGATTGGTCGCCGCAGCGATAGCGGCGGCAAAGTGGAAGTGTTTTTGCTGCACCGGATTTCGCAGGATGTTTGGGAAGTTCTCGTCAAGCCGGGCAAAAAGATGCGACCGGGACAAACCGCGATATTTGGTGACAGTCTGTCCTGTGAAATTCAAGAAACAACAGAATATGGCGGACGGATTGCCCGGTTTACCTATGAAGGCTTGTTTGAAAACGTCCTGGATCAACTGGGTGAAACGCCGTTGCCGCCTTACATCCACGAAAAACTGGCCAATCCAGAGCGTTATCAAACCATCTATGCCCGCGACCAGGGGTCAGCGGCGGCGCCGACAGCTGGCCTGCATTTTACGCCGGAACTGATGACGGCGGTTCGTGCCAAGGGGGCCGATTTTGCTTTTGTGACCCTGAATATCGGACTGGGTACCTTCAGGCCGGTGCGGATTGAAAACTTGACAGAGCATGTGATGCATCGGGAATATTATAATGTATCAACAGAAACGGTAGCGCGAATCCAGCAGACGAAACAGTCTGGCGGGCGTGTTGTCGCCGTTGGAACAACCGCGGTCCGCACGCTGGAATCGGCGGCGAGGACCGGCATTCTTACGGCTGGCAGCAGTTGGTCAGATTTGTTTATCTATCCGGGGTTTTCTTTTCAAGTGATTGACGCGTTGATCACGAATTTTCATTTGCCGCAGTCAACCTTGCTAATGCTGATCAGTGCGTTTGCCAGCACTAACCAAGTTAAAAAGGCCTATCTGGAAGCCGTGCGTCTGAAATACCGTTTTTTCAGTTTTGGCGATGCGATGTTCATTGAATGAGGAAGGGGAACTGCAATGCCTTCGGTAACTTATGAATTAATCAGGAAATGCCCGGTCACCGGCGCCCGTGCTGGTCGGTTGCATACGCCGCACGGTAGTTTTGACACGCCGATGTTTATGCCGGTCGGAACGCAGGGAACTGTAAAAACATTATCGCCGGAAGAGCTTAAAACGATGGGCGCTGGCGTCATTCTCGGCAATACCTATCATCTTTTTTTGCGACCGGGTCATGAAACCGTGAAAAAAGCGGGTGGCCTGCATCGTTTTATGAACTGGGACGGTGGAATTCTCACGGATAGTGGCGGATTTCAGGTTTTCAGCCTGGGTGATTTGCGTAAAATAACTGAAGAGGGTGTCTCGTTCCGTTCACACCATGATGGTTCCACTCAGTTTCTGTCACCGGAAAAATCGATGGAAATTCAGATGGCTTTGGGCGCCGATGTTGCCATGGTCTTTGATGAGTGTACGCCATATCCGGCCGACTATGAATACGCCTGCCGTTCGATGCGTCTGACGACCCGCTGGGCGCGGCGTTGTCAGGCGGTTCATAATCGCGCGGACCAGGCGCTGTTTGGCATTGTCCAGGGCGGTATGTATGCGGACCTGCGACGGGAAAGCGCCGAGGAGCTGGTTGACATGGATTTCCCCGGTTATGCAATTGGCGGACTTTCTGTCGGCGAACCAAAACCGCTGATGTATGAGGTGCTGGAGCAAACAGTACCTTATTTGCCTGATGCAAAAGCAAGGTACCTGATGGGAGTCGGGACTCCGGATTGTTTGATTGAAGGAGTCGCGCGCGGAATTGACATGTTTGACTGCGTATTTCCGACCCGGGTGGCCCGCAATGGCACCGCTATCACCTCGCAGGGCAGAGTTGTCATTCGCAATGCCGCCTATGCCGAGGATTTTTCGCCGCTCGATCCGGAGTGCAATTGCTATACCTGCCGAAACTACTCGCGCGCCTATTTGCGCCATTTGATCCGTTGCGACGAGATATTCGGTCTGCGGTTAATGAGTCTTCACAACTTGCATTATCTGATTCAACTGATGAAAGGACTGCGCGAATCGATCCTGAGCGACTGCTTCCCCGAATTTCGCAGATTATTTTGGGCGAAAAATTTCAAATGATGCAGGACTTTTCCTGCAGCCTGTAGAACGATATTCAAGATAAAACATAAGGAGTGAGATACTTGCCTTCAATTTCTCCTGAAATCGATCAATTTATCCAAGGGTCCTGGCCACTGATTTTAATGGCCGTTGTTTTCTATTTCATTCTGTGGCGTCCACAGAAAAAAGAACAGAAAAAGCGCGCTGAATTCTTATCCAATTTGAAAAAAGGCGATAAGATTGTCACGATCGGCGGACTTTATGGAGTCATTCTGCGTCTGAATGACAAATCTGCTACGATTCAAATCGCGGAAAAGGTTGAAGTGGAGATTGCTCGTACGGCAGTCAGCCATCAACAGCCGCCCCGGGGCAACAACGCACCGGCGGAATAAACTGTTTTCCATCGTTAAAACCAATACGAATATGATATTGGGGCAAGATGTGCCGGCCGCGGTTGCATTTTGTCCCAATATAGCTGTTCAGCAATTATCATTGAGTAATGTTTAGGTTTACCTTTTGTCATCGGGCTTGTTTTCGTTGACACTCAAGCTGACAAAGGCATATAATAATCATGTTTGAAAAAAGAACGGTTGGGGGGAAACTTCTTGAGATCGGCAGAACTAACTAAGTTTTTGGCCGTGATGGCAATCATTGTTCTTGTCTGTGGCTATTACATTACCCCTTTGGCGCTATCCGTCAAGCAAGGACTTGATTTGCAGGGGGGCACTCATGTTGTGCTTGAGGCCGTTGATACGCCTGAAGCCAAAGTTGATGAAGATGCCGTCAAGCGTGTTGTCAAAGTTATTGAAAGACGGATTAATGAGCTGGGGCTGACGGAACCAGTCATCCAACGCCAGGGTGAACGCCGGATTATCATCGAGCTTCCGGGAGTAAAAGAACCGGAAAAAGCAATCGAAATGATCGGTAAAACAGCGTTGATGGAATTTCAGGATGAGGCTGGAGTTACGCACATTACTGGTAAAGATTTAAAAGATGCACGTGCACAGATTGACCAATCAAAACAGAATCTTGTTTCGTTGGAGTTTTCTGAAGCTGGCGGAAAAGCGTTCGGCGTTCTGACAAGCAAGAACGTTGGCAAACATATTGCAATATTGCTTGACAAACAGGTGTTGACAAACCCCGTAGTAAATGAACCGATAATGGGCGGCAAGGCAGTGATTACCGGAAATCGTTCGATTGAAGAAGCAGAACGCCTTGCAATTCTTTTACGGTCAGGCTCCTTACCTGTAAAAGTAGATATTTTGGAAACACGCACAGTTGGCCCGACGTTAGGTGATGACAGCAAAGAGAAAAGCAAAACCGCATTTCTCGTTGGTACTGTTCTAATAGTTGTCTTCATGTTTGGGTTCTATCGGCTTTCCGGTGTAGTCGCCAATGTGAGCCTGCTACTATATGTGGTATTGTTGCTGGTTTGCCTTAAAATGCTTAATGCGACGCTGACGCTGCCGGGAATAGCAGGGATTATTTTGTCAATGGGCATGGCTGTTGATGCCAACGTTCTTATTTTTGAACGATTCAAGGAAGAATACCGTAATGGAAAAACCCTGCGTGCAGCTATGGATGCTGGATTCACCAGGGCATTTGCGACGATTTTTGACTCGAACGTGACGACCTTATTCGCATCAGTTATCTTGTTTTTCCTCGGAACCGGACCAATTAAGGGATTTGCAGTCACGTTAAGTATCGGTATCTTACTTAGCATGTTCACTGCCATTACAGTTACGAAGATTTTACTCAAGATGCTGATGAATGCCAATATGTTTAAAAATGGCAAAATCTATGGAGCGTAGGGGATGATTGCATGAAATTTTCGATTATTTCACGAAAATATTGGTTTTTCGCCATTTCGCTCTTAATTGTTTTGCCTGGTTTGTTTTCAATCATAACGCAGGGATTCAATTTAGGCATAGATTTCACTGGCGGAACTTTAATGGATCTGAAATTTGCTAAACCGGTCACTGTTGCGGAAATTCGGCATGTTTTAGCGGATTTTAAGTTAGAGAACAGCACGATCCAGTTGGCCGCAACAGAAAAAACCGAGTCTGCGCCTAACGTAATCATTCGTACCCATGTGCTTAACGAATCTGAAAGAAAGTCTGTGCTTGAGGCTTTTTCAACAAAAATTGGCAAGTTCGATATCATGCGCGTGGAAAAAGTCGGCGCCACGATTGGCGCGGAATTGGCCCGCGAAGCGATTATCGCTTTGCTTTTATCCTGGCTTATTATGATTGCATATATCTCATACCGGTTTGAATATCGGTTTGGCGTTGCCGGGATTATTTCGTTGATACACGACGTACTGGTAGTGTTGGGTGTTTTTTCGATTTTGCGAATGGAAATTGATGCTTCCTTTGTTGCTGCTCTTCTAACAATTATTGGCTATTCTATTAATGACACCATTGTTATCTTCGACCGAATTCGCGAAAATATGAAAGCAATGAAAAAAGGTGAAACCATACCCGAAATGGTCGACAGAAGCATTTGGCAGTCAATGACCCGTTCGATTTATACTGTTTTGACTGTCCTGTTTGCAACAGCTTCGATATACTTCCTTGGCGGTGAAACAACAAAGAACTTTTCCTTTGCTTTGCTAATCGGATTTGTTTCAGGGATGTATTCTTCCATATTCAACGCAAGCCCCATTTGGGTTATTTGGAAAGAACATGATGAACAAAAACGCATGGAGCGCAAATTTAAAACTGCCTAATTTATCTCGACGTCTCATAGTATAGGTTCGGGAATTTCCCGAACCTATTTTTTTATGCTCACACTCGGCTGAAATCAAAAAATAATTAAAAATTTTTTTGATTTCAGCAGGAATTATACAATATGTTGCGTATTATAATTAAGTGGTATACAACATATGGATAAGCGAGGAGCGATGTGTGTTGCGATGTCCTTTCTGTGAATTTCATGACAGTAAGGTAATTGATTCCCGCGCGGCCGAGGAAGGCAATTCGATCCGCCGTCGGCGCGAATGCCTGCAGTGCGCTAAACGCTTCACCACCTATGAGATGGTGGAAGACTTGCCGTTGCGCGTAATCAAAAAAGATGGCCGACGTATGGCTTTTGACCGGTCAAAAATCCTCAATGGATTGATGAAGGCCTGTGAAAAACGTCCTATATCGCTTAATGTTTTGGAAGAAACAGCGGACAAGGTTGAAAAAGAGCTAAGAAATTCCATGGAACGGGAAATTCCTTCCAGGCTCATAGGTGAAGTCCTGATGAAGCATCTGAAAAACCTTGATCATGTAGCTTATGTCCGTTTTGCTTCCGTGTACCGGGAATTCACTGATATCGATAATTTTATGCAGGAACTGGAGGCGCTTAAGGATAACGCCGTTGCCAATGCAAAACTGGAAGCGATCGCACAAGAGGGTGGGAAATAAATATGTTGACAAGAATCCGTAAACGAGATGGTCGGGATGTATCGTTTGATCCCAATAAAATTACTGAAGCAATTTATAAGGCTGCGCAATCTGTCGGCGGTTCAGATCGTGAAATGGCGATGGAGCTGACCCTGGATGTTTTGCGAATGTTGAAACAAAAATACAATGGGCAAGTGTGCAGCGTTGAAGAAGTACAAGACATGGTTGAAAAGGTGTTGATTGAACGCGGTCATGCCAAAACTGCCAAAGCCTACATCTTGTATCGGTCAAAGCGCAGCCGGATCCGCGACGGAAAATCGGAACTGATGGATGCCGTGCAGGATATTTTGGTGGAAACCAGCCGTGATAATGCCAATGTATCCAATTCTCCGTCGGCCAAGATGCTGCAGATTGCCAGCGCCGCCAGCAAAGCGTATTATTTGACCCGCCTGATTCCTGAGCATATGTCGCAGGCACACCTGCGTGGCGATATTCATATTCATGATCTTGATTTCTATGGTAAAACCTTGAACTGTGTGCAAATACCGCTTGGCAGATTATTACATGATGGGTTTAACAATGGACACGGCTACATTCGCCCGCCTAAACGGCCTAGCTCGGCTACTGCATTGGCGGCAATCATTTTGCAGTCTTCGCAGAATGACATGTATGGCGGGCAAAGTTTTGCCTATTTCGATCGGGACATGGCGCCTTTCATGAAAAATGTTCCGGAAGAAGAAGTGTTTCAGGCGATGGAAGCATTGATCTATAATCTGAATTCCATGCATTCACTGCCAGCAGATGAACAAATCTGGGTTTATGATCGTCTGGAAGAGAAAATGGCAACGGTCTCCATGGCTGATTTTCATCTCAAATTTGAAGCAGGGCGTTATGCAGCGCTCAGTTTGAATTACAAAACTGGACAAACCGAACTGAAAGAGATAACCGATTCGATTAAACATTATAATTTCAATCGAGTTATGCAAGTCAACCTGAGGAGCGGCCAATCAGTTGCTGTAACTGACAATCATTCAATCATGACACTAGATGGCGCCGGCAAAGTCGCAACCGCCAACCCTGAAGTTCTCAAGGTCGGACTAGTTCCAACAAAATGGCAGGCAGAAATTCGACGGCACATGTATGATTTGCGATCTTATCCCGCTTCACGTCGTTATGCGCTGGATGCTGTAGAGCTGGATGAAAATCTGGCCCGATTCTTTGGCTGTTATGTTGCCGGTGGTTCTTCTGCCGAAGCAGAATTGACTGGCAAAAATTGCGACATAAAAGCCGAAGCGTATGTCACAGCGATTTTGCGCAAAATCAACCCGTTGTTCACGGCGGAACTGCGTATCGACCGTTCAAACAATAACGGCGACTTGGTTTGTCGTGTCGGCAGCAGGTTCGCAGCATTCGTTCGCCATGTTTGCGGCGCTGGTATATCTACAAAACGAGTGCCGACAGAAGTGTTTTTCGCCTCCGAATCAATTATTCGGGCATTCCTGGATGGATTTTTCAAAGTTTATGCTGGCAAAACAGATGCGCCGCAACAAATAGCGGCAACCTACTCCAAGGAACTGCGCGATGGAATCTGGTTGTTGTTGACTCGGATCGGCAGGGCCTCTTCAATGTCGCAGACCCGCATTGACGCCGGAAAATGGGCTATGGCTGGAAATTGTTACAGTATCAGCACTTACGGCAGCGAAAAATTCGACATCTTCAACGTTGCGCCGGAAGAGAAACCGTTTGACTATGATTATATACGGCCGCTAATCGTTAAAACCTGCGGCGCAAACTATTTGCAAAATTTAACCGGACCCGTAGGCCTGGAAACAGTATGTGAATGGGCCAGCGATTTGGCCAGCAGAATTTTGTCGCAGACGGATCAACAGCGCTTGGAAGAAGTCGCCGGTTTGCGCCCCGAAATTATCGCGCTTGACGGATTTGCGGCGCCCATTCCGTTTGGCGAATTATGCAGTCGTTTGTTTTTACCGGCTGAGAGCGGCTTGGATGATGTATTGGGGGACATGGTTGATCAGGCAACTCTGCGGAACTGGGCGCAGCAGCTGCTGACGAAAAACGCCGAGGTTCAGTCGCTGTATGAAGTTACGCAACGTGCCAGCCAACTTTACCCGATTGCTGTCGACTCTTTGGTTGAGCGACCGATGGAGCGGAATGTATACGATATTTCCGTAGCCGATAACGAAAACTTCCTTACAGCGCAGGGGATATTTGTCCATAATTCACGCGCTGGCGCGCAAGTGCCGTTTTCCAGCCTGAATGTCGGTACGGAAATCAGCCCGGAAGGCCGGGCGGTTACGCGAAACTTGCTTCGCGCCTATGATAAGGGACTCGGTAAAGGCGAGAATCCGATATTTCCCAATGTTATTTTCCGGATAAAAAAAGGCATAAACTTTGACCCACAGGATCCCAACTATGATTTGTTTCAACTGGCAATCCGCGTGGCGTCGAAACGGTTGAATCCCACATTTAGTTTTATGGATTCTTCTTACAATGCACCGTATGGAACTGATGTATCCTATATGGGTTGCCGGACTCGTGTCATTGCCAATATCAATGGTCCAGCTGTAACGGATGGAAGAGGCAATTTGAGCTTTACTACCTTAAATTTGCCGCGCATTGCGATAAAGTCCGAACGCAATTTAATGAAATTTTATCAACAACTGGACGAAATGCTGAATCTGATCTGCGAGCAACTTTACCATCGTTTCCAGGTGCAAGCTGAACTTAAAGTCAAAGACCTGCCCTTTTTGATGGGGCAGGGTTTATACATGGAGTCGGAAAAACTCGGACCCAACGATACCATTGAGCAGGTCATCAAAAACGGAACCCTATCCATCGGCTTTATCGGACTAGCCGAAACATTGATCAGCCTGGTTGGCAAGCATCACGGCGAAAGTGATGAGGCGCAGTCGATGGGTGAGGAAATTGTCGCCTTCATGCGCGACAAAACTGATCGAGCAATCGAAAAATATAAATTGAATTTTACACTGATCGCCACACCGGCTGAGGGGTTATCCGGCCGTTTTGTCCGGATGGATCGCAAGGAGTACGGGATTATTCCAGGGGTTACGGATCGGGAGTATTACAGCAATTCTTTCCATATCCCTGTTAGCTACCCGATTGGTGCATTTGAAAAAATGCGTCGCGAAGGAATTTATCATAAATACACCAATGCTGGCCATATCAGCTATGTGGAATTTGATTCACCGCCGGTTAACAATCCCAAAGCCGTTGAAGATATTTTGCGTTGTATGGCAGAAGCTGACGTTGGCTATGCAGGGATCAATTTCCCGGTCGATTTCTGCGACTCCTGCGGCCATATCGGAGTCATAGAATCTGACTGCTGCCCGGTTTGCAGCGCGGCATCAGTACGTCGGGTGCGCCGGATTACCGGCTATTTATCGACAATTGAGCGGTTTAACGACCCAAAACAGGCAGAATTAAACCACCGTGTTTCGCATTTTTAACTGGGGAGTGCGAGAAGATGAAGCTGCTGTTGGCAGGACTGGTTAAAGAAAGCGTCGTAGATGGCCCCGGCATTCGGATGGTCGTTTTTGTCCAAGGCTGCCGGCATCATTGCCCCGGTTGCCATAACCCTGCAACACAGGACCTGACCGGCGGATATGACTCGACTGCGGCCGAGGTTATTGCTCAATTGCCAACCAATAGCTTGGTAAGCGGCGTGACATTCTCCGGCGGCGAGCCGTTTTTACAGGCAGGCGCATTGGCCGAAATCGGTCAGGTAGCGAAACAACGCGGGTTATCGATTTTCACCTATACCGGCTTTGTCTTTGAAGCATTATTGGAGCAAAGCAGGAGTAATGCGGATATTGCGGCACTGCTTTCAGTCACTGATGTTTTAATTGACGGCCCATTTTTATTGGAGCAGCGGGATATCAGCCTGGCCTATCGCGGCTCCAGCAACCAACGCTTACTTGACCTACCGGCATCGTTGCGGCAGGGAAAACCAGTGGAATGGACAGATCCGACCTGGGCGATATAATGAATTGCGTTCTTGGGGTAGGGAAGTGGCTTTTGCCAGAGTCTCCGGCCCCTTTTTTCTGCACATCTCGGCGCAAGGTTGCCTCATTAATCCAGGTATGACATAATAAACACATGAATTGGCAACTGATCGACGCACTCAAACAACGCCTGGCAAATGAAACAGGGGTCCAGCTTTCTGCACCAGGGGCGAAAACCGGTTTTGCACTGGTGTTTCCTAATGAATATCACCTCGGGATGTCCAATCTGGGCTTTCAGATTATTTATCGCGAAATCAACTCACGGGTTGACACGGCTTGTGAACGGGCTTTTTTGCCTTCTGCCGCAGACCGGCAGGAGTATCTGCGTTCGGCAACACCGCTACTGACGCTGGAAAATCAGCGGCCGCTTAATGAATTTCAGCTGATTGGCTTGGCAGTTTCTTTTGAGCTCGACTATTTCAACATCCCTGACATCTTGCAGATGGGGCGGGTTCCCATCTGTTGTTCCCAGCGGACCGGGACAGACCCGATCGTCATTGCCGGCGGTCCTTGCGCAACTTTTAATCCGGAGCCGCTAACCCCCTTTATCGATGTTTTTGTGATCGGCGAAGGTGAAGAAGTTATTCAGGACTTGTTGGACGTTTATCATTCCGGCGCCGCCGCGAGCCTGTCGCGCGATCATGTGCTGCAAAACCTGGCAGCTGTGCCTGGTCTGTATGTGCCCCGATTCCACCAACCGTTGCACCCGGTCGTTCGCCGCCAAATCAAACAATTGGACAAGTTTTGCGGTGAAACGGCGATTGTTGCAAGCAATACTGAGTTTGACAGTTTGTATCTGGTGGAAGTTGCCAGAGGCTGCGGCCGGCATTGCCGCTTTTGCATGGCGGGCTATTGTTTCCGTCCGCCGCGTTCGCGTTCGCTGGACAGCATCCGAACCGGCATTGATCATGCAAAGTCGCAAAACAAAAAAATTGGCTTGGTTGGCGCCGCCGTATCGGACTTTCCTGACATGGAATTATTGTGCTCGATGTTATCCAGCACAAACACGGCAACTTCGGTCGCATCGCTGCGCGCCGACTCGACTACCCAGGAACTGGTTGATTTATTGGCGAAAAGTGGTCATCGCACGATCACGCTGGCGCCTGAGGCAGGCAGCGAACGATTGCGGCGGGTGATCAATAAAGGCATCAGTGATATAGACTTGCTGCGCACTGTCGGCATGGCTCTGCAAGCAGGAATTCCCAATGTAAAATTGTACATTATGCTAGGATTACCGACAGAGACCGACCAGGACATCGCGGCGATCAGCGAACTGGCGCTGCTGGTCATGCAACGGATGAAAGCCAGTGGACGACCGGGAACGCTGACATTGAGCGTTAATCCCTTCGTGCCGAAGCCGTTTACTCCGTTTCAGTGGCTACCGATGGTTGATCAGACAATTGTGGCTCATCGGTTGAAACAATTGGAAAAGAGTCTGGGCAAAGAAAAAAAGATCCGAATTCAGTCGGAATCACTACGTGAGGCGTATTTGCAAGGGATGTTAGCCCGTGGCGACCAACGCCTCGGCGGGGTAGTTTTGTTGGCGCACCAACTGGGTGGACGAAAATACTGGAAACAAGCGTTAAAACAAAGCGAAGTTGTGGAAGCGGAATATCTGTATCGACAACGTGCGCAGCAGGAAGTATTCCCCTGGGACAACATTGATGTTGGAGTTAGCCGCGCGTATCTCTGGACTGAACTGGAACGAGCTTTGCAAGAAGCGGTTACGTCGGTATGTTTTGACGGTTGTCGCAGGTGTGGTGTTTGCAACGGATGAGGAGGCTATTTTAGATAATCATGGCGCCACAAATTGAATTTACTGAGCATAAAAACGGAGTGCGTTGGGCTTATTTTGCGGCATTAAAGCAACAGGGGTTAACCCACGGCATTTCTACCCGTGACGGCGGTGTCAGTTCGGGCGGCTTGTCAACCTTGAATCTAGGGGTTAAAGTTAACGATTTGGCACAAAACCTGCAAATCAATCGACAGCGGTTTTGCGGGGCAGTTGGCGTGGATGTCCGACGCGTAGTTTCTTCCGGCCAAGTCCATGAAACTGCGGTGGCGATTGTTGATAACAGCTATGCCGGCAAGCGTATTGCAGAAACGGATGCGTTGGTGACCAATACACGCGGCTTGCCGTTGTTGCTGTTTTTCGCCGATTGCGTTCCTTTGTTGATTTTTGATCCGGTTCGCCAGGTGATTGGCCTTAGCCATGCCGGCTGGAAAGGAACCGAAAAATCAATCGGACCCAAAACACTTCAATGTATGCAACAAAATTTTGGCACGGAACCGGCTGACTGTTTGGTTGGGATTGGCCCTTCGATCGGCCCGGAAGATTACGAAGTCGACGAGCCGGTAATGACGGAAATTCGTAAACACTGGAACAACGAGCAGAGCTTTTCCCGTCCAGCAACACCTGGGCACTGGCAGCTCGATTTATGGCACTGGAACCAACTGCAGTTTCTGACAGCCGGGGTCGCTTCACATAATATTCATGTCGCCGGAATTTCCACCGCGCGTCAGTCGGATATCTTTTTTTCGCATCGGGCCAGCGGAGGAACCGCGGGCCGGTTCGGCGTATTGATGTCTCTTTGACAGGGCAATCGCCCCGGCGATATAATAGAAAAATAAAAACAGTCGGTACTGGAGGCCGGAATCTTGATCATTGAAAATGCGACGGCCTTATTTAATTCTGTTGATCAGCAACAGGTCACAATTGTTGCGGTTACAAAGACGCAATCAACCGAACGGATCCGTGAAGCGTTTAGCGCCGGATTGGCAATTTTGGCTGAAAATCGGGTGCAGGAAGCTGCGGAAAAAATTGTCGGCTTAGCGGATTTATCAGTTCAATGGCATTTGATCGGTCACTTGCAAACCAACAAGGTTAAGCAGGCGGTCGCGTTATTTTCGCTAATCCAATCGGTAGACAGCCTGAAATTGGCATCAGAAATTGACCGACAGGCGAGACTCGCCGGAAAAGTTCAGGATATTTTGCTGCAAATCAATGTTGCCGGTGAAGATAGTAAGTTTGGCATTGAGCCTGCTGACGCAGTTGCAGTGACGTCTGCTCTCGAAGCCTTGCCCAATATTCGTTTATGCGGGCTGATGACGATTGCTCCCTTTTTTGCGCAAGCCGAACAAACTCGGCCGATCTTTCGTCAAACCCGACAAATATTTGACAGACTAAAGAATCTTGTGGCAAAACCCGAGCAATTTCGCTGGCTTTCTATGGGCATGACCCATGACTATACTGTCGCAGTCGAAGAAGGGTCCAACATGATTCGTGTGGGGTCCGGTATTTTTGGTGAGCGGACAACCCGCTAAGAGGAGGATAAGCATTGAAGCTTTTCGATAAACTTTGGAATGCACTGGGTCTGGTGGAAGCGGAAGAAACAGACGAACAGCCGGCAAAGCCAGTGGAAAAATCCAATCCTCGTCAGGACCGAAAGACTGAACGGTCGTCGAAACCAGTAGACAGTAAACCGCGCTGGACAGCGCCGCCCGAACCGCCGCCTTCTGCGCCAGCTCTGCCGCAACCTTACAAGTCGCCGCATCCATCACCGATGATTGCAACGGCGACAACCGGAAAAAACAAACTGGTTCTGACACAACCGAGCGGATTTGACGATGCCCAACAGATTGCGGAAAATCTGACGAACGGAAAAACCGTGCTGGTCAATTTCGACCGGACGGATGCGGAAACAACCAAACGAACAATTGATTTCATGAGCGGTATCACTTATGCAGTCGGCGGCACGGTACAACGAATTTCCGCAGCGATATTTTTATTTGCGCCATCAGATGTTTTAGTATATTCGAACGAACGACCCTTTGAACAAGAACAGGCGATGTTACCGTGGCGGGGGCAAAAACAAGGGAGGGACCATTGATGCTGGTAAATAAAAAAATCGGCTTTATCGGCGGCGGCGCGATGTGCGAAGCGTTGATCGGCGGCTTGTTAGCCAAGGGGTTGTTAAAACCGGAACAGTTGACAATAAATGATGTAGTGCCGGAGCGCCTAAAATATTTAAAAGAGCGTTATTCGGTTCAAACTGCTGACTCGAGCACTGCCGTCGCCAGTTCTTCCGAAATTTTATTTCTGACGGTAAAACCGCAAGTAATGGCGACCGTGCTGGCGAGTATCGGCAAAGTGGTGCCAAAGAAAACAATCGTGGTTTCGATTGCTGCCGGGATTAAAATTTCCACGATGGAGAAATATCTGCTTGGCGTGCCGGTAATCCGGGTCATGCCCAATACGCCGGTCGCTGTTGGCGAGGGGATGTCAGCCGTTGCCAGAGGAACGCATGCCGATGAAAAAGTGGCGCTGATGATTTCTGAAATGTTTGCCGCTGTCGGTCGGTCCGTCGTGGTGGAAGAGTCGATGATGGACGCTGTCACTGGCTTGTCAGGCAGTGGTCCGGCTTTCTTCTTCCTCATGCTGGATGCACTTTCAGACGCTGGCGTCCGGGTCGGGTTTTCCAGACAGAACGCCTTATTACTGTCGGCGCAGACGATGCTCGGCGCTGCAAAAATGGTATTGGAAACAGGCGAACATCCGGGAAAATTGAAAGATATGGTCACTTCACCGGGGGGCACAGCGATTACTGGAGTACATATGCTGGAAACTCATTCGATTCGGGCTTCCCTGATTGAAGCGGTTGTTGCGGCTACAGCCCGTTCCCGTGATATGGGCAAGGACCAATGATTGATCGGGATAAAATTCTCCGCTACTATCGCTCGACCGGCGACCATGAAGTAGCTTCCAGGATCATCACTGCGGCGGAAGCGGTTGTGCACAGCCGGCGATTCCAGTTGACCGAGTTTTTGGACCCGCATGGGTATTCCATCGCAGAGTCAGCGGCAGCTTATGAAGAAAATCTGGAACTGCGGTCTGCCGGCGGCTATATCGGTGCTGAAAGAGTCCGGGCTGCTTTTGTCCATAAAGAGTTCCGCGGCGAAGTTGATTTTTCCCTGGTTGCGGTTGCTGTCGAGTGGGATGCCCGCTACTATGATCTTTCGCATCGTGATGTTCTTGGTGGACTATTGGCCCTGGGAATTAAACGGGGCGTTATTGGCGATATCCTTATGTTGGCTGGTGGATGCCAGATTATCGCTGATGCTTCAATCAGTGCATTTTTGCTCAGTGAACTGCAACGGATTGGCGCGGCAAACGTTAAAGTAAAAACAATCGAATTCTCAGCCTTGCAGCAAAAACCGGAGACAGTCAAGGAAATCCGGTCCACGGTTGCATCCCTGCGGCTCGATTCGGTCGCCGCAGCCGGGTTTGGCATGTCGCGCACCCAGATGACTGAAGAAATTCAGTCGGAAAAAGTGAAGGTCAACTGGAAAGATGCCAAAAATGCGTCACAAAACGTGAAAGCGGGAGATGTAATTTCCTTTCGCGGTCGTGGTCGTATCGAAGTTGTTGAAATTACCGGACAGACAAAAAAGGGTCGGACGGGTGTCTTGTTGAAAAGATACATATAAATCTATAAAACTACCGGCATAATTGGAAGGGGTGGACTCGTGCTGACACCGCTGGATATTCAAAACAAGAAGTTCAAAAAAGAATTTCGAGGTTATGATCCTGCCGCAGTCGATCTGTTTATGGCAGAAGCAGCTACGAGCTATGAACGTTTGCTGCAGGAAACGATGGACCTGAAAGAAAATGTTGAACGATTGACCACGAAGTTGGAACACTATCAGCACATGGAAGCTACCTTGCACAGCACCTTGGTGATTGCGCAGGAAACGGCCGAAGAGGTCAAGTTAAACGCCAAGCGCGAATGTGAATTGATGATGAAGGAAATGGATGTCCGGGGACAACGGATGCTTGATGAAGCCGCCGCCAAAGTCCGTCGGATGAATGTTGAATATGAAGAATTGCGCAAACATGCCCAAGTGTTTCGCATTCGGCAAAAAACCCTGCTGGCGGCTCAGTTGGAGATGCTGAAAAAAGATGAAGAAGATGATAACTGATCTTGCCTGAGCAGGAGCTTCAAATCAAGGAATTACCCTGCGGAGTTTCCATCGCGATCCAGGTTCAGCCGCGATCTGGCGCCAATAAGATTCGGGGAATCCATGATGGGCGGTTGAAATTGGCAGTGGATGCAGCACCGGTCGATGGCGAAGCCACCAAACAATGTCTGCGCTACCTGGCAGAAGTGTTTGGTGTGTCAAACTCTCATGTCAAACTGCTTTCAGGTGCGCAAAGTCGCAAAAAACTAATTTTAATTGAAGGCATGACGGCGGTTGATTGTCAAAAGGTATTGGCGCCCTTTTTGCTACCTAGGTAATCGTCGCACTGAATTATAAAAACCTGTCATATAAAGCATGACAGGTTTTTTCTTGGAATCTTGCACTATGCAATTTGTGAGGAAGCGACTTGAATATGCAGTGGCCGCTGATACTTGATATTGCCCGCAATGTAGGATTGATAGGGATTATTGCCTACCTGACCACGCGCCTGCCCGCAGTCAGGCACGCTTTGTCGCAATCATCATTCCGTAGCCGAGACAAATTGATTTTGGCCTTAGTATTCGGTGCTTTTTCTGCATTTGGCAATTTTTTAGGGATTCCCGTAATGGGATCGATGGCCAATACCCGTATCGTCGGACCAATTGCCGGTGGTTTGATCGGCGGAGTCTGGGTCGGTGTCGGCGCTGGTTTGTTGGGTGCGCTGCCACGCTATTTCATGGGTGGCTATACCATGTGGGCTTCCGTATTGGCCAATATTGTCGCTGGGCTGATTAGCGGCTTCGTTTATTACAAATTTCGCTCACGCCGGCTCGAATTGCCGGTTGCTTTGACTACCGGCCTTTGTGCCGAAGTGATGTTGAAATTGTTGGTGCTGGGAATATCAGAACCGTTTGAACGTGCCTGGGAGCTGGAAAAAATTATCGGCATTCCAACCATCATCGCCAACACTCTGGCTGTCGGACTATTTGTTTATATCGTGCGCGACGTATTTCAGGAACAGGACAAAGTTCAGGCAAAGGCGGCACAACGCTCAATGCGTCTGATTCAGCAAAGTACGGAATTGCTGAGTGAAGGTCTTAACCCAAAAACGGCAGGAAAAATTGTCAGCATCCTCCGGCTGGAGACCAATGCTGCTGCCGTGGCATTGACCGATACGCAGCACTTTTTGGCGTTCGCCGGAACCGGGCAGGCGTACCATCGTCCTGGTGACAGTTTGCCAGTCGCTATTGAAACATGGCATGGGGAATATGAACGGGGGATCCTTGAAATTGACAAACCTGCCTGGGGTTGCCGGGACGATCACCGGTGCAGCTTGTCGAGCTTGATCAGGGCGCCATTGATGATTGACGGCAATTTATGCGGCGCATTGATGGTTTTTAAAGCCGATGGCGACTTGATTACGCCGTACGAATTGGAAATGGTGCAGGGAATCGCTGATTATTTAAGTCTGATGCTAGACAAGCGCCAGTTGGATGAACAGAAAATCATGTTGTCTCAGGCTGAATACAACATGCTAAAAGCACAGGTCAATCCACACTTCCTATTCAATACCTTGAGCACCATACGGGCCTTGGTCAGAACGGCGCCAGAAAAAGCCCGCGCCAGGATAAAGGATTTATCTGATTTTTTGCGACAATCCCTGGAACGTTCGCACGATATGGTCTCTTTGGCCGAAGAGATGGACCTGGTGCATTCTTATGTCCGACTGGAACGGTCCCGTTTTGGCGACCGGATTCAAGTGAGTGAAATGATTCAGACCGAATTGATGGATGTGATGTTGCCGATATTTTCCCTGCAACCGTTGGTGGAAAATGCAATCAAGCACGGCTTGTCGTCAAAACGCTCGGGTGGAAATTTGCAACTGCGCATATACAAGAATGAAGACTGCCTGTTGGTCGATGTGGAAGATGACGGATTAGGAATTTCCGCTGGTCGATTGGCGCAAATTGTAAAATTTGACGGCCATTTAAATCGCGGCGCAAGTAGCGCCGGAATCGGCTTGAATAATATTCATAAACGAATTCAGACTACCTTTGGAAAAAAATTCGGCCTGAAAATTACGAGTCAACAGGGCAAAGGAACCCTCGTGCAAATCAGGTTGCCGATTATACGACGTCAGGAGGGGTAGGCCCTATGCGATTTAAATCGATTATTGTTGATGATGAATTGCCGATGTGCGATGAATTGAAGTGTATGCTTGAAACCTCCGGTGAAATTGAGGTAGTCGGCGTTCTTCATAATGCTGAAGATGCATTTGTGTGGCTGGGCAAACAGTCTGTAGATGTAATGTTTGTTGATATTCAGATGCCTGGAATGACTGGTATGGAGTTGGCGCGCAAACTCTCCAGTACTAAGAACCCGCCGTTGATGGTATTTGTTACCGCGTTCAGCAATTACGCCGTTGATGCGTTTGAAGTCGATGCGGTGGATTATTTGTTAAAGCCGTTTGACGAAACCGATATCGAACGTGTTATCAAACGGGTGAAGAATCGTATCGGCAATATCACTCGAGCCAAGCCGGTAAAATACTTGAACAAAATATTGGCCGAGGCAGGCGACCGCCTGGAAGTGATTGAAATAAGTCAGATTCAGTTGTTTGAAGCAGAAGATCGGCAAGTTTTTCTGCAAACAGTCGATGATAAGCGTTATGAAATCCGCAATCGCTTGAACGAACTGGAGGGGATGCTGGATCCCGCCAATTTCTTTCGTTGTCATCGAAACTTCATCGTCAATATCAATCAAATTGCTCAACTTGCCAACTGGTTTCATCGCGGCTACCTGTTAATCATGAAAAACTCGTTGCGTGAAATTCCTGTAGGCAGGGTCTATGCGTCCAAACTTAAAGACCATTTTCCCATTTGATATGAGTCCGAAAATCATAATCCGTTCGTAGGCCCATTTCGTCGTTGGTTGCTGAATTGGCGCTGTTCGTTGATAATACTTTGACCCAGGACCGATTCCTATATATTATAAGATTGCGAATCTTTAGACGAAAGGGTGGGGTTTAGGTGACGTTTGAGCAGTGGGGAAAAAAATATGGCCTGATTCTGTCAATTGCAGTATTTTTTATGATTTGGCTGCTACCAACACCTACGGGAATGACACTTGTCCAGCATAAGCTTTTGTCGATCTTTGGTGCGGCGGTTGTGATCTGGATCACCATCGGCATCAACTTCGCGGTGAGCACCTTTGCAATTGTCGCTCTGCTTTATTTTTGGGTCGGCAATCCGACAGGCGCGCTGGCTAAAGATGGCAGCCTGATCCGTAATGCGGCATTTGCCGTCAGTGGTTTTGCTTCTCCCTCATTATGGCTGTTGGTGACTGGTTTTGTTCTCTCAATTGCCATGACCAAGACTGGTGTCGCCAAACGTATCGCTTTGACAATCATGAAAAGTATGGGCAAAACGCCTGCTGGCGCAATAGCAGCGTCAATGCTGGCGAACTTTATCATAGCGCCATTCACGCCGTCAAACACGGCGCGCACGGCTGCCATGCTGCCCATTATTGAAGGCATTGCGACTGCCTACAACGCAAAACCGGGTCAGTCCAACTTCGGCAAGGCGCTGGCGTTGTCTGCTACATTTACCTCCAATATCACCGGTTCAGCATTCCTGACCGGCACAATTCCAAACCCGGTAGCGATTGGCCTGATTGCCGGAGCGGCTGGCGCTTCAGTATTTACCACCTGGAGTTTCTGGGCATTGGCTGCTGTGCCAACCAATATCGTCATTTTAGCAGTTACCTTGTGGCTTTGTTTGCGATTGTTTCCCGCTGAAGTCAAGAGTGTACCCGGCGGAATGGACTATATCAATAAACAGCTGAGTGAAATGGGTCCGATGAGTCTGTCGGAAAAAAAAGCTGTTGGCTATTTCTTGCTGGCGCTTGGGATGTGGTCGACTGACAGTATTCACAAATTTGATTCAACAATGATTGCTTTTGTTGTTGGTCTTTTAATTTTCTTGCCGCGCATCGGCGTCCTGGAGTGGAAAGAAACCGAAAAGTCCCTGCCATGGGAACTGTTTGTTTATTTTGGCGGTGTGCTCACGCTTAGTGGCGTGCTGATGAATACAAAATCATTTGAATGGCTGGTTAAGGCAGTTATGGCTGGTCTTGGCCTGCAATCGCTGCCAATGATGCCGCTGCTGATTATATTATTGGGTTTCTCCATCTTCAGTCATGTAATCTGGTCAACCACAACGGCCATGACCGGTGTGATGATTCCGATCTATATCGGCCTGGCGCAGGCGATGAACTTCCCGATTATTCCTTTTTGCGTGCCTTTGGCAATCATGATGGCCTATGCATTGTTCTTGCCGTTTAACACCATGGGGAATATCATCGTATTCGGCGCCGGTTATTATTCGGTTTCCGACCAGTTGAAAACTTCAATCATCCTCGGACTGATCATTTGGGGTCTGTGGATTATCACGGCGTTTACCTGGTGGAAATGGATCGGTCTGATATAAACTGTAATATATTCTAGGAGGGTTTTCAAAATGGACAAAGTGGACGTCATTGTCATTGGCGCCGGAGTGGTTGGACTGGCGGTAGCGGCGGAAATCACCGAGCAGTATCCGCAGGCCTGTATCGCTCTGTTTGACAAAGAACAACAGTTTGGTTGGCACACGTCAAGTCGCAATAGCGAAGTCATTCACGCCGGAATGTATTATCCGACAAACAGCCTGAAAGCAAAGATCTGTGTGGAAGGCAATCCATTGTTGTATAGTTTCTGCAACCAACACTCGATTCCTCACCAACGCATCGGCAAACTGATCATTGCCCGTGAAGAGAGTGAGATTCATCACATCGAAGAAATTGCCAAACAGGGCAAAATCAATGGGGTAAATGACCTGGTATTGCTGGATCGGCAAACCATCGCCAAAATGGAACCGAACATCACCGCTGTGGCGGCGATTCATTCACCATCGACCGGCATTATTGACAGTCATAAATTGATGGGAAAACTCGAGCATATAGTCTGCGCCGGTCAGAACAACTTCGTCGCTTACCGGCACGAAGTCACAAATGTCTATTATAACGGCAGCGAATATGAAGTGACGTTCCGGGGACCTGACGGCAACCTGGATCAGCTGGCCTGCACCTGGTTGATTAATTCTGCGGGCCTGTGGTCTGATAAAGTCGGCGAGTGGCTTGGCTTAAACAGCGAGATTGAGGGAACTCATATTTATTGGGTCAAGGGGGAGTACTTCGGCATTTCCGCTTCTAAATCGAAACTGCTGAATCACTTGGTTTATCCGCCACCGTTGAAAGCCTTGAAGGGTCTCGGCATCCATGTGACTAAGAGCCTTGATGGCAGGGCGCGGTTGGGTCCCAGTGCCTTTCATGTCGATCAGGTCAACTATGATGTGGATGATGCACATGGCGATGAGTTTTTTCTGGCGGCAAAGAGTTATTTGCCGTTCCTGGAGCGGGAAGATATCAATTCTGATATGGCTGGAGTGCGCCCCAAGCTGCAATCGCCGACCGACCCGGTCAAAGATTTCGTGATTCGGCATGAGAAAGAAAAGAATTTGCCGGGATTCATCAATCTGGTTGGTATTGAGTCGCCAGGTCTGACCGGTTGCTTGGCCATTGGCCGTATGGTGACACAATGGGTCGAGTTGTAAATTTATCAAATATCGCGTGATTTATAACAGAAAATCCGGTGCGGCGAAGATTTATTCTTGCTGCACCGGATTTTAGTTTTGAATGACCATGATTGGGATCAGGCAATATCGCGGCCCTCAAGATGGGCGATGAACTGTTGGGCGATTCGCCCTGAGCGTCCGGAATGGGCTGTTTCCCATTTGATCGCTTCGGCGCGAAGCTCTGCAGACGGTAGACAAATGTTTCGTTTGCGGGCTATCGATTCGACAATCCGCAGATATTCATCCTGATTGGGCGGGGCAAAGGTCAAGGTTATGCCAAACCGATCCGACAGAGAGATTTTTTCATTGATGGTGTCCCATGAATGGATGTCATCGGCATTGGCTCCGGCTCTGTCATTCCATGTCTCTTTAACCAAATGTCGCCGATTGGAGGTAGCATAAATTAAAACATTGTCCGGCTTCGTTTCCACACCGCCCTCCATCATTGACTTCAGATGGCGGTATTCGATTTCAAATTCCTCAAACGAAAGATCATCCATGAACAAAATGAATTTTTTGCCGCGTTCGCGCAAGGCTTGCATAATCGAAGAAAGATGACGCAGGTCATGTTTGGTGATTTCCACTAACCGCAAGCCCATGTCAGCGTATTGGTTAAGCAGTGCCTTGACGGAAGAAGATTTTCCGGTTCCGCGTGAACCGACGAGCAGAACATTATTGGCTGGTTTTCCAGCGACAAAAGCTTCCGTGTTCTGAGTCAAGACTGCCTTCTGTCGTTCATAACCGATCAGATCATCCATCTGGATGCGGTCGGGATGGCGCACGGGAACGAGTCCCAATTCGAGATCCCAGCGAAACACGGTATAGCGAGCCATATCGCCATAACCATGACGGACATAGTGATCAGTAAATGTTGCGAGCGCTGTTAGCGAAGCATCTACCGCATTCGGCGATTTAAGCGCCAGTCGCAACGGATTGATAAAGGCACGGGGGACCGAACGGGTGGGTTGATAGTTTTGTAGAAAATCGTCTGCGGGCGTATCCTGGTTTGATTGAAAAAACTGATGCAGCTGCGTAATATCTTGCACCACAGCTTGCTGTAAGCTGGCGCCGATCTGGCCATCGCTTTTTTCGGCCATAATGCTGAACGGATTTTCATCTTCCGCCAACAACTGCAGCAGATATTCAAAGATGATATCGCCTTCAAGCGACAGTTCTTCCGCCGCTTTGATCAGAGCAGCAGTTTTTTCCGCTGCGGCGGCATCGCTTCGCAGCAGTTGCACCAAAGGGTCGCGTAAAATCCCCCGGTATAGTAAAAGATTATCCAGGTCATTCCAAGAATAGGACATATCAGGCAACCTCCTCCTGTGCCGGTTTAAGGTCAACAAATTGATCGATCGGTCGTCCCGGCTGCACCATCGGATCAACCATGAAATCCTCAGCAATATCGGCAACAATAACCGAAGGGCCGGGGTGTGACAGTGCTCTGGCAAAAGCAGCGGCAAACTCAGCCGGTGTATTGGCCGCCTGGGAACGTACGCCGCAAATCCGAGCAAAGCCGACAAAGTCAAACGGGGGCAAACTAACAGCCATATACCGTTCTTCGCAAAATACATATTGTAATTGCCGGACCATTCCCAACATATGATTATCAATAATAACACAAATCAACGGGATGCTGTTGCTGGCAATCGTATATAGTTCCATGCCGGTCATCTTGAAGCCGCCGTCGCCGCAAATCGCAACCACCTGTGTTCCGGGACAGGCAAGCTGTGCGCCCATGGCTGCCGGCAAACCAAAGCCCATCGTGCCCATGCCGCCGGAAGTAATCCAGGAGCGAGGTTGACTTACCGTCAGGTGTTGGGCCGCCCACATTTGATGCTGACCGACATCGGTAGTCCAGATTACCGGATTGGCCGCAGTTGCCTGGGACATATGCCGCATAAGCCATTGGGGATTCAAAACTTCATCGCTGGTAAGTTCAAAAGCGTCGTTGCGCCATAGCTCGATTTGCTCCCACCAGGCAGGGAAGCGGAGTGGGGGTGACTTGAACAATTCTTGCGTCAGACAGGAAATATTCAAGTCCAGGTTGCCGATAAACTCCAGATTCGCAGCGATATTTCGGCCCACTTCGCCAGAATCGATATCAAATTGTATGATTGTTTTGCCAGTCACATACTGGCTGCGATCACCGGTGACCCGGTCACTGAAACGTGTTCCTACAGCAACAATCAGATCGGCATTGGCAACGGCGCGGTTGGCGGTTCGCTGTCCGTGCATGCCGGTCATGCCGAGAAATTCCCGATTTGCCTCGCTAAATGTTCCCAACCCCATCAAAGTACTGACGACAGGCAGGTTACAGACTGCGGCAAACTCGATTGCCTTTTCATGCGCTTTTCCGGCTTTCACACCGCCACCGACAATCATGACCGGTTGTTTTGCTGCTTGAATTAAGTCTACTGCCTGCTGCAAAATCAGCTTGTCCGGTTTCGCGCTGCAATTGCCTGTATACTGGAGCGGCTTGGTTTGGCTGTGAAATTCACATTCGGCAGTTAATATATCACGCGGGATATCTACCAGTACTGGCCCGGGCCGCCCTTCGCGGGCGATAGCAAACGCTTCCCGCATCAATTCGGCCAACTCTTGAATATCCTGAACCAGAATATTGTGTTTGGTAATCGGCATTGTAACGCCGGTTACATCCACTCCCTGGAAGGCATCCCGGCCAAGCAGGGAAGTCCCCACCTGACCGGTGATGGCAATGACTGGCACGGAATCCATATAAGCGGTGGCCAGGCCGGTGACCAGATTGGTCGCGCCGGGGCCGGAGGTGGCGATACAGACGCCGACCTTGCCGGAGGCGCGGGCATATCCATCCGCTGCATGCGCCGATCCCTGTTCATGGACTGTCAGGATATGACGCAGCGGAGCGTCATACAGTGCATCGTACAGGGGCATGATGGCTCCGCCGGGATAGCCGAACACAATATCGACGCCCTGTTCCAGTAATGTTTCGATAATAATTCGACTACCCGACAGCTTCATGATTACTGCTTCTTCATCCAGGGCATCATGCCCCGCAGTTCTTTGCCGACGGATTCGATCTGGTGTTCGGCCCCCTGACGGCGCATTGCGTTGAACACCGGACGGTTGGCCTGATTCTCCAGAATCCAGGTCTTGGCGAACGTGCCATTCTGAATTTCTGCCAGAATCTTTTTCATCTCGGCCCGGGTACCATCGGTGATGATCCGTGAACCGGTCATATAGTCGCCGAACTCGGCCGTGTCACTGATCGAATAACGCATGCCGGCCATGCCGCCTTCATACATCAGATCGACGATCAGTTTCATTTCGTGCATGCACTCGAAATAGGCCGACTCCGGCTGGTAGCCGGCTTCAACCAATGTTTCGAACCCGGCGGTGATCAGTGCGGTAATGCCACCGCAGAGGATGGCTTGTTCACCAAACAGATCGGTTTCGGTTTCTTCCTTGAACGTTGTGTTCAGCACGCCGGCTCGGGTGCCGCCTATGCCACGCGCATAAGCAAGGCCGATTTCATGGGCCATGCCGCTGCTATTCTGATGAACGGCCAACAGGCAGGGGACACCGGCGCCTTCGGTATATTGACGACGAACCAGATGACCGGGTCCTTTGGGGGCGACCATGAACACATCGATATCGGCGGCGGGCTGAATCTGGCCGAAATGAATGTTAAAGCCATGGGCAAAGGCCAGGGCAGCGCCGGATTTGAGATTGGGGGCGATATGCTCGCGGAAAGTAGCCGCTTGCTTTTCATCAGGGATCAGAATCATCACGACATCTGCCAGGGCAACTGCTTCGGCTACGGTAGCGACTTTCAGGCCGGCGGCTTCGGCTTTGGACCAGGATTTGCTGCCCTTGTACAGGCCGACGGTCACATCGACGCCGCTTTCCTTCAGGTTGAGGGAGTGGGCATGTCCCTGGCTGCCGTACCCGATGACGGCGACCTTTCTGTCGAGCATGAGATCCCAGTTGGCGTCCTGATCATAGAAGAGTTTTTTCATAATAAATTCCTCCTAATTTTGCTTTAGCAATGATTTGTTGATTAAATTGACTCAAAGATCAGTGCGGAGTGGCAGCGCCATCCGACAGGGAAGCGCCAACGACATTGACCAGATTGGATACCTGCCGACGCAATTGTTCTGCCGTCGGTTGCCCGCAATTGAGGACTGCCATGATCCGGACGGTCCCATTTTCCGGTTCTGTTGCATAGGAGAGGCTCTCGATGGGAACGCCCCTTCGGTAACATAGGCCAGTCAGTCGCACCAGAGTATCTGACTGCTTTCTCAGAACTACCGATAAAAACTGTTTCATTTTGAACTCCTCCTTCTATTTAGAATTGCCCTTATTTCTGCCGTTAAATATGAAAAACCCCTGATATCGCACAGCGCTATGCGATATCAGGGGCGAATTGCTTCGCGGTACCACCCTTAGTTTTACTCAATACCGATAAATGATCGGTAGCCCGTTAACGGGGGCCAGGGCGTTCAGACCTACTAACCGCGATGGTTTTCAGCCAGAAGGTTCGTAGGCGACAGGTTCATAATTGCGCACCGGTTCACACCAACCACCGGCTCTCTGCAGCTGCAACGAAAAGGAACCGCTCCCAGTCATCACCTTTGATGTTATAAATAATTGTCAAGGATTTTGTATACATTATCGAACAGCCAGCATTGTATGTCAATAGTAAACATGAAAATATTTATTTATACTACATGTGTATTAAAATAATAGTACATCTGCGACGGATCCTTTGCCTGGCGAGAAACTGTTCGAGTGATGCGAATTTGCATCGAAAGCAATGTAGTATGCATCACTGCGATAACTGCCGTAAATTAAGTGTTGTATAGCATCTCATATTTGAACTGATGCGCAATAACATCAGTCAGTCGTTAATAATGATCTAATCTTCAGATTTCACGACAATTTGTCTTGGCACAAGAATTGCATATGATAATTTTATTACTCCACAACGACGAAAGGCGGAGAACTAATGGGAAAAATGCACAACAGATGGCTGATTCTAACCAGTATGTTCGTCATTAATCTATGTGTCGGATCGGCCTATGCCTGGAGCGTATTCCAACGACCCTTAATCAGTTTGTTTCAGTGGTCGACCAGTGATACTTCCCTTGCTTTTTCAATCTCCCTGTTCATGATCCCACTTGCCATGATTATCGGCGGCAAGATTCAACCGGTTCGCGGACCCAAATTCCTCATGTTCACAGGCGGCATAATTTTCAGCACCGGAATCATTGCTGCCGGATTTACTACTTCACTAGTTTCCCTATATTCGACATATGGGCTTCTCGGCGGTTTTGGCATCGGCTTTATCTATGGGACCGGCATTTCGAACGCTGTCAAATGGTTCCCGGACAAACGAGGTTTGGCAGCAGGCCTTGTAGCCGCAGGATTCGCGCTGGGGGCGGTCATCAACGCACCGATCGCCAATGGGTTGGTACAGAGTTATGGCGTACTGACGACATTTAAAATCCTTGGTGCTGCGTACCTTGTCATCACCTGTTTGGCGGCGCAATTTGTCAAGGCTCCTCCGATTGGCTATGTCCCCGAAGGTTGGCAACCATCAGTCGGCTCTATAGCAGGATTGGCAAATGACAAGGATTGGAAAGGCGTGCTCGGGTCACCTATGTTCTATGTTCTGTGGACGATGTACACCATCGCATGTGTTTCTGGATTGATGATCATTGGTCACGCCGCATCCATCGGGCAGGAGGTGATCCGACTTGACGCCAAAACTGCGGCGTTTGCGGTCAGCCTGATGGCTTTGGCTAATACGGCAGGACGGGTGGTCTGGGGCTGGGTTTCGGATAAAATGGGTCCGTATCCCACACTGGCTATTATGTTCATTCTTTCCGCACTGATGATGAGTACGTTGAAATATGCGGGTTCTTTTGTACCGTTTGTTGCAGTGATATCGATTATCGCAGCATGTTTCGGCGGATTTTTCGCTATTTTTCCCTCGATTACAGCCGACCTGTTCGGGGCTAAAAATCTTAGCATGAATTACGGTATTCTGTTCACATCCTATGGCGTAGCGGCGTTTATCGGCCCCCGGCTTGCAGCGCGGGTCAAGGAAATAGACAATGGTGATTATTCCACAGCTTTTATGGCAGCTGCCGTCATGTGCGCGGTCGGCATTCTGCTGACGTTGTTCGCTCGCTGGCGCGCAACAAAGAAAACCGTACCCAAATTAACTTGAGGGAGCGACAAAATGCGAGTTGAAGATTCGGCCATCCTGGACAAGGTCAAATTCATGGTTCCTATACTAAGAGATATGATGCAAACTGATATCGCGGTTGGTTTGTTTGATACCGAGAAATGTATTGCTTATCAACCTGCATACAGCTTTGACCAAAAAGCAAAGCCCGGAGACTTGGTCAAACCGGGAAGTGGAGCGTATCAGGCAATAACGGAGCGGGCACGAGTTGTAAAAAAGGTAGATTCCAGTGTTTATGGAGTCACTTATGTGGTTGTGGCATATCCGCTCAAAAATGAACTTAACGAAATTATCGGAGTCATTGCGATCAGCCAATCCGTAGAGCAGCAGACAGCGCTGGGCGCTCTGGCAGGGAACCTGTCGGAAGCTGTGGGCAACCTTGCCGGAACATCACAGGAAATTTCAGCGCAAACAGAGGAAATGTCAGCAAATCTAAGATTGATGACTCAAAAGACTGTTGATGCTCAGAAACGTGTTTCGGAAATGGACCAAGTACTTGCGCTAATCAAGACGATTGCCAATCAGACAAATCTGCTTGGACTTAACGCTGCCATTGAAGCGGCACGGGTTGGTGAACAGGGACGGGGCTTTGGGGTAGTGGCGGAAGAGATCAGAAAACTTGCTCACATGAGTACTGACTCGATTAAAAAGATCGAAGGGATTGTGCGCAATATCCAATCAGATAGTGAAAGCACGCATTCCCATATAACACATGTGGATGAAGTGGTTACGCAAGTTGCGACAGCGATAGCACAAGTGACGGAAGCGGTTCAGCAAGCGAACGAGACGGCGCGAAAACTCGATGAGATGGCGCGTAATATGTCGGGAGCTTAAGCTTCGCCATAATCACCGGCATATTTATAAATTGCCTGAACTTCGGTTCGGGCAATTTTTCTTTCACGTTGTATTAATGGTTAAATTGATGTCGCCATTTGACCCATTTGTCAGAGTAACATAAAATTAAGCATAAGCAAAACATTGGGAACAAGGGAGGATTCTCCATGCAGCTAAGTACTATAACCACTACATTATCAGATTTTATTCAGACCAGCCCGTTGAATCGGGTTCATGACCTGGCAGATTTGCTCAAGCAAGGCGGCTATGAAGCAGTATTTCCCACTGTCGACCCCAGATTTAAGATTATCAATCGTCGTAGCAACTGGTCGGAGCGGCATACGGCTTTCATTGCCGGCTTGGGAACCATCAGCCTGAATTGCTCGCTGATTACCAAAGCGGGGGCGGCAGGACGGCTCGGCAGTGTGATTACAAACTTGGAACTGCAGGCAACCGATAAGTAACAATGGCAAAGATCACGCGATTTGCGATGCATTTCTGGAGACGACCCGCCAACAATTTGCGCCGCGCTATGGTTGTGGAAAATGCCAAACCGCCGTACCCTGTGAAAAAAGAATTCCGACCAAGCGGGTTACCGTGGCTCCCTGATTACATTTGACGTGATGCAAGTTATTCCTGTATAATTAATCGGTAAAATACTTTATACTTTGACAGAAGTTATGATGGAGACAATCGCCCAAAGGATTGGTTGACAGCGAACCGGGGAAGGTGGAAGCCTGGTGGACCAACTGTGGCGATAATCACTCCTGAACCGTGGACCGAACTGGCAGTAGGCTCCACCGTCTGACGCACGTTATCGCGTTTCAAGTGGCCCGCTGGGTCATTAGGGTGGTACCACGGGAAATAGTCCTCTCGTCCCTTGCGGGGATGTGAGGACTTAACTATTTGGAGGTGTTTACTTTGGATTATTCAAAAACGTTGAACCTGCCGCAGACAGAATTTCCAATGCGGGCAAATTTGCCGGAGCGCGAACCGCAGATGCTGCAATACTGGAAAGATGAGCAAGTATACGACAAAAGGCAGGCTGCTTCCGCTGGTCGCCCCAAGTTCATTCTGCACGACGGGCCGCCTTACGCCAACGGGAATATCCATATCGGCACTGCACTAAACAAAATCCTCAAGGATGTTATTGTGAAATACAAGTCCTTGCGCGGATTTGATGCACCATATGTGCCTGGCTGGGATACGCACGGCTTGCCGATTGAACATGCGGCAATTAAAATTCTTGGCTTGAACCGGCATGAACTCGATACGCTTGACCTGCGCCGAGAGTGCCGCCAATATGCGCTGAACTGTCTTGATATGCAACGGGAATCCTTTAAACGCCTTGGGGTTGCCGGCGACTGGGATAACCCTTACATCACACTGGATGAAAAATATGAAGGCAAACAAATTGAAGTATTCGGCGAGATGGCAAAACAGGGCTTTATCTACAAAGGCCTGAAGTCTGTATACTGGTGCCCAAGCTGCGAAACCGCACTGGCAGAAGCAGAAATCGAATATGCTGAAAAGAAATCAACCGCGATTTATGTGAAGTTCCCCCTGGTTGACGATAACGGATTATTGCCGGCTGGCGCCGATGCCAGTAAAGTGTTTGGTGTAATCTGGACGACCACCCCCTGGACGATTCCGGCCAATGTGGCAATCGCCGTACATCCGGAATTTGAATACGCCTGGGTTGCCAATGGAGATGAAATTTATCTGATGGCCACCGGTATGCTGGACAGCGTTCAAAAGGCCACCAACCTGACCGAACTGAAAGTATTGAAAACATTTAAGGGAACCGATGCCGATGGCATCAAGTTCCGCCACCCTTTGCTTGATCGGTTGTCACCGGTCGTGCTGGCGGATTATGTCACGCTGGAAGCCGGTACCGGTTGCGTACATACGGCGCCAGGACATGGTCAGGATGACTTTGAAACAGGCATGAAATATGGTTTACCAATTATCAATCCGGTCGACCACGCCGGCAAATTTACGGCCGAAGGCGGCAAATACCAGGGACTGTCTGTCGAGGACGCCAACATTCCCGTTCTCAAGGATTTAGCGGCGATCGGCGCTTTGCTGGGTAAAGGCACGATCCGCCATCAATATCCGCATTGTTGGCGTTGCAAGAGCCCGATCATTTTCCGTTCAACCGAGCAATGGTTTGCTTCGATCGACGGTTTCCGGGCCAATGCATTGCAGGCAATCGGCGATGTGCAATGGATTCCCGGCTGGGGCGAAGAACGAATCCACAATATGATCGCCGACCGCAAAGACTGGTGCATTTCGCGGCAACGCGTCTGGGGCGTGCCGATTCCAATTTTCTATTGTGAAGACTGCGGCGAACATTTCATCAATGATGTGACGGTGAAAGCGGTCAGTGAACTGTTTACCGCCGAAGGCTCGAACGCTTGGTGGGCGAAAAGCGCTGCCGAAATTCTGCCGACCAGTTTTGTCTGCCCGCATTGCGGCAAAGATAAGTTCCGTAAGGAAACCGACACGATGGATGTCTGGTTTGACAGTGGTTCCAGCCATGCTGCCGTGTTGACCCAGCGTCCCGAACTGCAATGGCCGGCTGACATGTATCTGGAAGGTAGCGACCAACATCGCGGTTGGTTCCATTCTTCGCTGCTGACCTCGGTAGCCACGCGCGGAGTTGCTCCATATAAATCAGTTTTGACTCATGGGTTTGTCGTCGATGGCGAAGGTCGCAAAATGTCCAAGTCGGTCGGCAATACAATTTTGCCGCAGGAAGTCATCGAGAAATATGGAGCCGACGTGTTGCGCCTTTGGGTCGCGTCCGCCGATTACCAAGCCGACATCCGCATTTCCAACGAAATCCTCAAGCAATTGTCGGAGGTCTATCGCAAGATACGCAATACCTTCCGCTATATGCTGGGTAACCTGTATGATTTTGATCCCAATCAGGATTGCGTCGCCTATTCCGAGATGCAGGAGATTGATAAATGGGCTTTGCTGCGATTAGAACAGGTACAAGAAAAGGTAACAAAAGCATACGAAGAGTATCAGTTCCATTCGTTGTATCATACGATACACAACTTCTGCACTGTCGATCTGAGCTCAATTTACTTCGACATCCTGAAAGACCGTTTGTATGCATCGACTCCTGGGTCAATTGAGCGCCGCAGCGCCCAGACCGTTTTGTATGAGCTGCTGCAATCGCTGGTTGTTCTGGTTGCGCCGGTGCTGACATTCTCGTCAGAGGAAGTCTGGCAATACATGCCAAAACGCGCCAATCTGCCGTTTAGTGTGCAATTGGCCGCCTGGCCGGTCGCCAAACCGCAATACCACAATGCGGAGTTGGAGGCTAAATGGGATAAGCTGTTGGAACTGCGCAGCGAAGTGACCAAAGCGCTGGAAGTTTCCCGCCGCAATAAAGAGATAGGCAATTCACTGGATGCAGATCTGCTGTTGTTTACAGAAGGGGAAGTAATGGAGCGGCTGCTTTCGGTGGAAGCGGAACTGGCCAACTATTTCATCGTCTCAGCTGTTAAACTGGCTAACCTGGACCAGGCGCCGGCAACGGCAGTTCGCTCTGAAACACTGCCACTGGCAGTGCAAGTCTTGCCGGCAGTGGCCGAAAAGTGCGAACGGTGCTGGATTCATGCTGATCTGACATCGCCGGCGCCTGGAGAACCCGGACTGTGCAAACGTTGCACCGCTGTAATGACTGAATCCGGCTCCGTCTGACCTGTGAAAAATTGATCGTAGAATCAAGAAAGAGGCAACCTGTGGCGCTGATTGGTTTGTCGACCCTGGTCATTGTAATCGACCAGGCAACAAAATACTGGATTCAATCCCGGATGGCTTATGGCGAATCTTCGCCGGTCATTCGGGAAGTATTCCATATTACTTATATTCTTAATCCTGGAGCGGCCTTCGGCATCCTGGAAAACAAGACCTGGTTCTTTATTTCGGTAGCTCTGGTTTTACTCACGGGAGTCGCCTATCTTTACCCACGCATGCCGGCGAACCAGCCGATGGTAAAAATGGGAGCAGGTTTGTTGGTCGGCGGCGCCATAGGCAATCTGATTGACCGGGTACGGATCGGCTATGTAATCGACTTCTTTGATTTTCGTATCTGGCCGATTTTTAATGTGGCTGATATTTGTATCGTTTGTGGAGTTGCTTGTCTGGCCTATTATTTGTTGCTGATACCAGAGGGAGCTGAATCGGCTTCGCCGGGCGAGGATCACTGATGGTCGGCGAACAGGAATTTCTGGTCGGACCGGAAGCGGCGGAGCAACGCCTGGATGTGTACCTGACGGAATGCATGCCGGAGTTGACTCGTTCGCAAATCCAGCGTTTGATTGCCAGCGGGCATATCACCGTGAATGGACGAATTCCAAGTAAAGCCGGTTACCGGTTGACGAGCGGTGAGACTGTGCATGTTTCTATCCCGGCGCCGACGGCTGATCTGGTTACCGCGCAGGATATTCCACTCGACATTCTGTTTGAAGACGAACAACTGGTGGTTATCAACAAGCGGCGCGGCATGGTCGTTCATCCGGCAGCGGGAAACTTGCAGGGAACGCTGGTCAATGCGCTGCTGGCCCATTGCAGTGACCTGTCCGGCATCAACGGCGTAATCCGCCCCGGTATCGTGCATCGTCTGGACAAAGACACTTCCGGCGCAATGCTGGTCGCCAAAACGGACCTGGCGCATGTGTCGCTGGCCGAGCAAATCCGCTCACATTCCGCCGGACGAATCTATCTGGCAGTTGTCTACGGCAACCTGGTTGCAGACTCCGGCAGAATCGAAGGTGCGATCGGTCGTCATCCCAAAGACCGTAAAAAAATGGCTGTCGTCCGACAACTTGGCAAACCAGCAGTAACTCATTTTCATGTATTGGAACGGCTGGGGAGCTATACTGTTGTATCCTGCCGACTGGAAACCGGTCGCACGCACCAGATTCGCGTGCACATGGCCTCGATTGGGCATCCTTTAGTCGGCGATCCGAAATACGGACCCGTGAAGATCGAGTCAGGGATAAACGGGCAAGCGTTGCATTCGTCGGAAATTCACTTTACCCATCCGCAAACTGGCGAAGCAATGAACTTTGCAGCCCCGGCGCCGCAAGATATGCTAGAGCTGATCGAGCGATTGAGAAAATCCCGTTAACAGCCAAACTGATGGGGAGGGATAATCATAATGTCGAACTGGGTGGAAAAAGCAGTATTGATGGACAGCGATGCAATTCGTCGCTCACTGATCCGGGTAGCGCATGAAATTGTCGAAAAAAATAAAGGCGGCTCCGACCTGGTGCTGGTCGGAATCCGCACCAGAGGGGTACCGCTGGCGGAACGCCTGGCGGCGGAAATCCGCCGGATCGAAGCGACGCCGATTACCGTTGGCGTACTGGACATCACTTTATACCGGGACGATTTGTCACGACTGGATTATCAGCCAGTCGTGCGAGAAACCAAACTGCCCGGCAACATCAACGGCAAAAATGTGATACTGGTCGACGACGTTTTGTATACCGGCAGAACGATCCGGGCTGCGCTAGATGCGATTATGGATATCGGACGACCGCAGACAATTCAGCTGGCGGTTTTGATTGACCGCGGCCATCGCGAATTGCCGATCCGGGCTGATTATGTGGGCAAGAACGTGCCGACTTCGCATCGGGAAAACGTCAGTGTGCAACTGGGAGAAACCGACGGCGAAGACAAGGTGATCATCGAGGAACTGACGGCTTAATGCCGGACTGCAGGAGTTCGTCGATCTCAGTTTCGGTCGGCGTCATGCGCAGGGTTTTCTGTTTTTCGTAGATAACAAAGCCGGGTTTGGCCCCGGATGGTTTTTTCACATAGCGGCGTTCGGTGTAATCGACTGGAATGTTGGCTGAATTACGAGCCTTGGAAAACCAGGCGGCGAGATGCGCCGCCTTTTCAATGTCCGTCAGCTGCGGCGAGGCCCCTTGACTGCGTAATACCACGTGCGAGCCGGGAATATCTTTGGTGTGAAACCACAGGTCACGCGGCTGGGCGTGCTTAAAGGTAACCAAATCATTCTGCCGGTTATTACGGCCGACCAAAATCATCGCGCCGGATGTGAGCTGGATTTTGCGGGGTTCCGACGGTTTGACATTCTGACGGGAGCGGGGCGTAGGCGGCATATAACCGCTTTCACTAAGTTCCTGGATAATCTCCTGCACTTCCAGATTAGTAATCACTTCAGTCAGCGATAACGCGATCCCTTCAAGGTACAAGATGTCCTGACTGCATTGTTCGATCTGGATTTGAATCAGCTCCTGGGCGCGTTTGGCCCGGGAATATTTTTTATAGTAGCGCTGGATATTCTGCATCGGCGACAGAGCTGGGTCCAGGGCGATTTCCAGCGTCGCTGCGTCATTGCTGTCCGCGGCTGAATAGGAATCAGTAATTTGTATGTCCGTCATCCCTTGCTTTAATAGATGCAGGTTGGTCATCAGCAGGTCGGCTTGCTGCCGGAAATCATCGGCGTGTTGGGACTCATTCCATTCGCTGTCCAGTAGCAAGATTTTGCGTTCCAGTTTGTCCAGCTCTGTCCGGACCCGTTTGGCGATATCCTGATGCAGATTCGTTTTCGGGGCAGCTGCCAGCGAGGAAGCATATTCAATCGCCTGATTCAGCGATTCGAAATTTTTCAGGCAGGGAGCTGACAAATGTCGAGGTTCAAAGTTAGCAACCGCCAATAAACGGTTTGTCGCATCGAGGGCAACAAAGGATGCGGTGGGACTGCTGTGCATCGGGGCCAGCAAAGAAGCGAGCGCATCAGTAAGTGCGGCGATGTCTCCCGCCATCAACGAATTAGCCGGTTTTTTCGCATCAAGGCCGGAGCGAAACAAAATTTCGCTTACCGCCAGCGGGCCGATTCCTTCGACAGTCGCCATCAGGGCTTTACCCAGCGCAAGATCGGTCTGTTGCACAATCGCGTCAACGATTTGTCCGGTCGGTTCTTGTATGGGGTCATGGCGGTTGCGCGGCGGCGGCGGCAGATAAGGGATGCCCGGCACGATCTGACGAACCCTGCTGGTGTTGAACCCGACGCGGCGGGCGGCATCGACAATCAACCCATTATTGGTTAAAATCAAATTGCTGTTTTTGCCAGCCAATTCAACAGTCAGGGTTTTCGTATCGATCCGTCCCTGACCTTCGCGCAGATCAACATCAAAGTGCAATACCCGATCCAGTCCAGCCTGCTGCGTCACTGCAGCAATCCGCCCGTCAGTCAGCTGCTTGCGCAGCAACATGCAGAGGGATGATGGTTCCAATGGGTTTTCGCGGCTTTCGCGCGTGAAATGAACCCGGGGATCGGCCGGGTCGATCGAAATAGCCAACGCAATTTCTTTTTCCGTCAATCGAATTCGCAGTACAAACAAAAAGCGGGTAGGTTGACTAATCCGCATGATCCGACCGCCGGACAGCTCATTATTTAATTCGTTAACCAGGGAATGAATTGCCAATCCTTCAATATTCATAACTCAAAGTATATCATTTGCATTGAATCGCGTCATCCTGAATCAGCGCAAAACTGTTCAGGCGGCAGCGTTGTTTTGATATAATGGCAGTAGTAAAAACGAACCAGACTTTAAAAATCTTGATAAAAACCTGATTAGGAGGACAAAATGTTTACCATCGACAAGTTGTACCAACCGCAAAATATTGCTGAAGCCGCAGAACTACTGACGGAATATCAAGACATCACCGTATTGGGCGGTTGCGGTTTTCTCAAAATGGGTAACCGTAGAATCACCACGGCTTTAGATCTATCTCTTTGCAGTTTGGCTGAAATCAGCGAAACAGAACAATTTATCGAACTCGGCGCCATGGTGACACTTCGCGACGTTGAGGTAAATCCAGCACTGAACCAATCTTTTGATGCCGTACTGCCGAAAGCTGTGGCGCATATCCTGGGTGTGCAATTCCGCCGCTGCGCAACCCTCGGCGCCTCGGTCTATTCCAAATATGGATTTTCCGATATCCTGCCAGCCTTACTGGCCCTGGATACAGAGGTTGAACTTTTACGTGGCGGCCGGCTGCCATTGGTCGATTTTTTGGCCAAGCCACTTTCGCGCGATGTGTTAATCAAGATAAAAATTAATAAAGACAGCCGACGGGCTGCTTATCAAAATCTGCGCAATGCCGGCGCTGATTTCCCGATTCTCAACGCGGCGGTATCGCGACACGGAAAGCAGTGGACCGTAATTGTCGGCGCCAGGCCGGCCCGGGCCGAAATAGCCGTTCAGGCAAGCCAACTCTTGTCGGAAATGGCAGCCGATTCCATCGACATTGACAAGGTAGCGGACACTACCGCAGCTGAACTGACCTTTGGCAGCAACAACAAAGCCTCTGCCGATTATCGGCGTGCGATGTGCCAGGTATTGGTGAAGCGGGCAATCGGGGAGGTATTGGCGTGAAACTGGAATTGTTGATTAACCAAAAAACCTATGAAATAGTAGCGGCGCCTGATGAAATGCTGGCTGATGCTCTGCGCCGCCAAGGTATGCTCAGCATCCGCAAAGGCTGCGACACTTCCTGCTGCGGCTTGTGCACGGTATGGGTCGATGGTAATCCGGTTTTATCCTGCACAATGCCATCATTCCGTGCTCAGGGAAAAGCAATCACCACGATCGAAGGCATCCAACCGGAAGCGGAAAAGTTCGCTCGGATCTTGGCGGCTGAAGGATCGGAACAGTGCGGGTTTTGCAGCCCTGGTTTTATCATGACCGTCATCGCGATGAAAAATGAACTGAAGAACCCCAGTGAGCAGGCAATACAGCACTACTTGGCTGGCAATCTCTGCCGCTGCACCGGATATATGGGACAAATGCGGGCGATTAAAACCTACCTTGGAGGTGAGGTCCAATGAAGTGGGTCGGCAAAAGCGTCAGTAAAATTGACGGAGTGGCTATAGCTACCGGCAAACCGCTCTACACGGAAGACCTGGCTGTACCGGGTACCCTGGTGGTAAAACTACTGCGCAGTCCGCATGCATTTGCCCGAATTTCAGCGATTTACACCGAAGCAGCCAAAGCGCTGCCGGGAGTCGAATGCGTCCTGACACATCAGGATGTACCGCAGGTTCGTTACAGCAACGCCGGGCAGTCGTTTCCCGAGCCGTCGCCCTATGACCGCCTGATTCTGGACCCGATTGTGCGTTATGTGGGCGATGAGGTAGCAATAATTGCCGCTGTCGATGAAAAAACTGCCCTGGCGGCGCTGGAATTGATTAAAGTAGAGTATGAAGTTTTTGAACCAGTCCTCGATTTATCCAGCGCAATCGACCATTCTTCGGTCGTACATCCGGAAACCGACCTGCATTGCAATTTTCCGATCGGTCTGGAACAACTACGTAATATTGCTTCCAGTCATACTGTAGAAGTCGGCGATCTGGAGGCGGAACTGGCCCTGTGCGATGTCGTGGTGGAGGAAAGTTACAAGACGCAGGCACAGGCCCAGGCAATGATGGAGACGTTCCGCAGTTTTACTTATCTCGATCAGGCCGGTCGTTTGGTCGTGATCAGTTCCACCCAGATCCCGTTCCATGTCCGCCGGCAGTTGGCCCGGGCCCTGCAAATCCCTGCCACCCGGATTCGGGTCATCAAGCCGCGAATCGGCGGCGGCTTCGGCGCTAAACAGACCGGCGTCTGCGAAGTCTATCCGGCGATTGTGACGCTGAAAACAGGCAAACCAGCGATTGTAGTCTATGAAAGGAAAGAGACTTTCATTGCTTCCAATAGCCGACATGCAACCGAATTCAAAGTGCGCATGGGGGCCAGCAGCGACGGGATTATCCGAGCCATAGAGATCGTAGGGCTGTCGGATACCGGCGCTTACGGCGAGCATGCCCCGACAGTTTTTGCTGTCATCGGTGATAAAACCATGCCGTTGTACAACAAAACCAAAGCAATCCGTTACCAGGGTCATTCAGTATATACCAACAAATTGCCCGGTGGAGCGCTGCGCGGCTATGGCGCCACGCAGGGGACTTTTGTCCAGGAATCCACGGTCAACAAGCTGGCGGCGGCGCTGGGAAGCGACCCAACGGAAATGCGGATGAAAAACCTGATTCGCGAAACAGAAACCGCCCTGTATTATAAAGGAAAAAAACTGGGCAGTTCAGCACTGCACCGCTGCATTGAAACCGGCAAAACCATGATCGGCTGGGATGCCAAATTCCCGAGGACCGAACAGGGCAATAAAGTGCGTGGGGTAGGGATGGCCGTCACCATGCAGGGGTCAGGGATTGCCAATATCGACACTGCATCGGCCGAAATCCGCCTGAACGACGATGGATTCTATACTGTACTGGTGGGGTCAACGGACATGGGAACAGGCAGCGATACGATTTTGTTGCAGATGGCGGCTGATGTATTGGCTGCAGATATGGATCAATTTATCATCCATGCAGCTGATACCGACGTATCGCCATTTGATCCTGGTTCCTACGCATCCAGCACGACCTATGTCACCGGCATGGCGGTAAAAAAGGCCGCCGAAGAATTGCGGGGGAAAATACTTGAACAAGCTGCCAACGTGCTGCAAATTTCTGCTGATCAACTGGAACTCACCGGAGAACAGTGCATCGACCCGGCATCCGGCAAAACAGTAGGCGTAGCCAGTATTGCCGCCACAGCCGTAGTCGGTCCGGACCATCGCCAATTATCTGCCTATGCGACGTTTGGCAGCCCGGTTTCCCCGCCGCCGTTTGTCGCCGGTTTTGCCGAAGTCGAGGTGGATAAGGAAACCGGTAAAGTGACCCTGCTAGATTTTGTCGCGGTAGTTGATTGCGGCACCGTCATTAACCCAGCCCTTGCAAGGGTGCAGACCGAGGGCGGTATTGTGCAGGGGATCGGCATGGCATTGTACGAAGAAGTTCAATATGACAAGAAAGGCAACTTACAGTCAAACTCGTTCATGACCTATAAAATTCCCGGTCGCGGCGACGTGGGAATCGTCAGGGTTGCCTTCGAAGAAAGCTATGAACCGACTGGCCCTTTCGGCGCCAAATCAGTCGGCGAAGTGGTGATCAATACGCCAGCCCCGGCCATTGTCGCAGCGATCTACAATGCAGTGGGCGTCCAGATAACCGATTTGCCGATCACGCCGGAAAAAATATTCCTCGGCATGCAAGCGCAGAAACAAACGTAAGTAAAAAAATCAACAAGTTTTAAAACAAATGTTCCTTTGCGGATAATTGGCTATAAATAGCTAATTATCCGTTGTTTTTACACTTGGAATAGTAGCATGTATTAGCAAAATCAAGCGGATATTTCTATCCATATGCATAAAAAAAGAACGTTGGTTCTTATAATTCTAATTCAAAGAGAGACATACACTAAGCTGCCGATATTTCAGCTATTTAGCGATGTAATCCGTTTCATTTACACAACACGCAGAACACACGTTCCGTCAACATCTTATGACTAATAACGGGGCGATGAAAAGAATTTCCTTGCGCCCGCGTTAATGCGAAGGGGATTGTAAGTTTGTAGAGAATTTAATAGAAGATTAAGACCGAAAATAAACATTAACAGGAGGGCAAGATGAAAGAACACTGGCGAGATTTTACCAGTACGATGATCAGGAACGGGTTTGATCCAAAGGTTAACGGCGAACTCACGGAATTAGTAAAAGGTTCCGTTTATCCCGCATCAGTTCATGTTGTGGATCAGTGCGGCATCTTCCTGGCCCGGGTCAATGGCGAAAAGAGCTTGATCGCCGTGTCGCAGGCTGAGTCAAAATTATTCAATGAAATTCAGGCGCAGGAGACATGCACAATCGATGGCAAAGCGGTGAAAATTGCTGCGCTGTCGCCAGTAAATGCTGGAGTCCTGCGGAAATATTTTCAGTTTATGAAACCGGTGGCGTTTGGCCGCAACAGTTTCAGTCTAGGACTTGGCGACCGCTTGGGCTTGGCTTCGCCCGGTCATCTGCATTGCCTGGCCGGTTCGGGAATCAGGCCAGTGCTGGCCCAACAGTCGATTCGCGAATTGACGTTAACCGAACGGACTTACAATAATGTGTTGGACGCAGCTTCCTGGGCGGTCTTGCAGGAAGGATTCCATGATGGTTTTGGCGCTGACGGGGACCACCTGAAACGGCCTGAAGATATCAAAATGGCGCTTGATCTGGGATATTCGATGATTACCCTGGATTGTTCGGAAAAAATTGATGGCAGTATCGCCGCCATGAATGCAGCCGACCGTGCGGCAAAATACCAAGCGCTACCGGCTGATTTCAGAGCGAAAATGGAACAGTTTTATCTGGGTAAAACCTTCCTGGTCGGAACGTTATCCGTTCATTTTGATCAAGAATCGCTGCAGGAAATCTTGCTGACCTATGGTGAGACCTTGGCTTTCATTCAGCAGATTGACGCTAAATTCATCAAGCCGCATCATCAACCAGTCGATTTTGAACTTTCGATTGATGAAACCGCCACGCCGACAACTCCTGCCGCCCATTACTTTATGGCGTCCGAGATGGAAAAGGCGGGGATTGTACTCTGCAGCCTGGCGCCGCGTTTTATCGGTGAATTCCAAAAGGCGATCGACTATATCGGCGATCTTGCAGTCTTTGAAGCCGATTTCGCCGTTCATGCCGCCATCGCCGACCACTTCGGCTATCGCCTGAGTATTCATTCAGGCAGCGACAAGTTCAGCGTATTTCCCATCATCGGCCAGTACACCAAAGGGCGGGTTCATGTGAAAACCGCCGGTACCAACTGGCTGGAAGCACTACGTGTCGTCTGCCGCCAGGAGCCTCAATTCTTCCGTGAGCTTTGCCTTTTCGCACTGTCGCGCTTTGCCGATGCGACAAAGTTTTACCACGTTACCACCGATCTGGCGAAAATTCCCGACGCAGCGAACCTGCCTGACAACGAACTGGAGCGGATGCTGAACGAACCGGATGCACGGCAGTTGCTGCACATAACCTACGGTTACATTCTGACTGACAAAAATGCCGACGGCAAGCCGCTTTACCGCGACCGCCTCTACAAACTCTGGGACAGCTACGAAGCTGAATATGCCCAGGTTTTGGCATATCACATTGGCAACCACGTCAAACTATTGAAACAAAAGATCTAAACTGATATACAGGAGGCAGACGATGAAAGCTTTTCTAGACGAGCAATTTTTGCTGACGAACCCTACAGCGAAAACTCTTTATCACCAATATGCCAAAGACATGCCGATATTCGATTTTCATTGCCATTTGAACCCGGCGGAAATTGCCGGTAATAAAAAATATCGCAATATCAGCGATATCTGGCTGGGCGGTGACCATTACAAGTGGCGGGCAATGCGGGCTTGCGGCGTTGAAGAACGCTTTATCACCGGCGATGCCCCGGACAAGGAAAAATTCTTCAAGTGGGCCGAAACCATTCCGCAATGCGTCGGCAATCCGCTATATCACTGGGCCCACCAGGAATTAAAATTCTTTTTTGGCATTGACAAATTGCTATCCCCCGCGACAGCGGAAGAAATTTGGCAAACAGCCAACGAGTTGCTGCAAAAAGATGAATTTTCCGCTCGAAATCTGATTCTACGATCCAACGTCACCGGACTCTGCACAACTGATGATCCGGCGGATTCCCTGGAACATCATCTGGCGATTGCCCGGGAAGGAACTTTTAACGTAAAAGTTCTGCCAGCGTTCCGCCCGGACAAGAGCTTTAACATCGACAAAGCTGGTTTTCTTGATTATCTGATCAAATTGGGCCAATCGGCCGGCATGTCAATCAAGTCGCTGGATAATTTACTGGATGCATTAAAACAAAGACTGGAATTTTTCCATCAGGTTGGCTGCCGTGTATCTGACCATGCGCTGGACCCGGTGGTTTTCGAACCGGCTTCGGCGGATGACGTGGACGTGATCCTGCGCAAAACCTTGGCTGGCTATACACCGACGGAGTGCGAAGCAAAGAAATTCAAGACTTTTATTATGCTGTTCCTGGGCCGTCAATATGCCCGTTTGGGCTGGGTGATGCAACTCCACGTGGGCGTCGTTCGCAACAGCCGCAGCCGGATGATGCGCCAATTAGGTCCGGATACCGGTTTCGACGGCATTGCCGACTATACTTACGGTGTGGCGCTGGCCCAGTACCTTGACGCACTCGACACAACGGCAGAGTTGCCGAAGACTGTCCTCTATTGTCTGAATCCCCGCGACAACGAAATGTTGGCTTCGTTAGCCGGTTGTTTCCAGGAAGGGGGCGTTGTCGGCAAAATTCAGTTTGGCTCCGGCTGGTGGTACAATGACCAAAAAGACGGCATGACGCGCCAAATGCTGGCACTAGCCAATGTCGGCCTGCTCAGCCGATTCATCGGCATGCTGACCGATTCGCGCAGTTTCCTGTCCTACACCCGGCATGACTATTTCCGGCGGATTCTCTGCAATCTGATCGGTGAGTGGGTGGAGGCAGGCGAAGCGCCAAACGACATCCCTTTGTTGGGCGAAATGGTGCAGAACATTTGCTATCATAACGCCCGCAATTACTTCGGCATTGACCTCAGTCAAAACTAAGGAGAACTAGCATGGCAATGCTGAAAATTCATCCCGCAGACAATGTGGCAGTTTTACTGGACTCGATTCACAGCGGCGATACATCGACAGCTTCTGCAGTCACAGTGACCGCAACCGCCGCTATCGAAAAAGGTCACAAGATTGCGTTGACAGCTATCCGTCAGGGTGAAAGGGTCGTCAAATATGGTTTTCCCATCGGCATTGCCACGACTCCAATCAAAGCCGGTGATTGGGTGCATACCCACAATCTGGCGACCGCTCTCGGTGAAATCCTCACTTATGAATACACACCAAACTTACAGCTACCGCAGTTGATCCCTGCTAAATCATTTATGGGTTATCGCCGCGTTGATGGCAAAGTTGGAATTCGAAATGAAATCTGGGTTATCCCGACGGTAAGCTGTGTCAACCGCAATGCGGAAGTGATTGCCAAGCTGGCAACAGAACAGCTTAAACAAGCAGCGGCGATCGATGGAGTTTTTGAAATCAAACACCCCTACGGTTGCTCGCAAATGGGAGAGGACCACCTCACCACCCAACGCATCCTGGCAAACCTGGTTAATCACCCCAATGCAGCGGCAGTGCTGGTGCTGGGGCTTGGTTGTGAGAACAACAATATCGGCGAGTTCAAACAAGTATTGGGGTCGTATGATTCAAACCGGGTGCGTTTCCTCGAAGCGCAGACGGTGGAAGACGAAATCGAGACAGGGGTCGCGCTGATTTGCGAGCTCGCTGAGTTTGCCAGTCGCAACAAACGAGTCGCCTGCTCGGCTGCCGAACTGACAATTGGGTTAAAATGCGGCGGTTCCGACGGGTTTTCCGGCATTACCGGCAATCCCCTGGTAGGCGCTTTTTCCGACCGACTGATTGCCATGGGCGGCAGTGCGGTCCTGACGGAAGTGCCGGAAATGTTTGGCGCTGAATCGATTTTGATGAATCGGGCCATCAATGAAACCGTGTTTCAAAACACTGTTCATTTAATCAACGATTTCAAACAGTATTTCATTGCCCACAACCAGTCTGTTTATGAAAACCCGTCACCCGGCAATAAAAAAGGCGGCATTTCAACGCTGGAAGAAAAATCGCTCGGTTGTACGCAAAAGGGCGGAACCAGCAACGTTGTCGATGTGCTGCAATACACGGATACAGTAAGATCGAAGGGGCTAAGCCTGTTAAGCGGGCCCGGCAACGATGCCGTGGCTGCAACGGCCCTTGCCGCTGCAGGATGTCAACTGTTGCTATTCACGACCGGGCGCGGAACGCCGCTCGGTACAATGGCGCCAACCGTGAAAATCGCGACCAATAGCGACCTGTTCCAACAGAAAAGTAACTGGATGGATTTTGACGCGGGGCGGTTACTAAAAGATGGGCAACTGGATAAATTGGCAAATGAACTGCTTGATTTCGTTATGGCTGTCGCATCAGGCAAACAAACACAATCCGAAAAACTTGGCTTTCGTGAAGTGGCAATCTTCAAAAATGGCGTTACCTTATAACATATTTATCACAGGCTTATGACAGGGAAGTGATCCGGTAAAAAGCCGGGCAGCTTCCCTGTTAATCTATAATGTAAAGGTTATGAAACCGACGACTGATTGTTGGAATCGGATTTTTACGCTATAATATACTGAATGCAGTGCGCGGCATTATATTTTACGGAGGTGAAAGTTTGAGCAAACAAATGAATAAGTTGCAAATCATTCCCTTGGGTGGTTTGGGCGAAATAGGCAAGAACATGACGGTGTTCCGTTATGGCGACGATATCGTTGTGATCGATGCCGGATTGATGTTCCCGGAAGACGACATGCTGGGAATTGATCTGGTTATTCCTGATTTTTCCTATCTGGTTGACAACAAAGACAAAGTGCGGGCGATTTTTATTACCCATGGTCATGAGGACCATATCGGTGCTTTGCCTTATGTCCTGAAAGAGTTGGAGGTCCCTGTCTACGGGACGCCGCTCGCCTTGGGAATCATGCAGGGAAAACTGAAGGAAAAAGGCATTTCTTCAGCAGACCTTCATCCAATCAAGCCGGGTGACGAAATCGAAGTCGGACCGTTCACACTAGGGTTCATTCGCGTCAATCATAGTATTGCCGATGCAGTGGCAATTTACATGAGAACACCGGTTGGAACGGTATTGCATACCGGTGATTTCAAAATTGACCACACCCCGGTTGACGGTCAGGTAACAGGCTTCAACAAATTCGCTGAACTGGGCGATGAAGGCGTTTTAGTCATGTTGTCCGACAGTACGAACGCCGAACGGCCTGGCTTTACCAAAAGCGAACGCTCGGTCGGGGCAGCTTTTGATGAAAAATTTCGGGCAGCGCAAAACCGGATTATCATTGCCAGTTTTTCGTCCAATGTACATCGCCTGCAACAGGCGATCGACTCTGCGCTCAAATATGGCCGCAAGGTTGCCGTTATTGGCCGCAGCATGGTCAACGTGGTCGGCATTGCAATCGAACTGGGTTACCTGAAAGTTGCCGACGGATTATTGATCGACATTTCCGAGATCAACAATTATCCGCCTAACCAATTGGTGATTCTTACCACCGGCAGCCAGGGAGAACCGATGTCGGCCCTGACCCGCATGGCGATGTCCGATCACCGCAAAGTGGAAATCGTCCCCGGTGATACCGTCCTGATTTCGGCCACGCCGATTCCCGGTAATGAAAAATTAGTCGCGCGCACAGTTGACTTCCTTTTCAAACAGGGGGCTGACGTGATTTACGAATCCGCTTCCGGCATCCATGTCTCGGGACATGGCAGTCAGGAAGAATTGAAATTAATGCTCAATCTGGTCCGGCCGAAATTCTTTATTCCGGTGCATGGTGAATTCCGTATGCTCAAGGTTCATGCGAAACTTGCCCTGGAGCTTGGCATTCCCAAGGCCAACGTTTTCATCGCTGACAACGGGTCTGTACTTGAGTTTACCGAAGAAACCGGCGCCGTTAACGGCAAAGTCACTGCCGGAATTGTCTTGGTAGACGGTCTGGGCGTCGGTGATATCGGCAACATCGTTATGCGTGATCGTAGGCAGCTTTCCCAGGACGGAATCCTGATCGCCGTGATTGCCATGGATAAAGAGAGCGGCTGTGTGGTTTCTGGACCGGAAATCGTCTCGCGAGGTTTTGTCTATGTTCGCGAATCGGAGCAGCTGATGGAAGATGCCAGACGAAAGATCCAGGAAGCGCTTGATCGGTGCGAGGCCAATGGCACAACCGACTGGGGTACGATTAAAAACAGCGTACGCGATATTCTGGGCAAGTTTTTATACGAAAAAACCCGCCGGAGACCGATGATCATGCCCATCATCCTTGAGGTGTGAACCGGGACAATGTCTCGGTTCTTTTTACGTTGGCAGGAGTTCAGGTTTTGACGTAGAAAAACTGCATAGAGGTGAACTTTATTGCCATTACCGAAGAATCAAGCCAAACCTGCGTCCGGACTGACGTTTGAAATTGCCGGCGTGATGATCATTGCAGTTTCGCTATTGCTTGTAGCCGGGCTGCTTGACTTTAGCGTGGGCCGAGTCGGCTATTTTGTCGCCAAATTTACCCGATATGGTTTTGGGATCGGCGCAGCAGGGATTGCCGTGATTTTATTTATCATCGGCCTGCGTTATGTAACCGCCCATTCACATATCATTTATTCCCGGCGGTTCCTGGGCTATTTGTTGACCTATGTCTCAATCCTGGCGATGTTTCATCATTATGTCACCGCAACCGGCCAGGAGATCCTGCCGGAGTATTTACCAGTTGGCGGCGGCTTGGCCGGCGGCGCTGTGGTAATTTTATTGCGTCGTTTTTTTGCGATGGACGGAACAACGATCTTTTTGGCTGCCTGTATTATCTGTTCCGCCTTATTAGCTACCGGTTTGTCATTATCAACCTTGTTTGATCGTTTTAAAAGCCGCATCACAGTGTTGTTTAAGAAACAGGAGAAGCTGGAGAAACCTGCCGTTGCAGACAAACCAACCAATCGACTTGCCTTCCTGCCGGAACCGGAAGCCCTCGACGTTTTGAAACCGGCGCTCAAACCATCGTTTTATAACCAGGAACGGGATGAGCCGGTCCGACCAGTATTGCCAGCAGCGGATAAGAAGCTGGATGAATTGATTTCAGCCTTGCAACAGCCAGTACAGGAGAAAAAGTTGCCGCCGGAACCGCTTGATATTCCTGTTTTGCAGCCAAGTACTCCGGCTCAGCCGGTTGCCAAATATAAAATTCCACCGTTATCGCTGTTAAAAAAAGTCACAACTAATCGCAGTACCCGTTTGGATAAAGAAATTACCGAAAATGCCAGAACTCTGGAACAGACTCTGGAAAGCTTCGGTATTCAGACCAGCGTTGTCCATGCAACTCAGGGGCCAGCTGTTACTCGCTATGAACTGGAACCGGCGCCCGGGGTAAAAATCAGTCGTATTGTCAGCCTGGCTGACGATATTGCGCTAAAACTGGCAGCGCCAAGTATTCGGATCGAAGCGCCAATCCCTGGTAAGTCCGTCATCGGCATCGAGGTGCCCAACAAGGAAGTGTTCGGCGTCTCCTTGCGTGAAGTTTTGGAAACACCGGAATACCAGTCGTCTTCATCGTTGTTGACAGTTGCATTGGGCAAAGATATTGGCGGTCAGGCCATCATGGCCGACCTGGCCAAGATGCCGCACCTGCTTGTCGCTGGCGCCACCGGTTCCGGCAAGAGTATTTGCATCAACATTTTGATCTCAAGTATTCTGTTCCGGGCGCATCCCGATTGTGTCAAGTTTCTGCTGATTGATCCGAAAGTGGTAGAGTTATCCAACTATAACGGTATCCCGCATTTGGTGGCGCCAGTAGTGACAGAGGCGAAAAAGGCGGCTTCGGCTCTAAAATGGACCGTTCAGGAAATGGAACGGCGCTATGCGTTGTTTGCTGCTGCCGGGGCGCGCGATGTGACCCGATATAATGAAGTCAACCCGGAGGAAAAACTGCCTCTGATCGTAGTTATTATTGATGAATTGGCTGATTTGATGATGGTTGCGCCGGTCGATGTCGAAGATTCAATTTGCCGATTGGCTCAAATGGCCCGCGCCTCCGGCATTCATCTGGTCATAGCCACGCAACGTCCCTCTGTGGATGTTATTACCGGGACGATCAAAGCCAATATTCCGTCGCGAATTTCATTTTCGGTTTCATCACAAATCGATTCCCGCACAATTCTAGATATGGCGGGAGCAGAAAAATTGCTTGGTAAAGGCGATATGTTGTATTATCCGATTGGCGCCAGCAAACCACTGCGACTCCAGGGTGCTTATATTTCGGATGCGGAAATCGAACTCTTGGTCAAAACGATCAAAGAATCTGCCACCATCACGGAAGAAGCAGAAGTCCCGCTGTTTGAAGAAACGGCAACCCACAATTCTTCGGCCCGTTTCGAAGATGAACTACTGGAAGATTCGGTCAAACTGGTATTGGAGACGGGACAGGCGTCTGTCTCGTTGTTGCAACGCAAATTCCGCGTCGGTTATACGCGGGCGGCCCGCTTGGTCGATATGATGCAGGAAATGCAAATTGTCAGTGCCGCCAATGGCAGCAAACCTCGCGACGTAATCATGACTTCCGACCAAGTGTTTAGCCGTTATTTTAACAAAAATTCCACAAACCAATCTAGCGCACAGACAAATTCCACACTGTCATAGGGGATATTGATGCAGATAATTACGGTCGAACAGGCATTGAAGTTGCCACACAGCCTATTTATTGATACCCGCTCGCCGGCGGAATTTGAACAGGGACATATTCCCGGCGCAGTGAACGTCCCGTTGCTGGAAAACGAGGAACGGGCGATCGTGGGCACGCTCTATAAACAAGTTGGTCCGGAACCTGCCAAAAGAAAAGGCTTGGAAATTGTTTCCGGCAAATTATCGCACATGGTCGGTCAAATTGCCGAGTTGCTAAAAGATACACCGGAAGCCGCGCTGGTAGTTTACTGCTGGCGGGGCGGTATGCGATCAAAGTCCTTGTTGACGATTCTGGAATTGATGGGAATTCAGGGGGCGCAGCTACAGGGCGGCTACAAAATGTATCGCCGCTATGTGCAGGATTGTCTGGCTGATTTTTCAATTCAACCGCAAGTGTATGTGTTGTGTGGCTCGACCGGAGTAGGCAAGACGACTCTGCTGCAACAACTACTCGATCAGGGCTATCCAGTGATTGACCTGGAAGGAATGGCCAACCATCGAGGCTCGGCCTTTGGCCATGTGGGAAAAGGCAAACCTGCCACTGCGCAAAATTTTGATGCGGAGTTGCTGGAATTATTATGCCGAATTAATCATCAGCCGTTGTTTTTCGTTGAATGTGAAAGCAAGCGGGTAGGTAATGTATATCTGCCGGCACCGCTTTACGCCGCCATGCAAACTGGTCGGAAAATATTGATTCAGGCTTCCCGGCGAACCCGTGCCCAGCGCCTGATTGAAGAGTATACAAACGCTTTGGTTCCCAATAATCCGGAAATCATCACCAGTATTGCATCCCTGGGGAAAAAATTGGGCAAGAAGAAAATTGCCCAATTGTTGTCGAAATATGAAGCAGGGAATTTACTTTCGCTTACCGAAACACTTTTGGAAGAGTATTATGATCCTTTGTATGGTTATGAAACGGCGTCATCCGAGCAGTTTGATCTTATCACGGATGGTGAAGACCTGTTTCAGGCCGCAAACCTGATTGCGGAACATGTCGAACGTCTCAAGAGGGGGGAATGACTGACATGGATATGGTAGGAAACTTGCTCTTGGCTGAACGGAAAAAGAAAGGCCTGGAAATCATTGATGCGGAGCACGCGACCGGAATTCGGGCAGTTTATCTCGTGGCTCTGGAAGAAGGACGTTATGCAACGCTGCCAGGGGATGTCTATGTAAAAGGCTTTATTCGAAACTATGGAAACTATCTGGGCTTGAACGGAGCGTATCTTGTTCAGATTTACACGGAATCTCAGCAGGGTGACCCGCTAACAGTTACGCCGGTTACGGTGGCGGAAAAAGTCGAGTCTTCGCGGAAAAAAAGCACCCAACGCCAGGTGATCAGCACGGTGGTTATCGTGTTATTGCTGGCGATATCGGCCTGGAGTATTTACGCCTGGCAAAAATCATCGCCAACAACGCCTGCTGTCGTCAAACCTGAAGTTGTTACGGTTAAAACACCGCAGCCGCCTGTTGCCCAGCCGCCCGGCAACTCACCGGCGGTTTCCCAGCCAGTCGCGGCGCCCGCCAGTCGACCGATTACGCTGTTGGCTCGCTTTACTGACCGTTGCTGGACTGCTGTTATCGCCGACGGAAAATCCATCTATGAGGGTATTCCTAAGAATGATGATGTTTTCACCTGGCAGGCTGATCGCCAGATTGTCGTCAATTTTGGCAATGCTGCCGCTGTAGAGCTGACTTTTAATGGTCAGCCGGTCGGAAAAATCGGTGAACGCGGCGATGTCGTGGTCAAGACATTCTCGCTGCAACCAGTTCCGGTCACCACACCGGCGCCTGTCGCGCCGCTGGTAAAACCATAACGTGAAAACAAAACGAGGATTTTTGCCGATATCGCGCGCTGACATGGATAGCCGCGGTTGGGATGAACTTGACTTTTTATTTATTACTGGCGACGCATACGTTGATCATCCCAGCTTTGGGCCAGCAATCATCAGCCGATTGCTCGAAAAGGCTGGTTTTCGTGTGGGCCTGATTGCTCAGCCCAATTGGCAAGGTACGGCCGACTTTAAAATATTGGGACGACCACGGTTGGCTGTATTGATTTCGGCTGGCAATCTGGATTCGATGCTGAATAAATTTACCGCCGCCAAAAAAATCCGCAGCAGTGATTCTTATTCACCCGGCGGCAAAGCAGGGCTGCGGCCTGACCGGGCAACCATTGTCTATACGAACCGGGTCCGCGAATGTTGGCCGGAGATTCCGGTGATCATTGGCGGCATCGAGGCCAGTCTGCGCCGCTTCGCTCATTACGACTATTGGTCCGACTCTGTCCGGCGGTCCGTGTTGATCGACAGCCGGGCAGACCTGCTGATTTACGGCATGGGTGAAACACAGGTGCTGGCAATAGCCGAAAAATTGAAGCAAGAACTGCCGACCCGTGAAATCCGGGATGTGGCCGGAACCTGCTGGGTAACAAGCGACCAACTGGAGTTGCCAGAAAACGCGCTGGAAGTTGCTGCGTATGAGCAGGTTGCCAAAAACAAGCCTGACTATGCTACCGCATTTAAAACGCAATATCTGGAACAAGATCCAATTCGTGGTCGCCCGATCGTTCAACGTCACGGGGAACGGTTCCTGGTACAGAACAAACCGGCTTTGCCGCTCGATTCTCGCGAGATGGACCGTATTTATGCCTTGCCGTATGAACGGACCTGGCACCCCAGTTATGACATCGCCGGCGGTGTGCCGGCAATCGAAGAAGTACAGTTCAGCATTACCAGCCATCGTGGCTGTTTTGGCGCCTGTTCGTTTTGCGCCATTGGTTCCCATCAGGGCCGTATCATTCAACAACGCAGCCATAAATCGATCTTGCAGGAGGCACAACTTTTTACCCGATTACCGGGGTTCAAAGGCTATATTCATGACGTCGGCGGTCCCACGGCGAATTTTCGCCATCCATCCTGCAGCAAGCAGTTGAAGCAAGGAACCTGCCGGGAACGACAATGTCTTTTCCCCAAACCTTGTCCGCAACTTGACACCGATCATTCTGATTACCTTCATCTGCTGCGAGAATTGCGGGCTTTGCCTGGGATCAAAAAAGTATTCATTCGTTCCGGCATCCGCTATGATTATTTGTTGACGGGAAAATACCGCGAGTTTTTACGCGAATTATGCGAACATCATGTCAGCGGTCAATTGAAAGTGGCGCCTGAACACGTATCAGGACCAGTGATCGAGGCAATGCAGAAATCCGGCAAAGACCTGTTCTTAAAGTTTTTAACGGCCTTTCGCCAGGAAAATGAACGCTTGGGCAAGGAACAATATCTGGTTCCTTATCTGATGTGCGCCCATCCCGGCAGCGGAACGGACGATGCGATCGAACTGGCCGAATTCCTGCGTGACATCGGTTACCATCCGGAACAGGTCCAGGAATTCATTCCGACGCCTGGCAGCTTATCCACCGCGATGTATTATACCGGGATTCATCCGCTGACAGGCAAACCGATCTCTGTACCGAAATCAACGGAACAGCGCCTGGCGCAACGGGCGCTGCTCCAGTACCGTCATCCCAAGAACCGGCGAATGGTTAGTCTGGCTCTGCGCAAAGCCGGCCGGACCGATTTGATCGGCTTCGGACCCAAATGCCTGTTGCGCCCGGAGCGACCGGTCGCCAAACCGACAGCCGCAACGCCGGTCAAGACCAAACGGCCCCGTAAATAACAAATAGACAAATTAAAGGAGCGTCATCTGTGAAAATAGGGTTAGTCAGCCTGGGCTGTTCGAAAAATCTGGTGGATTCCGAACTGATGCTTGGCGCATTGCGGGCGGCCGGCTTTGTCGCAACCGATGAACTGGACCAGGCGGAAGTTTTAATTGTAAATTCCTGCGGCTTTATTGAGTCAGCCAAAAAAGAGTCAATTGAAGCTTTGTTGCGACTGGCTGAATACAAAAAGTCCGGCGACTGCCGTGTATTGATTCTGGCGGGTTGCCTCGGTCAACGTTATAGCGGCGACCTGATGAACGATCTACCGGAGGTTGATGCTATCGTTGGTACCGGAGCCTGGGACCGCCTGCCGGAAGCAATTCAGGCAGCCTTGCAAGGCATGCGGACAGTTTTCACCGAAGGCAATGCGATTTTACCGGATTCAGCAATGCCGCGGATTCGCTCAACCCCTGACTATCTGGCCTATGTCAAAATCGCCGAGGGCTGCAACCACAGCTGTTCTTTCTGTGCGATTCCCCATATCCGCGGCCCGCTTATCAGCCGCAGCATCGAGTCCGTGCGTCAGGAAGTGATGCAACTAGTCGCAGAAGGGGTCCGGGAAATCAATCTGGTTGCCCAGGATACGACGAGTTACGGGATTGATTTATACGGCAAACCCAAACTGGTTGAGCTGCTAAAAGAATTGTGTTCCATCGACGGCCAGTTTTGGCTGCGGATTTTATACAGTTACCCCAAAAACTTTTCAACTGAATTAATCCAGTTGATCGCTACGGAGTCCAAAATATGCAAATATGTCGATATTCCCCTGCAACATGTGCATGACGACTTGCTGCATGCAATGCGGCGGCCGGACCGTCGCCGGGATATCGAAAAACTGATCGCCAGTTTGCGATCTGCCATGCCGGATGTCGCCATCAGAACCACCTTTATTGTCGGCCTGCCGGGTGAAACTGAAGAGCACTATCAGGAACTGCGTGCGTTTGTTGAACAGAAACGCCTGGATCACGTCGGGGTATTTGTTTATTCAGCCGAAGAGGGGACTGCCGCCGCCGATTTTGCCGACCAGGTGGACGAAGAGGTAAAAGCGGAACGCTATGATGATCTGATGGCCGTGCAAGCCGCCATTTCAGAAGAAATCAACAAAAAGGCCGAAGGCAGTGTATATCAGGCGTTGCTGGAAGACCACGACGCAGAAGATCCTTCGCTGGGTCATGGCCGTACCGGCCGGGAAGCGCCGGATATTGACGGTACGGTTTATATCGAAAATGCGGCGGCAATTGCCGTAGGGCAGTTTGTCAGCGTTCGTATCACACAGGGCTTCTGCTATGACAGGATGGCGGAGGTTGTCGAGTAAGCTGGGGAGAAAGGACTGGAACGGATTATGATCGTAGAAATCGTCAGTACCGGCACGGAATTGCTGCTGGGACAGATCGTGAACACGAATGCGACCTATCTGGCGCGCAAACTGAATGAACTGGGCTATGACGCCGTCTATCAGACGACGGTTGGCGACAACCGCATTCGCATGGCAAGTGTTCTTGCCATTGCACTGGAACGGGCCGACATCGTGATTACCAGTGGCGGACTGGGTCCGACGCAGGGAGATATCACCAAAGAAGTATCAGCCGAACTACTGGGGCTGAAACTGCAGCTACACGAAGCCAGCGTCGAACACATTCGCAGTTTTTTTCAGCGCAGGCAACTGACCATGACAAACAACAATTTAAGACAGGCCATGATGCCGGAAGGGGCGATTGTTGTCACGAACCATCGCGGCACAGCGCCTGGCGTCATTATTGAAAATGGCGAAAAAACGATCATTCATTTGCCTGGCCCGCCGATGGAGCTGGAACACATGTTCGAGACTTCGATTTTGCCCTATTTTGCCAAGCGGTTTGGCGGTCAGGGCGTGATCATTTCCAAAGTGCTGCGGACCTTTGGTATCGGTGAGTCGAGCTTGGATGAGCGGATTCGTCAATTTATCCTGGCGCAAAAAAACCCCACCATCGCATTATTGGCCCGAAGCGGCGAAATTCATGTCCGGCTTACGGCCAAAGCTGACTCAGAATTTGGCGCCCGTTCTTTGATTGATGAATTGGAAGGTTCGCTGCGCGAGCATATCAATGAGTATATTTTCGGTACAGATGATCAGTCGCTGGAACAGGTTGTCGGCGAAGAGCTCAACAAACGCAATTTCAGCCTGGCCCTGGCAGAGTCTTGCACTGGCGGCGCGGTGTCGGCAAAACTGACCGATGTACCAGGAAGTTCAGCCTATCTGACCGGTTCCATTGTTGCCTACAGCAACCGGGTGAAAACCGACCAGGTCGGCGTTGATGCTACGCTGTTACACACCCACGGCGCTGTAAGCCGTGAAACCGCCTGCGCGATGGCTGAGGGAATCCGTTACCGGTTTGGTACGGATCTCGGCGTCGGGGTGACCGGGATTGCCGGTCCGGGCGGCGGCTCGCCGGATAAACCGGTCGGCCTGGTCTACATTGCAGTGGCCGGTCCGCAGGGAGTAGTAGTTGAAGAAGAACGCTATACCGGCCAACGCACGGCAATCAAAACCCGCACGGTAAATGCAACCCTCGATTTGCTGCGCCGCTATCTGCAAAAAATAAATTAATTTATTAATTCCATTGACTATAAGAACATATGTTTGTATAATGGCATTGAGCTATTAAGTGTCACTCAAAAGAGGAGGCCATCTCATGGACAAAGAAAAAACCAAAGCCCTGGACAGCGCGCTGCATCAGATCGAAAAAGATTTCGGCAAGGGATCGATCTGGAAACTGGGTGAAGCGGCTTCACGGATGAATGTTGAGTTTATCCCCACCGGTTCGCTCGGTCTGGACATCGCTCTGGGAATTGGCGGAGTTCCCCGCGGACGTGTGGTCGAAATATTCGGCCCGGAGTCATCCGGTAAAACAACGGTCGCTTTGCAAATTATCGCCCAGGCGCAACGGGCGGGCGGTGTTGCAGCTTTTATTGATGCCGAACACGCTCTGGATCCTTTATATGCAAGAAAATTAGGGGTTGATATCGATAACCTGCTGATATCACAGCCAGATTATGGTGAACAGGCGCTGGAAATAGCCGATGCACTTGTCCGTAGCGGCGCGATTGACGTAATCGTCGTCGACTCGGTGGCGGCATTGGTCCCCAAAGCTGAAATCGAAGGCGATATGGGCGATTCCCATGTTGGCCTGCATGCACGTCTGATGTCGCAGGCATTGCGCAAACTTACCGGGATTATCTCCAAATCCAAAACAACTGCCATTTTTATCAATCAGTTGCGGGAAAAGGTCGGCGTAATGTTCGGTAATCCCGAGACTACAACTGGCGGTCGTGCTTTGAAGTTTTACGCCAGCGTCAGATTGGATGTCCGCCGGATTGACAGTATCAAAGCAGACAACGTCATCATTGGCAACCGCACCCGGGTTAAAGTAGTAAAGAATAAAGTGGCGCCGCCATTTCGCCAGGCCGAATTTGATATCATTTTCGGCGAAGGGATTTCCCGTGAAGGCAGCATCGTCGACCTTGCCACCGAAATGGAGCTTTTCAATAAAAGTGGCGCCTGGTATTCCTATAAAGATAATCGCTTAGGCCAGGGTCGTGAAAATGTTAAGGAATTTTTGCGCAAAAATCCGCAATTAGCTGATGAACTGGAAGCAAAAATCCGTGATAGCGCCATGGGTAAAATCGTTGTTTTACCTGTAAATGCCGAAGAAACGGATGAAAGCGAATGAAAGCAAAAAACGTCGAAGGACCGCTGGCAACAGCGGTCCGTTTGCTTGCCCGCCGCGATCATTCTGAGTGGGAACTCCGCTCCAAACTCAGACAAAAAGGCTTTACAGCGGATGAAATCGATGCAGCGCTTGAGCGGGTTAAAGGCGAGGGTTATATTAACGACGAACGGTTGAAAACACAGGCGATTGAAAAAATCGTCCGCGAAAAGCATTACGGGTTGCATGTCATCGTTGGCAAATTGCGAGCCATCGGTTTGACTGTAAGCAACAACGAAGTACGCGAATATTTTCCTCTAGAAGAAGAGTGGGCAGTCGCGGAAAGGATTCTGGAAAAACAGAAGGCTGTCTTTGATAAAGAAAATTACCCCCGTCTGGCACGTCTTCTTGGCAATCGAGGTTTTTCGCAACTCGTTCTTAGCCGCTTAACCGAGAAATGCCTCAAACATCAGTAGTGATGCGGTTCTTAACCTTGACACTTTTCACAAAAAGAATTACAATTAAATCGCCAATCGTGTGACCGAAAGCTGTCAAGTTGTAACACGAGACAACCTGATTATAGCAAGGTTACTTTGAAAAGCCGAGTAAGTACTCGGCTTTCCCTTACTAGCAATGATTTATAATAATTGAGAGGAGGCAGCCCACTATTGTAGAGCTTGTCATGATTGCCCTGGTTGCCGGCGCGGTCGGAATTGCTGCCGGTTACTGGACTCGAAAAAGCTTGGCTGAAGCGAAGATTGCTTCTGCGGAAGAAGCCGCCCGTAAAATTCTGGATGATGCACAGCATAATGCGGATGCTCGCAAGAAAGAATCGCTGATTGAAGCCAAGGAAGAAATTCACCGATTCCGTATTGAAACGGAACGCGAACTAAAAGAACGGCGTTCGGAAGTACAACGCATGGAGCGTCGTCTACAGCAAAAAGAAGAAAATCTGGATCGCAAAATCGAGTCGTTGGAACGCAAAGAAGAGAACATTGCCCGACGCGATGATGATCTGGAAGCAAAACAGGAACAAGTCAATCAACTCTATGACAAGCAGCTGGCAGAGCTGGAACGTCTTGCCGGGTTAACCCAGGAAGAAGCCAAAGCTGTTCTGCTTAATAGCGTTGAACAAGAAACTCGTCATGAAATGGCTATTTTAATCAAAGACTTGGAACACCAAGCCAAAGAAGAGGCTGATAAAAAGGCGAGAGAAATCGTATCGCTGGCAATTCAGCGTTGTGCAGCCGATCATGCAGCAGAAACCACAGTTTCGGTTGTAAGCCTGCCGAATGATGAAATGAAGGGTCGGATTATTGGTCGTGAAGGACGAAACATTCGAACCCTCGAAGCGTTAACCGGCATTGATCTTATTATTGATGACACACCGGAAGCAATCCTGATTTCCGGATTTGATCCGGTACGACGCGAAGTGGCCCGATTGGCATTGGAAAAACTCATCAGTGACGGCCGTATTCATCCGGCGCGCATTGAAGAAACTGTGGAAAAAGCGCAAAAAGAAGTGGAACAACGCATCAAGGATGCTGGTGAACAGGCAACTTTCGAAACTGGCATTCATGGGTTGCATCCCGAAATTATCCGGTTGCTGGGTCGCTTGAAGTATCGTACCAGTTACGGCCAGAATGTATTGAAACATTCGATTGAAGTGTCGCATCTGGCAGGCGTTATGGCAGCTGAACTCGGCGTTGACGTGACGTTGGCCAAACGTGCAGGGTTATTGCACGATATTGGTAAAGCCATCGACCACGAAGTAGAAGGGCCCCATGTTACAATTGGCGGCGATCTTGCCAAGAAGTACCGGGAGTCTGCAGAAGTCGTCAATGCGATTGTTGCCCATCATGGCGACGAAGAACCCAAAACAATCCAGGCGGTTCTCGTGGCCGCTGCGGATGCAGTTTCGGCGGCAAGGCCTGGCGCCCGCCGCGAAACGCTGGAAAGCTACATCAAACGGTTAACCAAACTTGAAGCAATAGCTGATTCGTTCGAGGGCGTGGATAAATCCTATGCCATTCAAGCCGGTCGCGAAGTACGCATCATGGTTAAACCTGATAAAATTGATGATTTAGCATCAATACGATTGGCAAAAGATATCGTTAAACAAATTGAGTCTGACATGGATTATCCTGGTCAAATCCGGGTAACCGTGATCCGCGAAACCCGCGCGGTTGATTACGCGAAGTAATTATTGCAACGGTCTATGTTTTCTGATAAAGCACATGATTTGGAAACGACCTTTCACGGGTCGTTTCCGGGTTTTTTGGGTTGATGAAAAGAGGCGAATAAACTATGAAAACATCTAGAGTGAGCCTGTCGGAATCACGCTCTTCTGACAGTGTAAGTCTATTAATTTCGATATTGGTTAGATTTCCACAAATCGGAACCGTGAAAATTGATTCAAAAAAACAAGTTTTATGGTTGAATTTTATGCTTGCCCAATCCGTTATTACTGAGGAAATCGAAAAATTTCAACAGCAAACACTGGATACTTTGGGTGCTTACCATCATATTACCGGCCAAACCCCCACGGTTTTTCAAATTGAAACCAAACAACCCTATGAAAAGTTTTGTCTACTTTCAATCGGCCGCGACTTATCCAGTGTAACACGCGGCGAATTGACACTGCTGATCACTTTATTGTCTGAACACTTTAAAGACAGGCTTATATTAGATGAGTCAGAATTTATGCCAGATATGTTTGACGAATTTAGTTTTCCTGATGACTTTATTGACAGCATGTTGGAGAATGTGAAATTCCAACGCACTTCCAAAAACCTTACCGCATTGCGGGAAAACGGTCGTGTTTTGGTATTTAGCAAATAAATGCAGGAGTTTTTTCCACCGCCGACGAACAGAAGGGTAATGAATTTGTCGGAGGAAGGAGAACTGCTTTAATGGCTATTCTAAAAGTTTCCGCAAAATCAAACCCGAATGCAGTGGCGGGAGCGTTAGCCGGCGTGGTTCGTGAACAGGGTTCAGCTGAACTTCAGGCAATTGGCGCCGGAGCGTTGAATCAGGCAGCAAAAGCAGTGGCGATTGCCAGAGGCTTCGTCGCACAGCAAGGAATCGATTTGATTTTTATTCCGGCCTTTACCGAACTCACAATTGATGGGGAAGTCAGAACCGCCATTAGATTGATTGTCGAGCCGAGATAATGCTATGGAGCGGGACTTGGCATAATTCAGGTCCTGTTCTTTTTCAGTTAGGATTTCCTGTCGGGAGGGCAGATAGTTGGAAGTAATTGCTTTCATTGGGCCGACAGGTACTGGGAAAAGTCACCGTGCATCAAAAGTCGCTCATGATTGTGGCGCAGATGTATTAATTGATGATGGTATCCTGATCAAAGATAATAAAATTATTGCCGGATCTTCGGCAAAGTATGAGACGAATAAAATTCGCTCGGTCAAAAAAGCTATATTTATTGATGAGGATCATGCGCAACAAGTTCGCGACAGCTTAAATCAATTAAATGTATCGCGCATTTTGATTTTGGGTACGTCCCGCAACATGGTAGACCGAATTGTTCACGCACTACAATTGCCACCTGTGTCAAAAGTTATTCGCATTCAGGATGTCTCAACCCCGGCGGCGATGATGAAAGCCAAAGAAACTCGACTTACTCAGAACAAGCACATCGTACCGGTACCAAAAATCGAATTGCAACCACACTTCCCGAACTTTATGATTGATCCGATGCGCTTGTTTGGCAAATCACCGCGCCACCACCGCTATCATTTTGGTGAGGTATCAGTTGTACGCCCCAATCGCTTCTCTGTATTCGGCAAGTTGATTATTACCGAACGGGCCGTAGCGATGATTGTGCGCGAAGAACTGCTAAAAGATGCGGGATTGGTGGCAGTGAAGCGAATTTCAGTTAAGAACATGGAAAATCCGGAGCGCGGCTTGTTAATTAAATTGAATGTGACAGTGCGTTATGGCGTAAACATTCCAGAAGTTGTCCATGCCGCCCAGGACCGTATCAAGACCCAGGTTGAATATATGACCTGGATGACAGTCAGTGATGTTGATATCTATGTACAGGGGATTGTTGTCGAACCCAAATCTTAAGTAGAAAGGAGGAAGAAGTGGAACTTGGCAGCAAATGATGACGGGTTAGTTCTTTTTTCCGGGTACGCAAAACTTCCGGTGGGAATCACTGCGAGTGAGATGTACAAAGTCATCGGAGTCATTCTCGTTGTTCGGGTGGACACCGGCGAAATTACCGAAGCAGATTGCACATTGGCTACGTCGGTTGCCAGAAATTATGTGTCCAACATGTTGTTGGGGCATTCTTTGAAAAATGGACCCGAATCGGTTTTGCGGATTATTGACAAGCAATATCAGGGCAGCGCGAAAAAAGCAATTATGACATCATTGCGGATTATTTACGACAAGTATCGCAGTTTCATGGAAGAACAAAACAATTTGGAAATTGACCACGTCTAAGCATGAAACTGATTTTGACCGTAGTGTTATCAATTGTCGGCCTGCGGATGGCGCGAATGAGCAATATGCGAACAAACAAACGCTCTGCTGGAGTTTATCCGGTAGAGCTGCTTTGTGTTTAATAAGATGAGTGGAGTGGACTTGCGATGAAATTTCAGACCTATTTTATTGAGAGTTTCGGCTGCCAGATGAACATCAGCGATTCCGAACGAATTGCCGGGCATCTGGAAGGGATGGGGTATATTCATTGTGATAAGCGCGAGTCTGCAGACGTCATCGTCATCAATACCTGCTGCGTGCGCGAAAGTGCGGAGAACCGGATTTTCGGTCATATCGGCGCATTAAAGCACGTCAAGGAACAACGGCCGGAAACAGTAATCATCATTGCCGGTTGTCTGGCCCAGAAAGACCAACAGGCGATTTTACGCCGGGCGCCGCATGTAAACATTGTTTTGGGAACGCAAAATATCGACCGTTTGCCGGAAATCCTGCAGGATAATCAGCCGCGGAAGCGAGTGGTCGAATCAGGGCAACACGCAGGCGACGGATTGGGGCAGGAATCCGGTCAAAAAAGGCACCAGGGCAGCAGCGCCTGGATTCCGATCATGTATGGTTGCGATAATTATTGCAGTTACTGCATTGTGCCCTATGTCCGGGGCGCCGAACGCAGCCGTCCCTTTGAAATGGTGTTGGATGAAGTAAAAACGTTTGCCGGATCAGGTGGTCAGGAAATTACCTTGCTGGGGCAAAACGTCAATTCTTACGGCAAAAACCTGCCTGATAGCTGGACTTTTCCCCGTTTACTGCAGGAAGTGGACCGACACGGCGGCATTCGTCGAATCCGTTTTATGACTTCCCATCCAAAAGACTTTGGCGCCGCGCTGATCGAAGTTATGGCAGGCGGCCAAAATATTTGCGAACACTTACATCTGCCGGTGCAATCTGGTTGTGATGAAATTTTACTCCGCATGAACCGCAAATATTCGACCGCTGATTACCGAAAACATGTGGAGCAGGTGCGGGCCGCCATTCCCGATATCAGTATAACCACCGATATTATTGTCGGCTTTCCCGGTGAAACCGATGCGATGTTTGAGCAAACTCTACAGTTTATGGCGGAAATGAAATTCGACGCGGCTTTCACTTTCCTGTATTCCAAACGATCCGGCACTCCGGCCGCCACCATGGAAGCCCAGGTCCCCATGGCTGTGAAAAAACAGCGTCTGCAACGCTTGATGGATTTGCAGAACGAAATCAGCCTGGCGGCAAACCAGGCTTGGGTTGGCCGCATCGTGGAAGTACTGGCTGATGGACCCAGCAAAACGGACCCAGCCGTTTACTCCGGCCGTACCCGGCAGAACAAGATCGTGCTCTGGCCGGTTGAACCGGGAGATCAGGCCGGGCTGACCCGTTCCATTGAAATTACAGCTGCCCAGACATTTTTACTCCGCGGCAAAGCATACGCTGAAAGGACTGAATAAACCAGTGAATTACACACCGATGATGGAACAATATCGGGAAGTAAAGCGGCAACATCCCCAGGATTTGCTGATGTTTCGGCTGGGGGATTTCTATGAGCTGTTTTTTGATGATGCGGAGCTGGCGGCGCGGGAGCTGGAAATTACCCTGACATCGCGCGAAGCCGGCAATGCGAATCGAGTTCCCATGTGCGGCGTTCCTTATCACGCGGTGGAAGGCTATATTGCCCGGCTAATCGCCAAGGGCTATCGGGTCGCGATCTGCGAACAAGTGGAAGACCCCAAAGTTGCTAAAGGCATCGTCAAACGCGAAGTCGTGCGTGTTGTCACGCCGGGAACCATTTTATTCGAATCGGCTCTAACCGATCGCGGCAACAACTATCTGGCGCTGATCGCTGAACAGGAAGCAAATTTGGCGTTGGTCGCCGCAGATATTTCCACAGGCGAGTGCAGCTGGACCTTGTTTAAAGGCGCCGACCGTTATCCGGCCCTGTTGAATCAGATTTCCCGCCTGTCGCCGGTCGAACTGATCCTGACCGGAAAACTCGAACGCTGGGACGAAGTAAAAGGCTTTCTGCAATCGCGAATGGCCAATTGTACCTTGACCACATTTATCGCCAATGATGCTAAAGAGCAGCAGGAATTGCCGGCGCAACATTTTCCGGCCTCAGATATCCCCAGCGAACCGGCTGCATTTATTGCGGTATCGCATCTGCTGCAATACCTGCATCAGACAATGAAGGCAAACCTGACCCATATCAACCGCTTAACCCGAATCAGTTTGCAAGACGTGCTGCTGCTTGACGGAACTACACTGCGCAATCTGGAAATCAGCCGCAATATGCGGGAAGGCAGTAAACGCGGCAGTTTACTCTCCGTACTTGACTTTACGGTGACCGCGATGGGCGGGCGGCTGCTGCGGCAATGGCTGGAATCGCCGCTGGTAAACCTACTCGAAATTCGCCGCCGACATGACGCGGTGGGAGAAATGGTCGAAAATCCACGCGTACGCGGCTCGTTGCGTGAAGCCTTGAAGTCGGTCTACGACTTGGAGCGAATTCTCACCCGTATCGAAGTGGGCACAGCCAATGCGCGCGATTTGACAGCGCTGCGCAGTTCCTTTGAGATTCTGCCCGAACTGAAGCAGTGCCTTTGCGGGTTGAATGCCGCCTTGCTATTGGACGCCGGCTTCCATATGCAAACCCACACCGACTGCTCCGACATGATCCGGGCAGCTGTCGTCGACTCACCACCATTTTCGATTCGCGAAGGCGGTTTTATCCGCGACGGTTATGATTTGGAGCTGGATGAACTACGCAGCCTGTCGCGGGACAGCCGGCAATGGGTTCAGGATCTGGAAGCGCGCGAAAAAGAAACTACCGGGATTAAATCACTGAAAATCAGCTACAACAAGGTTTTTGGCTATTATATCGAAGTGACGCATGCGAATACTACGGCAGTGCCGGCAAATTATGTCCGCAAACAGACTCTGGTCAACGCCGAACGTTATATCACGCCGGAGTTGAAAGAGTTTGAAACCAAGATTCTCGGCGCTCAAGAAAAAATTGTCGCATTGGAACATCATCTGTTTCTGCAACTGCGCGATTTTATCAAAGACCGGTTAACGGCGATTCAGACGACTGCCAAACATCTTGCGGTGCTGGATTGCCTGCTGTCATTTGCCGAAGCGGCGGCGCAGCAGCGCTATGTGAGACCGACAATGACCGAAGACCAACGGATCGTCATTCGCGAAGGCCGCCATCCGGTTGTGGAGCGATTATTGGCCGGTGAGATTTTCGTGCCCAATGATACGCTGCTGGACCCGCACGAATGCGAAATCATGATTCTGACCGGGCCGAATATGGCCGGTAAATCAACCTATATGCGGCAGGTCGCCCTGTTGACGCTGATGGCGCAGGCCGGTTCTTTCGTGCCTGCCAAAGAAGCTGAAATTTCGCCGGTTGACCGGATTTTCACCCGGGTAGGCGCCAGTGATGACCTGGCAACGGGGCAATCGACTTTTATGCTGGAAATGACGGAAGTATCGCAGATATTAAAGAATGCCACCGCGCGCAGCCTGGTGATCCTTGACGAAATCGGCCGGGGGACCAGCACATTTGACGGCATGAGCATCGCCCGTGCTGTAGTTGAATATATAAAAGAACGAATTCATGCCAAAACAATTTTCGCGACCCACTATCACGAACTGACCTGTCTGGCCGAGTGGAAACCGGCGATACAGAATTATTCGATGGCCGTCAAGGAACGCGGCAACGATGTCGTATTCTTGCGACGGGTAATTGCCGGCGGCGCTGATAAGAGTTACGGGATTCATGTCGCCAAATTGGCCGGTTTGCCGGGAAAAGTGGTGGAACGGTCGCAGGAACTGTTGTCGCAGATTGAGGCGGAAGCGTCCTGTCAGGCGCCGACCAGGCAAACGGCAGCAGAACCAGACACTATGTCCTCGTTATTCCATTCCAGCCTGGCTGATGAACTGGCGACGATTGACGCGATGACGCTAACGCCGCTGGAAGCGTTGAATATCCTGCACAAATTGACCGTACAGGCGAAACAGGAGGCCGGTAAGCTGTGAACGAACCCATCATTCGACTGCTTGACGACACCTCCATTAATAAAATTGCCGCCGGGGAAGTAATCGACCGCCCGTCTTCCGTGGTGAAAGAACTGGTCGAAAACTCACTGGACGCTGGCGCCAAACGAATCGAAGTGGAAATTGAGGCCGGCGGCGTGGGGAAAATTCGCGTCACCGACGATGGTTGCGGCATGTCGGAGCAGGATGTCCGCATGTCGGTGCTACGTCATGCCACAAGCAAAATTCGCAGCTCCGATGATTTGTTCTCCGTAGTTTCGATGGGATTTCGCGGCGAAGCTCTGCCCAGTATCGCATCTGTCTCGAAATTCAGCCTGATCAGCCGGCAACCCGGCAATGAACTGGGCACTCGGCTGGAAATTGTCGGCGGGCAGGTGCAGGATGTGCTGGAGTGCGGCGCAGAAGTGGGAACCGTCGTAATGGTCAACGATTTGTTTTTCAATACGCCGCCGCGGCTTAAATTCATGAAGACTGCATCGGCCGAAAGCGCCCATATTCACGATGTTTTGATTCGCCTTGCCATCTCGCGGCCCGAAGTAATGATCCGTCTGATCAATAATGGCCGTACTTCCCTGCAGACTCCCGGTACAGGCCGGCTGTCGGATACTCTGGCAGCCTTGTACGGGCCGGATACGTTTTCGCAATTGTTTCCTGTAGACTACAGCGAAGGCGATATCCGGATCAGAGGATTTGCCGCCAGACCCTCGGTCTGTAAAGGGTCCCGGCAGTGGCAGAGCTTCACGGTCAACCGCCGAGTCATCGGCAGCCGAATGCTTAATCGAGCTGTCGATACAGCTTATCAGAGCTTATTGCCGGTTGGCAGTTATCCGCTGGTGTCGCTGCATATAGAAATTGCTTCGATGCAGATCGATGTCAACGTGCATCCGCAAAAAGCCGAAGTTAAATTTCAGGATGAACGGGCCTTGTTTCGGGCCGTCCACGCCGCATTGAAAGCCGTGCTGCTAACACCGGAGCATCCCGCCGAAGCGGCTGCCGCTTTTGACCATGCAAACTATCGTCCAGCCTATCAACCGACTTACGTGCAGGAATCTTTGCCGGTTCTGGACGAGCCACGCCGCACTTCTGCCGTCAACTACTGGCCGATGCCGGAGCGTCGGGCAGGGGAAACGAATTTCGACCGTGAGGCAAACGAGCAGGCAAAGAACCCGATTTTAGTAACCGCCTTGCCTGCGGAGGGAAGAATTAGCCCATCGACAGAATCCGCCTCTGCACAATTGGCCCCAAATTTACCCGCCGCGCCGCGCCTGCTGGCGATTTCGCAATTCAAACAGTGCTATATCCTTGCGACCGATGGCGATTGCCTGTATATTGTCGATCAACATGCCGCGCACGAACGGATTTTATTTGATCTGCTATCGAGCCAACAAAGCCCTTCAGCATTTCAGACCCTGTTGATTCCTGATATTCTGGACCTTGATCCGCTGGAAGTCCAGGCTGCTGAGTCGTTCAGCAATGAACTGGCTGGACTCGGCTTTATTTTCGACTGGGTGGGCCCGGCATCCGTCCGCCTGTCCGAGCTGCCGACCCACATCCCGCCCAAGGAAGCGGGCGCACTGTTCCGCCAGATATTAGCGGCAGCGCAAACTTATAAAGTACCGGACATCGAAGCCTTGCGCAAGCTCTGGATCGAAACCGCAGCCTGCCACATGGCGGTTCGCTTCGGTCAGAACCTGAACCAGCAGCAGATGCAGGGACTGTTGGATGATTTGCTTAACACACCGCGGCCCTATACCTGCCCGCATGGCAGACCGACCCTGATCCGATTTACCGAGCAGGATTTGGCCAAGTTATTCAAGCGCCTATGATTGCCGAATCGATGATTGTCACAACTTCCTTACGGGAAATTGCGGCGGATGTTTTGGCGGCTGAACGGGTTGCCAATGAATTGGCGATTCCCTGTGTGAACAGAAACCGTCAGTCCATGCTGGAATTAATGCAAAAATATAAAACGACACAAATTATCGTTATTGAAAATCAGCAACCAGTTGTCACCAATTCAGCCAGCAAGTTCTTTTTTCATCGCGGCTTATCTGAACTGCGCATCCTGAATTTGTTGCGGACTGGCAATGATCCGTTGGTAAAATCCCTGACGCTGGAATCTGGTATGTCTGTGCTGGATTGCACATTGGGTCTGGCTGCCGATGCGCTGGTTGCTGCGCATATTGTCGGGGCAACGGGAAAAGTTTGCGGTCTTGAATCGAGTCCGTTGGTTTCATTGATCACCCGTTGGGGGATTGCCGCCCTGACCGAGGATGCTGCAGATTGCCGGCCGGAATTGCGACAAGCAGCCAGTCGCGTCGAAGTGATCACGGCTAATCACACAACCTATCTGGCGCAACTGCCGGATGGTTGTTTTGATGTGGTATATTTCGATCCGATGTTTCGTCGACCGAAACAATCCAGCGCCGGTATTCAATCGCTGCGCGATTACGCCAACCCGCAGCCGCTGGACCGGGGTGCACTGCAGCAAGCGCTAAGAGTCGCCCGTTCGCGGGTGGTAGTCAAAGAATTGGCCGGCAGCCCGGAGTTTAACCGGCTGGGCATCCGCCAGTTTGGCGGCGGGCAGCATAGCTCGGTCCAGTACGGTATACTGCACAAGGGGGACGATCTGACTTGAACCGTCTGATTGTGATTGTCGGCCCAACCGCGGTTGGCAAAAGTGCTCTGGCCATGCAACTGGCGCAACAAATCGGCGGTGAAATCGTATCCGGCGATTCCATGTGCGTCTATCGCGGCATGGATATCGGCACCGCAAAACCTTCACGCGAAGAAAGAAATTTGACGCCGCACCATCTGATAGATATCAAAGATCCGGCCGAGCCGTTCTCGGTCGTCGAATTTCAACAAATTGCCAGCGAAGCAATCAGCCAGATCAACCAGCGGGGCAAACTGCCGATTCTGGTCGGCGGAACCGGCCTCTACATTCAGGCGCTGCTGGAAGGCTACCAATTCAGCCCGACTGGCAAAACGCCCTTACGCACTACGCTAGCGGCTAGTGATGAAGCGGATCAGAACGGGACGCCGACTGAAAAACTTTATCATACATTGAGCGAGCTCGATCCCATTAGCGCTGCCAGTATCCACCCGCATGACCGCAAACGCATTCTGCGGGCGCTGGAAGTAACTACGACTGAAAACCGTCCGCTATCGAATAATAAGGCGGCCAGCCTGCAGTTTGACTGCCTGGTATTCGGTTTATCAATGGACCGCCAGGAATTGTACCGACGCATTGAAATGCGGGTTGACAGCATGGTGGAACAAGGGTTGCCGGCCGAAGTCGCAGCCTTGCTCGACAAAGGTCTTGCCAGTGACGCAACCGCTTTGCAGGCAATCGGCTATAAGGAACTTGTCGCCTGTATTCAGGAAAACCTACCACAGGAAACCGCGATCAACCTGATCAAGCAATCCAGCCGCCGGTATGCCAAGCGCCAGCTGACCTGGTTTCGCCGGATGCCATATCTGGAGTGGATTGATCTTGCAGCGGGGGGGATTTCTGAAAGCGCTTTGGCAGCAATGAACAAGCGGGTTGCGGAAAAATTTACAATCAAGTAGAATTATCGTGTAATCAAGTGATAGGAGGTGTGGTATGAACACAAAATTGTTGAATCTGCAAGACAGTTTCCTGAATCAGATTCGCAAAGAAAACATCCCGGTGATCATCTACCTGGCGAATGGATTTCAACTGCGCGGCGCAGTGAAAGGATTCGACAATTTCACCGTGATTCTGGAAAATGACGGCAAGCAGCAATTAGTTTATAAACATGCCATATCGACCATCACGCCGATTAAGCCGCTCCAATCAATTTTTACCGAAAAGCGTGATGAACCCGCAAGCCAATAGTATTCGAAAGGATAAAGCCTTGGGTGCATGGCCTGAGGCTTTTTTTGTGAATGTATGAAAGAAATTTATTCGAGTGAAGAAGTCAAAGAAACGATAATCCTGGTCGGTACGGATATCGACAAAGAGCAGGATGTCAACGAGACGTTGGCGGAGCTGGAGCGCCTTGTGGAAACGGCTGGCGGCGAAGTGGTTGGTACGATTATGCAGCGCCGCGAACGTCCCGATACCGCCACCTATATCGGCAAAGGCAAGCTGGAAGAGCTAAAAGCGTTGCAACTGGAAACGAAGGCTACGACCATTGTGTTTGACGACCAGCTGTCACCGGCCCAACAACGTAATATTGAAAAATTCATGGAAGTCAAAGTCATCGACCGAACCGCGTTGATTCTGGATATTTTTGCGCAAAGGGCCCACTCCTATGAAGGACAGTTACAGGTTGAACTGGCCCAAATGCGCTATTTGCTGCCTCGCCTGGGAGGGAAAGGCCTGGTCATGTCCCGGCTGGGCGGCGGCATCGGCACCAGAGGACCCGGTGAAACCAAACTGGAAGTGGACCGACGGACGATCCGCGACAAAATTCACGATATTGAAGAAGCGCTCGATGCCGTGTCTGCGCAACGGACGCTGCAACGAAACCGCCGCGTACAGTCGGGCTTGCCTTGCGTGGCGATTGTCGGCTATACCAATGCCGGTAAATCGACGTTGTTGAATCGGCTGACCGATGCGGGCGTGCTGGTAGAAGACAAGCTGTTCGCGACGCTGGACCCGACTATCCGCATGTTGGTGCTGCCCTCGGGACGCAAATTGCTGCTGGCGGATACGGTCGGTTTCATCAGAAAACTGCCGCACGCCCTGATTGCCGCTTTTCGCGCTACTCTGGAAGAAGTGGTGTATGCGGACGTGTTGATGCATGTCATCGACGCCAGCTCGGAAGAATGGGAAGAGCAGAGCCGCTCAGTTTACGAAGTGTTGAAAGAGCTGGGCGCCGCTGATAAAAAAGTCCTCACTGTTATGAACAAAGTGGATTGCCTGAGCGGACCCGCCAAATTCCGGCGTTTATTATGGAAACCGGACTCGGTTGCCATTTCAGCCAAGGATGGGGAAGGGGTGAACGATTTATTGGTTGCGCTTGACGATCTTCTGAGCCACCTGGATCGTTCACTGGATTTGCTGATTCCTTACGAATCTTCCGGCGTACTAAACATATTGCACGAACAGGCCGTTATTCAGGAAAAAGAATATACTCCCGACGGCGTAAAAGTGCGAACTTTGCTGCCTGCGTCACTCGCCGGCCAGTTGGCTGCCTATATTGTAGAGAGAAAGGACTAGGTCTTGTGAATCGTTTTCCTGCGTCATTAATTTCGCTCAAAGATAAATTATTGCTAAAATTACGACCCCAATTTGATCAAATTGAAGCAACATCCCTGCAAAATACCGCTCGGATTCTCGATGCTTACCGCAAACATAAGGTATCCGACTACGATTTTCGCCAGACCACCGGTTATGGCTATGGCGACCAGGGGCGCGACAAACTGGCTGCTGTCTGGGCCGACGTTTTCGGCTGCGAAGACGCCCTCGTGCGGCCGCAGTTCGTTTCCGGCACTCATGCTCTGGCAACGGCGCTGTTCGGGGTTCTGCGTCCTGGTGATGAATTGTTGTCGCTGACCGGTACACCCTACGACACGCTGTGTACGGTAATCGGCCACCCCAAACAAGTACCAGGCTGTTTAAAAGAATTCGGCGTCACTTATCGCGAAACACCTTTTGAACAGGCATTAAACCCTGATACTGTCAGCGCCGTTTTAAAACCGGAAACCCGCTTGATTTTGATCCAACGTTCCTGCGGCTACAGCTTGCGTCAATCGCTGTCCGTATCGCAAATCGGTGCGTTATGCGCAGCAATAAAAGCGGTCAGGCCTGGTTGCGTGATTATGGTTGACAATTGTTACGGGGAATTTACCGATACCTGCGAACCGACAGCGGTTGGCGCCGACCTGGCAGTCGGTTCGTTGATCAAGAATCCAGGCGGCGGCATTGCGCCAACCGGCGGCTATATTGCAGGCAGGGCTGATCTGGTCGATTTGGCGGCAAGCCGTTTGACCGCCCCTGGCATTGGGGCCGAAGTAGGGTCCTCGCAGGATGGTTATCGTCTATATTATCAAGGGCTGTTCCTTGCCCCGCACACGACGGCCCAGGCACTAAAAAGCGCTTTATTTGCGGCCGCTTTATTTGCGGCGTTAGGCTATCCAGTACACCCGGTATGCCAAACCTCACGCAACTGTATCATTCAGTCAATTACTCTCGGTTCAGCGGGAAAACTGACCGCTTTTTGTCGCGGTTTGCAAAAATTTTCGCCGGTGGATTCTCATCTCAAGCCTGAACCTGCGCCGATGCCGGGCTACCCCGATCCAGTTGTGATGGCGGGGGGAACTTTTGTTCAGGGATCATCAATTGAACTGAGCGCCGACGGACCGCTACGTGAGCCGTATGCAGTATATTTGCAGGGCGGGTTGACGTTCGAACATTCGTTACTTGCTTTGTTGGGCGCTGCTACTGAAATGAGTCCATCCGCACACAATTAAGAAGGGTTTGACAGATAGTTGTCGAATGGTAGAATAATCATATGAAGTTTGAATGGCTGGCTCTAATTGTAATTTTGGGTTTGGTTGCCGTTTTTTCGGTAACAAAACGCTGGGTTCGTTGGCCGTTTTGTCTCCGCACCCTATTTTGGTGCGGAGGTTTTTCTTATATTTTATTGCTTATCCTGCCGCGCATATTCATTTGGCCCTCAGCAAATACTTTGGCTTACATCAGCTTTGCCGGTTTGATTACGATAATTTTCGCCTGGATATTGGCTTATCATCACCATGATGATCAAAAATGAGTTAAGTGTAAAATGATAGCGAATGGATGTGTCGTCTAATGGTTTGGGGCTTGAATTCGCGTAAACGCCAATTAGGTTTTTTATTTGGCATATTAATGCTATTGGCTACTGTCGGCGTCGTTGCGGCCGATCAGGCGATCCTGCACGATGCAAGAATTCTGCCCAATGTTCATGTTGCCTATATTGATGTGGGCGGCCTTACACTTGAAGAAGCCGAAGCCAGACTACTTGAAGCGACCCGTGCTACTGCTGGGCTGCCGGTAATGCTTACCGATCAAGCCGAGGTCTGGTTTATTTCGCCGGAAAAAATAGACTTTACGGTGGATGTGAAACAGAGTGTAACGAATTCGCTGGCATTTGGTCGCGGTAGTGATTTTCTTCAACGCTGGCATGATCGCCTCGCGGCCCGGGAACATCAGCTATACCTGCCGGTGCACGTATCCTTCGATAAAACCAAATTGACGCATATATTGACTGACATGGCGCCAGTCACGGACCGCCAACCTCGTGACGCTTCTTTATTGGTGCTGGTTAAATCGAAAAACATTGCCTTAATTCCTGCCATCGAAGGCAGAAAACTCGATACACAGCGATCGGCAACAGAAGCATTTGCTCAACCGCAAATGCAATTGGCCTTCGTTATCGACCTGAAATTCAACATTCAAACACCCAAGCTCACTGATGCAAATTTTGCCGGCATCAACACCATGCTGGCCCAATACTCGACTCAATTCAAACCTTGGGACTATGACCGTAATGCCAATCTGCAGCTGGCCACCCAACGAATTCACGGTACGGTATTAAAACCGGGCGAAGTTTTTTCCTATAACAACATAGTCGGCAATCGTACGCAGCAACAAGGGTTTCGCATGGCCCCGGTAATTCTGGATGGTAAGCTGGTGCCTGACTGGGGCGGCGGGGTCTGCCAGGTAAGTAGTACATTATACAACTCGGCTTTGCTGGCGAATCTGGAAATCGTCGACCGCAGCAATCACGGTCGGGCGATCGGTTATGTTCCGCTAGGTTTTGATGCAACAGTTGTTGATGGTCAAATTGATTTCAAGTTTAAAAATAATTTATCCCGGCCCATCATGTTGCACGCGATAATCACGGACAACGAGCTTTTTTTCGCCGTTTTGGGCGACGTCAAGGATACCCCGCCGCCGATCGAACTAGATTATGTTGTTCATCGTGTCATTGAACCTGTAGAAGTTAAACAGCCAGACCCCACTCTGGAAATCGGCAAGGAAGTCGTGGACGAATCTCCCCAACGTGGTTTTCGCGTTTCAACCTATCGAATCCGAAAAGTTGATGGCAAAGAGGAACGACAGCTGCTGGCGACAGATGACTATGATCCGGTGAACCGAATTATAAAGATTGGCAGCAAACCTAAAGATGCGAACACTCCAATTGCGGTGGACCCCAGCAAAAAAGCTCCTCCAGGACAGTCGCCTGTGATCGTACAGGGAACAATCACATTGCAAGGCCAACCTTCCAAGCCAAAGCGATAGGGAGATCGAGTATCTGAAGGGCAGTTGAAACGATGAGTCAAACAGATAATCCATTTATTGTCGGTGTGCCTATTTCTGTTCGCCCCGTCACCGCGAACAGCTTGTCGACTTTTTCCACCCGGATCGTCGATGTCTCGCAACATTCTTTTTCATTTGCCATCCCTTACGATAACGGTAAAATTCTCTTATGGCCCATCAGCTCCAGGCTTGAGCTTTCGATACCCTCTGAGAACCACGGATCAGTTGTTTTTACAGCTGAGATTATTGCGCGCGATCTTACCGGTTCGCGCGCCTACACCTGCATGCGTCCCACCGCTGTTTCCCGTACCGCCCGGGTGTCGACCAGTCCCAAATCGCTGCGAGTCATCGCTGTGACCAGCGGTAAGGGCGGGGTAGGGAAGACGACCTTATCCACCAATCTTGCAGTCGCTTTTACCTCACTGGGGCAAAAAGTGGTGGTCATCGATACTGACCTGGGTACCGCCAATGTGGATGTAGTGTTAGGGCTCAAGACCAATTATCACTTAGGTCATCTCATTAGCGGGCAAAAAAGCCTGCGAGACATCGCTCTAGCTGCCCCGGGCGGCTTTATGGTGATTCCTGGCGGTTCAGGCCTGCAGGAACTTACACAGCTTAGCGAAGCGCAATTTACCCGCGTGATCACCAGTTTTAATGAATTGGACGGCATGGCGGACATCTTGCTGCTAGATACCGGCGCCGGCATCTCGCGTGATGTATCTAACTTTTTATTGGCAGCCGATGAAGTAATCATCGTGACGACACCGGAACCTCACGCGATGACCGATGCCTATGCTATCATCAAAGTAATGCATACACTCGGCACCAGTGCCCAAAAACGCTTAATCATCAATAAGGTGGATGGAGACCTGGAAGCGGGGATCATTGCTTCCCGCCTGAAAAAAGTAGTGTCTCAGTATCTTAATGAAGATATGGAATTTTTGGGTGGCGTTGAAGAAGATAAAGCAATTTCGCGTTCTTTGCGCAAACAATGCCCGCTGATTTTACTTGAACCGAATTGTGCGCCTGCCCGCAGCATTGCCAAAATCGCCAATAAAATTATTGGCTTGAAACAACCGGAAAAAGCGCAAGGTAATATCGGCGGATTTGTTCGTAAACTTCTGAGCGCTTTTAGCAGCAATCGTTAATGGATTTGATGGAATACGTGGGACCCCTTTAATATTTCTGGTTTATAGAGATTAATCCAACTGTCAACAAAAGATTGGAGGTATTTAAAAGTGGCAAGCCATTCTGTTTGAATGACTTGCCACTTTTTTACTAACCTTATAACCACCAATTATTTCAATGCATACTATTCATTTACATTTTTCGATAAACGCCAATAACTTTGCCCAATACCGCGACATCTCTGGTATATATGGGGTCCATTCGGTCATTTTCAGGCTGAAGTCGCACCCGGTCCTTTTCATGAAAAAAGCGTTTCACGGTTGCTTCCTCACCATCAACCAATGCCACGACGATATCACCGTTACGGGCGGAGTCCTGGTCGCGCACAATCAAATAATCGCCGTCATAAATACCCGCCTGAATCATACTTTCGCCATCGACTTTCAACATAAAGACACTATCCTGACCCACAAGATCAACAGGAAACGGGTAAGTATCTTCAATATTTTCTGTTGCCAATATAGGTTGGCCGGCAGTGACTCTACCAACAAGCGGAACCATCGTCATAGCTACATTACGCATGGGGGAGGACCCCACAACGTCAATCGCTCGATTTTTTTCCGATTCCCGGCGAATAGCTCCTAGCTGTTCCAATTTATTTAAATGCATATGAACAGTGGAAGGGGATTTAAGACCAACAGCCTCACCAATTTCACGCACACTGGGCGGATAACCTTTAGCTTTGATTGCAGCCTGAATCACGTCCAATATTTGCTGTTGCTTCGAACTAATGGACGATTCTTTTTTCATCATGCACCTCCGTCTAGATTGCTTGATAAGATTATAGCACAAAACATTTCATAAAACAAAACATTTGTTCTAAAAACACTTGCAAGAACATTTGTTCTGTGATATTCTGTGATCAGAAACAAACGTTCGGAGGTTGATGGTTGTGAAGCGTGATCGTAAGCTTGACAGAACCCGTCAAACAGTTCTACACAAGGCGAACTTGCTAGTATGTCTGGTTGTTCTCGTAATTATATCCGGTTATCTATTTTCAAATCATTTGTTCGAATCACTGGCAACTATTACTGGCGGTCGCACCGCTGATTTAGTCTCCTATAAAATCAACTCTGGTGATACTTTATGGAAATTAGCCAGTCAAGCGGTAACTCCGGACGAAGATGTGCGTGATAAAATTATCGCTATTCAAAAAGCAAATGGCATAAAAGCCTCCCAGCCGCTAGTGCCCGGGCAAGTGATTCAGATCCCGGTTGTGAAAATTAGTGGCGAAGATTATCGCTACACATTCAATAAACGCTAAACCGTTGGCAAGCAACTTCAAAAACATCTTGTATAAACCGAATACTGAAATCAATATAAGCATATGAGTATTAGAGCACGCATAATGTTTCGCTCTAATATTGAATCAGCAAAGTCCTTAGAGATAGTCGAATCAAACGCCTGACCCCAGTTTTGATTCGACTATCTCTTTTACGTCCGATAATATATATTATGTAAAGTAACTTTTGTAAAGTGAATCATGATCCGACCGAACTCACAGAGTGACCTTTTCGTGATGCCCCTTCCGTGTTAGAATTAGATAGGTATTTGATTGAGATTGCGATATTTTATTTTGCCTATGGGAGGTTTCTATTGCATTACTGTTGTAATTGCGGTCACGAAATTCCGCGCCGTGAAAAATTTTGTCCAAACTGTGGAACTCAAATTGAATATTTGTGTGCGTTGCCACCAGTTCCGCCAGAACCTCATAACCGCCGCACAATTAATTCCGCCGCTTCAATGACCAAATGGATTCTTATATATTTATTTGCTGTCATGCTTAGTTTTGGCTTATCTTACGTTTATTATTCGTCACCTGCTATACAAGCCTGGTTTAGCCGCCCCAGCGCTCCCGCTGGTCAGCCTGCCGCCAGTTCAGCGGAGCAGAAACCGGCAGCCGCCGCTGCTGCAACAACAGCCACGCAGAAAAGCACCTATAACCAGCTCACCATGGCTTTACAAAAAACATCGGTGTTGCTTGATGATGCCAAAAAGGTCAACATTCCCGGCGAGCCAGTGCGAACGGCTGCCAACTATCGCGCAATCCAGCGTAAATGTGATGCCCTGATCGGCGAACTGCCGATTGCGCCCGACACAATACCGGAAGCCGGCCCTGTGCTGATTCCGCTAAAAGAAACCCTGATGCTTCTTGGCAAATCGACTGCAATCATGGCGGATTATCTGGAAGGTAAACTCTCGTTGGCGCCGCCAAATCCTGACTGGGTTGGCAGATCACAGGAGTACTCCGCCCAGGCCCAGGCCCGCCTGCGTGAAACGCAACAGGCGCTGGGCGCTCTACGAAAAAAGATTGAGTAATTTATTTTCACCTGCCAAATAATTTTATGAAGCAGAAATAAAGAGAAGGCACCGGGTTCCAATCCCGGCGCCTTCTCTTTATTTTATTTATTTTGTCGATATTTATATATTATTTTGTTCCTCGCAGCCACGCAAACTTCACTTCGGCTTGTTGAGAATCTTCTCGGCTCGTGGCGCCCGCAACTGGGTCGCCGAGCCAAGTCCTGAGCCTAGCAAGGGTCTGACGTAAAACTTGAACGCATCCGTGACATGATTTCCCGCCGCATTAATGAACTCGTCCGGCATGTGCCTGGTTTTACCGGCCACAGCTGACAACGGCGCCAATCGATAATCCACCGAGTAAAAACCGGTGCGTTCTAAAACAACAGAACCATCCATGTTATGCCAAAGCGCAAATTGTACCGCACGCTCCCCTACTTCCCTGGCTTCATGCTGGTCAACGTCAGATACGCAACCATTGAAAGAGCGTTGGAGATAACCAAATGTATCAGAGCGGACCCGACTGATCTTCAATTTGTCTTTGATTTCCTGGGCTAATAAATCTCCCAACATGCCAGTGCCAGACAGTTGAAGATTGCCATGGGCATCTTTTTCCATGCAGTTTACCAGTTTTGACATGATGGGAACCCCATCTTTATCTTGAATACCTTCGGAAACTGCGATTACACAGCAACCAATCCGGTCATAGGTCTTTTTGACATCCAGCAGGAACTGTTCAATGTCAAAGGCTCGTTCAGGAAGATAAATCAGGTGCGGCCCATCAGTAGGATATTTTTGAGCAATCGACGCCGCGGCGGTCAAAAATCCGGCATGTCTGCCCATGACTACGCCAATATAAACGCCCGGCAAGGCACGATTGTCCAGATTAGCGCCAACGAAAGCCTGTGTGACAAACCGAGCTGCCGAACCATACCCAGGAGTATGGTCGTTCAGAACCAAATCATTATCAATGGTTTTGGGGATGTGGATGGCCCGGAAATCATACTGGGCAGTCTCGGCCTGTTCATTGATGATCCGAACCGTATCCGAAGAATCATTGCCGCCAATGTAAAAGAAGTATCGGATATCATGCGCCCGCATCACTTCAAACATCGCATGACAGTATTTTTCGTCCGGTTTATCCCGCGTGGATAACAGTGCGGATGATGGCGTGAGGGCAACTTGTTCGAGGTTATGGGTTGTTTCCTGGGTTAAATCCAAAAAATCTTCATTGGCGATGCCCTTAACCCCGTTGATGGCGCCATATACGCGGGTAACTTGAGGGAATTTTCGCGACTCTAGCACAACTCCTGCCAACGATTGATTGATTACCGCCGTTGGTCCCCCCCCCTGGGCAACCAACACTTTTCCATGGAGCTTTTGGTCGTCATTCATCAAAATCAAGTCCTCTCTACATGCTGTTTTTTCTGCCGCCGCTTCCAATACCAAACCCCAATTGCAATCAAAATTGCCAGAGGCGAAAGAACGATAACCGTTGCTACCAGATAAAGTACGACATCACCGGCAGCAACCCAGCTGTCACGGATAATCGCCAGCAGTTTGCCGCCAAAATTGGTCTCGGTAATTACGGTAACCTCACTGATTCGCAAGGATACCGTGGAAAGGTCGATCCTGCCGGAAAGCGCTTTAATTCGGCCGGTCGTGCTTTCGATCTGCCCGCGGACAGACGCCAATTCTTTTTCCACTTTCATTATTTCATCAACAGTATTGGCTTTGGCCAGGATTTCGCGCAACCGGGTTTCATGTCGTTGCATATTTTCCAGGCGAGCGGAAATATCGACGAACTCTTCCGTAACATCCTGCGCCGACAGATTGCGCTGGCGGACAACAATATCGGGGATTGCCGCCAGTTCATTGACATACTCGCGCAACTGCCCGGACGGAACCCGCAACGAATAATTGCCATTGCGACGCCCATTACTGTCAAGCGTAACGTTTGACGAATCCAGTTTGCCCTGTCGTTTGGCGAGCAGGTCAAAAACTCTCGCCTCGGTGACCGCTAAGTCTCGAGATTCCAAGGATACTTGCGCCGTTTCGATAACTTTACGAATTGCCTCAACCGGTTGCTTACCATCTGCGACAGCTCCACCAGCGGGGGCTGCTGCATTGGTTTTTAGCTGTGGCGGCGCTGGCGCAGCGGCTGGGCGCACGGACTCAGTTTTGGCAGCGCCGCCACAGCCGACTAATCCTGCAAAGATGATAAAGATCGCGATAGCCGCAACTAAAAGACGAGTGATTCGCCCTGCCTTATACATTTTTGCCGCAATTGCTGCAAAAGCGCGCGCCAGGCGGCAATGCCGCCCCGCAATGCGGGCAGGCATACGCAACCGGGGGTTGCGGCGAATACTGCGGTGGGTAGGGCTGAGGGTAGCCAGCTGGCAGCGGATTCACCGATTTTGTCAGAACCAAAGTTCCGGCGATCATATCATGTAGGGTTTGTTTGCGTTGTGTAAAAAAAGCCATGATGTAACCGATCAAAAACCAGCCGCTGAGAAAAGCTTTAACTGCGAGTCTTATTGTCGCTCGGCCCAACGAAATCCGACCGCCATTGATATCAGTAACCTGAATGCCCATAATTCTTTTACCGATCGTACCTTGCCATGACGAGCTCTCCATCATCGCAAAATATGCCCAGGAAAGCAGCACCGAGATGATCATAATGAAACCAAATCCGGCAAACACACTGCCTACATCAGTTGCCGCCATGCCTGGATTATAGGTCTTGCCTGCTGCGCGAGTTACCACGCGTGCGGCCAACATTGCGCTAAGCACCGTAGACATAATCCCTATCGGGATGCCAATAATCACCCCATCCATCAACGCAGCCAAAAAACGCGCGCCAATACCGGCATAGTTTGTCGGACCGTAATTCATTGCTGGCGGATAACCCGGCATCGGCTGTGGTTGATAATTTGGCTGCTGATATCCGCCATAATTGGGCGGCGGTGGTGGCTGGCTTGCGTACATGGCGTTGCCGCACCCCTGACAATAAGCAACTTCCGGCGGATTGTCCCGGCCACAACGTTGACAATTCATTCTGCTTCTCCTCCTTGCAGTTATGCTTCAAACCGTTTCAATAACTCCAGCGGGTGATTCACCAATACTGATTCAAGAAATTCAACTGGAATTCCGGCGCCCTGGGCCACTTTTGCGGCGAACCCGGCCTTCATAATGTTATCCGGGGTATGAGCATCGCTGTTGACAATAAGTTTAGCGCCAACAGCCAGACCCACTTTGGCCACATGCCCATTAGTCAACGAATGCCCGCCGCGGGCGGTAATCTCAAGATAAATGTCGTTTACAACCGCAATTTGCGCATCTTCGGTTGTAATGAAACCCGGGTGAGCCAATATATCGACATAGGAAGACATCAGCGCCGCCCGGTTGGTGCCTGGTTCAACTGGTTCGACCGGTGTCTCGCCATGGACCACAACCACCTTGGCGCCGAGCTTTTTAGCCAATTTCGCGCATTCGCCGATCGCCGCCGCCGGCACATGGGTCAATTCCACCCCCGGCAGAGCTTTGATTCCCCAATGTTTTTCCGCCAACAGACAATCGCGGCTGACTTCCCGGATGACCTGTTCCATATTGGCAAGGCCAACATGATCGGTCACCGCAATGGCCCGATAACCGGCCACATGCGCCCTGCGAATCAACTCAATCGGTGATAATACGCCATCACTGAAAAATGAATGTGTGTGAAAATCAAATGTCATTTCATTCGCCTGCCTCTCTCACGAAACTTTCGCTATTCCAGCTGAAATTTCCTGCTTTAGCCAACTAGAATGCCAGACAAAAAGAATGACCGGCGGTTAGTCCGGTCATTCTCACCTTATGAGTCTCCTATTGAGCTTCGCTACTAACCAATGCAGGCCATACCGCGACGGATGGCTTGCTCATTCAGTTTCATTACTTCCGGCTTGTTTTTGAAGATCTTTTTCGCCAGAACCTGCAGTACAGATTCAATTTTCACTACTCCGCTGGCAGCAATAATCGCACCGACCATGACCATGTTGGCCACTTTGGGATTGCCCAGTTCTTTGGCGATATCATTACAGGGAACCAATAGTACTTTAACATCTGTTCGACGAGCAGGCCGCTCGATCAACGAACTATTGATCAGTAGCGATCCGCCGGCAATAAGTTGCGGTTCAAACTTATCCAGCGAAGGCAGGTTCATCGCGACAATCACCTGCGGCTCCGTAACTATCGGTGTCCCGACGGCTTCATCGCCAATAATGACCGAGCAGTTGGCGGTGCCGCCCCGCATTTCCGGTCCATAGGCGGGAAACCAGGAAACCTGCTGCCCCTCCATCATACCGGCATAGGCCAGAATCTGACCCATCAGCATTACGCCTTGTCCACCAAAGCCGGCAAAAATCATTTCCTGATTCATTTTGCCACCTCCTCACCGGAACGGAAGGTTCCCAGCGGATAATACGGCATCATGTTCTTTTCCATCCAAACCCCGGATTCGATCGCCGTCATCCCCCAGTTGGTTGGACAAGTCGATAAAATTTCAACCATACTGAAACCCAGTCCGGCGATTTGAATTTCAAACGCTTTTTTGATCGCTGCTTTGGCTTTGGCCATATTGGCAGGATTATTGACAGCAACCCGGGCCAGATATTTTGCGCCGTCCAGCGTCGCCAACATCTCGCTGAGCCTGATAGGCATCCCAGCCGACTCCAGCTTGCGTCCGTACGGGGAAGTTGTCGTAACCTGATTGACCAGGCTTGTCGGCGCCATTTGGCCGCCAGTCATTCCGTAGATGGCATTGTTGACAAAAATAGTTGTAATCCGTTCGCCGCGGGCAGCTGCATGCACGATTTCGGCAGTGCCGATCGCCGCAATGTCGCCGTCGCCTTGGTAAGTAAATACAACACCGTCTGGATGAACCCTCTTGACTCCCGTGGCAACTGCCGGCGCTCTGCCATGCGGCGCCTGAACCATGTCCACATTAAAATAATCATAGGCCAGCGCCGAACAACCGACCGAAGCGATTCCCACCGTGCGGTCAATTACTTTCAGTTCATCAATCACTTCGGCAACCAGGCGATGGATAATGCCATGGTGGCAACCGGGACAGTAATGAGTCGACACATCCGCTAACGCTTCAGGGCGACCGAAAGTTCTCACCGCCATGTTATTTCCCTCCTTTGCCGTTCGCTACGGACATGATTTGTTCGTATAGTTCTTTGGGCGTCGGCAGCATACCGCCGGTGCGGCCATGGAAATAAACCGGTTTCACGCCATTGACAGCCAGTTTTACATCTTCAACCATTTGGCCGGCGCTCATTTCAAAAACGACAAACGCTTTCGCTGTTTTCGCCAGCTCTGCCAGCGGCTGGGACGGGAACGGCCAGAGGGATATCGGTCTGAGCAAGCCAACCTTAATGCCACCTGCCCGCGCTTTATTAATTGCGGTCATAGCAATCCGAGAAGTGATGCCATAGGCAACCACCACCACATCGGCATCCTCTGTGTTCAAGACTTCCCATCGGGTTTCCGCAGCCTGAATCTTGGCATATTTTTCCTGCAACACATGATTGTGTTTTTCCATCAGGTCTGGTTGCAAGAATAGCGAATTAACGATATTCGGTTTGGCCCGACCGCGCCGTCCGGTAGCGGCCCAGGGCTTTTCCACCGATTTGCTGTTACTTTCCTTGAATTCCACCGGTTCCATCATTTGACCCAAAGCTCCGTCGCCGAGGATCATGACGGCATTTCGCCATTTATCGGCCAAATCAAAGGCCTCAATCGTAATGTCAGCCATTTCCTGGACCGAGTTTGGCGCCAGTACTATATTGCGATAATCGCCATGCCCGCCGCCCTTGGTTGCCTGAAAATAATCGGCCTGTCCCGGCTGGATGCTGCCCAGACCCGGGCCGCCCCGCTGCACATTGACGATTACGCAGGGTAGCTGGGAACCGGCGATATAGGAAATCCCTTCTTGTTTCAGGCTGATCCCCGGGCTTGACGACGAGGTCATGACCCGGCAGCCTGCAGAAGCAGCGCCATAAACCATATTTATAGCAGCGATTTCACTTTCCGCCTGCAAAAACACTCCATTGACCTGCGGCAGGCGTTTGGCCATATATTCGATCAGTTCACTTTGCGGAGTAATCGGGTAACCGAAATAGTGCCGACAGCCGGCCACTACAGCTGCTTCGCCGATTGCTTCATTGCCCTTCATCAGGATTTTTTCCGACAAAACACTCACTCCTTATTTCCAGATTTCGATTGCAACGTCAGGACAGGTTTTCGCACACAGGGCACAGCCAATACACTGGGACTCATCTGAGCAGGATGAGGGTCGATAGCCCTTACTGTTGAAGTGGTTCGCCATTACAATGATTTTTTTCGGGCATGCGATGGTGCACAGTTCACAACCTTTACATCGTTCCTCGTTGAAGACCGGTTTCGGCATTCGTTTCGCCTCCTTTGCTTAATTTTCAACTTTCCTGCGAGCGCAGGCTTAAAACCCGATAAGTTTGGATATGGCAGCCGCTTTCTCTTTTAAGATATCTGCCATTGTCTGATAGTTTTCTGCGCTGAGTTGTGCAGAGGCCGTGGATACAGAAACAGCCGCCTCAAGTTTGCCGTGAGCATTGAAGATGGGAGCGCCAAGACAAGTCACGCCCTCAATGGTTTCATTACAGGATACTGCATACCCCTGCCGGCGTATTTTTTCAACTTCGGCTAAAATCGCCGGTTCTTCGACTAATGTATAGGGCGTAAAATGGGTAAGCGGATTGCGTAAAATCTCCTGGCGACGTTCATCCGACAAATAGGCCAAAAAGATTTTACCCAAAGCTGTGCAATGAAACGTATGGGAAAAGTCAATCCGAGGTACCAGAAACGTCGAACGTTGCGGCGCCACACTATCGACGATAGTCACTTCATTGCGATGCAAAACGGCCAGTAGGACATACTCGTTGGACTCCGCCGCCAATTCGCGCAAAATCGGATCGGCCAGGCGACGCAGATCGAGCCGGTCGGCCGCTGCGACGCCCAGACGGACCAGGCGGAAGCCAAGCGTAAAACGACCGGAATCCGTTTGCCGGACAAAATCACGCGCCATCAACGTTTGTACCAAATTGTGCACGGTGCTTTTCTGCACGCCAAGAATTTTACTCAGTTCCGTAATTCCCATATCGCGTGAGGCAGATTCCAGAATGAACAACAGTTCAATCGCCCGATCCACCGAGGCGACTGTGTAGAGAAATTCTTTTTTGCTACTTTCACTATCCATACTACACAAAACTCCATGTTGTTCAGGATGACTGAACGGTGTTTCTATTTTATCACATAAATAAATCTTCGACTAGACGGGGCAAAATCCTTTTGTTTCACCCAAAATATTCGAAGATTATTCTGTATACTTAAACGATACGAACTTTCTGTCCGGTTTTCAGACAGGCGGCATTACCTTCATCAGTGTCAACATGCAGTTCCAGGGCAAATTGTTCATTGACTCGGACCAGAACCTGGCCCAGTGTCATCGCCCGTTCACCGCAGCATTCCACATTGACGACGTCCTTGTCTTTTACACCAAAACGCTCGGCATCGGCCGGTGTCATATGAATATGCCGCAAAGCAGCAATAGCTCCTTGCTCCAATGTGATAGTCCCATTCGGTCCAACCAGTACTACCCCCGGCGAACCTGCCAGGTTGCCCGAATCACGAATAGGCGGAGTAATTCCCAGTTTGACTGCATCAGACAATGCCAACTCAATCTGGGTGTCCTTGCGAACCGGTCCCAGGATGCGCACACGGGTAAACGCACCTTTGGTCGTCATGATGTCTACCGTTTCTTCGGCTGCATATTGGCCAGGCTGCGACAGGTCCTTCATTTTTTTCAGCTCATAGCCAGCACCGAATAGAGCATCTAGATGCTCTCGACTCAGGTGGACATGGCGACCGGAAACACCAACTGGAATACATGGTTCTTGCATTGTTACCGCCACTTTATATACCCCTCCACTTAAATTATAGTAACTCATTACTCAATGATTTCCGAGAAATAAACGACCGAAACCATATCCGAGCACTGGATCTTTTTGTTATAGATCGACTGGAGAAATTCGATTACGTCGGTGACATTTGCGATATCAGGGTTCTCGCCTTTCAGATCGTCCTGCGTCAATTCCGAAATGTTCTTGACCAGTACGCGGTCGATCATACCCGTATAGATTTTCTTTTTCGGCGCGAATTTTTTGCCGACCGTGACCCAGACAATGTCGCCTTCCTGATACTTGTCGGTCTTATCGCCCATACGAATGGTACAGGTTTTACGACGGCAAATCAACTGACTGTGATAGGTTGATGAATAAAAGTTCAACGCGCGCAAATTAAACCCTCCTATTTGCTTTGTTGTGAACTTATTTGGCCAGCCACTTTTCAGCGCGGTCGGCAACTTCCGCCAACCGGGCTTCGGATTGTACCAGGGCGATTCGGATGTAACCTTCGCCGCACTCGCCGAATCCGATGCCGGGAACTACCGCAACGCCTGTATGGGTTAGCAAATCGGCAACAAAATCGAACGAGTTTTGTTTGGTCGGTACCGGCGCCCATAGATACATCGAGCCTTTGGGCCGTTCCACCTGCCAGCCAAACCGGGCAAACCCATCGACCAAAATATCACGGCGCCGTTGATATCGCAGCGCAGTTTCGGCAATACAATCGTCCGGACCTTTCATTGCGGCAATTGCGCCCTGTTGTATCGCGTGAAAGATCCCGTAGTCAAAATTAGACTTTAGCCGGCCAAGTAACGCAATCACTTCGGCGTTACCGACGACAAAGGCCACGCGGCAACCAGCCATGCTGTAAGTTTTGGATAGGGAATGAAACTCGATGGCGACATCTTTTGCGCCGGGAATCGACAAAAAGCTGTCGGGGCGGTAGCCGTCAAACACCAGTTCACTATAAGCAAAATCATGGATAACCAGAAAACTGTATTTCTTGGCCAACTCAACAACCTTAACAAAAAAATCGCGCGGCGCAGTAGCGGCCAGCGGGTTATTCGGGTAGTTCAGGATCATAATTTTGGTCCGATTCAGCACTTCAGGCGAAATCGCATCCAAATCGGGCAAATAGGCGTTTTCCGGTTTTAGTGGCATTGTGACGATTTCTGCGCCAGCAACCAGCGGCCCGGCAAAAAAGATCGGATAGCCAGGATCAGGCACCAGCACCACATCGCCGGGATTGACCAGACACAAACCGATATGGGCCAGTCCATCCTGCGAACCCATCAGCGAATGAACTTCCGTTGCCGGGTCCAGCTGCACATTAAACTTACGGGCGTACCAACCGGTCACCGCATGCAAAAATTCCGACGTACCTTTGGACAGGGTGTAACCATAGCTTGAATCCTGATCAAGAGCCTGTTTCATCGCTGCCACGATATGCGGCGCCGGAGCGAGGTCCGGGCTGCCCAAACTGAGTGTGATGACATCTTTGCCTTGCGCGATAGCCTGTTTGCGCATCGTATCGACCTGCGTGAAAATCGCCGAAGTGAGTCCCTTTAATCGATCTGCCTGCTGAAACACTCGCATTCTCCCCTATTCTATGTCCACCTTAAATGGATATTTACTTAATAGATTCGCGATGGCTCGAAAAACTCCTTGTCAAATTGCAGGCTTTTTCAAGATTATTCGGCAAAAGTTCTCGCCAGAACCAACAAAACCGACAATAAAACAAGGCAACCCTGTCAGATATAAATATCATATCTGACAGGGTTGCCTTGTTCTTTCAGGGAAACACTGAATAATCCCTAGCCTTGTTTCTTTTGCTGCACGTGGGCATGGATCGAGGCCGCCGCCTTTTTGCCGGCCCCCATCGCCAAAATAACCGTAGCCGCGCCGGTAACGATATCACCACCGGCAAACACGCCTTCTTTGGTGGTTTTTCCATCATCATCGGCCACGATGTTGCCGTATTTGTTCGTGTCCATTCCGGGCGTAGTATCCTGAATCAACGGATTCGGCCCCTGTCCGATGGCAATGACCACGGTCTCGACATCCAGTACGAAATTCGAGTTCGCTTTTTCTATCGGACGACGACGGCCGGACGCATCCGGTTCGCCGAGTTCCATCTGGACGCATTCCAATCCTTTGACCCAGCCGTTTTCATCGCCGACCACCTGAACCGGGTTGGTCAGCAACTGGAAAATCACGCCTTCTTCGTGCGCGTGTTCGACTTCTTCGGCCCGGGCCGGCATTTCGTCCCGCGAACGGCGATAGACGATATACACGTTTTCCGCGCCCAGCCGCAAGGCGGTACGCGCCGAGTCCATCGCCACATTGCCGCCGCCAACTACTGCGACATTGCGGCCGATTTGAACCGGTGTAGCAGTTTCGGGGAATTTATATGCTTTCATCAGGTTGACACGGGTCAGGAATTCATTGGCCGAGTACACGCCGTTGAGGTTTTCGCCCGGCATCTTCATAAAATGCGGTAACCCGGCGCCGGTGCCGATGAACACGGCATCGTAGCCTTCTTCCTGCATTAATTCGTCAACCGTGAACGTTTTACCGATCACTGCATTGACGACCACTTCCACACCCAGATACTTGAGAGTTTCGATTTCGCATTTCACGATATCCTTGGGCAGGCGAAACTCGGGGATTCCGTACATCAGGACGCCGCCAGCCGTATGCAGCGCTTCGAACAGTGTAATCTGATACCCCATGCGGGCCAGATCGCCGGCCACCGTCAAGCTGGCAGGACCACCGCCGATGACAGCCACTTTGCCAATCTTCATTTCGGGCGGCGGCGGCGGCAACGGACAGGAGCCGCCTAACGAAAAGTCAGCGACAAACCTTTCCAGGCGGCCAATGGCGACTGGTTCGCCTTTGATACCGCGAATACAGAGTTTTTCGCATTGATCTTCCTGCGGGCAAACCCGACCGCAAACCGCCGGCAAATTGTTACACTCACGAATCGTTGTATTGGCGGCGACAAAATCGCCATCTTTTACTTGTTGAATAAAAGCGGGAATATCAATTTCGACCGGACAGCCTTTGCGGCAGGGAGCGTGCTTGCATTGCAGGCAGCGCACCGCTTCGGCCCGCGCCGTCTCGGCATCATATCCCAAAGCGACTTCATTAAAATTATGCCGCCGGACCTGTGCGTCTTGCTCCGGCATTTTATGTTTTACTTGTGACATGATCCGTCCCCCTTGCATTGACGCTCCTGCTTATGATACATGCGGGCCCGTGACATCAAGCCGTTGAAATCGACCAGATGCCCGTCAAACTCGGGACCGTCCACGCAGGCAAACTTGGTTTCACCGCCAACACTGCAACGACAGCCGCCGCACATCCCGGTGCCATCAACCATGATCGGGTTCAGGCTGACCAATGTATGAATGTCATGCGGCCGGGTCACTTCCGCCACGCCGCGCATCATCACCATCGGTCCGATGGCCATGACCCGGGCGATTTTATCGCCAGCTGCAATCATATCTTTCAGGGGATCGACGACCAGGCCCTTGCGACCCGCAGAGCCATCGTCGGTAGTAATGAACAGTTCATCGCTAACCGAACGCATTTCTTTTTCCATAATCAACAGATCCGCATTACGGGCGCCAATGATTGATATCACGCGATTGCCGGCATTTTTATATGCGCGGGCGATGGGATAGACCGGCGCTACACCGATGCCGCCGCCAATACAAACCACCGTGCCGAAATTTTCGACTTCGGTCGCTTTCCCCAATGGTCCTGCCACATCCAACAGAAAATCTCCGGTTTTCAACTTGCCCATTTGTTTTGTTGTGTCGCCGACTTCCTGAAAAATCAGCTGGATCGTGCCCTGTTCCCGATCATAATCGGCAATGGTCAAGGGAATCCGTTCGCCGGCTTCATCAATCCGCAGGATGATGAACTGACCGGCCTGACATTTGCGAGCTACCAGCGGCGCTTCCACGATAAATGATTGGACGCCGGCAGACAACTCTTCCGCCTTGATGATTTTATACAAGCAAATTCCTCCTTTTGCTGTGAACTCTACTTGACCAGACGCAGGCCACGGGCGCCTGCCTCCGCCTTCACCTTCTCGATGTCGAGCGTGGTGAACTCGCCTTTACGATAAAGTACCCGGCCATCGACCAAAGTATGGCTGACATCAGCCGCATTGGCCGAGTAGGCCAACATCGATGCCATATCATGTTGCGGCCACCAGTGTGGCGCGGTTGTATCGAAAATCGCCAAATCCGCTTTATAGCCTGGCTCGATTTTGCCCAGCGAACCAGCCTGACCCAATGCAGCCGCACCGCCCTGGCTTGCCAAAGCCAAAACCTGGCGGGTCGGCAATACTGTCGGGTCCATGCGGTTCAATTTCTGCAGGAAGGATGCCAGACGGACTTCTTCCAGCATGTCCAGATTATTGTTGCTGGTCGCCCCGTCTGTGCCGAGCGCGACAGTGACCCCGGCGGCAAGCATCGCCGCGACCGGCGCCGCCCCGCTGGCCAGTTTCATGTTGCTTGCCGGGTTATGCACAACGCGGACTTTTTTCTCTGCCAGAATTTCGATATCCTCCGGCGAAACCCAGACGCAATGTGCTGCCAGGGTCCCACGTTCAAACACACCGAGCTCATTCAGCACAGCCACCGGTGACTTGCCGTATTTTTTCATACTCTGGTCGACTTCCCACTGAGTTTCGGCTAAATGCACATGAATTTCCGCCCCCAGCCGATGGGCCATGACGACAACTTTTTTCATGCACTCAGGCGGGCAGGTATAGGGAGCGTGCGGGCCAAGCATGACAGTAATCCTGCCGTCAGCCTCCCCGTGATAATCTACGAACAATTGTTCGCTTTCTTCAAATCGCTTATCCTGTTGCGGACCGTCGGCTTCAATCAAACCGCGCGACAAGGAAGCACGCATGCCGGTTTCCAAACAGGCTTTGGCAACCTGATCCATAAAGAAATACATATCGGCGAACGCTGTGGTCCCAGATGCCAACATTTCGGCAATCGCCAACTGAGATCCCCAGTAAACATCTTCCGCCGTTAGATTTGCTTCGGCCGGCCAGATTTTCTGTTGCAGCCAGTCCAAAAGCGCCATGTCGTCGGCATAGCTGCGGAATAGGGTCATTGCCGCATGCGTATGTGCGTTGATAAAGCCCGGCGCGGTAAAACTGTTGCGGCAGTCAATGACCTCATTCGCCTGCCAGCCGGCCGGTCGTGCCCCGCAAAACAGGATCTTGCCGTTTTCAATGCCGATATCGCCGCTAACGACTTCGCCGGCCGGATTCAAGTATTTGCCGGATTCAAGCAGTAGCTTGTTCATGCTCATCCTCCTCCTATTTTTCTGGTCTATAGTGTTCCAGATAAAACCTCCGCATTAGCGCCACATCTTCGTCGCTCAGTTCGCGCGCACCGCCCAGTTGTTCGGCCACGACATGGATATGCGCAGCTTTCTCGACCAATTCGGCGACAAGCAGTGCTTCGGCCAACGACGGGCCGCAGGCCACTACACCGTGATTGGCCAGCAGAACCGCGCTACGATCCGCCATCGCCGCTACGGCATGATTCGCCAGTTCAACTGTTCCCGGCAATGCATACGTCGCGACTTGCACCGGACCGCCAACGGCCTGGACCATTTCTTCCAGGCTGGCCGGAATCGCTTTGCCGGCAACAGCGCACGCCGTTGCATACAAACTATGGGTGTGAACAATTGCACGTACATCTGTTCGCGAACGGTAAATTGCCATATGCAGCGCCAGTTCCGAGGAAGGGCGCTGCCCTGACAGAACCTGTCCTGCCGGGTCAACCACGACAATATCCTCGAGAGTCAACTGGTCATAGGGTCTGCCGGATGGCGTGATCGCAATCCGGTCGCCGGACACGTTGCGTATACTGATGTTACCCCAGGTGCCGGCCACCAGACCGCGCCCGATCATTTGACGGCCGGTATCAACGACGGCCTGCCGCATTTCCGCCAGCCCATTCATCGGCTTAGGCCTGGTGCAGATAGTCGGTCTGGCAACTGGTCAGTGCGTCAATCTCGATTCCCATCGCCGCCAGTTTCAGATGAGCCACTCGCAGGTCCAGTTCGTACGGCAGGTTGTGAACCTCGTTGGTCATATTCTTATGATTGTTCAATATGTGCAGCGCCGCCAGAGCCTGCATCGCAAACGACAGGTCCATGATTTCAGTTGGATGTCCGTCGCCCGCCGCCAGATTGACCAGACGACCTTCGGCCAGCAGATAGATCTTGCGGCCATCAGCCATGACAAACTCTTCAATGTTTTTGCGTACGGTCCGGGTCGATTTCGACAAGGCCAATAAGTCGACTTTGTTGATTTCGACGTCAAAATGTCCAGCATTGGCCATAATTGCGCCCGGTTTCATTTTTTCCAGATGTTCGCGGCGAATCACATCGTTGCAGCCGGTCACCGTGACAAAGATATCGCCACCTTCGGCGGCCTTGGACATCGGCAGCACCTGATATCCGTCAAACACCGCTTCCGCCGCTTTAATCGGGTTAATCTCGGTGACCACCACATGGGCTCCCAGGCCTCTGGCCCGCATCGCCACGCCTTTGCCGCACCAGCCATAGCCGGCAACCACAGCGGTTTTGCCAGCGATGGACAGGTTGGTGGTCCGCATGATGCCATCCCATACCGATTGGCCGGTGCCATAACGGTTGTCGAACAAATGTTTGCAATCGGCGTCGTTGACCGAAATCATCGGGAATTTCAGGCGATTCTGCGCCGCCAGAGCCCGCAGCCGCAACACGCCGGTGGTCGTTTCTTCAGAACCGCCCATGACATTGGCAGCCAGGTCGGCGCGTTCCCCATGTAGCAAAGAAACCAAATCGCCGCCGTCATCAATGATAATATGCGGTTTGCTGTCCAGCGCATGATGCAGGAACTGGTCATATTCTTCCTGTGTCGTGTTGTACCAGGCAAAAACGCCGACACCGTGCTCCGCCAACGCTGCCGCGACATCATCCTGGGTGGACAGCGGATTGCTGCCTGTTACCACCACATTGGCGCCGGCATTTTTCATTACCATGCACAAATAGGCAGTTTTGGCTTCCAAATGAACTGACACGACCATATTGATCCCAGCCAGCGGTTTTGTCTTTAAAAATTCCTGGTTCAATGAGTTCAACACAGGCATATGCTCAATGACCCAGTTTATTTTGTCATGCCCCTGTGGTGCAAGCTTAGCGTCGCGAATAATTGATTTCATTTTGTTTCCTCCTTCATCTTTTGGGCTAACTGTTGGATCGCTTCCTTATAAGGGGCTCTGATAACACCGGCTTCGGTGATAATCGCTGTGACCTTGTCGGCTGGCGTAACGTCAAAAGCTGGGTTAAACGCCTTAATTCCATAAGGCGCTGTACGGACACCGGCAAACTGGAACACTTCCTCGGGATTTCGCTCTTCTATCGGGATTCCTTCGCCGCTTGCCAGCGAAAAGTCAAAAGTGGACAACGGAGCAGCGACATAAAAAGGAATGTTAAGTTCCGCAGCCAGTACCGACAAGCCATAAGTACCGATTTTGTTGGCTACATCGCCATTACTGGCAATCCGGTCAGCACCGACGATGATTGCCTGCACTTTGCCTGTCTTCATCACCCAGGCTGCCATGTTGTCGGTAATCAGCGTCACCGGGATACCGGCCCGCGACAGTTCGACCGCCGTCAACCGTGCGCCTTGCAGCAAGGGGCGGGTTTCATCAGCAAATACTTCCGTAACGTTTCCTTCGCGCCAGGCCTGCTCGATCACGCCAAGAGCGGTGCCAACCGCTACAGTTGCCAGTGCGCCGGCGTTGCAGTGGGTCAGGATCGAAACCGGCCGGCTGAACAAAGTCGCCCCATGTTGGGCAATGCTTTCATTAACCAACTTGTCCTTATCGGCAATCTCAACCGCAGCGGCTTCCAGCTTAGCCAATATGCCCTCGACAGAAGCTTCGTGCTGATGGCTTGCGTACACCTGCATCATCCGTTCAATCGCCCAGAACAAATTGACCGCCGTCGGTCGGGTTGCCTTCAGCTGCGCGGCAACTGCCGGCAACTCCAGCGCCAGATCCGCCTGATTACGCACAATTTCAGCAGCCCCCAGCACCAGGCCAAAAGCAGCTGCCGCACCGATAGCCGGTGCGCCGCGCACTTCCAGCCGGCGGATCGCTTCGGCCACTCGCCGGTAGTCCCGGCACTCAATATACTCTTCCTGCAAAGGCAGCTTGGTCTGATCCAGCAGCACCAATGCCCCGTTTTGCCAAACCATCGATTGCAACCGCGTTTCACTGCCGGTCATAATTTAAAACCGCCAAACTCCTGCAATGCGTGGTGGCAGGCGCAGTCCGAGAGCGGGTCGACCGCTTCGATCGCCTCGGCCAGCAGTTTGCGGATGTTTTCGCTGTTTTGCTGCATCGTTTCAAATACTTCGCGATGCGTCAGCAGTTCTTTACTAATTCCGGCGGCGAAATTTGTCACCATTGATACGGTGATATAACACATTTCCGCCTCACGGGCCAGCACTGCTTCCGGCACGCCGGTCATCCCGACGACGTCGCCGCCGAGTTGCCGATACGCTTTGACTTCAGCGGCCGTCTCGAAGCGGGGCCCTTCCGTGCAGACATAGCAGCCGCCATTGTGCGCAGACAGCTTCAATTCAAACGCACTGGCGACGATATGCCGGCTCAACACCGGACAATACGGCGCAGTGACATCGACATGAACGACACCACGCTCGCCGCCGGTGTAAAAAGTCGACTCCCGGCTTTTGGTGAAATCAAGGAACTGGTCGGGAAACACAAAATCGCCCGGCTTATACTGCCGGTCGAGCGAACCGACAGCAGTGGTCGCCAAAATTTTACGCACACCGATTTTTTTCAGCGCCCAGAGATTGGCCCGATAATTGATCAAATGCGGCGGAATCGAATGTTTACTGCCATGCCGTGGAATAAAGGCAACTGTCTTACCGGCGTATTCACCGGTCTGACACGTCACCGTCCCATAGGGAGTATCGACTTCAATAGTTTCAATCCGGGCCAGCATTTTGGGGTCATAAACCCCGGTACCGCCGATGACGGCAATCGATGGACTCTGTTTCAACCAAGCACACCGTCCTTCTCGTTTTCATTAAACACAACCGGCAAAATATCGGCCATGGATTCAAAGACAAAGTCTGGCTTGGCAGCCATGACATCGGCCCAGGCCACATGGGTCCAGCGGACGGCAGCCGTTTTCAGCCCTGCACCCTGCCCGCTCATCAGATCGTGCGGACTGTCGCCGACCATCAGACAGTCGGCAGCCGATAAGCCAGACAAACGCAATGCAGCCAGCACCGGCTCCGGGTCCGGTTTGTGCTTGTGGACTTCCTCCACACCAATCACCGGCTCGAAGTACTGCTCCAGATTGAACAGCCGCAAGCCGCGTCGCGCTGTCGAAGAAGTCTTCGAAGTCACAATCGCCATTTTTACACCGGCTTCATATAGTGTTTTCACAGTATCATGCACACCAACGAATATCGCCGCCAGTTGGTCGTGATGCGCCAGGCTAAAGGCGCGGTAGGTGGCGGTGACTTCATCTTCCTGCCCGGAGGCCATCACTTGCATCGCTGCCCGCAGTGGCTGGCCCATGAACGGCTGAATGTCTTCAATCGTCACCTGGCGCTGGAAATGATGCGCAAATGTATGCTGAAACGATTTCAGAATCAAGGGAGTCGTATCAAGCAACGTGCCGTCCAGATCAAAAAATACGCCGCGAAAGCGTAACTGGCGGATCAAAACGACCAACCTTTGTCAAACGCCAACAAGTTTGCCGTCCGACTGGCCGCCGGACCGACTTCGCCTATCGCCGCAGCCCACAATTCACGTGCCAGTGGCAACCGCTTTGCCAGCAAGCCCAATAAGACAATATTGAGTGCCTTGGGATTGTCGCTGTCAGCGGCCAGTTTTCCGGCATTGACGCGAACGGTGCTGACTCCGGCCTGCTCCAGGCGGGCGAAAATATTGTCAGGGTATTGCGCCGCGCCAGTGATAACCGGCATCGGTGATATCTTCAATTCATTAACAATAACAGTTCCACCTGGTTTCAGATATTCAATCCAGCGCAGTGCTTCCAGCTGTTCGAAGGCAACAATGATGTCGGCTTCGCCTTTTTCCACCAAGGGTGAGGCAACGTTATTGCCAAACCGCACATAAGTGACGACACTGCCGCCACGTTGCGCCATGCCGTGCACTTCGGATTGCTTGACATCAAACCCGCTGCGCTCGGCTACACTGCCGATGACTTTACCGGCAAACAAAGTTCCCTGTCCACCAACGCCGACAATCAGGATATTGATCGGTTGCTTCATTGCGCGGCACCGGCCTTTCGCATTGCGACAAATTTACAGACCTGCTGGCAGACGCCGCAGCCGGTACACATCACCAGGTCAATCCGCACAACGCCGCCTATAAATTCGATGGCCGGGCAGCCCACTTTCAGACAGGCTTTGCAGCGCTTGCAGAGGTCAGCGTCTATTTCCAGCGGCTCGCGGACTTCATTGCGCTCGATCAACACGCAGGGGCGTCTGGCAATCACGACAGCCGGGCCGCCGCTGGCAAGCGCCGCCTGCAGTGCCGCATTGGTTTCCGCCAAATCGTAGGCATCTACAGTCCAGAGACTGGTAATCCCACAGGCGCGGATAATCTGCTCCAGATTGATCTGCGGCGCGGGCTTGCCATGAATATCAAAGCCGCTGGCCGGGTTTTGCTGATGCCCGGTCATACCGGTAATCCGGTTGTCCAAAATAACGACGGTCACCGCACCCCGGTTATATACCAAGTCAATCAGGCCGGTAATGCCAGAATGCAAAAAAGTCGAGTCGCCGATAGTTGCCACGATCTTGCGGTCCGGCATGACTTTGGCGAAACCGAGCGCATTTGGAATACTGGCGCCCATATCGATGCAAGTGTCGCCGACACTCAGCGGCGGCATAAACCCCAGCGAATAACAGCCGATATCGCTAGTCACAATGTCCGCAGTCTTGGCAACCATAGCGAAAACTCCACGATGCGGACAGCCGGCGCACAGCACCGGCGGCCGCCCCGGCACCGCCGAACAGTCGACAGTCAGGCGCGGCAATGTCGCGCCAAGCAATTTCTCGCGAACAATCGTGGCGCTCAGTTCACCGATGCGGGGAAACAGGTCCTTGCCAATAACTGATAGGCCGAGCGCTTTGATCTGCTCTTCCAGAAACGGTTCGCCTTCTTCAATCAGGTACACTTTGCCATGTTTGTCGATAAAATCACGAATCAAGCCAGCCGGCAGCGGCCAGGTCATCGTCAGTTTCAGATAGGTCGCCCGGTTGCCCAGAGCTTCTTTCGCATACAGATAGCCCGGGCCACTGGTAATCACGGCGAACTCCGCACCGCCTTCTTCCACCCGATTGCCGGGGAATGTATCGGCATATTTCGCCAAACGCTGCAAACGGTCCTCGATACCGGGTCGTTTGATCCGCTGATGCGCCGGCATGACAAAGTTCTTGACCGGATTTTTCTCATAGGGTTTCAACGAGATTTCCTGTCGCGGCGACAAGGAGACCAGGCTTTTGGAGTGGGAAATCCGGGTCGTGGTTCTCAGCATGACCGGAGTGTCGAACTTTTCGCTAATTTCCAGCCCCTGGCCGACCAAATCCTTGGCTTCCTGGCTGTCGGACGGCTCCAGCAAAACTGCTTTCATGAATTTTGCGTAATAGCGGTTATCCTGTTCGTTCTGTGAGCTGTGCATCCCCGGATCATCGGCGGAAACAAAAACAAATCCGCCATTCACTCCGTTATAGCCAAGAGTGAACAACGGATCGGCAGCCACATTCACTCCGACATGTTTCATCGCAACCAGTACCCGAGCACCGGCAAAACAAGCGCCCTGCGCCACTTCGACCGATACTTTTTCATTGGTGGACCATTGTGAATCAATCTCATCATATTGGGCGATATTTTCCAGAATCTCCGTGCTGGGAGTCCCCGGATAAGCGCAGGCCACCCGGACGCCTGCCTCATAGGCGCCACGGGCAATCGCTTCATTACCGGTCAACAATTTGCGCATACTGCCACCTTCACTTCTTCCCGTCTTTTAAGGAACACAAATCTAATAGCCGTGTTCGAGATTCCATTGCCGCATTTGGTCCAGCAATGCGTAGTCAGTCAGATCAAAATGAATCGGCGTGACCGAAATCCGCCGCTGGTCGATTACGGCCACATCAGTATCAGCAGCATTATTTCCCTGCGTCGGTGTGCCCGCCATCCAGTAGTAAGTCCGCCCATGCGGATCAGTCCGTTTTTCAAAGGCATTTTCATATTCGATGCAGCCGAGCTTGGTGACGGATACGCCCTGAATCTCGCTGGCCGGTCCTGGCGGTACATTCACATTGAGCAGGCTAAACGCCGGCAGTTTTCGTTCCATGAACTGTTTGACCAGATCGCGGCAAAAATCGGCCGCCGCGCTAAAATCATTCGAATCATAGCTGGCGAGGGAGATGGCAATTGCCGGGATGCCGTGCATCGCCCCTTCGACCGCAGCGCTGACCGTGCCGGAGTATAGCACGTCGGTTCCCATGTTCGGCCCCTGATTGATGCCGGAGACAACCAAATCGGGTTTGTCCGTCATCAATGTATCCAGGGCGATTTTAACGCTATCAGCAGGCGTGCCGCCGATGCGCCAGCCGCTGACTCGCGGATCGTCAAACTGTTGTTCATTGACCCAGATCGGGTGATAAACGGTGATCGAATGGCCGGTAGCGCTTTGTTGTTGAGCCGGAGCCGCCACAACGATGTCGGCGAGTTCTTTCAATCTATCCCACAGCGCCCGGATGCCCGGCGCGCGGATTCCATCATCATTGGTCACCAATATTTTCAACTGCATGTCCCCGCTTTCGTTTATAGCTGCCCCATGATTTTATGTGTCTGGGGAATTACCCGAACATCTTGTAAATGCCGCAGGGCCTGCTCCTGCCAAAGCAATGCTTTTGCCGGATCGACGCTGCGCACGCCATGGACTGCCGTAACCGGCTGGAATACTAACGGCACCTGCGCATCGACTAAAGCAATTAGCTCTATCGCCTGATCTATCTCGGCCTGGGTTGTTTCGCCGCTGATCACGACTTTGACAAACGCGGTCCTGGCAGCGGCAATGCGCAAAAACGCCGCATGTTCCTGCCAGTACTCTTTGCCACCCATGATGCTGGGCAGTTTAAAGTCAAGCGAAACGATATCCACCACATTAATCACCGACTGCAAAGCTACCGGCAAGGTGCCGTTTGTTTCCAGATAGAGTTTGACGCCTGTTTTGCGCAGCGGCGCCAACGCCTTGATCGCTTGCGGATACAAGAGCGGCTCGCCGCCGGTGACGCTGATCGAATGATGCGGCGCCCGGCAAAGCTCGGCGACATACCCCACCAGATCGGCCATCGGTAGCGGATTAGCAACATCGATGAAAGTGCGACGGCCCGGATCGGTTTCTATCCGTGCCAGCGCTGGAGCGGTAAACGACTCCTGCGTATCGCAATACTGACAGGAAATATTGCAGCCGGCCAAGCGAACAAACACTTGCCGGCAACCTACAAACAGTCCTTCTCCCTGAATGGACGAAAAAACTTCTACCAATCCGACTGTCTCGGCCTGCATCAACCCAGCCATCAAGCTTCCGGCATATACGCCGCACAGGATCGCGGCGATTCCCATACTTTGACGGCATATACCTTGACCCGGTCGCCAAACGCCGGCTTGGCAGCCAGCATATCGTAGACGTAACGGGCAATATGCTCCGCTGAAGGCGGTAATGAAACAAATGCGTCCAGTTCATTCAGATAATAATGGTCAAGTGTCGACAACACTTCACCGACATGGGCTTTCAAAATCTTAAAATCAATCAACAAGCCGGAGGCGTCAAGCTCTTTACCGCGGACCGCCACTTCCACCCGCCAGTTGTGTCCATGCAACCGGCAGCATTTGCCATCATATTCCGGCAGGCGGTGCGCCGCTTCAAACTCCTCGCTGATTGTCAGTTCATACATGTTTTGCTTACGCTCCTGTAGTTTCGGTTATTTGGCGGCTTGTTTGCTCAACATATTGTCCTTGGGAAAAGAGCCGATGACTTCCTGATAGGACATAGCCCGTGAATGCGGCGTATGGCTCCAGTTTTTATCATGCCGTTGCAGATAGCCGATAAAGGTAATCGGCACCCAACTATAAATGAATACGGGATAAAGCAGCATGTAAAACCAGGATTTGAGTGGCGCATTGATTTTAGTCAGCACGATCAACGGGAAAATATACTGCCCGACCGCAACAACGGCCCACACTTCACCCGGCAACACCGAGTATAAGATGTTCGTGTAAAAAGGCGTCGTCTGGTGAACCATACTGAGCACAACAAACAGCGTCGACAAAATCAGGAAATGCGGCTGCAACAGATGCAAAATCCCATCCATCATGCGCACATCGCGGCGTTTGATCCCTTCGACAAACAGCCGGGGAATATAACGGGCTGCCACGTCGAAATGGCCCTGCGCCCACCGCTTGCGCTGATTCCATGACTGCATGAACGTCAGCGGTTTTTCATCGTAAACAATCGCATCATGCGCCCAGGATGTCGGAATGCCGTCCATCAGGCACTTCATCGTAAACTCCAGATCTTCGGTCAGACAGGTGGCGCCCCAACCATGTCGCTTCAGATGGTCGGTGGAGATTACCATGCCGGTGCCGCCCAGACAGCTGCTCAGGCCGATATTATACTTGGCCAGATGCCAGACATGGTCGACGACCCAGAAGCAAATGGCAAAAGTGCCGGCAACCCAGGTGTCTGTCGGATTTTTCGCGTCCAGGTAACCCTGGATTACGCTTTCGCCTTTCATCAGGTGATGGTTCATCACCCGCAGAAATTGCGGGTCCACCAGATTATCGGCGTCAAAGACAGCCACCGCGTCATATTGTTTGGGCAAGGCGAACAAGTTGGCAAAGCCCCACTCCATGGCAAAGCCTTTGCCGCGATTGACCGGGTCGCACCGTTCAAATACTGTGGCGCCGGCCCGGCGTGCCACATCAGCAGTCTTGTCCGAACAATTGTCGGCAACCACAAAAATATCATACAGTTGGCCCGGGTAGTCCATAATGTGGAAGTTCTCGATCAGCTGGCCGATCACATTTTCTTCATTGTGTGCAGCGACCAGAATAGCAAAACTCTTTTCTGGCTTGGCATCGGCCTTTTGGGCCGATTTGAACAGGCCAAAAAAGGACAGGAAGAAATAATATAACGTAAAGAATACAACAATCAATTGTACCGGGATCATGACGATATCAAATGGAAAATTCAAATGAAAGTTCATTGCTGCGTCCTTTCTGAATCCAAACTATTTTTTTGCCGGGAACAAGCTGTTGACCAGTCCAAACAACATGAAGGCGAAAAACGGTGCGAACAGCCAGCTGTCGCGCTGAAGAAACAACATCGTGCCAACGGTGGCCAGAGTTATGATCACCGGCACCGCCTGAATCTTGTCGCCCTGCCCCTTGAAATCCGGGTACTTTACGCCACTTACCATCAAGTATCCGACAAATACGACAAAAGCCATAACCGCCCAACCGGGAATCGGCAAATTCATCGTGAGGAACGTAGCGACTACAGCGCCGCCGCAAGGGCTGGGCAAGCCCATGAAATAGCCTTTCACTGTGGAAACATTCACATTGAAACGCGCCAACCGGAAAGCCACGCAGCAGGCAAAAAATGCCGCGACGCAGTAGCCGGCTGGGCCAAAGTCTTTCAGCGCATAGATGAACGCCATAACGGCCGGGGCTACACCAAACGATCCCGCGTCGCAAAGCGAATCGAGTTCCTTGCCAAACTCACCGCTGACGCCAAAATAGCGGGCGGCTCTGCCGTCAAGACTATCGGCGACCAAGGCGGCAACTACGAAATAAGCTGCCAAAGTCATCTGCCCCTGAAAAGCCACCAGGATTGCAAATACGCCAAACACCAGATTCAGCGCTGTCAACGCATTGGGAATCCAAGTTTTCATCACGATGGGATCCTCCCTATCACGGTCAAGCCGGCTTGCACCCGTTGGCCTTTAGTTACCAGAATTTCGATATGTTTTGGCATAATCACTTCGGTGCACGAGCCAAATTTTATCATGCCGTATAACTGCCCCTGGCCCAGATCGGTGCCAAGGGTAACCCAGGAAACAATCCGCCTCGCCAGAATGCCGGCGATTTGCGTCACCAGGATGCGGCACTCGGGCGACTCAATGCCAATCGCGTGCCGCTCGTTTTCCCAGGCGGCGATAGCCTTGTACGCCGGACGGAACCGCCCGCAGATATACTGCTGGAACTTGATCGTCCCGGCCATCGGGCTACGATTGACGTGCACGTTAAATGGCGACAGGAAAATGGTGACTTTGGTGCCGACTTCACCCAGATATTCATCTTCCTGGACTTCGACAATACTCATGACTTTGCCATCCGCCGGCGACAGCAATAACGCTGGATCATATATGATCCGCCGCGACGGGTTGCGAAAGAAATAAACAAAAAAACAACATATGATGGCCGGAAAAATTGCCCAGTAAACGTTTATCACCACAGCCGCCAGTACTGTGACACACAATGAAATACCGATAAATGGAAACCCTTCCTTCACTATCGGGAAACCTGTCATCTATTCGCCCCCAAGCTTCATTCCGCTGCTAAACAACAGAATAAAAGCAAGTGTGTCCACTTGCTCCTATCAATTTCTACCTCATTATAAACCATTCATCAATGGCTTGTCCATGCAGTAAACATAACCCGGGCCACAAATCGGGGCAGCGCCATCATCCTGCCAATACGGCTCGGCTGACGCAACAGCCGGTATGACCACTCCAAACCGGCGCGTTGCATCCACAGCGGCGCCCGTTTCGCATTTCCCGCCATGACGTCAAAAGTTCCGCCAACGCCAATGAGCACAGGCACACCCAGCTCTTGGCGATATTGCGACAGCCATTTTTCCTGTTTAGGAACGCCAAGTGCGCAAAGCAAGATATCTGCCTGCGACTCTCGGATAATACGACGTATAGCGTCATCATCGCAATCGAAGAATCCATCATGCGTGCCGACTGTAATCAGACCCAGACACTGTGCCGACGCTTTTGCTGCTGCAGCATCCGCCACGCCGGGCGCGGCGCCCAGCCAGAATATTTTGTAACCAGTTTTCGCAGCGTGCTTTAGCAGTTCCTGCGTCAAATCATAGCCGGCTACCCGCTCCGGCACACCGTCTGCCAACCGACGAGCTGCCCAGACAACCCCTGCGCCGTCAGCCAACACCAGTTCGGCTGAATTTAGAATAGCAAACAATTCCTGATCCTGCTGGGCCAACATGACCATTTCCGCATTGGCGGTTGCAATCAGCGCCGGTTTTCGCGCCCGGACAAATCCGTCCACAATCGCCACCGCCTGTTGCATGGTCACGCTGTCAATCCCAACACCGAGTACATTAACGAGTTGTCGCACAATAAAAACCCCGTTCTACAGGCTATAGTTGGGCGACTCTTTGGTGATCGTGACATCATGAGGATGGCTTTCCTTCAGTCCCGCCGAAGTCACGCGGATGAAACGGGTTTTGTACATCAGTTCGTCGATGTTTTTCACGCCGCAATAGCCCATGCCGGCGCGCAAGCCACCGAGCAGCTGGAATACCGTATCAGCCACGGCCCCTTTAAACGGAACCCGGCCTTCGATGCCTTCCGGCACCAATTTCTCGGCGTTCTCCTGGAAGTAACGGTCCTTGCTGCCTTCCGCCATCGCGCCGAGCGATCCCATGCCGCGATATTCCTTGTAACTACGGCCCTGGAATATGACGGTTTCGCCGGGGCTTTCCTCGGTACCGGCCAGCAAGCTGCCAATCATGACAACATTGCCGCCAGCAGCGATCGCTTTGGCTACGTCGCCCGAATATTTGATTCCGCCGTCAGCGATGACCGGAACGCCAAACTGTTTTGCCGCCTGAGCGCAATTGTAAATCGCCGAAATCTGCGGTACACCGATACCGGCCACCACACGGGTGGTGCAGATGGAACCGGGTCCCATACCGACTTTTACCGCGTCCGCACCTGCTTCAATCAGCGCAATCGTTGCATTGGCTGTGGCAATATTGCCGGCAATCAGTTCAACCTGCGGATAGAGAGTTTTAATATTTTTGATTGCGTCCAGTACGCCGCGCGAATGGCCGTGCGCCGTATCCACGACGATAATATCGACTTTGGCGGCAACCAGGGCAGCCAGCCGATCCATCAGATCAGCGCCGACCCCAACGGCAGCGGCGGCCAGCAAGCGACCTTTGCCATCTTTGGCGGAGTTCGGATACTTTTGGCCTTTTTCAATATCCTTAATTGTAATAAGTCCTTTTAGGTTTCCTTCGCCATCAATCAGCGGCAATTTTTCAATCCGATGCTTGCCGAGAATCTTTTTGGCGTCCTCGAGCGACGTCCCCACCGGCGCTGTGATCAGGTGCTCATGCGTCATGCAATCGCTGATTCGCTGGGTCAGGTCGGTTTCAAACCGCAGGTCCCGGTTGGTGATAATCCCGACCAATTTGCCGTGTTCGGTGATCGGCACGCCAGATATCCGATAGCGCTCCATCAGGTTGTGCGCATCCTGCAAAATGTTGTGCGGCGCCAGGAAAATCGGATCAACGATGATCCCATGCTCCGACCGCTTTACTTTGTCGACTTCGTCAGCCTGACGCTCGATAGACATATTTTTGTGGATGATGCCGAGGCCGCCCTCGCGCGCCATCGCAATGGCCATGCGGGCCTCCGTCACCGTGTCCATGCCGGAACTGATGATGGGAATCTTCAAACGAATATTACGGGTCAAGGACGTTGACACATCGACATCCTTGGGCAGCACTTCCGAATAATCGGGTAGTAATAATACATCATCGAACGTAAGAGCGTCCGGGCCAAATTTTTCATGGTCCATTAGGCCAACCCCCTTCCAATTATTTTAAATAGTATACCACAACAAAAATGCGGTATCCATAGCGGAAAAGAATTGATTTTCAGGCTTTACACAGGAGTTTAATAATGCGTAGTTTTTTGTAAAAATGTGTTAAGGCAATGAGTAGAAAAAAGCCACCAGATGGATGCTGGTGGCTGGGAGGAAAGAAGCAGGTTCGAAAAACAGTTTCTGTATGCTTAAAATAGATCTTCGAATACCTGCATTGTATAATCGGCAACTTTTATATTGGGCCTGCCGAGTGATGCCAGTATTTCATAACAGCCAGCCTTGTCGGCAAGAACCTTGATATCTACATTCGGCCCGACTACCTCAGCATATTTGAATTGATCAAGAATGTTTTGCGGCACATCGGTAACGTCAATAGTCGTCGCGCCTAATGATATTTTTCCGATAATGGGGACTTTGTACTGCGCAATAACCATATATACGCCTTTGGGCAGTGCATCCATTTCACTTAACGCTCTCAGATAGCCGTCTTTGCAGCCGATATGCGCCAGCGCTAAAACCGTGTCGCGCTTGGTGGTATAAGAGCCGCCATAGCCAATAGTTTCGCCCTTCTTTACCTTTTTTATTTGTGAAATCTTGGTGTAAATTTCTATTGTATGTTTCGCATCCGGTGAAACAGGATGTAGTGCATTCGGCGCTCCCCCAACCAATCCAATACCAGGACGAATCATATCCATATTGAATTCTGCATTATCTAATAAAACAACGCTATCGGTGCAGGCAAAAGTTACCGGTCTGTTTGGCAGTTTTGCTAAGTAGCCTTTAAGTATATCCATTTGTTTGTAGCAGTTTGTATGGTCTGATCCCTTGATGTCATAAAAATGGCTCATATAGAACTCTATCTTCAGATTAGTCGTGAGAGCGTCAAAATTATTGCTTAGCAGCTCAACCTCATCGTCAAGCAAGCCCAGGCGGTTCATATGTGTGTCGAGATGAATCACAGCCGAACTTCGTCCATTAGCGCCGCAAAACCGATTCCACCTGTCAAGTTGTTCTAAGCAATTAATGCATGGAGCAATCCGCGATTTGGCAAAGTACTCTTCTTCACCATCAAGCAACCCGGCCAGAGCATAAATATTCGCGTCGGCAAACGGCAAAACATCCCGCAAGGCGATCCCTTCGCAGATTTCTTCAATGAAATAATAGCGAACGCCTGCTTTATATAGTGCAGGCGCTACATCCTTAACTTGCAACCCATGGACATCGGCCTTTATCACTACACCGCAAATCGATCCGGTAGCATCTGCCTTTTCTTTGAACAGTTTATAATTGTGGACCACAGCATCAATATCTCTGATACGAACAATCGATTTGGCGCCAAACGCTTGTTGCGGAATGGTTCTGAAAAAGTTCATAGATTCTGCTCCTAACTCTTGGCCTTTTACTTAGTCAGACGCTTCACCAGCATCACTTCGTTTCCCTGGCGGTTGTAAATCACTTTATCCATCCATGCCACCATAATTAAGATTCCACGACCACCCTCAGCATAAAGACATTCCTCAAAGGCATTTGCTTTTTCCTCATTTTTATACTTTGCCACTCTTGCATTCCCATCAAAGCCTTTACCGCCATCTTTGACACGGATAACAATCCTACTGCCGAAAAAATTGAATTTTACTTGCACATCCATCGAAACGCGAGCTGCATTATTCAAGGCTTCTCCAGCGGCAACATCAATTTTCCCGGCAGCTTCTCCTGCGACACGCCGTAATAAATCTCGAATACGCGACCGAATTCGGCTGTATTCACCCGGACGGTAAAAGTCGAAGTGAAGTGGAAATGTCGGGCTGCCATTCACACGAATGCAGACCGCGGAGCAATCATCCCATCGATTCTGCCGATTCGCCGTTTTCCGCAACACATCAATAGTGTTTTCAAAATCATCGACATCGACAAGAGTGCCCGGTTCCATTTCCAACGATTCAAAAATCCCATCGCTCACGAAATAAAATGTATCGCCAGCATGAATCGGCACAGACCATTCGGTGTATTCCGGCGAAGCTGAAACTCCAATCAAGGAGCCTGCCTTTTTAACAATCGTCGGCAGTGCCGCGCAGTGTGCAAAAAAGCCATATACTCCGGCAGTGGAGAAATTTAACGTCTGCCTCGTAAAATCGAATTCGAAACATATTGCCGCCGCGTAAGTATCATCCGTAAAATACCTCATCACATGCTGATTGATCCATTGCAGTTTTGCAGGCAAGTTCATCGGCGACACCAGTACTGACCGAAAGTAGGTGCTGACTGCGATGCCTCGCAAAGAACTGGCTACCCCATGCCCGGAAATATCTAGCACAAATCCGGAAAAACGATTGTGCTCGGGATTCCAGCCAAAATCAAAAAAATCGCCGCTAACCAATTGATAAGGTTCATAAATAGTTTTTACCGTTACTAGCGTGTCGACAAAACCATCTGCAACCAAACTTTTCTGCACATCGGCCGCCAGGGAAACTTCTTTGCGCAGCTGCTCCTGCAGTTTTCTCTCCTGGGAAACGTCTCGACTGGTAAACATCATCACTTGTTTGCCGGAGTATTTTATAACTGCCGCGGATCGTTCCATTTCGACAATACTACCGTCTTTGCGCCGGAATCGGACCAGTTGTTGGGGCAGATAGCCTTCTTGGATCAAGCAGTTATAATTGGCATCAAGAGTATCTCTATTGTCTTCTACAACATCATACGCACTCAGTTTTTCGGCTTCTGTTGCCGAATATCCCATGATACCGCTCCAGCGACGGTTGACTTGCAATAGTTTCAAAGTTTGTATATCAACAATCGCTATGGCGTCGGAAGACTGTTCCAGCGCGGCGCGATACCGTTCTTCGCTTTCCTGTAGCACCAGCTCCACCTGTTTACGTCTAAGTCGGTTAATTATCAAGGCGATTACCAGGCAACTTTGCAGCAAAATCAAGCAAAGCGCCGCGATGATTTCCCACTTGTATTCGTCCCATAGGCCCAATTGCTTAAAATCAACCTTGCTTTCAGGCGGCAATTTATTTTCCGGCACATTCCATCTCGCTAACTGCCGCCAATCAAAAGTATAACTGCCTATCGGCTCGTTGACTATCGGTATGGCAGCAGGGGGCGTTCCTCGCAGGATATCGCCGCCGATTTTTGCAGCCCGCCGGCCAAGATTTTCATGGCTAATAAAATACCCGCCTGTAATGCCGCTACCTTGGTACGTATCGAGCATTCCATATGCGGGGACTTGCGCCGCGCGACCGATTTCTTTGGCAACTGCGGCCGGAACCAGGATTTTTCCATTTACATCAATCTGCATCGATAGATAAATCAATGCTGCATTCTCTATAATATTGCCAATTCGGGCAAGCATCTGCTCAAAAGGCAATTGATTCAGCGCAACCACCTGAACCCGCCCCGCATACAACTCGCCTGTTTTCATCGCATCAGCCACCATGTCCTTCTCGCTGGATCCAACCCCGGCGATGACATAGATTGTTTTTGTTGATGGATGAAGGTGAAGGATCAGCTCAAAGTTTCTTTTAGCATTAAAAGACGTGGTGATTCCATAATAATTGGGCGGAAACTTCAAGCCAGTATAATTTTCGATTTCCAATCCGGCAAAAACGACCGGCACATCGCCAAAGATCTCATGCCCATAGCGCAGCATGAACTGAGTTGCCGGTTTGTACTGGGCAATAATCAGGTCTGGTTTTTCTTGGGCGTACTTTATGCGAAGCGCCGCAGCCATGGTCTCATAATAGGGTTCATCGCCGGGATGTGCCGCTAGTTCTAAGTTTTCCAAAGAGTACGCAACTTTAACATTTTCCTGAACGTTTTCCTGCTCGGCAAATCCTGCCATCACGCCGCGGTTAAACCATTGAACCCCCAAGTAATTATAATTATATGAAGGCACAAAAAGAATCCGTTTGGGAGTATCTGTCGGCTGCGCCAAACATGAAGGAAACGGAAACGCAAACAAAAAAAATGAAAACATGGCTGCAATCAGCCACGTTTTCCCACTATACTGCCCTTGGAATAATCGGTTGCTTTGCATAATAAGCACTCCGTTCTTTACTCACGAACCCAAATCAGATTCTTAAGCTATTGTTAATTTCTCTTTTTAAATTTCGATTCCTTCTATGGTTCCCAAATACCCAATTAAACTATAATTTGAAGATGACTCGCGATTATTCGAAGCCTCAAAATAAGTATAAGGAACAAAATATGTACAGAAACTGGACGGACCCATATGGGAGCTTACGCCCGGAAACAATCGAATCTTGTTTTTTGCCTGGACAGGAAAACGTTTTGTTTTACTGCACCAGTTCCGAAAAAAGACTCAAAAAACTCCGCGCCGGGAAATTGACCAGGCAAAACGCGAATATGCCGATTGGGTACAGCGTAATCCTAACTAAGATGGAGGATGCAATATATGAAAACATGGGAAGATTCTTTCGCTGCACTGGAATCGATTAGTCAGGAAGAAAAACTGGAAATAAGGCAATTAGCTCACATTACGGCAAAAATCATTAAACAGCGGCATAAATTGGGACTTACGCAACAAGAAGTTGCGGACCGGGCCGGATTGAAACAAGAAGCCGTGGCACGGCTAGAAGCTGGAAAAAGAATGCCGCGCTTTGACACGTTGCTGCGGATTTCGAACTCTCTTAATATGGACATAACGGTTTCTCCTCGATCAAAAGCACAAGCGGTCGGCTAAAACTGCGCCGCACGAAAAAGAGGCCCCAAAGGGTCTCTTTTCTTTTGCTGCCCGTCAGGTATAAAACAAAAACTCCCCGCTTTCGCGAGGAGCTACTTTCCAAACAGTTCCGCATGATGTCATAGCACCGCATCTTTTTGATTGGACTTTTACTCAGTCAGACGCTTCACCAACATCACTTCAGTCCCCTGCCGATTGTAAACAACTTTATCCATCCATGCCACCATAATCAAGATTCCACGACCGCCCTCGGCATAAAGACATTCTTCAAAGGCACTTGCTTTTTCCGCATTTTTATATTTTGCCACTCTTGCATTGCCATCAAAGCCTTTACCGCCATCTTTGACACGAATTACAATCCTACCGCCGAAATAATAACGCAGCTTTCACTTTATTAAGCAGATCTTCTTTCCAGGGTTTGGCACAAGCACTCACTCCCCTGTTTCATGGCTAAGTAATTGTTCAAATTTCTGTTGAGGCATACCGATTTGCGGAAAAATAGCGAGATCGATAACCCGGGTAAGACCGGGTACGATTATTTTCCACGCATAATTGCTCGCCAAGTGCACTGCAAAAACCGCCTCAGAGTCGATGATTGCGTCATGCCTCGGATCATGGTGAAACAAAGCGCACTCCACAGTAGAGTACGGCAACCCCCACCAATCAAGCAGATAGCCCCCCAGTTCCGCATGGGTGATATCGAACTTCTCCTTCTCTATTGCCGCCAACGTTTTATTGTTACCGGGTTGGGCATACTCTTGCAGCACCCTCTTGTATTCTTCCGGATAATAGTGCATGAGCATCACAAAACCTACATTGTGTAGCAATCCAGCGGTAGCAATCGTTTCCGGCAATTGCTTTCCATACACCTTGGCATAAACAACAGCCATAATCTTATTGGTCTGGATCGCATGCTGCGAAAGTTTTGCCGCAAAAAAAGGCGGAACCAGAATATGAACGGATTGGAAGATGCTGCACGACAGCACGATTGATTTTACCGTAGTCAACCCCAGATATTTGATTGCCTGCTGGATAGAACCGGTTTTGATATTATAAAATGCCGAATTGACCACTCTGAGTATGGCCGCTGTCACTGTGATATCCGTTTCAATCACTTTGGCGATAGCACTAATATCTGCATCCTTCTCGATAAGCCGGTTCACCGAATTATATATACCGGGTATCATTGATAAATTTTCCAGTTTATTTGCAAATTCGAGCATGGCATGGTTTCGGTACAGTTCCCGTGCTGTAAATATGCGTTCGAGCGTCGTTTTGAGTTTCTCGCCGTTCCATGGTTTAATCAGATAAAGGCTGCTAGAGCCGTCGATGATGCTTTCAAAAAGATCGTTTTCACTTGCGTACCCGCTCAGAACAATCCGCGTCGTTCCCGGATGCTTTTCTTTGACTTTGCGCAAAAACTGGTGTCCGTTCATCACAGGCATCCGCATATCTGAAACAACGATATCAATCGGTTGATTCTCCAGTATTTTCAGACCCTCTTCGCCGCTCTCCGCAAAAAAGGCTTCATAATCGCAATCGAAGACAAGTCGCTCCAATGCCTTAAGAATTGACCGTTCATCGTCAACAAAGAGAATGCTCTTGCCCATTATCGCATCAACTCCGTTTCGAAATTGGCAGTTTGACAATAAAATTTCTCATCGTCGACAATCAAAATCTTCATCCGGAGCCACCTCCTGGATCGATGGTTTTGCAAGCGGCAGACGGATGGTGAAGGTCGTGCCTTCCCCTTCCACACTGCTGACCGAAATATCGCCATTATGCTTGTTGACGATGATGTCATAGGAGATGCTCAGTCCAAGTCCTGTCCCCTGCCCGATCGGCTTTGTAGTGAAAAACGGGTTGAATATGTCTTTTTGTATATGTTCCGGCATCCCTTTTCCATTGTCGCTGATAGAACAATATACCGACCGATTGTCAGCGCAGGTGCGGACCGTGATAAGCCCCAATCCTTCCTGCCCCTTTTCCTTGATTGTGTACGCCGCATTCAACAGAATATTCAGCAAGACCTGGTTGATCTGTCCCCCGACGGCGTTGATCACAGGAATTTCCGATAGTTCCTCCCTGATTTCGGCAATGTACTTTATTTCATTTCTGGATACAATCAAAGAATTTTGAATTCCTTCATTCAGGTCGTATTCTTCGGCATTCCCCTGTTGGTCCATGCGGGAAAAAATCCGCAGGGCCTTGACGATATCCCCCACCCGCTTCAGACCTTCCATGGTTTCCGGAAACACCGCATCCATATCCTGCAAAATGTAATCCAGCTTCTTCTGCTTCTCCATTTCGGACAGCTCTTGGGCTTTCTGATGTAAAAGCGCCGCATCGCCTTCGAGCGCGTCGGCTCGGAAGGATCGGAATGCGGCTATAATCTCCACTAAACGTCCCATGTATTTTTGCAGTGTTTCAAAATTGCTTGTGACAAATCCGAGCGGATTGTTGATTTCATGGGCGACTCCGGCTGCCAACTGGCCGATGGACGCCATCTTCTCTTGATGGATTACCTGGCTTTGGGCGCTTTTCAACTCTATATACGCTTTTTCCAAGTCATTGTTGCTTTCACGCAGTTTATCATTGGTGGAATTGATTTCCTCGTTCATCGCCATGAACTCCTCGTTCATGGCCGTTAGTTCCTGATTCGCGTTGGACAATTCTTTGGTCCGCTCCTCCACCTGGACTTCCAATCCATCCAACGTGCATTGCAGCACTGTCTCCGCAGCTTGTTTCCGTCGCGCCATATATAGCATACCGAAACTGAATGCAATCATTACCAAGGCAACAAACCCTGCCAAAACAAATCCGTATTTTACGATTGCCTGCTGGCTCATTCCCCAAATCAAATGCTGTTTGCCAAACCACTTTTCCTTCAATGCCTCAATCTGGCCACTGTCTTGCAATTTGGCCAGAGATGCGTCTATAACCGCCAGCAATGCCATATTATCGTTGTTATTCTTGTCTGCCGCCACGGCAAACGGATGGTTGAACAAAGCCTCGCCGATGGTTTTCACTTTGTCATCCAGCTGCAACTGGTACAAAAAATATAATCCGGAACAATAATTGCTTATTGCAGCGTCGATTTTGCGATCAGCGACGGCCTGCAGCAGCTCTCGCTGGCTGTGGAACTGATACAGGTTGACATTTACATTACTGCCGATCAGATACTGCTCAGCAACTTCTCCCTGCTGCACGCCCACCCTCCGCCCTCTCAGATCCTCGAGGCGGCTGATGTGGTAGCTGTCCGTCGCCACGAACAGCACACCCTGGTCCTGCAGATAGGGCCGCGTGAAGCCAAACTCAAGGCGGCGCTTCTCCGTAACAAACATGCCGGGAATCAATTCTGCCTGACCGCCGCGCAGCATGTCAACAGCTATGCCGAATTCGGTCAGCGTCCACTCGAACTTCAACCCGGTATCCTGCTCTATTAGGCGAAACAGGTCGGCTTCGAACCCTTCCGGCATCCCGGCGTCGTTGACATAAATATATGGTGGATAACCTTGGTCATCCGCAACCCGGACAATCCGGGATTGAGGATATATTGCCGCATCACCTCTTATATGAAGACATAAACATAACAAAAGAACCAATACCGCCAAAAGTTGGGTGGAAACGCGCCCAAGACATTTTGACACCGGAATGATCATTGGTTTCACAACATATCCCCCCATTGGTCCTACATCGATTATATTACATGAGTTAGTCACTTGCTGAAATATTTTTCCAATACGGCAGTAATCCACTTGATAAATGAAAGATGTCTGTCTTTGCCAAAATTGAGATAAGAGCATTTATAAGCCCATCTTCACGATTTTGGTGGTGGATTTTTCGCATCAAGAACTCGACGTTGCCCACTTTCGCAAACCCACCGACAGTCAATTCGGCGGACTGCCCCTGCTCCTCGAACTCTGGAAGCAACTCGACTTTTCGATCCTTCTGACCCATTGCGGAATTTTCAAAGTTCGCGGATTGGCTACCTGGAAATTGGCCTTAGCTTTCGCGGCCAGTATGATCCGCCATTGTTCGGCTGATCTAAAGCGGCTCGAATTTTGGAACCAGGATGCTCTGCTGCAAACATCGCTCAAGGTTTATCCCCCGCAAGTGGTTAACTCATGATTATTAGATATTTATTATTATATCCACTTATCCACGTAGATTTCTGCTTTCATCGTCCTAAGTCTTCCTGAAAAACAAATCCTTTCTCTGCAAAAAGTTCCAGACGCGTTTCTACTACGACGGAATCATACAACTTGCCGCGGTTAGTTTTTATTTCCTCCAGAGCCTTATCGATGCCGAGTGCCGGACGATAGGAACGATGGGCCGCCATCGCTTCCACCACGTCGGCTAACGCGATTATTCGCGCTTCTACAAGGATTTCGGCATTTTTCAGGCCGCGAGGATATCCCGATCCATCAATCCGTCGTGGTGTTGCAGGATAATTTCCGCCACATCCCACGGGAGCTTCAACCCTGAAGAATTGAATAAGCAACCTGTGAATGGCTTTTGATCAATTCTCTTTCCTGATGTGATAGTTTGCCGGGCTTACTGAGACTTTCGCCTGGTATCTGTATTTTTCCGATATCATGAATCATCGCGGCCATTTTTAGTCCAAGAACCACATCGCTGTTCAGCCCCTTTGATTCAGCAATCTTAACCGCCAGTGCGCTACTCTTTTTTGTGTCCATAGGTGTAAGGATCTTTTGCTTCAACTGTGATAGACAGGACATTGACGGTCTGCTCCCAGGCCGTCTGCAATAGTTCATTCGTTGGCGCAGCTATTCCTGTCCTTTTAGGAGGGCCATCTCGGCAGACCGTCGATTTTTATTTCGAGCTGGGCTTCCTCCTAGAGAGTCGCACTGTCGATCGCCAAGGACGCCAACTGGGCACTTTGTTTTAGAACATCGATTTCAACGGTATGTGTCAGCATATAATAGGCCCATGACTCCGACAACTTCTGTTCCCCGCTTGAGCGGCAGCACCATAGCAGCCCGAACCCATGTGGTATCAGGAACGTTGTACCTTTCCGGGTACTCCTGATAGTTTTCAACCACCAAAACTTCGCCGGTCTCCCAGACGTGTCCGTCCATATGTTTTCCTTTTTCAATGCGCAATTCCGGCGGATGTGTACATAAACCACGGCCGAACGAGTATTTCCGAGTCTTCAATAAGCAATAACCGCAATGAATCCGACATATTCAGTTCCTCCCCGGAAAGCGATTCTAACTCAAGGGTTGTTTCTGATTCAGCAACAACCAGTATAAATCAAATTGTTTTACCGCTTCGTTAAACTTGCTGAAATCAACCGGTTTAACAACATAGCTGTTCGCGCCAAGATTATAACTCTCAATAATATCTTTTTCCTGATTGGAGGAAGTGAGCATCACCACTGGCAACACTTTCGCTTTCTCATTATTTCGGATACAACGCAAAACCTCGATGCCGTCCAGTTTTGGCAAATTTGTATCCAGAAGTATCAGAACGGGCATTCGGCGCTGCGGTTGATCCGTGAACTTACCCGATCCAAAAAGGTAGTTCAGCGCTTCTTCCCCATCCCTGGCAACGACAACATCATTCCTCCAATTATTGTTCTTCAAGGCGCGAAGGGTCAAAAACTCGTCGTTTTCATTGTATTCCACCAGCAATATAATATCTTCCGATAATTTACAACCCGCCTCACTGATATTTGCTATAAAAACGACTCCAAAAAATCCAAGGATTTACTATTCTTTTTTACATATTACCACTTCTTAATTGTGATATGTAATTTATCACCGGGCTTCAACGACCTTATTTCGCCCTCTGGGCTGGAATCACTTAATCAGGAAGAAAATTTGGAAATAAGACAATTAGCTCACATTATGGCAAAAATCATTAAGCAGCGGCATAAACTGGGACTTACGCAACAAGAAGTTGCGAATCGGGCTGGATTAAAACAAGAAGCCGTGGCACGGCTAGAAGCTGTTAAAAGAATGCCGCGCTTTGATACGCTGCTGCGAATTTCGAACTCTCTTAATATGGACATAACGGTTTCTCCTCGATCAAAAGCTCAAGCGGTTGGCTAAAACTGCGTCGCACGTCAGCGAAGCAACCGCTTTCAAATCATTGACAATAATGCAGCTTGCATGCTAGGTTAAATTATCGTTATACGGAGGTAGCTATGAAATCTTCAATCAACAGTCATGTAGCGATTATCGGTGTTCCCCTCGATTTAGGCTCTGGGCGTCGCGGCGTCGATATGGGGCCAAGCGCGATCCGCTACGCGGAAATATTGCTGCGGTTGCAATCTCTGAGCTGCATAGTCCACGACACCGGCGACATTTTTGTCAATCGCGACGCCGTGCGTCATTTGTCAGGCATTCGCATGCACTATCTGGAGGAAATCGAGCGGGTCAGTATCGCCCTCTGCCAAAGAGTGGCCGAACAATTGGCTTTGGGGCGATTCCCCCTCATTCTCGGCGGCGATCACAGCATTGCCATTGGCACCTTGGCTGGAATCCGTCAGCGCACAAAAAAACTGGGCGTCGTTTGGTTCGACGCCCACGGAGATATCAACACGCCGGAAACAAGTCCTTCCGGCAATATTCACGGTATGCCTGTTGCCATTAGCCTCGGCCTCGGACACGAGCGCCTGACCGCGATCGGTGGGCCAGACACCAGGCTTGACGCCAAAAATTTTGTCCAAATCGGAATTCGCGACCTCGATCAAGGCGAAAAAAAGCACTTGCGCGAACTGGGCGTCACCGTGTTTACCATGCACGAAATCGATCGTCTGGGCATGTCCAAAGTGATGGAAGAAGCGATCCGGATCGCTAGCGATGGTACCGACAGCGTCCACGTCAGTTTTGATATGGACGTAATGGACCCGCTGCACGCCCCTGGCGTCGGAACGGCTGTGGTCGGCGGCATCACATACCGGGAAAGCCATCTGGCAATGGAAATGCTCTCTGCCGCCAACATCGTAGGCAGCGCAGAGTTCGTCGAAGTCAATACCGTTCTCGACCACGGCAATCAAACCGCCAAAGTCGCGGTAGCCCTCATCGGCTCCCTGCTTGGCGAAAAACTGTTATAAGTCCCTCATAGGCTGGTCACCACATCCAGCAAGAGTGCCTCTCCGTTGCGGACTACTTTGATCTTCGTCAACGCTTCGCTTGCAAGAATCGCTTTAATCCCAAGTATATCTTTCACAGCCTTGCCGTTGAGTTCAATCAGAATATCATTGGCTTTGACTCCTGATTTCAGCGCCGTTCCGCCATCCAAAACCCGCATCACCATCAGTCCGCTGGTCAGTTTGGCAGCGACCATTTCATCCTCGTTGAGAGCGCGAACTTCCACGCCAAACGAAGGTGTCGGCGGCATCGCCGCAGGAGCTATACCCGGTCCTGTCGGCAGCAGGTTCGCCCGTCCTGCATTGAAATTTACTGCTATCATTTCCATGGTCAGCGTCTGTCCGGCCCGAAATACTTCCAATTCCAACTTCGCCTGCGGGTTGTCCCCGAGCGCATCCTGAACAATCTGTCGCCAGTGGTCACCGGATTTTACCTCTACTCCATTGGCCTTCAGAATAATATCATCTGGTTTCAGCCCTGCCGCAACCGCAGGGCTGTTGCCGTTATTCATGCCGGTGATGACCGCGCCGGTGTCCTGCAGCCAGTTTAGCTTTTTGCGATGAGTCTGTTCGTCTGCATCCGACTTGGAGTAAAAATAAGCGCCGGTCGGACTATAAAGCCGCTTGCCGCTCGCAAGCACCAACGTAGCGAGCGCATCGCCCACCTGCGACATCACGCCCAGTGATGCGCCCCTTAATGTCGCATTGGTCCCATCCTCATAAACAATATTCAATCCCCATTTGTATTCACGGTTAAGATTTGAAAAATACTGCATTTCCATCGCCCGGATATTTTTGATGGGAATCGTAATACTATATTGATTGGAATATGGAGTTTGCACCGGCTGGGTTGAGCCGCCGTTATAGGGAACATATTTATTGCCCACCCAGTATCCGCCATAATGCGGGACATACTGATAAGTAGTGTTCGTGCCTTCGATAAAGCCGGTCAGACGAAGTCCGTAGGCGTCAACGTCGATTTGTTGGCGGGCGGAAGCGCCATTCCACTGGCAGAACTGATTTAGCAAGTTGCGCAACGTAGCTACAGCAGTACCCGTTGACCCCATAGCGGTAGGCGACCACCATTGCTGGGAAACACTGAGCTTCGTCGAATCCAGTTCCACCCCGTAAGCGACATTTGCCGATACTGCAATCAACATTAGGCACAGGATGAATATACTGCCATATCGTTTCAGCACTTGCCTCACCTCACACTAAAAGTATAGAGATTACTCCATAGTTTTACTGCCGAAATTCGCCATGCAAGTGCAAATTCCTGCTATTCTATTAAAAACCCTATCTGATTTTGGCCTCAAATATTTCTTCAGGTCGCAAAACCTTTACGATAAACCTGACTAAGTTCTTAGTAAGGTCAACCACTTTCGCCGGACCGCTCCACGGGCGACCAGACCGATCCATATGTCATCTTCCGTATAAAAAATAATCCACGAGATCCCCCCTTATCTTATCAAAGGGTAAAATCTCTTGGATTATTTAATTCGTTGATTAGAATTCAACGCGAATGGTGTTTAGTATTTTTGGTACGCTAAAACTGCGGCACAGCAAGCGGCAAACATGGCTAATCCCACCAGGAACATCAGGCCACCCACATAGCTGCCGGATAAGCTGATAAAGAAGCCCATCAGAACCGGCGAAAATGCCGATCCACCATTGGAAACCCCATTCATCATACCTGAGCCGGCGCCAATTGCTTTGCCGGGAACGATCTGTTGGACCAGCGCCCAAGCAGGCGCAATTCCAAGACCGATGGATGCAATCCCAAAAGAAATCAGAATGGCTGCGGTTGTATTATCTGGAGCATGAGCGCCAAAATAAATACCAGCAGCAGCACCCAGCATAGAGACTATGCAGATTGGAGCACGTCGCCCCATCTTATCCGAGATGTATCCCGATGCCAGCACGCTGACCATGCCCAGAATATAGGGGAGCGAAGCAAACGCGCCCATGGCGGCCCAGGAAAAGCCACGCGCCACTTTTAGGTAAGATGGCAACCAAGCCATTGTTCCCCAAAAGATCGATGCCAGACAGAAATAATACAACGTGACCATCCAAAATCGATAATTGAAAATAAAGACCTTCATATTATCCCATACCGTAGTATGGCCTGCTTTCGCTTCCAACTCTTTTTCTGCTTTTTGTCCTGCTTCGATCAGGTCGCGTTCCGCCTGATTGGCCCCTTTATGCTGATGCGGGTAATCTGTCGTCCAAAACCAAAGCATTATCAACGGCAACAAGCCGAATACAACCAGCATAAAAAAGCTGGCGCGCCATCCATAAGACTGGATAGCCCAGGTCAGAAACGGCATGGCAATCGCCGGTCCCGCCATCAACCCAACGACCCATACTGAATTTGCTTTGCCACGTTCATGGGGAGGAAACCAGTTTTTGACGTATTTACTTTGCATCGGCCAGTGCATTCCTTCACCGATCCCCAGAATTACCCTCGCTGCCAGCATGGTGGTAAATGTTGCAGCAATACCGCCGATGACCAACGAAATCCCCCATAACAGAATAGATAAAGACATTGCTTTCCGCGGACCCAGAATATCTCCCAGCGGGCTCAGAAAGACATTGGAAACTCCATAAGCAATCAGGAATAGTGTCATGAGCAGCCCCATTTGCACCGGTTGCCCTTTGATTCCCATATCGGCGAGAAAGAGATTGTCGGCCAGAAGAACAGAAACATTTACCCGATCCAGATACGCAATCAGTAAAGTGACCAAAAGAATCAATACAAGAATGACCCTTTGTCGTGTTGGCTTTAATTCCGCACCATTAATCGTCCCGGTTCCCTCCATGAAATTTACCTCCTCAATATTAAGAAAAATTATTGCAGTTCAAAACCCTCCTTATATTTTCTTCTGGATTAACGCTAAAAACCCCTTCTTTGGCTCAACAAATCAACGATCTTTCGCCTAAAATAATTGTGTTAAATTCAATGGGTCTTGGTCTATTATTGATTTATTTTCACTGCTTTTCCGCACTCTTGTCATTGCTTCGCTAGAGACGCCACCAATCGTAAAATAAAATTTCATGCGAATCCGCTGCCCATCGTCTCAACTGGATTTCGTGATAGTGCACAGGAGAACGAAAGCCCCCGCCACCGTCAACGATGGCAGGGGCTTTTATATGATCAACTAACCTATTGCTAAATCCGAAACTGGGCCATTGCCTGTTGCAGTCCTTCAGCCAGTTTGGCAAGCGCCTGGCTTGAAGCGGCGATCTCTTGCATTGACGCAGACTGTTCTTCTGTAGCCGCCGAAACGTTTTGCGATTCAGCTGCCGCATCACGACTGAGGTTTTCCACTTCCTTGATTGAGTTCACGATCCGCTGACTGCCGACAGCCGCTTCATTCACTGCTGTGGCGATGATAGAGACTTGCTCCGTCACCTGGCTGATCTGCCCATTGATCGCGGCAAAATTATTGCCGGCCACGTTCACCAAGTCAACCCCCTGCGCAATGTCGCGAATGGCCACATCAATCGCCCCGACCACATTGCCAATGCTGCCGTGGTTTTTATCAACCAGCTCCTTGATCTGATGCGCCGCATGTTCTGACTGCTCAGCCAATTTGCGGACTTCCTCGGCAACAACGGCAAAACCACGTCCCTGTTCGCCGGCTCGGGCCGCTTCAATGGCAGCATTCAACGCCAGAAGGTTGGTCTGTCCAGCAATCGTCGAAATCAATCCGACGATTTCACCGATCTGGGCTGAACTGGCCTTCAGTTCCTCGGCGGCAACTTGCGCTTGTTTCGAGCCATTACTGACTTCTGCCATTTGAGTTACGGCTGTATCAATCGAATTTTTGCCTTCGGTTGCGGCAGCCGCAGTCTGCTGCGACAGAGTTGCCATCTCGCCGGCGGTGGCAGCCACTTCTTCCATTGTGGCCGATATTTCCTGCACAATGGCCGAAGTTTCATTTACGGCGCCGACCTGTTTCTCACTGCCCATCGCCACTTGCTGGATTGATTGGGCAATATTATTAGAAGCTTCCGCCGATTGCTGCGCACTGGCGGTAAGCTGTTCGCTGGAGGCAGCCAGCTGTTCTGAACTCTGCGATACTTGGCGAATCAGGCCGCGAGTATTGCGGGTCATTTTATCAAAAGATCGGGCCATATCGCCAAATTCATCGCCCCGGGATAACAGCGCTTTATCAATATCTTTGTCAAAATAGCCTTCAGCCATTTTATCGACCCGGTCAATGACTGCTCGAAGCGGCTTGGTAATAAGGCGGGTCAGGAATATGCTGACCAAAATCCCGATAATTAGCGACACAATCGTCAAAATCAACATGACTCGGCGCAAATCGTCCGTATCCTTGTCTGCCTGCTCCATCCGTTTTGCCGTCACGGACTCGGCTTCTGCGAGAATTTCAGCCACCGCCTTATTGATCCCATCGGAAAATGGAACTAATTGGCGTCCGACACCAATAAATTTTTGTTCTAGCGGCGCCAAACTAGTCAGTGTAGCTGTCGGCGCTTTTTTCGCCTCATGATACTCCTTTACCGCCGGCACTAGTTGCTTCACAATACCGTCTTTATATTTAACCAAATTTTCTTCTGCGCGGGTCACGGCCTCTTTCACTTTGGGGTCATTAGTATTTTTGACAATATCGCCAAAACTTTTCAATGCCTCATTGAACAATTGGTCCGATTGTTTGGCAAAATTATCATCGCCATAAACCATATAACCACGCATGGCCAAAACACCATTTATGAATGCCGACTGAACTTTTGCAGCCGCATCGGCTCTCTGGTTTGCACGTGCCAAGTCTGTCGTCAAATCATCCAGTTCTGCCGCTTTATAGTAAGAATATCCACCCATGAAAAAAAGAATTAATAAGACAACCCCAAATCCCAGTGCAATTTTTGTTCCAACCTTAATTTTCACTTAAAGATCCCCTTTTATTAGTTTTGTATCATGTTCACGTCTTGATCAATGTAATATTGAAACTGTATCTTATAACCTCCTTTTCACTGCTTCTTAGCCTTGTTTTGACTAGTAACTCGCCTTTCATTCGGTATGTTTTGTTTCAATTTTTTCGCACTTCCCACACATTGGGCAACCGTACTTCAAGCAGTGAGATAACGCGGTTACCTTTAATTCTCTCTCGCGCCCCGATCAATAATCTTTCTTTTCAAACAATACCTTCCTTTTTTAGACTACTTCCAAATAATATACAGCGCATGTATGGAAGTCAAGATATTTGAAACATAAATAAGCACCCTTTGCTTTCAAATAACCAAGGATTCTACGCGCAAATTCATGCACGTTGAGATTTATTTTGATAAATATTATTATTTGCATCTGTATATTGTCGATGTATAATTAAATCAGGAAGACTAATCTCTTCGAAAGGGCTGATTAAAATGACAGATACTACTTGTTATGATATTGAGGAAATCCGGGTTTGCGTCCCCGATGATACACAAAAGTACGCAAACTATGCTTTGATTGGGTTTGCGGTACTCCTCGCAATAGCAATCCTGTGATTTGCAACAGTTGATAACGCTTCCATCATCGGAGCTGAAATAACCGGAGCGGAACTGATCGACGAATCGATTAACTACTTCGGATTCTAAAATAGGATTTGGAACCAAAAAGAGACCCGTTAGGGTCTCTTTTTTTTGTTGGCAACAACATGCCCCCGTATTTTCGCTACCTCACCCACGAAACGTTGGTAATCGACATATCAATCGAAAGCCTGTGTATGTCAAACGTTTCCTCTTACGCCTTGCTAAATTCGGAACTTGGAAACAGCGCCTTGCAATTCCTGGGCCAGTGTCGCCAACGCCCGACTTGAGGTAGCGATTTCTTCCATCGAAGCCAGCTGCTCTTCTGTCGCCGCCGACACGTTCTGGGACTCACCGGCGGATTTTTTGCTCAAACCGTCAATTTTGTGCACAGACTCCACAATCCGCTGGCTACCCTGCGCCATTTCCTGTATCGCCTTTGACATTTGCTTCACCTGATCGGAGACTTCCGTCACCAAATCCGCAATCTCACTGAACGAGGTCCCTGCCGCGTTCACCACGACGGCGCCGGTTTTAACCTCTTGTGTACCCTGTTGCATCGCTTGAACTGCCTTATCAGTGTCGATCTGAATTTCGCCGATCAGGCCGGAAATCTTCTTCGCCGCCTCTTCGGACTGTTCAGCCAGTTTACGCACTTCCTCCGCCACAACAGCGAAGCCCCGCCCCTGCTCACCTGCCCGCGCCGCTTCTATTGCAGCGTTCAGCGCCAGCAGATTTGTCTGTCCGGCAATCCCGGAAATGGCATCGACGATCTGGCCGATTTCCTTGGACCGTTCACCGAGTTTGGATACAACTTGGGCGGATGTATTAACGGTAGTTTCAATTTGATTCATCTGGTTAACGGCTTTGTCAACCGCCGCGCCGCCATGAACAGCCTTTTCCGCCGCAGCCTCAGTCTGGCTTGCAACCGAGGAAGCGTTGGCGGCGATCTGTTGGATTCCTGCCGACATCTCGGTTACTATCGAAACAGAGTCATTCGCTGCGCTCATTTGCTCGGTTGCGCCGTTGGCGACTTCCTGAATGGAAATGGCAATCTGATTGGAAGCCTGCGAAGATTGGTCGGCGCTGGCCGTAAGTTCTTCACTGGCCGCCGCAAGATGCTCGGCGTTTCCGGCAATTTGTTTAATTAGACCGCGAATATTCTGGGTCATTTGTTCGAAGCTCTTGGCCAATCTGCCAATTTCATCATTGGAACGAATCGACAGATTGGTTTGGGACAAATCACCGCCGGCAATCTTATTTGCCGCCAGTTCAAGAACCTGGATCGGTTTGGCAATCTGCCTGGCAAACCAGGCAATAATGATCCCCGCAATTAAGAGAACGAGCACTATCGTAATCAATGAAATCCAGGTCAATGCCGAAATACCCTCTGAAACTTCAGCGGTTGGTACATTTAGACTAACAAACCATTTTACGCTTGCTAAGGGAGTAAACGCCATCATTCTTGATGAACCTGCATAAGAATATTCGGAAATACCTTTTTCGCCTTTGATCACTCTAGTGTAAGCTGCTCTCACTTCCTCGGGAAACTTGCTGTCTGTCACCGGATTGGCTTTCATCACAAAATTTTTATCCGGATGAATGATGGCAAGGCCATCAGCTTGAACCAATATCGCATAACCAGTTTTTCCGACCTTAATGGACATCACTTTCGCGGTCATGCTTTCCATGCTGATTGCACCAAACATTGCCCCGACAACCTGGCTGCCCACTTTTACCGGAACAACCACAACGCAAACCAGTTTCCCCGATCCACGAGAAATGACCGGGTCGGAAACAGATACAGTCCCACGCAGCGCAGTTTGAATATAATCTCGATCTTTTAAACTTCCCGTTTTACCGGCATCATCATAAAACGTTGCATCCGGAAGCACAAACCCGTAATTTTCAAAGCGCCCGTGTTCACGTTTTAAATAAGTCAAATATGGAGCAATTTCTTCCGGTTTGGCGGCCCGTATGACCGGAGAAGTCGCGATGCCGGCCAGTTCCAGCATGCTGGTCTGAAGCCAGTTATCTATCATCTCGGCGGCATCTTCCGCCGAATTCTTCAAATTCATGGTAACATTTTCAGTAACGATGGAGCGCGCCTTCCAGTAGTTTAACCCGCCAAGTGTCGCCAGCGCTATGGTAAAAATCACTAGAATCACAACCGTAAGCTTGGTTTGAATACTTTTCATGGTTCTTCCTCCTCGATGCTTGCACAGAAAATTTACGCAAATGCGCTTTACAATTAGTTATTTTATTGCATTCTATAGTTATTATCACTTACTTTCTTATCCCGTATTTTTGCATAAAGAAGCTGCTTTTCACTCCATAAAGGACAAAAAGCAGCAAAACACCAATCCGGGATCGTTTCTCCTATTCTTCCGCTCCTGCTCGTATCTTCATCAGTTTTATCGCGCTGGACAACGTTATTCGCACATCGATGTCATCAAGGTCCGCGCCAAAAATCCATTCTAGTTGCCGCTTACGGACCATTAACGTCTTGTAATGAATCGACAGTGTATTGGCCGCACTCTTTAAGTTGGCGCTTAACATGATCCCTTCGAGCGTCGGCAGCAGTTTCATTTTTTTATTTTTATCGTGATGCAACACTGGTCCTAACGTCCGCTCAATATAGCTGTCTAATTGTTTTTGATCACTGATATAAGGCAAAAACTGAAGCAGCCCAATATCATAGTAATGAAAAATCTTGCGTTGGGGCCAAATTTTTGGGCCGCTCTGTACAGATACGAACGCCTGCCGATAGAGCATGCCAAGCTCTGACAGATTTCCCGTGCAGTCGGCAACGCCAATTGCGCCGTTAAATTCCGGTTCATGGAGCACGATAGTTTGCAATAATTCTTCAGCTTGCTTGATCTGATCAATTTTGCGCGTATTCGCCAGTTCATCGCCAAACCGGAGAATTCCCAGTCCATCTGAACTTTCCCAAACAATCGTTGTTTCATTTGACAATACATTGGCGATGGAGTCAACCAAAGGTTGATATATCTCACGTTGCTCCAGCCAGTATTTTCGCGGCTTTCCTTTGTAGCTAGCCATCACAAGCAAATAACAGTTTAAAGGCCCCGTTACAAGGCTTCCCAGCATTCGTTCACACGCAGACAAGGCTTTAGCGGGCGGTGTGTCGTGATGGATCAAGTAGTTGAGAAGATCGTTTTTTCTTTTCCGTTCGTACGATGCCATCAGCAATTTTTCATCATGCCGCTTTTCCGTGATGTCGATGAACGTCGCAAGAACACCTTCAGCCGTGATTGTTCCACTGACAATAAACAGTCGGACTTCACCGCTTTTACAGACAATGTTCGCTTCGCGCGGTTCAATATTGATCGGACATGTCTTGCCGGAAACCACCGCATTATCCCATACACGCATCCGCTCGCTGCGATATTTTTCATCAGGATAGGCAATTTCACACCACGCTGATATGGTCGGCACATCTTCCAGTGTGTAGCCGAACGTTTGCACGAATTGTGCATTGGCGAACTCATTGCGCCCGTTGCTTCGATTTCCATATACCAGCGGAACCGGAAGATGCTGAGCAAACTGACGGAACCGATCTTCACTGGCGCGCAGCGCCGCTATTTCCATTTTATGGTCATGTTTTGCAATTAAAATTCTCTTTCTTTGACTTTCGTCCACGCTGTTCAATCCCTTTTCTGCATTTTGGTTTATATCGCTGCTGATTTTCGTATTCCCATTGCCGGGAGACTCTAATACCAATAGCACAAGACATCTTTGTTGTCAATCAAAACTAAAACAAAAAAAGCGGGCCGCAGCCCGCCTCTAACTATCACTAACTATCACCAAATTTTTCATTCCCGGATCCTGCCAACGGAGACTATCCATTAACTGAACAAACCGACATACACATCCACTGCGATGCCGTCAGCCGCAAACTTGACCACCAACATTTTGGGTACGGACAGCCTTACCTGCCCGCCCTTCCCCACGAGTAATGTGGGTGGAGAAATATCCAGCCCGACTACCCCCGACAAACTAAAAAGACTACAGGCATTCGCGCAAACCATGTTTCCCATTTCGGCCAATGCGCTTTGCGCCAACTCGTCCAGCTCGGAAACCGGCATACCCATCATCATCTTGGAGGCAAACTGGTGGGCATTGTCGATGCTCATCCCAATCAGAATCGCGCCTTTTAGCGGCCCCATGACGCCTATATTGATCAGAACGCCGGGGTTTTCCAAAACCGCGCCTTCCCAAAATACGCCATTTTTGTTGATTTCCTGAAAGCCGATCTGGGGAAGAATCTCTGCAAATGCTTTCAGTATCGGATTAATCGAATTTACATCCATAATACCAACCCCTTTTTAAAGCCAAGACTCATGTAGACTTGTCCAAAATCGGTATCTGCATGAACGCTGCGAAGACGGATGTTCGGGCTGAACATTTCGGTGGCCTCACCAAAAAATACGCTCGGAGGCGCCACTTTAAAACCGAAGGTTTTGTCTTTTTTGTTTAGCATCGAGCAAGCGATTCCACCAACCACATTCGCATATTCCGCGGCCATTGCCACAACCTCGTCGCGGTTCTTCACCTCGCGTTTAAGGATGGAAGCCGCCATCTTTTCTGCCGCTTCGTTCGATATATCGATAATCAAAGAGCCCGGATAGCGGCCGATAATTCCGATGACAACCATGATTCCCTGCGAAGTATACTGCCGTTCCCCTTCGATATTTTGGAAACTCACCGTGGTTTTCGTCATCCGGGTCGTGCTTTGCGCTAGCGCTTCTTTAAAAGTATCCATGCCCCACTCTTCCAAATTGCTAAACAAGGTGTCCGGCGCCAGCACATGCTGAATAACGCGCTGCAAGGTTTCCACATCCGCTGGTTTTTGCACATAACCGACTGCTCCAGCACGCTTGGCCTCCGATTCTGAATCCTCATCCTTCATCGAACTGCACATGATCACTTTCGCAGCCGGGTCATGCAATCGGAGCGCCTTGGTGCATTCGAATCCGTCTGCGCCAGGCATGGCAATATCCATAATCACCAGATCCGGTCGACATTCTTGATAGGTATGAATCAAACTTTCGATTGAATCGGCTTCGCCGACTATTTCACATCCCACTTCCTCCAACGTTCCTGCCAATATTGTTCGCGAGAATGTTGAATCATCGACCAACATTACTTTGATACTCATTTTCATATCACTCCTAACTATAATACATAATTCAATCGGGGATTTTACAGGTATTGTTATGCATGGTTTCATTTTTCTGACAGAGCACATTTCTCCAATTTATATCTACTATTTTCTGCGGATAAATATAAACTCCTGCTTCATTCACCTGCCAATTCCGCAAAAACGATAAGTTTACTTAACAAAAACTTAACCCCACCAGCAAGGGTTCTGGCCATTTTTGTCGAATGATTATTTATTACTAACTAGGAGGGCCGAATCAATTGGGCAAAAAAGCTTCACCCAAACTGTTCGCCATCATCCATATCGGCTCTGAACAAATTACACTGCAAATTAGCGAGTACACTGCACTAAACGATTTGCGGGTCATCGAAAAAACCTCGCGCGAAGTGTTTCTGGGCGAAGAAACGTTTAAAACCGGTCGGATCAGTTTTACGACCTCCGGGCAACTCTGCGCCTTGCTGCGCGGCTACAAAAGACTGCTGAACGAATATGGCGTGAAAGATTATCGCGTCATCGCCACCACTGCTTTGCGCGAAGCCGAGAACCAACACTATGTGGTTGACCAGGTCCGCACTCGTACCGGTTTTCAACTGGAAGTCGTCGATATGTTGCAGGAAATCTATTTTAAGTATGTCGCCTTGTATAATACAGTTCGAAAACATCAGATCGAACGCACCGGCGAGGCTCTGCTGTTTGTTGACATTTCTTCCGGCGGCCTCGGCTTCACGTTGTTAAGAGACGGGATCATCCAATACCAGCAAAACATTCACATTGGTGCACTTCGCATCAAGGAAAGCTTTGACAAGAATCAACGGGAATCAATTCATTTTCATCAGGCGCTGTCCGAATATATTTACAGCTCAATTGAGACGGTGCAAAGCGAACTGTCCGAACAGCAAATAAAATATATCGTAACCTCCGGTAATGAAAACCATCTGTTGCTGCAAATGTTGGGCCGGACCTCAAATGAAGCGATCTCGTTGGTGGGTCAGGATGAATTTCGCGCCCTGTATGAACAAGTCTCGTCGCTCAACCTGCCGCAGCTAATGAAGACTTTTCGCCTGGGCGAAAACAAGGCGGAAATGGCGCTACCCACGATTGTACTTTACAATCAAATTCTCTCCATCACCAACGCGCCTGAAATCATCTTCCCCGACGCCCAACTGGTCGATGGCGTCACCTTGCTGCACGCTGCAGAAAAAGTGGGAGATCCGTTTATCGCGACTCTCGAAGAGCAGATTTTGTCATTGGCCCGCAATCTCGGCGAAAAATATCGCTATGAAAAATTGCACTCCCGTGCGGTGGAAACTCTCTCTTTAAAACTGTTTGACGCCATGGAGCCGCTTCACGGATTGCCGACCCGGGACCGTTTCTTATTGCAAGTTGCCGCTATCCTGCATGATATCGGCAAATTTGTAAACTTGCGCCGGCATTACTTTTTTTCCTATCGCCTGATCCTATCTTCCGACATCATCGGTTTTACCGAGCGCGAAAAGGAAGTTATTGCAAATATCGCCCACTACCATTCCAAAGGCACTCCCTCCGACCTCGACGGCAATTTTTCCCGACTGGATCGGGAGGAAAAAGTCAAAGTTGCCAAACTGGCTTCACTGATTCGCCTCGCCGATTCAATCGACCGCAGCCACAAACAGAAAGCTGCTGACTGTGAAATTCGCCTGCACGGCGACACCCTGGAAGTAAAAGTAGCGCCGATCGAAGATTTTTCACTGGAGCAATGGACCTTTGTCGACAAAGCCGATTTCTTCGAGCATGTTCACGGCGTACGCCCCGTCCTCATCAATCAGGCAGGAGGAAATTATGGAATTTGACAGGCCGGAATATTATCTGAACCGCGAACTGAGCTGGCTGAAATTTAATGAACGGGTATTGGAGGAAGCAGATGTCAGAGACAATCCGTTGCTCGAACGGCTGCGTTTCATTGCTATTGCCAGTTCCAATCTGGATGAGTTCTTCATGGTACGGGTCGGCACCCTGAAGAACCAAATCGACGAATCGCGCGAGTGGATCGATCCTGCAGGCATGTCGCCCACTCAGCAACTGTCCGCCGCTGCCAAAGCAGTGCATAAATTGGTCAAGCAACAATATCGTTTGTTAAAAGACGTGCTGCAGGAAATGGAACGCGAACATCTCCCCTTCACTCAGCCCGAAGAACTGCCATCGTTTGCCGCCGACTGGCTGCGCAAATACTTTGACAATATGATTTCGCCTGTTTTGACTCCTTTGGCAGTCGATGCCAGCCATCCGTTCCCTTTTCTCTCCAATCGCAGTCTCAACCTTGGTTTGACACTGGTCGATAAATCGGGGGAAACCAGTATCGCCGTGATTCAGGTCCCCGGTGTATTGCCGCGGATTCTCGAAGTCCCCTGTGAAAAAAAGAAACGCTGCTTCGTGTTTCTCGAAGACGTGATCCGGGTGCATTGCCGCCAGCTGTTCCACGGTTATAAAATCAAGAATATTGTCCCCTTCCGCATTACTCGCAACGCTGATTTTCTGATCGATGAAGAAGAAGCCGACGATTTGCTGGAAGAAGTGCAACGTTCGCTGCGGCAGCGCAAACGCGGCCGGGCGGTGCGACTGGAAATCGCCCGCGAGGATAACAAGCTTATTCGCAAATTTCTCATTGATGAACTCAGGATCGATGAAGACGATTTGTACGAAATCAGCGGCCCGCTTGACTTGACATGTTTTTTTCGCTTCGCCGAAATCAGCGGCTTTGATCATCTGCGCCAGGCGCCGATTCAACCTCAATGGCCGCTCGATTTACCACCCGGCAATAATCTGTTTGAAGCAATCCGTGAAAAAGATATCCTGCTTCACCATCCGTATGAATCTTTTCTGCCAGTCCTTAACTTTGTCCGCACAGCTGCTGAAGATCCACATGTTTTGGCAATCAAACAAACATTATACCGAATCAGCGGTAATTCTCCGCTGATTCGTTCGCTCGCGCAGGCGGCGGAAAACGGCAAACAAGTCACTGTGGTTGTCGAGATCATGGCCCGGTTTGACGAAGAAAACAACATCCAGTGGGCCCGTCGTCTGGAAGAAGCAGGTTGTCATGTCATTTACGGCCTGGTCGGATTAAAAACCCATGCCAAAATGTGTCTGGTCGTCCGCCGCGAAGATGGCGGCATTCGCCGCTATGTACACATGAGCACCGGCAATTACAATGACTCGACCGCCCGCGTCTATACCGACATCGGCCTGTTTACCACCAATGATCAATTTGGCGCCGATGCTTCCGGTTTCTTCAATGTATTGACCGGCTATTCCGATCCCCCCGTCTGGAACAAACTTGCCGTCGCACCGCTCGGTTTGCGCGACAAACTTCTTGAACTGATTGGTCAGGAAATCGTTTTCGCCAAAGCAGGCAAACCGGCTCGCATTATTGCCAAGATGAATTCCCTGGCTGACAGCGAAATTGTTGCAGCCCTCTATGCAGCTTCTGCCGCCGGAGTGAAGATCGACCTGATTATTCGGGGCATCTGCACTTTGCGACCGGGAATCCCCGGTGTCAGCAACCACATAACGGTACGCAGCATTGTCGGACGCTTTCTGGAGCATAGCCGGATCTTCTATTTTAATGCCGGCGGTGATGAAAAACTGTATTTATCCAGCGCCGATTGGATGCCGCGCAACTTGAACAATCGCGTGGAGGTTTTCTTTCCAATTGAATCGGAACCTCATCGCAAAAGAATCCTGGAACTGCTGGAATTATTACTGTCAGATAATCAAAAATCGCACGAGATGAAGTCTACAGGGGCTTATCGTCGCCGCCGGGTCAGTGGCAAATTGAAAATCAATGCGCAAAATGAACTGCTGCGACAAGCCAAAGAAAATGCAGTCAATTTAGCGCCTGCCCCCTGGCAGGTACAGTCTGCCAACCCGCTAACTGAAAAATAACGGAGGAAATTATCAGTGCTAGAAATAATTCTGATGCGTCACGGCAAAGCGGAACTGCGCTCGGATGCCAAGCCGGATTTCGAGCGGGAACTGACTTCGATCGGACGTAAAAAAATTAAACAGGCAGCTCGCGGCCTGGCCCTTTCTCTGTACAAAGGCCGCAATGTTCAAATCTGGACCAGTCCGGCAGTGCGAACACTGCAAACCGCTGAATTGTTACGCACCGCCTTCGGTAAAAAATGCAAACTCCATATTGCCGATGCCATTGTTGAAGGCAACATTGCCGACCTGCAAGCGGAATGGCTTAATACGCCTGCGTTGGATGTAGTGATCGTTGTCGGTCACGAGCCGACTATGAGTGAATGGACGGAAAAAATAAGCGGCGCAGCCTTGCTTTTCCGCCCAGGCAGCGCCGCATCAATTCAACTAGACAGTCCGGAACAAACGATCGGTTCACTCGCCTGGTTCATGCGAGTCGGCGTGATAGCGAGCCTTGTTCCTCTTGCCAGCGCGCAGCGACGCCAGCGATCGTGACCGTGTTTTCGCCGCTTTATCAAGTTCTTCCATAACTTTTGGCAATAAAAACATTTGTTCTGCAATCTGGCGTCCCCGCCAACAGAGGAACAATTCTTTCTCACGCAGAAATTTTTCATCCACACTGCCTGTATCGATTTGATCGAGCAGGCTTTTTATTTGATATGCATCATGTATTTTACCGATTGCCGTCTGGGTCCGTTTCAAGGCAGCCAGAAAAGCTTCATCCTGATATTGAGGGATCTCGGTCAAAGCTTCTTGGAAATAGCGGACCCGTTTCACCTTGATCCGCAATTTATGCAGCTTTTTCATCCCGCTTGTACCATCAACCGCATCAAGATCTTCCCTCAGCTGCTTGCTAGTCTGCAGCAAGCTCTTACGGATAAATGCGTCACTACTGGCTTCCGCCGTTTCATCGCCGGCTTCTTGCTCACGATACAACCAGGCTTGCAGCTCAAAGACGACCGGGGTCAATTCACTGCGCGCCAGTCGATGCAGCAGATCTTCGGCCAAAAAGTCACGTCGTTCCGTCAGAATGTGCCGCCAATGCGGTGATGCCGACAATACGGCGCTAAAATAATCGGCAAACCCTGTCCATGCTTTGTTCAGAACATCAATATCGCGGATGCTGCCGAGCAGCGCTCCCCATTGCCGCAACCGGTCCGTATGCAGTTGCCAGTCATCCTTGCGCAGGCGCGACTGAAAGAACTGCAACAACGAACGCAATCGTCGGCATTGAATCCGCAGCGCGCGGATACTTTCCGGCGTGGCGCCCTGCGCCTGAACGGCGGTCTGCATGACAAACAGCTCCGCGATACAGCGATCAGCGAGTGTCGTGAGCAGCGGCGGCAAACCAGGCTTGGCTGGTTCTTCAGATAACAATGGAGATTGAATTGGTTGACCGGTTTGCAATAATTGAATACCCCGCGCATATTTGCTGTTATTCTCCGGCAGCAAATGCCAGTGGGATGCTACCCAGCCAGCCAGTTCCAGCAATTGGCTGACTTTCCCCTCTTTCAGTTCCAGTTCCAGTTCGCAGATCGGGGTTCCGCCAATGCCGCCCCAGATGGTTCCCCGGTCCAGTGCCAGTTCAACCAAAGTATCCTCTTCGGTTCGCAGCATCAGCACGGTCCGGGTAAAATTGCTGGTAAACAACAATTGAAGCTGTTCGTCGCCGATCGCTTTTGCCAACCGCTCGCCGACATTCGTTCCGGCAAACGCCAGTTTAGCCGCGTCCGGTCCTTTTACCGCTTCGTTCCATTCTTCCCGCGCAACTAAGCCGCCGCCTCTGCTCCGGTCGCATTTGACCGTGGCAATCCACTCGGCTCCCTCCCGTCGGATTCGATAGGCAAACCCCTGGCGTTGCAATGCAAAGCTGGGCGTATCAAAATAAAGCGCTTCAAAATTTCGCGTCAGCGGCGCTTCGCCCTGCGCCAGCTTCAGAATTTGCGGGTCGGTCAGAATAAGTTCAAACAGGCGACTATCAGTCACCGCCAGTTTAATTTCCAATTCAGAACCTTCGGCCATGGCGTGTTTCCTCCCAAAACCTTCAGGGGACCGCGCACGGTCCCCTGTCAAGCAGTTATTCTTTCCCCAGTAGTCCCGGCGGAAAGCCGATCTTTTTCCAGACCTGATTGGCCAGTATTCTTTCCACTGCACCAACCCGGCGTCGCAACATCAGTTTTATTTCGGCCAGATTACTGAACAACAACCGCAGTTGCGTCGATTCCAGCTGCTTTGATGCCTGCAAGTAGAATTGACTTGCCTTGTCCAGCATGGCATGAACGCCCCAGAGAGTGGTTGCATCGGCAATCACTGGGCTGTCGCCTGGCTGAAATTTCGCCGTGATAGCCATCCATTCCGCATCACTGCCGATCAAGCTGCCGACATCGATTTGCATAGCCAGCGCTTCATCGCCGCTACTTATTGCCTGCTGAATCAAATCGGCAAAAGACTGCTGAGATTTGATCAGTCGATCCAACAATTCCGTTAAATCAACCGAACAGCCAACCTGCAACATTCGCATTTTTTCGCCGATGCTTGTTTCCATCGCCAACGCAAAATCCAGCGTCTTCAACACATTACATGTCCGAACGCAGTTTGCCGGCTTTACCGAGGTTTGTAGTCGCCATATCCCGAATGATAATGGTCACTGCTTCCGGCGGGCAGCTGGCGGTTTCCACAATCGCCTCGGTAACTTTTTTCACAAGGGCGCGCTTTTGATCAACAGTCCGGCCTTCCAACATATCGATTTGTACAATTGGCATCTTATTTCCTCCTTTATTATCGTGATGATCCTATATTGAGCTCTTTTTAAATAATTCTGCATAAACAGCGGTTTCCCTTCAACCGGCGAACATTATGCCAAAAAACCGGTCAAACCGCTCTTTCAACAGCGGCAGCATCTTCGCTGATTCCGCCGGGTCCTGCATCAGGCGAAACCCAGCTTCGCGCGCCGCGGTCAAAATATCCAGATCATCGGCCAGGCTGGCCATTTTCATTTCCGGCAGTCCGTGCTGCCGATAGCCGAGAAATTGTCCCGGCCCACGCAGCAACAGATCTTTTTCGGCCACAACAAAACCGTCGCCGGTCTGGGCCAAAACCTGCAATCGTTCCGGTACGGAAGATGCCGATCCATCGTGCAGCAATACACAATAGGAACGCTCGGCGCCCCGGCCTACTCTGCCCCGCAACTGATGCAACTGGGCCAGGCCAAACCTGTTGGCGTCTTCCACGATCATCATCGTCGCCCGGGGAACATTGATTCCCACTTCAATGACTGTTGTAGAAACCAGGACCGCCAAATCCCCCATAACAAAGCTGCGCATGACCCGCTCTTTTTCCTCGGCGCTCATCCGCCCATGCAACAGGCCGCAGGAAATCCCTTTCAACATTGTTTCCGTCAATTCGACAAAGGTTGAAGTAGCGGATTGGGCTTCGGTTTTTTCCGAATCCTCGACAAGCGGGCAGACGACATACCCTTGATGGCCTGCGGCGACTTCGGTCGCCAGAAACTGGTACATCTTTTCTCTGGCTGCCTCGCCGGAACGAATCGCGGTTACTATCGGTTTACGCCCCGGCGGCAAATGCCGGATCGTGGAAATATCCAGATCGCCATACAGGGTCAACGCCATGGTGCGAGGAATCGGCGTGGCCGACATAACCAATGTATGCGGCGCTGTCCCCTTCTCCTGCAAACAGGCCCGCTGGGCCACGCCAAACCGATGCTGCTCGTCAACCACGATCAGGCCGACCTGACAAAAAATCACATCCGGTTGAATCAATGCATGAGTGCCGATCACCACATCCACATTGCCTGCCTGGAGTTGCTGCAGCAACTCGCTGCGGCTTTTGCCTTTGACTCTGCCTGTCAGCAGCGCGCTGCGAATCCCCAGACTGGTCAACATATCCGCGCAACTTTGAAAATGCTGTTCCGCCAATATTTCCGTCGGTACCATCATGATGCCCTGCAATCCGTTTTCTACGGTCTTGGTCAAAGCCAGCAGCGCCACCGCAGTTTTTCCAGAACCAACATCGCCCTGCAGTAACCGGTGCATCGGTCGCTGCCGCTGCATATCAGCCCTGATTTCAGCATAGGATTGTTCCTGATCAGCCGTCAATGCAAACGGCAACTGTTGGCGCAACCCGTTCACCAGTTTCCCGTCTTCAGCATGAACAAAACCGCTGCGTTCATCGACACGATGTTGCCGTAAATAGGCGAGCGCGCATTGCAGGGTAAAAAATTCTTCAAACACAATCCGGCGTTTGGCACGCTGCATCGCCGCCCAATCGGTGGGAAAGTGAATTTCTTTTAGCGCCGTGTGGCGCGATATAAGCTGATGAGCCTGCAGTACGGATTGCGACAGCGACTCACGCTGCGCGACCGGGTAGTCGATTGCCTCGGCGATCAGCTTGCGCAAAACCCGCGGGCCAATTCCCTGCGTCAACGGATATATCGGCACAATCCGCGCCATATTCAATGAATCCTGTTCAACATCCGAATCCACTTCCGGGCTTTCGATCTGCAGCACTTCTCGGAACCGCGACGCTTTGCCGTAAATAATCAATGGGGTTCCGCTCTTCCAGTTTTGGGCCCGATAAGGTTGATTAAACCAGACCAAAACCGCTTTACCGGTTTCGTCGCCAACCCAGACGCGGGCTATCGATTTACCGCGCATTCGTTGCAGTTCGCTGCGCTGGACAACGGCGGCAAACGTGGCAAACTCGCCGGCAACCAGTTCGTTAATCTTGCGCATCCGGCTACGGTCTTCATAGCGGCGGGGGAAATGTTCCAGCAAATCGCCCACTGTGCTAACCGCCAAACGGGCCAAATGCTTCTCAACTACGGCGCCGACTCCTTTCAACGCGGTGACCTTCTGATCAATAATCATGTTATCCTATTCTGCCCTTTCACGTTCCACCTTACGGCAGATTGTCCGATTTTAATATATATTCTACATATAACGCCGAATGCCTTGCTTTTTGCGCTTCGCTTGTGTTAGAATAATTTTGCTGTTCAACTAGATGATAATGAGATTACCTCAGTATTGAAGGAGGTGTAATTGATGGCCAATCTGTGTGAAGTCTGCGGCAAAGGGGAACGCAGTGGATTTAATGTAAGCCATTCCCATCTGAAAACCAAGCGGACCTGGAAACCCAACATCCAACGCGTACGCGCTTTGGTTAAAGGTGAAATCACGCGTGTGAATGTCTGCACTCGTTGCCTGCGCTCCGGTAAAGTATCCCGCCCTTAAGCTGTTTTGATTTTCGTTATTATTATAAAAGAGCTGGATGATTCCAGCTCTTTTTGTCTTTATGTCCAGCTTTATTCCGCTGTCTGCCTCTGACAAGCTGCCTGCAACAGTTGTAGCTCCGCACGTTCAAACTGGTACGCTTCATTACAGAAATTACAGTGAATCTCGGCTGAGCCTTCTTCGATCATCGAGGTCAGCTCCGCTTCGCCCAATCCTGTCAGAATCGAACCGACCTTCTGTCGGTTGCAGGTGCATTGAAAATGAACCGGTTCCTGCTCAAACACAGTCGCATCCTCCACCCCGACCAGCAGCAACTGGACGATTTCCGCCGCAGACAGCCCCTCGTTCGCAAGATGAGACGGTGAAGCGACCAAGCTGAGATTCTGTTCGATACAATTCAGCATTTCATCGGTAACGTCCGGCATTGCCTGGACCAGGAAACCGGCAGCGCCGCTGACGGTCCCGTCTGGTTCGACCAAAACGCCCAATCCTACAGTGGAGGGGGTTTGCTCCGATTCCAGCAGATATTTGGTGACATCTTCGGCAATCTCGCCAGATATCAATGCCACGGTCCCGGTAAAGATTTCCCGTTGCGGACTGAAGCGGGTCACATGCAGCATCCCTTTACCCACACCAGCACCGACAGGCAGTTTTCCATTCACCGCCGGCGGCAAGTCGATATGCGGATTGCGGACATAGCCGCGCACGCCATGGCGCACCGGGGTATCGGCAACCACATCGCCAAGCGGTCCATCGCCGGAAACCCTGATTGTCAGGCATTCGTCGCCTTTAATCGTTTCCGACAACAGCAAAGCTGCCGTCATGGTCCGTCCGAGCGCAGCAGCAGCCACCGGACTGCAGGCATGCCGCCTTCTCGCTTCTTCGCTCAACTCGGTCGTGATCGCCGCCACCAAGCGTATGCCCGGTGCCAGCGCTCGCACGATCTGATCAGACATTCTTCGGCTCCCACGCTTTCAACAGGTTAGCCATTTCAATCGCGGTCATGGCTGCATCAAAGCCTTTATTGCCGGCCTTGGTTCCGGCCCGTTCAATCGCCTGCTCGATATTTTCCGTCGTCAGTACGCCAAAGATGGTCGGTACGCCGGTTTGCAACGTAACCTGGGCAACGCCTTTGGTCACTTCGCCGGCCACATAATCAAAATGCGGCGTGCTGCCACGAATGACTGCGCCCAGGCAAATCACGGCGTCAAAGGCATGACTGCCGGCCATTTTTTGCGCTGCCAGTGGTATTTCAAACGCCCCAGGTACCCAGGCCAGCGTAATGTCCTCTTCTTTGGCGCCATGGCGCACCAGGGCATCAACCGCACCGCCCAGCAATTTATTCGTGATGAATTCGTTAAACCTGGCTGCCACAATCCCGATATGCAACCCTTCCGCCGTCAGTTTTCCTTCCAATACTTTCATTTCAAGTCCCCCTCTTCTGATTTCAAAATATGACCCATTTTAGATTTTTTTATCGCCAGATATTTTTTATTATGGCTATTGGCTTTGATTTCAACCGGAATCCGCTCGGAAATCGTCAGACCATAGCCTTCCAATCCGGCCCGTTTTTCCGGGTTATTGGTTAGCAGTCGGATGCTGGTAAGGCCAAGATCAGACAAAATCTGCGCGCCAATGCCATAATCCCGCAAATCGGGAGCAAAGCCCAGCAAAAGATTTGCTTCGACTGTATCCTTACCCTGATCTTGCAGCGCATAAGCGCGAATCTTGTTGGCCAGGCCGATACCCCGCCCTTCCTGGCGCATGTACAGCAGTACCCCTTCGCCCTCCTGCTCGATCCGTTTCATCGCAACACCCAGTTGGTCGCCGCAGTCGCAGCGCAGTGAACCCAAAACATCACCCGTCAGGCATTCGGAGTGAACCCGCACCAGCACATTGGATTTATTAGCTACATCGCCTTTAACCAGGGCCAGGTGGCACATATTATCAATCAGGCTTTCGTAGGCAATGACCTTGAAATCGCCATATTTCGTCGGCAACGTCGCTTCAGAAACCCGCTCGACAAATCGTTCATGATGCTTGCGGTATTTGATCAGTTCGGCGACCGTGATCAGTTTGAGTCCGTTCTTGGCGGCGAACTCCATCAGTTGCGGCACGCGGGCCATCGTTCCGTCTTCATTCATGATTTCGCAGATGACTGCCGCCGGATAGAGCCCGGCCAGAATTGACAGGTCGATCGAGGCTTCGGTGTGGCCGGTGCGACGAAGCACGCCACCTTCCCGGTAGCGTAGCGGAAACATGTGCCCGGGCCGACGGATGTCTGCCGCACCTTTAGCCGGATCAATCAGTGTTTGCACCGTCAACGCACGTTCATGGGCGGATATGCCGGTCGAAACTTCATAGGCATCAACTGATACGGTAAATGCAGTGCAGTGGGAATCCGTATTATCGCAGACCATCGGGCCGATGCCCAGTTCATCCAGCCGGTCACCTTTCATCGGCACGCAGATCAGACCACGGGCGTGTTTGGCCATAAAGTTGATAACTTCCGGTGTTGCCATCGAAGCGGCTACAACCAGATCGCCCTCATTTTCGCGATCCTCATCATCGACAACGATAACCATTTTTCCTGCCTTGATGTCCTCTACTGCTGCTTCAATCGTACTGAATTTTGGTTCCATTTTTTTCTCCCCTTTCTAATCCAGAAACCCATGTTGCGCCAAAAAATCGACCCCAATCGGTTTTCTGCTTGTCTCGACAACTGATTTCGTTTGCGTCAGTCGGTAAATATACTTGCCCAGAACATCTGTTTCGACGTTTACTTTGTCGCCGGCGCGTTTGCCGGACAAGATCGTCACATCCCAGGTATGTGGAATCAGCGAAACTTCAAACCAGTCGTCACCGCAGTCCACAATCGTCAGGCTGACCCCGTCGACAGCGACCGACCCTTGCGGAATCATGAACGACGCAAGTTGCCGCGGTACCTGCACCCGCAGGATATTGGCATTGTCGCGCGGCGTTACCGAAACCAGATCGGCTACGCTATCGACGTGACCGCTTACAATGTGCCCGCCAAGACGGTCGCCTACCCGCAAGGTGCGCTCCAGATTGACGGTGTCGCCGCTTTTGCGCAGCGATAACGTGGTCCGGTCAAATGTCTCCGGCATCACATCGACAGTGAACGAGCCAGCCGTAAAATCAACCACGGTCAGGCAGGCGCCATCGATGGCGATACTGTCGCCCATTTTTACATCGCCCAATACTTTTTCCGCCGCAATCGTCAGGCGGATCGAGTGCGCCCCGCGCGATAAGGAACGTACTTTACCCAATTCCTCGACAAGTCCTGTAAACATCTCGGCTATCCCTCCGTTTAACGAATCCCTCGACCATCAAATCCAGACCCAGTTGACGCACTTTGATATCTTCCAGTTCGACCGCATCCGACAGCGAACCGCAACCGACTCCGCCATAGGGGCCGGGCGCCCCGCTGCCGCCAAGGATCTTTGGCGCGATAAACAGAACAACCTTATCGACATAATTACCGAACAGGAACGAACTGTTCAGGCTGCCACCGGCTTCCACCATCACATTGGTCAGGCAGCGCTGGCCCAGGGTGCGCAGCAGGAAAGCCAAATCCAGTTTTCCGTCAACTTCCGGTACAACCAGTACTTCCGCCCCGGTTGCCGCCAACGCATCCTGGCGATCTTGGGGAGCAGCTGCGGAAACGGCAACAATCGTCGGCGCTGCCTGTGTGTTAAGAATTTTTGCATCGAGCGGGGTTCGGGCCATTCGGTCCAACACTACCCGCACCGGCGATTTTCCGCCTTCCGGCAAACGGGTGGTCAGCTCCGGGTCATCGGCCAGTACCGTACCGATGCCGGTAATGATCGCATCGGACTCGTCACGCATCCTGTGAACTTCCAGCCTGGATTCGCACCCGGTAATCCAGCGCGATTCGCCGGTTTGCGTGGCAATTTTGCCATCCAGACTGATGCCGTTTTTCATCGTGACAAAGGGCATGCTGCAACTGATCCATTTGATGAACGGCGCATTGATCTGGGCCGCTTCGTCGGCCAGGATTCCCGTATCAACGACCAGTCCCCGTTCCCGCAATACGCCGATGCCACAGCCGGCCACCAATGGATTGGGATCGACCATCGCAACCACTACTCGCCGGATTCCTGCGGTCAGTATCGCTTCGGTGCAGGGACCGGTTCGCCCCTGATGGCAGCAAGGTTCCAAGGTTACATATATTGTCGCGTTATGTGCTGCCGCGCCCGCTTCAGCCAGAGCATGAATCTCCGCATGAGCGGTACCCGCTTTCTGATGCCAGCCGCGACCGACGACCGTTTGATCTTTTACAATCACGGCGCCGACAACAGGATTGGGACTGGTTCTGCCTCTGCCTTGTCGCGCCAGATTGAGAGCTTGTTGCATATATTGTTCATCCAGCTGACTGTCCATGAAAACCCTCCTGAAAACAAAAATCCCAAAGATTATCTCTTTGGGAAACGTAAACATAGACCCATTACAGGCCACAATTTTGCCTTTTCCCATCCAGACTATACTGTCGGCTCCGGAATCTACACCGGATCAACCTCTCGGTTCGCGGGCTATACCGCCGGTCAGGAATCGAAAGATTACTCTTTCTCACCATGCCCCAAAGGCCACTATTCAATTAAACCTATATTTATAGGATAGCACTCTCGCCTAAAAAAAGCAAGCGGCTAACGGGCCTGTTTTAGTGCGGTAATCGTTGCTTGCATATCCGCGCTGCCAAACACGGCGGATCCAGCCACCAATACGTCCACTCCGGCCTGCACCAACAGGGGCGCCGTTATATCATTCACGCCGCCGTCCACTTCGATCAGAACGGGCCGACCGATTTGATTCAACTGCTCTTTTAAGCGGCTGATTTTGCTCAATGACGCCGGAATGAATTTCTGCCCGCCAAAACCGGGATTGACGCTCATCACCAGCACCATATCAACTTCACTGAGAATTTCATCCAGCTGACCCAGCGGTGTTGCCGGATTGAGGGTAACTGCCGGTTTCACGCCCAGTTCACGGATTCGGTTGAGCAAACGATGCAGATGCGGTTCGGTTTCCACGTGTACAGTCAACCAGTCCGCACCGGCGGCGGCAAATTGTTCAACCAGCTCAGCGGGATTGGTTACCATCAGATGAACGTCGAGAGGCAATTTGGTGACTTTGCGGATTGCCGCCACAACCGGCGGACCAAATGTAAGATTGGGCACAAAATGCCCATCCATAATATCGAGATGCAGCCAGTCTGCACCGGCGGCTTCCACTTTGGCAATTTCTTCGGCCAGACGGACAAAATCCGCTGACAACAGAGACGGAGCCAATAGAGCCAAACTTAGAACCTCCTCTTGGTCTGTTGTATCTCCTGCAACAATTCACAGTAGGATTCATAACGCGATGCGGCAATAATTCCAGCGGTGACAGCATTTTTCACTGCACACTGCGGTTCTTTCTGATGGATGCAGGAGGAAAAATGACAACCGGCCAGTATGTCGCGAAACTCCCGATACTGGAACCGCAAATCTTCCGGGTTCATTTCGATGAATTCGGTAAAACTGAATCCCGGTGTATCGACGACAAAGCCGCCGCCGGATAAAACGAGCAGTTCGGCGACACGGGTGGTATGTTTGCCGCGACCGATTTTCAGGCTCAATTCACCTGTCATCAGGCTTAATCCCGGTTCAATCGAATTGAGCAACGATGACTTGCCGACACCGGACGGCCCGGCGAAGACACTCACTTTGTCATAAAGGATTTTTTGCAGTTCCGCAATCCCCTCGCCGGTCTTGGCCGAGACCAGAAGCACCGGGTAACCCATTCGCTCGTAAATCGCCAGATCGGGTTTCAGTTCTTCCGGGTCTGCCATGTCGATCTTGTTGATACAAATGACAGCTGGTATTTCCGACAGTTCCGCCAACACCAAAAAACGGTCCAACAAGCCGAAGTCAACCCGAGGGTGGCTGGCGGCAAACGTGATAATCGACTGATTGACATTGGCGACTTCCGGTCGCTTTAAAAAGGAGTCCCGTGGCAGAATTTGCTCAATGACGCCCACAGCATCGCCTGTCGGCGTATAAACAACCTTATCGCCCACACATACGGAATAGCGGTTTTGTTTCATGCGACCGCGCAATTTACAGGCGACGATATGCATTCCACTTTTGACGTAATAAAATCCGCTTGTTGCCCGAATCACTACACCGGTCAGGCCATTTTTCTCCATCGGCTAAAACGTCTGCTCTTGAATCAGTTTATTATTCGCCAGAATTCTGATTGTCATCTCGCCAATTCCTTCCACGACTTTCTCAATCCGTTCACCCGGTTTATGAGCCCCTTCGTAAGCCGTTCTGATACCGCTGGAGTCCTGAACCAAAATCTTGCAGGTTTGGCGGATTGGGCCCTCGGGGACGACAAATTGAATCCGGGCCCGCTTGGGGATCCCCGCGTCACTTTTCACCAGTTCCAGGTCAACTGTAGTTCCTTCATAAACACTGCTGCCGGCAGACGGCGCCTGTCCACTGATTGTGCCGGGCGAATAGCGGGCATTGCTGGTTTCCCGAATCGTCCCCACCTTCAACCTTAATGCCTCAATACGGGCCAATACGCTTTGCAGCTGCTCACCCTGAAAATCAGGGATTATGATCTGTTGCGGGCTTTTCCCTTTGCTCAGCACGATATCGACCAAGACGCCTTTAGCAACCTGCCCCGGTGGACGCGGGTTCTGGCTGACCACCGCATCTGGTTTGACCTCGGCGGAAAATTCTTCGGTGATCAGGCCCACTTTCAAACCGGCGCTGCGAATCCTCGCTTCCGCTTCCCGTCGCGGCAGTCCTTTCAGCTCGGGAATCAGGGCAATATCCGGCCCCTTGCTCACGATAATCTGAACCACGCGATTTTCTTTGACCACCTGTCCGCCCCGCGGTTGCTGCGATACGACATAACCGGCCGCGACTCGCTCGTCAAAAGCTTCAGTGATCTGCACTTTCAACTGGTCGTTCTGCAGCAGCGATCGTGCAGTTTCCGCCGGTTTTCCCATGACATCCTGCACCATGACTTCTTTGCCGCCGCCTAGTCCGCCATTGGCGATGACCTGACCAATCAAAAAACTGATCAATAATAATCCTACCAATCCCCAGGTCCAGCGCGGCAGTGTTTTAATCCAGGCAATAACTCTGCGCACACCGGTCAGTTGGTCTTTTTCCAAGGTCGATGCCGGTAACGGCGGCGGAATGACAGCTGGATCCATGCCCTTGATCTGCTTCGCCACCTGCTCTGCTTCCAGCAAGAAAGCGCGGGCATTCTCCTGCCGCTCCTCCGGTTTTTTGGCCATGGCTTTGGCAACCAACGAAACCAGCAACGGCGAAACATCGGGGCGCAATTCTTTCAACGACCGAGGTTTTTCTTGGATATGCTTCATCGCAATGGCTATCGGTGAATTCCCTTCGAAAGGTGGAATACCAGCCAACATTTCATACAGGACGACGCCCAGCGAATATATGTCGGACTTTGAGTCCACGCCATAACCCCGCGCCTGCTCCGGCGAAAGATAATACACCGAACCCAGTACGCCGGCAACCTGAGTCGTCGTCTGCGATGATACAGCCCTGGCAATGCCAAAATCAGTCACTTTGGCGGTGCCGTCCCGATGGATCAGAATGTTGTGCGGTTTGATATCGCAGTGCACGATCTGATTATCATGGGCATGTTTCAAAGCGGCGGCAATCTGCAACGCATATTCGATCGCCATGCAGGATGGCAGACGACCTTCGCGCTTGATACATTCCTTCAGCGTCTCGCCAGGCACATACTCCATCACGATATAATGGGTGTCCGCTTCACAGCCGACATCATAAATACTGACAATGTTTGGATGGGACAGACGGGCAGCCGCCCTGGCCTCCTGACGGAAGCGGGCGACAAATTCCTCATCGCTGGTAAACTGGGACCGCAGCACTTTTACAGCAACCTGGCGCGCCAACAGAACATCTTCGGCCAGGTAGACTTCCGCCATACCTCCGCCGCCGATACGCTCCAATAAACGATAACGGTCGTCAAGCAAACCGCTCGGGCTCATCAGATTCCTCCTTCTCGATTGCTATTGCGCAACTGGCCGCAAGCAGCATCAATATCCGCTCCCATTTCACGCCGGACAGTCACGGTGATGCGACGAACTTTCAACATTTCTTCAAATCGCGCGATCCGATCGGGAGTTGATCGCTCTAGACCACTCTCCGGCACGGCATTCAGCGGAATCAGGTTGACAGCAGCCAACTTGCCGCGCAGCAGATTTGCCAGTTCCCTAGCATGCTCCGGGCTGTCATTGACGCCGTTGATCATTGCATATTCATAAGTGACGCGCCGTTTGGTCACCAGGGCATACTCATAAGCCGCCCCCATGAGCTCCGGCATCGAGTATTTTCGGTTGATCGGCATCAGGCGGGAACGAATTTCATCGTTCGGTGCATGCAGCGAAATGGACAGTGTAACAGGCAACCCTTGTTCCTGAAGACGCCGGATGCCTGGCACCAGCCCACAGGTTGAAACGGTAAACGATCGGTAGCCCATATCCAGAATGCCTGGCTCATGGCACAGCCGCATAAACCGCAACACTTCATCTAGGTTGGCGAGTGGCTCGCCGCCGCCCATAATCACAACTGAAGAAACGCGTTGCCGGTCAGGTAGTTTTTTTTGCGCATGTTGCACTTGCGCCAGCATTTCACCGCCGGTCAGGTTTCGTTCCAGACCGGATAGGGTCGAGGCGCAAAACCTGCAGCCCATCGCGCAGCCGACCTGGCTGGAGACACAGACGCTATTGCCATACGGTTGACGCATCAAAACGGTTTCCACTGCTTCCCCGTCATCAAACCTCAGCAGCGATTTGACGGTCTTGCCGTCCGCCGACTGCTTTACCGCCTGTTCCTCGGGAAATTCAATGTAGAAATTCCCCCGCAACTTGGTTCGCAGCGGACCTGACAGATTGGTCATCTGATTAAAATCAGTGACCGCTCTTTTATACATCCAGTCAGCGACCTGACTGCTACGAAACTTCTCGATACCGACCTGGACGAATTTTTCACCGATTTCTGCAGCAAACAATCCATAAATATTCTCGGTCATTATTTCTCGCTTTCCGCCTTGCGCATCATTCTGGCGATAAAGAAACCATCGGTTCCATCGCGTTGAGGCCAGAGCGTGATCATTTTTTCATCGCGGGCTACCGGTAAAAATCGGCCGGTTTCAGCCAGAGAAAAGTCTGAGTTCTGGGCCAGAAATCCGCTGATAATGTCTTCGTTTTCCGCCCGTTCCAGAGTGCATGTACTATAGACCAAAACTCCGCCCGGTTTTACACACTGGGCCGCACTGGCCAAAATCGCTTTTTGCAGTTCCGGCAGGCTTTGCAGCGAATCCTCCTTGCGCCAGCGCGCATCGGGTCGTCTGCGCAATACCCCCAGACCGGAACAGGGAGCATCTACCAGCACCCGGTCTGCTTTTCCCGCCATCGTCTTATGCAGTTCCGTGGCGTCAAGCTGCCGGGCTTCGATAATCGTCAATCCCAACCGGCGTTGATTATCTTCAATCAGCTGAATTTTATGCGCATGAATATCAACGGACAATACCCGGCCCGTGTTTTGCATCAATGTCGCCAGATGGGTGCTCTTGCCCCCCGGCGCTGCACAGGCATCAATGACCAGTTCACCTGGTTGCGGATCAACGATGTGCGCCACCAGCATCGAACTTTCATCCTGCGCCTGACATAAGCCCTGTTTAATATACTGTAACGGTTCATCGCCCAAGCGACGGCAGATGATCCCTTCCGGCGCCAGTGGCGAAATTTCTGCCTCTGCACCCGAATCCAGCAGTTTCTGCAACAGCTCGGCCCGGGATACTTTCAACGTATTGGTCCGCAATGACAGCGGCGGCTGGGCGTTGTTGAAACGGCACAATTCCAGCGTTTCATCCGGACCGATCTGGTTCAGCCAGCGCTTAACCAACCATTCCGGGTGACATTCACGCAGTGCGATACTGCGCACAGGGTCTTTCTCAAAATTGGGATAGCGTATCCGGTCCGGTTCGCGTATCACCGACCGCAGCACCGCATTGACAAAGCCGCTGGCGCCTGGGTGGGCAAACTTTTTTGCCAGATTTACCGCTTCATTGACAGCCGCTGATGGCGGAATCTTATCCAAAAATTGCAACTGATACATACCAAGGCGCATTATATTTACAACCAGCGGATCTGTCTGCGTCAGCGGGCGCTTGAGGTAGTGTCCCAACATCCAGTCCAGCGTACCGCTGGCTTTGATGGTTCCATACACCAGTTCGGTGGCGAAGCGCCGGTCAACCGGCGACAGGTTTGCTTCATTCAACCGTTTTGACAAGGCGATGTTGGCATAGGCCCCCTCGCCAAAAACGTCCTGCAGCACCTGAAACGCCAATGTTCGGGCGCTGACTACAATTTTTCCGCTCATGAAGCCACTTCTCCCTGTTTTTCTACCATGTCCTGCAATAGCTTTTCGACACGGTCAATATCGACTTTGGTGTTGCAACAGGGACCGAAGGGGCGCTGATTCAAAATGCCGATAACCGGTAGCGGAAACACGTCTTGGATCCCGCTGGTAAGGTCGCGCTCACAGGCAATCGCCAAAACGGCCTGCGGTCGCAGTGTCTTCAATACATTTCTGGCCAGTGTTCCGCCGGTGACTACCGCCAGATTCACGCCATATTTTTCCGTCAGTTTTAGCAGGTCATCCACCTGACATTGCCCGCAACGTTTGCAGTTCTTCACATCACGGGTGATTTTGTGGGGACAGGTATCTTTTTGAATGCAATGCGGCGTCAGGATCAGCAGACGCTCCGGTTTGACACGGATCATTTTTTGCCGAACCAGATGATTGCTGACTTCAATAAAAGACCGTTCCACCGTTTCTTTTTCTATATCAAATAATTTTCCCATCCGAATCGCCATCGGGAATAGCAAATTGATGACTGACCAGGCCTGTCCAAGAAAAAATCGCGGCGTATGAAACCCGAGAATCGCAAACACAATCCCGGCAATCCCGCCGATGGCAATCAAGGCCACCGCACCAATCGCCACGCCGAAAATCAGCGGCAAATACTGGCTGATATCAGCCAGTCCGGGTATGCTGACCAGCCATAAGCCCAATGTAGAGCCTACGGCCAGCAATAAACTTGCCAGAATGAGGGCAAGGAACAGTCTTTTTTTCGGGCGAACAGGTATTTCCAAATGCATAGAGCGCTCCTATTCCAATATCGTCCCGGGAGTCATGCAATAACCGCAGGCACAGTCTTTGGCGCCCATCCGTCGTTTGCATTCCGGCTGTACTTCCAGCAGCTCCAGCAAATCTTTGCCGGTTTCCACCACAATCCCGTCTGCGCTCATCGAATGAATCCTACCGGGAACCTGCGGTCCCTCCGCTGGTTTAATCCGACTGCGCCAGAGTTTCATCGTGATATTGTCGCAAATGCAATAGGCGCCCGGCCAGGGGTTCAGGCCGCGAACCTGATTGTGCAATTCCTCGGCCGGTCGTTTCCAGTCAATCCGTTCAATCCCCCGATCCAGCATTGCGGCATAGGTTGCTTTGCTGGAATCTTGCGGCATCGGCCGAATCGTGCCGGCAAAAACCTGCGCCAGCGTCTCAACAATGAGAGCTGCTCCTTTGGCGCTGAGCGCATCGTGCAGCTCGCCCACCGTCATATCAGCGGGAATGTCGACTGAGTCCATCAACAGGATATCGCCGGTATCCATCCCTTTATCCATCTGCATTGTAGTGACGCCGCTCTGCGACTCTCCATTGAGCAAAGCCCGATGAATCGGCGCCGCCCCCCGATAGGCAGGCAACAGCGAAGCATGAACATTGATGCAACCGTGACGCGGCGCCTGGAGTACAGCTTCCGGCAAAATCTGACCAAATGCGACCACGACTGCAACATCTGGGGTCCACGTTTGCAACTGCACCAAAAAGGCGGGATCTTTCACCCGCTCGACCGTCACCACTTCAAGTCCCATGGCCAGCGCCGCCGCTTTGACTGGGGAGGGAGCAAGTTTTTTGCCGCGCCCCTTCGGTCGGTCAGGCTGACTGACAACGCCGCAAACTTCATAACCTGCGGCAACGATTGCCGCCAGACAGGGTACGGCAAAATTAGGCGTGCCCATGAATACGACCCGGCGCTGCGTCATTCCTTTTGCTCCTTATGCAACGATTGGGCCCGTTCAATAAACAAAACGCCTGCCAGATGGTCCATCTCATGTTGTAAAGCCCGTGCCAACAAGCCGCTACCAGAAATATTCACCGGAGTTCCCTGGCGATCCAACCCTTGCACCGTAATTTCGGCATATCGTTCAACTTCGCCATAATAACCGGGAATGCTCAGACAACCTTCGGTTGAAACCTCGCAACCTGACGACTCCACCAGTTCCGGATTGATTAATTCGATCAACCCATCACCAATGTCCACAACAATCACGCATGACGATACCCCGACCTGGGGCGCGGCCAAGCCAACACCATCAGCATCACGCATCGTTTGCACCATATTGTCAAGCAATTGGCGGACCGACTTGGTAATCTTGGCGACGGGTTTCGCCTTTGCTTTTAAAACCGGATCTCCTGCTCTGCGAATATCTAGGACTGCCATGAACGCCTCCTGCTAAGAAATACTCAAATTCACTATATATCTAAAATTTTAACACACGTACTCAAAAAACACCATGAACCGGAAGCCCTACATCATGCCAAGCGGGTCTACATCAATCGTTATGAAGGTCGATGCGGCAATTCCGCCTTCAACCAAAACACGCTTGACTGCAGAAAGGTCTGCGCCCCTCAGCAGCAGTTGCACCCGGAAAACATCGCCGACTTTTGACACCGGTGCGACGTACGGCCCCAAAATATCAACCGGCGGAGTCAATTGCTCCAGTTGTTGCTGCAATGTTGATGCAACTTTTTCCGCCGACTTCATGGTCCGTGCCTCATCGTTTCCGCTTACAGTGAGCTTGATAAACTCGGCAAACGGTGGATAACTTAGTTCCTGCCGAAACTCTATCTCCTGCCGATAAAACGAATCATAATCCTGGGCCGAACCGGCAACCATCGCATAATGATCGGGATGATAGGTCTGAACGACGACCCGGCCAGCCTTACTGCCACGCCCGGCCCGCCCCGCCGCCTGCATAACCAGGGCGAACGTCCGTTCTGCCGAACGAAAATCTGGCAGGTTCAACGAAGAGTCCGCCGCCAGAATCCCAACTGCCGTGACGTTTTCAATGTCGTGCCCTTTGGCCACCATTTGGGTGCCCAATAAAATATCCGTCTTGGCCTGGCGAAATCCGTCCAGCAACTTGTCATGACTCATTTTGCCGCCGGTCGTGTCATGGTCCATCCGCGACAAGCGAACTCCAGGCATACTAGCAGTCAGTTCTTCTTCCAACCGCTGCGTTCCGGCGCCGAAATAGCGGATATATTTCCCCTTGCAGGACGGACAGACAGTCGGTACGGCATGAAACGAATCGCAATAGTGGCAGCAAAGTTTCCCGCCCTGCATATGATAAACCAGCGGAACGCTGCAGTGGTCGCAGCGCATGACAAAACCACATTCACGGCACATGACAAAAGTCGAATGCCCGCGGCGGTTCAACAACAGGATGGCTTGCTCGCCTTTGTCCACGGTTTCCTGCAACAAGCTCTCAAGCGGTTTTGACACTACGCTTTTGCGCCCCTGTTTCAATTGTTCCCGCATATCAACGACTTCAACCGTTGGCATGGCTGCCCCGTCAACCCGCTCGGCTAGAGTCAACAGTCTAAATTGACCTGACATCGCTAAATGATAAGATTCCAGCGCCGGTGTCGCACTGCCAAGAATCACCGTGGCGCCCAGTTGCTTCGCCCGTTGCAATGCGGTTTCCCGCACATGATAGCGCGGCGATTCCTCCTGTTTGTAAGTAAACTCATGCTCTTCGTCGATAATGATCAGTCCCAGGCCAGCGCCTGGCAAAAACAGCGCCGAGCGGGTACCAATCACGATACCGATTTCCTGACTACGAAACAAATCCCACACATCGCGCCGCTCAGCCACCGACAGGCGACTGTGAACGACGGCCACGCTGGCGCCAAAACGCGCTTTGAAACGGCGCAACACTTGACTGGTCTGGGCGATTTCCGGAATCATCACCAGCACTTGTCGGCCTTCGGCCAGCGCTGCAGCGGTCGCCCTCAGGTAAACTTCCGTTTTACCGCTGCCGGTCACACCGTACAACAAGAAGGTTTCTGCTGATTTCGCTTTGATCGCCGGGATAATTTCAGCCAAAGCTGCCTGTTGCGCCGGCGTTGCCTGAACAGTCTTCCCTTCGCCAAGAACATGGCAGAAACTATCCCGTTGCTGACGCGTCTTCTCCTCACGAATTAAACCTGCCTGCAACAGAGCTTTGACGGATGCATCCAGCACAACGCCGCCCGCTTGTCGGGAAATTGGCAAACAGTCCTGCTCGGCCAGCATTTCCAATAGTCGTCGTTGCGCCGGCTTGCCACGCCATTTTGCCAATAACTCAGTCAGTTCTGACTGCGACACTTTTAGTCGCAATTCACGCGACCACTTCGCACTCGTCCGTTGATTCGTTTGTCGGCAGACAATAACCTGACCGGCTCGCACCAGTTTATCCAGATCTGCTAGAGCGGCCGTTCCCAGTTCGGCTCGCAGCCGCTGAAACCCGACATTGCCCCGGCTACGAATATATTCATAGATCTCATTAGCTGGCGTCGGCGCTTCGACATCCGGTGCAATCTGATATGATTTTGTTTTTTTGATGCCGGTTTTGCCAGGAATAAACAGGCGCAAGGCTTCCCCCAGCGAACAAACATAGTAGTCGCTCAGCCATTGGGCCGTGGATAGCATTTCAGCGTCAAACCAGGCTTCGTCATCGGGGACTTCCCGAATAGATTTCAAGGATTGTAAATCGTCAGCGGCGAGTGCCTGCTGAATTGACACAACAAAACCTTCGGCGTCTGACGAGCCAAATGGCACAACTACCCGCCAGCCTGGCGCGATGAAGTCATACGCCGTCGGCACCAGATATGAAAATGGATGGCGCAGTCGACTGGCTTGAACATTAATACATACTTCGGCTATTTGAATCAAAATTTCAGCTACTTTCCATAATAGTCTATCACACGTTTCGCGCTTGTCAGCAATTTATCCTGCCTATAACGCAGATTACCCGGGCAAACAAAAAAACGAAGCAGCCAACAGCCGCTCCGTCAATACGCATAAATAAAAGATGAGTGCTCTATGCGATTACCATTTGACCCGTTCATCAAAAGAATAACTGAGGTCGCCGGGGGCTGCATTCATTAGGTCTTCTTCGAAACGGTCCATCGTTTCACTGATCGTCGTATTAACGGTATCGCTCACTTTACTCCCCATTGGCTTATTCATAATAATACCACCTTTCCTTTATTTCATCTGTAAATAAAACACGCCCCTATATTGGCACAGAAAATCTGTGTCAATATAGGGGCGAATATCGCGGTACCACCCTAATTTGTCCTCGTTACGCCAGCTACTGCCGACTTCCGGTTAACGACCGGCGCCGCTCCGTCTTAATCCATTGTCTGGTTCAAACGAAGTGCTCCTGGGTGAGTTCGCATCGGGTCCCGTACCGGCTCGCAGCCTACACCGGTTCTCTGTAACGGTTCATCACCATGCGTATTCCCATTCATCACATATGTTCATATGTATTTTTCATAAAAAATTTTTTCGTTAGTGTTTACACAAATTTGTATTTGTTCGGCTTAATCATTTTATATTGTAAGCTTGTATACAGTATGCCAATATATTGCCAGTTTGTCAACTGCATTTACAACATTTTTGATGATTCTCATAAAACTTCTCAAAAAAAGAGCCTTGCGGCTCTTAAGTGCAATTTGTTCAAATAAAATTGATTTAGCGTTTGAACATTGTAAAGGTCAAGTCAGGATTGGCGCCACCCAGGGTTCGTATTATTCCATCTGAAATTACGGTGGGTGAAGCAATTGTTCCATTTAGGACATTGTAACCTATGCCTGGATAACCGACACACCAACCGGGAAAAGCGCCAATTTTTTGTCCAATTTCTCCGGCAGCAACAACGATATCGCCCGAACAAGCTGGAATTTTAATTTTTCCTTGATAGTGAATAACTACGCCGTTAACAACTCTGGCATTGCTGCCTGTGGCAGGGACTAGTTGCAGCCATCCACTGGATCCGTTGTCAAATTTAATCTCCCAATACCCAGAAATATCAGTATACGCAGCAAAACAGATAGTTGAAGCTAGAGTGAGAATGACGAATAGCGCAAAACAGGCCAATTTCTTCATTAAAAAAACACTCCCTTCGTTTTTATACCAAGTGCATCAGATGGTTACATCAATAGTTTACCACTACGCCCGCCTCGCTTCAAATAAAATCAGTAAATTCAAACGATTTGAATTCGCTAGGGACAAATATGACTCCGGTTCCGGTTGGCCCAGTTTTACAAGCCGGTCGACCCGGCAGCTATTGTAACCAAAACCGACCGAAGTATGTTTGAGCTACGGACCGAAGCGCGTAGCCGCCAAGGCGACAGTCATCTGGGGCATGTGTTTGATGACGGTCCGCCAGATAAAGGCGGGTTACGTTATTGCATGAACAGTGCGGCATTGCGTTTTATCCCGCTCGATCAAATGCAGGCTCAGGGTTACGGTAAATACATCCAACAGGTGACTGTAGTAAGCACAGAATAAAAAGTACGGAGCTGAGTAATCAGCTCCGTACTTTTTATTCTCCGATTCAGATTTTTTCACAATCCGGAAATTCTACAGGCCGGCTTCCTTGCGCAGAACATCAGCTTTATCTGTCTTTTCCCAAGGAAGGTCAACATCGGTCCGGCCAAAATGACCGTAGGCTGCTGTTTGTTTGTAAATCGGCCGACGCAGGTCGAGCGTCTTGATAATGCCGGCCGGTGTCAGGTTAAAATGCTTCACGATCAATTTCGCAATCACATCTTCCGCCACTTTTGCGCTGCCAAACGTTTCAACCAACACGGATACCGGCTCCGCAACACCGATTGCATACGCCAGCTGGATTTCGCAGCGATCCGCCAGTCCGGCAGCTACAACATTCTTGGCCACGTAACGCGCAGCGTAGGCTGCGGAACGGTCGACTTTCGTTGGATCTTTGCCGGAGAAGCAGCCGCCGCCATGACGGGCCATGCCGCCATAAGTGTCGACAATGATTTTGCGGCCGGTAAGACCGGCGTCTCCCTGTGGTCCGCCCACGACAAAACTGCCGGTCGGATTGACAAAGTAACGGGTGTTTGCATCAATAAGTTCCGCCGGCACTACCGGTTCAACAACTTTCTTAATGAAATCGGCAACTACGGCGCTCATTTTTTCGCCAACATGCTCGCTGTTGTAAGAAATTTTGACTTTGGGGCTATGTTGGGTCGAAATAACGATGGTATCTACCCGCACCGGCTTGTCGCCATCATATTCCACAGTGACTTGGGTTTTGCCATCGGGTCGCAGGTAATCGAGTTCGCCATTTTTACGGACATCGGAAAGCCGTTTGGCCAGTTTATGCGCCAAGGCAATCGACAACGGCATGTATTCGGGCGTTTCGTTGGTCGCATAACCGAACATCATTCCCTGGTCACCGGCGCCGCCCACATCGACACCCATCGCAATATCCGGCGACTGCTCATCAATTGAGGTCATGACTCCGCAAGTCTCGCCATCAAAACCATATTTGGCGCGTGTATAGCCGATTTCTTTGATCGTATTGCGCACGATCTTGTTAATATCAACATAACAATTGGTCGTAATTTCACCAACTACATGCACCAACCCGGTTGTAACCACTGTTTCGCAGGCAACCCGGCCCGTCGGGTCCTGGGTCAGGATCGCGTCGAGTACCGCATCAGAAATCTGGTCGGCAATTTTATCCGGATGTCCTTCGGTTACTGATTCCGATGTAAAGAGTCTTTTTTTCATTTTTTTAACAACCTCCCAAATAATTCGATTCTTTATTGATGCGAAGGCAATAAAAAAACCTCCGCATGGGAGGACTATGCTCTCCCATCTTGCGGTGCTACCCGCCGGAATTGGCACCGTTTTGACATAAAGTCAATGGTTGCCGCGGCTTCATCGGGCCTGTCCCTCTGCCAGCTCTGGATGGACTGTATTCAATTCGTTAGGGATTGGACACGAAATTAATTTTAAAGGATTGATGCAGAAAAAGCAAGAGCACAACGGAAAAATGTTCGCCACTACCTTAGTTGGTTTTTTGCGCTTTCGCTTGCAGCATAACTCTATCCAGCAACAATCGGGCGAGGTCCTGCTTGCTCATCTGTGGCAATTCTTCGATGCTGCCGTCTTTGGCAAACAATTTGACGATATTGGTTTCCGATTCAAAGCCAGCGCCAGGCTGCGTCACGTCATTGGCAACCAGCATATCCAGGTTTTTGCGGCGCAGCTTGTCGGTCGCATTCGTCACTAACTCCTGCGTTTCGGCAGCAAAACCGACCAGAAATTGCCCGGTTTTGATTTTGCCGAGCTCTGCCAGAATATCCGGGTTTTTGGTCAACTCGACAGTCAGGTTGACCGAATTTTTTTTGATTTTTTGCTCAGCCACAACTTCTGGCCGATAATCCGCTACAGCTGCCGCCTTGATTACGATATCAACAGTAGGAAAAGCAGCTAATACTGCTTCACGCATTTCCAGTGCGCTTTCAACCGATACCCGTTTGACGCCCGCCGGCACTGCAAGGGAAACCGGTCCCGATACCAAGGTTACCTCGGCGCCTCGCTCGGCTGCAGCCGCAGCAATCGCATAGCCCATCTTGCCGCTGGAACGGTTACCGATATATCGTACCGGATCAATTGCTTCACGGGTTCCGCCTGCCGTTACCAGCAGCCGGATTCCCTGCATTGATTTCCCGGCTTCAAAATGCGTCTCAATCCGCTCAACAATCGTTGCCGGTTCGGGCAATCGTCCAATCCCCTCGGTGCCACAAGCCAACAGCCCCGATGCCGGGGTCATGATCATGAAACCACGGGATTCCAGCGTTTTGAGATTCGCCTGCGTGGCAGCACTGAGAAACATTTCCGTATTCATCGCCGGTACCAATAAAACTGGTGCGGTTGTGGCCATTACCGTCGTACTGAGAAAATCGTCGGCAATTCCATTGGCGATCTTACCAATCATGTTGGCGCTTGCCGGGACAATGACGAACAGGTCCGCCCTGCGGGCCAGCGCGATATGCTCGACATTCCACAGTTTCGGTTCTTCCCACATGGTCGTGTACACTGGTTGTCCGGATATCTCGCGGAAAGTCAACGGCGCAACAAACTGAACCGCCGCCGCAGTCATGATTACATGCACCGTCGCGCCAAGTTTCACCAGCCGACTTACAACCTCAACCGCTTTGTATGCGGCGATTCCTCCGCATACACCCAGAACAACCGTTTTGCCCGTCAGCATTTCAATCAGCCGCCGATAGGTTTGATGCGTTCATAGGTAACTTTATCGGCGCCAATTTCCTCAAGCGCAATCGTAACCGCCTTATTGGATTTGCTGTTTACCAACAAACGGTCGCCGGCGACAATTTCACGGGCCCTTCGGGCAGTCAGGACAACCAGGGTGTATTTGCTGTCGACTTTCTTTAACAAGTGGTCCAAAGAAGGATAAATCAAAGTAGTTGGCCCCTTTCCTATTCTTTTTTCAGGTCGACGCCCCAGACGAGGCCGACCAGATGGGCATTGCGTTTGACACGCCATTTTTCCGCCCGGATAATTGCCGCCACATCTGCGGTAGCTTCACTCAATTCATCATTGATGACCAGATAATCATACTCATGAATATAGCCCAGTTCAGTCACTACCGAGTTCAACCTTTGCCGAATCGCTTCCTGCGATTCAGTGCCCCGACCGACAATCCTCCGCGATAATTCACGCGGCGATGGCGGCATGATGTAGACGAATACGGCAGACGGAAAACACTGTTTCACCTGCATTGCGCCTTGCGGGTCGATTTCCAGGATAATGTCGTGACCGCGGTTAACGGCTTCAATCACCCGGCGGCGCGGGGTACCATAAAAATTACCGTACACTTCCGCCCATTCCAGCAAATCGTCATGCTCGCGCATATGCAGGAATTCTTCGCGGGAAACAAACCAATAGTTGACACCATTGACTTCACCTTCGCGTGCTGCCCGGGTCGTCGCCGAAACGGAATAATGAATCGACGCATATTGATCCAACAAAGCCTTAACGATTGTTCCCTTACCGGCCCCCGAAGGACCGGAAATCACGATCAGGTTGCCGGTCGGATTACCGGTGATACTTTCCGGACTGTCCGCATCAATCTTCACTATGGTCCTCCGCTTCTTTGCTGTTCATGCGATGCGCCACCGTATCCGCCTGCACGGCGGAAAGAATTACATGGTCGCTGTCGGTAACAACAACGGCACGAGTCCGGCGGCCATACGTCGCATCAATCAAACGGCCTTTTTCCTTGGCATCTTGGATCAGTCGCTTGATTGGCGCAGATTCGGGCGATACAATCGCCACAATTCGATGGCTAAAGACCACATTGCCAAAACCGATATTCAACAATTTGATTTCCACGGGAACCCCTCCGTTATTCAATATTTTGT
>CAZFSM010000005.1:0-178738 GCA_964521625.1 uncultured Veillonellaceae bacterium | reverse complement strand
GTATCAGGTTTTTTACTAACTTAAAATCTGGACAGGATCCGTGGGGTCAGGGCAAACAGTCATGGGCGAAACCTCCGTATGATTGGGTTTGAAGCACTTTTATCATACACGGTTTCTCTTTTTGACTGTTCGTTTTTCTTTTAGTCAGTGGTGTTGCATTTCATTTTACAATTAACCATCAATTTTTCTATTTTAATCGTGAGCGAAAATTGTGATTGGCACATTAGAATGACGGAATGATCTTTGCATAAAAAAGAACGGTTGGTTTTAGAATGTTATTCTAAAACCAACCGTTCTTTCAGTTTGTCGCTGCTTCGACAAAAATTAATTTTGACGGATTAATGTTCCATAGTTCTTGATTTTCACTTGCATTTCAGTGCTGATTGATTTAACCAGCTCTGCATTGTACGCGCCTGTCGGCAACATCAGTCCGGGGCTCGAAGAAATCGCAGGATTGGAAACCAGCTGATTCGCCGCGATGGCATTCGAGCGGGATTTTGCAGAAGTGCCGCGCCGCTAACCAGCCCGGTCTTGATAAAGGCCCGCCGGGACAGCCTCGCCATTTTCACTCTCCTTTCAGCTTATCAAAATGCTTTTCTACGCGGTTGGCCGCGTTCTGCCGCAGGTTGTAGTAGTAAAAAAGGTAATCATAACTATGAAAAACGCCTTTGACGAAGGAACCGGGCCGAAATAATTTATCAGCATCCACCGCAGCGCAAATCACCACACCTTTGGTTTTGTCGACCCGGGCATCCGCAAAATGCGCAACCGGCACAAACACTCCGTCTGCCGGCATGATCGAGCCCAGGTTTTTCGCCGCCGTCGCCAAGGTTTCGCCCCTGGTCCAGCTGATCGGATTGATCGCAATCCCTCCGGCTGTGGTAACAATATTGCTTCCCGGCGCGACATCGGGCGACTCCGTGTTGTAGGAAATGATCACACCTGTGTCATCAGGTCCTTCGGCGAACTTCAAATGCGGGTGTTTCGCCAGATATTCTCCAGTGACTGAATAGCCGATCACATAGGCGGCCACCATTCTGGCCTGCACCTCAGGATGCTGTTTCATATAGCCGGCCAATATGTTGCTGATAATATTGGACCCCTGCGAATGCCCGGCCAAAATAAACGGACGACCTTTGTTGAAGTGCTGCAGGTAGTAATCGAAAGCGGCTACTGCGTCTTGCGTGGGAATGCCGCCGATCACCTTTTCGCGTTCGACCGGCGACAAATCCGCTTGCCGGTAATATGGCGCGTAGAGATTCCCGACCGGGGCAAAGGCGGTTGCTTGTCGGCCAAAGGCCGCTGTTGCGCCGATCAACAAGGTCGGTTCATCGATCTCACAAATGTTGGGCGCGTTCGCGTCAAGCTTCTGCCACGCCGTCGGCGCCAGATAAAAAACATCGACTTTTTTATCCACCACAACCGGCACAGAAATCCAATGCGCCGGATTCGCATAATCTGTCGCTATGGGTTCGGCATGCAAATGATTCTGACCGGATAACACAAACAGAAAGCTCAGCAGCAGTGCAAAAACTGTTATCATTTTTTTCGCCTTCATTTTCCCACTCCCTCCGTTTTTTACCTGTTTTCGTTCGCTGCCAAATAACAGCGCCATTTTTCTCGTCATAATAACTATCTGTTTCTACAACGAATGTCCTTTCTTACCCTTAAATGTAAACCCAACAACACTTTTTCTGCCCGTACTTTGCTATATTGTATACCAAGAGTATTAGCCAGACTTCTCATTGTCTGCCGAATTATTAGGAGGGATTGATTTGAACATGCAAAGAAAGCCCGATCTCCAGGCTGACCTGCTCATCATCGGTGGTGGCACCGCCGGTCCGATGGCAGCGCTCAAAGCCAAACGAAAAAATCCCGATCTGGATGTGCTGATTGTTGACAAAGCGACCGTGCGTCGCGGCGGCTCGATCTGTCGCGGCATGGACGCCTTCAACAACGTGACGATCCCCGGCAAAGCCACCGCGGCGGAATATGTCGACTCGATCCAGTTGATGAGCGACGGAATCATCGATCCCAATCTCAGCCGGATCATCGCCGAAAAAAGCTTTGGAATCCTGCAGGAGCTTGAAGCCCTGGGCGTAGCAACATTTCCGCGTTATCCCAACGGCGAATACATGGTACAGCAGTTTCATCCTCGCGGCGCGTTTCTGGCCGAAATGCGCGGCGATATCAAACCGGTGATGGAAAAACTGATCCGTGACGCCGGAGTACGCATCCTGAACCGCACCATGGCCAGTCGCATCCTGACGGAAAACGACCGGGCCGTCGGCGCGACGCTGCTGAATATACGCACCGGCGAATTTCAGGTCTGCCGGGCAAAATCGATCATTCTCTGCACCGGCGGCCAGGGTCGGTTTGCCCTGCCGGACAGCGGCTATCTGTTCGGCACTTTCGACTGTCCCTACAATGCTGGCGAAGGCCACTCGATGATCTACCATGCAGGCGGCGAACTGGCCAATATGGAATACAATGACGTATCGCCGATGCTCAAAGACTATGAAGGGCCCGGTCACTCCACCTTTATCCGCCATGGCGGCCATTTGGTGAATTCGCTCGGCGATCGGTTCATGACGAAATATGCGCCTGACATGCTGGAGCGCGCCCCATCCGGCATCCGCGAGCAGGCGATGCGCACCGAAGTCCGTGAAGGACGTGGCCCCATTTATTATGATCTGCGCCATCTGGCCAAAGAAACGATTCAAATCATCAAGGAAGGCATCTTTGCGGCTGAACGCCCGACTGAGAAGCAGTTCTTTGAAATGCGCGGCATCGATATCGGCAACGATCTGATCGAAATCACCTTGTCCGGGCCGAATATGTGCGGCGGCCATGGACCGACCGGCGCACTTGTCGATTCGAATGCCGAAACCACGGTAAAAAACCTGTATGCTGCCGGCGATATCGCCTCCACCGGCTGGGGCTTCGTCGGCGCGGCCTGGGTCTTCGGCATGATTGCCGCCGAAACAGCTGCCGAACTGAATGCAGAAATCGCCTGGGGCAACATTGACGCTACTGCGGTCGAGGCCGAATATCAGCGCTTGCTGGCGCCTACGCAGCGCGAAGAGGGATTTGACCCGGCCGAAATGGAATATAAAGTCCGCCGCATCATCAAGCCGCATCTCACGTCGCCAAAGAGCCAGGCGCGTCTGGAATCGGCCCTTGACCAAATCGGCGTCTTCCGCCGGGATATGTCAAAAGTAAAGGTCTCAGACAGTCATGAGCTGATGAAGTTCGTCGAAGTCGAGGCGATTATCGACACGCTGGAAATGGCGGTGCGCGCATCTTTGGCCCGCAAGGAATCCCGCTGGGGCTATGGGCACCACCGGATAGACTATCCGCAAAAAGACGCCGCCTGGGACAAAAAATACGTCGTTGCCGCCAAGGATCAGGGTTCTGGCTGCATGACCACCTATCCAAAAGCAGTACCGGAAATGAGAATGTAGGAGGATTTTGACGATGGGAATTCGAGTTGATAAAAGCAAATGCACCGGTTGCGGCCGCTGCGCCGAGGAGTGCCCCGGCGATGTCATCCACATGAACCCGGGCACGCAGCTGCCGTTCAACAAGTACAAAAACGACTGTTGGTACTGCGGCGTATGCGAGGTGGAATGTCCCTGCGGCGCCGCCACGATGGAGTTTCCCTGTCTGATCGTATAATATGAAATGGAGGGATTTTTAGATGAATGAAGCCGCGCGCAAACCATCCACGCTCTATGCATTGATCTCATTTATCATTCCGGTGTCGATCATTCTCTATGGAACCGCAATTCTGAAAATCGGAGCCATTTTGCCGCTGGTAGTCGCCACCATTATCGCCTGCCTGTTTGCCCTGAAACTCGGCTATAGCTGGGATGAGATGCAAAAAGGCATGTTTGAGTCGATCTCCCGGGTGATGATCGCGATCCTGATTCTGATCGTCGTCGGCATGCTGATCGGCGTCTGGATTCTGGCCGGCACCATTCCCACCATAATCTATTGGGGGCTAAAGCTGATCTCACCAACCAGTTTTTTGATGACCACTTTCCTGATTTGCGTGGTTGCCTCCACAGCAACCGGAACCTCCTTTGGCACCATGGGCACCGTCGGCGTCGCTTTGCTGGGCGTGGGCCAGGCTCTCGGCTATCCGCTGCCGATGGTGGTCGGGGCGATTGTTTCCGGCGCCTACTTTGGTGACAAAATGTCACCGGTGTCCGATTCGACCAATATCACCGCTTCTGTTTGCGAAGTGGAACTATTTACCCATATCGCCTCGATGATGTGGACCACGATCCCTGCCGCCGTGGTTTCGGCTCTGATTTATCTGTTCCTCGGCATGCAGCATGGCGTCGACGGCGCCGCAGCAGGCAATATTCCCGCTATCCTCAAGACGCTGGAAGGCCAATTCAATCTATCATTGTTGACATTGCTGCCACCGCTCGTGCTGATGTTTTTTGCTTATCGCCGGATGCCAGCAGTGCCCTTATTGATTTTGTGCGTGGGCGTGGGCATTCTTGTTGCTGCCCTGCTCCAGGATGCCGGTGTCAAAACCATCGCCCAGTCGCTGATGGGCGGCTACGCCTCAAAAAGCGGCGTAAAACAAATTGATGCCCTGTTGTCGCGCGGCGGCATCAGCAGCATCATGGGAACGTTGGTACTACTCATTTCCGGCGTTGCTTTCGGCGGCGTGCTGGAAAAGATGCGCACGCTGGAAACCCTGATCGACGCGACACTACGTTGGGCCCATACAACAGGCCGGCTCATTCTGTCGGTCATCGTGTCCTGCTATATCATCCTGGTCGGCACAGGCAGCCAGATGGTAGCCGTCATCATTCCCGGCCGCGCCTTCGCCCAGGCGTTTAAAGACCGAGGCATCCACCTGCGGGTATTGTCGCGCACCTGTGAAGACGGCGGCACGATCGGCTGTCCACTCATTCCCTGGAGCGTGCACGCATTCTATATTCTCGGCGTCCTGGGTGTCAGCGCCTACGAGTATGCGCCGTATGCCCTGCTCAACTGGATCGTCCCGCTCTTCTCGATCGCTTACGGCTATACCGGGTTTGCGGTCTGGAAAGCCGACGGTACGTCAGTTCGCGATAGCTGATTCTTGGTGCGCCGCCTGCTTGAGCAACGCCAGATCGCGGACGATGATTCGGTGGGTGTTGTTTTCCAGGACACCGCAGTTACGCAAATTCTGCAATGCCTGATTGACCGTCACCCGATGCAGTCCCAATAAATTGGCGATATCTTCCTGGGAAACAGGTAGCGAAGGATACTCCTTCCAGCCTGTTTCCTTTTTATTGCCGTAAAACAGATATATTACCTTTGCCACCCGGACCAGCGGTTTCAGAAATGCCTGCTCTTCTGTTTGGGTCGACAGGACATGAATTTTCCGAGCCATGATCGACAACAATGATTTCGTGATTTCAGGATATTTCACCAAAATTACGTCATAAAGCACGGCTTTGTTGAACCAATAAACCCGACAGTTTTCTACCGCCTGAAAATAGTAGGCGCAAGGTTTTTCATTGAGTAGCGGCGTTTCTCCGAGTGCGCAGCCGGCTTCCATAAACCAGATGATTTTTTCATGCCCGCCTGCGTCCGTTGCGACCGTCTTGGCGATGCCGCTCTTTAGAAACCCCAATGACTCAAGCGTTTGTCCCGCTTGAATGATGATTTCATTTTTTCGGTATTCACGCAAAACACCCAGATGCAGTACAGCTTCCCATGATATTCCCGCTCCTGTGCAAATCCAGGGAGACGATAGCATATCCTGGGAGGCGGTTGTCGTGTTGTCCATCGGTTCAGTTCCCCCAATCATCCAGATAAAACCAGACGTCTACTGGGCAGTAAACAGCTCGGTCACCGACTGTGCCGAAAGCGGTTTGCCAAGCAAATATCCCTGACAGGCGCTGCAGCCGATCTGACGCAGCAACATCAGCTGCTCGGGGTTTTCCACCCCTTCAGCAACGATACTGTAGCCGAGCAATCGCGACATCTGGACCAGTGATTCCATCAACAGCAGGGCGTTACGATCCGCTTGAGCTATTTCATCGATCAGTGACTTATCTACCTTCAGAACGGTAATCGGCAATTTTTGCAGATACGTAAAGGAAGAATAGCCAGTACCAAAGTCATCGAGTGAAATAGAAATACCCATTGCACGAAACTCATTCAATACGGCAATGTTATTCTGTTTTTCAGTCATCATGATGCTTTCCGTGACTTCAATGCCCAACTGTCCGACCGGCAATTCGCATTCCTGCAAAATTGCCTTGACACGGTCGGCAAAACCAGGCGCCAATAGTTGTCTGACTGACACATTGACGGCCACGGTCGCTGTTTGGCCGGATTGCAGATTGAGGCCGGCAAAAAACTGACACGCTTCTCGCAATACCCATTCGCCGATCGGAAGAATCAAGTTGGTTTCTTCCGCAACCGGAATAAACTCTGCTGGCGACACCATGCCCAGCGAAGGGCTGTGCCAACGTAGCAATGCTTCATAACCGATAATCCGTTCCGAATGCTCCTGAATCGCATAAATCGGCTGATACACCAGAAAAAGCTCCTGATTCTGCATTGCCAGGCTTAGGCCTTCCCGGACCGCGTGCCGACGTATAGCCACAGCCTGCATCGACGGCTCATAAATATAACATGCCGATTTTTCAACAGTTTTGGCATGGTGCAAGGCTAAAATCGCTTTTTGCAAGAACGATTCGGGGGCACCATCGTGTTCGCCGCACAGATAAAAACCACCACTGGCGCGGGCAACAAAAGATCCGGCGGAAGTCTGCAAAAACACGTCGACCAGCGGCTGGAATTGCCTGAGTGCCGCAGTTTCATCAGACATTCCGGGGAAAAAAGCCAGATATTCATCTGCAGCGGATCTGGCCAAAACAGTGTCTGCTGGAAAAATATCGGTCAAATATCTGGCAAACGCCTGCAAAAATTCATCGCCGACTTCCTGACCATGAACATCATTGATGAAACGAAAATCATCGATATCGACTACCAAAAGAGCCCCCTGCACCGTTTGGCTGTCGGAAAAACACGTCGCGATGGCTTCCATGAAGCCTCTTCTATTAAGCAGTCTGGTCAATTCATCATGAGTCGCCTGATAATAACGTTGCATTTCCCGGTTCTTCAGTTCGGAAATATCCGTGAGCGTCCCTATCAACCGGACCGGGACATAGTTTTCATCGCGGATGAAACTGCTGCGTACCATAACCCACAGCCAGTTTCCTTCGGCATCGAGTAGCCGGTATTCCATTTCGTAGGTCGGGGTCAGGCCCTTACAAAAGGCTGCGAACCGTTTATTTCGTTCCGGTTGATCATGCGGATGGATTTGTTGTAAATAAACATCTCTTGGAATCGGCAGTGGACGATGGTCCAACCCCAGCTTCTTCAGCCAATTCAGGCTTAACCAGAAAGGCTCTCCCGGTTGTTGTAGATCGCTGTCGAGCAGACCGATATCCGAAAACTCCGTTGCCAGCCGAAAACGCTCCTCACTCAATGCGAGTCTGGCATCGACCACTTTTAAATCTTCGTGCTGCTTGTACAAAGTTTCTTCCATCGCAACCAGTTCTTCATAGGTTGCCTGCAATTCTTCATATTTGACCGCCAATTCCCGTTCAGCCTCTTTTTGCCGATTGATTTCCAAAGAGATGTTTACCAGGAGTGTTCTTTGCGAAATGGAAAGAATGCGTATCGAAGCAAGCGCCCAATTCTCTTTACCGTCCTTGCGTTTCCAGGGAATTTCAATATTGGTCACTGACTCGCCACTTGCCAACATTGTTTGAATCCTATGCAAATCCTCAGGACGAATCATCTCGTTCAACATGGACGCGTCCTTACCAATCAGGTCGGCTCTCGCAAATCCTGTCATTTTACAATATTCATCATTTACCGCCAGAATCACAGATGTATTATCCGCCATATGCTCCGATACAGCGATTGAAACTGGGATTTCTTTAAAAAACAAAGGCAGAAAAACCCGGGTTTCCTCGTCGGTTAGTAGTGAATCTTTCAGCAGTTCCATCGCGGACCTCCCAGGCAGTTTTATCCTCAGTATCCTAAAAGATTCGCCGCTGCACGCCCATCCCCTGCCTGCAGACTAGCGAACGTCAACTGAATATCTCTGTCCCACAAGAAAAAGGACAGGGAAAGAAGGATGCAGCATTAAATACTACTGCTCAAAATATTCCTTGCAACCCGTTCACAAGCAGAATTGGAGGTTATATGACAAATGAAAGTAGCATGACTGCAATAGGGTGGAATTTTGACAACAGCTATTCCCTTCTGCCGAAATCTTTCTATAGACAAGTGAATCCTGCTCCGGTGCAGTCGCCGAAGTTGGTTCTTCTAAATTCTTCTCTGGCTGAATCCCCCTGCTCTACAAAAACCGGAAGGCGTGGCAACTTTGTCGGGAAACCGCGTTCCTGAGGGATCAGTGTCGCTTGCGCAAGCGTATGCAGGTCATCAGTTCGGACATTTCACCATGTTGGGAGACGGGCGCGCCATATTACTGGGCGAGCAGATCACTCCGCGTGGTGAACGATTTGATATTCAGCTCAAAGGTTCCGGAAGAACGCCCTACTCCCGCCAAGGCGACGGGCGGGCAGCACTTGGGCCGATGTTGCGCGAATACATAATCAGTGAAGCGATGCATGCGCTTGGCATCCCCACCACACACAGCTTGGCCGTGGTAACGACCGGGGAAGCGGTATTTCGCGAGAACGCTTTGCCTGGTGCTATTTTGACACGTGTGGCTGCAAGCCATCTACGTGTCGGCTCCTTTCAATACGCGGCACAACTCGGTACGTCTGATGGTGTCAGGATTTTGGCGGACTACACTCTGAACAGGCACTTTCAGGCGGACGCAAACGATGAGAACAAGTATCTTTGCCTGCTGCAAGCTGTGATACAACGTCAGGCCTTATTAATCGCCAAATGGCTATTGGCCGGCTTTGTTCACGGCGTGATGAACACCGACAATATGACGGTTTGTGGTGAAACTATTGATTATGGTCCCTGTGCATTCATGGATACATTCAACCAGGCAACAGTGTTCAGTTCCATTGATACCGAGGGCCGCTATGCATACGGCAATCAGCCGCGTGTTGCCGCCTGGAACCTTGCACGATTTGCTGAAACATTAGTGCCATTGCTGCATTCGGACCAGGCACTGGCTGTTAAACTGGCGCAGGAAGCCCTGGCAAAATTTGATGAACTTTACCGCGAGCATTGGCTGGCTGACATGCGATCAAAACTTGGGCTGTTTAACGCTGAAGAAGCTGATGAATCCCTCATTCGCACTTTGCTTTGGCTGATGCAGGAGCATGCCTCTGATTATACCAATACATTCCTTGCTTTGACTTTTTCGCACAAGGGCGACTCCTGCCTGTTTGACACAGCTGACTTTGCAGCTTGGAATGAAAATTGGCAGGCGAGGCTGGATCGGCAGCAGGAACCGAAAACTGCATCCCATCAGTTGATGCGATGCAGCAATCCTGCACTAATCCCTCGCAACCACCGTGTTGAAGAAGCATTGGCAGCAGCTTTAAATGAAGACTAAAGCGTGACAAACCAATTTCTTGACGCTCTTGCAAATCCATACGCGCATTCTGCGAATCAGTCCGAATATGCTTTACCGCCTGCGAATTCCACGCTGCCGTACCAAACCTTTTGCGGCACCTGATTACGAATCAACCACTAGCGAAAAGCGGAGGGCTTCCTCCGGTGAAACCGGTCTGCTGAATAAATACCCCTGCAAATAGTCACAGCCAAACTCGGCCAGTTTTTCCAGCTGCAGCTCTGTCTCCACACCTTCAGCCACCACATGCAAACCCAATACATGCGCCATATCGATGATGGAACGGATGAACCATTCCTGTACTCGGTCTTCATTGATTTTGTCGATGAATGATTTGTCGATTTTAAGCGTTCCTACCGGCAAGCTGCGCAGGTAGGTCAGGGAAGAGAATCCCGTACCAAAGTCATCCAGGGAAAGCCGCACGCCAAAAGAACTCAACTCAGCCAGTTTGCGGGTGCTTTTCTCGAGCGACTCGATAAACACGTTTTCCGTAATTTCAATTTCTATTTGTTCTGGTTTTACGCCGGCCTCTTTGATACAGCGGTGCACAATCTCGACAAAATCTTCCGCCGCCAACTGGCGGGGCGAAACATTCACGGCCACATATACCTCACTGCGCCCCAGCTCTGATAGTGTTCGCGCAAACCGGCATGCTTCGCCGATCACCCATTCTCCGATAGACAGGATGATGCCGCTTTGTTCGGCCAGCGGAATAAAGCAGCACGGAGGAATACTCCCATGATGCGGACTGTTCCAGCGAAGCAGTGCTTCAAATCCGACAACTAACTTGCTGTTCATGCAAATCAGCGGTTGAAAGTGCAGACATAGTTCGCCGTTTTCCAGTGCTTTGCGCAGGCTGTTGGTCAATACCATCTTTTCATAGGCGTCCTTGGTCATTTCCGGTTCGTAAAACCGCCAGCAGTCCTTGCCTGCAGCCTTTGCGGCATACATCGCGATGTCAGCGTTTTTCAGGATTTCTTCGGCCAGGTCGCCGTCATCAGGGTACAAAGTGACCCCAACACTGGACGACATCTGGATGCTTTGCCCCCCGACCTCAAATTCCCGTCGAATTTCGTCAACAAGGCGGTAGGCGACTTGTGCGATCGTCCTCAGATCAGCTACGCCAGGCAGGATAACGATAAATTCATCCCCACCGACCCGGGCCACAAAGGCATTTTCGCCCACCGCCCGGACAATATCCTGACCCGCGGCAATAATAACGCTGTCACCGCTGGTGTGGCCAAAATGATCATTCACCGTTTTCAGGTCGTCCAGGTCAATGAACAGGACAGCTCCTGCCGCTTCGCCCTTTCTGGCGCGATTCATTTCTTCACTCAGGCGTTTGTGCAGATGGTCACGGTTGGGAAGGCCTGTCAACCCATCGTGAAAAGCCTGGTGATGGGTTTGACGGTGGGTCATTGCATTTTTAACGGCTATGGAGGCAACTGTCGCGAACTTCTCCAACGTAGCAAGTATCTCCCGGTAAAACGCGATTGGCCCGCTAAAAGCGGCAAAGCCGATACTGCCCATCGTCTTGCCATCCACATGGAGCGGCGCCTGAATCGAAGCGCTCAACTTGTTGTAAAAACTGTAGTCAAGTCGCTGCGGCCAATTGTCGTAATCATCGACGGCGACCAATTTGCCTGTGCGCAGTATTTCTGCAAAGATACCTTTATCGCCAAAAAACACCGTCTGGCCAATCTGGTTCTCGTATATCCCCAAGCCACACTTAAATGTTGCATGCTCTCCGTCTGCTTCGAAGAAAGCGATAAACCCATCGTTCATGCCCATAAAGGACGTGGCCTGATGCAGGATGATCCGCAGCACCTTGTCCATGTCCAGCTCGTTTACCAAGGCTGCCGTCGAGTCGGCGAGTTTTTGCAGCAGCAGATTCTGATTTGCTATTTTTTCACCGGCGTAAACCCTCTCCATGGCTATCGATGCCAGATTGCCGAATTGCTGAAAGACCTCAATGTCCTCAGCCGTAACGGGATGCACATCACCCTGCCAGTTGGCGACCAGTACTCCTTTTACTTGATCAACCTGCTTCAAAGGCATCATGATGACGGTTCTTAGGTTTTCAATCATATGTTTGCTGTCCATGCGGTGCGGATATATATTATAGTCCTCGACATGCTTAAGTTCGCCGCTCCGGCAGACTTCACCCAGCAGACCAACGTCTGTAGACTGTTCAGTCATCTGAAATGCACGGTTGGCGCCGGCAGTATGTCGCCTCACACTTTTCCTGCCGCTTTCATCGAGCAGGCCGATATAGCCGCCGGGCGCCCCAACCAAAGTGATCGCTTCGTTCAGGATAAGTTCGAGCAGGTCGTGAATACCGACGACAGAGTTCTTGATCAGGTTGGTGGTAGCCTGATACTGCTTTTCCCGTCGCAGAACCTCCTGTTCTTTTTTTTGACGGATGTCGATTTCAGTCGATAGCGCACGGTTCGCATCCCCCAGCGTTTCGTTCATGGCCTTCAGCTCTTCATTCATGGCAGTCATCTCTTCGTTCATCGCCGTCAGTTCCTCATTGGACGCATAAAGTTCCTGCGTCCGTTGTTCGACCGTGGCTTCCAGTTCGATCGAGTGAAGTTGAAGCGCTTTTTCCATCCGCTTTCTTTCGCTGACATCAAAAAAAATCGTGGCAACGCCACGATTGCCCCAGGGGACTATCGAAATCAAAAAATGTTTGTTCAGCGGTTCGAAGAACTCTTCCATAGAGTCCGGCACGCCGGTGAGAGCAACGTTTGTGAATCTTGCCAAAAATGGCGCTTCTGGCGTACCGTATGCCTCATTCGCCAGCTTGCCGCACACGTCCGCTTGTTTAAGACCAACATTTTTCTCATAGCCTTGGTTGACTGCGATGATCCGGTAATTTAACGCTTTCCCCGCCTCATCCCAAATCACTTCATGCAGGGCTACGCCTTCCGTCATATTGGCAAACAGCGTTTGAAGCCGTTGCTCCTTTTCCTCGGCCCGCTGATCAATTTCTTCTTTGTACAGGTCATCACGGATCAAACCGACAGAAATTCTGGCGATCGAACGGATCAGGGATATCGGCCCGCCTATACCATAGGTCCCCACCACTTCAGTACCGATTCTTATCGGCAGACTGACCCCGACCCGCACCAGTCCCTTGGACTGAATTTCTTCCTCCTGGGTGATCATCACTTCTTCCAGCCCGTCCCGTAATATGCGGCAGGCGCCGCTGTGGACCGTCCCGATACGCTCTTTGTCAACGGCTGCGATGATGATGCCGGATGTGTCGCATACGATTGCCTTGAACCCGCTCTCCGCATACACCAGGTCTATGGTTCGATAAGCGATCTCCGCGCTCAGCTTCATTAAGAATTAGCCTCCATTGCTTAGCATTTCAGGCTGTCTTTGAAGAATCATTCGCGTTTTATCCGTCGATTTCCTTTTTTTACACTGCAACCAGCGCCACAACAATTCCAAGCAAAATGACCATGGCCAGACTGTGGCCGAGTACCGCACCAAAAACTTCCCCTTCGCGGTTCTTTAGCCCAGGCAAAGCGGCCAGCACCGACAGGCTTTGGGCTGATACCATTTTTCCCGTCGCCGCTCCCGCCGAATTGGCTGCCACTGTGAGTATCGGGTCGACTCCGATTCCGGCGGCGGCAGTTGTTTGCATGACCCCGAACAACGCGTTGGACGACGCCACCCCGCCGGTCAGAAAAGCTCCCAGCCATCCCAGCACCGGAGAAAAGAACGGATATGCCTGGCCGGTTGAAGTCAACGCATAGCCGATGGCCGCGCTCATGCCGGAAACGTTCATCAAATAAGCCAGCCCCAGCACCGTCGATATCGTTGCGATCGGTCGGCCAAGCTGTACAACCGTCCTGCCCAGACAGCCGATGCCTTGCTGATAAGAGCGGCGCGGCGTGCTTGCGATGGAAACGAGACAGGCAAAAAACACCGCCGTACCCGGCGATGAAAACAGCTGCAGCTTATAGTACACTCCCGGCAAATGCGGCCAGGCAATCTGATAAAACGGCAGACCACTCTCCAGCTGCTCCAGCAACGGCTTGAAGCCGAGCCAGCGCTCATCCGCCCACAAAAATATCAGAGCGGCCAGAATCAGATAGGACCGCCAGGCAATCGGAGCACTGCGAAGCCGTTGGTAATCCGGCCGCCGCTGCCGATCAATCCACCATATCAGGGCAATCATGCAAACAATCGTGGTCACTGCCGTCGCAATCCCGGCAAGATACACGTTTAGAAAATGCGAAGTCAAAAATAGGCTGACGGAGAAAACCAGGCCTGTGAGGATCAGCGCGGCTAAAATTGGCCGGGTCCGCTGCCAACCGGTCAGTGCCACCGTCAGCCACAACGGCAGCAGCAAACCCAAAACAGGCAAGATTTTTCCGACCTGTCGACTGATTTCTTCCACTTCAATGCCGGTCACCCGGGCCGCAATGAGCAGTGGAATTCCTATCGCACTAAATACGCCGGGAACCGTGTTGGCGATCAGGCAAACCATCGCCGCCTTCATCGGTTCAAAGCCCAGACCAATCAGCATCGCGGCTGTAATCGCCACCGGCGTGCCAAACCCGACGGTCGATTCCAGGAAAGAGCCGAACGCAAAGGCAATCAGTAGGGCCTGTAAGCGCTGGTCTTGCGTCAGCGCCGTCAGCGTCGCCTTCATCTTGTCAAAATCACCGGATTCGACTGTCAGGTTGTACAGCCAAAGCCCGTTGACAACGATCCAGAGGATCGGAAACAGTCCGAAGCAAAAACCATTGCCAAAAACAGCCACGGCCTGCGGAACGGGAACCCGCCAGACTGTGACTGCTATCGTCATGGCCACCGCCGTTGCCGAAATGGCTGCGTAATGGGCAGGCATCCGGCGAACCCCCATCAGATAGGCCAATGTAAGTAGCGGGGTCATTGCGGCAATAGCCAGACCCCAAATATTATCCATGTTATCGGTCTATGACCCCGGGCGGCTTCCATAGCATTACCCGGTCGTTATTGCCCAGCCCGGCTGCATTCGCTTCATCCAGGTCGACATGAAATTCCAACGAATAGTTGGGGCTGACTCTGACCAGGACTTCTTCAAAAATTAAACCCCGTTCACCTTTTACCCGGACACAGACCTTTTGTTTGTCCCGCACGCCGAAACGCAGCGCGTCGGCGTCGTGCATGTGAATATGGCGCGCTGCCACAACGACTCCTTGTGGCAGCGACACCGCCCCTGCGGGGCCGACCAGCGTTGCTTTTGCCGACCCATCCAGATCTGCCGAATCCCGTACCGGCGGTTTTATGCCCAGCCGGAAACCATCCGCAGCCGAAATTTCGACCTGGGTGGCCGCCCGGACTGGACCGAGGACCCGTACGTTCTCGATCACACCTCTCAGACCGACAAGCGTCAACGTCTCATCGCAGGCAAACTGGCCCGGTTGAGACAGCTCCTTGCGTTTTGTCAGAACTGCCGACTCGCCGAACAAGACGGCAAGATGGCTCTGTGACAAATGGACGTGCCGGTTGGACACGCCGACCGGAATGGTCAATGTTTGGTTTTCCAGTTGCCTGACGACCGCCTCGGTCACAACCGCAACAAGTTCTTCCGGCCGCATCAGCTGTTCCCCCGTTTCCATCCGGTTATTTCTGCATTTCTTTCAGAACCTGTCTTACCACGCCGGCGATCGCATCAGGACTGAACGCTCCGTCGACCGCGGCAGGCTTGATTGAGAACGTCTCTTTCACCGGTTCCAGATCGACCGGTTTGATGCCGTAGGTAAGCCGCTTGATATTGATCAGGTGCTGCGGTCCCAGGTTTTCCGAAATACTGCTGCCGCCCCAAGTGCCGCAGCCGAGTGTCAACGACGGTAACAGACCGGTAGAATAGCCGATCGCTCCGAAAGCGGACGGCGTGTTGACCAGGATCCGGAACACCGGCTTGCGGATGAACTCCCGGACAATCTGTTCGTCGCGACAATGGATAGAGAAGGAGTGACCGACTCCACCCAGTTTTAGCAATTCAATGCTGAGCAGACAGGCTTCATGCCAATCCTTGACCACATAGAATCCCAGCACGCTAGTCAGTTTTTCATACGATAGAACGTGGCCCGGTCCATATCCGGACAGTCTGGCAATCAGCAGCTTCGTCCCGACCGGTACCGACACGCCGGCTTTTTCGGCGAGTCGAACTGCTGTTTGCCCCACCATCGTTGCAACCATGCCACCCTTGGGCGTCATGATCAGGCGGCCGACTTTCTCGGTTTCCTCCGGCGACAAGAAATAGCAGCCTTGCCGCTTCAACTCCGATACCACTGCGTCTTCGACCGGTAAGTCGGCGATGATCGCCTGTTCAGACGCGCAGATCATCCCGTTGTCAAAGGTTTTACTAGTGACAATGTCTTTGACGGCCTGCCTGACATCGGCAGTCCGTTCGATAAAGGCCGGCACATTGCCCGGGCCGACCCCCAGCGCAGGTTTTCCCGCGCTATAGGCCGCCTTTACCATCGCGGAACCGCCGGTAGCGATAATGACCGACACCGCCTCGTGTTTCATCAGCTCATTGGTGGCTTCCATGGTGGCTGTTTCCACGCAGCTGATCAGATGGCGGGGCGCTCCGGCGGCGACCGCCGCATCATGCAGCAATTTCACCGTTTCATTGCTGCAACCCACCGAGTTCGGATGCGGTGAAAAGATAATCGCATTGCCGGCTTTGACTGCACACATCGCATTATGGATGATCGTCGAAGTCGGATTGGTGGTTGGCGTCAGCGCCAGAACCACACCGACTGGCACTGCGGCTTCAATGACTTTTGACACTTTGTCTTCGCTTATGATCCCCACGGTTTTGAGCGGGCGAATCGCCTGATAGACATCGCGTGAGGCGAACAGGTTCTTGATGACTTTGTGCTCCACTACGCCGTAGCCGGTTTCTTCCACCGTCATCCGGGCCAGTTTTTCCGCATTTTTGACGATGACTTCCACCATCGCCTGCAGAATTTTGTCGATGGATTGCTCGCTAAAACCGCCAAACGCTTCGTGGGCCTCTTGGGCCGACCGGGCCAGTTGACGGGCTTCCTGAATTGAACGCAGATCTTTGTCCAGCACGATCTTCCCTCGCTTCGCCGATTACTTCGCGCCGGAAGGGATGATCAGCTCCACTTCGGCGTGCGGACGCGGAATGACATGGACCGAGACCAGCTCGCCGACCCGTTTGGCTGCTGCCGCTCCAGCATCGGTCGCCGCTTTGACGGCCCCTACGTCGCCCCGGACGACGATCGTGACCAAACCGCCACCCACCAGTTCTTTGCCGACCAAATGAACGTTTGCCGCTTTTACCATCGCGTCTGCCGCCTCGATTGCCCCGACCAGTCCCTTGGTTTCAATCATTCCCAATGCTTCCATCTGCATGTTTAATTCCTCCTTCTTTTTTGTCGGTTTCGTTGCCGGACTCATTTATTTCCGTCTTTCGGCAAAATAGTTTCGACGTCGGCATGCGGCCGGGGAATCACGTGAACCGAAACCAGCTCGCCAACCCGCTGGGCCGCTGCCGCACCGGCGTCAGTCGCTGCTTTGACAGCGCCTACGTCGCCCCGGACCATCACGGCCACCAATCCGCCGCCGACCAATACTTTGTCCATCAACCGCACATTGGCCGCCTTCACCATCGCGTCGCCTGCCTCAATCGCCCCGACCAGCCCTTTTGTTTCAATCATTCCCAATGCGTTATCCATTGTAGTTCCTCCTCTTTATATCTTGTCTTTATTTTTGCTTTGTTGTTACTCTTTTGCTGCAGATCATGCCGTCGCTCTTTAATGCTTCGCCTGCCGGATCATTAACCTGCCGTCGCAACAAAACAGGTCGCTTGCGTCGTGGCGCCAAGACTTATTTTCCGTCTGGCCGGAATGAAGAATGAATCGCCTGCCGCTCCCCGGTACGTTGCTCCGCCTAGCGTACATTCGATCTTGCCATCGATGATATAGATGGTTTGATCGGTCTGGGCTTCATACGGAAAAACACCATCCTGCAGTTTCATCAACCGTGCATTCAGACTTCTGCTGTCCTTATGACCGACCAGCTCGGCCAGCTTGACCTGCTCGCCGACAAATTCGACGCGGTCGCCCCGGATCAGTTTGAGACCGCAAGGATCGCTCTCCACCGCCTGGACCGGATTGCCCTGCGACTGTTGCAGGCAGGCGATGACTTCACTCACCACTTTGGCGAGAAAAACGGAATCTACGCTCTGATTTTCCTGCGGCTTTGCCAGCGCTGCCGTTGGTTGCGCGTCGAATTCGATGTTGATACCCAGTTCTTTGGCTTCATCCCAGGCCGCCGGCGTCACGATGTCGCCCGGCTTTACTGTCAGGATCTTATTGCCTGCTTTGCATAAATTGCGTACTTCCGCTGCGGTAATCAATGCTTTCACGATTATGGCTCACCTCCTTACAACAGGCTCGACTTCAACTGTGGATGCGGTGATGGAATGACCGCCATTTCGACCAGCATCCCTTTTTCACTCAACGTTGCCACGCCCGCTTCTACGGCCGCCTTGACCGAGGAAACATCGCCGGTCATTGTCACAAAGGACTTGCCGCCGATTCCCATCGCGGTGCGAACTTCAATCAGTTCGACACCGGCCGCTTTTGCCGCCGTGTCTGCGGCCACGATCAGCGAGGCAACCGAAAAACACTCGATGATTCCCAGAGCGCCGACGACCGAGACCGGCGACGCGCCGGAGATCGCTGCGATGACCGAGGGATGCACATTGGGCAGCAAAAACTCGTCAACCACCGTATGTCCACCGACCGCTTTGCCGACATCGACAGAGTTTTGCACGGACGACACATCGCCGCAGACCAGCACCATGTACTTGCCGGGACAGATTGGACGTGCTTCCAGCAGTTCTATTTGTGACGCCTTCAGCATGGCATCGGCGGTTTCCATTCCCTTGGCGATACTGGACAATTCAACCAGACCTATGGTTTGTATGTTCATTGCCGTCTCCCTTCCGAACCGACTAGGACAATGAAGTCAGCTACTTCTGCGACCGTGCCGTCAATACTGGCATGCACGTTCGCTCCCAGCCCTTCCGCCGGCGCCGCACCAATCAGCTCGCCGCAGCGGACTTTTTGACCGGCAACCACAACGGCCTTGGCCGGCGCGCCGACATGTTGTTTCAATGGAATCCTCACCTCGGCTACCGTCAGTTCCTCGCCGTGCAACGGTGCCGGCCTGTCGTAGCCTGTCAGGCCGAGCCGGGCGATTAACCGCTTGACCGGGATTTTGCGGTGCTGCGCCAGTGCATTGACCGTTTGCCCTGACGGCGGCGGGTCCGGTTTGATGCCTTGTTTGGCCAGTTCCTGCTTCAGCATTGCGTTGATTGTGCGCGGCGACAGGTCCATAAAACAGGCATATTGCTCGCAGACGCCGCACTCAGTACAGGTAAACGCCATTTTCAGAACGGCCGGCGCCGCTTCCACATTGCGGATGGCCCGCATGATCCGATGCGGTTCCAGCGCATGGCCAAGCAAGAACCGGGGACACAAATCGGTGCACATACGGCACTGGATGCAGACACTTTTGGCCTGGCGCACGATCTTGTCGCAGCTCTGGGTGCGTTTGCGGATGACCGGATGGATTTGCGGCAGTACGATGAGGCCTTTGGTCGTTTTGGTAATCGGTTGCTGCAAATCGCCGACCAGTTTCCCCATCATCGGCCCGCCGTCGATGACGCAGAGCCCTGCAGTGTCTTTTAATCCGGCCAGTGCCAGCACATCCGCCACACGGGCTCCGATCGGCACGTTCAATGTCAGTGGCTGTTTCACTTCGCCGGTGACTGTCAGCAACTTATGCGTCACCGGTTTTCCTGCCAGCGCCGCCGCCACATTCACCAGCGTTTCCACATTGACTACGACACAGCCGACTTTCAGCGGAATGCCGCCCTGAGGCGCCAGTCTGCCAGTCGCCTCAAATACGGTGACATGCTCGTCCCCCGCCGGATAGACATCGTCAAGCAGATGAATCCGCATCCGCTCGCGTGGCATGGCCTGCTTTAGTGCGGCAATGCTACCCTTGTACTTGGCTTTGGTCGCAATGACTCCTTCGGCGGCGCCGGTTGCCTGCATCACGGCTTCCAGGCCGCGGAGCATTTTCTCCGGCATCTGTTCCATCAACTGCTGGTCGACGCGAAGCAGCGGCTCACATTCGGCGCCATTCACCACAACGGTATCCACTCCGCCGGAAAATTTGGCGTAAGTCGGAAACCCGGCGCCACCGGCGCCAACGACCCCGGCCAGTTTCACCAGTTCGCAAATTTCACTTTGCATTGCTCTGCCTCGGGCCGTCCTTTGGTTTTTCTTCGTCAATGATCGCGACAATCACGGCATCAATTGGCACATGGTCCAGGCCGCCGGTCTGTCTGGCCGAACTGCCTGCCGCTACCAACACTTTTTCGCCGATGCCTGCGCCGATAAAATCAGCGGCAACCACGATCTCCGGCGTCGGTTTGTTTTCTGCGTCAAGATATTGAACGATCATCAGCTTGAGGCCGACCAGCGATTCTTCCTTACGGGTCGCCCAGATATTGTTGATTACCCGGCCAATCTTCATACACTCACCATCTTTCTCACACAGTTCCGTGAGTACCCATCAGGATTACCTCGCCACCATGCCGCGTTTGGCCAGTTCTTTCAGCACGCTTTCAATGATGATCCGTTCCATCGATTCACCTGAGGCTACCGGGCTGTCGACAAAGTTGTCCTCAATGCCCAGGATGCGGGCAGCGTTCTTGAACATGATTTTTTCGCGGACTTCCGGTGAAAATGGAATTGATTCGTAATTTTTCAGCGCAACGCGAAAATCGACGAACGGATGGGCGCTGGCAAACACGACCTTGTCTGTGATCAGCGTGTTGATCGCCTGGATGTAGGCTTCCGACTGCGGAAAAAATTCATATTCCGACAGTTCCAGGTACACGTTGGCATTGCGCTGCGTCACCATGATCATTTCATTGACCCAGGGATAACCGCCATGGCTGACCACGATCTTCAGTTCGGGAAAATCGCGGGCGACAAAGTCGATGTAGCGCGGCGCAACATGGTCGATGACAGTGTTGGGAACGAGAGTCGCCGGACCGGTCGTCATGATCACCGGAATCTCCAGTTCGCAGCATTTGGCATAGATGGGGTAAAACTTGGCGTCGTTGACATAAATCTGCGCCAGGTATGGGTCGATGGCCGCGCCGCGAAACCCGTCTTCTGTCACCAGTTTGTTCAGTTCGCGGATGCCGCGCATCCCTTTGTGCGGGTCGACCCCGGCAAAAGCGATGAACTTGTCGGGATACTTGGATTTGAACTCCAGCACGCTGGGGTTGTTGGACTTCGACGCAAAAGTGCTTTCGCAGTCCCGTCCCGTGATGACCGCCTTGACGACCGAATGGCTGTTCAGATCGGCCACGACTTCGTCGATGGTTTGCGGTTTCATCTTGTCAAAATCAATCGTCGCGCACAGTCCTTTAAACATGGCGCTGTTGGCGATACCGGTCAACGTTTCGGCCGTATTGGGCCGAAACCGAAAATCAATGATCCGCATGGGCGTTCCTCCTCTTTTTTGCATATTCCGTCAGTTCTTTGGCCCGTTCCTCATTCAGTTTGACTTCCCCCATCGGATACTGCCTGTCAAGAAACTGATATTTCGATTGCCCCATACGGTGATACGGCAACAGTTCGAAGCCGACGTGTAGCTGACTGATGAAATCGACAATCGTGGCAATTTCGGCCTCAGTATCATTGAAACCGGGAATCAAAGGTGTCCGCACCAGGATTTCGAGCTGCGGAAACGCCTGACGAATCTTGTGCAGGTTTTCCAAAATCAGCGTATTGTCGGCGCCGGTAAATTCCAGGTGCTTCAACTGATCGAGTGATTTGACGTCAAACAGCAGGCTGTTAAGATGACCGCAGGCCTCGTGCAACTTGGTCCATTCGGCGGCTCCGCAGGTCTCCATCGACGTGTTGATCCTGCGACGTTTCGCTTCTTTGAGCAGGGCGATTGTAAAATCAGCCTGAACCAGCGGCTCACCACCGCTGATCGTCAGTCCGCCGCCCGATCGCGAGTAAAAGGCGCTGTCCCTTTCGACGACCTTCATTACCTCATCGATGCTCATCATCGCGCCGAACAGATGCAAGGCTTTGGACGGGCAGGCCTCGACACAGGCGAAACAATCGGTACACGCCTGGCGGTCGATCGAAATTTTTCCGGCTGCTTCCTGACGAACGGCTGCGGACGGGCAAGCGCTGCCGCAGCGGAAGCAATCGGCCCAGCCGATGCATTTGTTCGGATTGTAGGCGACTTCCGGCGTCAGTTTTTGTGACTCGGGGTTGCTGCACCAGCGGCAAGACAACGGACAGCCCTTCAGAAAAACGATGGTCCGGATACCTGGTCCGTCGTGGACCGAATAGTGCTGAATATTAAAGACGCAGCCTTTGGCAGGTTGTGTGTTCGGCGCGTTCACAGTTTTCCTCCTGAAAAGCGGGTTCCGTCAACTTGACGGAACCCGCCCGCCATTATTTTACTTTCGGATAATCAATAATCAGATGGTGTGGTTCTCGGTCCGGGAGATCAAATCATCCTGCAGGTCCGGCGACAAATCGGTGAAATAGGCGCTGTAGCCGGCGATCCGCACGATCAGTCCGCGGTAGTTTTCCGGGTCTTTTTTCGCCGCAAGCAGCGTCTTTTGGTTGATTACGTTGAACTGCAAGTGCCACAGGCGCAGGTCGCACCAGGTCTTGATAAAGGCGACCAGTTTGCGGGTGCCCGCCTCACCGGCGACAATCGACGGGGTGAATTTCACATTGAGCAGACGAGCCGCCCGCTCGCGGAAATCGTAGTTTTTAGTCATGTAGTTCGACATCAGCACCGCGGTCGGGCCATTTGCGTCGCAGCCCTGGGAAGCAGCCGAACCGTCGGACAGCGGCGAATATTCTTTGCGTCCGTTGGGTGTGGCGCCGACTACTTTGCCGAACGGAACGTGCGAGGTGAACGGAACCAGTCGCAGGTCCAGATGAACGCCAAGTTCTTTGGAATACTGCTTGGTAAACTGCAGGCACTCGCGGTCGAGCTGCTTGCCGATGGCATCGGAGTATTCATCATTGTTGCCATATTTCGGTGCATTGGCGACCAGCTGCCGGATGGCTTCCTTGCCTTCGAAATTGGCCCGCATCGCTTCCACCATTTCGGCCATCGTGATTTTCTTCTCTTCATAGACCAGCTTTTTGATCGCCACCAACGAGTCGATGACGGTGGCATAGCCCATGAATTCGAAATAACCGAGGTCGATGCCGCCTTTGATCACTGGCGAATGGATATCTTTCATGTCGTCCATGCAGCAGTCGTTCAGCGCAGAGCCCATCGGCCAGGCAAAATGCTTCGGCCGCAGGTTGATGATGATGTGTTGCTGGATGAAAGCGTGCTTGAGGAAGTTGATGTGCTGTTTCATGTAAGCTTTCCAGAACTCATCCCAGGTTTTGAAGGACGTCGGGTCGCCTGTTTCCAGACCGATCAACTCGTTGCCGTGTTTTTTCATCCGTCCGTTGTACATCGTCATCTCGACTGCCGCCGGGAAATTGATGTAGGCGCAGGGACTGGTATAGGTTTCCCGGTTCGGCATGCGGCACTCTGTACAGCCGGACACGGCATAATCGTAGGCGTCTTCGAAGCTGGCGCCTTTGGCGAGCAGTACCGGCACGACTTCTTCGTCATTACAAAGTTTCGGGAAGCCAGAGCCTTCCTTGATGGTTTCGGCCACTTCATACAGGTAACGTTCCGGAGCACGCGCATGGATACGGGCGGCCAGGTCGGGGTAGTGCATCGGGAATTCGCGTTTGGATTGCAGGAACAGATAGGTCAGGTCGTTGGTCGCGTCCATACCTTCTCTGGTCTGTCCACCGATGGTAACCGCTTCCCAGTGAGCATAGCCTTCGTTGAAGGCGCCGCCGGTCGGCGAAATATACAGGTCGATGAATTGCGCCATTCCCACCCACATGCATTCCATCAGCTCAAGAGTCTGCTCGTCAGTCAGGGCTCCCGCTTCTTTGTCCTGTTTGTAATACGGGTACAGGTATTGATCCATGCGTCCGTTGGAAATGATCGTGCCGGTCTTTTGCTCCATCCGGGAGAACATCTGGGTAAACCACTGCGACTGCATCGCATCGCGGAAATTGCGGGCCGGGTTTTCCGGTACCCAGGCGCAGCGCTCGGCGATATCCTGCAGTTCCAGTTTACGGGCCGGATCTTGCTCGACCACGGCCATTTCGCCGGCCAGTTTGGCGTGACGTTTCGCCCAGAGCACGATCGCGTCGCAAGCAATGTCGATCGCTTCGAGGAACGGTCGTTTTTCCATATTGTCGACCGGACTCAGCGGGTCAAGCGCCGCCATTTTTTGTTCGGCTTCTGCCTTGATCCCCTTGAAGCCGCGCTTCAGGACCTTTTCATAGTCGTGCACCCATTGGATGGACGACCGGAAGGAAGAGGTTTCGTTGACGATGTAGCGGGACAGCAGCGGATTGGTCGGTTCATAGGTCAGTTTCAGCGTCTCGGCCGGCAGCGCTTTGGTCAGGCTTTCATGGTAAGTTTTGCCCATCCAGTAAGGCGCGATGTCTTCGGCGACGATCTTTGCATCCGCCTCGGAGATCGAGAACGGCGCGCCAACCCGTTTCGGCATTTCTTCCAGCGCCAGGCCCAGGAAGTCACCGTCCAGCTCGGGATAGAGAATGCCATAGCGGCCCTGTGCGCCGGAACGACCGACCAGTAACTGGTTGTCATCAATATAGACCGTAATGTTTTCGGCGATGTGGTGCATGGCTTTGGCCCAGCGCAGGATTAGCATCTGACCTTCGGTTTCTTTCATCGATTCGGTAAAATATCGGGCCCGCTCCACGTCGATGATCGGACGCAGGGTTTGAATCGATTTGAGGATTTTATAGGGACGCTTCCGTCCTGCGTAAATATCCCGTCCGGCCTGCTCTTCCTGCAAGCGATATTCCTGGGGTGAGAGAACTGCACAATTGGTTTCCATCAGACATTCTCCTTTCACAATACAAATAAGCGACGACAGACTAGGCAGGCCTTTTGTATGCGCTAAAAACGTCAATGGTCGCATTTTTGTGGCAACCGGACCAACATCAGTGTACCTGCCAGTCAGAAACTTCGTCTCGTATATTTGTAAAGCAAGTTCTGTGCCAAGCGCCAAAACTCCGGTATTCTTCGGCATCGCCGCAAAGCCGGCATGTTAAGGCCAAAACATAAAAATGGGAATTTTGTTGCATAATTTCAACAAAATTCCCATATCGACTATTGGAAGCTACACCACGGCGTCTTTACGCTCGTTGCCGTTTTGCAACAGCATGTGCAATCTTGCAACAAAATATTATTTGATCAATCCATAGCGTTTTAATTTGCGAAAGATCGTTGTCCGATCCACCTGATAATAGCTGGCAACCGCTGCAACTGACTTCTTCTCCTGCAAAGCCGTCCGCAGCAGCTCTTTTTCCATTTCTTCCATGATCTCGTTCAGCGAACCGCACCGCTGGTCGATGCAGACGCGCGGCTGCGCCATATAATGCGGCAAGTCTGACACTTGCAGCGTTTCTCCTTCGCGGATGACCACCATGCTCTGTACGAAATTCTCCAGCTCGCGCACATTGCCCGGCCAGCGGTATTCGGTCAACTGCTGCGCCGTCTCTGGCGAAATGCGGACTTTCTTTTTGTACTTGTGGTTGAACAGCTCGAGAAAATTGTGAACGAGCGGCATGATGTCCTCTTTTCGCTCGCGCAGAGGCGGCAGCTCTAAAACGCCGACTTTCAGCCGATAATACAGGTCCCGTCGGAACGATCCCTGCTCGACCGCCTGTTGCAAATCACGATTGGTCGCCGCGATGAAACGCACATCGACCCGCGACACCGTCGTCGAACCGACACGCATGATTTCCTGGTCCTGCAGGGCCCGCAGCAATTTGGCCTGAGCCGTCAGAGACAGTTCGCCGATTTCATCCAAAAACAAGGTTCCTTTGTCCGCCATAGCAAACAGACCGGCTTTTCCTTTGGCCTGTGCACCCGAGAATGCACCCGCTTCATAGCCGAACAGTTCGGACTCTATCAGATTCTCCGGAATCGTCGTACAGTCAACTTTGAAAAATGGCTGACGGGAGCGCGGACTTTTTTCGTGAATCCGCCGGGCGGCCACGCCTTTCCCCACCCCTGTTTCACCCAACAATAACACCGTGGCGTCCGATTTTGCCAACGCATCCATCAAGCCGATCAGTTTCATCATGCGCGTGCTCTGCACTTCTGAATAAGTGTGAGCTGAACTTTTGTTTGAAATATATTGCGCTTCGCTACGGAACCGGTCCAACAGTTCCTGTTGATGCCCCATCTGGTCCTGCAATTGCGACAGCAAGGTCACGTCACGGACAAAAGTGACGACCATCGCGACCTGACCGAACTTGTCAAACACCGGATGGCCGCTTAAAATGACCTTCTTGCCGATCTTTGTCATTTGCACCGAAGTTTTCGGTTTGCCTGACTTTACAATTTCCGGATTTAATACGACATCATACTTTCCTTCCCTGACCAGTTCCAATACGTGCCTGCCCAACAATTCTTCCTTTTTCAGCCCGGTCAATTGCTCATACATTGCATTGACTTTCAGCGTGATTCCACTGCGGTCGGAAATATAAACCCCATCGCTCAGCACATCCAGGATGCCATCACAGAGGGCTTCGATATGATTTGTCCCGCAAGAAAAAGTGTTCACCTTGCTCCCCCTCGCCAATGCCGCCGTTCGCTTCTGCACGTTGTAGTTTCGACACAACATTGCGTTATCCTTCGTAATTAGCGAAAAAAACGACGAATACGATTAAATCGAATTCGTCGTTTGTGTAAAAGGAATTATTTCCGCCCAATCACTTTCTTGACCGCCGCAACCAGCGCTGGCGCGGTCAGGTTGTATTTGATGGCCAGTTCTTCCGGCAGACCGCATTCCATGAACCGATCCTCGATCCCAACCATTTCCACCGGAACCGGTTTATGCTTCACCAGCAGCTCAGCCACTGCGCCGCCAAGTCCGCCGATGACCTGGGCGTCTTCCGCTGTCACGATCGCGCCGGTTTCTTGGGCTGCCGCCAACACGGCCGCCTCATCGAGCGGTTTCAGCGTGTGCATGTTGAGCACGCGGACCGAGATTCCCTCCGCCTGCAGCTGGTCATGCGCCAGCAAGGCTTCGTAAACGATCGGCCCGGCGGCGATGATCGTGACATCGCTGCCCGGCTTCATCAGTTTGGCTTTGCCGATTGTAAACGGTTCGTTTTCCGGCGTGAACACCGGGGTCGCTTCGCGGGCGAACCGCAGGAAACAGGGTCCGAAAATCTCGGCTGCGGCGATGGTCGCCTGTTTGGCTTCATTGGCATCGCAAGGGACCAGCACGTGCATGTTGGGCAGCACCCGCATCAGCGCCAGGTCTTCCAGCGCCTGGTGGGTCGCGCCGTCGCCGCCGGCCGAGATGCCGCCGTGCGCACCGGCGATTTTTACATTGAGTTCCGAATAACAGACGGTGGTGCGGATCTGATCCCAGGCCCGCCCGGCCACAAATACGCTATAAGTGGTCGCAAACGGAATCTTGCCGCCCAGGGCGAGCCCGGCAGCGGTGCCGATCATATCCTGTTCGGCGATTCCGATGTCAAAGAAACGCTCGGGGTACTTAGCCTGAAACCAGTCGGAGCGGGTGGATTTTGCCAGATCGGCGTCCAGCACCACCACGTTCGGGTTTTTCGCTCCCAGTTCAACCAGTCCGTGTCCATAGCCGTCACGGGTCGGCAGCATCGGCAGGCTCATATCAGTTCCCCCTCCCGTAAATGTCATCCATGGCCCGGTTCATTTCCTCGAGATTGCAGCATTTACCGTGCCAGCCGGCGACGTTTTCCATAAACGAGACTCCTTTGCCTTTGACGGTTTTCATGATGATGACGCTGGGCTTGCCTTTGGTGTTTTTCGCTTCTTCATAGGCGGCCAGCATCTTGACCAGGTCGTGGCCGTCGATTTCGATGACATGCCAGTTGAAGGCGCGCCATTTATCAGCCAGCGGCGCAATCCCCATGACCTGCTCCACGTTGCCGTCGATCTGCAGCCCGTTGTAGTCGACTACGGCGCAGACATTGTCGAGTTTGTAATGGGCCGATGTCATGATCGCTTCCCAGACTTGGCCTTCCTGCAGTTCACCGTCGCCAAGCAGGCAATAGGCGCGGAAGTCTTTTTTATCCAGTCTGGCAGCCAGTGAAATCCCGTTGGCAACTGACAGGCCCTGCCCCAGTGACCCGCTTGACACCTCGATACCAGGCAGCGTTTTACAGCTGGGATGTCCCTGCAGCCGGGTGCCACATTTGCGCAGGGTCAACAGTTCCTCTACCGGGAAGTAGCCCGAACGGGCCATGACTGCATAGACGACCGGACAGGCATGCCCCTTGGACAGAAAAAACCGGTCGCGCTCCGGCCATTTCACATCATCCGGACGGTGTTTCATCACATTGAAGTATAAGGCAACCATCGCTTCCACCGCAGACAGACTGCCGCCGGGATGGCCGGAACCGGCTGCGGCGGTCATCTTGACGATGTCAGCCCGCACGTCCTTACATATTTCCTGGAGTTGTTCAATACTTTTCATACGGAATCATTCAGCTCCTTTCACTCGTTCGTGCTGCTACTATACCTTATCCCAGGCCCGGTTCAGCACCCGTTTGGCATTGGCAACCACCAGGTCGGGGTCTTCATCGCCGAACGGTTTGACTTCAAAACTGACGACCGGCCGTTTTTCCTTGCTGAGGAAACCGATCGACAACAGTACCCGCAGGTATTCGACCAGTTCGTCCACATCATTTTCACCGCCGGGAAAACCGAACCGCGGGTGGGCATCGCCGTAGCAGGGCAGCGCCGGATCTTTGCAGACGCAGTTGCCCATATGGGCATGCACAATATAATCCTTGACCGGCAGCAGCGATTCGACCGAGGTTTCGCGCAGCAGCGGCAGATGGCTGAGGTCGACCATCAGGCCGAAGTTGTCGCAATCGCGGCAGACTTCTTCTGCGTAGCGTTTGGCCAGAGCAACCGGCCCGATCAGGGATGCCTTGTCGACGTCATAGTCGAAGACTTCCAGCACCACTTTCATGCTGCCTTTCGATTTCGCGTAAGCGCACAGTTCCCTGGTCGACTGGACCAGCGCCTGATATGCTTCTTCTTTTTTGTCTTCGCTATATTTGCCGCTGAGGAAGGCGAACCCGAGCGCGCCCATCTCATAGGCTTCGTCGATCCCTTCTTTCAATGTGGCAATCGCCTTCTGCCGACCTGCGTCGTCGAGGTCGTTGATATTCAGTCCGGTGGTGAGTAGTCGCGGCTGTCCGCCATAGGCCACTTCCAGGTGTGAGGTGTCGATCATTTTCTTTACCTTGCCGCGGACTGCGGGATCTTTGATCCAGGTGATCTCAGCCACGTCAAAATAGTCGTCGACGGCGATCTTGCGGAACGTCTCTTCGATGGGCCCTTCGCCCTTGATCACAGCCGGATAGGCCATGAAATGGATCAGGCCGACTTTCATGTAACTGTGGATCGATTCGTTCATCAGGGATTCCCTCCTTTGTTATGCAGTGATGAAGCTTTGCGGCACAGGTCCGCTGAGAATCGGCGGTACCAACGGCGGTTGTCCGGATGCTTGCAAAATGGCCTGCCCCGGACCAGACAGGATGAACCGGATGAAGTGGCAGGCGGTTTCATAGTCGGCAGCCGTCGCCGGAATTGACAACGCGTTGCGGATTTCGCCGCTCAGGTTGACAGTAGCCGGAAACCGAATGATCGCCACCGCATTGCCAGCGGCAACAGCCGCCGAATAGTAGACAACTGCGGCATCGGCGCTGCCGTTGGTCACGGCTGCCACGGCATCAGGGATCGTCGGCGCCTGGACACAGGTTGCCGCAATGATTGACTCGGCCAGATCCGCTGCGCCTTCTGCTTCGGCTGCTTGCCGGATAAACCGCAGGCTGCGCGTTGTAGCCATGTCCTTTTCGCCGACAACCCGGGCCAAAGATATATTAGGTGCGGCCAGGTCAGATATTTTCCCGAGCTGCTGCGGGTTGCCCGGCTGGGTAATCAGGACCATCTCATTGGCCGAAAAAATAATTGACCAGTCAGTACCTGTGGCTGGAACCACTGCCGGGTCAGATGGCGCAAATACGTCACAGACAGCGCCGCTTGCGATTCGTTCGGCCAGTTCTTTGGAACGGCCCGAGGTCAGGTTGATGGTCGTCCCGCTCACTGCCGCTTCAAACGCCTGTTTCAGTTTGCCCAGCGGACCGGCCAGCGAGTCGGCATGATACACTTCAATTGTTTTCATTTTCGCCGTTCCGCCTTCCTATACCTTCAAGACAGTAAAGAAAAACCAGCAGAGCATTGCGCCGACGACCGACATGGCAAAACCCCAGTAAATCATACTGCGGAACAGTTTTGTTTTGTCGGTGGCCGGACCGGCGCCAGCGATCAACAGTGCACCGGTTGTCGATAACGGGCTGACGTCAACCAGGTGGCCGGCTACGACAACGGTGTTGATCAGCGCCATCGGATCGCCACCGCCGATGTTTTTGAGCAGGTCGGGAATCATCGGAATGAAGGCTGGCAGGATAACGCCGGAAGTACTGGCGTAGACGGAGATGATCGCCGCCACAAACCCATAGACAGCCGTCACGGTGAACGGCGTGGAAAACTTGGCTATGAAGGATGCGAACAGCGCCATGCCGCCGACATCTTTCATCAGACTGATCAGCACCGTGACGCCGCACACCATCAGGATCGTGCTCCATGGCATCGCCTTGATCGCCTTGTTCTCATCCGCCGCATTGAGCAGGGTCAAAATGGCGCCGATCGTGAATGCCGACAGACCGACATCTTTTTTGAAAACCAGGGCGATAATCAGCAAGGCGCCGATCCCGACGAGGGTCATTAGCTGTTGCCGGGTAAAGGGCTCAACCTTGATCAACAATGCGTCATTTACTTCCTGCGAGACGACTTCGTTGCGGTTCTTCCACAATGCCAAACCGCCAAACAGGGCATAGGCGATGATGCCAACAGCCAGATGGCCGAGGAAGTTGTAGAAGAACAACGGAAATTCCAGACCGGTGTAGCCGAGTTTTGCTACCAGGCCATTGGCAATGATGCCGGTTGGCGCAATCGGCGACGTGGCGCCGGCCTGCCCGCCGTTGCCGACCATCAGGGCCATCAGGAACGGGTTGATGCCGACTTTTTCCGCCAGCAACATACAGGGCGGCGCCATCAGGGCGACAATCGCGATCTGGCCGGGTCCGATAGAAGCCAATGCGAAAGCAACGAAGAACAGGATGATCGGCAGCAGGGCGATTCGTCCGCCCACCGCTTTTACGGCGTACTTTGTGATCTTGTCGATTGTTTCATTGGCCTGGGCAATGCCGAACAGGTAAGTTACGCCCACCAGCGTCATAAATAAAGCGAGAGGAAAACCACCGATGATTTTTGCTGTGGAAACACCGCCGAAGATCCCGCCGACGATGAAGGCCAGAGCGATGGCTAACACGCCGATGTTCTTGGGAGTCACGCAACTTACGACCAGAGCGACAACCAGGGCAAGGAGTGACATGACCGCAATACTCACAATACGACCTCCTCAAATTTTGAACTCCCGGTCTGTTGGCTTACAACGCCTGGCATTGCTCCAGGCTTTTTATCAGGCCCGCTTCGATCGCCGGCATGCTCCGGTCGGCCAGAAATGAGTCAAGTGGCAGAAAGGAAAATCTTGTTGCTTTATCGCCGAGAATTTCCGGACCGACACCCAATGCGATAACCGTACCGCCCAGTTTCAGCCCTTTTGTAACATCCTGCGAGGCAAACAGACTGTTGTCCAGCACGACGACAACGTCCGGACTGACATTATTCGCCGAACGCTGCAGCACAGCCTCGTCGGCGGTGCGCAGCACCGTATACATCGGGCCGCCGGGTCGATACGCGGCAAAACAGTTAAAAACTTGCACATGCTTGCCTTTTTGGCTGGCATGGCGACTCAGCGCGGCAACCAATTTCCCCACAGGTTGACCAAATCGGCCATGAACGCGAACTTCCTGCATGATTACAGCTCCTTTCCCCGTCCATAGTATCGATCGACCGCCTGCTGCACTTCCGCGATCATCGCCGGCGTCAGATGACGAAACCGTCCCTGCGGTTTCAGATAATCGGCCACAGGAATAAACGCCGGTTCGACAGTGCGGGTGCGGACACCGTCCTCCACCTCATAGAGTTCCCACAGACCGCATTCGACGGCCCGGCGGGCAGTCGCCACCGATTGGTCGGTCGCAATGTCCCAGCCGCGATAGCAGGGCGCCAGTATATGAATGTAACTGAATCCGTCGCGGGCGATCGCTTTTTTAAATTTTTCCATCAGATCAAGCGGATAGGCAATCGAGGCGCTGGCTGCGTAGCCGATCCCGTGAGCCAGCATGATGGCCATCATATCTTTTTTGCCGGTCTTCTTCCCTTTCTGCTGGTTGCTGGTGATCGCATACAACGGGGTCTGGCTGCCGGTCTGCCCGCCGGTATTCATATACATCTCGTTGTCATAACAGACGTGAATGATCGAATCGTTTCGCTCGGCTGCGCCTGACAGCGACTGAAAGCCAATATCGGCAGTTCCGGCATCACCGGCCCAGGATACCACGTTGACATCTTTGATCCCCTGCGCATCCAGCGAGGCGCGAATCCCCGCCGACACTGCCGGCGCGATTTCAAACAGGGTGTGGTAAAACGGCACATTCCAGGCTGTACGCTGGTTGTTGCCGCTGAGCGTGGCCATACAGGACGCCGGGATGGTTACGATGCTGCTGGAACCGAGGACTTTCATCGCCTGTCGCCCAGCGATGGCAGCGCCGCAGCCGCGGCAGCCGGCATTACCCGGGCCGAACAGGTCTTGCTGGGGAATATCTTTCATGCTCAAACTCATGACTCTACCTCCCTTACAGTCCAAACCACTGGTATGCGGCGGTTTGCGGCGGCTGGCTTTCCGACAGGCTGATCAACTGCGCAATGTCTTGCGGTCCGAAATCACGTCCGCCCAGTCCAACAATGAAGCTATTGATTGCTGGCGCCTGGGTTCCGTACAGAGCCGCTTTCAAGTCCAGACCGAGCGCACCGCCGGAACCGAAAATGATGCTTTTGTCAATCACGGTGACCAAACGGCATTTTTTCAGCTGTTCACGCACTGCCTCGGTCGGGAATGGCCGATAAGCCCGGATTTTTAGCAGACCGATCTTTTTCCCTGCAGCGCGAAGCTGGTCTGTCACGATCCGGGCATCACTGACCGCCGACCCCATGGTGACGACCACATGCTCGGCATCTTCCAGCCGGTAGGCTTCGACGGCGCCATGCCAGTCATGGACAGCTCCGAACTGGGCCTTATACTCTGCAGCCACTGCATCGATAACGGATGCGGAATGTTTCATCGCCTCATCCTGCTGAAATTTGTAGTCCATGTAAAACTCGGGACTGGTCACCGTATTCAGCCCCTGCGGATTATTTATGTCGAGAGCGGCTATTCGCTGAAACGGCAGGAATGCATCGACCGCTTCCTGGTCTGGAACAACCACCTCTTCCTGTGTATGCGACTGGATATAGCCTTCATAATTCACCATCACCGGCAAACGGCAAATTTCGGCAATTCGATAGGCCTGCACCGTCGTGTCCAACACTTCCTGATTGTTTTCACAGAACAACTGAACCCAGCCGGCGGCGTCTTGGGAAATCGCGTCGCCATGTTCGGGGAAGCGGCTGTGAGGCGCCGACAGCGCCCTGTTTGCCACTGCCATAACGACGGGTTGGCGAAGACCTGCGGTATGGTAAACAACCTCGGTCATATATAAGAGGCCCTGCGAGTTGGTAACGGTAAAACTGCGGCTACCGGCCAGCGAAGCGCCGAGTGCGGCTGCCAGTGCGCTATGGTCGCATTCCACCCGGACGAACTCCGTCTTCATCTCACCATCTTCGATGAACTTGCTGATGCGTTCCATCGCCGGAAACGCCGGTGTGATCGGATAATAGGACAACACTTCGATGCGGGCCAGTTTGGCGCCGTAAGCCGCCGCTTCACTGCCGGTAAGTAAAATCGCACTCATGGTTTTCCCTCCTTTAGCGGAAACACGCCGCGGTCACCGGAGAACTCCGCTACCATCACGATGGCCTGCTGAGGACATTCGACCGCACAGGTACCGCACCCGTTGCACAGATTCAACCTGACGTCGACTTGATTCGGGGTCTCCACCAGCGCCCCCTCCGGGCAGTACAACAGACAAGTCAGGCAGAGATTGCATTTTGCGCCAATTTGCGGATGTTGTTCGCGCCAGACGATTCCGGAAGGCGCTTCCGCCATGCTGCCAGGTTGGGCTGATGGAACGATCGGTAAAGTTTTTGCCATGGTACATCTCCTCCCTTTCGTATGTAACACTCGCAAAAACCATGCCAATTATTTTTATATATTCTGAAAATGCTGAAAAGAGCAATAAAACAAAGCAAGTGCGATTAGAAACCACACCTGCTTTGGGTAAAAAAAGTATCAAATTTGAAACATTACTATTATTTTTGAAACGTTTTATTCGTTACCGGATTTTAATTTGCGCCAGAGAGTGGCGCGGGAGATTCCGAGCAAGTTGGCAGCCAATTGCTTATTGCCGCCAGTTTCTTGCAGCGTCTGCCGGATCACGGCGGTTTCGGCTGCACGTAGGCCACTCTCCGGTGTTGCCTCGTTCATCCGGCGCCTCAGACAGCGCCGGACTTCATCGACTGTGATGCAGCTGTCCGCGGCCAGCGCTACCAACCTGCCGACAATATTCTGCAGTTCACGGATGTTGCCCGGCCAATCGTATTCCTGCAACAACCGCAGCGCATCCGCCGCGATATCGCTGACTGCGCCTGAATACAGCCGATTGAAATGGTTGATGAAATAATGTACAAACATGTCAATGTCGGCTTTGCGCTCGCGTAGCGGCGGCACTTCGATCGTAAGTGCTTCCAGTCGGTAGTAAAGGTCTTCACGGAATTTACGGTTCTTTACCAAAGACCACAGATCGCGGTTGGTCGCCGCAATCACTCGGATATCAACCGGAATCGTCCGATTGTCGCCCAGACGGTAAACTTCATATTCCTGCAACACCCGTAGCAGTCGGACCTGGCATTGTTCCAGCATCTCACCGATTTCATCCAAAAAGATGGTACCGCCATGCGCCTGTTCGAACAAGCCCATTTTGCCACCGCGCCGGGAACCGGTAAACGCGCCTTCCGAATGACCGAACAGCTCGCTTTCCAGAATGCTCTCCGGGATCGATGCACAGTTGACAGCAAGAAACGGACCGTTTTTGCGCCGGCTGGCCTGATGAACTGCATGGGCGAAGTATTCCTTGCCAACGCCGGTTTCACCCAGAATCAGCAGTGGGGAATCATAAGCGGCGAATCGGATGGCATCGTCAACGACACGCCGCATCAGCGGAACTTGGGTCTGGATTTCAGCGAATGAGTGCTTGGCAATACGACCACGGCGCACCAGTTCCCGCCGTGTGATCTGCTCGATATCCTGCAGCTGTTGCAGTTCTTGCAAGGTAGCCACCAGTCCGACTGTTAAGTTTTGACTGACAATGGGGTGGAAATTGATCACGATTTCACTCTGCGGACCATTTTTTTCGATGATGCCGGTCCGCCTTTCCCCAGCCTGGCTGACCGCCAACATTTTTTTGATCAACGCCGTTTCATGAGTCCCGCCCTCTTTGCCTCTTTGTAACAGGCGGCGGGCTTCAGTATTGATCGCTGTGACCTCGCCCTGCGTGTTGATCGCCAGAATACCGTATTCGACCGCATTAATGATGGTGTCGATTTGGCGGGCGTTCGTTTCCTGCATCCGCAGCCTGCCGAGGATGATTTGCGCCGTATACATGGCGGTACGGACCGATTCCTGGCCGGAGCGGACCAACAAACTGGCTAGTCCGCGTCGCTGGGCTTCCTGCACGACTGCCTGATTGCCGACGATACAGTCTGCTCCCGCCTGCACAGCTGTCTCAACTGCGGCGCGCACTTCCTGCCGGCCTTTCAGGGAAACTTTGACCGCCGGCGAGCGAGACTGCAAAATAGTTTCGATACTGACAAATCCGTCGACGACCTCCTGACGGTCGACAATCGCCGGCCGACTGCTGCTTTTTGCTGCCAGTGAATACGCCCGCAGGACATCATAACCGCTCACTTTGATTTCGACGCACGGGATCAGCGGCAGCGCCTCGACGATCATCCGGTAAGTCAGGCCGCGGCTGACCAACACCCGCGCGCCAGCTTCGACGGAAGAGCGGGCCGCGAGGACCCCCTGTTCCATCCTGGCGATAATGCATCCGGCCTCACTGTCAGGCAAGCCGATCTCATTAACGATGTCACTGATTTCCTGATGGGGAGCAATGACGACAATGGCGGGCATTGACTTTCCCTGCCTTATTCATAAAATTCGTTTCTGTGTGTGGTTCGCTTACATCAGTTCGGTATATATTGGGCATTATCCTGCTAGCAGGACTCGTCGGCTGTTCTGTGGAAATTATTAGTTGGAGGTGTTGGCTGGTGGACGAAAAAGACCGGGTGCTAAAAACACTTTTGGACGAAGATAAGAAGCAGGGAAACTTTTTTAGCCTGCACTATACGCTGGACAAGGCGCACCCTGATCTTGACCGGGATGATATCCTGCGGATTTTGGAGCGGTTTGAAGCCAAACGGTTGATCAGCCTTTCGGCCAAACGGATCAAGGGAACGCCGTTTGTCAGAGTCAATTCTGCCGCCTATTCTTATTACAATAACCGTGAACAACGGCAGGCAGCCGAGGACGCTGCCAAGGCCGAGGCCGAATCCCAGGCGATGGCCGAAATTGAAGACTGGGAAGAACGCAGCTGGAACTACAAGATGATTTCAGTCGGATTCGTCGGCGGTCTGATTACCGGGATCGGCATCATGTGGGGAATGCGCAGGTTTTTTCCGTAGGCAATCTAAAAATAAACAGGGGCAGCGTGAAACTTTTCAAGTTTTCACGCTGCCCCTGTTTATTTTATTGCTGCAAAACCAATCACACCAATTCAAAAACACCTGCAGCGCCCATACCGCCGCCGATACACATGCTAACGACACCGAATTTAACCTTGCGCCGCCGCATCTCATAAATCAGGGAAGTCGTCAACTTGGCGCCGGTGCACCCTAGCGGATGTCCCAGAGCGATGGCGCCACCATTGACATTAACCAGCCCCGGATCAATTTCCAACGCACGAATACAGGCAATCGCTTGTGCTGCAAAAGCTTCATTGAGTTCGAACAAGCCAATGTCGCTTAAGGACAGTCTCGCCTGCTTCAATGCCTTGGGAATCGCTGCAATCGGGCCAATACCCATCACATCGGGATCCACTCCGGCAACAGCGAACGTCTTTAACGTCGCCAGTGGAACGGCCCCGGTTTCTTTGACTTTCGCTTCTGACATCACCACTACCGCCGCCGCGCCATCGCTCGTCTGCGAGCAGTTAGCCGCCGTTACGGTTCCGTTCATTTTAAACACAGGTTTTAGCTTCTCAAGTCCTGCCAAGGTCACGCCATGTTTAATTTCGTCGGTATCAATCGCTTTGGCAAGACCGGATATTTCCGGCGGCACTGTCTGAATTTCTTCCCGGAACACGCCGCGCGCAATTGCCGTTTCCGCTTTTGTATAACTTTGCAGAGAAAACTCATCCTGCGCCGCCCGCGAAACGCCATAGCGCTCCGCCACTTCCTCCGCCGTCAAGCCCATCCACAGGTAATACTCGGGGTAATGTTCCGTCAAATATGGATTGGGCGTCTGTTTCATGCCTCCGAGCGGAATAGTACTCATGCTTTCTACACCGCCTGCCACCACGATTTCGGCCCAACCCGAATTTATTTCGGCGGCAGCCAAAGCGATCGCCTGCAGTCCTGAAGAGCAAAAACGGTTAACTGTCATTGCCGCTGCCCGATTGGGGATTCCCGCCCGGACGGAAATCGTTCTGGCAACATTCCAACCCTGCTCGATTTCGGGAAATGCACAGCCAATTATTACATCATCAATCTGGTTTTTATCGAGAAATGGAACCCTGTCCAGGCAACCTCTAACGACCGCCGCCGCCAGCTCATCCGGCCTGCTTCCGCTTAGCTGGCCTCTCGGCGCTTTGCCGGTGGGCGTCCGGGCTGCAGATACAATAAAAACTTGCTGCATCATTCGACCCCTTCCTTAGTTCCGCAACGGTTTGCGGTTTTTCAGCATATGTCGGATTCTGTTCTGGGTTTTCACCTCGCCGCATAGACTGACGAAACACTCTCGTTCCAAATCCAACAGATATTGTTCTGTAACCAGACTGTTTGTCTTAACGGTTCCGCCGCACAATACATGGGCGATTTTACCGCCGATCAGTTCATCATGTTCAGTAATGAAACCGCCCCGGCGCTTGTTGTAAAGCTCAGATTTCAGACAGCTGACCAGGCTGCCGCCGGACACCCTGCACAACACTTTCGGGTTGCGCGTCGGCATTGTTTCCGCCAGCAATTTTACCCACTGTCTACAACGAAACAGCTGTAAATCAGGATTCATGACCATGTCGTCACTTTCCTGCAGATAGCCGATGCGTTTTGCATCCGGCGCACTCGTCGACACTTTCCCGCCGTTGATTGCTACAAAGGCCTTCCGGGTAAAGGGTTCGAGGTCGATGGCGGTATCGTGCTGAATGCCTGCCGTAAGTCGCAAAAACAGCTCCTTGTTGCCACCGGCTCCCGGCAACAAACCAACCCCGGTTTCGACCAGTCCCATATTGGTTTCTGCCTGGGCCAAAACACCAGCTGCGTGCATAACCAGCTCGGCGCCGCCGCCCAATGTCATGCCGAAAGGGGCAGCAATGACCGGCTTCGAACAATACTTAACCGCCATATTTGCCTGTTGAAACAACGCCGACACTGCTTCGAGGCCTTTCCAGTCTTTCGCCTCGGCCAAGCCGATAATCATCGACAGATTGGCGCCGACACAAAAGTTTTTTCCTGCGGAGGCAATGACCATCCCCAGATAATTTGCTTCCACATCCTGTATAGACTGATGGAGGCATTCGACCATTGGTTCGCTCAAGCTGGTAGTGGGTGAATGAATGACAAAACAGGCTAAGCCATCTTCCAGATCAAACAAACTCGCATCCTGGTTTCCCCGCACGGGAGTCCGTGACTTGCGGACAACTGCAGCGGGTTGCTTGAACAAATCCATTGGGGGGACATCAGCATCATAGAATTTTTCCCGCCCCGACGCCAATAGTTGTTCGACAAACGGCGGTAAAATCGCTCCTTCCTGCTTCATTCTTTCCGCTGATTTGCGCACGCCAATCATGTCCCACAATTCAAACGGACCCACTGTCCAGTTATAGCCCCATTTCATCCCGTTATCGATCGATTGGGGGTCAGCAGCCACCGCCGGAATCAATCCGCCGACAAACAACAGCGTCTGTTTCAAAACATCCCAGACAAAACGCCCCGCTTTATCTTCGGCCGCCAGCCACAACGTCAATTTTTCACGCAGTGTTTTTGCCAATTTCGCGCTGGCCAGGCTGGGAAAGTCCGGTTCTGATTTTGTCCCATAGGTTAGCGTGGCCACATCGATGACCTGCGTTTCTTTGTCCAGTTTTCGATAAAAACCCTGTTTTGTCTTGTCGCCCAGATAACCTTTTTGCTGCATCTGCGCAAAGAAATCCGGCATTGCTAAAAAGACCCGTTCAGCAGGGTCAGTAACGTTTTTCAACTGATAGTTCGCCACAGACAACGTAGTATCCAGACCAACCATATCAATCAAACGAAATGTACCGGTATTGGGACGACCGATTTCGCCGCCTGTCAATGCATCGGCTTCCACAATGCCGAGACCGTGTTCCTGCATTTTTGCCGCTACAACGCCAAAGGAATATATGCCAATGCGATTGGCGACAAATCCCGGCGTGTCTTTGGCCACGACCACGCCTTTGCCCAGATTGTCTTCGCAAAACCGGCGCATGTAGCTGAATACGGGTTCAGCAGTGGACCGGGCTGCGACCAATTCAATCAGTTTCATGTAGCGTGGCGGATTAAAAAAGTGGGTTACCAGGAAATTCTTTTGTCGTTCCTCTGGCAGCTCGTTTGCCATTGCATTAACCGATATTCCCGAAGTATTTGAACTCAAAATAGTTTTGTCTGTGAGAAAGGGTTCAATTTTCTTAAACAATTGAGTTTTCGCTGCCAGATTTTCGATGACAGCCTCAATGACCCAGTCGGCCTGCCGCAATAATTCCAGATCATCGTCCAGATTGCCGAACTGTATCCGGTCGATATAACGCGGTTCATATAGCAGCGTAGACCGCGGGTTGGTCATTTTGTCCCGGGCGGCGTTCACCAGTCGGTTTCGAACCGCACGATCCTTCAGTAAGAGACCTGCCGCAGTTTCTTCCGCCGACAACGCCGCAGGAACAATATCCAGCAGCGTCACCAGTAGTCCTGCATTGGCCAGATGAGCCGCAATGGCGCATCCCATGACTCCCGATCCCAAAACGGCCGCTTTTTTAATATCGTACATAAGGGTTCCTCCTTACCTGTACACATGAGAACTGTGCAGAGCAAGCAGGCGAACCCGCCTGCCCCGCAAAGCCTTGTTTAGAAAATCAGACCGTATTTCTTGGCATCCTGCATCAGCTCATCCTGGAATTGTGGATGCGCGATGGAAATCATCGCCTTCACCCGTTCCGGAATGCTCTTGTTACGGATATCGACGCAGCCAAACTCGGTTACCGCATATTGCACATCAGTTCGCGGCGTAGTGACGACAGCGCCCGGCGGCAAAGCCGCGGTGATACGGGAAATCATCGAACCATCTTTTTTCTCTGCTACAGAACGGAAAGCGATAAATGATTTGCCGCCTTTGGACTGGATGGCGCCGCGAACAAAGTCGAGTTGACCACCTGTTGCGCTGAATTGATCGAACCCGATCGACTCAGAGCACATCTGCCCCGTAAGATCGCACATCAGCGTATTATTTATCGAAACAAATTTGTCGTTTTTGGCGATCTGCGTTACATTGGCGATTTCACTGATCGGATAGGTTTTAACAAAGGGATTGCGGTTCATGAAGTCATATAGTTTTTTGGTACCGATACCGAAGCTGCAAGTCAGTTCTCCTGGATTCAAGGTTTTTTTGCTACCATTGATGACGCCTTTCTCGGTAAGCGTTGCCATGGAATCAACCAGCATTTCCGTATGAACTCCGAGGTTCTTGTGATTTTCAAGGAAGAAACCGACAGCATTGGCTACCCCGCCAAGACCCAGCTGAATCGTTGATCCATCTTCAATATAGCCGACAATATGCGAAGCAATTTGCTTCTCCACATCTGTCACCGGTGGTTGCTGCAGTTCTCCGACCTTATGGTCGCTTTCGCAGATCAGAGTCACTTCACTGACGTGAATAAAAGATTTCGGCCCGCCAAACACATAGGGCGCCTGCCGGTTGACCTGCGCGATAACCGTCTTGGCGAACTTGGCCGCAATATCGCCGTTAAAGGTTCCAATTGGACCATAGCTCATAAAGCCCTTTTCATCGGGTTCAGATACTTCTACGATAAAAACGTCGGGTTTGATCCGATTTTCTGTCAGCCAGTCGGTCTGGCCAAACTGATAGGAGATTACTTCCACGTTTCCTTCGGGAAATGCCTTTCGTTCATAGGGTCCCAAAAAGATCGTTTGATGGTTGAGATGCCCTTTGAATGCGCCCTTCATATATTCAAACGGATATAGTACCAACGCGCCCGTCATCAAAACGTTATCCAGTTCCATGCCCCGTTTCGTGATCGCTTCGATCAATGTGGCCGGTGCACTGCCGCATGGGGGGTAATATACGCGATCATGCGATTTGATTACAGCCGCTGCTTCTTCCATCGACACCAATTTCTTTTTATAATCATCCTGCCAACTCATAATGGTTGCCTCCTCTTTTTTCCGTTTTCAGAAGATGTTCCCGCCTCTTGGTTGTTATCTGCCCTGGAACGCCGGCGCTCTTTTTTCCTTGAACGCTTTTACGCCTTCCTGATGATCTGCGGTTTGCATGCAGATGCATTGGATATCCTCTTCAAACGCCAAGGTACTTTCCAGATCGAGAACGTCGCTACGATTGACCATTTTTTTGATAAAGGCAAGCGCAATCGGCGCGCCGCCAGCCAAACGGACAGCCAGCTTGTTTACCGTATCTGTCAGATCTGCTTCCTCAACGACATGGTTTGCGATGCCTAGGCGCAGCGCAGTTTCCGCATCGATCAAATCGGCGGTAAACATCAGTTCTTTCGCTTTGTGCATGCCGACAACTCGCGGCAACAGATAAAATCCACCGCAGTCAGGCACTAAGCCGACTTTGGCAAAACTTTGTGCAAACTTTACCGTTTTTGCGACGATCACGATATCGCACGCCATGGCGATATTGAAACCTGCCCCGGCGGCGACTCCATTCACCTTAGCGATAACCGGCTTTTCCATTCCCCTGATAAGGCTGATGATAGTTCCGGCTTGTCCAATAAAACGGTGCGCAACAATCGGTTCAGTCAAAGATGCGAGGTAAAATAGATCCCCGCCTGCGCAAAACGCCTTGCCAGCCCCTGTCAGAACAACCACGCGGGTTTCCGGGTCCTGCTTAACATCCGTCAAAACAGCAATGAAATCGTCAACCAGTCCTTTGTTCATCGAATTCATTGCGTCTGGTCGGTTGAGGGTAATCGTGGCGATTCCGGCATCTTTTTGAAGCAGTACATTTTTTTCTTCCATCAAAACTCCTCCTTACCTCTCTGAAATTTGCTTTCGCACCTCTATGCTTTACGATAAGACTCCCGGATAATCCACCTCCCCAGCTTCGGATTTATCCTAAGTTTAGCGAGCTTCCGCCGCTGCAACATTTTGCCGACGCCGCTTCTCCGACTGATACTTGACAAATAATATCAGCACCATGCCGCAAGCGCTTAATACGGCAGAAATCAGAAACGCCTGATTGTAACCGCCGCTTGCTTCCTTAACTTGCGCAGCCAGTCGGGGGCCTATAACAGCGGCCGCCGAAACGGCGCTGAACATAATGCCATAGTTCATCCCCAGGTTTTTCATGCCAAACAAGTCAGCGGTAATAATCGGGAAAATTCCGAGTAACCCGCCATAACATAGCCCGACAGTGGAGATCACAATGACAAAAGGCACGAATTGACTCACATTGGGCAGGAAAAACATCATTGCCGCAACCGCTGCATATAATGCGGTCAAGGCTTGGTAACGCCCGATTTTGTCAGCTACCCAGCCCCAAAAAATCCGGCCGCCGGTATTTGCCAAAGCCAAAATGCTTACAGCCATTGCCGCCATTGCCGCCGTCAGCTTGATCACTTCCTGCCCAATCGGCGAAGCGTGCCCGATTAGCATCAGTCCGGATACAGCCCCAGCAGTATAGGTAACCCATAAAACATAGAACATCGGATCGGTCAGCATATCCCGCCAATTTTTTTCAACCACGCCTGGGTTCATCGCCGTGACGGCAGGCGGTTGCCAACCTTTCGGACGGTAGTCGGCAGGCGGCTTCACCACAAGGGAGGCGCAGCCGACAATAACAACCAGATAAACTACACCTAAAATCTTAAATGCCGAAAGCACGCCGAAATTTTGAATCAATGCGGTCCCAACCGGAGCAAAAACCACCGCTCCCGATCCCAGTCCGGCCGCGATCAAGCCTGAAGCCAAGCCCCGTTTGTCAGGAAACCATTTAACAGTATTGGCAATAGCACACGCATATACTGTGCCGATCCCCAGTCCGCCAAATACTCCATACATCAGATATAGGAAAGTCAAAGAAGAACCGTAACCAATCGCAAAAACGCCAACTCCATACATTGCGCCGCCGATCATCATGACGAGTCGTGGTCCCTGGCGGTCCTGAATTCTGCCGGCGATAATCATCGCTACCGGCATAACCGCTAAGGAAAGCGTAAAGGCCAAGGATGCCTCACTGGGTGTCCAGGGGAAAATAGCCAGCAACGGTTTTTGAAAAACACTCCACGCATAGGCAGATCCAATGGATAAGTTACAAAGAATGCTCGCAATGAGAATGAACCATCGATTTCGGCCTTGCTCTTCCACAAATAAACCTCCCGTTCTGTTTTAATTTGTTGAGTAATTCGCGCGCATACTATTACTGTTGCATAGATCATGCCAAAATGCAGGAATAGTAAAAAAAATAGCCCAAACAGCCTTTTTACCGCTGCCGGGCTAATCTGCACAAAATTACCGTCACAACTAAAACATCACAGGAAGGCCAACTTCGTTGTGATCCAACAACATACTCCGTTGCAATACAGAGACAATGTTGCAAAACAAAAACCTATTGATTACACCTCCATATTCTGTATCTTGCGCCACAATACACTCCGATGAATTCCCAGTCGTTTGGCTGCTGCAATGCTATGTCCGCCACTTTCCTGCAAAACTCGCTTAATATAAGCAGCTTCGACCTTTTGCAGCACTTCCCGCAATCCTCCATCCCACAATGGCATTGGCTCAGTCGGCGCCTCCGCCGGGATTTTCTCAACCTGTTTCATTCTTCGGGTGCACTGGATGACTTCGCCCGGCGTGGAAAAAAATCGTCGCTCCACTGCATTGCGCAATTCCCGTACATTTCCCGGCCAATCATACGCCATGACCGATTCAAATGCTGCCGGCGACATTCGTTTCTCGGTGCCGTATTTTTTGTTGAACTCGGCCAAGAAGACGTCAACCAACGCCGGAATATCTTCCCGTCTGTCGCGAAGCGGCGGAATCTTGATCGGGAAAACACTGAGGCGATAATAGAGGTCCTCGCGAAATTTACCCTGAGCGACAAGCTCTTTCAGGTCCCGATTGGTCGCTGCAATGAGGCGAAACTCAATTTTTCGGTTTTCGACCGACCCTAAACGTCGCAATTCATACGTTTCCAATACCCGCAAAAATTTCGCCTGCAATGCCAGCGGAATCTCGGCGATTTCATCCAAAAACAACGTTCCCTTGTCAGCCAATTCAACCAGACCATACTTTCCATGCGCCTGTGCGCCGCTAAAGGCGCCTTTGTCATAGCCGAACAATTCCGATTCAATAAGATTCTCCGGCATCGCTGCACAGTTGATCACTATGAAGGCTTCTTTGGCTCGGCTGGAGGTCCGATGAATATAGTTGGCGATTACATCTTTGCCAACACCGGATTCACCCAATAAAAGCACCGGACAAGAAACACCGGCGGCAATCTGGGCTTTCTCCACAACGCGCTGCATCGGTTGGCTACGGAACGTCAACGGTTTCTTTTCGGCCTCTCGATTCCGCAGATGGGCCAATTCACTTTGCGTCCGTTCCAACCCGCGGATAAATCCATCGACCATTTCCTTATCTCTGCTATTGCTGATCACAAAGCGGACTTCCCCATTTTCGTCCAACAAGGGGACACTTGTTGAAACGACAATTGATCCTGTTGCGTTTTCGATTATTCCCGTAACGATCGCTTTATTCCTCACTGCTTCCAACACGATCGACTTGCAGTACCGCCCCTTTTGCACCAACTCACTCGTACTCCGTCCAAGCAGGTCCAGCTGCGGCATGCCGATAAACTTTGCCGCAGCTGGATTGGCCATCATAATTGTTCCCGCCGCATCGGCCACTAAAATCGAATCTGGAATCTTATCAAATATTTCCTGCAGGCTGGGCGATTCGCTTTTCAGCATAAATTGTCTCCCTCCCCCATCTGACCTATCATGTTGATTCTTAGGACTCTTTCTTGATTGGTTTTCATATTCCTGCAAGATGGCCGGCAATTGTTGACCATAGCCTAATCGTTTTTCCAGGTTGATTCCTGAGGGCTAATACCGGTATAATCATGCTAGCAACCTCTAGTGATGAAGGTTTCTCTGATAAAACAACAGGATACAGGAGGTCACCCAAATGAGTTCTTACAACCCAATTACCCCAGCCATTCTCGCGGAACTCCGCACCATCCTCGGCGAAAAGAACGTCGTCACCGATCCCGACCGGATGCAGCCTTACAGCCACGATGAAGTGACCGACCCTCGCTATCACCACATGCCGGAGGTTGTCGTTTTTCCTGAAAACACCGAGCAAACCGCAGCGGTAGTGAAACTGGCCAACCGCGAACTGATTCCCGTTGTGCCGCGCGGCGCCGGGACTGGTCTTGCTTGTGGCGCCGTACCGATTTATGGCGGCATCATTTTGTCGTTGGAAAAAATGAATCAGATTCTCGAGATCGACCCGGTCAATATGTTCATGGTCGTGCAGGCCGGCGCCCGGACCGAAGAAGTGCAACAAACCGCTGCCAAACATAACCTGCTGTACGCCGGCGACCCCTGTAGCGGCGATAGTTGCTTTATCGGCGGCAATGTCGCCACCAATGCCGGCGGCAATAAAGCTGTCAAATATGGTACCACCCGCCATCAGGTCTACCAGGTGGAAGTGGTCACCCCCACCGGCGAAATCACCAAGCTCGGCAGTCGCCTGAACAAGAGCACCACCGGCTATTGCCTGGAGCAGTTAGTTATCGGTTCCGAAGGCACTCTCGGCGTCATTACTGAGATCACACTCAAACTGGTGCCGCTGCCCCAGCACGTTATGGACCTGCTGGCGGTGTTCCCAGATGTTGACTCAGCCATCGCATTTGTCAACATCATCGCCCAGTCCGGCATCACCCCGACCTGTCTGGAATTCATGGACAATGTGGCCATCCGCTGCGTTGAACGGTTCATCAATGAAAAATTGCCGTATGATGAAAACGGCAATTACCTGATTATCCAGATTGAAGGCGACAGCGAAGAAAAACTGGAAGACTATGCTATGCGCATTGACGATCTTTGCTCGGCCAATGGCGGGCTGGAACTGCTGGTCGCCAACTCGGCCCAGATTTGGAAAGCCCGCAAATCGTTTGCCGAAGCAGTGCGGCATGAAACCCTGATTCACAGCAACGAGGACATCGTCGTACCGATCAATAAACTGCCGGAAGCAATGAAACACATGGCAGGGATCTGCGAAAAACATGGCGCTGCTGCTCGCACCGTCAGCCATGCCGGTGATGGTAACATCCACCTGTCAATCCTGCAGGGCGGCGTTCCCCTGGAAGAATGGCCGAACCGCCTGGCCCTGATTCATCATGAAATCTTCAGCTACGTTTACCCTCTCGGCGGCAAACTGTCCGGCGAGCATGGTATCGGCTACAAAAAGAAAGCTCTGTTCCACGAGTACACCGACCCGGTGGAACTGCAGCTGATGCAGGCCGTCAAAAAAGCCTGGGACCCAAATCTGATCCTGAACCCCGGCAAAGTATTCGACTGCCATTAAACAACCGCAGATCAATAGACAATTTTTTCTCCGGCTGACTTGCAAAAACCTGGCATACAGACTGATATTCAGAGTTGTTGAATAACAATCAGGCCTGCCCCATGTCTGTTCTGGAGTGAAAGTTCAGGCAGCAGTTCCTTTTTCCTGTCATTCTTCTAACACTATTTGCTACGGCCTGTCATCGATCGCAGCCAAACGTACCAAAGAATTGCTCCAATTCCAAGCATAACAAGCATCAACATATGTTCCAACGACATCTTAAAAAATCTCCTTTCTCCAACCTTTCATCCAATGCCAGGCATAAATATTAAAAAGCTTACACCCGGTATTTTACTTGAAAAAATTCTTGTGTCAAACCATTTTGTTTCAGGAAGCATTAGGATATTCACAGCAACATTCTATCACTTCGACTACCTCACTTCCACCAAATTTGCAAGTTCATGGCGCTTAGCATCTTATTTCTGTCTGAACACAACAATCTACTGTCGACATTCATATCCGATTGGGACTCTTTTCGGAAATTATAAAGGCCAGCATCGAACGCATTTTGCGTTGCTGCTGGCCTTTTACCTTGAAAGTTGAAAAAGTTTGTGGTCAGCCCGCTGGCGGAAAGAATAATCATGATGTGTGGGAATCAAAGTCAAGATGGTTGGCTTCTTTTAGCCAGGCGTTCATGCAGCTGATGAATTTTTTGGCAGCGGGAGGGATCATTTTAAACGAAATGGTAGCTACCCCGATGATTCGATGATCTGGCGGATTCAAGTCGATTACTCGAATGTTTTCCGGGACATTCACCAAAATCATTTCCGGTAGAATGCTGATGCCAAGGCCCATTTGTACCATAGCAAAGATGGTGCGCTCTTCCATGATTTCATACTTTATTTGCAAACGTAAATCTTGTTGGTGCAAGAGCTGCCGGATATTGTCGTCACTACCCCATTGCGGCATGATAAAGCGTTCATTTTTTATTTCTTCAAACGTGAGGGCTGTTTTATCGCGCAGAGGGTGATCTGGCGGCAACAGAACAAACAGCTTGTCTTTAGCCAGTGGTAATACTTCGAAAGGTTTTGACGTGGGTAATGACAAAAAGCCGAAATCTACAGTTCCATCGAGAATCCACTCATTCATCTCGTCATAACAACCAAGATAGGTTTTGCATTCGATATGCGGATAATGCTTGTTGAATAAAGAAAAGATCCCTGGCAGCCATTGCATGGATACGCTGGATAACGTACCGATCTTAACGACACCGCTGACAATGCTGTTGATCGCGATGATTTCCTGCCGCAGTTTCTCTTCTTCCAGCATGATCCGCTCTATATGTTTAATAATGCGCTGACCATTGGTGGTCAGGCGGATTCCTGTTCGGTCCCGTTTGAGCAACGGGAACCCCATCTCTGTTTCCAGGGAAGACATGGCATAGCTGACCCCGGATTGGGTCATGTTCAGTTTTTCAGCAGCTTTGGTCAGGCTGCCTACTTCCACGATTGTTTTAAAGATTTCATACTTTGAAAGAGACAAACAAAAAATCTCCTTCGATACTCTCCTCGTATTTGGCGAAGTTGGGATGAAATACAATATCTCTTCCCAAATCTCTTCCCAACTTCGCCAAACTGATGTGAAATATTTCAACAATTTATTATATTTGTTTATTCCATATGTCGCTACAAATTCCTGCTTTCTTTACAATTTGGCATGGTTTTATGCTTTTTCCATATAGGGATAGGCAACTTGGGTGCGAGGTACGAAAGTTTCTTTGATCGTACGCTGGCTAATCCAGCGAGTTAAATTTACTGCGCTTCCCGCTTTATCATTGGTGCCCGATCCCCTGCTGCCTCCAAACGGCTGTTGACCCACTACGGCGCCGGTAGGTTTGTCATTAATATAAAAATTCCCTGCGGCATGGGTCAATGACTTGGATAGGTGAACGATCGCCGCGCGGTCTTGTGCAAATACCGCGCCAGTTAATCCATAGCGGGTAGCCGTATCGCACTCTACCAATGTATCTTCTAACTGGTTGTCTGGATATACATAGATTGTAATTACTGGTCCAAATATTTCTTCGGTCATCGTTGTAAAGCGGGGCGATTTTGCCCAAATCACGGTTGGCTCGACAAAGTATCCGACTCGGTTGTCACAGTTGCCGCCAACGACAATCTCCGCGTCCGGTGATGCCTTGGCTGTTTCAATATACTGTTTTATATTGTCGAAGGAACGCTGATCGATTACTGCATTCATCAAATTGCTAAAATCGCGGACATCGCCCATTTTGATTTTGCCGATTTCGTCAATCAGACGCTTTCGCAGCTCATTCCACAGACTTTCCGGCACATAAGCACGTGACGCCGCCGAACATTTTTGTCCCTGATATTCGAATGCCCCCAGTATGATCGCACAGGTCAAAGCTTCCACATCGGCTGATGCATGGGCGAAAATAAAGTCCTTGCCACCGGTTTCTCCTACCAAGCGTGGATAGGCCACATAGTTGACGATGTTTTGGCCGACTTGCGTCCAGATTTCATTAAATACACTGGTCGAGCCGGTAAAATGGAAACCTGCCATCTGGGGATGACGTACGACCACTTTACCGAAGTCAGTGCCACGGCACGGCACAAAATTGATCACGCCGGCAGGCAGGCCTGCTTCGAGCAAGATCTGCATGAAGTAATAGTTGGAAAGTACCGCAGTCGAGGATGGTTTCCACAATACGGTATTGCCAGCCATCGCTGGAGCGGTCGACAAGTTGCCGCCGATGGAAGTGAAGTTGAATGGGGTGATTGCGGCGACGAACCCGTCAAGTGGGCGATATTCTACGCGGTTCCAGACACCGTCGGGACTATTTGGCTGTTGTCTGTAGATTTCTTGTAGATAGTACGGATTGAAGCGGAGAAAGTCCGCCAACTCGCAGATGACATCGATTTCCGCCTGGTACGGGTTTTTACTTTGCCCCAGCATGCAGGCGGCCGCCAGTTTGGCCCGGTACTTGCCTGCCAGCAAATCCGCCGCTTTTAAAAAGATCGTAGCCCGCTGCTCCCACGGCATGTGCTCCCATTCCGCCTTGGCGGCCTCCGCCGCATGGATGGCCAGCGTTAGTTCCGTTTCGCCCGCAACACAGTATGAGCCGAGTACGGTTTGATGATCATGCGGGCAGATCATCTGGTTTTTTTTGTTGGTTTGGATTTCTCGCCCACCAATGATCAGCGGCACTTCAATCGGGTTGGTAAGTTGCCGCTCCAACTCGGCTTTTAATGCGATCCGTTCCGGCGAACCCGGCATATATCCTTTTACCGGTTCATTTACCGGAAATTTGATTTGAAAGAACCCATTGCTCATACCATGCAACCTCCTTGAATTTACGCTTGTTTTCCTTCACCGGCATGTGCTTTGTCAATATCCAGATGACTTTCCTTGATGCACAAAATGGAAACCAACGAAATAAAACAAGTGAACATGAAGTATATGGCAACAGGGATGTAAGAGCCATCATAGGCAATCATGAGCCCCGTTGCTACCAGTGGAGCCGTCCCCCCAGCCAGCGCCGCGCCGGCCTGGTAACCGATCGTTGCGCCGGTGTAGCGGACATTTGCCGGAAAAATCTCCGAGTACAATGTGCCCAGTGTTGCCGTAATCGGTGTCCAGATAATTCCCAGGCCCAAAACACTGGCCACGGTGATCAGCAAGGGGCTTTTGGTATTTAGCAGCCAAAAGTACGGGAAGGCGTAAAGCATGAAGATGACAACGCCCCAGGTATAAAGTTTCTTGCGGCTCACATTATCGGCTATTCGCCCCATGATTGGAATCATGATCGTACAAATGATGGTGGCCCAGGTGATGGCCGTCAATGCTTCGGTTCGGGGCATTTTTAAGGTATTCGTTACATAAGTCAGGACAAAAGTGCTGAGAATGTAAAACGGCGCGGTTTCTGCCACTTTCAGACCAGTAGCCAGAATTACTTCGCGCCACTGGTATTTTAGCGTGACAAACAGGGGAACTTTGGCGATTTTGCCCGTTTTTTGGGCTTGAACAAAAGCGGGGGTTTCGTCGAGTCCGTTACGAATCCACATACCCAAAAAGATCAGGACAATGCTGGAGACAAAGGGAATGCGCCAACCCCAGGACAGAAACTGAGCATCCGTCGTGATCGAAGCAATATAGGCCATAATCGAAGTGCCCAACAGCATGCCTATAGGCACTCCCATCTGTGGCACGCTGCCGGCAAACCCCATGCGCTTTTTATCTGCTGTTTCTGTTGCGACCAGTACAGCGCCGCCCCATTCTCCGCCAATGCCAAGGCCTTGAATAACTCGAAGTGTTATCAGGCAGGCCGGCGCCCAAAAACCCCACTCTGCATAGCTGGGCAATAAGCCGATCAGGAACGTCGCGCCGCCCATCAGCGATAAAGTAATCATCAAGGTTTGTTTGCGGCCGATTTTATCACCGATATGGGCAAAGAAGATGCCGCCGAAAGGACGAATAAAGAAGGGGAGTGAAAAGGTCACATACGAAAGCATCAAGGCTATGTTCGGGTCGCTTTTGGGAAAGTATAATTTGCCGAAAACCAAGGCTGCCGCTGTTCCGTACAGAAAATAATCAAACCATTCGATGGAAGTCCCGACCAAACTTGCGATCAACGCTCGCTTTCTCTGACTTGCTGCTACTTCAGACATACTACCACTCCTTCAATTAATTAATATGCGTTCCCTCCATTGGCTTGGCGTGTCTCACACGTGTTCTTTATCGAAATGCTATCATAAACTTACGATAATGAATATTTCGAATTTTTCATGCAAGACATCAGTTTTTTAGATATTGGTCGCCCCATTCGAATGGCAAATTTGTGTTATCATCAAAAAAAGCGTCCCTTGGAAAAGAGTTGCCCGAAAAACTGTGCAGTTGGCAAAGTTTCATCGGTCTTTAGACCAGCCAGTACCATGGCTTTCTAGGCAGAGCAAACCACCCGTTATACGGGTGGTTTGCTGATTCAACCTGAGATAATCTGGGACATTCCCAAATTAATCAAAACAGGCCGACAATCTTCCCCTTGTTGTCGATGTCCATCACTTCGGCCGCCGGCCTTTTGGGCAATCCAGGCATCGTCATGATTTCACCGGTGATGGCGACCAGGAATCCGGCCCCGGCCGACACCCGCACTTCCCGCACCGTCACGCAAAAACCAGTGGGCCTGCCCAGTTTTGTCGCATCATCGCTGAGCGAATACTGGGTCTTGGCCATGCAGATCGGCGTCTTGTCAAATCCCATCGCCGTCAGTTCCGCGATCGTCTTGTCGGCCGACGCCGTGTAGTTCACTCCGTCCGCACCATAGATTTCTTTGGCGATGATTTCAATCTTCTCTTTGATCGGTAGTTTTTCATCATAGAGAAAGCGAAACTGCCTGGGTTGTTCGATTGCCGCCAGCAGTTTTTTTGCCACCGCTTCCCCACCGGCGCCGCCTTTGGCCCACACTTCAGATAACGCCACTTCTGCGCCCAATGCCTGACATTTAGTTTCGACAAACGCCAGCTCTTCCGGGGTATCCGTTGGAAACGCATTGATGGCGACGACTGCCGGCAAGCCGAACTTGCCGATGTTTTCGATATGTTTGGTCAAATTAGTCATGCCTTTTTCCAGTGCCACCATATTGACCGCCCCCAGGTCGGCTTTCGCCACGCCGCCATGCGATTTGAGCGCCCGTACTGTTGTGACCAGCACGACGACATCCGGTTGCAGGCCAGCGAAACGGCACTTGATGTCGATGAATTTTTCCGCACCCAGGTCAGCGCCAAACCCAGCCTCTGTAATCAACACATCAGCCATTTTCAGGGCAAACTTGGAGGCCATGATGCTGTTGCAGCCGTGGGCGATGTTGGCAAAGGGCCCGCCATGCACGAATGCCGGCGTATTTTCCAGGGTCTGCACCAGGTTGGGTTTAATCGCATCCTTGAACAGCAGCGTCAACGCCCCCGCCACCTTGAGGTCTGCCACCGTCACCGGTTTGTTGTCATAAGTGTAGGCGACGATGATCCGATTTATCCGGGCCTTCATGTCTTCCAGGTCCGAAGCAAGGCAGAGAATTGCCATCAGTTCCGATGCGACAGCAATATCAAATCCACCTTCACGTGGAATTCCGTTGGCTTTGCCGCCCAACCCCAGCACGATATCACGCAGGGCCCGCTCGTTCAGGTCCATCACCCGCCGCCAGGTGATACGGCGTGGGTCGATCCCCAACTCGTTGCCATGATGCAGGTGATTGTCTATAATGGCCGCCAGCAGATTGTTGGCGCTGGTCACCGCGTGAATGTCACCGGTAAAATGCAGGTTGATGTCCTCCATCGGCACTACCTGCGCATATCCGCCGCCTGCCGCCCCACCCTTCACGCCGAAGCACGGCCCAAGCGACGGCTCACGCAGGGCAATCACGACTTTTTTCCCCAGTTTGCGCAGCGCATCACCCAATCCGACCGTATTGGTTGTCTTGCCTTCACCAGCCGGTGTCGGGTTGATTGCGCTGACCAGAATGACTTTGCCGTTGGGTCTGTCTTTCAGTCGTTCCCAGACATCCAGCGACACTTTGGCCTTGTATTTGCCGTACAGTTCGAGATCGTCCTCGCAGAGCCCCAGTTCCGCCGCCACCTGGACAATCGGCTTCATTGTCGCAGCCTGAGCGATTTCCACGTCGCTTTTCATCGTATTCCTCCTGCCTTACAGCGAGTCAATGATCTGACGGCTGATTGTATCAGCGTACAGGTCGCTGTCCACCAGCAATTTTTGACCGCCCGTTTTATACTTTGCCACGAAGGCGTCATCCTTGATCCCGCCGATATTGATCAGCACGTTCAACCAAGCGCCGTGGACCGCAGCCCGCAAGGAATAAGCAGCAACTCCCAGGTCACTGGTAGCCGAAGCATTGGTTTTTCCAACGGCGCCGGCAACAAGCTGCAGACACTCTGCCGCCGTTTCCATCATCGCAAACGGTGTCTTGGTCGCATTCTGCAGCGCCAGTTCAATGGCATCACGTCGGACTGCCTTCTCATCATCGGTTGCCTTGGGCAGTTTGTAAGCGGCCGACACTTCGTTGAAAGCGGCCGTATCCTGATCGATCAGTTCGAGGAACCGTTTTTGCAGACGGCTACCGCTAGCCTGCAACGCCTGCGTCTGCGCTTCGAATTCGCGGTATTTTTCTTTGCCTGCGGTCAAACCCGCCACCATCGCCGCCAGCGAAGCTCCCACAGCCCCCATCAGTGCAGCCGCCGAACCGCCCCCTGGCGCCGGAGCATCCGACGCCAGGACTTGAATAAAATCATTTACGGTGTGATCAATCAATTTCATGCTTGTTCTCTCCACCTTTTCGTTTATAGCGAATCTTCCAGCACCTGTTTGCGTTCGAATCCGTCCAGCCGCAGATAATATTCTGCGACATCCAGCATCGCCTGCATCGGTGTCATGCCGACAATTTCACTGCCTATGACATTGACGCCATAACGGGCCGCTTCATTCTTGACAGTCTCAAACACCCGAAACAGCGGCGTTCCCTGGTAGTTTACCATGTTGATCGTAACCTGGGCCACCTCGCGTCCATGTACGTCGACGCTGATCCCCATCGCCCGCACATACTTGAAACCGCCTTTGGCTTCACGGATGCAGTTGGCGATCTTTTTGGCAATGTTGACATCAGCGGTGTCCAGATTGATGTTATAGGCAATCAGAAACTGACGAGCGCCAACGACAGTCGCTCCGGCGCTCGGATGCATCCGATCCGGGCCGTAGTCCGGCTTGCGTTCCGGTTTGCTGATCTCGGTTTTCAGACCTTCGTACTGGCCTTTGCGGATATCCGGCAATGCGCGGCGGGTTGGAATTTTCGCTGCTTCTTCATACAGATAGACAGGGATCGCCAGTTTTTCGGCAATTTCACGGGCCAGTTCATCAGCCAGGACCACACATTCCTCCATGCTCATCTCTTTAACCGGGATGAACGGAATAACGTCGGTAGCGCCGATCCGAGGGTGTTCACCTTGCTGCTGCTCCATGTCAATCAGTTCAGCCGCTTTTTTGCAGGCGTTAAATGCTGCCAGTTTGGCGGCCTGCGGTTCTCCGACGAAGGTGATTACCACTCGGTTGTGACTGGCATCAGCTTTTACGTCAAGCAGTTTGACGCCTTCCACATTCCGGACCTCATCGGCAATCGCCTCGATGACTTCCGGCCGGCGGCCTTCACTAAAATTTGGGACACATTCTACCAGTTTCGCCATGCTCATTTGCCTCCCCATCTATTTTGCAAAATAATTGATGAACCACACGATGTTGGGTATCGCCACGATATCAACCAACACGGCGCCGCAAAGCGGCACGATAATGAATGCCTTTGTCACCACCACGCCATAGCGCCGGCAGACCGCATCCATATTGGCCACAGCATTCGGAGCAACCCCCAGATTGTGTCCGATCATGCCGGCGCACATTACTGCTGCGTCATAATTCTTACCGAGCAGCGCAAACAGCGGCCAGATGCAAAACGCCACGCAAAAAGCGGTCTGGGCCAGCAGCATAATCATCAGCGGTAACGCCAGATTGGCCAGTTCCCAGATTCGTAGCGACATCATAGCCAGGGTCAGGAACAGCCCCAGACACACATCCCCGATCAAGTCAACCGACTTGGGGCTAAGGCGAACGAATTTGATTGCATCATTGACGTTGCGGAAAATAATTGCCATAAACATGCCCCCGACATAATGCGGCAGGTCAAATCCGGTCGCAGCTTTCACCTTTGCCGCGCCCATCGCGCCGATCACCATCATGACAAGAATCAGGGTGATCATCTTGACGACATTCGGTGTAGAAATCGTGTCGGCATCCCGCTCTTTATCCAGTGATGCTTTCAGTGCGTTCAACTCAAGATCTTCGGCAGTCGCAATCGGCGTTTTATGACGCTCGATCAGCCAGCGGGCAGTCGGACCGCCAAGAAAACCAGATACCAGTATCCCGTAGGTGGCTGCGGTAATACCGACCGTAGTGGCCCCAATAACCCCCAGTTTTTCTGCCATCGGCCCAAACGCTGCTGCGTTGCCCGGTCCACCTTCCAACGCTACCGCACCGGCCATGACGCCGAGTACCGGATGTATGCCAAGTAGATTAGCCATAACTACACCGATCACATTCTGAAGAATCGCAATCAGCCAGCATGCCACAACCAGGTATAGCACAAACAGCTTACCGCCGCGCATTAGCAGCGACAGACTGGCTGCCAGGCCGATCGCGGTAAAGAATATCAGCTGAAATGGTGTTTGCAGCAAGTTGTCCAATTGAAATATCAAGATGTTGCCTGATCGCAACAACCAGGCCAGCATAGCGAATACAAAACCACCAATGACCGGCGCCGGTATACAGTATTTTTCCAAAGACGGAATCACCCGTCGTGCCCAGTTGCCGAACAACCAAAGCAAGGCAGCCACTGTTGTTGTGGCGAGAAAGTTCAGTTTCAGTGTAGCGACCCCTTTGACAACTTCAAAATCCATAATCTATCCACCTCCATATTTTAGGCTTTCGGCTTTCGCACAAAATGTGGCATACTGAACGGGATCTCGACTGACAGTTCAACAAAACCGCTGTATTGTCCGTCTGTGTACCAGGGAGATTGATGAATCATTTTTTTAATGCCGTTTTTCTCAATCGTATAGGTATTGGCGACTTTGGTTTTCAACATTTCGGCCAGTTTCGTCCGGGCCGGTTCAGGATGGCATGCCATCAGGCTCTGCCCAACCAGATTTTTGCCGTCACCAGACAGCACTTTGATTGCCCTTTCGTTCATATAAAGAATGATTCCCTCTGCATCGCACACCGTGACCGCTCCCGGATATTCCTTCACCCAATCAACAGACATTTTTTCACCTCCTTTGCGCATTTTTCTTTTGGCCCCACCAGCTCAAAGTATTCAAACTATTCTTATCTATTGCAAGTCCCATGCCAACTGCAGCCGAATGAAACAAAGTCCGGTTTAGCTGGATTGTCAGCAACTCCTGAAAACTCTGCGAAACGATAATCATTGCAAATTTTGCAGCCCGTGCATTTTTTGCAGTAAAAAGAGCAACCGCAGTTGCTCTTCAGGGATCAAACAGTGTATCCCTCCGTGCCGTTTTCTTTTACGATTCTTCGTATTCCTTCAATTTGTACCACAGTTTACGTTCACTGATTTTAAGCATCTCGGCGGTTTTTTGCTTGTCACCGCCGCAATGTTTCAATGTCGACAGGATCACGTTTTTTTGAATCGCCGGCAAATCCTGGCCCAGCCTGACCGGAATCAGTTCAGCGTCAACTTGGCCGGTTGCTGAGATATTTTTCACCGGGCAGCGCACTTCCAACGGCAGGTCAGCCAGGGTTAGCACCTCGCAGCTAAGAAACACCAGAGTTTTTTCGATGATGTTTTCCAGTTCACGCACATTTCCCCGATATTCATGCCGTACCAATGCCTGGATGGCATCTTCTTCAATTTTTAATACCGAACGGCCCATTTTTCGGTTATATTTCTGAACAAATGAGTTGACCAAGAGCGGAATATCTTCCGGTCGTTCCCGCAGTGTCGGCAAGTTGATGTTCACCACATTGAGCCGGAAAAACAGATCTTCGCGAAACTTGCCCGCCGCAACCAACTGCCGAAGATCCCGATTGGTGGCGCAAATGATCCGGACATCGATTTTTTTGCGTTGGCCTGAACCAACCGGCATAATCTCTTTTTCCTGCACCACCCTGAGTAATTTCGCCTGTAGGCGCTGGTCAAGTTCGGATATCTCGTCAAGAAAAATCGTTCCCCGATCCGCCAGTTCAAACAGCCCTTTACGCCGCTGGATCGCACCGGTAAAGGCACCCTTCTCGTGACCAAACAGTTCACTCTCTAGCAAATCGAGCGGAATCGCGGCGCAGTTGACTACTTCGAATGGTTCATTTCGGCGGTTCCCGCCATAATGCAGCGCCATCGCAACCAGTTCTTTGCCGGTGCCGCTCTCGCCGGTAATCAGTACATTGGCGTTCACATTACGCAATTTGTCAATTTGGGCGGTCACATGACGCATCGCTGCGGATTTCCCGATAATCCCTTCCACTTCATATACTTCAGTCAGTTTGTTGTTCAGGTACTGCACCCGCGACTCAAGGCTGATATATTCAACCGCCTTGCCAAATAGCATCCGCAGCTCATCCATATTGAGCGGCTTTGTGATGTAATAGAAAGCACCGGCTTTCATCGCCGCCACCGAGGAATGAATGCTGCCAAATGCAGTCATCATGATGATGACCAGTCCTGGTTTTTCCGCCTTCATCTGTTGCAGCAATTCCAGACCGTCACTAGATCCCAACTTCAGGTCAAGCAGCACGAGATCAATTTCCTTCTGCCGGACCGCCTCCAGCGCGGCAATCGCCGTGTGTGCCTCAAACACCCTGAACTCGTCTTCCAGGGCAAACGACAGCGATGCACAGATTGCCGGTTCATCGTCTACAATAAGCAGTTGACGCATTTAAACAATCACCTCCGGGTTCGGACTAAAGATCAGCCGGACCGCGGCCCCGCCATCAGGCGGACCGTCTAGTTGTATCTCCACTCCATTGCGCCGTGCCAGCTGATAGCTGACAAACAGTCCCAGTCCAGTACCGCCGTCTTTTGTGGTAAAAAATGGTTCAAATGCTTTTTGCCGGGCTTCCGGCGAAATTCCCGGACCATTGTCAATTACCTGCAAAACCACCTGGTCGTCGCGAATCTCCGCCGTCAGTCTGAGTCGCGGTTTCGGCTGATCAGCCAGCGCCTGCAGGGAATTCAGCAACACGTTGATCAGCACTTGTTTCATTTGATGCCGGTCTACGCAAACCCGCAACCGTTCATCGAATTCCACACTAAAGTCGATCCCCTGTCGGGCAATCGCATCGGCGAAATAAACCATTACTCCGTCCACCAGCGATTTCAATGGTACAGTCTCTTGCTGGACCGCAGGTGGGTTGGCGTAAGCCAGCAAATCGTTGACCACCCGGTTCAGTCGCTCAATTTCCTGCGGCACGAAACGACTGATTTTTTCCCGGAAATCGGCATTGTCGTATTTGTTCGGCAACATCTCGGTAAATGTTTTGATCGATGTAAGCGGCGTACGGATTTCATGGGCAATCGAAGCAACCAGTTGGCCCAGGGCTTCCATTTTATGACGTTTGACCACATCTTCGCGCAGCTTTTTTTCTTCACTGATATCGCGGAAATGCACCACAATTTCAGCCGGTTGATTGCCGGCAGGCAGCCGCAAAACTGCAAATTCCAGCCAGTCTTCCCCTGAAAGAATTTCGCCGGACATATCACCGGTTTCTAAAATAGCCAAAATCCATTTTCCTGCCGGAGCAGCGTGCAAGTCTTGCGCCGCAGGTGATCCATTAATTTTCAGACGTTCACAGGCATAATGATTGGCGAATCGGATCACACCGGCATTATCACAGGTCAATATCCCACCATACCCGCTGTTCAGCACATTGGATTGATAACGGTTCACATCCTTTATGTAGCTGTTCATCCGGACCAGTTCTTCGTTGGCCCGGTTGATTTCTTGCGTCCGGTTGGCCACTTCGCGTTTGAGCATATAATTGATTCGCCCAAATACCAAAACCAACACCACGGTAATCAGCAACCCACCAATCAGGTAGTGCAGGTAGCGTTTGTAATAATGCGCCGGATAATCGACCGGTTCACCAAACCATTTCTGATAGATCCGGTCATAGGTTCCGTCCTGCTTGATTTTGCGCAACCCTTCATTGAATTTCTGCAATAGTTCCGTGTTGCCCCGACGCACTGCAAACCCGTAGCGTTCCGGGTTAATTACACCGCCTACGCTTTTGACCGAGTCCATGGCGCCCAGCCGCTGCAAAATATATTGTCCTGCCATCTTGTTGCCGACCACCGCGTCTACTTTTCCTGCGACTAGTAGTTTGATCGCCTCTTCCTGACTGACGGTTGCCGTCAGTTCCAGTGTCCTGCCCCGCAGTTTCTGGTAAGCAATATCATCTTTCTGCACGGCGATCCTTCTATTCTCCAGATCCCCCAGTTCGACAATGATTGAATTATCCTTGGCAACAAAAATAGCTAGTGAATTTACCAGATATTCCTCGGAGAAATCAAAATAATGAGCCCTCTCTGCGTCATATTTCATGCCCCCGATTGCATCGACACGGCCTTCCTGCAGAGCGCGCAGAGCTTCCTGCCACGGCAGCGGCAAAAATTGCGGCTCATGATCGATTGTTTCCATGACGGCCCGGATCAGGTCGATGTTGAAGCCGCGGTAAACTTTCAGCCCATCGGGCGCATCAAGAAATTCATACGGCGGAAAATTATCATCGCCGGCCACGGTGACGTTTTTTTTATATTCTGGCTCGGCATAGCTGCTACCATGCCCAAAAAACAGAAGTAAAAAAACCAAAACCAATTTTAGCGCCTTTTGTTTGCCGTTTCGGTTGAACATCCGGTCATTTCCTTCCTTCGATATTATGAGGTGCGTCTATGATTTCGCTTCGCCATTGATAAACCCCTGCCAAAACACTAGACAAAATTTAAGGGCGCATCGGTTTTCAGCCGAAACGCCCTTGCCATTTATTGCGATAATTAGTTGATTAGACGTGGAACTTGCCGACCGCATCACGCAGGTCAATCGCCAGTTGCGCCAGATTTTGGCTGGAAGAAGCAATTTCCTCCATCGAAGCCGACTGTTCCTCGGTGGCGGCCGATACGGTCTGCGCCTGTCCCGCCGCGTCTTTACTCAACTTGTCGTCATCCTCACATTTCCAATAAAATTCAGCATACACGGCAAATTCATTATCATGCATCGACAGGGTAATCTTTGATTCCTGTCGAAATGATAAAAAACATCATATTACTACGCTAAAGGAGCAAAATTAATGAGCATCAGGTTACAGAGCAAATTTTGCGGAATCGAGCTGGAAAATCCTTGCTTACTGGCCTCGGCTCCACCAACGCAGAGCCGCGAAGGAATCGCCAAAGCACTGCGGTTGGGTTGGGCCGGCGCCGTCACCAAGACTTGCGCGCCTGACGACTTGATCACCGCTGACACCGCGAATCGCTTTGCCGTATTGCGCGGTAGGGATGGCAGCGTCGTCGGTCTGGAAAATATCGAGGGACTAACCCGCAAACCTTTATCTTATTGGGAAAACACGGTTCGCGAATTGAAACGGGAGTTTCCGGGCAAAGCAATCATCGCCAGCATCATGGCGGATACCCGGCGCGAAGCCTGGCAGGATTTGGCCCGCCGCATGGAAGCCGCCGGCGCTGATGCATTGGAACTCAACCTGTCCTGCCCACATTTTCGCATTGAAAACAACATGGGGGCAGCGCTGGGGAAAAACGAAGATACTTCGGCAGCCATCACGGCATGGGTAAAAGCTGTAACCAAAATCCCGGTCATCGTCAAGCTGACGCCCAACGTCAGCAATATCCAGACGGTTGCCGTTGCAGTGCAAAATGCCGGCGCCGATGCCCTGGCGGCGATCAACACCGTGCAGTGTCTGATGGGCGTTGACATCGAAACCTTTGAGCCGTTGCCGTCCGTGAAAGGCTACAGCGCCTTCGGCGGCTACTCCGGCAGCGCCGTCAAACCGATCGGCTTGCGATGCATGGCCCAATTGGCCCAGGCCACCAACTTGCCGCTGCAGGGGATCGGCGGCATTGCCGACTGGCAGGATGTCGTCGAATATTTCGCAGTCGGCGCCAGTGCCGTGCAAATTTGCACTGCGGTCATGCTGCACGGCTATGGCATCATTACGCCGCTGCTCGCCGGGCTGGAAAGCTATCTCAAGCGCAAGGGAATCGAGCAGATCGGCAATATCACCGGTGCAGCCATTCCAAAAATCACCGCCCGCGAAAAACTCGACATGCACTGGAAGCGACAGTCCAGCGTTATCGCGCCGGAAAAATGCACCCGCTGCGCCAAATGCCTCGTGGCCTGCAGTGAGTGCGGTCAGGCGGCGATCCGCTTCGTCGATAAGCTGGTGACCATTGACAGTGACCGCTGCGACGGTTGCTCCCTGTGCACCCATGTCTGTCCGCAGGGAGTGCTGGCCCTACGCTGAATCTTCGCCGCCAGTGGCCTTACATTCGCCCTACAACGGATGACATGTGCCCGCACCATTCGGCGGTTTCGCGAAATACCGACTCCAATATCACGATGTACACGACGGCCGCCAACTCGGCCGTCTTTTGCTGCGCCAGATACTCTGCCACTGCCGGCGGCAACGGTTCCTCCAGTTTGCTACCGACGATCCAGTCGGTCCCGGGCATTTGCACCGTTTGCAGCGTATAGGCCTGCCAATGCAGCGGCATCAGAACAGCGGCTGAATTATGAAGGAAGAATAGCTTGGGATAGCTGGCACGCAGACGTCCGGCCATTTCCGGCGGTGACTCCGCCAGCCAAACCAGATCTGACAGCGCTGTTTCAGCAAGCTCCGGCCGCAAGTCCTGCACGACGAAAAATCCAGCCTCACGCCAGATTTCCTGTGCGACGTCACTCAGGCCCAAAGACCATAGGGTAAACATTTTCATGCCATCACCTGTAAATTAGTTTTTCCGTACACGTATGATTATTTCCTGTAGCGTTTATGATTTCGCTTTGCAACAGGCAAACCCCTGCAGAAAGCGTTAAAGGGCACCTCGGTTTGCGACCGAAGTGCCCTTGCCAATTATCCAGATGCGTTGATCCATGTTCGCGCTATGTCAGCAACTCCCGCATTAAAAACGGAATTTGCTCACTGCGGTCTGCAAGTCCAGCGACAGTTTGGCCAATGCCTGACTCGACGCCGCGATCTCTTCCATCGAAGCCGACTGTTCTTCGGTTGCTGCCGATACGTTTTGCGATTCATTGGCGGTTTCACGGCTGACGCTCTCCACATCGCGGATGGAGCTGACAATTCGCTGCGTCCCCACTGCCGCCTCATTAATCGCCTTGGCAATCAGCGAAACCTGATCGGTAACCTGGCGAATCCTGCCATTGATCGAGCCGAAACTGTTGCCTGCCACATTGACCAGTTCGACGCCGGTGGAAATGTCGCGAATCGCATGGTCGATCGCACCAACCACATTGCCGATGCTGTTGTGATTCTGATCGATCAGGCTCTTGATCTGCTGGGCAGCCACTTCCGACTGCTCCGCCAGTTTGCGGACCTCTTCCGCAACCACGGCAAAACCACGTCCCTGTTCACCGGCCCGGGCGGCCTCAATGGCGGCATTCAGTGCAAGCAGGTTGGTCTGACCGGCAATGGTGGAAATAAGATTGACGATTTCACCGATCTTGGCCGAACTTGATTTGAGCTCTTCAGCGGCAACCTGTGCCTGCCGCGCTCCGGTATTGACTTCACCCATCTGGGTCACAGCGCGGTCAACCGAAGTTTTGCCTTCCAGCGCGGCGCTGGCCGTCTGCTCCGACAAAGTTGCCATCTCGGCTGCTGTCGCCGACACTTCCTCCATCGTGGCCGATATTTCTTCGACAATAGAGGATGTTTCATTTACGGCTGCTACTTGTTTTTGGCTACCTTCCGCTACCATCGTGATCGAGGTCGCCACTGTGGTTGCCGTTTGCGCCGATTGCTGTGCGCTGGCGGTCAATTGCTCCGAGGCCGCCGCTACCTGTTCGGCCGATTGGCTGGTTTGCCGGATCAGGTTACGCAGATTGCCGAGCATATTGCGAAAGCTCTCCGCCAGAATCCCGATTTCATCTTTGCTGGCGGAGTGCTGAACCTGCACCAACAGATTGCCTGTTGCCACCTGTTGCGCAATCGTCGCCATCTCCTTGATTGGATTGGAAATTGATCGGGCAATAAAGAACAGTACCGTGATAATCAGCAGCACACCGAGAAAACTCATCAATGCCGACCACTTGGCCATATTGGCCACCGGTTCAAACAGTTCGCTGCGCGGGACGCCGACAACCAATGCCCAGCCTGTTTTGCCGACCGGGTCAGAAAAATAAAGTTTGCCGACATTATTAAAGATAAACTCCTGATAGGTCGGTTTACCGGACAGGAAATCTTTGCCGGGTGCAGCAAAAGCGCCATTTTGCAGTTTGAAGATATTGTCTTCGAACTTCAGCGATTCATGATAGACATAACCGCCCTGACGATTCAATATAAAGGCGTTGCCGGTCTTGCCCGATTTAATTGATTTGGCGATATCCTGGACCTCCTGCAATGCCAGGTCGACGCCCACGACCCCAATAACCTGATTGCCGGAGCGGATGGCCTGAGCCACGCTGATTACCGGCTTTTTGGTGATCGCATCGATATAGACGTCTGTATAGTATGCACCTTGCGCTTCCAGAGCCTTCTTGTACCAGTCCCTGGTGCGCGGATCATAGTCGGCCGGCGGAATCCAGCCGGTCCCATCGATAAAGCGTTTGTCAGCAAAACCGACATAGAGGTCCTGAACGCCCGGCGTGTTCTTGGTCAGTTCCACCACCGTCTTGCGCAACTCCGCTTCCTGGGGCAGACTTACCCCATATTCTTTGGCCAGGGTGCTGACGACCGCTTCCTTCTCAGCCAGTTTTTTCTGGATCTGTTGGCTGTAGTTTTCGACCATGAACATCGCGGACCGGCGAATTTGCGCATCCAACGCTTCGGATGCCTGAAAATAGGTAAACACCGACAAGGCAATAAGTACCAGGATCACCGGAATCGACAAAAACAGGATCATCCGATTGCGCAAATTCATTGTTGATTTGCCTCCTTAATCAATAGTACGCCAACCTGTATGTTCTCAATCCAGTGAATTATTCAATCTATTTAGATTAAACCATACTCCATCAGAATTGTCACCACCAGATGCTGACTATTTCACCAGCTCATTCCATTTATCGACCAAAACTTTGCGGTTTTTACCCGCCCAGGCGAAATCATAAACTATTAACCGGGTGCTCAGGCGCAATGAATCGACTGCCGGCGGCGATTTTGCCTCCGGCAGAGCGGGAAACTGGTAGGAACCGACACTTTGGCCAAGCTCCTGGGCTTTTTTCGACAACACCCAATCAACAAACTTTCGCGCTGCGATTTGCTCCGGTCCGTTTTTGACGATGCCGACTGCACCAATTTCATAGCCGGTTCCTTCCTGCGGAGTGCTGATAACAATGTCCGACATCCCTTGCTCCCGCAGACGGATCGCATCCTGCAGGAACGCCACGCCAATGGCAACCTCGCCTTTACCGACCATTTGCACGATCGACACAGCCGACTTGGGATACTCTTTTACCTGCGCATGCAATTGCCCCATGTACTGCATCGCTGCCGGTTCCCCCCGCAGTTGCACCAGTGTCGCCAGCATGGTGTAAGCCGCGCCAGCTGTGCCTGGATTTGCGATCAACACTTGCCCTTTCAGCTCGGGCCGCAGCAGCTCGTTCCAACTGACAGGCAACGGGACACCCCGCTCTGCCAATATTTTTCTATTTGCGACAAAACCGATATAACCAATATAAATCCCAGTCCAATAGTCGCCGGGATCTTTCATTGTCGCCGGAATCGCTGCGGCCTGCGGCGAATCGTATTTTTCCAGCAGGCCTTCGGCTTTGGCCTGAATATAGCCATCTGCCGACCCGCCATACAAAACGCTGGCCTGCGGCGAGTTTTTCTCCGCCCTGACCCGCGCGATCATTTCACCGGCGCTCAGTTGAACCGTCTCTACTTGAATGCCGCTGTCTTTGGCAAACTCAGTCGCGACTTTTCGCAGATATTCGTCATTCACGGGACTATACACGACAATTGTGCTTGTTTTCGCTGGCCCCGGCTTCTTGTCGCCGCCACAGCCCGCCAGCAGTCCCAGCAGGATCGTGACGCAAAGGATCCATGGCAACCATCGCTTTGTCTGCAGTGCGTTCATGTGCTCAACTCACTTTAACCAAAATTATCTCGTGCGCCGTCCCGTTACCATCTGCTAATCCGGGAATCGCACCGCAATCTCATGAAAGCGTTCTGCAAGCGCTAAAAACGCCGCAACCACAACCGGGTCGAAGTGCTTTCCTGCTTCGCCCTTTATAATCTGGACCGCCTCAGTATGCGAAATCGGTTTTTTGTAGACACGACGACTGATCAAGGCGTCATAGACATCGGCCAGCGCCATCAGCCGGGCCGATAAGGGGATAGCTTCGCCGGACAGGGCCTCTGGATACCCCGTTCCATCCCAGCGCTCGTGATGGAAATAAGTCATCTCTTTGGCAAATCGCAAAAATGATTCCGGGGCGGATAACAACCGTTCCGCGCCTTTAATCGCCCGCCGACCGATGGCAGGATGCATCTTGACCAGCTCAAATTCTTCATTGTTCAGCATGGCTGGTTTCCATAAAATCATATCAGGAATACCGACTTTGCCTATATCGTGCAGTGGTGTCGATTTTGCCATCAGGTCAACGTTTTCCGGCGTCAGCAGGTCGGGAAATATCGCCTGCGACTGCAAATGCCCGGCCAACTCCCGGACATACTGGGTCGTACGCTGGATGTGGGCTTCCGTTTCACAATCGCGGGTTTCCGCGAGTGAAGCCAGCGCCATGATGGCGACTTCCTGCAACAACGCGATTTCGTCCACCCGTTTGACGATTTCTGTTTCCAGCTGTTCATTTCGATCAATCAGTGCGGCCTGGGCCCGTTTCAGAGTCAGGTGTGTTTTTACCCTTGCCAGCAACAACGATGGGGTAAACGGCTTTACGATGTAGTCGACCGCGCCGAGGGCAAATCCTTGTTCCGCATCCGCGACTTCGCCCAGCGCCGTCAGAAAAATCACTGGAATTGGCCGGAGCGCTTGATTTGCCTTAAGCTCTGCACAGGTTTCATAACCATTCATCTCCGGCATCATCACGTCAAGCAAAATCAGATCGGGATGTTCGGCCTGCGCGATTTTCAGCGCCGCAGCGCCATTGGTGGCCAACCTGACCTTATAATACGGTTTGAGCAGTGCATTGGCCTGGACCAAGTTGTCCGGCACATCATCCACGACCAATACCACCGAAGTTGCTTCTTTCATCAATGTTCTCCCTTTTCCAGTAATGCTGCAATTTGTTTCTGCGCCGACTCCCATTTGAATTGGGACAGCAGTTGTTCCAGTTCGGTAAATTCGTCCCGGGGCAAACTGGCGGACAGTTCCTGCCGCAGGCGCTCGAAACAGTCCAGCGCCTCGCCGTCATTGTGGGCCAGCAAGTCGTTCAGTTGCTGCAACTCCGCCCGCAGCGCCGGACTAAACGGTTCGGCTTGCAGAGGAGAGTCAACTTCAATTTCGCTGGGCAGATAGTGCAAAATTTCTTGTTGTAGCGCAGCGAATTCCGGCTCAAGCTGAGCCAACATCAGCAATATTTCGACCTGTGTCGCCTGTTTTCTGATTGCCAGTTCAATTTCGCCAGCCCTGTCCGCGACCTGCTTCGCACCGATATTGCCGGAAACACCCTTGAGACTGTGTGCAATTTGGCCTACGGACTCCATTTCGCCGCCGGCAATCTGTTCGCGCAACCGGGCGAGCGCATCCGCCTGACCGCCGACATATTGCCGCAGCAGTTTATGATAAAGACTTACATTGCCGGCAACCCGCTTCAGGCCCGTTTGGCTATCCAAAATCCGGGCCGGGTCTTCATTAGCAGCGACCCTACAAGTCGCAGTTTCTGCCTGATTTCGTTCGCCGGCGCCCCAGCGGGCGATCGTGACAAACAGTGCATGCGGGTCGATGGGTTTGGCCACATGGTCATTCATGCCCGCTGCCAGGCAATTTTCCCGCTCCTCGGCCATCGCATGGGCGGTCATTGCAATAATCGGCAGGGTGAGGCAATTCCGGCGAATGATGGCCGTAGCTTCAAACCCATCCATGTCGGGCATTTGCAGGTCCATCAGCACCAGATCAAACGCCTTGTCAGTCGTTGCCTGCAAAACGGCCTCAACCGCCTCGCGACCACTCTGGGCAACACTGACCGCCACCCCTTGACTTTGCAGCAATTCCACGGCAATCTGTTGATTGATCTCATTGTCTTCGGCTAGTAGAATGCGCAGACCGGCAATGCCATACTCTTTTTCCTGTAATGGTTGCCTGGCGCGATCTTTGCCTGAGCTCCGCGGCGCAAACAGCCGGACCGCCAGATCCATCAGGTGCGACGGCGTAACCGGCTTGATCAGTACCCCATCCAGATTGTATCGCTGCGCCTGGGCATAAATTTCTTCCCGGTCAAACGAAGTCACCATGGCAATCGCCGGCGGCTTTGCCAGATTGAGCTCCTGCTTGATGCGACGCGCTGCTTCGATACCATCCATTTCCGGCATCTGCCAGTCCATCAGCATCAGCGAATATGGGTCGTCAACCGAGCGCAGTACGGCTTCGATCGCAGTTTGTCCGCTGTCTGCTTCATCAACCCTAAAGCTCATTGCCTGCAGGTATTCGGTCAAGATTTCCCTGGCTACCGGATTGTCGTCGACGACCAAAATTCTCAGATTGTTCAATGCTTCGGGCACAATACGTCTTTTTTCCGTGGACTTCTCCTCCAGCTCAAACCAGGCGGTAAAACTGAAGATACTGCCCAGCCCGGCGGTACTGTCGACCACGATCGAACCACCCATCATTTCAATCAGTCGCTTGCTGATCGTCAGACCGAGGCCTGTGCCGCCATATTTACGGGTGGTGGAACCATCAGCCTGGGTAAATGCCTGAAACAGTCGGGCCACTTGTTCCGGCGCCATGCCAATTCCAGTATCGGCGACAGCAAACCGCAGTTCAATTTTCGCGCCTGACCGGCTAACAACTTGCCCATCAATCTTTATCGAACCGCTGGCCGTAAATTTTACGGCGTTATTGATCAGGTTGGTCATGATCTGAGTCAACCGCAGCGGGTCCCCCACCAGATTCTGCGGAATATCCGGCGCAATACGGTAGAGGAATTCCAGTCCTTTCGCGTTGGCCTGGGCATGGGTCAGGTTAAACACACCGTCCATGACCTCATCCAGAACAAACGGCACTGGATCCAGTTGTAGTTTGCCTGCTTCGATCTTGGAAAAATCGAGAATTTCATTGATAATTCCCAGCAAAGATGTGCTAGCGTTGTGGATTTTATGGACATAGTCATATTGCTTCGACGTCAGATCGGTCTTTAAAGCCAGATAGGACATGCCAATAATCGCATTCATCGGCGTGCGGATTTCATGACTCATATTGGCCAAAAACATCGATTTGGCCTGCGTTGCCTCTTCAGCCGTCTTGCGGGCCTGCCGCAGTTCTGCCTGGTCTTGCTTCTGTTGCGTGACGTCTTCCTTTACGGCGACGTAATGCGTGATTGTACCGCCCGCACTGCGCAGTGGACTGATGATCGCCTTTTCGTCAAAAAAGCTGCCATCTTTGCGTTTGTTGTTAAACTCTCCCTGCCAGGAATTTCCGGCGGTTATGGTTCGCCACAATTCGGCGTAAACGGCATCCGGGGTCTGGCCCGATTTTAGCACACGGGCATTGCCTCCCAGCACTTCAGCGCAGGTATAGCCGGTCAACTGGCAAAAATGCGGATTCACATATTCGATATTGCCATCCACATCGGTGATCACAACCGACACCGGACTTTGCTCAATTGCGCGGGATAATTTTTGCAATGCCAATGTGCGGGCGGTAATTTTCGCTTCCAGATCATTCGCGGCTTCAGCAATCTGCCGCCGCATGTCTTCATGCGCCAGCGCCAGTTCATTAATTTCCTGCCAGCGGGTTGACGGAAACTCCAACGGCGTAAAATCCATCTCGCCGAGTTGTTTGCTGGCCGACACCAGTTGCTGCAACGGTCGACTAATATCCGCGGTAATCCGGCGTGTCCACAGAAAAGAAAATAGCAATGCCACCAGCAGACTCAAGCCGAGAATACTGAGTGAAACACTCGTGTCAGGCGGAAAATCGGCGACAGGCACAAACATGCCGATATAATAATTGTGTCCACCGAGTGAAATGGTGATGAAACGGGCAATCCAGCCAGTCCCGTCAACCTGATACAACAGGTTTTCATTTAAATTTCGACCGGCAGAGCCCCACTTTGCATATACCGGCGCCACCTGTGGCAAGTCCCGCACCGAGGCGATGGTATTCGCTGCAAAAACTTCCTGCGGCCCGGCATGCCGCGCCGGTTGGCCAATAATAGCGCCTGCGGCGTCAAACAACAAAATAAAGCCGGATTTGCCGACACTGATGTAGCGGGTCATCGATGAAATATCACTGACTGTGGTGTCAATCGACAAGACATATCGCTCACCGCTATTGGCGGTAAATCGGACCGAAGCGCTGATCCCCGGGTCCATTGTCGTGCGAAAAGAGTAGGGTGATGTCCAGAACGGTGCGTTAGTCCCTTGTTGACTCATGGCGCCAACAAACCCGGGGTAAGTGCGGCAGTCATAATCGCTTGGCAACGTTTCTTGGGTTAATGGCAGGTTGTTGCGGTCCCAGTGCGTCCACTGTTCGACGCCTGGCAGCTGTGACGGGTAAGTAAAGCGGGTGCTCCACCCATCGCCATTCTTAAACAGGGCAACTTCGCGCGAATCTTCGCGGGCGAGGCGAAACGCATGATGCGACTGGTTATATTTCATCAGCGGCGCGACAAAACGTTGAAACTCTTCCGGACTATCCGACACAAAGTAACCCTGCGACGCGTATTCCGTCAACAATTCCAGGTGATTTTCGATCTCTACAAAATAACTTTGCACCGTATTTTTTATCCGGTCCGCTGTCATTGTCAGTTCGTTTTCCGCCAGGCGGTCGGCTGCTGGCAATATGATCAAATGATAAACGACAACGGCAAACACAAGGATCGCCAACGAAAATGCCAGTGCAATCTGCTGGAACAGGTCCTTGCGTATTGGTCGCGCTCGTGTCACTTTACTTGACGCTCTCTTCCGTGAACTCATCGCGGTACATATTGGCAATCTCCAGGAAACGATCCTGCAACTGTAAGAAAGCAGCTACAACAGCCGGATCAAACTGCTTGCCCGCCTCTGCCGCAATCATTGCTACTGACTGCCCGTGCGGAATCGGCTCCTTGTAAACGCGGCGACTGATCAGGGCATCATAAACATCGGCCAGTGCCATCAAGCGGCTGGAAACCGGAATGGCTTCGCCGGCAAGACCTTCGGGATAGCCGGCGCCATCCCAGCGTTCATGGTGGGAATAGGCCATTTCTTTGGCAAACCGTAAAAACGTAACCGACGTCCCTAGCAACCGTTCAGCGCCGACAATGGCTCGATAGCCTATGGTGGCGTGTGTTTTCATCACTTCAAATTCTTCTTTGGTCAACTTGCCCGGTTTCCACAAGATCATTTCCGGAATGCCCATTTTGCCAATATCGTGCAAGGGCGCCGACTTGGTTAATAACAAAATATTCTCGGCAGTCAGGCTGTCTGCGAAAGCCGGGTTTTGCCGCAAAGACAAGGCAATTTCTTTTACATAATAGGCTGTACGCAATATATGGGCGCCGGTTTCCCTATCACGGGTTTCCGCCAGCGAAGCCATGGCGTTGATTGCCACTTCCTGCAACTGATTGATTTCCTGAATCCGCCGGATGATTTCCGCTTCCAGGAAAGCGTTGCGTTCTTGCAGGCACTCTTGCACATGTTTTAGTGTCAGATGAGTATGTACGCGCGCCAGCAGCAGCGAAGGCGTAAGCGGCTTGACAATATAATCGACCGCACCCAGAGCAAAGCCTTTTTCTTCGTCTTCCACTTCAGCCATGCCTGTCAAAAAGATCACTGGTATCTGGCGAAGCGTTTCATCGGCCTTTAATTGCGTACAGGTCTCATAACCATTCATTCCCGGCATGTTCACATCGAGCAAAATCAAATCGGGCGGATCGCTCCTGGCAATGTTCAGCGCCGCTTCGCCGCTGGCTGCCAGCTTGACTTTGTAGCGGTGACGCAACAGGGAACTGGCCAATGCCAAATTGTCAGGAATGTCATCAACCACTAAAACCGTTGACTTTTCTTCGTTCATATTGCCCCGCCTTCCTGCGCTCTGTCTCTAGTTACGGATTTCGTTATTAGCCTGCTAAATCCTGCTAAGCGCTCGTACAATAATTTTTGCAATAGATTGGCATCCACTTATAGTAAACGAACTCTATTCAGCAAAAAACCGGACCCGTTAAGGTCCGGAGTTTTTGCAACCAATCTTTGTTATTGTCATTAACCATTTTTACTTGCTAAGATTCTCCAGGATCACCGCACTGCCCTGCCCGCCGGCGATGCACAACGTCGCCAGACCATACCGCACATTCCGGCGGAGCATTTCATGTAGCAAACTAACAATGATTCGCGCGCCAGTGGCGCCAATCGGATGTCCTAAGGCAATCGCTCCCCCGTTGACATTGAGAATCGCGGGATCTATACCCAACTCGCGGACAACTGCCAGACTCTGCGCTGCAAACGCTTCGTTCAGTTCGATCAGGCCAATGTCTTTCATCGTAAGACCTGCTGCTGCCAACGCTTTTCGCGTTGCTGGAACAGGTCCGATCCCCATGATTTCCGGCGATACGCCGGCACTGGCGTAGGCTACGACGCGGGCCAGCGGCCTGATTCCCATCGCATCGGCTTTGGCGCGTTCCATCAGCACGAGGGCTGCTGCTCCGTCATTGCGACCGGAAGAATTGCCGGCTGTGACGGTCCCGTCTTTTTTGAACGCCGGTTGTAGCGCGCCAAGCATCTCCATACTGGAGTCCTTAGGGAATTCATCGATGGCAAACTCACTCACTTTTTTCCGTGACTTGACTGTCATCGGCATGATCTCCGGTGCAAAACGGCCGGCCGCAATCGCAGCCAGTGCTTTATTCTGACTGGCGAGGGCAAATTCATCCTGTTCCTGCCGGCTGATCCCATATTTCTCAGCCAGGTTTTCGGCGGTCAATCCCATGGTGATCCGGCCATACTTCTCCACCGGCTGCGACTTGGGCTGGCTCTCTGTGTTTGGGTCAAGGATCTCCCCATTGCCGGAACCAAAGCCGAAGCGGGCTTTGCGCAGATAGTAGGGAGCGGTGCTCATGCTTTCCGCACCACCCGCCACAGCAACGGCGCTATCGCCCAGCCGGATTGACTGGGTAGCTGAAATTACCGCCTGCATGCCTGAACCGCACTGACGATGAACTGTATAGGCCGACAGTTCGATCGGCAGTTCGGCGTACAACGCAGCTACCCGCGCCAGATTGGGTGTGTCGGCGCTCTGTTTGCCGTGGCCGAGAATTACTTCATCGATCAATGCGGGGTCGAGTCCGGCCCGCTTGATTGCTTCGGTCAGCACCTGACTGGCCAGCTGTTCCACCAGCACATCCTGCAACGCGCCACCCAGTTTGCCGATCGCTGTGCGGACGCCGGATACGATGACTGCGTCTTTCATTACGCCACCTCCATCGTTTTCAATGCCGGACTTATTTTATAGGCTGCTTCCGTCATCGCCCGGACATCCTCGAGTGAAACTTCCGGCGCAATCTCGGTCAGAACCAGCCCGCCATCCTGATAAACAAACACGGCAAATTCGGTCACAATCAGGTCGGCTTCATGAAATCCGGTAATCGGCAAAACGCACTGCGTTTTGATCTTGGATACGCCCTTTCTATCCTGATGCTGGATCGCAACGATCACCCGGTTTGCGCCGCTGACCAGATCCATGGCGCCACCCACGCCCAGTTGCTTGCCGTTGGGAATAATCCAATTGGCGATATTCCCCTGTTCATCGACTTCGAAGGCGCCCAATACCGTAGCGTCAATGTGACCGCCACGAATCATGCCGAAGGAAGTCGAACTGTCAAAGAAACAACAACCAGGGGTCTGTGTAACCATCTGTCGTCCGGCATTAATCAACTGCCATTCTTCCTCACCCGGCTTCGCCAACGGACCGACGCCCAGCATGCCGTTTTCCGCCTGAATGTATACATTAGGGTTTTCAACAAAATCGGCAACCATGGTGGGAATGCCCACGCCGAGATTCAAAAACACCCGCTGCCGGGATAATTTGAACTCCGCCGCAATTCGCCTGGCAATCCGTTCTTTTGCCACTTCTTCCGCTATCACGATCATTTTCCGCCGCCTCCCTTCAACACCAGCACATCGACAAACATGTGCGGCGTCACTATCGCTTCAGGGTCCAACTCACCAGCCGGCACAATTTCATCAACTTCCACGATAACAAACTTGCTGGCCATCGCCATCAGTGGATTAAAGTTACGCGCGGTCTTGCAGTAGGTTAGATTTCCCAGCGCATCCGCCTTGCAGGCTTTCAGCAACGCTACATCACCGGGAATCGCCCGTTCGAGAACATAGGTCTTGTCGCCGAAATCGCGGGTTTCTTTGCCTTTGGCCAACTCGGCGCCAACTCCCGCCAAGGTGTAAAACGCAGGAATTCCGGCGCCAGCGGCCCGGATGCCTTCGGCAAAAGTCCCCTGTGGCAGTAAATCAACGGCGATTTTGCCGGCGTTATACGCTGCCGCTACTTCCGGATTCCAGTTGTAATAGTTGCCAACCAGACCGTTCAGTTGATTATTGGTCAACAGTTTCCCCAGCCCGACGCCTGGTGCGCCCAGATCATTGCTGATAACGGTCAGTTCGCCAATTCCGCTTTGCGCCAGCGCTTCCACCAAATCTTCGGGATAACCGCGCAGACCAAATCCGCCGACCATCACCCGGCTGTGCGGCGCAATCGATTTTATCGCCTCATCGCAGGACAGAATTTGAATTAAATTTTTCATGGAAACCTATTCCCCTTTTTTCTCGGCTAACACTGCGGCATGCGCAATCACGGCCTGTTTTTCACGATAGATGACGTATAGCGCCGCCGCTGCCGCCAAAATGCTCGTGATGATACCCAGATACCAGATGCCGAGGAATTCTGTATAAAACGCGCCGCCCTTAACCGAATATTTCACCGCCATATAACCGCTGGCCGACAGCGCCAATGCTCCGGCAAACTGCCCCACCGTATTGATGATCCCCATGCTGAACCCGGCGGTGCGGATCGACCAGATTTCGGCGGCAGAGGCATTAATCAGCGGGAAGATGTTAATAATGATGCCGCTGAAGAAGGCCAGGATACCCAAGGAAATCGCCGAAGGAATCGGCGTAGTGTAAACGTAAAACATCACGGCAATTCCCAGCAGGCCGACAAAAATCACCACGCTGCGAGGGGTTTGGTGCTTTTTCAACAAAACATCCGACAACTTGCCTACCAACGGGGTACCGATAACCCGGCCCAGAACATAGACGGTCGCCATGGCGCCGCCGGCCACCATTGCCTTGCCCGAAGACATGCCTTCGGTCTGCATGTAGAAATCCGCCGCATAGAGCGGTAACCAGCCGGGAACCAGACGGGCGGCGATCATATAACCCGACCAGACCAGCGACATAACCCAGAGTGCGGGATCTTTGACAACATTTTTGACTGATGCGGCATAGTTGGCATCATTCTGTTTATCTTCCGCCTTCTGCACCGACGGCAGTCCCATATCAGATGGGTCGGCCCTTAGCATCAGGGCGCTGCCGAGCGCAATCACCAATACCACAATCGCCATGACAAAGGTTGATCCGCGCCAACCGGTAAGACCGAAAATACCGCCATCAGACATGACTAGGGCAATCAACGGTATCATCAGGAACGTGAGCGCCTCACCCAGCCCACCGCCGGGGCCGGAGTACATTTCCATCGCAAAACCGCGTTCCTTGATTGAAAACCACTTGGCCAGCACCGCTGTAATCGGCACATAACCGGCGGCAGCGACAAAACCCATCAACGCCCGCCAAACCAAGGCTTCCGTAAATGTAGCACTAAAAGCAAATCCGCCGAGAAACAGGGACAAAATCGCAATCCCCACCGGAATTACCTTGCGCCCGCCAAACACGTCCGTTGCCGTGCCCCAGGGAATTTGCGCCATTGCATAAGCATAGAAAAAGGCCGAACCCAAAAGTCCCAGTTCCGGTTTACCAATTCCCAGATCGGTTGTCAGATACTTGGTAATACTGGCGTAATTCCAGCGGACCAATTGAGAAGTACAGTAAACCAGCATACAGGAAACCAGAATCACCCATCGATACGTTGCTTTCCCCCACCAATAACTCATTGTAAAAAAACCTCCCTCTTACTATTTCCCTGACTCTAAGTTTTGGCGATTGAAATAATAAAAGCCTTCGTAGAAGGCTTTGAAGATTTCATCATTTTATTGTAGTTTTCTACAAAACTATGGTTTGCAGCAATACATCAGGTAAGCGGTGGTAATAACGTAACACCCCTTGGCTGTAAGGAAGTCATAGCCAGTCAACTGTTTTATCTTGCTCAGTCGATAACGCACCGTATTTATGTGCACATACAAAGACGCAGCCGCAGTTTCCATTTCATCGGCGAAGATCAGCGCCCCGACAGTTGCGATCAATTGTGAATTGTGCCGTGCATCGTGCGCTTGCAACGGTGCAATGATCATTGCCAGCAGGTATTTCTGTTCAGCCGTATCCACCGAGCGCATCAACAGCAATCGGGCCAGATAGTCCCGATAGTAGATTACGCCCTCCTCGCCAAACACACTGCCTGCTTTGGCCGTACTTTTTGCCATATGATAACTGGAATGAATTTCCGACGCATTGACAACCGCCGGCCCAACTCCAATCGCCACAGGAAATGACCCCTGCAGCGTTTCGGCGCCGATTTTTCGGGTCCAGACGGGCGGTTTGTCTGCGTCCTCCTGTTGGTCGGTTGTAATGATGATTACCTCATCTGGTCGCATGATGACGAGCGCCTCAATCAGTACCTTTTTGAGACTATCGCCAACGATCCGAAAAGCCGCCGCCGTGCCAGCGGTTGAATTCCCCTGGCATTGGCGCAGGCAGATGACCCGATAAAGGTTTTTGTGTTGCAACCCGTGCAGGGCCAGTCGCTCGCGCAATTCTTCTTCGCTCAGATTCCGCTTGAACAGGATGTCATCCAACAGCGCCGTCAGCATTTTTTGCTCAGTTTCCAGTTGGTCGATCAGTTTCAGGGTTAAAAATGTTGTCAGTTGGTTTGCCATCAGCATCGACTTTTCATTGAGCGACTCGGCATCAGGCACCACGAGATATCCGAGCGGATGGTTCTTTGTCACACAGGGAAAAACATGCATTTCCTCATCAAAGCTGTATTGGACAATCTCGCCCTGTCGCAGCCGTTGCTGTTCAATTTTTTCCCCGATCAGTCCCGCCGCAACAGCCGGGCCATTTGAGTATTCGCCCAACACTTTATAGTCGGAACGCAGGCAAATGACGTTGCGCCGGAGCCGCCGACCAAACCCGCGAATGAATTCATCGAAATCGCCGCCAATCAGCGCCACTTTGGTCAATTCCTGGTAATGGCGTTCCACCTCAATCAACACATTGGTCTGTTCATTGTTCAGTTCGGCGGAAATCGCCTGGATCGCCTCGCGGAACCAAGTCTCTCGCCTGATTTCAAATACCGGCAGGTTATATTCATTGGCAATCTCAATGATATCTGCCGGAATCTCATCGAAAAAACGCTTGGTTTTGATACCAATTGCCGCCACGCCGCTCTTGGCCAGGGCGCGATAGGCCGGCGCACGCAGTTCAGGGTGATCTTTGAATGCATATAATGTCGACAGAACAAACTCACCGCCCGACACCCACTCATAAAAGTCCGGCGCCTCAGCGATCGTCACATAGGTAATGCGGTTTTTTAGCCCGCCGTGTCCGGCCACCAACCGCATCATCTTATTTATTGTTTCCAGCTCCATAATCTGCTCCACTGTAACGGCCACAACGATTCCCCCATTCTCTCTCGGAACAAGGATTCGCCATGTGTGGGACATTTCCTTTTGCCACATTTTTTCCAATTGACTGGCATCCACTTATAGTAAATGGTAAAATCATTCTGCCAATTGCTATTTTAAAATTGTTTTTAGATGATCGGAGCTTTCAGTTTGGACTTACGCACCCTGTTTATCATTACCCTCCTGATCAATATCATCATAGCGTTCGTTATGGCGATTTACTGGCGGACCCAGAAGACCTACGCCGGTTTTGGTTATTGGACGCTTGCCAACATCGCGATGATCGTGACGTTTTCTCTGTTTGCCTGCAAGGAAATATTGCCTGAGATTCTTACCGTTGTCGTGGCCAATACGGTGGCAGCCGCCGGCGCCGTCTGCCGGTATGCCGGGGTTCGTTTCTTTTGGGGTGCGGAAAAGCTGCGCTACCCCCGCCTGCATATTGCGTTGGTAGTTGGCCTTGCTTTGTTTCTTACTTATGTTACGTTTATCGACGAAAACATCGTACTGCGCATGTTTGCCATCAGTTTCTTGATTTCCGGCTACTTTCTGGCAACCGCCTACAGCATGCTGTCCGGCGTTCGCAAAGGATATCCGTATGAGGCCTGGACCCTGGCAGTATTGAATATCAGTTATGCTGTCATTTTGCTTTGTCGGGCAGCCGAATGGTACTATCATCCGGAAGTACGCTATATTCTCTACGCTTCGACAATGAGCACCCTTTACTTTATCGCCATCCTGTTGCTGGAAGTCGCAACCGCGCTGGTTTTTTTGATGATGAACAGCCAGCGCCTGGCCAAAAGCCTGATGCTGGTGCAGCAAGAACTGGAAAAATTGGCTGCGTCCGATACGTTGACCGGCTTATTCAATCGCCGCAAACTGGCGGAGCTATGCGGCCAGGAAATCACTATTGCTCGAACAAAGAATCAGCCTATCACCATGTTACTGATTGACCTGGATCACCTGAAACAAATGAATGACACGTTTGGTCATCCGGCCGGCGATGCCCTGATCAATACGGTCGTAAAAATCATCCGGACCCAGCTCCGCCCGACAGATATCGCGGGACGTCTGGGCGGCGATGAATTTTTGCTGATCCTGCCAAATACTTCGCAGGAGACTGCAAAAATGATTGCTGAGCAAATACGCCAGAACGTGCAAAACCAGGCATTTTTTTGGGAAGACAAAGTATTGTCGATGAGTCTCAGTATCGGTGTCACGGCTTTATGTGACGCCGATACCAGTTGGAATGACTGGTTGCAACGGGCAGACCGCAATCTCTATCAGGCCAAAAACAGCGGGCGCAACCAAATCGTTTAAATGAAAAAGACCCTGGCGACTATGCCGGGGTCTTCCATTTTTCCTGAAAACAGGTCGTTATTTTCCGCGTTTAGCCCGCGCATAATCCTCATCAAAAATCTGTTGGCTCGCCAGCGCATAGACTACCGGTCCGATCTGCATACAGTTTTGCGGGCAAAAGAAGCTGACGGTGTTCATTGAATTTACTTCGATCATTTTCCGGTCACAGACATGGCATTTCACATGCAGGCACTCGACAGGGCCGCAAACCGACTCGGTTTCGGGAAGGTTGCTGCATACTGCGCGAACAAAATCCTCTGCTTTATATGGTTTGACGACGAACGCATCAGTCCCCAGCAGGATACTCTCTTTCACCAGTTCCGGCGAACTGCTGCCGCTGCACATGATGATTTTAGCCGCCGGTTGCTTTTGTTTCACTGCTTTTAATACCGCAATCCCATCGAGTCCCGTCATGACAATATCGAGAATGAACAAGTCAAACGATTGCTCCGCCAGCATGGTTAACGCTTCGTCACCACTGCCGGCCTGCTGGATCTGACTGTTGTCGATACCAAGGCCCTTTAATTCCTTGACCATCATCGCCCGTGAAAAACCGGAATCATCCACGATGAGAATTTGCACCAAAACATCCACGCCCCAACCAATTCATTCCTTTGATTTTCATTATACATCATATTGCCGGTTTAGCCCATCATTCGGTAGCCAATTCCTGACTCTGCTGTGATGCCGGCACGCTTCGTTTCCATGAATCCATAGCCTCTTGCGGCAGAGAATCTTAATCAGTCGATTCTGGCCTGGCTCGAATCGCTTCACTAAAACATCTTTTCAGCGTACTATGCCATATTCGACAGGGATTTGCCAACCGATACCGAAATATATCAGTAATTTATCAAGCCGCCGCATCGTTTAGGAGGTGTTTGCATGAAAAGCCAAACTATCATCCGACACAGTGTACTGCTTCTGCTCATTTTGTTCTCGATTGCGGGAACCGCCTTAGCAGCGGAAACTTGGGCGACCGACCCCAAGACCGGAACTAAAATCGGCTGGTCCGCCACCGACTGGGTCATCACCGCCGCCAGCTGGAGCGGTCCGGCTGTGAATGGCAAGGCCGAAGGCAAAGGAGATCTGGACGCAACGATTCGCTACAAGGATGGCCAGTCCGAACAAGTCAAAGGCGCAGTGGAAATGCTCGCCGGTCTGCTCGATGGAAAAGCGATCATCAAATTTTCCAGTGGCGACTCCTTTGAAGGGTATTACAAGCTTGGGCAAAAAAACGGCCTGGGAATCTATCGCGATGCCAGCGGCGCTTACTATGAAGGAAATTGGAAAAACAACGCCGGTGATGGCAAAGGATTTCAGAAATTCGCCGATGGACGAACCTATGAAGGAGATTATATCACCGGCCAACCGGACGGATTCGGCGTTGGCAAAGACGCGACAGGCAAAGTCATCCACGATGGACAATGGAAAGACGGCATGCCGGTGATTGCGCTGAAAGCCGATAAAGTGCTGGGCATCCCCTGGGGCGCCAACGAAACCGATACCAAAAACATCCTGCTGCAACGACCGAAAATGTCGGGACCTTACTCGTTCATGGGCGGCAAGGATGGCCAAAATTCCTGGAAAGGGTATTTCGGCCCGTACGCCGATTTTGCCGACGCCTGGATTTACGTTTATTTTTATCAGGGAAAAATGTGGCAAGTCAGAATTTCCTGGCCGCTCAAGGAAGACCAGGTCATCGACCGGTTCAACACTGTAAAACAAGGGTTGTCTGGACGCTATGGCCAACCCTTCGTGGACAGGGGAAAATTTCTGGATAATTATCTGGCCTGGGACCTAGGGAAAAACTATGTTGCCGATCTGGAAATCCGCAAAAACACAACTAAACTTACTTCAGCCGACCTCACGCCGCAGACCCACCCATTCCGTGTGATCGTTGCTTATTATGACAGCAACGTCGCGAAAGAGCTGGGCTTGATAAAATCGGACAAACCGGGCAGCGGCAGCAAGGATTATTAACTATTTTCGCCGATTCGTATGCACAACGCAGTCACATCATCACGGCTAACCCCGATGGCTGCCAGTTCTGTTACGGCCGACAACAACTCGGGCAGCGAGCCGCCATGAGGCAACTGTCGTCCTTCATTCAGCCGATCACTGATCCCGTCGCTGTAGATACAAAACAGATCGCCGGCCTTGATCGGTGCGCGATAAAGCAGAAAGTCCGGCTCTTTGGAGAGGCCGAGCAGCGAACCCGGGGTCATCACCCGGCCCTGCACCGCCACCGCGTCGGCAAAAAACTCGGTGATCCCGGCTGCGACATAACGCAGTTCTTGTTGCGCCAAGTCGATTTCAAAACAACAGGCGGCGATCAGAACATCATCCTGAAAATAGGCTTCCGCCCTTCTGTTCAGCTCATACATCCGCGTCAGCAACGGCTCTCTGCTTAGCAAGCTCTCGTGCATCAGCACATTCATCGCGGCGGTACGCAGCGCCGTAGCAGCGCCATGTCCCGTCACGTCGATCAGATAGCCGAACAAAACGCTCCCCTCCTGCCGCCAGTGATAACTGCAAAAGTCGCCGCTGACCAAGGCATGCGGCTGATAAATCACCTGCACACTCAATTGCGGCAACTCAATATTGGCCGGCAACATCATCCGCTGTTCCTGTCCGGCCTTTTCCAATTCCCTATGAAAAGTCAGCCGGGCCCGCTGTTCTTCATCAGTCTTAGCGGCCAGTTCCTGCGTGCGTTCTGCTACTTTGGACTCCAGCCGTTCGACAAACCCAGTGATTTGCACCGCCATCGTATTGAAAGAGCGAGCCAGTTGCCCCAGTTCATCGCTTCGCTGTGTATCCGGCGCCTCATGCAAACGGCCTTCAGCCAGTTCACTGGCGGCGATATTGAGCCGCAAAATCGGTCGGACGATCCAGGCGGCCGTCAACATCGCCGCCAGAAAAGCCAGCAAGCTCGCAAAAATTGCAACGATACCGGTTCGCGTCACGGCTTTGTTCAGTCCGCCAAGATAATCGTCGCTGGCCAGTACAACAAAAATGCGCCAATCCAGACCGTTCTCGCGAAACGCCCGGGAATCGACCATATAGGAGCGCTGGTCCTGCACGACCTCGCGTGAAACGACCGGCGCGTCGCGGGCCGCCTGGCGCAATACCGGATTGTCAGCTTCGCTCGCCCGGATTCGCACGCTTCGTCCATCTTTATTGACAAATAATTCACGAACTGTTGAGGACGCAACCAGGTAGCCTTCGGCATCCGTAATGAATACCTGACCCGAAGCGCCTACCTGGATCGTCCGCAGCATATCACCCAACCCGGACAGCAGATAGTCAACTCCGAACACGCCGGCCAGCCGGCCGGCTTCGTCAAACACCGGATGAGCCGCCGTAACCGTCGGCTCCGGAAAGATAAAATGCCGATATACGCTGGTGAATGTTGGCGCCCCAAATTGCTTAGCGCCTTCATACCAAGGCCGAGTGCGCGGATCAAATTTGCGGAAGACCTCCATTCTCTCGCCTGCCAGCCCTTGTGTTGAAACAGCATAATACCAGGAGTCGCCGCCAGTTGCCGCGTTATTGCGCACGACCTGGATATCGCCGGCGCGAGTGCGGCGGGACCCGTAAAAACTGCCGTCAGGCAATCCGATAAAAGTCATGGCGGCATTGGGATAGACGCGGAGGTGATTATAGAAATATTGTTCGCGGCTCACCGTATCCGCCAGGTTCAACGCGCCATTATTCCAGGCTGCCGCATGCAGACGATTCAGTTGCACGGGCTCGTTCAGATGAAAACTCAGGTGATCATAGACCCGCTCCAGCACTTCTTTGCGCATCTCACTCAGCACTTCGTCCACTGCCTGCTGGCCGCCGCGCACCAATAAAAAGGCGATCACTCCGGCAGCCAACAGAAACTGCAGCATAAAAGATACCAAAAACAATCGCTGAAGTGAGAATCGCGCGATCAAACGTTTCATTGCCGATCTCCTCTTTACGCCATGTTCAGATAGTGGTTTCCTCTTGTTGTTTCGACTTGAAATGAGCAGTCTCCTGCCAGGTGTAAACCAGGCAGGAGACTATTACCCGCTAACCTTTTATTTCAATCACAGCAACGCCTTTAAATTCGGAATTTGGCGACTGCCTGCTGCAATCCTTCGGCCAGCTTGGCCAGCGCCTGGCTGGAAGCGGCAATTTCCTGCATCGACGCGGACTGCTCTTCAGTCGCCGCCGAAACATTCTGGGACTCGGCAGCTGCATCGCGGCTGAGATTCTCGACTTCCCGGATCGAACCAACAATCCGCTGACTGCCGACAGCTGCCTCATTGATCGCTTTGGCGATAATGCGTACCTGATCCGTTACCTGCTGTACCTGCCCGTTGATCGCTGCGAAATTTGTTCCGGCGACATTGACCAGTTCCACTCCCTGGGCGATATCGCGAATCGCGACATCGATCGCGCCGACCACATTGCCAATACTGGTGTGGTTGCTGCCAACCAAGGTTTTGATCTGGTGCGCCGCCGTTTCCGACTGTTCCGCCAGTTTGCGGACTTCCTCGGCGACCACGGCGAAACCGCGTCCCTGTTCACCGGCCCGTGCGGCTTCAATCGCCGCGTTCAGCGCCAGCAAGTTAGTTTGCCCGGCGATGGTTGAGATCAGGCCGACGATTTCACCGATCTGAGCCGAACTTACCTTGAGCGCTTCCGCTGCAGTTTGCGCTTGTTTGGCGCCCACACTGACTTCACGCATTTGCGTCACGGCCCGGTCAACTGACTGCTTGCCCTCGGTCGCGGCGCCGGCTGCCTGTTCGGACATCGTCGCCATCTCGGCGGCTGTGGCGGAAACTTCTTCCATCGTCGCCGAGATTTCCTCTACGATGGCTGAAGTATCGTTAACTGCCGAAACCTGTTTTTCGCTGCCCTGAGCGACTTGCGTGATCGAGGTAGCGATATTGTTTGAGGCTTCCGCCGACTGTTGGGCGCCTGCCGTCAATTGCTCGGACGAAGCCGCCACCTGTTCGGATGACTGCGAAACCTGCCGGATCATCGTCCGCATGTTGCGGGTCATCGCGTCAAAGGATTTGGCCATATCACCAAATTCATCGTCCCGGCTGAGGAATTCTTTTTCCATATCCTTATCAAAACGGCCCTGAGCCATCTCGTCCACCCTGCCGCGCATCGAAGTCAAAGGTTTTGTAATGCTGCGGGTAAGCAACACGCTGATGAAAATGCCTATAATCAAGGACACTACGATCAGAATCAGCATCATCCTTTCCTGCGCAGTAACGATGTCATCGAGCATTTTCATCCGGTCGTTGGTTGTTTTATCTGCTTCATCCGCCACTAGTGTGCTTGCTTTGGCAATCGTCTCCGAAAACGGCACCAGTTCGCGTCCTATCCCAATATATCGGGCTTCCAGTTCACGCATCGTCGCCAAATTGGCTGTCGGCGAGTTCTTTTCCAGATGATAGGCCTTTACTGCCGGAAAAAGCCGCCCTTGCACGCCTTCTTTGTATTTGCGCAAATTGTCGATGAATTTCGCGATTTCCGCTTGTATCTCCGGCCTACGGGCTGATTTCTTCGCTTCTTCCGCATATTTAATCGACTCATTGAACTTTTCATCCGCTTGTTTCACAAAGTCTTCATTGCCATAGGCCATATAGCCACGAGCGGCAAGCACCGCACCCAGATAACTTTCCAGCGCATGGCCGGCCGCGCCGCTACGCAAGTTGGCCCGCTGGATATTTTCCAGATGATCGCCCGTTTCGACAGCCTTGTAGTAAGCATACCCCCCCATGACAAACAAAATGACCAGAACAACGGCAAACCCCGCAGCAATTTTGGCGCCAACTCTTAATTTCATCCTTAATTCCTCCCATTTTTTAACTTCCCTGTTCTTCCTGGGCTGACTAATCCTGTCCTAAATAATTTCCAACATTTTGTCCAATTCGGTCAAACAGAACAGTTCTTTAACCTCTCCCTGCAAGCCGACGATTTGCAAATGCCCACCCTTGTCCCGAATTTGTTTGTGAATATGTACCAATGCTCCCAGTCCGGTCCCGTCAATAAACTCAACACCGGACAGGTTCAGCGAAATCAAAGCGTGTCCGCTGTCTATATAGCCGGCCAGACTTTGTTGTATCGCTTTTGCTTCCGCCGCAAAAATGTCTCCCGATAACGTGACCTGAATATGGGTTGGGCCGACACGCACTTCTTGGTACATAGATTCATCCTCCATTTCAACTCATGGTTTGCGCCGACCATGGTTAGATTTTTTAATCAATTAACTCATCTATAGTCTACAAGAATCACCTGTGGCAATCTATTTGCATCCTTACTTAATCTGCGACAAAAAAAGAGAATGGTTTTTGTGATTGAGTCACAAAAACCATTCTCTTTTTTTGCCAAATTACAATTTAGATATTTTTCAGTTTAAGCATATGCAAAGCATTTAAAATAGCCAATCTCGCTGCATAATCATCAAATGACACCTCGAGAATTTGCTCCAGGCGGTGTTTGCGAAACATTAATGTATGATAATGGATACCAAGCGTTTCGGCGCTCCCCTTCAGATTGTCGCTCATCAGGATGATTTCCAGCGTAGTCAGATAAACCTGGTTCTTGCGCTTGTCATAGCGCAGCAATTTTCCCAGGGTCCGGTCAATATATTCGCTAATCTGGGTTTCATCCGTGAAACACGCCAACAGCTGAAAAACTCCCATATCCGCATAGTGAAAGACGCTTAACTTCGGCCAGACTCGTTGCCCTGTTATCACCGCCGTACGCGCCTGGCGATAATGAGTGGCCAACGCAGACATAATAACGGCCGGTTCGGCAATGCCGATCGATATTCTCACTTCCGGCAGCCGGTTGGCAATCATACTGTGCAACTGATTGGCGATTGCCTTCTGCGCCGCTTTGTCAAATTCACCAGCCGCTGAGTCAAACCATAGCAAGCCGATACCATCCTGCGCATCCCAGACAAGGCGGTTTTCGTCTTCCAGCACATCCAGCAGCCCATTTAGCAGGAGATGATACTGCTCCATGTGCTTGAGCCAATATTCCCTAGAGTAGCCCTGGTATTCATCAATCACGATTAAAAAGCAACTAAAAGGTTGCACCATTTTACTTCCCATAATCCGGGCGCTTTCATGCACAAGCTGTTTGGTGGGAACCGCTTCGCGAACCAATTCATTCATCAGTTCATTTTTTCTGCGCCTTTCATAGGTAGCTTTCATCAATTGTTCATGTCGGCGGCGCTCCGATATATCGGTAAACGTTGCAATAATATCTTCGCCAAATTGACTGCAGGAAGCGATCACGGGGCAAACCGCACCGTTTTTGCAGGTGATATTGTATTCAACTTGCTCACTTTCCTGCTGAGAATTTACCATCCGGTTCACTGCGGCTTTCCAGGCCCTAAGCGCCCATTGCCGGTAGTTTTCATCGGGAAAAGCCGCTTTCCGCCAATGATCGCGGCTGGGAATATCTTCGTAGCAGTAACCGAAAACATGCGTAAACCGCTCGTTGATATACGTATGTTCGCCGGCGCGATTGATAATAGCCATCGGCAGCGGCAGCGCCTTGAGCAGTTTGCGAAACTCGGCCTCATTGGCCTGCAAAGCCGCTTTCAGGCGATCTTTTTCTATCGCCTGCGCTATTTGCGAAGCAACAATCGACAGCAGATTACTGTCTTCGGTTTGAAAATGTCGATCTGCTTCGGTAAGGTGCAGCGATATCACCCCGACCACTTTACCGGTCGAATCAAATAGCGGCGCTCCCAACCATTCCCTTACATCGGCAAAAGCCGGGCTTACTTCGCCGCTATCCTGCAATTGCTGCAGCTCGACCGCCGTCAGGTGCATCGTTCTTCCCTGCCGCGCGACATATTCTGTCACCCCTTTGGCGATCGGTCGGTGTGGCGAAACTGGTCCTTTTGTATCCAATACATAGCGGACTATAATTTGCTGGTTGGGTTCATCCAGCAGGCTAATATGAAAATTTTCGACTGGCAGTACCGTATCAAGCAATTGTTGTACCGTTACATACAGTTCCGGCAGTGACGGCGACACAATCGCCGCCTGGGCTATTTGCAGGATTGCGGACTGAACAGCCGCATACCGATGCAATCCACTCTCTTTACTATTCACTACCCTCTGCCCGCCTGACACAGTTTTTGCCCGCATTCTTTGCCGCATACAGCGCTTTATCGGCCATCTCTATCAATAATAACGAATCGTCATCCATGCGGGGCGCCGCACTGGCAACCCCAAGACTGATTGTCACCCGGCCGAATGGCGACTGGCTGTGTGCAATAGCCAATACTTCCACCTGCTGCCTCACCCGCTCTGCAAACTTGGCAGCGCCATCACTATCGGCATCTGGTAACACAACGATGAATTCTTCGCCGCCATAGCGCGCGACAAAATCCGCCGCACGTTTTGCCTGGTTGCGTACGGTGCGTGCGACTTGTTTTAGGCAATCATCACCAGTTAGGTGCCCATACGCATCATTATATTTCTTGAACCAGTCGATATCCGCCATAACGATCGAAATAGGCGTGCCCGTGCGGATTGCCGTCCGCCAGCTCCGTTCATAATAATCGTCAAAATAGCGCCTGTTGGCTATGCCGGTGAGACCATCCATCATGGCTATGATTTGCAGCTCAATATTGGCTGCTTCCAACTCTTCGGTCCGCCGAGCAACGCTCTCCGCCAACTGCTCGTTCATCTGCAGCAATAGTTGTTCCGCCTTTTCCCTTTGTTTCAGCAAACGAACCAACAAGGTGAAAAAGCCGACAACAAACAAACTGCCCAAACACGCCATCAGCCAGTAGCGGTCCCGCAGCCGGTAATAATCGGCAAATGCCTCTGTTTCAAGCACAGCAATATATAAAAGAAACGGGTAATCATGCATCGTTTGAAAAGTGAAAATACGATTCGCTTTATCAAGGCTGGAAAACTCGAGAACCGAACCGGATTTTTCTTGTTTTATTCGATTGAATACCGGCAGGGACCGAACATCTTCACCAACTTCCAACTTGTTCTCCATTTGCCGGATCCGAACAAACCCGTCCAACCCGACGATCCCGACGACAAACCCTTTGCCTAGTTGCATTTTTTGATAAAATCCACCAAAATACGCCGGGTCGATCCCCACGGTCACCGTGCCGGCAAACTCGCCGCCTGGCTTGTTTAGGCGACGGCTAACATGAAACAGCCATTTCTGTGTCTGGCGGCCGATAACCGGCTTGGCAAAAAACGGCCTGGGATCGTCAACTCGGCTGAAATGCTGAAAATACTCGCCGCTGGAAACATCCATCGTCAAAAGTTCCGGCAACGTACTGTTTTCGATAATTCCCTTTTCATTGGCCAGCGAAATATGGACCAACGGCAATGAGCGGGAACGTCGTATATGAGCCAGCAGGGAAGGGGAAACGCGGCCGGTTGCACCGTATTCTTCCTTTAGCTCACGCAATATCTCGTCTACGCCATTCAGATCACGCCGTACATTTTCCTCAAAAGCCAATAACAGGTTCGATTCTTCCCGGATTACCATTTCCAGGCGATGCCGGTGCTCATAGTCCGTCAACTGCAGCACAGAATAACCGATCGATAGAATCAGCAACGCCGCCAGCCAGATTAACGACGTACGCGCCCTTCTATAATCCAGCGAGTCAATGAAATCATCCACTTGTAGACGCAAGCGGCTAAACAGGAACACTCTTATTTCCCCCACAACACTTTTTTCACCAATAATTACTGTATTGCGAAGTTATTCGCCGTAATTCCGTTTATTCCTGCGTTTAAAAAAGATTCCGAACCCGATACTGGCTTATTCCCGGACCTCTTTTAGGCGCAGCGAGAATTTAATCAGTTCGTTCACAGTGAGCGGCACCAGAGCGAAGCAAAAGACAAGTCCCCAATCAAAGACGCTTAAGTTCTGCACTTTGAAAGCCTTGGCCAAAAGCGGGACCGAAATAACGACGAGTTGCAGGAATAATCCGGCCACAATCGCGACAAGCAAAGGCTTATTCGTAAACAGGCCGACCTGGAAGATCGATTTGGTTGCGCTGCGCATCGACAGTGAATAGAACAACTGGGCGGCCGCCAGGACTACGAAGGCCATGGTGCGGGCATAAGTAAGTATCTCATCGGGAATTTCCAGGGAACCCATGCTGTAGCCATGCTCATACAAACCCCAATAAAACGCCGCCAGTGTGAGCGTACCGATCAATGAACCGCCGATCAGAGCCCGCATCCCGGCGCCTTCGGCGAAAAAACTTTCCTTGGGATCGCGAGGTTTTGCTTTCATCACGTCTTTGTCTCCAGGGTCGATGCCGAGGGCGAGGGCCGGCAGGGTATCCGTAACCAGGTTGATCCAGAGAATTTGGGTCGGCAATAACGGCACCGGCCAGAAAAACAGGATCGAGGCAAAAATCGCCACAACTTCGCCCAGATTGCAGGAGAGCAGGAAGATGACCGATTTTTTGATGTTGTTGTAAATGTTGCGTCCTTCTTCGATGGCGCGGACAATGGTGGTGAAATTATCGTCGGTAAGTATCATGTCACTGGCACCCTTGGATACGTCGGTACCGGTGATTCCCATCGCGACACCGATGTCGGCATATTTCAGCGAAGGAGCGTCGTTCACGCCGTCGCCGGTCATCGACACGATATTGCCATGCGCTTTGAACGCTCTGACAATTTTCACCTTGTGTTCCGGCGATACCCGGGCAAACACCCGGTAACGATTGATTTGATTGGCGAATTCCTCGTCGGACAACGCGTCGATTTCGTCGCCGGTCAAGCTTTCGTCGATGGAAGCGGCAATGCCCAGCTCTTTGGCGATGGCCACGGCGGTGTTTTTGTGGTCGCCGGTAATCATAATCGGTGTGATACCGGCCATTTTGGCTGTCTGAATCGAGTCGCGGACTTCCAGTCTGGGTGGATCAATCATGCCCACCAGGCCGAACAGCGTCAGCTCTTGCTCCATCTCCGCCGGTCCGATTGGCTGGAGGCTATCCTTGAACGCAACCCCCAGAACCCGCAGCGCGGCATCAGACATTTCTTCGGCGACTTTCAGGTAGGTTGCTTTCATCTCCGGGGTTAGCGGCACAACCTGACCGTCGACCAGTGCATGGCTGGCGATTTTCAGCAGCTGGTCCAGGGCGCCTTTGGTATGGACCCGGAAGGCCGCGTCTTCCTTGTTGAGCGTTGACATCAGTTTGCGGTCGGAATCAAACGGTTTTTCATCGACACGTGGGAACTCGCTGCTTAAGCGGGACTTTGCCAGGCCGTATTTGCCGCCCCAGGCGACCAGGGCGATTTCGGTGGGATCGCCGGTACCCTTGCCATTTTCGTATGTAGCATCCGAACAGAGGACAAAGGATCTGACCAGTTCCGCTTCATCCGCGGCAGCAACCAACTGTGATTCTTCCACCGGGATATTTCGCAGGGAACCTAGCAGGTAACTTTTAACCACCGTCATTTTATTCTGAGTCAGGGTACCGGTTTTATCAGAACAGATGATATTGACCGAACCCAGTGTTTCGACCGCCGGCAGTTTTTTGATAATCGCGTTGTTACGGGACATTCGGGTGACACCGAGGGCCAGAACAATGGCCACAATGGCTGCCAACCCTTCGGGAATCGCGGCAACCGCCAAACTGATGGCTGTCAGGAACATCTCGAAAATATCGCGGCCCTGCCATAAAGCCAACAGGAAAATCAGGGTGCAAATGCCGATGGCGATGAAGCCAAGGACTTTACCCAATTCTTCCAGTCGTTTTTGCAGCGGCGTCATTTCTTCGTGTTCTTCATCGAGAATTTTGGCGATACGGCCGATTTCCGTGTCCATCGCGGTAGCGATGACTACGCCTTCGCCGCGTCCATAAGTAACCAGTGTGGACATGAAGGCCATATTGGTCTGGTCGCCGATTGCCACTTTCGGCGCGTCAAACAGGGCTTTGGCATTTTTATCCGAAGGTACCGATTCGCCAGTCAAAGCCGATTCTTCGATCTGCAGGTTGGCGCTTTCGATCAGGCGCAAATCAGCGGGGATAGTGCGGCCCGCTTCGAGTAGCACGATATCGCCGGGGACGATTTCGGCGGAATTTACTTCTTTGACTTCGCCGCCACGGCGCAGCAGCGACTTGGGCGAGGTCATCTTCTGCAGGGCTTCCATTGCCTTTTCGGCTTTGTATTCCTGCGCGACGCCAATGACCGCGTTGAGCGCAACCACACTCAGGATGATCACCGAGTCTACATAATTGCCAATAAACACGGTAATGGCAGCTGCGCCGAACAGTACGTAAATCAGCATGTCCTGCAGCTGGGCCAGAAACAGCGCCAACAGGCTTTTTTTCGGCTTTCCTTTTAATTCGTTCTTCCCATACTGTTCCAAACGCAAAAGGACTTCTGCTTCACTCAGGCCGGTTGACTGATTGACAGACTGGGCTTGCAACACACTATCCGTTGATTTGGCAAACCACACTTATAATCACCCCTTACTTGTTTTAAGGAATAATAAGTCAACTGCATTACAAGAGCTCTTCAGTTTAACCGCATCAAATTAGCGTCCTCTATCAGCCAACGCCTGCAATTTCTGCACGCGGGCATCGGCATATCGGCGCGACGGGCCAGGCTCGCAACCATCCCCACCAGTTCGTGAGCTGAATGGATGTCGACCTCTCTGGCTCCGTACATCTTGAGAACTATTATATCACTGTACCAGTAACTGAAGAAGTTGAGCCCCATCGACACGACAAACATCAGTATCATACCGTTATTGCCGCTGACAATACGGCCTGTTTCAGGTTGTTCCTCTTGTTTTCACCTCCGCAAAGTTGAGTCACCCATGCATTAGTAAGTATCGGTCTGGTTGGAGTTAATTGGCACCGGGATCAGTGCAGGCTCAGGTCTGCTTTTCATCCAGCCCCCGCCAAGAACGGCAGTCACAGCCAGCGCCATCGTCAGCCACTGGATGACCGGGTATGGGTTGACTAGATCAGCCACCAGCGGCTCGCCAAGAATCATTTTCATCGCCGTCCAGGCCAAAATACCGGAGCCGGCATAAATTACCGCCGGATAGCGGTCCACGCATTTGATAAAAAATGTGCTGCCCCAGACTACGACCGGGACGCTGATGAGCAGTCCGAGCGAGAGCAACAAAAAGTTGCCGTGCGCCGCGCCAGCCACTCCCAGCACATTATCGATGCCCATCACGGCATCGGCAACCACGATGGTGCGAACCGCCGCCATCAGGCTGTCCTTGGCGTCAATTTCGTGCGGCTGCTGACCATCCGTCAGCAATTTGTAGGCAATACGCAGCAGCAACAATCCACCGATCGCCATCAGGCCGGGAATATTGAGCAAGTACACCACACCGGCTGTCGCCGCGATGCGCACGCCGATGGCGCCAGCCATGCCAAGCAGTATTGTTTTTTGTCGCTGCGCGACCGGTACATTTCGGGCTGCCATGCCAATAACAATTGCATTATCGCCGGCCAACACCAAGTCAATCATTACCACCGCAAGTAATCCCCACATAAATTCGCTAGAAAACAGTTCCATTGCAGATATCCCCTTTCGTTTTTTGGATTTCCGACCAACAATGTTTCCCATCATAGCCGGCAAACTTAAAATCACAAATAAAAAGACCCTGTTCATAATGAACAAGGTCTTGCCTGCAATTTTTAAGCTGCCAACAGAACCGGGTTTCCCGTATTGACGATTCTGCTGTCCGGCTACTCCCCCTGTAGAGAGCAGTCTCAATATTTATTTGTAATTTTATTATATAGTATGAAACGGGAGCATGTCAATAATAATTCTTCAACAGTCTTGAGCCGCTTCCAATTTAGGCTTTGACCGTTCTACCCAGCTCGAATACTTCCTTTTCTTTTAAAATGCGGCTAATCATCAATGTCAGGTGTTTCGTCATATCTATTTCCGACTGTTCGCGCAACAGCCGCCCCTGCCGATCGGTAAGCAGCCGGACATGCGGCCTCGTTTGCAGTTTTTGCCTTACCTGTGTCACCACCCCGTACTGGCCGTTATCCAGCTGCACAACCGAACCCAGCGGATATATCGCCACATGGGTCAAAAACAAATGCAAAATCTCACGGTCAACATAGGTATCCGCCAATGTCATCATCACTTCATACGCTTCGTGCGGCAACATCCCTTTGCGATACGGTCTGTCCGCCACCAACGCGTCAAAGATGTCGGCCACCGCTGCCACTTTAGCGAATTCAATGATTTTATCAGCCGCCAGATTACGAGGATAGCCTTTGCCATCAACCCGTTCATGATGCTGAAAGGCGATATGCGCCACTGTGGTTGGAATTTCCGGCAAGGTTCGCAAAATATTAAACCCTGCCTCCGGATGCTGCTGGACCTGTTTGGATTCTTCCTGTGTATAGCTGCCTGTTTTCAGCAGCAGGTTATCTGGCAGCATCATCATGCCCATGTCATGCAAAATAACTCCCAGCGCCAAATCGTTAAGTTTGCTTTCCGTATAACCCATATTTACCGCGATGAGCACCGATAGAATGCAGGTATTGACTGAATGGGCATAAATATAATCCTGCAAGGTACGCGTATCCAGATGATGGATCATTGATTCGCGATTTCGGATGATTTCGGCGACCAGATCCCGTAGCACTCTCTTTAACGGGGCTATATCAAGGACCGATGTCTTTTGATAATTTGCTACCGTATTTTTCAAAACCATTACTGCCCGCCGCCGGTTATCTTCGGTAACGACATCATCAATTTCAAACTCGGGAAATAACGGGTTCTGGATATAAATAGAACCTAACGTCGTATTTTCAATATTCGCCACCATGGTCTCCGTCAAAACCATATCCCTGGCTACTAATAACAAGCCGTCAGCGCTATATACATTGCGCGACGCCGTCATTCCCGCTTCCAGCGCCCCCACCGAAACTCTTTGCATGAATCCACACTCCCGCAACAAACAGATATTTTAGTTATTCCCGTGAATTGTGCTAAAATCCTGCAAAATATCGATAAAAAAACGCCCGGATTTTTCCGGACGTTTTGGAGTTAAATCTTCGCCAGCGCCTGTTCCAGATCGGCAATAATATCCTGCACATTTTCGATCCCCACCGACAGACGGATCAGGTCCGGTGTCACGCCGGAGGCTACTTGTTCTTCTGGCGACAGCTGCTGGTGCGTGGTAGAAGCCGGGTGAATCACCAGTGACTTGGCATCGCCGATGTTGGCGAGTAGCGACAGCAGCTCCAACGAGTCGATAAATACTTTCCCCTCGTTCAGGCCGCCTTTGATGCCAAAGCTGATGATGCCGCCAAACAGCTGCCTGTGGTGATACTTTTTGGCCCGGTCGTGGCTGGCATGCGACGGCAGTCCCGGATAATTGACCCAGGCAACTTTCGGGTGCGCTTCCAGATATTCCGCCACCGTCTGGGCGTTTTCGCTATGCCGCTCCATCCGTAGGTGCAAGGTTTCCAGGCCCTGCAACAGCAGGAAGGAGTTAAACGGGCTGATCGCCGGTCCCAAATCGCGCAAGCCCTGTACCCGGGTTTTGATTATATATGCCTGGTTGCCAAGAGCTTCCCAGAAATTCACGCCGTGGTAGCTGGGGTCCGGTTCGGCCAGCTGTGGAAATTTGCCATTGTTCCAGGGGAACTTGCCGGAATCGACAATCACGCCGCCGATGGAAGTGCCATGGCCGCCGATGAATTTTGTCGCTGAGTGAATAACGATATCGGCGTCGAAATCGAATGGCCGGACCAAATATGGTGTGGGCATCGTATTGTCGATGACGAGAGGAATGCCGTTTTCATGGGCAATGGCGGCAACGGCGGCGATGTCCAGCGTATCCAGCCGGGGGTTGCCGACAGTTTCCGCATACACTGCTTTGGTTTTGGCGGTGATCGCTTTGCGGAAGTTTCCCGGATCGTTTGCGTCGACAAATACCACATTGATTCCCAACTGGGCAAAAGTATAATGCAGCAGGTTATATGTGCCGCCATACAGGCTGGAGGACGAAACAATTTCGTCGCCGCTACGAACCAAAGTCAATAACGCCAAGGTGATCGCCGACTGGCCGGAAGCCACCGCCAGTGCGCCCACACCGCCTTCGAGCGCGGCGACCCGCTGTTCGAACACATCTGTCGTTGGGTTCATGATCCGGGTATAGATGTTGCCGGATTCCTGCAAACCAAACAAGCGGGCTGCATGATCGGTGTCGTTGAAAACGTAGGATGAGGTCTGGTAGATGGGCACTGCACGCGAATTGGTGGTCGGATCCGGCGTTTGTCCGGCATGGATCGCCTGGGTTTCCGGCGCATATTGTTTTTTGTCTGTCATGGGTATGCCTCCTTTATAAGCTATACTGCCTCTTTGGTAAAATCAAACGGTGTCTCCTGATACACGTAGTAGTTCAACCAGTTGGTAAAAAACAAGTTGGCGGCGCTGCGCCAAATGACGACCGGGTCGCGGGTCGGATCATTTTCCGGATAATAGTTGATCGGTATCTGAATCGGCAATCCCTGCGAAACATCGCGGTCATATTCGGCCTTTAGAGTCAATGGATCGTACTCCAGATGGCCGGTGATGAAGAAGTTGCGCCGGGTCTCATCCGCCACCGCATAGACGCCGGATTCTTCAGACTCCGAGAGTATGGTAAGCTGCGGATGCTGTTCAATATCGGCATGCCGTAGTTCCGTATGACGTGAGTGCGGTACAAAAAAGGTATCGTCAAAACCGCGAAACAGTTTTTCCTGCGTATCGGAACTCAGTTTGTGAGGAAACACGCCAAACATCTTCTGCGGCAATGTGTATTTGGGAATCCCATAATGGTAATACAATCCAGCCTGCGCACCCCAACAAATATGCAAAGTCGAAAACACATGAGTCTTGGTCCATTCCATAATTTCACACAGCTCCGGCCAATAAGCGACTTGTTCAAACGGAATCTGCTCAATCGGCGCGCCGGTGATAATCATCCCATCGTATTTGTTGTGTTTCACTTCGTCAAAGGTCGCATAGAATTTAAACAGATGCTCCTGAGAGGTGTTAACCGGCGCATAGGTCGCTGTGTAAAGAAAATCGACCTCGACCTGCAGCGGCGAGTTTCCCAGCAGTCTCAGCAATTGCGTCTCGGTCACGATCTTGGTCGGCATCAGATTAAGCAGTAGTATCCTTAGCGGGCGAATATCCTGAGAATAGGCCCGCCCTTCCTTCATCACAAAAACATTTTCATTCTCCAAGATACTAGTTGCTGGCAGATCATCGGGAATTTTGATTGGCATGTTAATCCCTCCAATTTTGTCCTGTGAAACAGAAAAACCTCTGACCCAAAGGGACAGAGGCTAAACCAACGCTTCCGTTCCCTCATCTTTCAGGATTGCTCCTGCAGGATTTGGCACCACTGCATTTCTGCCGGTTGCCGGGCGTCATCGGGCCAGTCCCTCAGCCACTCTAGATAAGAGGTGTGCTATTCAATTTTGTTATTCCGATTATATTACTCAGATATCAAGTTTGTCAATACAGGTTTTATGATATTTTTATTTGCGTCATAAGCCGAGCTCTTCGCCGACGACGATAACATGGAAATCGGTCTGGCGGGGCTTTTTATGCAGGATTGTCGTGATGTTGCAGATGCGGGTCGGTCCCTGGCAATCGACGCACACGCCGGTTTGCGCGCAGGGATTGGGGTAGCCCAGTCGCTTGTTGTTGGGCGGCGACGCCCACAGTTTCACGCGGTTTTCCGCTTCGGCTACATCGTGAACAATTTTATTAATTCCGATGACAATAATAACCTTGTCCGGGCCAAACAACATTGCTCCAACCCGGTTGCCTGTCGCATCGACATTCACCAATTTGCCGTCCAGTGTAACGGCATTAGTTCCTGACAAAAACACATCTGACAACAAGTGTTGACGCCGGATCGCCCGCATCTCCTCCGGGCTGAGTCCTGGTTTCATATAATTCAGGACTGGGTTTCCCCGCTCCTCCAGTTTGGCAATAATGCCAATTTGGGCTAATGTAACAGATCCACCAAAGCCAATCGTGGCGCTCGCCGGAATTAGTTCAAGCAACTTAGCGGTTGCCGCTTCACGGGTCTGTACATACGTTGCCGTGAAAAGGTTTTTCTCCAGGGCTTTGACGATTTTTTCTCCCAGCGTATCCCGGTGCCATTGGACGGCCTCGATCATTTTGCATCCTCCCACACTTAATTATTAACCTGCTTTAACAGACGAGCCATATTTTTACCCAAGGTTTTGAAGGTCTCAATCCCTTCCGCATCATTTTGCACCTCACCCGGTTCCAATGCCAGGGTCATGTTCCAATAGCTTGAAGTCGGAATAACCATCTCGGCAATACCAAAAAAGAAGTTAATTGCTGAATAGACAAAAGTTGATCCTGCCCGCCGCACCGAGATTACCGAAGCACCGACTTTGCCGCGCAACAGCGCTCCGTCATTGGCCTTGGCGACAAATCCGGCGCGGTCAATCAGCGCTTTTACTTCAGTGGACACATTGCTGAAATAGGTCGGCGAACCAATAATGATCCCATCCGCTTCCTGCATCTTTTGAATAAACAGGTTCATTTCATCGTCCTGGCGAATACAGCGGTTGTTTTTAGTTTCCCAGCACTTGCCGCAGGCTAGGCAGCCAAAAACCTTGCGCCCGCCCAATTGGACCAATTCGGTTTCGATACCGGCTTTCTGCAATTCAGCAAAAACGATTTGAATGCTCTGGGCGGTATTTCCGTTGGCTCGTGGGCTGCCATTAAATGCAACAACTTTCAAATTGATTCCTCCTAAACATTTTCCTGTTGAAATACATTTCATGCTATAATACTAACACTAGTGATGTTTTTCACAAGTACGCACTTTTTTGTATTATAGTATCCAAATGTATACCAATAATTACTGAGCATTTTCTAGTTAAACTGACTAATATTAGGAGCGATGCAGCATGATTAAATTCAAAAACACCGAATATCATTGTTCGATGGAGTTAACACTGGACCTCATCGGCGGCAAATGGAAATCGCTGATTCTCTGGCATTTGGCCGAAAACACACTGCGATTTAGCGAGCTTCGAAGGGAGCTGCCGCAAGTTACCCAAAAAATGCTGACCCAACAGCTCCGAGAGCTGGAAGACTGTGGTCTGGTCAAACGTTTTGTTTATACTCAGGTTCCGCCGAAAGTTGAGTACTCGCTTACAGATGCCGGCAGGAGCTTATTGCCGATATTAGCGTCGCTATGCCAATGGGGAGTCGATTATGTGAATCGCGCCGAAGTTGCCGAACAGGCGCCGAGTTGCCTGATTGCTGAAAGTTCATTATAAATTGCCTATTATTAGTTGCATGTTGCAATTAATTGTCGTATGATTAATTCAGTGAGATTAAGCGGGAGGAATATTTGTGACAACAAAACCGTCTGAAGACGCGGCAACCTTGCGGGAACTCCTGCGCGTATTGATTCGTAAACTGGGAATTCTCGACCGCAGTGAAGCCGCCTGCTGCGACATGACGCTGAGCCAGTGCCATGCACTGATTGAAATTGGTCGAGCTGGCGCGTTGTCGGTGAACGAACTTGCCGATCGCCTGGGGCTCGACAAAAGCACAGTCAGTCGCTCTGCCGACAAGCTGGTGCTGGATGGCCTGCTGCTACGCGAAGAATCAGCCAATGATCGGCGCTATGTCAGCTTAAAATTGAGCAACGCTGGAATTGTGGCCTATAAAAATCTGGAACAACGCATGACCACTTATTTTGACTCTGTCGTGTCGGAAATCGCTCCGACTGAACGGGAAATGGTGCTCAAAGGGCTGAAAGTACTGTCGGCGGCAATGAAATCCAACAAATGTTGTTAAAACAAATATCGGAGGAGGCATTTTTCATGAATACACTGAGCAAGGATGAACTTCGCGAAAAAGTTCGACAGCGCTACGCAAACGCAATTACGCAAAAAAACAGCTGCGGCAGCGCTGGCAGTTCCTGCTGCGGCAGCGGTCCCAGCAAAGCGACCCAGGCCATCACCGGCAATCTCTACGAAACGGATACGGAAGCCGGAATATCGCCGGAACTGATTGAGGCTTCTTTGGGCTGCGGCAACCCTACCGCCCTCTGCCCGCTGAACGCCGGCGAAACGGTCCTGGACCTCGGCAGCGGCGCCGGTCTGGACGTACTGCTTTCGGCGCGTCGGGTCGGCCCAACCGGCAAAGTTTACGGTCTTGACATGACTGATGAAATGCTGGCAGCCGCCAATAACAACAAAGCAAAACTCGGCGTAGAAAACGCCGAGTTCCTCAAAGGACATATCGAAGAGATCCCGCTACCGGATGACAGCGTGGATGTCGTTATATCCAACTGCGTAATCAATTTATCCGCCGACAAAGACGCCGTATTCCGGGAAATATACCGCGTGCTCAAATCGGGCGGACGCATGGCCGTGTCCGATATCGTACTGTTAAAACCACTGCCGGAAGCGGTGCAAAAAAACCTGGCCGCCTGGACCGGCTGCATTGCCGGCGCCTTGAGTCTGGAAGAGTATAAAAGCAAGCTGACAGCTACAGGTTTTACCAACCTTGACGTGGAAATCATCCGCATCTATGAACCGGAAGCTTTAAGCCTTGATCCAGCCGAAACCAAGGATGCCATCGGCAGTGCTTTCATCCGGGCAAAAAAACAGAAGTGATTATCGAACTAGACAGACGAAAGAAAATGGGGCGCTGACAAGTAATGCAGCGCATAATGTAATAAAAGGCTCTTCCGCAAAGGAAGAGCCTTTTATTACTATTGGTTGTGCATTAGAGTTTCGGCACTGTGGCTGTAAGTAGTTATTTCCCTGGTGCAGCTGCGGGCGGGTTGCCCTGCGAACCATTGTGGTTCCCATGTCCGCCGTTCATCATTCCACCATTCATCATTTGATCCATGTTTTTCTTCATCAGGTCAGCTTGCTCCTGCGTCATCATGCCGCTTTTCACATGAGAATCCAGCATTTGTTGCCTGAACGTTGGGTCAGAACAAGGCATGCCATTAGCTGCCGGTGCTGCCATCGCTACCGCAGCTACTCCCAGAACCCCCAGGATCAAGGCTACCGCTAAAATCGAACTTGTTTTTTTTGTGAACATCGTTGTTTGCCTCCTTAATATTGTCTATCTGGTTTATGATCTAATCATAGCAATGAATTGTGTAGAACCTGTGAAGAAATTATGAAGATCTGATGGGGTTTTTACAGGATAAAATCAACACAGATTTGGCGATAGCAAACCCAATGACCAAAACGATCCAGATTGGCAAACAAAAATCAACCCCGGTGGCAGGAGCCTCCGAGGTTGCTACTGGTTATCGATGATGCTTTCTTTTTGTTTTAGATAAAATGAAAGAAACGAAACGCTGGATTCGATGGCGAAAAGTGAAAATGGAAGCGGAGAAAAATGCTGCAATCAGCGGCAAAAAGTTGGAAGCCACCTGCAGCAGTGTTCCCGAGTGTGCGTGGGCAACGGCGGGCAGTCCGAATAATCCTGCCATCACTAGGAATGTAATCATGGCAATCATCTCCTGGATATTATTTTAGCGAATGTAGTGATCAAGGGCTTTCTGGAAATCACACAAAGCCTGCTCACTCTCTTCTTCACGAATCGCATGGACCAGGCAGTGCTGGAGATGCTCCGCAAATATGATTTTTGCGGTACTGTCCAGCGCCTTACGAATTGCGGCGATTTGCAGCAGAACTTCCGAACAATTTCGGTCTTCGTTGACCATGTTTTTTACAGACCGGACATGCCCTTCGATTCTGGACAACCGATTGATAATCTGTTTCTGATTGTTGTGACGATGTTCCATAGTCTTCATCTCCTCAAGAAGATTATATCCCCCCGGGGGGGATATAATCAAGTGGATAATCATAAACAAAGCCCTCAGCAGGTTCTACTAAGAAACCGCCAAGGGCTATTGCAGTTGAGTTGGATACTATGAACAATTTCGCTCGAAATTGGGAGAGCTTATTTTCCCATCATCATTTTGTTTTTCATCATTGAGTTTTTGTTGTCTGTCATCATTGTCATCATTTGTTCCTTGGTCATCATTGACATCATTTTGTCCATCATGGACGCCATTTGCTCAGGCGTCATGTTAATCATCATCTTGTCCATCATCATCATCATTTTTTCTTTGTCCATCGCCATCCATTGATCCATGGTTCCCATCGTCATCATCTTATCCATTGTCATTTTATCGCTCATCATGGTTTCCATCATGGTTTTCATCTGGTCTGCATTCATCATCGCCATCATCTTATCCATTGTCTCTTTATTGATCATCATGGACATCTGGGTTTTGCACATCGCAGTCATTTCTTCCGGGGTCATGGCTGCCATCTGTTCTTTGGTCATCATCATATCGCCCATTGTTTTTCCGTCACTCATCATGCCCGGCGCCGCAAATACGCTACTTACAGCCAGTACCATCATTAAGCAGACCAGACCGGCAATTCCAAAATTTTTCAACATCAATAAACACCCTTTCTTTTTTAGTGCGAATCTGCAAATGCTCGTGCAGACCGCACAAAACATCAGATTCAACCTTTTATACTCCTTGCAAAGGATTAATTATCTGAATCTTCCTTCAGTATATCTTAGATAGCTGATTTAAACAACACAACTTCTACACAGTCCCTTCACAGGATCTTCACATTGTTTCGCTATACTCAAATCAAAGCTAAACAAAGCATAGAACCGAAAAATAAAAAATCGAAAAGAGGGACACATGATGAACGAAAAATTGACTCGCGTATTCCTGTCCACAATACTGGCTCTGTCCGTCACCACTGCGGTACTATTGCCAAGCATCACTTCGGTTTATGCCGCAACCGCACCGACCACACCACCGGTCAAACCGGATCAGGCGCCGACACCGCAACCGCCCCCCACTGATCCGCCCAACGACGGAACCGATCCCCACTCCGGTCATCACTGATCGCCGGAGTGTTTGAAAGGCAGCTTTTCCCACGGGAAGGCTGCCTTTTTATCGATAAAACCGAAAGGGAAATATAGTCATGGGGCAACTTTGTGCTGTATCTTTGTCCAGAGATTTTACGGCGCCAAGCGGATCGGCTAATTGTTAGAACATTCCGTCCGTTTTGCTATTTTATGCTACAATGAGTGCAAGAAACGCTTGCTGCGAAGGAGGGGTAACCATGTTACTGCGATGGACGCAAATAGTCGTAGCGTTACTATTTTTCGGGTTTGCACCGGTTCAGGCGGCGAATATATCGCTGGATTTGCAGGAAACCACTTGGGAACTCAAACCCGGGTTATCCACAAAAGTTTGGACATACAACGGAACGGTCCCCGGCCTGCCGATTATTGTGGCAGAAGGTGAACGGGTCAACATCGCCGGCGTGAGCCGGTTGCCGGTAACGACCAATATCCACTGGCATGGTCTCCGGGTCCCCAATGATCAGGACGGGCCCAGCCGGATCATCGCCCCCGGCGATTCGTTCCAGTATGAATTCACAGCAACCGAAGCTGGCACCTACTGGTATCATTCACATTTCCGGCCGGTGCTCACGCAGGTCGATATGGGACTATATGCGCCGTTTATCGTAAAAACGGCCACTGACAGCCAATATAGCGGCGACCATGTATTGGTTCTCGACGATTGGTATCTGGATGCCAGCGGCAACCGACTGGCAGGCACCGCACGCGGCGACATGGAACGCTACGGAAATATCGAAACCGTGAACGGCAAAACAGGTTCGGCAATCGCGCCTCTGGTGTTTCAAGCCGGGGAGTTGCATAAAATCCGCTTGATAAACGCCTCCACTGCGGCTGTACATACCTTACGCATCAGTGGTCATCGCTTCCGCGTCACCCACACCGATGGACACGCGCTGGTCGATGATTTTCTAACAGATACTGTGACGTTGTCGCCGGGAGAACGGCTGGATGCCGAGGTGGCTGCTGCCGGCGAATTCGGCAAAAACTATGCGATTCAGAGCAATCGCAGCGAACTCGGCATACTGGTTCCAATTCTTTATAAACAAGGGCAGTCGGATATCGTGAGCTCGCCGTTTCAACGCGCAAAGGCCCGGCCATTTGCCGGAATCGACGCGAAGAAACCGGACTTTGTGCTGGAACTGAATTCTTCAATGAATATGGGTGGTATGATGGGAGGTCATCAGGGGCACGGACCGTCAACCCCCGCTGCACCTGCCGGCATGATGCGCTGGACCATCAATGGCAAGTCATATCCGGACACTGATCCATTACCGGTCAGTGTCGGCCAGGTCGTAAAAGTTCGGTTTCACAACAAAGACACCATGGGAATGCACCGGATGGATCATCCGATGCACATTCACGGCGCCTATTTTCAAGTCGTTTCACTAAACGGGCAACTTCCACCACGTGAAATGTGGAAAGATACGGTGAACGTACCGGCCGGCCAATATGTCGATGTAGCCTTTGTCATGAAAAATGCCGGCGACTGGATGCTGCACTGCCACATCCTGGACCACGAAGATGGCGGTATGATGACTATGGTCATCGCAAAATAGAAGACTCCGTTCAGTTAACCCTATTTATCATAAGTTCTTCACAATCCCTTCATCAGTCCTTCACACTCTCGCGCTATACTGGAAACAGATAAGGAAGGAGGTCGACGGACATGATGATGTATGGATTTGGCGGACCGCCGGGATGGCTTGGTATGGGTATCGGGATAGTTGTCCATCTGGCATTCGTAGGGTTGATCGTATTGGCTGCAATCTGGATGTTCAGGGCAGTATTCCCTGGCAAACGTGACGATAGCACTCCGGCTTCGCTGGAACTTTTGAAACAGCGATTTGCCAAAGGTGAAATCAATCGCGATGAATATCAGCAACTAAAGCAAGACTTGGCCTAAGCGACGCACAAAAGCCCTCTCCATGCGAGAGGGCTTTCCTGTACAAGAGTCGAAATAAACTATTACAACCACTCCAGACAAAACAAATCGAGTTTAAAATATGTCGAGGTGAGCTTCATGCCGCAACACTCGGTCCTCTTGGTCGACGATGATCCGAAAATCGCCAAATTATTGCGCAGTTATTTTGAAAAGGAAGACTTTTCGGTACTGACGGCCCATGACGGCACCACTGCCCTCCAGTTGTACCGCGAGAAAAAACCGGACATTCTGGTGCTGGACCTGATGTTGCCAGGCGTGAGCGGCCTGGATGTCTGTCGCCAGATCCGCAAGGACAACGACACGCCAATTTTGATGTTGACGGCCCGCGACGAAGAAACCGACCGCCTGATCGGGCTGGAGCTCGGCGCCGACGACTATGTGTCGAAGCCGTTCAGCCCACGCGAAGTCGTGGCCCGCGTGAAAGCGATTCTGCGGCGTACCCGCAAAACACAGGAAAAAACCGAACCGTTCCGGGTTGGCAAATTCAGCGTCGACACCGCCGGTTATTCAGTCAGCGCCGACGGGGTCACACTTGACCTGACGCCGACCGAATACAAGATTTTCGAACTGCTCGCCAGCCGGCCAGGCCAAGTATTCACCCGGTTTCAAATGGTGGAACAGGTGCAAGGCGTTGCCTTTGAAGGCTATGAACGCACGATCGACGCGCATGTGAAAAATCTGCGGCGTAAAATTGACGACAACCCGAAGGACCCGCGTATCATCCAGACCGTATATGGCGTCGGCTACAAGTTTTCCGGTGATGCCCATGCATAGCATCACAGCACGAATCACCGGCCTGATGTTTCTCTCGATCCTGCTCACCGTGGTCGTGCTGCTGTATTTGGCCAATCACCAGATGGACCTGCATTTTGGCAACTATCTGGCTGCCCAACGTAGCGGCATGGGCATGATGCCGATGATGGGATCAGCTGAACAGGCTTTTTTGGATAACATCCACCGCTCCCTCTACTGGGTCGGCGGCTTCATTTTACTCATCGGCCTGTTGGCCAGCTACCTGCTCGCCCGCAGCATCACCGTCCCGATCCGCAAACTGGCTGAAGCCCTGGCTGCCGTGGAGATGGGGAAATACGGCCAAACTGTCAGCATCGACACGCGCAGCGAAGTTGGCAAACTGGCCGGTGTTTTTAACCGAATGTCGTGCTCACTGCAGGAACAGGTTTCGCTGCGACGGCGGCTACTCGCTGATGTCGCGCACGAACTGCGGACGCCGCTCACGGTTATTCAGGGCAATTTGGAAGGCATGTTGGAAGGCGTTGTCGACAAGAACGACGAAACACTGAATTCACTGCGGGAAGAAACCGAGTATCTGAGCCGGATTGTCACCGATCTGCGCGACCTGTCGCTGGCCGAAGCCGGCCAGCTACGCCTGGAAAAAACCGCAACGGACGTCAATCTATTGGTTCACCGGGCTATCAGCATGCTGGAACCGCTGGCATTTGAGCGGAATGTATCCCTGAAGGAGGAAGTCACGCCGGTCCCCACTCTGCTACTGGACGCACGCCGCATCAGCCAGGTATTGTACAACCTGCTGACCAATGCGATTCGCTACACGCCGGAAAATGGCGAAGTCCGCATCAGCAGTCAAACTGTTTCACACAGCCATAAGAACTGGGTGAAAATCACGATCCATGACAATGGTTGCGGCATTGCCGCCGCAGATTTGCCCTACATTTTCGAACATTTTTACCGCGCAGACAAAGCCCGTGATAAAAAAAGCGGCGGGTCCGGTATCGGACTCGCCATCGTAAAGCAATTAATCGAAATCCATGGTGGTTTTGTCGAAGTTCAAAGTGAAATAGGTCAAGGCAGTCAGTTTTCAGTTTATCTGCCGATACAGCAGTAAAAAAGCACTTAGTCGGGGAATGGCAGCCCCTGTCCCGCTTCTTCGTGAGCCACGCCGTCACGCAAACGATACAGACGTTTGAACCGTGGAATGATAATATCGTCGTGCGTCACGACCATGATGGCGGGGCTGACAATCGCCAAAATCACAATTGAATACTTCATTACTATATAGGTTAATAAATCTTCGCTAACTCTAACATGCGTTCGTACACTTTCCTGCCGGGTAAGCCGCGATCCTCTGCAATTTGTATCCTTAAATCTATTCCCGGTTGCATTTGACATATACAGTCCGTGACATCGGCAGGATCCCACATGCTTACCTGGGCTACCTCACGAACGTACTTTAATGCACCTTCCGCGAGACTTCTATCATACTCAGATCCCCAATGACTCGCAACCCAGCAAGTTCCTCCCACTGGGCCTAATTCGTCTATTGCCTTTCGGGCATCCGCAGGCAGCTTGTGCCACGATTCCCATTTCATAGCCAAACGCATTCCATGGGTTGATATATTTCTCTCAGCATCTAACATGCAGTACGGTGCTACTTCCTCGCATAAATTGAACACCTGTGCGGGGAGCATCCCCACCACTGCAGCATCCATCTTGCCATTTATCATATCCTGTTTAAGCTCGTGATAATTGACGTGGACCGGTTCTGCGCCGATTGCGACAAGACATGCATCAAAAGGCAACACCGATCTGACACGCATGCCCTTTAGGTCCATCGGTTTTTTTATCGGCCCAGCTCGCTTACTAGTAAATAGCCCCATAGTCGATCCAGTTCCTAATCCACAAATTTTAAACTCACTAAATTCTTGACGAAATTCCTCAAATTCTTCATACAGCTGTGATAGTATCCGGGTACCGTCAGTCGAGTTTTTGGTTAAGAAAGGCATCTGAATCAAATCCATAAGCAAGAATTTGCCGCCTGCGGCAGAGGAAACACGGAAGGCATCGACTTCGAGACCTTTTGGCAATTCTTTACCAACATATTTGGTAAAATGGACTTTCCCTTGGCATCTCCGTTCAACTTCGTTAATCCAGAAGTTACTGATCATGACGTTATGGTTATCGATTTCGTGAAATACAAGTTCAACAGGTTTATTGGCGGCAGAAGCAGTCGGCGAAAAATTTCTTTGTCCAATGCTAGGTGTAATTCCAACCGCTAAACCTGCGGCACCGAGTACAGCTCCTTTCAAAAAATCCCGGCGTGATAAGCCGTTTGTTTCCGCGTTATCTTTCTTTTCTGGATCCATTATAATTTTCTCCTTCAACTTATTGCAGAAATGACGATTGGTCTTCAATTGAAATTCATGGCGGCTTTGTCGAAGCACACAGCGAACTCGGCAAGGGCTGCCAGTTTTCAGTTTATCTGCCGATACAACAGTAAAAAAGCACTTAGTCGGGGAATGGCAGCCCCTGTCCCGCTTCTTCGTGAGCCACGCCGTCACGCAGCCGGTATAGTCGTTTGAAACGGGGAATGATAATATCGTCGTGTGTCACGACCATGATCGCGGTGTTGAATTGTTGTGCCAACTTTGCCAACAACTTCATCACGATCAGCGAGCGCTCACTGTCCAGCGGCGCAGTCGGTTCGTCGGCCAGAATGAACGGCGGTTGGTTAGCCATCGCCCGGGCAATCGCCACCCGTTGCTGTTCGCCGCCCGATAGCTGCGATGGTTTGGCGTGGGCGCGGTGCTCGACTTCCAGTGTGGTCAGCAATTCCATGGCCCGGTTGCGGGAAAATTCATTGGTTTTGCCGGCCAGCATCGGCAACAGCGCCACATTGTCCAGCACGCTGAGAAATGGAATCAGATAAGCGGCCTGAAATACGAAACCGATCTTATCGCGTCGCAAAGCGCGGATGTCGTCAATCTTCCAGCCATCATCAAAGATCGTCTCACCGTTTAGATCAATGCGGCCTGCTGTTGGATCGATCACCGCCCCCAGGCACTGAAGCAGCGTCGTTTTGCCCGATCCGCTGGGGCCAAGCAAGCCGACGACTTCACCGGGATTGACGTAGAGGGAAACATTCTTGATCGCCCGTACTTCAGTCGAACCCGAACCGTAAGTTTTGACCAGGTTGGTCATGCGAATCGCTTCCATGCTAACCCCCGATCGCCGCGGCCGGCTGGACTTTCAGCGCAGCGCGGATCGCCACCATGCTGGCCAGTGAACAGATCAACAGGATAATGAAAAAGGCGACCACACTGTCAAATGCCAACAACTCAACCCGTTTGGGAAACAGCGGCGCCAACATCGCCGCCGTCGCCTTGCCGACAAAAAAGCCGATAACGCCGAGCCCCCAGGCCTGTTGCAGGATCATCGCGATGATGGTCCTGTTTTTTGCGCCAATCAACTTTAGCACGGCAATCTCGCGGATTTTCCCCATAGTCATATTGTAGATGATCAGGGCAATGATGGCGGTGCTGACAATCGCCAGAATCACCATGAACATACCCAGTTGCCGCAGTGCATTGATGATCACTCTCTCCTGCAGGATTTGCTGCATCTGCGCATAGGTGTACACTTCGAAATGCTTCCAGCGCCGGATTGTCTCGGCCACCGTATCCGGATCAAACCCCGGCGTCAACCGGACCAGCACAGCATTGACCTTGTGGTTGGATTGCTGCGACTCAGTGACCGCCTGCAGCAGACCGGGTGTACCGGGCCGATTTAATTTGGGATTGGCGCTTAAACGGTTGCGTTCGTTGTAAATCGTGGTGTTGTCCTTTTGAAACTGGATATCCTGTGCGTCCTGCATCGTAACGAAAACGACCGGATCGCCGCCTGATGACACCATACCGCTGGTCAGTCCGACCACTGTGAGTTCGGTGCGGCGAATGCCGATTCGGTCACCGATCCGAAAACCGGTTTTACTGTCGGCAATCGCTTCATAACGGGCTTTTACAATCGGCCGTCCGGCGATCAGATAAGGCGGTTCGCCCGGTTTGCCCAGCTCGAACCCCGCCACCTGCGCCCGCACATCTTTGTTCGCATGGCGGACCTGTACGGTCAGATAAGCCACGTTGCTCGCTTCGGCCACACCCGGCAGGCCGGCGATATTGCGCGCAACATCATCATATAATGTTGAAGCTTCGGCATACGGTCCCATGGTGTCGTCCTGCACGACCCACAAGTCAGCATGGGTGCCGCGGATCAAAGCGACTGCGTCATCCATCATGCCGCGCACCAAACCGGTCATCGTCAACGTTACGCCGATTAGCAGCCCCAGTCCGGCAGCAGTCAGCACATAACGAACCCAGCTGTGGGAAATCTCCCGAAACGCCAGATTGATCATGGCTGCTTCACAGCCCGGACTTTCATCCCGTCACTCAGCAATTGCTGGCTATAGACAACAACATGATCCTGAAGACTAATTCCTGTTAGAATCTGAACTTTTCCGTCGAGCGACTGCGCGCCGATTTCCACCGGCTGAAACCGCAACGAGTTGCCTTCAAGCAACCAGACACCATTCTGCTTGCCCTGTTTTTTGACGGCAGCTGCCGGTACGACCAGCGCATTGGCAACCGGCGGGAAATCAATTGTGACTTCGGCCAGTTCGCCTAGCGGCAAAACACCGGGCGCTTCATTGAACGCCACATTGACGAACCGTTCTTCGGTCACACTGTCGGCCTGGACTTCCAGCCGGACGACCTTACCAGCCAGCTGCCTGTCCGGGCGCGACCGCAGGACGATCATCGCCGGCTGTCCGACAGCAATTCCCTGAAACCGTCCTTGATCGATGCGGGTGCGAATCCACAGCGTGGCCGGATCGATCAGACGAAACACCGACTGCCCGGCAACCACAGTGGCGCCTGGTTCGGCGTCGCGCGATACGACCAGTCCATCGACCGGGCTGACCAGTTGCAGGTTGTTGCGTTGACTGATGAGAGCGGCATAGTCGGCATTGGCGCGGGCGACTTCACCGCGGGCCGCCTCCATTGCCGCCTGGGCTGATTCATGGGCGGACTGCGCCGCATTGGCTTCGTTGTTTTTGACATCGACAATTTCCCGACTGAGTGCGTCCGCTTTAAACAGTGCATTATAACGTTCCGCACTGGTCCGGGCCAGAGTGCGCCGGCTCGCCGTATCACGCACCAGTGCTTCCGCCGCCAGCAGTGAACTCTGCGCTTTGGACACCGAGGCCACCGCCCCGGTAACTTTTTGTTCCATATCGACCGGGTCCATCTCGCCCAGCACTTTGCCTGCCGCCACCTTGTCGCCCTGGTCGGCAAACACTTTGAAAACCCGGCCTGCCTGCGTCGGCCCGATCGCATAGGTCAACCGGGCATCCACGGTACCAATACCGAAAACACCGGCCTTGAATGACTGTTGCTGCACAGCCGTCACCGTAACTTTCGGCGGTCCCAGCGGGCCTTTGCTGTACAGCAGCCAGCCGACCGGTATCAGTGCAACCATAAGAAGAATAATGATTTTACGTTTGGGCCATTGTTTCAGCCAGGTCAGCGGCATGGTGATCCCACCTTCTTATTTGCTGCTCTGATTTTATCGCATCACGAGTGAATAATTGTGTCAATTTTGTAACAGAACTGGTAACAATCTTAATCCGGTTTAAAGTTTTTCAGTCGCAGTGCATTGAGCACTACCGAAACCGAACTGAAGGCCATCGCTGCCCCCGCCACCACCGGCGACAGATACCCCGCCGCCGCGACCGGAATCCCCACCGAATTGTAAAATAGCGCCCAAAACAGATTTTGCTTGATATTGCGCATCGTGGCCCGGCTTAGCTGGATCGCCGTCACCAGCCCGTTCAGATCGCCGCGCATCAGCGTGATGTCGGCCGCCTCAATCGCCACGTCGGTACCGGTGCCAATCGCAAAACCGACATCGGCGGTGGCCAGCGCTGGTGCGTCGTTGATCCCGTCACCGACCATGGCGACGATCTTGCCTGCTTTTTTCAGCGACGCGACTTTTTCCGCCTTGTGCTGAGGCAGTACCTCGGCCATGACATTAGTGATGCCGATGCTGGAAGCAATGGCCTGCGCCGCCCGCTGATTGTCACCGGTGATCATCCAGACTTCAATACCCATTTCCTGTAGCCGTGCTACCGCCTCGGCGGAGTTATCTTTGACCGTATCGGCCACGGCGACCAAGCCGGTCAGCGCCGCGTCCACCGACAGGAACATAACTGTTTTTCCCTGTTGTTCCAGTGTCTCCACTGCACCAATGAAGGGTTCGATTTCAATCCCGTTTTCACGCATCAGGCGACGGGTACCGACCAGAACCGGTCGGTTCGCAAGCTCCGCTTTGATGCCCAGACCGGGAATCGCCAGGAAACTGGCTGGTTCGGTCAACGTCAGGCCCTGCTCCTGACCGTATTTCACAATCGCCTGCGCCAACGGATGCTCCGAGTTCCGCTCCACGCTTGCCGCAATCCGCAGAATTTCGTCCGCAGTCAGGTCTGCCAGCGGCACGATATCCGTGACTTCCGGCTTGCCTTTGGTGATTGTGCCGGTCTTGTCGAGCACGATCGTGTTCAGCCGGTAGGCATTCTCCAAGTGTTCGGCGCTTTTGATCAGGATACCGTATTCGGCCCCTTTGCCGGTGCCGACCATGATCGAAGTCGGTGTCGCTAGGCCGAGCGCGCAGGGACAGGCAATCACCATCACGGCGGTGAAGTTCACTAGAGCCCGCGAGAAATTGCCGGGGTCCAGGGCGAAATACCAGGCGGCGAAGGTAATGGCCGCAAGGCTGACCACCGCCGGCACAAAATAGCCGGACACGATATCAGCAAACCGCTGGATCGGCGCCTTGGACCCCTGCGCCGCTTCGACGATGCGCACGATCTGGGCGAGCGCCGTGTCTTTGCCGACTTTGGTCGCCGTGAACTTAAATGCGCCCAGCTTGTTGATCGTGGCGCCGACGACCGGGTCGCCGATTTTCTTGTCGACCGGGATGCTCTCGCCGGTCAGCATCGATTCGTCCAGTGTGGAAGTTCCTTCGAGGATAACGCCGTCCACCGGCACTTTTTCACCGGGTCGCACCATGATGACGTCGTTTAAAACGACATCATCGATCGGCAGCTCCAGTTCTACTCCGCCGCGAACGACCCGCGCCTTTTTCGGTTGCAATCCCATCAATGCCTTGATCGCTTCCGAAGTCCGGCCCTTGGCGTTCGCTTCAAGAAACTTGCCGAAAATGATCAACGTAATTAAAATCGCCGAAGATTCAAAATACAAATGCGGGTCGCCAGTCAACATATTGGCGATACTAAAGAAGTAGGCAGCCGACGTCCCCATCGCCACCAGTACGTCCATATTGGCGCTGCCATTACGCAGGGCCGCGTACGCGCCGCGGTAAAACGGCCAGCCGGCGATGAACTGCACCGGTGTCGCCAGTATCAGCTGCACGGTTGCGTCCATAAAGAACTTGCCGACACTGGTCATAATCCCCAGTGAATGCAGCAGCATCGCCAGCAGTAGCGGCAATGAAAGCAGTGCAGACAGCAGTAATCGCAGCTTTTGTCCGCGAATTTCAGCCTCTCTCGCCACTTTTTCCCGGTCAACATCGCCCTGGTTCGTAGTATTATGCGCTTCAAAACCCAACTTTTTAATCTTGTCCTGGATTTCGCCAATAGTCAGATCAGCGCCGTTGTATTCGACGCTGGCTTTTTCTGCCGCCAGGTTCACCACCGCATTGGCCACTGCCGGCAATTTGAGCAGGGCCTTCTCGATCCGGGCCGAACAGGCGGCACAGCTCATGCCGGTGATCTTGAGCTCGACTTTGTCAAAAATCAATTGAAAACCCAATTGTTCAATTTTCGCGGCAAACTCTTTCAGCCCGACTTGCGCCGGGTCATAACTGACGATCGCCTTTTCTGATGCGAAGTTGACTGCCGCGCTGGCCACGCCGGGCAGTTTTGCCAAGCCCTTTTCGATCCGCGCTGCACAGGCGGCGCAGGACATGCCGGAAATTTTCAGGCTGGTTGAATTCATAATGATCACGATCCCTTATTTATTAAACTGCTTCAGCACGTTCATCAGTTCATCAATGCTCTGGTCGCCCCGGTCCTCTTTGACTGCCGCTACAATACAGCTCTTGGCGTGGCTCTCGATAATCATCAACGCGACTTTATTCAGCGCAGCCCGCGCCGCAACGATCTGTTGCAGGATATCCACACAATAGCGCCCGTCTTCCAGCATTTTATCGATGCCATTGATCTGGCCGGCAACTTTTTTTAGCCGATGGCGCAGTTCGGTCTTTTCTTTGTTTACGATCACAGCTTACCCCTCCAGCGGACATTTATACTATACCCCCGTAGGGTATATTTTGAGTATATGCCAATAAGTTTCACGCGTCAATATCCTTTTTTCTAGGGCCCATCGCAATGTCGAAATACAAATATAGAATATTCTATTTTTGCAGGAATCTGCTTTTCTCATGTGGAAGGTCTTACTATAATTAAATCTGGAGGGAACATGAGCAGTTTTCGGCTAAAACTGATCGTTATCATGGTTGTTGCTGTGGGAATCGCTGTAATCAGCATTGTTTCTTTCAGTGAAATCATGTTGGAAGGTTTTTTGCGCGAAAAAGCACTGGATTCTCAGCGTTACAGCGTGCATGCCGTTATGCGCGCAGTAACTGATTTTGTCAAATATCACGCCGCCGCAATCAACTTTTCGGCCCAGCAGCCAGAAACGCGAAACAGCGACGGATTTGACCAGCGTCAGGATGAATTTCGCGGACTGGCAGAACAAGACCGCCCAGCATTGCGCCAATCTTTAAAAGAAATATTGCGCGCCCATCCCGACTTTAGTTATCTGAATCTCTATACACCGGACAAAGCCCAACCGATCCTTGGTGAACCGTTCAGCTGGCAAAAAGGTACACCGCTGACCAGCTACCAGCAGGGGTTTTCGCACCGCGACTGGTATAAAGGCGTGACTTCGAGTAACGCCGCTTATGTCAGTGAAGTATATGCAACAGCACAGGGACCGTTAGTGGTCGCAATTGCAGCTCCCGTATTCGATATCGCTGATCCCGCACGCAAATTGGTGGCGATCCATGGCGGAATTTTGCGTCTCGATACCCTGGACCAGTTCCTGCAGTCCTTTTCACTTGGCCAGACTGGTTTTTCCTATATCGTGGACCGCAAAGGAATGATCGTGGCGCATGGCGGCAAAACCACCTCACGCGATCAGCAACGGGAAATCGATCTGGACATTATCCAACTGGCTTTGCAAGAATCGGACGAGCAAATCCGCAGCATAGTCCTGGAAAATCCCCGCAGCGGTGTCCGTCGTTTCGTCTCCTACGCCAGACTCGCCGGACCCAGCTGGGTTGTCGTAACCCAACAGAGCGAGCAGGAAGCTCTGGCAGGGTTGGCGGACTTGCGGCGAAAAATCGGTCTGGCCGCATTGATGCTGCTAATACTTTCGTTTTTTGCCCTCCCGTTCATCGTCCGACAACTGACAAAGCCCCTGTCGGTAATCATGCAGCATCTTCGCGGTATCACCGACGGCGACTTTACGAACCATTTGCCGCCTGCTCTGCTCGTAAAAAAAGATGAGTTTGGCAACCTGGCCCGGGTCATCACCGATATGCAGCAGAGCCGCTGCAAAACTGAAGCGGTGTTACGCGATCAGTTAAAGCTGGCGGCGCGAATTCAGACAGGCTTCTTGCCACCAGATTTTTCCGACGCGCTGCTGTCGGTCCGTACAATTCACTCGCCTTTTCATCTGGTCAGCGGCGATTATTTCGACTTTGCCTGGGACAAGGAGCATAAACGCTTGTCCGGATTCCTTTTCGATGTAAGCGGACACGGCGTCGCTAGTTCGTTGCAGGGTGTCGCCGTCAATGCGTATTTCCGCCATTCGCTCTCATCGAACAATTCACTGCCGTCACGACTGGCGTGGATCAACAAAATTATCCTGCATTATTTCACCGATGAAACCTATGCCGCAGCCATTTACTTTGAATTCGACCTGATGAAGCAGCACCTGACTTTTTCCACCGCTGGCATCTACATGTTTTGGGCCGCCTCGGACGAACTGCCGGTTTGCATAAAAAAACCGGGGTCTCTTATCGGAATCAGCGATAGGCCCGAATACCAAGAGTTCACTGTCCCCGTCCGTCCCGGCGACAACTTCTATTTTATGAGCGATGGTATCTACGAACAGTTGACCGACTGCGACAATCTGCCAGTACAGTCATTTGAGGATACTTTGCAAAAACTGCGGTTAATTGCCGAAAACCCCCGGCGTCGCGACGATTGTTCAGCGCTTTGTATCCGGTTACAGCCACAATCACAGTAATTTCAGCGTGAAGGGAGCGAGTCCTGTGTTGAATCGCCAAAGCTATTTTTTCATTTTGTTGCTCGGCGTAGCTCTCCTGTTCGGGATGACAGCATCCACTGCTTTCGCCGAACAAGTCTGGAACACAAACAAATCCAACGGCTGCCGCTTCAGCATCCCCGTCCACGCCAAGGATCTAAAGATCACCGAAATCCGTTGGGACGGTCCGTGTAAAGACAAACTGGCGGACGGCGAAGGTCCGATCCAGATCAAGTTTTACCAAATCCCTAATGATAAAACCGTCATCATCATTGACGGAACCATGACTATGGCCGGCGGCGTGCCGAATGGCAAAGCCTCGCTGCGCTGGAACTTTGGCCTCGCCCTGGATGCCGAGTACAAAGACGGCGAACGAGTTCGCGGAACCATTCGCTACAATGGTGAAATCTACGAGGGTGAGTTTTACCTGGATGAGTTTCACGGCAAAGGCATCTATCGCTACAAAAACGGCGAAGTTTACGACGGAGACTGGGCAGCCGGCAAACGCAGCGGGTTCGGCATATTGACCGGACCGGACGGCAAAGTGAAATATCAGGGAGAATGGAGCAACAATTTTCCGGCAAATGATCCGGCGCTCAATCGAACGCTTAAAGGCTTTCTGAACATTCCCTGGGGCGTTAGCCGCGAAGAAGCTGAAAAAGCAATGAAAATCCGCCCCGGCAACTACGTGACGGCCAATTTGTTTTTATTTAAAAACGGTGTCTATTGGGGCGTCGGCAAAGCAGCCGATGGAACGGAATACACCTATTTTCTCAGTAAGTTCAACAATGAGCCCACCTTCATCTGGACCTACAGCTATCAGGACAAGTTTTTTCTCGGCAAAGTCTCTTTTTTCAACACCGAACAGGATATCCTCAGCAATTTTGAAGCCGTCCGCAAAGATTTGACGGAACGCTACGGCGCTCCGTCAAGGGAAACCGGCAAATTTTTGGACAGCTTGGTGGTCTGGGATTTTCAGGATGATAATTTTATTGGTCTAAAAATTGAACGGCTCGGCTATGACAAGATAAATTTCGCTTTCAACAACCAAGACGCCGGTCTGCGGGAAATCGTCAAACGACCGTTCAATTTATCATTGTATTATGGCTATGGACCGATTTACAAAAAGCTGTATAATTTCATGGCAACAACCACCAAAACAGACTATTAACGACATACAACAAGTTTCAGCGCTGGCGAAGGGAGCTGCGACCGATGAACCGAAAGTTTGCGACAGCTGGATTCCGCCTGTTGCTGCTATGCTTTTTTCAGGTAATGGTTTGCCTGCTACAGCCGGCGCAAGCATCCGAACGATCCTGGCTGCAGATCCAGTATGACCCGGACGTGCCGACACAGACCCGCATCCACGTGGAAGCCGCAGTCGACCTGGTAGCCGACATGCTGACAGAATACCGGCTACCGCTGCGTCAACCGGTGACGGTGCTGGTGACTGCCGATCAGGCAACCTATGAAAAAGTCCTGCAACAATACGGCTATTCAGCTGAGAAAGCCCGCCATACCGCCCAATCAACCGCCGGCATCAGTCTGGGCAACCGTCCACTGATCCTGCTAAAAGGCACATCAGCGCTGCATGCCAACCGAGCTGAAGTGTTCCGCGTGCTACCGCACGAAATCTTTCACCAGGTGCAAAGCCAGTTTGGTCGACAAACAACAGCCAACTGGATGGTGGAAGCCGCGCCGGAGCTGTTTCAGGTGATTGCCCGCGAAAAAGCCGGGTTGGAGGAAGCGAAAATCTCCCTGGCGAAAACAGCCATAAGGGTCTTTGCCGCCAACGCCATTCCCTCCTCCCAGCAGTTGATGTCCTCGAATTACGCCGATTTTTCCGCCCTGTCCCAGCAAGGCTATCCGGTCTACCAAATGTCGCTGTTAATGCTGCATCATTTGACTGGAACCGACTTTGAAGCGGTATTGCAGTATTACCGCCTGCTCAACCAGGGAATGAGTTCGGACAAAGCATTTGTTGCTTTGTTTCAAAGGCCCCAGACGATATTTGCGATCGAGATGGACCATTACTTCGCAAAACTGCGCGAGAAGCGCTCAAAATCACAACAACCCTGATAACTTAGTCGTCTTTTCGCTCTATTCGCAGCAAGCGCAGGCTGTTCAGCGTCACCAATATGGTCGCCCCCATATCAGCCAAAATCGCCAGCCACAATGTCAGCCAGCCGGGGAAAACTGCCAGCACAGCCACAAGTTTGATGCAGATGGAAAAACCGATATTCTGCCGGATAATCTTTAGCGCCTGGCGGCTTAGTTCGATGGTAAAGGGCAGCTTGCTAAGGTCATCGGCCATCAGCACGATATCCGCAGTCTCCAGCGCCGTATCCGTTCCCGCGCCGCCCATGGCAATGCCGACCGTCGACAGGGCCAGCGCCGGTGCATCGTTGATCCCATCACCGACCATTGCCACCTGGCCGTACTGCACCAGCAGTTCCTTTATCGCAGCCAGTTTATCCTCGGGCAGCAGCTCGGCCCGAAATTCATCGACTCCGACCTGCGCGGCAATCGCCCGCGCAGCCATTGGGTGATCGCCGGTCAGCATGATCGTATGCTGAATCCCGGCGTTTTTTAATGCACTGAGCGTTGCGGCGCTATCCGGCCGGACTGTATCGGCCACCGCAATGACTCCTTTAATTTCCTCTGTCGTGCCGACAAGTACTGCTATCTTACCCTCGCGTCGCAGTCGCTCGATTGTGTCGGCAACTGATAATGTTTCGATACCCAGTTCACTAAACAACAGGCTGTTGCCGATGTATATCAGCTCTCCCCCGACCGTCGCCTGGCCGCCGCGACCGACAATTGCGGTAAAATCATCGGCTGGTGTCACTTGGATCCCCTGCAGCTCGGCCGCTTTCACAATCGCTGCCGCTAATGGATGCTCCGAACGTGCTTCCAGGTCGGCGGCCCGACTTAGCAGTTCAGCTTCCTCCCAGTCCCCCACCGCCACGATATCCGTTACGACCGGCTCGCCCCGGGTCAGGGTGCCTGTCTTATCAAACGCGATCGCCTGCAACGTCCCAGCCGCTTCCAGATGAATCCCGCCTTTGATCAGCACGCCATGTCGGGCGGCGGTGGCAATCGCGCTGACGATCGCTACCGGTGTCGAAACCACCAGTGCGCAGGGACAAGCGACCACAAGCAGAGCTAACCCCCGGTATATCCAGGGCGCCCATTCATAGCCCAAGAGCAGCGTCGGAAAGAACACGATAACGGCTGCCAGCACTAGGACCAACGGCGTATATACGGCAGCGAACTTTTCCACAAACGCCTGCGACGGCGCCCGCTGGGCCTGTGCATTCTCCACCATCTGGATGATACGGGCCAACGTCGTGTCCTGCACCAACTTGGTCACCGTCACTTCCATGGCGCCTGGTCCGTTTAACGTGCCGGCGAAAACCGCATCGCCAAGGCTTTTTACCAATGGCAACGACTCGCCGGTGATCGCCGCCTGGTTGACCCTGGATTTGCCGCTGAGAACGATGCCGTCCATGGCGATTTGGTCGCCCGGCCGCACTATCATCACATCACCGGTGACAATTTCCCTCACATGGACGTTTATTTCTTCGCCGCCCCGACGAATCCGGGCCACGCCGGGGGCAAGTTCCATCAGGCCCTGGATCGAACGGCGCGCTTTGTCCATCGTCCAGGCTTCCAACATTTCTGACACCGCGTACAAAAAGGCCACCGAGGCGCCTTCCTCATACTGGCCGATCGCCAGTGCCCCGATAACGGCGATGCTCATCAGCACGCTCATATTAAAATTGCCGCGCGGCAGCGCCCGGGCCGCCTTGCGGAAATTGCCCCAGCCGCCGAGCAGGATTGCCACAACATACAGCATCAAATACAACGACTGCGGACCAGCCAGTTTTTCCAGGCTAAACCCGGCAGCCAGCGCCACGCCGGAACCAATTGCCCGCCACAGCTCTCCGCCAGACTGTTCCGTGTCAGCGGACTGCGTCGCTAATTCATCAACCGGGTTAATCGTGTAGCCCTCGGCCCGACCCAGCTCGCGGATAGCTATTAAGTCAGCGCTTCCCGTCACATTCAACTTGCCTGTCACCAGGTTGAGCGAAGCCTGCGTCACATTTGGCAACTGGCGCACGGCCTGTTCAAATTTCTGCGCACAATCCATGCAGGTAATGCCCTTTACCTGAAATTCAGAGTTTGCCGCCACCGGCGCCTCCGTACTCAGCGCTATACCAATTCCTGTCGCATCGCTACCGCAGAAGCGCAGCAACAAACCGCCACCGCCGGGCTGTTCAGCAATACCTGCGGCACTTCGGAACGCGGCACGACCTGAAACCCTCGATGGGCAAAATATTCGACAGCCGTTTGGGTAAATAGGTATGCGACTTTGCAACCTGCGCTTTTTGCCTGGACCAACGCCTTCTGCAATAGTGCGGACGCGATGCCGCTATTGCGAATCGTTGACCGTACTGCAACCGAGCGGATCAATACCGCCTCCCCGGCGTATTCACCGCCTATGACACCGACCATTCCATTTTGCTCGGCCACCAAAAAGCGGTCCAGATTCGCAGCCAATTCCACTGGCATCAAGTCAGCATCAACTAACAGTTTTTCGATAACTGGCAAATCTGTTGCAACAGCCGCTCGTATTGTGTAGTTTGGTTCTGTCATTATTACTCCTCCTTGTCTCTGCTTTTCTAATGCTTGTGACTACGCTTACACTACCAAGTTGAACAGATAACCGGTAACAATAATCGAAACGGCCAGAATTCCGGCAAAAACCATGACCAACTGGAGTTTCAGCACCCGGCGCAGAATAATCATTTCCGGCAGACTAATCGCCGAAACCGCCATCATAAAAGCCAATGCCGTGCCGAGTGGCAAGCCTTTTTCCAGCAAAGCATACACGATGGGAACCATACCGGAACCGCTATTATATAATGGTACACCAATTGCCACTACCAAGGGAACAGCAAACGGATTTCCCCGGCCGGCATACTCCACGATGAAATTGTCGGGCACATAGCCGTGTATCCAGCCGCCAATGGCAATCGCTACAATAATATAGGGACCGATAGATTTCAGCAGTGACACGGTGAACTCGCCAGCTTCGCGCAGCCGTGAGGCAAAACTCGGTTCAACCAGTTCTGCCTCGGTGGTTTTAGTCTGATATACGTATTCTTCCACCCAATGTTCGAGCTTCAGCCTGCCAATGACCCAACCGCCTATGATGGCGATGGTCAAGCCGCTTGCCATATATAATAGAGCGACTTTCCAGCCGAACATTCCCCACAATAGAATCAGGGCAACCTCGTTGATCATTGGTGACGAAATCAGGAACGAAAAGGTCACGCCGAGTGGCACGCCTGCCTCGATAAAACCGATGAACAGCGGCACAGCCGAACAAGAGCAAAATGGCGTCATTATCCCGATCAGGGCCGCCAGGATATTGCCAACAACCGTCCGCTTCTGGCTTAAAAACTTCTTGGTCTTCTGCGGCGGAAAATAAGAACGGATGATTGTGATGACAAAAATCGCTACTGCAAGCAGCACTAAAATTTTCGGAGCGTCATAGACAAAAAAATGCAGTGCATCCGTAAAGTGTTCCCCCCGCGGCAAATTCAACCATTGGTAAACGACCAGGTCAGCAAACCATTCAAACATGATTACCCCTTCTTTCTTGCGGACAGCCCTGCACACAGCGACCGGTACGGGATTTTTTATCGGCATCCCGTTGCAGTGAACACAAAACGCAGCTGAGCATATCCAAACTCGTCGGATTTAGGCTGTAGTAAATCCATTTGCCTTCCCGCTTGTCGCGGACCACCCCTGCCTGACGTAAAATTTTTAGGTGATGCGAGATGGCCGGCTGCGACATGGCAAACGAGTCCAGAATGTCGCATACACAAAGTTCTCTACCAACCAGCAACTGTAAGATGGTCAGCCGGGTTTCGTCGCCAAGCGCCTTAAAGATTTCCGCCAGTTCAAGCGCTGTTTTGCCGCTGAGATGCAGATCCCACAATTCTTTTTCCTTGTCCGGTTTTATCCCAGTTGCCATGGCTTCGCCTCCTCATCCAGTATTTCATTTCTACATATTTAATTTTATTTATATGATAAGACAAACGATTTCATTTTGCAAGAGTTATTTTGCGATGCTTGGCTTCGCTATGACCGCAGCGCCTATATTATTGCTCACTCACCCATGAATTATCCCCATCAATATATTCCGCGCTTCTCAAAGTTTCCACGCCAGCAGGACCTCGGTTCCCTCGCTGTTGTAGATCATCTTGTGGGACATCGAAAGCATCATCGGGATCCCGCGCCCCATCGAGGCGTCTTCGCCGAAGGAGAACATCTCTTCAGGATGCTGCCGCAGTCGGCGCAAAACGGCGTTGCCGGCAAAACCTATGCGCGAGGTCTTCACCCGCACGATGAGACGACCGCCCACCTTGTTGAAGCGCAGGCGCGCCTTGTGTTGGCGCGGCACTCCGTCCCGGCACTCCATCGCATTCGCCAGCGCCTCGTGCACGGCGACTTCCTGGAGCGAGTGCGGCAGTCCGGTCACTTCCGCCAGAATTTTAGCCACTTCGCCTTTGAGCCGCTGGTAGTCGCCGTAGCCGTTGAAGCGGATGAGGCGGGGCCAGCCGTCCTGCCGGACAAGCGACTGCGGCAGCGAACGCACGTAGAGGCAGACGGCCGTGGCGTCGTCCCGGCGGGACTCGGATTTCGACAGGGTCTGTAGAAGCTCTACCATCTCCGGATAGCGTTCCAGAGGCAATTCTGCCTGTTGTCCCAGGACTCCGGCCAACCCGTCGGTCATAAAGTACAGGGAATCGCCAACATCAACTGTCAACATATGCGTTTCGAAAGTCTCGTCCACACTGATTCCCAGGCACATGCCTGGACATTCCAGGGCACCCTGTTTTTTTCGCGTGGCGACCATGATTTTGGGGATGCCTGCGCAAACCCAGCGCAGCTCCCGGGTTTGCAAATCAAGTTCAAAGCCCAGGGCTCCCGCGAAAATTCCCTCGTCAAAATATTCGGCAACGCGGCGGTTGAGCCAGCGCATCGCATCGGACAGCGGCAGGTCGCGCTCGTTGACTTCCCGCAGCAACACATGCAGGGAAGCGGTATGCAGCGCCGTGGAAAGCCCGTGTCCTGCAGCATCGACGAGGAAGCCGCGCAGCAGATTGCCGCCATACCGCCAGTCCAGGAAATACAGGTCGCCGCCGACATACCCGAAAGGTTGGCACACGGTGGTGATTTGCAAATAATCCGACTCATCGGGCGCCGACAGCAGCGCGTTCTGCACCCGGGTTGCCAACTGAGCGTCACGATGGAGCTCCTGTTCCCGCCTGGCTTCCATTTTTGCCAGCGCTTCCTCCGCCTGTTTGTGTTCGGTGATATCCCGAAATTCCGTAACCCTCGCTCTGCGGCCCCGATAAAGAACATTTCTGCCCTGGATTCTCATAGGATAGATGGAGCCGTCTTTGCGGAGGCCTTCCACATCGTAGGCCTGTTCAAAACCGCTTACACTATTGCGCATCACCAGTTCACGCCAATCCGGCGCAATCAGCCGGAGGCCAGCCATCCCGACAAGTTCCGCCGAAGAAAAACCCGTCATTCTGGCGAGCCCTTCGTTGCAAACGGCAATGATTCCTTGTTCATGGATGGTAATGCCGCCAAAAGAGGCATCGTGCAGTTCCTTGAACCGCAGCTCGCTTTCCCGCAGCGCTTCTTCCGCCTGCTTGCGCTCGATCGCCATCGCCACCTGCGATGCAACAATCGTCATTACAATACTGTCTTCCTCTTCAAACGGTTGCATCTCTTCGGTGACATAAATTGTGATCACGCCAAAAATTTTCTCATGTGAATCCCGCATAGGAACGCCAATGCATTCAAAGATCGGCGCATAATACAGGTCGACTTCGCCGCTCTCCCGCAAGGCTTTGAAAGCTGCCGCCGTCACATGCACAGTGCGGCCCATCCGCATGAAATATTCCGTCAACCCTTTCCCCACAGGCCTCGTCCGGAGAACAGCCTTCGATTCATCCACGCAATAAGGGCGCACAATTTGTCCTTTGGCCTCATCCAGGAGGGAAATATACATATTCCCTGCAGGCAGCACCTTCTCAACCAGGTGATGGACCGTCGCGTACATTTCGTTTAGCGAAGGGGACAGCAGCGCCGCTTCCGCAATTTTTCGCAAAACATCCTGTATTTCAGCACTGTGGCGCAGCGAATCCTGCGATTGCACCAGTTCTTCATACTGCGCGGTCAGTTCCTGATGAGCTCCTGCCAAATCGGCTGTTCTTTCGTCAACACGCTGCTCCAGCTCTTCGTTCATGCCCGTGAGGTTTTCATTTAGCGCCGCGACTTCTTCATTCATCGCCGTCATCTCTTCGTTTTGTGCCGTAAGCTCCTCGTTCATCGCGGTAATTTCTTCCTGTTGCGTGCGCAATTCTTCATTCGCGGCTGCCAGGCTTTCAGTGGCTCTTGTCAGTTCTGTCGTACGCAGCTGGACTTTTTGGTCCATGTCGGTGTTTAGTTCCTGCAGGTTGGTTTCCAGGAGAATGGCTTTGTACGCGACAAAGCCTGCGAGGAGAACCGCGGCGCATAGCGTAAACCAGACAAAACCGGCTGTCTGCGAGCGGGTTTTTTGAGCTGACGCGAGAAATTCCTGCGATTTATTTCTGGCAAAATCACGCAGGGCGTTGATTTTGGTTTCAACTTCTTCCACTTGACGGGCGCTTATTGTTTGACTAAGAATCGCGGCTTCCCGGCGTTTTCCCTCGGAAACCAGGCGAAGCACTTCTCCGCGAATCGGGCTCCAGGCGAGGAAGGCGTCTCGTGCCGCCTGCTCTGTGGACAGATCCCCCAGGAAACGTTCCTCGACCAGCCGGAAGTCCGCCAAGACTTTTTCTTCTGTTTGGTCGACGATCTTGCGATAGGGCGCCGCCGCTTCCTGCGAATCCGTCAGCACGATGTCCTTCATCGCCCGGTGCATAATGATGACATTGGCGTAAATGCGAAGCACGGCTGTCGATACGGCCAGCGGATGTTCATAAAGGTCTTCTGTCAGCTGCGCAACCTTGTTGACAGAAGAGTTCCCCACCCACCCGATCAGCAATAAAATCAACAACAAAAACCCAACGAAATAGGGCATCTTGTGTCCGTGCTTCATTGCCTCACGCCTCCTTGCCTGGTAACGACTGCACGCGGATACATATCCCTGTCGCGTCATCGCGCAGCCTGCCGCTCTGCGCGAGTCTCTCCAGCGCCGCCACGTCCGCATCGAATTCCTTTCCGCCCGGTGACCAGAAAGCCACGTTCTCTGGCTGCGACAGGGCGTCGGTGAATCCATCGGTAAGAAAATAGAGACCGTCGCCTTCCTTGACGGGAAGCACTCCTGCGGTGAACTCCGCGTCATCCCACAGCCCTACGAACATGCCCGGCGTCGCGATCTTCCTGCCGTTGGCATGAAAGCAGGTAATCCCAGCGCCGATATAACGCAGCTCCCTTTTGGCCAGGTCCAGCTCAAAACCGAGGATTGCGGCATAGGCGCCATCCGTGAAGTACTTCGCCGCCCGCGAATTTACCCATTGCAGCTGCTGTCTCAGGGCCAGCTGGGATATGGATGTCTCCTGCAACAGCACCTTGATGGAAGCCGTCTGCAGCGCCGTCCCCAGGCCATGCCCGGAAACATCGAGCAAGAAGCCGCGAAGCAGTTTCCCTTCGTTGCGCCATTCCAGGTGGTAGGAATCACCGCTGATGACTTTGGCTGGGTAATAGAATTTCCGGATAATGACAAAATGAGACGCAGACAACTCGGGCAGCAATTGCCGCTGCACCTGCCGAGCAAGCTCAAGGTCCCGGTCCAGCGACGCCTGGCGGCGGCGTTCTATCGTAGTGTCGCGCATACTGGCCAGCAGATAATTCTTTCCTGCGGTGTTGATCAGCGTGACGGATCGTTCGACGTGCACTTCATGCCCGTTTTTATGGCGCACGATTCTTGCGGAAGCTCTCAAACCGACTTGTTGCCGTATTATAGAGTTATGAACTTCATCCAGATTACGTTTTGTATCCGCAACAAAATGATGGACATACAAAGGTTTGTCCTCCGGCAGAGAATAGCCCAACAGTTCCGTAAAACGACGGTTGAGCTCCAAAACTTCCTGCGTCTCGATATCGATCAAGGCCAGCGCCTCAGAGGATTGTTCCATGATTGCTTGATAGCGGGCCTGGCTGACTCGGCTGTTTTCCTCCGCCCGCTTGCGCTCAATCGCCATCGAGGCCTGCGCGGCGATGATGGAGAGCACCTCGACGTCGCCCGGTTGGAAAGAATGCGAACCTTCCTTCAAGAACAACGACATAACACCAAAGGGGGTTCCCTGCGAATCGATGAGCGGCGCGCCCAAGTAATGCATTCTTTGCATATTCTGCACTTTTGCCAGAGTATATTCTCCAGCCGCACTCAGTCGGTCCTGTTCCTCCGGAGTAATATAGACAGCCTTGCCCAGTCGCATGATATATTCCGTCATGCCTTTGTCAACTGGCCGTCGAGCCGGAATGAAAGTGATATCGTCCGCGCGATACGGCACTAAAATTTCCTGGGTTGTCGAGTCCAGAATGTTGATAAGAAAGTTTTTTGCTGGCAAGACCTGCCCCACCAGATGATGGATGGTCGCAAACAATTCGTCCAGGGACCCTGACAGCACCGTTGCCTGCGCGATTTCGGCCAGAACACGCTGCGTTTCGGCACTCTGCCGCAGGGTCGCGATGCCTTGTTGTCGTTCCAACTCTCCGGCGGCGCGGACGGAAACCATTTTGAGGATCGCTTCCGCCAAGTGTTTGTTCTCCATGGGCTTGCGGTCAAGTAGGGCGATCAGGCCGATCGGTTTGCCGTCGAAACCCCAGAGCGTGGTTCCGATATAACTTTCGGCTGCCAGGGTCTGGAGGGCCGGATCGCCGGGAAACAGGGCGCATACATTGCGCGGAAAATGACAGATGGGTTGGCCGAGGAGAACGCCGCAGGGAGTGTCGGCCAGCGTGTACTCCAAATTATCCTCAAAATGACCGTCACAGTAGACCGCGACGGTCTGGGCCGACAGCCGGTCCCCTGACAGCCGGTCGATGCATACATAGTAAACCCCAAGTGTATCGCCAAGAAAACGTGCCAGCGACGCGAAAAAATCCTCTTCGGGGTTGCGATAACCGCTGTGAACCAAAAAGTGCTGGGTATCTTCGATAATTCTCCGTTCCGTGATATCCTGAACAATACCCACGGAGCGCACAGGGTTTCCCTGGGAATCATAATCCGTATGACAGATTTCATTCACCCATTTGATCCGTCCGTCCTTCATCAGCAAACGATGGGCAATCTCGTAGACTTGTTTGTTTTTCAAAGATTCATTGTAGGCATGGTTGACGCTTTCTCTGTCGTCAGGATGAACAAGATTTAAAAACGCTTCATAGGTCGCACCGAATTGAGCTGGAGTGATTTCAAACAGCTGCCAAACTCCTTCCGACCAATGCAGTTTGTTGTTCAGCAAGTCAAGGTTCCATTGACCCAAACCCGTATTATGGGTTCGCAACACTTTCTGCTTTGATTTCATCGTGCACCTCATTTAAATAAAAAATGAAAATTTGCGGGCTCCGGAGCCGCCAGCATTGCTAATACATATAATACATATATAGTATTCGATTAATGGGGCGCTTATCCTTTGCTGTTAACTGAAAATTTCGTCGAATCATTCGCAGCTTTCTGTCCCTCATTAATAATAGGCTTTTTTTATTGTACATTGCCTGCAGGTAATTGTTCTTGGCCGTAGTCAGCGCCACCTGTGCGTCCAGCACGTCCAGATTGGTTCCCACGCCGGCCTGGTAGCGAGTGACCTTGATCTTGTAATCCTCCTCGGCCAGTCCAACCGCTGAACTGCTGGTAGCGATACTCTGTTCGGCTGATTTCAGGCTCAGATAGGTCGACCGCACATCCAGCTGCACACTGTCCACTGTCTGTTTCAACTGCTCCTGCGCCTTTTTGTAGCCTTCCACCGCCTGTTTCACCTTACCGGCGGTTAGTCCCGAATCAAACAGGGTCCAGTTTCCGTACAGCTTTTCAAACCCGTTCCACAACTTCTCCGTCTGTTTTTGCCATTGGCCTTTTGCCTTCATCTTATCCGCTCCCATAATTTGCTCAGCACCGCATTGACTGACTTTAGTCAGTATTGTTTTATAAAAAAAACGTCCCACTTCTCTCTTGTGAAACGTTATGCCTTTTCTGGCATCTTCTCTTCCGGCAATAAGCGCAATGAATGTTCAGCCAGGCCCAGCGTTTTTTCAATCAACTTTGCCGCAGTTTCCACATATTGCGCATACATTGCAGCGGGAACTTTTTCATACGTAGCATCAAATACACTGTGCATGATACCGCCGACAAAAACCTGCGCAACCACAGGGTGATTGACGTGAAACACGCCCTTTGACTGGCCTTCTTCGATCACGCGTGTTAAACATGGCGCAATAATCTGTTTGCCCTTGTTCACCAGTTTATCCATCAGATGGAGATATTGGTCATTGTACAAAAACTCAAACAGCAATCCGTCCTTATAGCGGATGGTACGAAACATCAATTCCAAAACCAGTTCGAGCTTTCGCTGCGGCCCTAGCTGTTTGTCCGCTACCCATTGCTCCTGCTTATTGGCTACACTCTGTACTTGACGTGAGATCAACGCCTCCAGAATCTCTTCCTTGGATTTGAAATAATAATAGAAAGTTCCCTGGGCAACGCCGATTTTTTTGACAATATCACTAATCTGCGTTTCATGGTAACCATTGGCGTAAAACATCTCTTCAGCAGTATCCAAAATTTCTGCCATCCGCTCCTGCGGATCTTTGCTGATTCTGGTCATGATCTCCCTCCGATCCATCCTGACTGACTTAAGTCAATAATAAATTACAATGAACTGTTTGTCAATAATCAGACCGATTATTTTTTACTCAACCTCTGTTCACAGCAACCCCTGCTCGATCGCGTACTTGACCAGTTCCGACCGCTTTGTCACATTCAGCTTTTCCAGAAGGCGCGCTTTATAGGTCTCGACCGTTTTGACGCTTTTGCCCCAGCGTCCTGAATGACTCCCCTATTTTGAAACGCGTGTGGGTAAGAAAAACCGCCTGAAGAGGCGGCTTGCTGCTCAATTACCCGTCTATGTACTTAACGTCGCTTGCTTATTTACACGCAGCGCAGCTGCCGCATCCCTGCGCCATCTCTGCAGACGCATCAGGAGCGCCGCGAAACTTTGTCTGCTGCACATGCTCGGCAACAGTTTTCGCATACTGCTCAATTTCAGCACGGGGCAAATCAAAAATTTCAAAATACTTGTCGCGGTCAAAGTGCAAGAATCGACTGGACTCCACAATTTCCGGCGCAAAATCAGGCAACCGCTTCTTCACGATCTGCGAGCCGCAATGCAAAAAACAACCTTCAATCACAATGGTTCTTGGCGCCTCTTCCAGCAGTTTCACAAAGCCGGACTCGCCGGTAACGGCATCACCCAGACAGATTCGGACCGAAGCATCCCGCTCCAGCTGATAGGCCAGCATATTCGCGGCGACACGCGCCACTTCTCCTTTTAGACAGCCGCCTTCACAGGCTAGTATTGCCGTTCTGGGCGGCCCGGCGAGAATTTTTTCCACATAACGGGCGCCTTCCGGGCATACTCGGGCGCCATCGCTCGTATTTCCGCAATCGTTGTTCATCATTTTGCCTCCATTATCGATTTTTTTGTTTCAACAGTTCCACTTCTTTGCGCAGTGCAACAACTTCGTCAGCCAGCCCATCATGATGATTCCAGCGACTCCAACAGGTTGACGCTCTCCCCTGATCGCGGCGAAATCCGATCCGGCAAAAGAAGAACACCATCCCCAAACATAACACCGGCATAATCAACATAAACCAAGGAAAACCCGGATTCATTCCCCAATAAGGGCCCCAGCCCATTTATCTCACCTCTTTCCACACTTATTTTTCTGCTCCAACGCAGCCACAGCCACAACCGCTGTCTACCGGTTCAGAAACGGCGGCTGCATCCTCCAATAGTTCGTCAATATAGCGGTTCATTTTATTTATCGCGCCACTTCGCACGACCTTGCCGACATTGACCGCCTCCCGCATTTCCTGTTTTGTTATCCCTATTTTCCTGGCCTCAGCTACGCAATGCAGCAGACAGGGCTGACAATTGACTCCGACCGATACTCCGATAGAAATCAGCGCAGTCTCTCTGTTATTTAAACTCATCTCGTATTCACCTCCCTTCATTGCTTTAGACGAAACCGGCGGCCAAAAAGATACACCTGCAGCAAAAAAAAGCCGTTGCAGTCATTTGCAGACGCAACGGCTTTGGTGCAATTGGGGTCAGTGTTTCCTTTTGCATTCGTGATTAAATCAGCGTTTCACTATGACATTTTCTTCGGATCACAGGTCAGTTCATTCCTCTCATCGCGCGAAAATTGACAGTGGTTCTGCAACTCCTGCTTCAATCTCGCTTTGCCGCGGTGCAGGCGAACTTTGACCACGTCCAGGCTCAGTCCCAGCACATCGGCAATCTGCTGATTCGACAACCCCTGCAGTTCGCTCAGAATCACCGGCATACGGTAGTTTTCCGGCAAGCCGTCGATAACACCGCGAATACAGTCGTTTGTCGCCCGCCGCAGGGCGTCATTTTCCAGCGATTGCCCGTCGCCGGCCAATTCCGGTTCTATTGGCGAACAGTTAATTTTCCGCTGGAAGGTAGGCTGGCGCATCCGGTCGATGGCTGCATTAGTCGCAATCCGGTACAACCAGGTTGAGACCTGCGCCTCGCTGCGGAACGCGTCCAGCGACTGTCCGGCCCTGATGAACACTTCCTGCGCCAAATCTTCCGCTTCCTTCGGGCCAACAAACCGAATCAGGTAGCGGTGGATTGGCGGATAAAATTTCAGATAAATCTGTTCAAAGTCTAATGAACATTTTTCCATGGTTCAACGCATACTCCACCGATTCTTTTTGAACGCACCGCGAAAATGCAGCGCCACATTGACCAGGGCAATCATCACCGGCACCTCGATCAGTGGGCCGATGACCGCGGCGAAGGCCTGCCCGGAGTTGATGCCGAAGATCGCCACCGCCACCGCGATCGCCAGTTCAAAATTGTTGCTGGCCGCCGTAAACGACAGCGTCGTGGTCTGCTCGTAGTTCACGCCAAGCCGCCAGCTCATATAGAAAGATACGGCAAACATGATGGCAAAGTAAATAATCAGCGGAATCGCGATCCGCACCACATCCATCGGCAGCTTCACGATATAACTGCCTTTCAGCGAAAACATGATCACAATCGTGAACAACAGGGAAATCAGCGCCAGCGGGCTGATTTTGGGAATGAAATGGTTTTCGTACCAGTCGCGCCCTTTGGCCGGCAGCAGGAATTGCCGCGTCAGAAATCCGGCGACAAAAGGAATGCCCAGGTAGATCGCCACACTCATTGCAACGTCTTTCATCGACACCTGGATGGTCATGCCTTTGAAGCCGATCCAACCGGGCAGTACGCTGATGAAAAAGTAGGCGAAGAATGAATACAAAAACAACTGAAAAATCGAGTTAAGGGCCACCAGGGCCGCCGCATATTCGTTATCGCCATCGGCCAGCGAGTTCCAGATGATCACCATCGCGATGCAGCGGGCCAGACCGATCAAAATCAACCCCACCATATACTCCGGCATATCCGGCAGGAAGATGATCGCCAGGGCAAACATCAAAATCGGCCCGATGATCCAGTTCTGCACCAGCGACAGGGTCACCACCTTGCCGTTGCGGAATACTTTCCCCAGTTCCTCGTACTTCACCTTCGCCAGCGGCGGATACATCATCACGATCAGGCCGATCGCAATCGGAATCGACGTCGTGCCGATCGAAAGCGCATCCAGCCAGGCCGCCACCCCTGGGAACCCATAGCCGATCGCCACGCCAATCGCCATCGCGACGAATATCCACAATGTCAGGAACCGATCAAGAAACGATAATTGCTTTGGTGCTGCCATGCTATTGCCTCCTCTGCATAACTATTTTACCGTACGCCGCAGCCGCCGCCCTGATCCCGGTACTGGCGTAGCTTTGACAAATCCTGCTGATATTTTGCACTTTTGCCCAATTCCTGTTCTAGTAATGTCCTGACAAATGGCTGCTCCGCCAAAAGTTTCTCATTGATCCGGTAATAGACCCATTGGGCCTGTTTTTCCGCGACAATCAGCCGACAATGCCGCAGTTTCGTCAAATGCCGTGACGCGTTGGACTGGCTAAGTTTGAGCACATCTTCCAAATCACAGACGCACAAGGATTCCTGGAAGAGCACATGCAAAATTCGCAGTCTGGTCTCATCGGCCAGGGCTTTCAGTACATCGACCAATTCCAAAAAAGCACCTCCATCTATATTCTGAGCGTTGCAAACACTCATCGTTACTCCAAGCACTGTAGATGCAAGAATCAAACAAGCCATAATTAAATTCTTATATTTGATTATAAACATATACAAACTGATGTCAACGTGAATAGTTCATTACTAACCCGCTTGCATTTTATATAAATATATTTTAATATGATATAAGATAAATTACCGCCCTTGTCACCCGCCAGCGTATCACGGATGGCGGAAGTGGTTAAGGCAAGCCGATAAATCGACTGAGTTATGAACGCTAGGAGTTGCTCTGATGATAATACTCGAATGGTTAAATAATCAACTGCTCAAAATGGAATGGCTGTTCAATCTGGTTACATTACTGGTCGAGCAGGGATTCGGCCTCAGTACCAAGGAAAAACTCGGTGGCAGCATTCACTTTTTCATCTATGATGTGGTGAAAATTTTCATCCTGCTTTCAGTGCTGATCTTCGCTATATCCTACGTGCAAAGCTTCTTTCCGCCGGAGCGGACGCGCAAAATTCTTGGACGCTTTAACGGGGTATCAGCCAACATCCTGGCTGCTCTTCTCGGCACGGTCACGCCGTTTTGCTCCTGTTCGTCGATTCCCTTGTTCATCGGCTTTACCAACGCCGGACTGCCGATTGGCGTCACGTTTTCTTTTTTAATTTCGTCCCCGCTCGTCGATTTGGCATCCGTCGTTTTGCTGGCCGGCATCTTCAACTGGAAAATTGCGATTGCCTATGTGATCGTCGGCCTGATCCTGGCAGTCATTGGCGGTACCGTCATCAGCAAAGCCGGAATGGAGCAATATGTCGAACCTTTTGTGTTCAAAAGCAAAATGGTTGAAATGGACGAAGAAGTATTGACGACCCAGGATCGGTTGATGTTCGCCAAAGACCAGGTGCTGGAGATCATCAACAAAGTCTGGCTCTACATCCTGATCGGCGTGGGTATTGGCGCCGCCATCCACAACTGGATACCGGAATCGATCATTTCCGCCGTGCTGGGGCAGGACAAATGGTATTCCGTGCTTGTCGCAACCCTGGTCGGCGTGCCGATGTATGCCGACATCTTTGGCACCCTGCCAATCGCTGAAGCACTGGTGGCAAAAGGCGTCGGACTGGGCACAGCCCTGTCCTTCATGATGGGGGTCACTGCCCTTTCCCTGCCCTCAATGATTATGTTGAAAAAAGTTGTGAAACCAAAACTACTCGGCGTTTTTGTCGGCGTCGTAACCCTGGGAATTATCATCATCGGTTATACCTTTAACGCCTTTAGTTACTTACTGATGTAAACAAGAAATTCCAGAGAATTCAATTTATATCAAACGCCGGTCAATGATTCCAAATGGATATAACGGATGTATTGCGGGTCGCATCCGAGGCGAGGAATTTATCCAACCACTGCGAAAAGCTGTCCAACAGATCAGCCAACTCATCTGTTTCGGTTATGACATCAACCTCTGATTCACTTGCATACGGGTTAAGGAGATTGGTCGGCGCCAACACCGCTTCACCGTGAGCTGCTTCCATGGATCCTAAACTGATCGGAGCGATGAGACTGACCATCAGCATTAGGCTGAACACGAATTGTTTTGTCATCTCGATCACCATCCTTTGAGAATATGATACTATTTAGGTGTGACTAGTCCATGGCGAAGTTGTGACATAATCATGAACCCTTTTAATTATCAACGCATCAGGCAAATTACGATTTCACACTTTTGTTACAAATAAGACATTCTTTTGAAAAACTTAGCCTTTATACTATGAATAACAGCAAAAAACGCTGCATCAAAAAAGCTCATAAGTATAAGGGGGAAAATTAAATGAACAAGAAATCAATCGCAACTTTAGCAGTGGCGCTTCTGGTAATCTCGCTGGCGTCTGTGTCGATGGCCGGCCCAATGGGCGGCGGCATGGGTATGGGACCACAGGGACAAGTACCGGCGCAGCTCAGCGAACAGCAACTCGCCGATTGGAAAGTCTGGCAGGAAAAAAACCTGCAACTGCACAAAGAGTATATCGGCAATCTGGTCAAATCCGGCGCGATGACCCAGGAGCAGGCTGATGCCAGAATCAAAGCGATGGAAGCCGCACAGGCATTCCGCGCCAAGAACAATCTGGTGGCCCCCGGCGCAATGCAAGGCGCGAAACTGACCGACGAGCAGAAAGTCGAAATGAAGAAACTATTTGAGCAACGCCTGGCAATCCGCAAAGACGCATTGGCTTCTTCTGTAGCCTCCGGCCAAATCACCCAAGCCCAAGCCGATAATCAAATCCAGCGCATGCAGGATCACTTTAACTACAAGCTGGAAAACGGCTTTGGTCCGATGGGTGGCGGTCGCGGCATGGGCGGCGGCAAAGGCATGGGACGTGGCGGCGCAGGCGGCGGAGCTGGCGGCTGTCCCCGCATCTAAACGAAATAATCAATCTGCGGATAGTGGCGAAGAATGCGTTTGGCAATCTTCGTCACTGTTCACATCAAGAAGGGTTGCCTGATGGAAAAACAAAAAATTCTGATCGTCGATGACGATGCGCGCATCCGTAAACTGTTGCGTCTGTATCTGGAAAAGGCCGATTTCTGCGTCAGCGAAGCAGAAAACGGCCTTGAAGCCTTGTTGCAGTGGCAGCAGGAAAAACCGGACCTGATCGTGCTCGACATCATGATGCCGGTACTGGATGGGCTGGAAACCTGCCGCCAGATTCGCAAACTTGGCGCGACGCCTATCCTGCTGCTCACCGCCCGAACCGAAGCAGACGACAAGCTGCTTGCCTTTGACAGCGGCGCTGACGATTACGTGGAAAAGCCATTCAATCCGCAAGAAGTCGTCTCCCGAGTCCGCGCTATTCTGCGCCGCCGTCCTGCCGCTGACCGATCAACAAAACCAGAAAAAGAACCAACCGTGATTCCTGCCGTCCAGCACTGCATGCTGGTGATCGATCCGCAGTCGCGTTCAGTCCGGATTGACGGCGTGGAAAAAGAACTCACCGCCAAGGAATTTGATTTACTGCATACGCTGGCCAGCCACGCCGGTCATGTCTTTTCGCGGGAAAACCTGTTGCAGTCCGTCTGGGGCATGGACACGGCAGGCGACTCCCGCACGGTCGACATCCATATCCAGCGGCTGCGGCAAAAACTGAATGATGGTTGCTGCCCCAGCTGGAAAATCGCCACCATCTGGGGTATCGGCTATCGCTTTGAAACAACCGTCGGGGCGCAGGTGCTACCATGAAAAAATGGTCGTTTCAGGCAAAATTGGTCGCTGCCTTCATGTTGGTCATTACGGTGGTGCTGGTTGCCATCTTTTGGAGCTCTTCCCTGTTTATCCGCGACCGGATGCTGACGGAAAAACAACAGGACCTGACGCAAAAAGGCAGTGAGTTGGCAAAAAAAATCGCCGCCTTCAAGGAGACCCCCTCGCCAAAGACAAGTTTGAACGAAATTCTCAGTGACATGGATACGCTGCTCGACTCCCGCATCTGGGTACTCGACGCCAATCGCCAACCGCTCGGCTTTTCACTGGGAGCAGCTGGTGGCTCGCAGCGCGGCGGCATGGGACAGGGTCGTGGCAGCGGCATGGGTGGACAGATGGGTGGCGGCATGGGGCGCAATCCCGGCAGCGGTCCGTTGATGCAGGGTGCGCTGCGTAGCCTGACCAGTGAACTGGATGCGGTCTATCGCGGTGAACTGTGGAGCAAAGTGATCGTTCACCCGGTGTATGAAGAACGCATGGTCGTCGTCGGCGTGCCAATCATCCTAAGCAATGGCAAAGTCGACGGCGCGGTTGTAATCAATTCGCCGGTCGCAGCTGTCAACGATTTTTTGCGTCACATCTACTGGTTTATCGGCCTGGGCGCTTTGGCCGGCATCTTGCTGTCGTTTGTCGTCGTTCAGTTCTTGACACGCAGTCTGGTCCGTCCGCTACGCGCCATGCAGTCGACAACCGGCGCAATCGCCAAAGGTGACTACAGCGTTCGGGTACAGGTCGACAGCAACGACGAAATCGGTCGACTGGGCGGTTCAATCAACCAACTGGCCGAAGATCTGGGCCAATTCATGCTGGAAGCAGCCAAGACCGAAAAACTGCGACGCGATTTTATCGCCAATGTCTCGCACGAACTGCGCACGCCGCTGACGATCATTCGCGGTTACTCCGAAGCGATTGTCGATGGAACCGCCAGCGATCAAGCCCAAGTCGTCAGTTCGCTGCAGATGGTCCGCGACGAAGCCGTCCGGCTGGAGCGCCTGATCAAAAGCCTGCTGGAGCTGAGCAAACTGCAGACCGCCGAAGCGGGCCAAAGTTTTGCCAGCGTTCGGCTGGTCGAAGTCATCCGGCATGTGCAGCAGATGATGTTGCCACTGGCCGAAGCCAAACAAATCAATCTGCAAGTCGAAATCGGCCCAGATTTGCCGCCCGTTCAGGGTGACCGGGACCGGCTGATCCAATTGCTGCTGATCCTGACCGATAACGCGGTAAAGTATACGCCGGCCGGCGGTGCAGTCACTCTGTCGCTACAGCAGACAGAAGCCGGCGCCGTGTGTTGCCGGGTTCAAGATAGCGGCCTCGGCATTCCGGCAGAGGATCTTCCCTTCATCTGGGAACGCTTCTATAAAGTCGACAAATCGCATCAGCAGGATGAGAGTGGCGCCGGGTTGGGCCTGGCCATCGCCCGTCAAATCATCGACCTGCACAAAGCGACTGTCAGCGTAACCAGTGAGCCTGGCGCAGGCACGCTGATCGAACTGGAATTTAAAACTGCTGTTGCGGCAGAATAAAGAAATAAAGAGCCGGACGAAAATTGAAATTTCGCCCGGCTCTTTTTACTTATTATGTTATGCTTTTTTCTGTTTCTGTCGCTTATGCTCCCATGAATAGCTTAATGTCATCGTCGGCTGTGCCGATCCCGGCGATACCGAAGGTCTCTACCAGCACTTTAGCGACATTGGGCGACAGGAAGCCTGGCAGGGTCGGCCCGAGATGAATATTCTTCACGCCCAGATACAGCAGCGCCAGCAGCACGATGACTGCTTTTTGCTCATACCAGCCGATATTGAAGACGATCGGCAGTTTATTGATGTCATCGACACCAAACACTTCTTTCAGTTTCAGCGCGATAACTGCCAGCGAGTAGGAGTCATTGCACTGACCGGCGTCCAGTACGCGGGGAATGCCGCCGATGTCGCCGAGTTTCAGTTTATTATAGCGATATTTGGCGCAGCCGGCTGTCAAAATCACCGTATCCTTCGGCAGTTTTTCAGCAAACTCGGTGAAGTATTCGCGCGACTTCATCCGGCCGTCGCAGCCGGCCATGACAAAGAATTTTTTGATCGCGCCGGATTTGACCGCCGCCACCACTTTGTCGGCCACGGCAAACACCTGCTCGTGGGCAAAGCCGCCAACAATCGTACCGGTTTCGATTTCAGTCGGGCTCTTAAGCGTCTTGGCCATGGCGATCACAGCCGAGAAATCCTTTTTGCCATTTTCGTCGGCCGGGATATGTGTGCAGCCGGGATAGCCAGACGCGCCGGTGGTAAAGATCCGCGCCCGCACTTCTTCGCTGCGCGGCGGTACGATACAGTTGGTCGTGAACAGGATCGGCCCGTTGAACGAGACAAATTCGTCAACTTGTTTCCACCAAGCGTTGCCATAGTTGCCAGCCAGATTGTCATATTTTTTAAATGCCGGATAGTAGTGGGCCGGCAGCATTTCACTGTGGGTATAGACGTCGACGCCGCTGCCTTTGGTCTGTTCCAGCAATTGTTCCAGATCGGTCAGGTCATGGCCGGAGATCAGGATTGCCGGATTGCCTCGCACGCCGAGATTCACTTCGGTGATTTGCGGATTGCCATACTTTGTCGTGTTGGCCTCGTCGAGCAGCGCCATTGCTGCCACGCCGAACTGGCCCGTCTTCAGGGTCAGAGCGACCAGGTCGCTCGCGGTCAGTCCGTCATCAAGCGTAGCTGCCAGTGCTTCGTAAACGAACGCATACAGCTCGTTGTTTTCCTTGCCGATGTTGAGGGCGTGGTGCGCATAGGCAGCCATGCCCTTCAGGCCATAGGTGATCATTTCGCGCAGCGAACGGACATCTTCATTCTGGGTCGCCAGCACACCGACGCTGGCCGCTTTTTCCAGCATCGCTTCTTTTGAGTTGACTTCATACGTTGCCGCATCATGCAGTGCCTCGACAGAAACTTTGGCTCTGAGCATTTTGCGCAGGGTGAGCATTTTTTTGATTTCGGTTTCAAAGGCGGCCGGATCAAAATTGGCATTGGTAATTGTCATGAACAGGCCTTTCAGTACTTCGTGGTTGGTCGGGCCGAGTTCCTTGACATCCAGTTTGCCTTTCACTACGATTTCGGCGATGCCTTTCAGCGTATAAATCAAAAGATCCTGGAGTTTCGCCACTTCTTCGGTTTTGCCGCAAACGCCGCGGACTTCGCAGCCCGTACCTTTGGCGGTTTCCTGACATTGAAAACAGAACATGCTCATTTGCTTTGCCTCCTCTTCTATCAGCGTTTCCTTCAATTGATGAATTTCGATTCCCTGACAGATATACTGTACCATGGATTTCTCCACTCAGGCAACGCAATTTGTCGGTTTTTCGCAAACATTTCTGATATTTTATATTTTTATCAGAATTTTAAATTAAATACTTCCTGTTAGCAGGAATCTGTTGACGCATGTAGAAGGGAATGATTAAATAAGCGATTTAGGCTGAGTTTCACCGCAAAACCGGAGGTGATGTGGGATGAACTGCTGGAAATTATTTTTGCTGGGCATAGTCAGCGGGGTCTTGGTGCTGCTGGTGATGAGCACCGGGTATCAATGGGCCGGCACGCCCAGTTTTTGCGGCGCCTGCCACAGCATGGAACGTGTGCACCGCACCTGGCAGTCAAGCACCCACAAACAATTCGCCTGTATTGAATGCCACCTGCCCAACGGCAACTTTGCCGAAAGCTTTATCTACAAAGCCAAAGCCGGCCTGCGGGACGTGCGGGATGAATTCAGCCGCGATTATCAGGTGGTAACGCCACTCTCTTCGGAAGCGCATCAAATCTTGCAGAACAATTGCCTGCGCTGCCATGCCTCAACGGTCGGCGACACCCGGATGAACCGGGGCGAAGCCCAATGCACAACCTGCCACAGGGAAATGGTGCACGGACGCGGGGAACCTAAGGGGGTGCTGCAGAAATGAACAAGCGGCTTAAACTGATTATCGGATTAACCTTGGTCCTCATGCTGGCGTTTGGTTTTGTCGTAATCCGGACATTTGTCGCCAAACCGCAGGATGCGGTAAAGGTGGCGCCGATTCCGGCCGGAGAATATGATCCGGCAGTCTGGGGCAAGGCCTACCCGCTGCAATACGCCAGCTATCAGAAAAATCGCCTGATGAGCCCCTCGCCTACCGGTTACGGCGGCAGTGAGAAAGTGCAAAAATCGCTCCTGCAGCCGGAGATTTTGACCAACTTCAAGGGAAACCCCTTTAGCAAAGACTATACAGAAGATCGCGGCCATCCCTATGCGGTCGAGGACTTGCTGGAAACCAAACGGATCGGGCCAACCAGTCCAGGCGCCTGCATCACCTGCAAAACCGCGCATGTTGAAACCTTTTTCAAGGATATGGGCTGGGGTTATGCCAAAGTTCCTTTAATGGAGCTGACCGCCAAAACCAAGCATCCGGTCGTCTGCGGCAATTGCCACGATCCGGCGACGATGGACCTGCGGGTGATCAATCCGGCCTTTATCGAAGCGATGTCACGCCGCGGCATCGATGTAAAAAAAGCGCCGCGCGAAGATATGCGCAGCTATGTCTGCGGTCAATGCCATGCCGAATATTATTTCGAACCGGGCAGCAGCCGGGTGGTCTTCCCCTGGGACAAAGGACTGACACCGGAAGCGATGTACGACTATTATGCGACCAAACCGCTGGGTTTCGTGCAGGACTGGGTTCATCCTGACTCCAAGGCCCCGATGCTGAAAGCGCAGCATCCCGAGTTTGAAACCTGGAGTCAGGGCACGCACGGCAAAGCCGGCGTCTCCTGCGCCGATTGCCATATGCCGTTCACTCGGGAGGAAGGCCGTAAATATACTTCTCACTGGGTGACCAGTCCGCTCAAGAGCATCAAGACCTCCTGCCGCACCTGCCACACCCAGAGTGAAGAGTGGCTGCTGACGCAGGTGAAGACGACACAGGACCGGACCTGGCAACTGATGCATATTGCCGGCTTGACTATAGCCCGCGCCCATGAAGCGACAGGCAAAGCCGGTGAAAACCCTGCCGCCGATCCTGCGGCGCTGGCCAAGTCGCGCGAATTGATCCGCAAAGCCCAATGGTTCTGGGATATCGTGGCGGCGGAAAATGGCATGGGCGCCCACAATCCCGGCGGCAACATGAACATCCTCGGTCAGGCGATCGACTTGGCCCATCAGGCCATTGAAACCGCCAACCAGGCAAACAACACTTTAAAATAGTAACCCAATAATCAAGCAGCGGCTTGCAATCTGTGCAAAGATATAGAAAGAGGCTGCCTCAAAGCAGGGTTTTGTTCCTACTTGAGACAGCCTCTTTTTTGCTTTTTTCTTTTGTTTACAGTGCGCCGGCTACGGTGTTGAACTGCGCCAGAACTTGCGGTCCGAGAAGAATCAGTCCCGCCATCCCTACGACTGCAACCAGAGCCAGGATCAAACCATACTCGACCATTCCCTGGCCTTTTTTATTTTGCAGTACTGAAGTAATCATTGCGAACATTTTGTTTTCCTCCTTCATTTTTGTTTTATGTTTTTGCCGGGATTCTATCGTTTTTCTTTGCTTGCTTTCTGACCTTATTGTAGCAAGTCACTGAAGGAGTTCCATCGTCCGCAGGTCTTATTTTAGCTGGGTATATCGTCCTATTCTTTTTTCAGACAGACAGGGATATTGGAACTATTGTCGAATTTTATAAAGGAATTTCAGAGGATCGCGCAGCATGGCGCGACAGCGATTGGAGAGGTATTTCAATGAAATTTTTGTTTATCGCCTTGCTCTTCATGATCATTGGCGGCGGAATCGCAGCCCTCGTTTCGCGTTATTTCGCTCAGAGAAAAGCAATTGGCGCACTACATCCGCCTAAAGCCGATTTGGAACTAATTTATCACCAACCGCTAAACATCAATTTTTTCAAATATGTTGCCGGCACAATAAGAAACAATACAAATAAAACCTATGAACACGTACAGGTGCAGATCAGCGTCTATGCGAACAAGGGTGAATTGATGGGAACTACCTCCTCCAGTACCATCAATCTGAAACCTGGCGAATGCTGGGAATTTCAGGCGCCTATTCTGGAGCAGGGTGAGTTCAGCTATAAATTCACCAGCATCACCGGCTACTGAAACAGGATGGAGGCAACCATAAAAAACGAAGCAGGTACTCCTATAACACAGTCACACCAACGCATACAGATCGTTCTCGCCTTGCTGGCGGTCTATTTATTTTGGGGCGGCACTTATCTGGCGATGAAAGTCGCCATTCACACGATTCCGCCATTTCTGATGGGCGGGCTGCGTTTTTTCACGGCCGGTGCGCTGGTGTTTCTGTGGGAATGGCGAAAAGGCGCCGCTATGCTGGGCCTAGTCCATTGGTGGCGCGCTGCGAAAATCGGTTTTTTGCTGCTCGTCTTATCCCAGGGCGGTCTGGCCTGGTCGGAGCAATTCGTGCCTACCGGCATCGCTGCGATCATCTTTGCCACCGTCCCGTTGTGGATGGCGCTGATAGCCTGGCTCTTTCAGCGAGGGCAACGGCCCCATTCCGTAGTGCTGATCGGGCTTTTATTAGGGTTCTGCGGCATCCTGCTGCTGGTAAAAAACACTGTGTCCAATCTGGGCGGCAATCCGCTTGAGTGGCTTGGTTATTGTGTCGTAACATTGGCCTCCGCGGCCTGGGCCTGGGGCTCTCTGTCATCTCGCAACGCCGGTATACCCAGATCGCCTTTCCTCTGCGCAGCAATGCAAAATCTCACCGGCGGCGCCTGTTATATGCTGATCAGTCTGTTGTCCGGCGAGTGGAGCGCACTTTCGGCAGATAGCTTTTCCACCGCGTCGGTTCTTTCGCTCCTGTACCTGATCGTGTTCGGCTCGCTGATCGGTTTTGGTTCGTATATATGGCTGCTGAAAGTCTCAGACCCGACGCTTGTTTCCACCTACGCCTATGTCAACCCTGTCGTGGCGCTATTTCTTGGTTGGGCTCTGGGCGGCGAAACGCTGGCAATGTCTGACATCGCAGCCACTGGCATCATTCTATGCTCCGTGATCATTATCACCAGAAAACAGGCGCAAATCCTATAATTTTTTTATTATCTGTTCGCATTTTGTTATAGTAAGCAAAAAAGGACTTTGGAGCGAATCCCAAAGTCCTTTTAAATTGAATGCGAAGACGCACTGCATTATTCTATCGTGACATTAACTCCGGTAAAACTGATCTCCGCAGAAGACCCCGGGCGACCTCCTACAAGAAGAGCATAATACCCAGGTCCCAGTACCAAATTTCCGAAGGCGACAGGTGAATCAACCTTACCATTCCAACTGCGTTCAAAAACGGTTACTGTTTTTTGGTTACCGGAGCCGATTTTTTCAATATGAAATCCATAACCAATCGCCCGGTTTTCAGCGGCGGAAATCACATTGGCGCCTCCCTGAAAAGCGCTTGCCGAACCGTTGGCGCCCACCGTGAAGTGACCTATTTCCTGTGTGGCGCCATACTGAGTTCCGCCAATTTTTGATCTTACACTATATCGTTGGGGTGCAGCATAGGCCGCCAGACTGAGAACCAACATTACAACAAGCAGTAGGGCGATGACCAACAAACTCTGTTTTCTCATCTTAAAATCCTCCTTGCTTTTTCGCTCTGCCGCAATCAACGCCAGATAACAGTCATTTCCGCCCAACTCATCGGGCCTGCATTGGGAGCGATTTCGAGACGGTATTTTCCGGGTTTGATATAAATCGAGTTATAATCTTTCGGACCATCTTTGTTGCCCTGAACATAGCGATAGTAAATCTGCCCGGCATATGTTCCCCTGCCATAGTCATAATTCAGGCCGAACTGCATCGCACCGGATGAATTGGGGTTGGGCACAAATTTCGAATCCACACAGCTGATAAAATACCCTTGGTAGCCGTTTGGCACCACAAACTCGGCAGTTTCTTTCCACACTTGTCCCCCTTTTTCAACCCGGACCATCACACCGTGTTTGGCCTGTTCCGGCGTAATGCCGCAGGAATTCGCGGGGGAGGCGAAGGACACCAGACAAAGGCAAGACAGGACCAAAAAAGACGCTTTGAAAAATCTTGGTTTCATAAGCAGACCCCTTTCTTGCTTTTTGCGTTGGCTAGAACGATTAGATGGTGAAACAGAAGCTTTTTTCTTGATTAAATTTTATCACAGTTTTTATCTATTTCACAGAAAATTTCGGACAATCGCCCCCAAACCCCTTTCCAACAAAACTCTATTATCTTGACAATGAGTATGATCAGTTCTGCGATTATTATACGAATAACGTATTATACTTTTTACGTTGCAATAAACAATTCAGCAGAAATCCACGCTTGCTCAAGCAACCGCTATCATTGGGAGGAGAAATGGTCGCGGGAACGCTGAGTCGTACAGTTCCAATATTAATAGGTGGCGCAAAACATTTAAAAGGACTTTGGAGCGAATCCCAAAGTCCTTTTAAATACTTGTTCAGAGCGACAAGCCTTGAACTTGCGAGCCTCCGGATTTTCCCTGACCCTGCGTTATCTGTCTTACCTGCTTGCGAGTGAAAACTGTCTCACAAACCAACGAACGTACCAGCGCAGCATCCATGGAATGGGGATTATAACGATTGAGGAAAGTACAAAAGCGATGGACCGCCACAATATTTCCAGACCTGTACCGGTAAATACAACTTTTGTGTGGGTTCCTTCCACTTTGCCGCATATCCAACGAAGGTTGGCGGCCAAGACCCAGGCCCAACCAACAATCGTGAACATCGATAATACAACCAAAACAGACCATCCAAGGAACCGCCCATAACTGCCAGTAAATTTGAGAGCTAAAGCGCGTCCGTCAACCGCTAGATTTTCGATTACCCAACGAAAAAGAACTAGCGAAAGATATGCGTTCAGAAATAACGGGATAAGCTGAAACAAAGGATTTTTAACGAGGCCGATATAGCCGCCCAGCGCCAGCAGGATACACCAAACCCACTTGTCGCCCGGGTTGCCGGTAAACTCCACTCGCGACACACGCGGTAATTGAAGATGCGCAACAAACCATTTATAAAAGTTCGTAATCACCCATGGCGCCGGAATGACCAATAGCGTCCCGAACATGAGCAGCAGTACCCGGCCAAAAAGACCGCCGACACCGATACTGGTATTAAGCGGCTGAGCAGAGAATCTGCCGCCTTGGTTGCCAGACATGCCAAAAGCATCTACGGCTTTGACCCACTCCGTCATCCCCTCACTGCATACCAGAGCATCAGCAGGCACTTGCCCCCGCGAAATCCAGTCAAACAGCTGTTGTTCAGGGTAAGGCCCCGACTGTTGTCCGGCGACCGATATATACCAAGTTCGCGCTACTGGAGGGAAAGATCCTGGAAGCGGCGGCGGCCCCGCGACAACTCCCAATGCTTGATTGGATGATAAATCAGCCCCGCATACGCAACAAAACTTCGCCGTGCTGGGATTCTCACTCCCGCATTTTTTACAAAACAATACGATCTCCGCCTTTGTGCTTTATTCAGGGCTAATCGCCACCGCACCCGCCCGTTTGACGGGGATCGTCGCTATGATGCTTTTTGCCGCAGGATCGATACGATAAAGAGAATTCTCGTCATAGCTTGTCACCCAGAGACTTCCCCTGCCGGATACGATTGACTGCAGATTTTTCCCCACCGCGACTTCGCCTGCCGCGCTATTATCCGAAGTCTTAATCAGGGCAACAGTACCCTCTTTGTAATTTGCCACCGCTACCCAGTCTTTCACCAGAGCAACCCCAATTGCGTTGCCTGCTGCGATATTCGCACTAATCTTGAGTGCTGATGCGTCCACCTTGATAACCTGATTGGCGAGTGGCGCCGCGATCCATACCGCTCCACTGCCGGCAACAACGCCTCGCGGAATGGTTTCCACATTCACGCGCGCGGTAACTTTATTGGTTGCCGGATCAATTTTTGACAAACCAAAATCAACTGTCGTAACCCACACGGCATTGTCAGCAAAACAAAGACCATTCACTGCGGTGTTCATTACCTGAATCGTCGCCGTCACGCTATTTGACGCTATGTCAATCCGAGAGACGGTGCCGTCGTTACTGTTCCCCACCCATACAGAACCAGCACCTATTACTACAGGTTTCGGCCCTTTGCCAACTTTAATCGAAGCGGCTATCTTATGACTGGCCGGATCAATTCTCACCAGTTTATCATTGGCAAAATCAGTGACCCAAACGCCCTCCGGACTGACAGCAATTCCTCCCGGAGCCCCTTCAAAAGGAATCTTTGCACTCTGCTTGTTTGTGGCAATATCGATTCGATAAACTGCTGAATCCATCAGATCACTATTGATCACCCAGGCAGAAGCAACATTGGCAACCGAAGCCGCAGCCGGAGTCGTTGGCGCCTTAGCCGCCGGTTCCTTCGCCCCACCGCATCCGACCATTATCATCGTGACCATAAGTAGAATCACCAGCAACAAAACCTTTTTCATTTTCCCTGTACCCCTCTCCACTTTCGATTACCGATACGGGTCAAAAAAACCCGCTCCGGATTCACAGCACCGACACCCACGCATGTTGTAATATCTGATCCTCCATAGCGTTTCGCCACAATCGGCACTCATACATGCCCCCTGCCCTTGTATTATATGCTTAAACGGCATAATTATCAGTTAAACAAAGAAAATAAGAAGTATGTGCGCAAAATCTTTCCGGTGACGCCAAACAGCAAAACCTGGTCTGAACAGCCTGAACAATCACATTCGTGCGCGTTTCAACCGGCCTAAAACCCGATTTTGGACGTTTCGATTTTGTCAAATTGCGCATTTTTTCAGCTCGTTAATACAAATTCCGATCACACTTCCGAGGTCATTATTTTAACATCCGAATAAATTTGGACCCCGCATTTTAAATAACCCCACAATTACTTTGCCTTACCTGCGTCGACAGAGGCAATCCTGCAGGGTAATTTTCTGCCCGTGAGCCGCTACCAAAGCTGCCGGCAGCACCGGACAGCATTCGTTATGTCAGTGAAACCAAAAAGGGTTCTGAGACAAATCTCAGAACCCTTTAAATACTTGCTCGGAGCGACCAGACTTGAACTTGCGGCCTCTACCACCTCAAGGAAAAAGAGGAATTTGGCAAAACCTGTATTAACGGGATCTACGCCAATAATCATAGACATTTTCGCAGTTTTTTTACTGCATCAGAACGAACAATAACATCGTTGGAAAAACAACGCTATGCAGTACATATTCAGTAATTTATGCCGTAAAATTTTCCGCCCCAAATGAGACCACTCGGCAAGTCCTTGTATTTAGCCCTTTCTCTCGCTCAGCATGTAATTGGCTATTACCACCCTTTGAATCTGATTCGTACCTTCATAAATCTGCGTGATTTTTGCATCACGCAAGAGTCTTTCCACCGGATATTCACGCGAGTAGCCATATCCACCCATAATTTGAATCGCATCCAAAGCTACCTGGACAGACATATCTGAAGCAAAGGTCTTGCACATTGCCGCTTCTTTGCCAAAAGGAGCGCCACTGTCCTTCAAATTCGCGGCGTAGTGAACCAACTGCCGCGCCGCTTCGATTCGAATGCCCATATCTGCCAACATGAAGCCGATTGCTTGATTCGCTGCAATCGGTTTGCCAAACTGTTCCCGGACTTTAGCATAGGCTAGCGCCTCTTCATATGCGGCCTGTGCAATGCCGACAGCTTGAGCGCCGACCCCGATTCGGGCGCTGTCAAGAACAACCATGGCTATTTTAAAGCCTTGTCCTATTTTCCCCAATAGATTTTCCTTTGGTATTCGGCAGTTATCAAATATGAGTTCCGCTGTCGCCGAAGCCCGGATTCCCATTTTTTCTTCTTTTTTTCCGATCGAAAAACCCGGCGTTCCTTTTTCAACAATGAATCCCGTTATTCCTTTGACACCGCTTCCCGGATTGGTCGAAGCAAATACAGAATATATTTCTGCCGGCCCGGCGTTGCTGATGAAACATTTGGTCCCGTTGATCACATAGCTGTCGCCGTCCTCCTTCGCCGTCGTGCTAACGGCGCCGGCGTCGGACCCTGCATTCGGCTCGGTGAGCGCGAAGGCGCCGATCTTTTCGCCTTGCGCTAGAGCAGGAACGTATTTGCGTTTCTGTTCTTCATTGCCAAATAACAAAATCGGCAGAATTCCTGCTGACGTGTGAATGGACATGATTGCAGCGGTTGCTGCGCAAGCCTTGGACACTTCTTCGACAGCCAGTGCATAAGACAGGTTGTCCAGTCCAGCTCCACCGTACTCTTCGGGAATCGGCATTCCCATCAGTCCGAGCTCGGCCAATCCTTTGATATTATCCCAGGGAAATTCTTCACTATGGTCATAATGCGCGGCACGCGGCGCGATTTCTTTTTTTGCGAAACTCCGCACCAATTGCTGCACCGCAAGTTGGTCTTCATTCAATATAGCCATGCTTCAGCCCACCTCTCCCGCTATTTCAGACCCAGCCCTTGGAGCGTTCCAGTGCTTTTACCCACCCGGCGTGAAGTTCTTGAACCTTTTCATCTTGCATCTCTGGGACAAATGTCCTGTCAAGTTGCCATATGGCCTGGATTTCTGACTGATTTGCATATATTCCGCTTCCCAGTCCCGCCAAAAAAGCGGCGCCAAGGGCTGTCGTTTCGCTAATTCTCGGTCGGTCCACAGCCGCCTGGAGGATGTCAGCCTGAAACTGCATCAGAAAATTGTTGCGCGAAGCCCCGCCATCAACCCGTAAACGCTTCAGTTCGACTCCCGAGTCGCAGATCATGGCTGTCAATACATCCCGGGTTTGGTAGGCGATCGATTCCAGGGCTGCCCGTGATATGTGGCATTTATTGGTACCGCGTGTCAACCCCACCAAAACTCCCCGGGCATACATATCCCAGTGAGGCGCGCCCAGTCCGACAAAAGCAGGGACCAGGTAAACCCCGCCTGTATCCGCGACCTGCATTGCGAGCGTTTCCGATTCAGCCGCTTCGTGCAAAATTCCCAATTCGTCACGCAACCACTGGATCACCGCGCCGCCGATGAAGATGCTTCCTTCCAACGCATAACTGACTTTCCCTGCCAAACCCCAGGCAATGGTTGTCAACAGGCCGTTATTCGAAGAAATGATCTTTTCCCCGGTGTTCGCCAACAAAAAGCAACCGGTCCCATAAGTGTTCTTTGCTGTACCCGGTTCAAAGCAGCACTGGCCGAACAACGCCGCCTGCTGATCTCCCGCCACGCCACGGATCGGGATGGCCCGGCCGAAATAGGCCGGCAGTGTCATGCCAAAATCATCGCTCGAATTTTTCACAGCAGGAAGAAGGTTTAGCGGAATATCTAATTTCTGCAGTATTTCCGGATCCCACTGCAGTGTATGGATATTGAAGAGCATCGTCCGCGATGCATTGGAGAAGTCAGTGGCATGGACTTTGCCACCGGTCAATTTCCAGATCAGCCAGGTATCGACAGTCCCGCATAATACCTCTCCACGCTCGGCCCTATCGCGAAGCTGCGGTATGTGATCCAGCAGCCACTTGATTTTCGTTCCGGAAAAATATGCGTCCACCACCAGTCCGGTCCGATCCTTGACGGTTTGCGTCCAGCCCATATCGGACAGCTCTCTGCACAGGCCGGCCGTGCGGCGGCATTGCCAGACCAGCGCGTTATGCACCGGTTCCCCTGTCTCTTTGTCCCAGATCAGCACTGTTTCCCTTTGGTTGGCAATCCCGACCGCGGCAATCTCCGAAGGATCGACCCCGCTTTCCTCCAGGACCTGCCGGGCGGTGCCAAGCTGCGAATCCCAGATCTCGATCCCATCGTGTTCGACCCAACCGGGTTCGGGATAAATCTGACGGATTTCCCGCCCGGCCTGTTTTACCAGCAATCCATCTCTGTTGAACAAGATAGCCCGAGAACTTGTGGTTCCCTGATCCAACGCCAACAGGTACTTTTGTTTCATGATCTATTTGACACCTCCATTGCCAACCCTACAGAACTGAACTCGATTCATTCTGCAAAAACCCGCAGATCCATTGTCTTCAAATTTGCCGCTACAAGCGGCCGGAATGGCAGCTTATTCAAAATATCGTCTTCCAGGGATATGCCGGGCGCCACTTCGACAATCTGCAACCCGTCAGCGGTCAGCTCGAATACGCAGCGTTCCGTCACATAGACGACCTTCTGCCGGATTTTGTTGGAGAACTCGCCGCTGGCGCTGATTTGATCGACCTCATTGAAAAACTTTTGCTGGCGGCCTTCCTGTAGAATTTTCAGTTTGCCGTCCTGAAAATCGACGGCAAGACCGCCACCTGCGAACGGGAAACAATAGACGACCTTTTTCGCCGATTGCGTCAGGTTGATGAAACCGCCGACGCCGATGATCTTGTTGCCGGCCCGGCTCACGTTCACATTGCCCTGTCGGTCAACCTGCATCGCCCCGACAAAAGTGATGTCGAGCACGCCGCCATCATAGAAGTCGAATTGGTAAGCCATATCCTGCACCATATCCGGATTGACCACGGCACCGAAGCTGATCCCGGACGACGGACTCCCGCCAATCGCACCCGACTCAATCGTCAGAACGATATCATCCGGTGCACCAACCGTCTTGGCCAGCTTGGGGATCATCTCGGGAATGCCGATTCCCAGGTTCACGATGGCTTTACTGGTCAACTCCAGGGCGGCCCGTTTGCCAATGATCGTATGAACGGCGCTTCTCTCGCGTTTCCGGCCGGTCTGTTCATTCAACGCATGAACATGCTCGAGGATCGCCGGCACTTCGCATTCCGGCACCCTGCAGTCACCGATATAGGAGAGGTTGCACTTCTCGATCATCGTTTGGCACTGGTCCGGTTCGACCACAACCGCGTCCACCAGAACACCCGGGATCTTGACGCTTCTGGCGGCGGCATGCCCGTCCGACAGTCGCTCGACCTGCACGATGACAGTGCCGCCGTTCGCTTTTACAGCCATCGCGTTTGAGAATGGATCGCCAAAGGTAGCCTCATGTTCCATCGTGATGTTCCCGTTGACATCCGCCGTCGTCCCGCGCAGTATGGCGAGTGTCGGTTTGATTGCCTTGTAAAACAGGTATTCTTCCCCATCGATCTCCAACAGACTGACCAATTTATCGGTAGACAGTGCATTTTGGGCTCCGCCGCCATGCCGTGGATCGACAAAGGTATTGAGCCCGACTTTTGTCAGGATACCAGGTTTTTTGCCGGCTGAAGCCCGGACCAAGTGCGAGATGACCCCCAGCGGTAGGTTATAGCCTTTGATCTTATTCTCCTGCACTTGCCGGCACAACTTGACGTTCGGGGTGAAATGGGAGGTGATGACGCTCGATACCATCCCTTCATGCGACATGTGCTCGATCATCCGGCTTTCGTCCCAGACGCCCTGGCCGACACCAAAAAAATAGTTCAGGTTCTTTGGTTCGCCGGTCTCCAGAAATCTCTTGCCAATGGCAACCGCCAGTTCTTCCGGGAAACAAAGCGACCCGAATCCATTGAACACGACCAGATCACCGCTTTTTACCAACTGCGCCGCTTCAGCGGCAGTCATCACATGCAACAAAACACTCCACCTCTTTTACGGCCGTTTGCCAGCCGAGCAATAAAATATCCTCAATTCTGCCGAATGCGCTTTGCCGCCTTACGTTCCAGCGCTCTTCCAATAACTATCTTCTGGATTTCGGACGTACCGTCCACCAGCTGTAACATCTTGGCAACCGCCATATTACGGGCAACCGCTGAGTCCTTGTCCAAGCCGTTGGCGCCGAACAACTGTGCACACTCTGTCGTGACTTTCATCGCGAGTGTAGTGGCATACAGCTTATTTTGAGCCGCCAGGAAGGACACTGGGCCGCCGGCATCCATCAGGGATGCCGTCCGGTAAACCAACCACCGGCCCGCTTCGACTTGAGCCGAAAGTTCCGCGAGGGTCCATTGAACGCCCTGATTGCTGATAACCGGCTTGCCGAACGTCGATCTTCCGCTCAGATATTCGACAGCCAGGTCGATGGATCGCTGAGCGAGCCCGATTGCTATGGCCGGAACAAAAATTCTGGCCACATCGATCGCCCGGAGTGCTGCTTTATATCCGTCGACAGACACGAGCCGGGTTTCCGGTACGACACAATCTGCAAACCGGAGGTCCGCACAGGACATCACGTTGCCGCCGACCCTGACGCGATTGTCGCCGATCGTGAACCCGGGCGTACCCCGGTCCAGCAAGAAGATCAGCATGTTTTTTGCAGCACCGTTCCTTACGATGACAATGAAATGGTCCGCATCAACCGCATTAGCGATCCATGTTTTTTCACCGAATATATGATAACCATCCTGATGTAGCTCCGCATAGCTTTGATTCATCGACGGATCGGATCCGCCGCAAGACTCTGTGAATGCAAAAGCTGTCAGCTTTTTGCTGCAGGCCATCTCCGGCAGAAGCCTTCGCACCTCGTCGCTCAGTTCGAAGAAGGCTGCGATGTCATAAGTAATGTTATTTTGCAATTGCAGAAAGAACGCAAAGCCGCCACAACCATGCGCAAGGCCTTCATAAACCAGCGCAGATTCGAGAAAGTTCAACCCTCTCCCGCCGGATTCCCGCGTGAGCCCGATGCCGCTGTAACCATGCTCAGCGGCGTGACGCACCGCTTCTCTTGGCAGTATTCGATTTGACTCCCACTCGGCGGCATGTGGCGCTATGTGCTCAAGTGCATAGTCACGCGCCTTCTCATACAGACCTATTTCTTTGGCAACCAACTCAACAGCCAAAACGACCACTTCCTTGTTTTCCGGATTGCATCGCGCTTTTTCCGGTCAGTCAAACTAGCAGGTTCCCTCGTCTTTTGCCATTTCCAGCTGTTCTATCAGTTCCGGAATGACTTTATGAAGATCGCCCTCAATCGCCAGATGCGCCAATTTCATAATCGGTGCATTAGGATTCTTATTGATCGCGATGATGCAGTCTGCCTCCGACATTCCGACAACATGCTGAACCGCGCCGGAGATCCCACAAGCTACATAAAGTTTGGGACGTACTGTTTGCCCGGTTTGCCCGACTTGATGGGAAGGAGCTATCCAGCCGCTCTCCACGACTGCACGAGAAGCCCCAACGGCTCCGCCTAGAACATCTGCCAGTTTCTTTATCAGGGCGAATCCCGACTCATCGCCGATACCACGTCCGCCAGATACGATGATGTCTGCATCTGTCAACAAAACCATCTTGATCTTGTCTGCGACGATTCTTATGGTTTTGACAACAATTTCTTCTTCCGTCAACTCTGGCGTGATTTTTACGATAGGGCTTTGTGTTTCAACACATTCTGGTTTACGCATGACGCCGGGTCGAACCGTGGCCATCTGCGGGCGATTGTCCGGGCAAATGATCGTCGCCATCAAATTGCCGCCAAAGGCCGGTCGTGTCTGCATGAGCTTCTTGTCTTTCTCATCGAACTCCAGTGCCGTACAGTCCGCTGTCAACCCAGTGCCGATCCGGGCGGCGACTCTGGGCGCGAAATCCCGACCGAAGGACGTGGCGCCGAATAAAACGACTTCAGGCTTCTGACTGCGAATGAACTCACACATGATTTTCGTGTAGGCATCTGTTGAATAATTTTCGAATAGTTCCTGGTCATAGTAGAAGATCCTGTCGACGCCATAATGTGAGATTGCGTCGATGATTTCATCGATTTTATTCCCGAAGACAACTGCATATGACGGCGAGCCAGCTATTTTCGCCAACCGAGTCGCTTCACCGATCAATTCAATCGAAACTGGGTGTACCTTTCCGTGTTGGTGTTGGACAAATACGGTGATCCCTGCATATTCGCTGAAATCAGCGATTTCATTTACTCTTGCATTAGACATTTTCTTCCCTCCGATTATCTCAAATTCAAGCTGATTATCTTTTCAAGGGCGGCAGCGGCAACGTCTTTCGGCGTACCGGAAACACGCTCCCCTTTGAATTCACGAACCGGCACGAAGCTCTTGAACACATGGGTCGGTGAGTTCTCCACACCGATCTGTGTCAAATCGACTTCAATATCCTTCGCCGTCCAGACCTTGAAGTCCGCTTCCGGACTGTAGGCTTTGTAAATCAGCCGGATATCCATGAACCGGGGTTTGTTAATCTCTTTGATCACGGTCAGTAAAACCGGCATGGGTGCTTCAATGTCAAAATAGCCCCCTTCAAATGCCCGTTTGGCTTGCACTTTGTTGCCTTCGATCGAAAGCTCCTTAACATAGGTAATCTGAGGAATATCCAGGAACTCTGCCAGTTCGGGCCCGACCTGCGCCGTATCCCCGTCGATTGCCTGCCGGCCGCAGATCACGATATCATAGTCACCGATTTTTCGCAGCACCGCTGCCAGGACCGTCGCAGTCCCCCAGGTATCAGAACCGGCAAATGCCCGATCCGTAACGTGGATCGCTGCATCCACACCCATCGCCATCGCTTCACGCAGCGCATCTTCCGCTTGCGGTATCCCCATGGTAATAACCGTGATATGTACGTTTTCGTGACTGTCCTTAATGGCCAGTGCAGCTTCCAGCGCATTCATATCATCCGGGTTTATGATGCTCGGCACGCCTTCTCTGATCAGGGTGCCTTTCTTTTCATCAATCCGGACCTTATCCGTATTCGGCACCTGTTTAATACACACTACAATTTTCATAACGTTCAGCACGCCTCCTATGCTTAATCTCTGGAAGGATTCCTTAGCTAACCCAGAACGCTTCTCGCAATTACCGTCTTCTGAATCTCATTGGTTCCTTCATAGATCTCGGTGATTTTGGCATCCCGATACATCCTCTCCAGAGGATAATCCTTCATGAATCCATATCCGCCGTGAATCTGCAGCGCACGTTCGGTAACGATCCGAGCGGTCTCTGAAGAAAACAGTTTCACCATGGCCGCATTTTTAGAGTATTTTTCACCATCCTGCATCATCTGCGCCCCGTTATAGACAAGCCATTTTGTCGCTTCCACCCGTGTCGCCATTTCGGCAAAATACCATTGCAGTCCCTGCTGCTCAGAAATCGGCATACCAAACTGGATTCGCTTGTTGGCATAATCGATGGCCAACTGCAGGGCGCCTTCCGCGAGACCCAGTGACTGGGCCCCGATAACGGTTATCCTGGAAACGTCGATACTGGCCAAGGCCAATTTGAATCCGCCGTTCACCTTGCCCAGGATGTTCTCTTTGGGCACCCGGACATTATCTAGAATCAGCTCGCCGGTCTGAGCGGCGCAGATTCCCATTTTTTCCTCAATTTTCCCGATGCGGAACCCCGGTGAGTCGGCATCAACGATAAATGCTGTGATGCCCCTGATCTTCTGGGCAGGGTCGGTAAGCGCCAGAATGACGTATACTCCGGCAATCCCCGCTCCCGATGTGAAGCATTTTGTCCCATTCAGGACATAGCAGTCCCCGTCCTCAACCGCCGTTGTCTGGATGTTCGAAGCATCCGATCCCGCATTGGGCTCCGTAAGGGCAAACGCCACCATCACCCCTTCGGCAATCAGTTTTCGCAAATATTTATCCTTCTGCTCTTTCGTTCCATAATTATTGATGCACGTCGCGGTCGCCTGATGAATCGACAGAATGGAAGCAGTAGCCATGCATACCTTGGCGATCTCTTCCACTACGATGACCTGTGCGATCCTGTCGACTCCCGCGCCGCCGTATTCTTCAGGAAAGCCGAGTGCGACGAATCCGTACTTGTACAACAAATCAAAGGTTTCTTTGGGATGCCGGTGCTCCCTGTCAATTTCGGCAGCGATCGGTGCGCATACTTCCCGGGCAAAACGTTCGGCAGCCAACTTCACCATCTGCTGTTGTTTGGTCAGTTTGAAATTCATTATTTGTTCCTCCCAATCAAAAAGTTGTGCAGGGTTGAAAAAACTTTTAGTCGCTGGATCAGTCGTCCTCTATAGGTTGCTCCGTTTTACAGCTACATTTTCTGATATATGCGCTTACGGTACCGGCGATGCCGTTGGGAATCGTCAGGATGACGAAGATCAACACCACACCGTACACGATAAGATAGGCGCCTTGATAAGTACTGCCCAGCCAGGTCCGAAGAAAAATTTCGGTCGGAGCCAATAGGATCCCGCCGATCAGCGGACCGAAAACTGTGCCAGCGCCACCGATGATCGAGATCAACGCTGCCTTCTCGGATACAATGACGCTGAAGGAACCGGCCGGATCAATGAAAAGCACGTATTGCGCATACAAAGTCCCCACCACGCCGGTAAAGAAAGAACTGATCATTAACGCATACAGTTGGTTGCGAAAAACGTTAATGCCGAGAGAAGCGGCCGTCAGGTCGTTTTCCCGGATAGCGACCAGGTTTGACCCGAGTCTCGACCGGCTGATACGAATTGTAGTAAGCAACACGATTGCCAGTAAGCAAAGGAATAAGAAATAGGTAGGCTGGTAATCTTTAAAGATCATATTTGAGATACTGGGGTTGTACGGAATTGTAATCCCCACAGAACCGCCTGTAATTCCATCGAATTTGACGGCGAAAATTTCCAGGATCGTGGTCAACGCGATGGTTGCCAGAGCAAAGAATGGCCCCTTCAGCCGTAAAGCCAACACCCCCACCAGAAGCGCCAGAAGCATCGCGGTCAGTCCTCCGGCAAGCATTCCGATCCAGGGGGAGATATCCATTTTTATATACAGTAACGTTGATGTGTATTGGGCCAGTCCCAAAAATGCTCCATGACCCAGCGATAATTGACCGGTATAACCGCACATGATATTCCATGCACTGGCGATCGTGCAGAAATAAACCGTGGTGATGAGAATGTCGAGCGTATATTTGTTGTTGCTGAGCAGGCCCAGCGATAAAAGCAGCATAACTGCAGCACAGATAAAGTAATCACTTTTTTTATGAGCAAGAAAATTCCTCATCGTTTCACCTTCTTCATGCCTAAGCCAGCAAACAGGCCCTGTGGCCGGAAAACCAATACCAAGATGAACAATACGTAATAAACCGCCTGCCGCAAATCAGCACCAAGGTAAAATCCGCTTACCGTTTCACAGATTCCGATGAGCAATGCGCTGAATAGCGCTCCCTGCAAATATCCCAACCCGCCCAGGACAACGGTAACCCATGCAATCAGGTTGTAGCCCGAGCCAATTGTCGGCGTGGTCGGATAGACGGTCATCAGAAGCGCACCGGCCAGGCAGGCCAACACGATCCCCAGACAAAAAGCGATGGGGTCAAGCAAGTTCACCGGCAACCCCATCAGTTTGCTGGCCGCCCTGTCATCGCTGACTGCACGCAGCGCGCGACCGGTGTCGGTATACTTTATGAAAAAGAAGAAACCGCCGGTGATGACTACCGCAATCACGAAGGCAATCAACATCTCCGTCGAAATGAAAACCGTACCGAGTTTGATGCTCGAACCGAACGTGGCCGGAACCGATTTGTAATCCGATTTAAAAAACAACAGCACGGTGTTTTGCAAGACCATGGAAAGTCCAAGCGTCACCAGTATCTGATTCAAGCCGGATTTTTCAATCGTTGATCGGGCTACCAGATATAGCAGCAGCGCGAACCCCACTCCGCCCAGCATCACCAGCGGCCATGAAAAATAGGGAGTCAAAGTAAACACGCCGTAGCTGACAAAAGCCATGTACATTCCTACCATTACGAAATCTCCATGCGCAAAATTTGTAAATTTTGATACGCCGAAGATCAATGACAAGCCCAGGCTCAGCAATGCGTAGATTCCGCCCAGCAACAAACCGGAAACGATGAGTTGTAGTAACATGATATCCCCTCTCCAACAAAACTAATCTGCCGCCTTGCCGGATGCGAAGTCCATCAAGCGCCCTCGGGAAAGATCGGCTTGAAGACTTCGCGCCCGGTACTACCTCGGTTTACTCTGACGAAAGATTGACTACGACATCTACAGTATTACCGTTTGTTCCACTCAGGCAACGGTATCATTATCCCTTGCGCATTTGCCAAATAGTCGGGATAAATGGTGACCAGTTTGCCTTTTTGCCATTGCATTGCGGAAATGACGGCCCGTGTGTTTTGCCCTGACTCGTCAAATTTTACGCCGGCGCCGGTGGGCAGGGAGCCGACCTTAATATCAAGTTCTTTCGCAGCTTTGATCATGGCGGCGAGATCATCCGTGCCACCAGCCTTGGCGATGACATTGTTCAACAGCACCCAGGTCGCCTGCCAAGCCAGGTAACCGACGGTCGGCGACGTATAGCCGCGGGCGGCTTCAAACCGTTTTTGGAACTCCGCTACAGCTTTCGCCATTGCCGGGTCAAGATTCTTGAGAACCGGTGTAGAGGTTGGATCCAGATCGATCATGCCCTCGGCGTCTTTTTCAAGACTCTTGCCATAAGCAGCAAGTCCGTACCCTGAACCGATGCCAAGGAAGATTTTGGGAGAGTAATCCAGCACTTTTGATTTTTTGGTAATGTCGATACCATCATTGATATAGGAAGTAGCAATGACGATATCGGCATTGGAAGCCTTCAGTTTCAAAACGATGGGTGACGTATCCGTCGTTTTGGAATCATACAGCTCCGTCAGAACGATTTTCGTCCCGGCTTTTTTGGTATAGGCATCGACGCCTGCGGCGATCGATTTGCCAAAGTCACCGTTTTCACTGATAACTGCGACGGTAGCTTTCGCGGGATCAAGTCCGATCTTCTTTGCATAAGATTCAGCGATCTGGGCTGCCTGTTCACCAAACAGCGAACCATTGATGTGCATCCTGAATACCGACTTATAGCCTTGTTTTGTCAAACGATCCGTCACCGAGATGTGTTCCCAGTAGAGGACATCGTTTCGGTTGCAGATTCCGGCGGCCACTTCAGCCATCGCACTGCCATAGATGCCGGTAATCACCTTGACTTTCTCGTTTTGAATGAGTCGGTTGACTTCGTTTTGCGCTGCGCCGGCGTTCGGAACATCTGCGACGACTGCTTCAATCTTTTTGCCTTTGATTCCGCCCGCTTCATTCACCATGTCAATGGCAATCTTGGTACCCCAGTAGCTGTCTTCGCCTGAAACGGCCAAAGGTCCGCTTCTCGGCTGAATCACGCCAATCTTGATGACCTCTGCAGGTTTCGCGGTATTCGCAGGTGTGGAAGAAGAACAGCCGCTCAGAAGAGTCACGGAGGCCAACATCAGGATCAGGAACCAGGACATTTTTTTCATCATTCATTCCCCTTCTCTTTATATGATTTGGCAAACCCCAGCCTTTAAATGGCCTTACACCCTTTTCGAATAGTCATCATCAAATCCCCAGATAGGTTTTTCGTAAATTTTCATCCTGCAACAGTTCTTTTCCAGTCCCATGCATAGTAATCTTGCCGCTTTCCATCGCATATGCGTGGGCAGATATGGACAACGCTTTTCTCACGTTCTGCTCCACCAGCAGAATGGTCACGCCCTCCCGGTTGATCTGCTCAATGATCTCAAACACCTTCTGCACAATGATCGGCGCCAATCCTAGCGATGGTTCGTCCATGATCAGCAGGGCGGGATCTCCCATCAACGCCCGACCAATTGCGCACATCTGCTGTTCACCGCCTGACATCAGTCCAGCCGGCTGAAACCGGCGCTCGTAGAGAATGGGAAACATCTCGTACACGTGCTTAAGGCTCTTATCCCTTTTGGGCTTGGCCCGCTTTGAATAGGAACCAATCAGCAGGTTTTCCAGAACATTCAGGCTGGGAAACAGCCGTCTTCCTTCGGGACACTGGATGAGCCCCAATTCGGTCCGACACTGGGGAGTCATCTTGGTGATATTCTCGTCGCAGAACTCGACTTTCCCCGCCCATACCCTGTTCACACCGGATATCGTATGCAAAAGTGTGGTCTTGCCTGCAGCATTGGAACCGACCATGCCCGCGATTTCTCCCTGCCTGATCTGGATCGACACCCCGAACAGCACCTGGTTTTCGCCGTATCCGGTGGACAGTTCAGTAACTTTCAACATTGTAATCAGCTCCCAAATATGCCTTGATCACTTCGGGATCCTTCACTACCTCTTGTGGAGTTCCCATTGCAATCAGTTGACCGTTGTTCAACACAATCACCTTGCTGGATAGTTCCATGATGCATTTCATTTTGTGTTCGATGATTAGCATGGTAATCCCCAGTTCATGGAGTCGATGAACCGTTTCGACCAGTTGCTCTGTTTCCTGGGGATTCAGGCCGCCCATGACCTCATCCAGCATGATCATCTTCGGATCCGTCGACAGAATCCGTGCGATTTCAAGTCGCTTTTTGGCTGCAAGTGTCAGGTTCTTGGCCAATGTATCCTTGTATTGAGCCAAGTCAAGCATTTTCATCGCTTCCATGGCTTTTTTCTCGGCCTCATCCCGATTCCGGCAACGTTGGAATGCACCGGCAACCACATTGTCAAGCACGCTGAGTTCGTTGAATGGCTTTACAATCTGAAACGTTCTCACCAGTCCGAGATTTGCGACCCGTGAACTCTCCATCGAAGAGATATCCCGACCGTCAAAGGTGACCGTACCGCCTGTCAACGGATAAACGCCAGAAACAACGTTGAACAAGGTGGTTTTCCCTGACCCGTTTGGTCCGATCAAGCCAACGATGCTTCCCGTGTCCACTTTAAAACTCACGTCTTTTACCGCCGCAAGTCCGCCAAATCTCTTTGTAACATTTTGTACCGAAAGCAAATAATCACGCCCCTAAATCTTGTTTTTTATACCGTTCGTATTATTATTGAAATATTCTTGCAAGAATGATGCCAATCAAAAACACCCTACTGGGCATTTCGGCAAACAGGCGTGTATTCAGTCATTTCAGTCATTTTAACCTTTTCGCGATACCGTTGCAAAAATGCCAATAGCCAACGCATTTGCATTTTTGCCAACTGCATTCCTGCATTACAGCAAAAAAACACTGCAGTTTCCGTTGCCTGTGCAACGGGTCTGCAGTGTCATCATGAAAATCAAACAAATCAATCATCCGCTTCAATGCGCGCGGTTAGCCGGTTGAAGTCTCACGGTTCTTGCGATTGCGTTTACGAATGAGAGTGGTGACATCAATACCAAGACTTTTTGAGGCTTCTTTCAGAGAACCGCACTTCGCCAAAGCTTCTTCAATGATTTCTTCTTCGACAGATTGTACGAGATCTTTGAGCGGAACGGTGGGTTGCCAAAGCCGCTTCTTGTCAGCTTCAGGAACCCGCTCTGGCACAAGCGACTGTATGAGTTTGAGCAAATCGGGATTCTCGGCAATTTCAGCCAAGTGCCGTCTCTCTATCACCGGGGAGTCGACAATCACAACAATCCGCTCAATCACATTCATCACTTCGCGGATATTGCCGGGCCAGTTGTATTTCAACAGAATCTCAATTGCTTCAGGCGCTATCGATTTATTCCGTTTGTAGCGTTGATTGGATTTATCCAGATAATGAGTGATCAAAGGAAGAATATCCTCGCGTCGCTCGGCAAGCGGCGGAATTCTGACCGGAATCACATTGAGACGATAATAGAGGTCTTGCCTGAAAGCCCCTTTGGCGATGAGTTGCTCCAGGTTGGTATTGGTTGCGGCAATAATCCGAACATCCACCGCAACTTCTTTCGTGCCCCCCACTCGATAGAACTTTCTTTCCTGCAACACATTCAAAATTTTCGCTTGCAACGGCAAGGGCATATCGCCAATTTCATCCAGAAACATGGTTCCTTTGTTCGCCAATTCGAAAAGGCCGGTCTTAAATTTCTTTGCGCCAGTAAACGAGCCTTCTTCATAACCGAACAATTCCGATTCCAATAGAGATTCAGGAATCGCACTGCAATTGACATGAATAAAATTCCCTGTGTGTTGGCGCTCGCTGGCCGCATGCACAAATTTCGCCATGGCAGTTTTGCCAACGCCGGATTCGCCGCGAATCAAAAGTTGCAGATCCGTGTCCGCGACCTTCATGATCAAGTCATAAAGATTTTCCATCACCCGGCTACGGACCAGGGTGCGAATTTCATCTGAATTGGTTATCTGCATGGCTTTCAGCTCGCGTTGATAACCTTTGGCAATTCCTTTGATATTCTTTAATTTCTCATGTAAATTATTCAGTTCCGATATGTCGCGTACATTGGAAATCACACGAAGGATGCGCCCCGCTTCATCAAAAAGCGGAGTACTGGATACGATCGCATCTTTGCCCTGGTGATATTTGATGGAAGCACTGACGGCCTTGCGCTGTTCTACGGCATGCACAGTACAGGAATATGGCAATATTCCTTCCTCCACAAGATCGCGCAGATTGCGTCCAACGATCACTTCGCGTGTTAAGCCGGAAATATGGATAAATGCGTCGTTAACAGCCAAAACCCTACAGTCGCCGTCCGCGACCACCATTCCGTCATAGGAAGTGTCAATAAACCGCTGAACCCCGATGACTGCATCCGCAGATTCGCACCACAGATGGGCAATATCCTGATATTCATAATAATTGCGGAAATAAATGTGAAACTGGCCAAGATTCTCATCATCGGCAAAAATATCCAATAAGTATTTTTCCGAAACCGACGTCTTAAAAATACGCGAAGAGATCGGATTGCGAAACCAGCTCTTTCGCAGCCATGGCAACGCTTTCGATATGTGACCGCCGATAGCCACCGCGTCACCCAGCCACTCTCTCGAACGTCTATTCGCCAGCAAGATTTTTCCCTCTGTGTCGATTCTTATATATCCCCAATGCTCACATCTACTGTTTCCCATCGAAAAACCTCCCTGTTGGTTATCCAGATCAATAAAAACAATATTCCAGCAAAAATCAAGGAATCATAATTAGGGAATGACGATGGCTTTATTTCATTTCAATACTAACACCTTTCGATATTACGAAACAACCCCACTGATGAGTAAATTTTCAGTATTATGTTCTCCCGAAAACTTGATGCTCTGCTTTGGATTTACACTCCGCAAGAAACAAAGCAAAAAATTGAATCGCAAGTCCTATTCAATCAGGGCCCAAGACTCAAGGAAATGAAAACGAATAGCCGGAAGAAATAAAAGTGGAGGCGAATGCAGTGATGCTGAACTGACATTTGTATTGGGGGCGCTATTAAGTGAAACTCCGTTATCAAACAGCAAGACGAATTGTAACCGCTATCGCTACGTTTTCTGCTATTCATGACGTCTTTGGTGCATGGCCTTTATCGTTATGAATTGGTTTTTTATCCTGGCCGCAATCACCAGCATTGTGATCATGCTAATAGCAGATCAGTTCAATAAAAATTGGGGCATTGCTTTCGAATTTTTCGGCGGAATTCTGATGTTAATCCTGTGGGCAATTTTCGAGACGGTTGGCTTTTTCTATCGTTGGTTCAGCAATCCGCCCGCCGAAAAAAAGAGAATCAAATTCCCCCAAAAACCAGCTATCCAGCCTGACGCAAAAGTCGTCCGCGAACGCAAACAGCAGCCTGTTGGCAGTGCAGATAGCAGTCGCGACCTCAATTTGAAGCGAATTTCTCGCTCCGGTCACTCGCTCGAATATCTGATTGTTGCCAAAGATAAAGTGAAACGTTGGACTGCCCGCTGCAACGTAACAGGAGACAACGTGCGCTCAATCCAGCTGTTTTCCGATGCTCTGTATGGCGAGTGCGCATTGCTGGTTACAGAAGAAATTCCGCAACAGAAATATACAGTCAAAGATCACACTACCACCATTGGTAGCATAAATGTCGGCCAACAGCGCTGGGAGTTTTACGATACAACCTCTGCCCTGATTTATACCATTAAGCTGGAAACCGTTGTCGAGGATGAAGGCAATCTAGAAACGTGGTTGGGCGCGATTGTTTCGAACAATGGCCATTTCCCAGGCACAACTGTATTCAAATATTGGCTTTTGCACGATGGCAGCGGGACCACACTTGGGAAATACTACATTGATTTGAATAATATCGATCTAACCCAGGACACAGGCAAGCGCTTCGACTTGCGGATTGCCGTCGTCTTTGCCATATTGGCCGAAAACAGCACCGCGAAAAACAGCGCCTAATTTGCGACTTTTCAACCGGAGGAGACAGCAATGAAATACATAATAAACTATTATTTGCTGGGCCAGATATTGCTCATTGTAATAGCCTTCGTCCTAATCAGTTTGATTTCTCGCAATAGAATCACCCACTGCACCGCGCGCTGGATTATGACCGGCATGAACCTGTTAGAAGGCATCCCTGCAGTACTAGCGGTGGGCTGGTATTTTGGAGTTTTCATAACAATAGTGCAAATCAGCATACAATACTATATTTTCTGGGGCTATGAGCAAATGGAGATAGAACTGGCAAAGAAAAGGCTGCGGGAAGAAAAAGCGGCGTCCGGCTCATGAAGCGGCCCTCTGCCCCGTCCGTTGTGGACAGCCAACGGCCGGTTTGAGCTTAGGAGAAAGCTCCACCTTCCTGCCTGCCCACAACCTTGGATGCAGTTTTAGAGGTGGCGCGACAGTGAGGCTTGAAGAGGCATCACCGATTCGTCAGCCGAACTATGCAAAGCTCACGGAGCGGGAAGCCCGCCGACAAAAAAAAAAGCGGGCTGAAGCCCGCGCGCAGCGACACCATGGCAATATGCAGGTTAAATTCCATAGTAAAAAACCACATAACCAGGAGAACGCATGAAACATATCGCAACATTACTAAAACTGCTGGGAACTTTGCTATATTTTGGCGCCATACAATGTATCGCCTATCTCATTCAGCCGTTCTTTGGCGCGCATGTAAAATGGATCGCCACGCATTATTGGTGGTTTGTTGTGCTGGCACTGGTTCCAGCTGTGATTGCAAAATTTAAAGGTGGATCCTTTTGGGTCTGGTGGATGTTAGCTTCATGGGCTCCGGTTATATCGATTCTATTGGCTTTGGAGACTAGCGTAGACAGCGACCATAGTTGAGTCCTCATCCGATACAAGAAAAGGGAGCCCGCAGGGTAAAATCCTGTCCGCGAGATGGCAAGCAGAGCAGCCGCATTGCCAAGAATTTTTGCCGTCCGCGATTTCCCTAATGATAACAATTCCATGGCTATCGCAACTGTGATTTTACCTTGCGCCAAAACCGATTCCAGGATTTTCTTTTGCACTACCTGGTTTTTTTCATATTCATCCGGATTTTCCATCCGGTTTTTTCGTCCGGCTTTTTCGTCCGGCTTTTTCGTCCGGCTTTGCACTAAGTTCTTTCGCCCAAAATGAGACCGTTTAAATTTCGGTCAAGACCTTGCAAAACAGTTCCCCTTACTTCTTCCGACTACTATGCATACGCCATAGCAACATCGGCTGCTGCCGAATCCGGCTTGCCAGCTCCTGATCCTCTGTCAGCAGTTCCGGTCGAATTTCATGTCCCTCGACTAGCAATGAAAGGAACTCTTTTTCCTTTGGAGTAAACGGCAATAACGTTTTCAATTGTTCCTTGCATTCCGCCAGTAGCCGTTCCGTGTACGCCCTAACCTCCGGTGGCGAGCTTCCCACTTCACCGCGTCGCAGAAGTGGCGTCAGGCGGTCGGCAACTTCTTCAGCCGTTACATTGAGCGTCTCTGGTGCTGCTTCTGCCAAATTATGCGGATTCATTCCTGCATACACGACCAGTGCGGTTCGCAGCCGTCCATGATCAAGACCGGGCATCGACAGCAATCGCACAGCATCATACAAGTCGCGGGCCGCGCTGCGGTCAATCAGTGCCGCCAGTTTGCCTGCCGCCAGCTCATGAAGATCCATCAATAAATAGTCTTCAACCTGTAGCGCCCCGATGGAGACGGAGGATTTTTCGTTCAGCGGCCATAATGGCACGCGAAACATATAGTTGATATCAATTTCAATATTGCCCTGACCACCACGCGACGCCGCATAACGCAGCTGCCACTTGCCGCCGGCAAATTGCGCATCCGGAGTGTGCCTGATGCCGTAACCTTCACGCTCGCAAAGACCTGACAATCGCGTTTCCAGCTCCGGCCTCTCTGCCATCATGCTGTCCCGTTCCGCCGCACCAACATAGTTGAAATCAATATCCACCGATAAGCGGGACAAGTCAAAATGGAACAAATTGAGCGCCGTGCCGCCCTTGAGAGCCAACCGTGTCCGCAAGAAATCATTTTCCCGGATCGCCCGGAGCAAATTGAGCAGATGCGCGACTTTCTCCAGCATCTCGCCGCGAAAACCGGTCTCTGCCGCAATACGGGCCAAGAAATCCCGATCCAGATTCATAGCACCGCCCCCCACGCTTGTTCCAATATCGGCGGCGGCACGATCAGGTTCCAGCGGGACAAGTATTTGCCTGGCGTGCGCCCGGGTCCCAGATAATGCTTCTGCTTGGGCCGCATTGCCGCCAATTGATCCAAAACAGTTTCCGGCACGCGCAGCGCCTGTTGGTTCTGCTCCAGGAAAAAGCCAACCTTGGCTGCTGTCGTCGCATTTTCCAGCCGCCCGGCATAGGCGACCACCTTGTCCAGATCATAAAATGCTGCCGAAACCAAAGATCGCCACAGTTCTTCCCAGCCACCAGACAGCTCCGGCCGGTCCATGCAATCGACCAACGTTCTTTCCATCGAGGCCACCACAACAACATTCGCGCCGCGTTCCCGTTTCAAGGTTTCTTTGCGCCAGGCGCTATTCTCGCGCAATGACTTTGGCGCCAACACCGGTCGAAACTTCAGGTCCTGAAAGAAAAACGGCGGCTGGTAGCTGCCAGTCATAAACTGAAACTCCTGATGCAACGAATAAGCCTGTCCGTGGAACTCCAGCGCCGCATGATACGACACGACAGCATCCTCCGCCGCCTTCATGCAGACAACGAACGGGTCGACATCGGCGTGTCCGGCAGCGCCAGGTGGAACCACTGCATACAGTTCTTTGCGCACTTTTAGCAGTCGCTGCTTACCAACATAATATTTCAATAGCTGCTCGGCACTACTGGTTGAAGCTTCCGCATGCAGTTTGCGAAACGACATCCAGTCATCCCGGGTAAATAGCGGGTTTTTCGCCATAAAAGCATCTGTATCCATGGTCAACTCCCCTTTCCCTCGCAGTTGATTCCATCACGTCATTCGTATAATTATTTTATACGTTTCGCGTGATGGAATCAACTAGTGCAACTGAAAATCCTGTGCAACAAAAGTAGTCAGTACGGTAGTCAAACAGAGAGCGCGCGAGGAAAGGAGCAGCGGCTGGATGCCGACGGGTGGCAGTAACTTGCGTTCCTCGGGCATGGATGAACGCAGGCGCCGCCTCAGAAAAACTCGACGCCGTCATTTCACCATTCTTGCAGTAAAAAGTGCGCTATGCAGTAAGTTATGCGAACAACGTTAAAAAGGGTTCTGAGACAAATCTCAGAACCCTTTAAATACTTGGTCGGAGCGACAAGACTTGAACTTGCGGCCTCTACCACCCCAAGGTAGCGCTCTAGCCAAACTGAGCTACGCCCCGACTAACAGATACCATTGTACCCATTTTCGGCGGCCAAGTCAAGCCGTTTCGACTACCTTCGCGCCTTCATAATCGACATCCAGGCATAAATAACGTGAAGTGATTTGCTGCGCGGCAAACGCCGCCACCATCGCCTCACCCACCGCCTCCGGCTGTTCCACGGTGTAGGCCATCAACGACGGCCCCGCTCCGCTCATCGCCACGCCCAGAGCACCGGCTTTTTTGCCTGCGGCAAATACCTCCAGCATGCCGGGAATCAGCGGCGCCCGATAGGGTTGGTGCAGTTTATCGCACAACGCCTCAGACAAATATTCCAACCGTCCGCAAGCCAGTGCACCGACGAGTAAGGCCGTCCGGCTGACATTATGCACTGCGTCTTTATGCGGCACAGACAAAGGGATCGCCTGCCTCGCCTTATGCGTAGATAAACGGAAATCCGGGATACAGACCACCAGCTTCAGTTCGCACGGCAAAGGCATTCGCAGACAGGTCACCTGTTCGCCTTGCATGACGGAAATGGTGAATCCGCCGTACAACGCCGGCGCCACATTATCTGGATGCCCCTCCATGACTGTCGCCATGTCGAGGATCTCGGCCTGATTAAATGGATTGCCGACAATCGCATTCGCGGCGACCAGTCCGCCGACAATCGCTGCCGAGCTGCTGCCCAATCCGCGTGACAAGGGAATCGTATTAAGCAGGGACAGTCGAACGCCGGTCTTATTTTCGCCGACTTTGTCCAAAATCGTGCGGACTGAACGCAGAACCAAGTTGCGGGCATTTGTCGGCAGCGTATCAGCGCCATCGCCGGTCACATGAATCTGGGCATACTCCGCCGGCCCTGTCAATTCCAGTTCGACTTCGTTATATAGAGTACAGGCAATCCCCAGCGTATCAAAGCCCGGTCCGCAATTCGCCGTCGTCGCCGGAATCCGGACCCGGACGCAGCGTTTATTCGGCATCGTCACCAACCACCCGGATCACCGTCGAAATTTTGTTGACCACAGGCAATCCGGCCAATGTCTTTACAGCCAGTTGCAGTGCAGCATCATTGACTTTATAGGTAATCAGCACGATCTCCGCCCGACTACCAACCCGGCGTTTCTGAATAACCGAGTTGAGACTGACTTGTTGACAACCAAAGGCGCCCGCGATTGTGGCCATGACACCTGGTCGATCTTCTGCTAATAATCGGATATAATACGGCGATTCGGTTTCGGCAATACCGGAGATTCGCTTGTCTTCAAAACAAGTACACAGAATATGGCTGGAAGAGTTAAAATAGATATCGCGCGCCGCTTCCATGACATCGGCGCAGACTGCGCTGGCTGTCGGCAATGCGCCGGCGCCACGCCCGTAGAACATTGTATCGCCTACCGCGTCGCCACGCACAAAAATCGCATTGAATACGTCGCGGACCGAGGCCAGCGGATGCGACTTGTGAATAAACGCCGGATGAACTCTGGCATTGACGCCCTTTTCACTTTCCTGGGCAATCGCCAGCAATTTCACGACATAACCGAGCTCACGTCCATAGTCAATATCTTCCGGTGCAATCTGGGTAATCCCTTCCACAGAGACATCATCCAGCGTAACCCGGGTGCCAAAAGCAATCGAGGCTAGGATCGCAATCTTGCGGGCTGCATCCCAGCCGCCGACATCTGCGGTCGGATCGGCTTCGGCATAACCCTTGGCCTGCGCTTCCGCTAGCACGGTGGCAAAATCGACGCCCTCAGTGGTCATTTTATCCAGCATATAATTAGTCGTTCCGTTGACGATCCCCATCACTTCGGTGATCCGGTTGGCAGCCAGACAGCGTTTTAGCGGCCGGATGATCGGGATGCCGCCACCGACACTGGCTTCAAACAGCAGGTTCACATTGTTCTGTTCTGCTGCCTCAAACAGTTCACGGCCATGCCGGGCAATTACATCTTTGTTCGCTGTTACGACGTGCTTGCCTTTTTTCAGCGCCGCCAGCATCAGGCTGAGAGCCGGTTCTTCGCCGCCCATCAATTCAACTACGATCTGGATTTCCGGATCATTGAGGATTGAATCCGGGTCCGTTGTCAATTCCGCGTTGGAATCGAAGGATCGCTTTTTCTGCAGGTCCCGCACCAAAATCTTTTTGATTTTTATGTCTGTACCGGTTTTTCGCGCCATTAACGCCGCATTGTTCTGAAAAATCTGCACGACGCCGGACCCCACTGTGCCAAATCCCAGCAGACCGACCTGCACCAGCTTGTTCATCATTGGTCCCTTCTTTCTATCAGGCCTGGCCGAGAACTTCCAGCCGCTTCACGCCCTCAATCACGCGCACTTTATCCAGCAATGCCTCCAAATCAATTGACAGCTCCACCGTTTCAATCGACAGCGTCGCATTGGCTACGCCCTGCAGCGGAATCCCCTGATTGATCGTCAATACGCTGCCGCCTTCGCTGGCCAACACGTTCAGTACTTTGGATAATACGCCGGAGCGATGCTCCAGCAACAACGCCAGCGTGACAATTTTCTCCTTACTGGCCTCATAGAACGGGAACACATAATCTTTGTATTTATAATAGGCGCTTCGGCTCAGGTTCAATTTTTCGACTGCTTCGTTGATGGTCCGAACCTCGCCTTTTTTCAGCAGTTCCTTGACTTTGATCGTCTTTTTGATTGCTTCCGGCAGGATTTCTTCGCGCACCAGATAATAGTTGGAACTCTTTTCGCTCATATCATCACTCCTACCCACCATATTTTTCCCAATAGATATTTATCCACCAATAGAAGACATTATACCATTGATAACGGATTTGTGACAAGCACTTTACAACCACTCACGCGGCGGTACGACCAAAAATTTGGCGTGAGGATTCTGTTCGATCGTCCAGTTCATCTGCCAGTTGCCGACAAACAGCACCACCGGGCGTTCAAAGCGGTCCATGACCACCATGTTTTCGTCCATGTACTTGAGCGGTTGTTTATTCTGCGGGTCTTCCACCAGCCAGCGGGCCGCCGCATAGGGAAGCTGATTAATTTCGACGTCTACCCCGTACTCATATTTTAGCCGATAGGACAGAATTTCAAACTGCAGTTGACCGACCACGCCAATGACATAGCCCTGGTCGGCGGCATGGGGCAGCTGGAATATCTGGATCGCGCCTTCCTGGCCCAGTTGGGAAATCCCTTTGATGAAATGCTTGCGCTTGAGCGAAGTTTTCGCCTGAACTTTGGCAAAGTGCTCCGGCGGAAACACCGGGAAATCTTCGAACGTCACGTCAACGCCGCTTTCACAGACGGTATCGCCAATGGCAAAGATGCCTGGATCAAACAGACCGACCACATCGCCGGGATAGGCTTCGTCGACGATGGTCCGTTCCTGGGCGACAAACTGTTGCGGTTGGGTCAGCGCCATCGTTTTGCCGGATTGCTTGTGCGTTACCGTCATGCCGCGGCTAAACTTGCCGGAACAGATGCGCACGAACGCCAGGCGGTCACGGTGGGCCGGATTCATATTGGCCTGAATTTTAAACACAAAGGCGCTGAACCCTTCGGCTTCCGGAAACACGATTCCTTCCTTGGCCATCCGTGGCGCAGGCGGTGGCGCCAGTTTTAGAAATTCTTCCAAAAAGGCCCGAACGCCAAAATTGGTCAGGGCGCTACCGAAGAACATTGGGCTGAGTTCACCCTTCTGCACCAGTTCCTGATCAAAAGAATTGCCGGCCATATCGAGTAGTTCGATGTCATGACAAAGTTGTTCGTAGACTTCCGGCGACAGCAGTTCGGCGAATTTCTCGTCGCGAAAATCACCGACCGTTGATTTAATAATATCGCTGCCATGCGAACCATCGGCTTCAAACAGTTCAATCTGTTGCAACTTTCGGTTATATACGCCTTTGTAACTGCCGTTCAGGCCGACCGGCCAGTTCATCGGGCAGGAATGAATGCCGAGCACCTTCTCCAGTTCGTCCATCAGTTCGAACGGGTCGCGGCCGTAGCGGTCGATTTTATTGACAAAAGTGAATACCGGAATTCGGCGCTGCCGACAGACCTGAAACAACTTCTTGGTCTGCTCCTCCACGCCTTTGGCTGCGTCAATCAGCATGACGGCGCTGTCTGCCGCCATCAGGGTCCGATAGGTGTCTTCGCTGAAATCCTGGTGACCCGGCGTGTCGAGGATATTGATACAACAGCCATCGTATTCAAATTGCATGACGCTGGACGTGACCGAGATGCCGCGCTGCTTTTCGATTTCCATCCAGTCCGAAACCGCAAACTTTTGCGCTTTACGACCTTTAACCGTGCCAGCCAGCCGAATGGCGCCGCCGTACAGCAGCAATTTCTCAGTCAGCGTGGTTTTACCGGCGTCCGGGTGCGAAATGATCGCAAACGTGCGACGTTTTTGAATTTGTTCGAGAATATCTGAATCCTGCATTTTTCTCCTCCATTTTGAAACGTACAATATAGTATACCTGTATTTTATCCATTCGCAAAGTACATCTGCGCATTTTATGCCGAAAACGGCGAAATAAAAACCATGGCCGGCATGACCATGGTAAATCGCAGTTCGTGAAGTTGTCCGGGTTCAGTCCAGCAGCTCGAGCAGTTCCTGCAGGCTGGAAATCCGGCTGACCGGCAGATCAGGTGAAGCTTGCCAGCGGCCCGGCCGGTTGCGGTCAATCCAGACTGGCCGGATACCCGCGCCAAGTGCGCCTTCCACATCTTCCTGACTGTCACCGACATGAATAACTTCAGCCGGCGATAACGCCAGGCATTGCAGCGCCTGCTCAAAGATACCGGCATGCGGCTTTTTCACACCGACTGCATCGGAAACCAAAATCGTATCAAACAGCGGCGCCAGTTCCAGGCGGACCAGCAGTTCATGCACATAGGGGGCATAGTCAAAGTTTGACACCAACGCCAGCGAACGGGTCTGGCCGATCGTTGCCAGCACTTCCCGCGCTGCCGGATCGATCTGCACATAGTCATGCCACACATCAATCGAACGCTCAATCGCCCGCACCGCCACCGATCGCGCTAAATTCACCTTCACTTCTTCCGCCAACCGTTGCAGCCGTCGCTCAACCATCGTGCACTCTACGGCGCTGTCAGCCGGTTCAGGCCGTTCAAAAAAACCTTGGCAATACGGACGAAACTGCGCCTCCGATAGCGACAGCCCGCTGGACTGAAACGAGTCATAAATCACGCCATACCATGCGTTCCAGGCTTTTTCCATGTCACCGTAAATAATCAGGGTTCCATATAAATCGAACAATACACCGCGGGTTTGCAATTAATTTTCACACTCCAGCAGGGTTATAATTGTCTCGGTCGGTTCAGGTCGGCTGAACACAAAACCCTGGATATAATCGCAGCCATATTGGCCGAGCAGTTCGACCTGCGCCGGGTCTTCGACCCCTTCGGCCACCACGACCAGCTTCAGCGAATGGGCCATATCGATAATATAGCTGACCAACTCAGCCTGGGTTCGATCTTCCGATATGCAGTCGATGAACGATTTGTCCAACTTAAGTGTATGAACCGGTAATTGACGCAGATAGGTCAATGAAGAATAGCCGGTACCGAAATCGTCCAGTGCAATGTTAATACCGCATCTGCATAATTCTTTAAGTTTTGCTATGCTCTCGTCCATCGATTCAATCAAGATGCTTTCCGTCACTTCGATTGCAAGCTGACTGGCTGCAATGCCGGTGCATGTCAGCACTCGCTGCACACTGCAGATAAAATCCGACTCGGCCAATTGGCGCGGCGAAATATTCACCGCGATATGCAGATCGCTTCGTCCACGGTCGGCCAGGTCACGGGCAAACATGCAAGCTTCATTCAATACCCAGCGTCCAATCAGCACGATCAGGCCGCTCTTCTCAGCCAAAGGGATGAACCGTGCTGGAGAAACGGAGCCGTGCTCCTTGCTATTCCAGCGAAGCAATGCTTCAAACCCAACAATTTTGCGATCCGACAGCCGCAGTATCTGCTGGTAATGAAGGCAGAATTCGTTGCGTTCCATCGCCCGGCGTAAACCATTGATCAAAATCATGTTTTCATATTCTTCCGTGTGCAGGCATGGTTCGTAGTGGCGCCAGCAGTTGCGACCGCAGGCCTTCGCGGCATACATCGCCCGGTCGGCATTTTTCATGATCTCATCGACTGTCGTGCCGTCAGCCGGATAACATACGATTCCCAGACTGGCAGACATGGGAATCTTCTCGCCGGCAATGACATAGTCCGAACTGAGAGCCTGCACCAATTGTCTGGCCTGCTCGGCAATCATCTCCCTTGCGGTGATGCCAGGCAATACGACAATAAATTCGTCGCCGCCGATTCGGGCACAGAAAGCATCTGCCCCGACAACCCGCCGGATGTTGTTGCCGGCAGCCAAGATCATATCATCGCCGAGCGAGTGTCCAAAAGTATCGTTGACTATTTTCAGTTCGTCAAGGTCAATAAAAAACAGTCCGCCACCTGCCTGACCCTGCCGAGTTTTGCCCAGTTCCTGCTCCAGCCATAGGTTCAGACTGGCTCGATTCGCCATGCCGGTCAGGCTATCGTGATAAGCCAGATATTTCATCTCGGCATAGTTATCCAGCCGTTCCAGTGCGACCGATACAAAATCAGCATATTGCTGAAACACATCGATATCTTCCTGCACCAGCGGATGCAGTTCATCCAGCCAATGGGCGGCCAGGATGCCGCGGACTTCATCTCCCTGCTTTAGTGGCACCATAAGGATCGTCGTCAGTCGATCCAGATTGCGATGCGACAACCGACGGGAAAAATCGCGGTAGTCCTCAATATAATATGCTTCACAGGTTTTCCAGACCTGGCCGACCATGCCGGCGTTCACCGGTTGGGACTCCATGCTGCCAAAATCAACCGGACCGATCACATGCTGGCGGACCATGAATTGCCGTGCGGCATCAAACAGACCAATGAAGCCCGAGGGGGACCCCAGCAAACCAAGTGCATCCTGCAATATCTGCACCAGCCGCTCCGGCCCTTTGCTAGACGGTTGAATCAGTAGTCGGGTCGCCGCTCGGTACTGTTTCTCACGCCGGCGCAAGGCCTTCTCCTTTTCTGCGCGAAGTTCCACCTCGTGCTGCAGCAATAGGTTCGCCTGCAGCAGCTCCTCATTCATCGCGGTCATCTCTTCGTTCATGGCAGTTAACTCTTCGTTCATGGCAACCATTGATTGATTGACCGCCAACAGTTCACTGGTCCGCCGCTCTACGAGGAGTTCCAGACAATCCCGTTGAGCGCGCAGTTCTATTTCCTGCAATTTTCGTTTCTGCAGCGAAAATCGTCGATTGATCATGTAATAATTCCCCCGTCTGCCAATACAAGTCCGGTTTAGCGATTATTTTCGCCGTCCCATATACTCGAGAAATTTCTCAGTCAACGCCGGATCATTCCCCAGAAATTCAGCAAATTCCGTCGCCAACAACCGGGCCCGCCGATTGTGTCCCACCGGTTCCACGCCACGATCCTGCAGCTGCCGCTCCACTTCAGCAATAATGCTGGCCTGCACCTCGCGGCTTGTCTCCATTTTATTGCAATACATCCGGTTTTCGGCCACGGAAAAAAGTTCTACCAAGCCATGAACTGGCCCTTCACCAGTTGCCGCCCCAATGGCCGCGCTCAGCCGAATCGGTTCCGTTTCGGCTGCAGCACATGCTGCTTGAATCCGGTCGCATACTTGCTGGCAGATCTGGCTATCGGCGCCCGGCAGCAAAACGAGAAATTCATCGCCGCCCCAGCGGGCAATAATATCTACCGGACGGCAGGCATCTTTCAGGACCTGCGCCATTGCCATGAGCAGGCGATCCCCCTGCTCATGGCCAAACATGTCATTGGTGATTTTCAGCCCGTTCATATCGATCACAATGAGACTGATCGGTGTAACGGCAGCCTGCTCAAGCTCCTGCAGCGTTTTTTCCACATAGGCCCTGTTGTATAGACCAGTCAATTTGTCATGATAGCTGAGAAAACGGATTTCTTCCTCTGTTTTCAAAATCTCGGTAATGTCGGTAAGTATCATCATCAGTAATGGCTGTTCATCCGTATTTGTCGAATCGAAAATAAACTTGCATTCGATACGGACATCACGGTCGTTAATTTTCATCACCGGCGGGATGTTTTTTAGCGCTAGCGCGGCTTTATCAAACGGCAACACGAACAACTGCGTGAAAGCGAGCCGCAACTGTTCGGATGGTTCCTGCCCCGCTGGTGTCAGCAATTCCAAAATGGAAACACCGGCTATACTACTGCGAAAAATCCTGCTGCATTCGGCGCTGAACTGTCGACCCACCTTCAGGTCCGGGCCAAACGTCAAAAAACCCTGATTGACATTGTCAAGCAATGTTTGCATCTCGGTCTGTTGCTGATGCAAAACCTTGCCCTGATTATCACTGATGCGAAATATCTTGCGGGTCACCTTCAGCAATTTGTCATATTGGCTGATTATTTGCCGGTAAGCCGGCAACAATTCATTCGTCTGCTGTTTCTCATCCGCTGCGGCGGCCTGGGCAGTCCGGAGAGCTTCCTGCTCTTCCTGGAACAGTTGCTCGTCATTCATCATTTTGTTCACGCCGCACCCCTTCCGACAATAACGCAAACCCTAGCACCGTAATATCATCACGTTGCGTTTCTTCGCCCGTATATTTCTGCATAACCTGAACCAACCCATCCTTTTGTTGTGACAACGACAGACCGGATAGCCCGGCCAGTGTATCCATAAACCGTTTACGGCCGAATGGATAGTCGTGACCGCCGCCATTCTGGTCGATGAATCCGTCGCTGGTCAAATAAAACACATCGCCTGGTTCCAGCAGCCACTCGTTATTGTTAAAGCCGAGATCCAGCCTGGAACGTCGATAACCCAGGCTTTTGTTATTGCCACGAATCAGCTGCAGCTGACCCGCCCGGTGTATGAACAGTGACGATTTCGCGCCGGCAAACACGATCCGGCGGTTATTCTCCCAATAGCATAGCCCAATATCCAGGCCATCATCGGCCAGACCGCGGGGATCGCTGCGATGCAAGGTTTCCTTGACCCTACGGTTCAATTCCGCTAAAATCCTCGCCGGATCATCATTCACTGTTTTCGTAATATTGTCAAGGATTGAATTCACTGCCATCGTCATAAAAGCGCCTGGCACGCCATGTCCGGTGCAGTCTACTACGGCAACCAGACCACGGTTTTCGTCAATTCGCCGGGCCCAGTAAAAGTCGCCGCCGACCTGGTCGCGTGGCTGCCAGATGACGAAGAAATCGGCAAACAATGCCGCCAGATCAGTTTGCGCCGGCAAAATCGATTCTTGCAGGCGTTGGGCGTAATCAATGCTATCCATGATCTTTTCGTTTTTTTGTTCCAATTCAAGCGTACGCGCCGCCACTTGCTTTTCCAGTTCCTGGCCTAATGCTATCGCTCGCTTCAGCGGGTTGGCGATCCGGGTCGAAATGAAATAAAAGATGAATACGATCACGATTAATGAAATGATGCCGGCAATCAGCGTGTGCAGCCGGATATTATTAAGAATCGCGATGCTTTCTTCGCGCGGCATTTGAAAAACCAGTTTCCAGTCGGTCGACTTCATTGCCAGGTAGATCAGGTCCACCGTTTCACCGCGCCGGTCAACATATTCGACCACCGTCGGCTTGGTCGCGGCGCTACCCGCATCCGTCACAATCCGCTCTGACAAGGCGGTCGGCACAAAATCATTCAGGTATAACCCAATATGTTCCACATTTTCCGACAGATGGATTTTTCCCTGCCCGTCCGCCAACCACAACTGGCTGCGATTGCCGATCTTATAGCTGTGAAATTCCTGAGCTATTTCCTGCAGATTAAGTCCTACGCCAACAACTGCGATTGGTTTGCTGCGATCACCCATCAGAGCGTTGACAAACACAAACGTGCCGCCGCGCTCCTTATTGGAATCGATGTTCAATTCGACCGGACGACCAGTCTTTAAAGCGTCAAAAAACCAGCTGTCATCCGGATCTATCTCTGACATTACATCGATTAATCGGGACCCTTCGGCCCAGTAATTTTTAGTAATCGCGCTGACGATAAAGGCATTGGAATAGTCATGGCTACCGGCGATTTTGGTGATTTTATCTTTGACGTACCGTCCCAGGCGTTCATCGGTCTCGCCACCGGCGACCCAGGCGACAGCCGCCGGGTCTTCCGCCAGCATCATCGCAGCTTCTTTCGCCCGCTCCAGGCGTCCGTCGATTTTGGCGGCAATCGAGGATATGATATAAACCATGTCACGGGTTTTCAGTTTTTCCACCACTTCGTCCTTGGTGATCCAGTAGCTGCCTACTCCGGTCAAAACGACCGAAAACACGATGACCACACAGGCCAGCACGACCACTTTCATGGTCCCCTTATCGTACATCAACCCTCGCGGGTTCATTGCGGGGTTTCTTCCAGCGGTCGCAATTCAAACGTCAGTGTCAAGTCTTCTTTGAAATCTTCGGCGCATTCCAGCGCCGTCTCATTTTCCGGATCATAGTACCAGAGTACGCCAATCCGCTTCCCTTTCTGATGCGCGCCCTCCAGTTTTTCCAGCAACATCATCAGGCACTTGGAGCTACTGGTGTTGATGTATGGCATGTGGAAATAAATCTGTACCGTAACCTGATGTTCGACCTGGGCCAGATATTCATCCAGCCAGATAAACACAGGTTCATAGAATTTGAAGGAGTTCTCCGGATAGGATTGCCCCTTGATGTTCAGTTGATTGGTTACCGGATCGAAATGAATCGCCGGCGTCGATTTTGTCTGTTCTATCACTAATGCTTCCATTGTTCCTCCTAGACGTATGCTTTCACGGTGAAAAAACAAACTGCCTCATCGACTTTTTGGATCGAATACTCCAGGGGACGACTGGCTTTTCGCGCCATATCAATCAACCCCAGCCCAGCGCTGTTACTGCCGGGAGGAATGTCGGCCTTCAACTGCTGTTTATAATATTGCTTTAAAGCCTGCTTGTCCATCGTCAATATACGATCGAGGTGTGCGACGAATTTGGGAGCATCCGCCACTTCAATCAGATTTCCTGCCGAAATATAATGTCCATGCACCGTTTTGCCGATTGCCACAATACCTGAGTTGGCTATACGCTCCAGATAAGGGCTGGTTGCTTTATGCCCGCAATATTTTTTGATGTTCTGCGTCTGCTCGATAAATACGGAAAATACATTATAAGTCTCGGTCTGGGAAATCGATTCGGTTTCCAGATACTTTTTCACCGCATCACCCAGTTCTTCAATAATTTCCTGGGTAAAGCGACCTGAGAAGCTAATCAGTACACCAAAACTTTGCAGGGTTTTCTGTAGTTCGAGCAGGTTTGTCTGCATGGATGCGGTCCTCCTTCACGGGCTAGTATGGGGGAATGTTCGTTATTTATAATCATTCTGCCTGACGGTCAATAATCCTGCCAAATTGCCTTAACAGAAATGCCCCGCAGCAGTCTGCAGGGCATCCTTTTTATATTATACACCATACTGCCGGAACAGCTCAACGCCGCGCCGTTTCTTTCGCCACAAAACTATCAATCTGCTTTTGCCATACCAAATAAGCGTCATCATTCAGGTGCAAGCCATCGTAAGTGTATTGTGGCAACAGCCTCCCGTCCGCTCCGGTAAACGAAGCTGTCAGGTCCAGATAGGCATAGCCATGTTTTTGCGCCAGCTGTTTGATCCCCTTGTTTAACTCACGGATGTTCTGGTTCTTGCGCAGCCCATTGGCCGGAAACAGTTGGTCATTGAATGGCAGGATACTCTGCACATATACCGGTGTGTCCGGCAATTCACTGCGGAAGCGCTGCAAAATCCGGTCATAGTTGACCAGGACTTTGTCGGGGGGGCGAAAAAAACATAAATCATTGGTGCCGATCATCAAAAAAATCTGGCGCGGATGCAGTGCAATAATTTCTTCCTGTCGGTTCAGCAGGCCGAGTGTTGTGTCGCCGCTAATCCCCCGGTTTACCACCGGTGCGTCAGGAAACAGCCGTTGCCAGTCGGCGCCGAACGTAATGCTGTCGCCGAAGAAAACCACCGGGTTTTGTTTGCTGCCTGCTGTCAGTGAAAAATATAGCCGCCGCAGACGATAGTTTAACGTCAGGTAGGCAGGATCATCCGGTTTTCGTCCTAACGTATTCACCCACTCCACAGCCGAACTTACCTGTTCATTCGCCAGCACCCGTTCCAGTGAGAAATTTTGGCTTGCCAAATACACTCCTGTCAATAACAGCATCAGAAAGACAACTTTGCGCACCGATCCAGCTCCCTTACTGCAATGAAATATTGCGTCCATTTCTATTT
>CAZFSM010000004.1:0-184476 GCA_964521625.1 uncultured Veillonellaceae bacterium | reverse complement strand
AGGGTACTTGGTTGGAAACGGCCTGGGAGAGTAGGTCGTCGCCGGTTAGAAAGAAGCAAACCCTTCCGTTTTTGCGGAAGGGTTTTGCTCTCCTGAATCATTTGACAATGTGGCTCCGTAGCTCAGCTGGATAGAGCGCCGGACTTCGAATCCGTAGGTCGCGTGTTCGAATCACGCCGGGGTCACCAATAAAATTATGCCTTCCGGCTTTTAAAACCGGAGGGTTTTCTTTTGTTATTGCGAATTTGATTTGACAGGGTTCGTATGGCGATAGATAATAGGAACAATGACAAAGCTAGCAATGGGAAGGGGTTCTGCATAATTGGAACATCGAATTCTGGCATTTGAAGAATTGATCGCTCCATTGTCGCATAAAAAAGTTATGCTGGTAGTGGAGTGCTTAAGTATTGATGGTTGTGAGAATCCGGATATTATGAATGAACTGATGGAAGTAATGAATCTCGGGTTTGGTTCAGAGTATGATGAGTGGGAAGATTTTCTTGATTTTGGTTTTGTTGTGATCGAAGGAGCGCCGACCTCGGAGAATATTGCGGAAGCGTCTAGTCTGATCGAATATTTGCGGCATGAAAAGTTCCAACCGTTGATTCAAGCCGATCTCTTTGTTGACGGGGTTTTGTTATCCAGCTCCTGGACAGGAATGCCCGAGGGGGGGGCGGTATTCGAACCAGTGTCAAAACCGGTGAAATCGGTGGTTATCCGGTTTCCGTTGGAAAGAGTCGGTCGACGGAGTGAACCGGAAACTTAGAAGTAAATTGATAATAGTAGAGGGAGGATGGTTTTTACCCTCCTCCCTCTTTTTTAATGCAGATTTTTAAGTTGGACTAGTCAATTTTTTTATATACAATCGCTTTGGCGCCGCAGATTGGACATTGGTCTGGTGCGCTGCCCTCGGCGATATGTCCGCACACGGTACAGAGGAACAGGTCGGTTTCAACCGGATGGGCCAGAGTATCCAACGCTTTTTGATAAAGGGAGGCATGGACTTTCTCCGCATCGTTAGCCAATTGCAGCCCTTTCAGGATAACGGGGGACTGGTTTTCTGCCTTAGCGTCATTGATAAAACCGGGATACATTTCGGTAAATTCATGAGTTTCCCCTTCGATGGCGGCTTTTAAGTTTTCCGCAGTGGATTTGATCATGCCCATGTTGCGCAGGTGGGTATGCGCATGGATCGTTTCCGCTTCGGCGGCAGCACGAAATAGTTTAGCAACTTGCGGCAGTTTTTCAGCATCCGCCTGTTTGGCGAAGGCGAGGTACTTGCGATTGGCTTGTGATTCGCCGGCAAAAGCGGCAGCGAGGTTTTGTTGCGTATTGCTCAAAAAAAACAACTCCTTTAAAATCATTCTATGGATAATTATTATCCATTATCTCATAAATGTCAAGATTAGATTCAAGAAGATTTGTTGGAGAGAAACTTTAAAACCTTATTGCCAGTGTCTCTAACTTTTCGGATGGCGCCGGAATTTGTCTTGGTTCTTGGTTTCATATCACGTTCTGAGCCGAAATCACCACGTTTGATAAGGGTGTTTTTTGTTTTTTCTGGGGAAAGCTCTTTTTTTATCGCCAGCAAAGCTTTTTCCGGTAAACTGTGGCTGTCGCAGGTAAACAGGTCAACTGCTGCAAAACCCAGTTCAGGATACGTGTGGATTCCCAGATGACCGTCGGTCAACAGGGCTACGACTGTTACTCCTTCCGGTTCAAACTGATACGTCTGGACGCTGAGCATTTTTAGATTGGCGGCATAGATTGCCTGGGAAATCATATTTTGCAACAGCACCATATCGTTCAGCGTTTCTTTCCGGCAACCGTAGTAGTCAGCGGTCGTGTGTCGGCCGATGGCAGCCAAATGCGTCACCTCTCTTTTCACATATTTAATCGCCAGATAACTAAGTATCATTCTATCATCTTATTATACTTGGAAGCGGCAGTACGCGCAATTCCAGAACCCGCTTTATCCCCCTAGCACTTGCAGTTATTGGCTGGGAAAGGTAAAATCTAAACTATGGGATAGTTTTTCCTGCATAAGAGTGTTAAGACAAAGGAGAGGTTTTTTTATGATGCATAATGCAGAACTTGCCAAAGGGATATATCAGGTCGGCGCCGTCGATTGGGGTACCCGAGATTTTCATGGTTACAAGACGCCCCGCGGGGTCACCTATAATTCTTATCTCATCGTTGATGAAAAGATATGCCTGATCGATGCGGTCAAGGCTCCCTTCGCCAAAGAACTGCTGGAACGAATTAGCCAAATTGTTGACCCGGCGAAAATTGATTATGTGATAGTAAATCATGTGGAACCCGACCATAGCAGTGCATTGCCGATGGTCATGGAAGTTGCGCCGCAGGCTAAGGTGCTGATTACTGAACAGGGGCGGGGCGAGGTTCTAAAGTATTACGGTCGGGAGTATGATTTTAGAGTTGTCAAAAATGGCGATTCTCTCTCTCTGGGAAAACATACGCTGAAATTTGTGCCTTTGCCGATGCTGCATTGGCCGGATTCAATGGCAACGTATCTGGAAGAAGAACAGATATTGTTCTCAAATGATGCTTTCGGGCAGCATTATTCGACTAATTTCAAGTTTGATGACGAAAACGATCTCAGTGAGTTGCTTTATGAAGCAAAAAAATACTATGCCAATATCCTGACGCCTTTCAACAAACTGGTTGTCAAGGCGCTTGATAGTTTGGGCCTTTTACCGATTCGAATGATTGCGCCGAGTCACGGACTAATCTGGCGTTCGAATATCGCTGATATCATGGATTTGTACAAGCAATGGTCGACTGGCGAGACTGAACGGTTGGTGCTGGTGGTGTATGACTCGATGTGGGGTAGCACCGAAGCGATGGCCAGACGGATTATCGAAGGACTGACCGACGGCGGAATCAAGGCGAAACTATACCGCATGGCTGATTCGGATAAGAGTGAAATGGTCGCCGAGTTGCTGACCGCCCGCGGTTTGATTGTCGGCTCCTCCACCTTGAATAACGGTATGCTGCCGACGATGGCGGCAGTTCTCTATTATATGAAGGGGTTGAAGCCTCTCAATAAGAGTGGCGCAGCTTTTGGCGCTTACGGCTGGGCCGGCGGCGCGCAGGCCGACATGGAACTGGCGTTGAAAGCGGCCGGCATTGAAGTAGCGATGACCGGACCTACGCTGAAGTGGGCGCCCAATCAGGACGAGATCCAGCGTTGTTTTGAGTTCGGTCGTGAGTTTGCCAAGAAAATGCTCAACCGATAATTAAGCTGCTGTTGGAGAGGGCCGATGCGGCCCTCTTTCATTATTTTTATCGAAATGAAATGAAGTGTTTGGAGGCAATTTTATGCAAACGATAGCCAAGGTCATCCTAAAACGACAGGGCCGACACGGTAGCGAATTCGGTCATCCCTGGATTTTTCAAAGTGAAATCGATTATATCAAGGGCAAGTTTACTCCGGGAGATATCGTGGATGTGTTTAACGCACGGCGGCAGTATTTAGGGCGTGGCTATATCAATCCGCGGTCCCAGATTACCGTACGTTTATTATCGCGTGACGAAGAGACGGTCGATCGAGATTTTTTTGTCCGGCGGATTTCACGGGCCTGGGCTTACCGGCAGCGATTTTTGGCGGAGCCAGAGTATTGCCGGCTTATTTTCAGCGAAGCTGATTTTTTGCCAGGCCTGATTGTCGACAAATTCGGCTCGTGTCTGGTTATCCAAACACTGGCATTAGGCATGGATGTTTACAAAGATATTATCGTTTCCGTGCTGGATGAGTTGCTGCAACCGGCAATGATTTACGAACGCAATGATGCATCCGTCCGGACATTGGAAGGACTGCCGCTGCAAAAAGGCTTTTTAAAAGGCCAGGGCGAGACAATGCTGCAAGTGCGCGAGAATGGACTGTTGTTTTACGCCGATATTGAAAATGGGCAAAAGACGGGCTTCTTTTATGACCAACGCGACAATCGGCGACTGCTGTCAAAATTCGTTGCGGATGCGGAAGTACTGGACTGTTTTTGCTTTACCGGATCGTTTTCAATTCATGCGGCGGCATACGGCGCCCGTCATGTCACTGGCATCGATATTTCAGCGGCAGCCGTCGAGATGGCGAAAAGAAACGCTGTCCTGAACCAAGTGCAGGGCAGTTGCGATTTCCAGGAGGCCAATGCCTTTGACCTCCTCCGCGAGTACTCGGACAGCGGACGTAGTTATGATACGGTGATTTTGGACCCGCCTGCTTTTACCAAAAGTAAAAGTTCGGTGGAAAGTGCGGCTCGTGGTTATAAGGAGATCAATTTGCGAGGGCTGAAAATGATCCGACCGGGCGGTTACTTAGTCACCTGCTCGTGTTCCTTCCATATGGATCGCAACCTGTTCCGCACCGTAGTGGCGGAAGCGGCAGCCGATGCCAAACGGATGGTCAGAGAAGTTGCCTATCTGTCCCAGGCCCAGGATCATCCTTCGTTGCCGGCGGCGCCGGAAACAAGTTATCTCAAGTTTATGGTCCTTGAGGTTCAATAAGCAGACTCTTGTCAAAAGTCGAAAAGTCAAATACAATATAAGTAGGATTTCGCAGTAGCATGGATGGGAGAGACAAGTATGGGAAATCTTGCAGATGCCATTGAAAAGTTCATATTGCTACGATTATCCGGTCGACAAGATAATACGATCGTTGTCAATCGCAATGACTTGGCGATAGAACTGGATTGTGCACCATCACAGATCAGTTATGTTGTCAGTACCCGATTTACCGGAACAAGGGGCTTTGTTGTCGAAAGCCGGCGCGGTTCGGGAGGCTTTATCCGGATTGCCAGAACATCGATGGCCACGGATGTGTTTGACACGGTACTGAGTCGTATCGTTGCCGACCACACAGCGGATGATATCGATAGTCTGGTCGAGGAGTTGCGTGGCAGCGGACTGATGACTCAGCGAGAAGCCGCGATGCTGATGCAGTTCGTGCAATTGATGCAGGAACGGCTGAATCCTGATGAACGGGTACGAAGTTTGCGGGCGATTTTTTCTACCCTATCTAATTTTTCTTAGGAGGATACTCGGATGTTATGCGACGAATGCGGCAGCAATGCGGCGCATGTCCACATGATCAAGATCCTGAATGGTGTGAAAACCGAAAAGCATCTTTGTGAGTCGTGTGCGTCATCTGCCGGGGAGGCTTGTTTCTCCGCCGGCATTCATTTTTCTGTCAATGATTTGGTTAAGGCGATGTTCAGTCAGGAGTTGGATGAGACGACCGAATCGGAACTGGCCTGCCCCAATTGCGGTATGGTATTTTCTGATTTTAGCCGTTCCGGCAAAATTGGCTGTAATGTGTGCTATGGGATTTTTCATGAACAACTGGAGCCGATTTTGCGGCGGGTTCATGGGACCAACACTCACACCGGAAAAGTGCCGCGTAAAGCGGGAAATCTGATTCGACTTCGTTTGGCAGTCAAGGGGTTGCGCAAAGACCTCGAACAATCGGTGGAACGGGAAGACTATGAGAATGCCGCCAAGATACGCGACAATATCCGGTTGCTGGAAAAACAGCTGGTGACTGAGGGAGCTGAGTCTCATGAATAATGAGCAAAACGGTCTGTTTGACTGCCGGGTTCCGTCCTGGATGGAACAGGCAGGCCCGGAAGGCGACGTGGTGTTGTCGAGCCGGATTCGTTTGGCCCGCAATTTGAACGGGGTTCCATTTCCCGGTCAGGCGGATGAGCAGCAACTCCAAGGGATAGGACATAGAGTCTCGTTTTCAGTCCAGGATCTGATGGATGCCGATCAGGGGCATGGATATGAAATGCTGGACATGGCAATGTTAACGGAACAGGAACGACGGATTTTGGTGGAAAAACACCTGACCAGTCTGAAACATATTCAGCAACCGGGCCATCGTTCGCTGATCGTACGCGAGGACACAGCTGTCAGCATTATGGTGAATGAAGAAGATCATTTCCGGATACAGAGCCTGACAGCCGGGTTGAATTTAAAAGCAGCCTGGAACATGGCCAACGATACAGACAACCTGCTGGAATCAAGACTGGGGTTTGCGTTCAGCGAGGACCTGGGCTACCTTACGTCCTGCCCCACCAATCTGGGGACAGGGCTCAGGGCTTCTGTGATGATGCACCTGCCGGGGCTGGTATTGCTGGGGCAGATGCATCGGATCATTGAAGTGTCTACACAGCTGGGAATGGCTGTTCGTGGTTTTTATGGCGAAGGGACCGATGCCTATGGCAACGTATTTCAAGTTTCCAATCAACAAACGCTGGGATTTAATGAACAAGAAATTGTGAATAATGTACTGGGATTGGTCCGGCAATTGGTGGAACAGGAACGCTCGGCCCGACGCCTGCTACAGCACGACTCCGGCGAAGAGTTAGCTGACAGGGTGTGGCGGGCTTACGGAATCCTTCGTTACGCCCGCAGTCTTTCCAGTCAGGAAGCGCTGGGACTGCTCAGCACGGTGCGCTTGGGGATCGACATGAAAATTATCGAGCATCTGCCACCAGAAGTATTCACTGAACTGATAATTGGCAGTCGTTCCTGTGTTGTGGCCAGGATGGCGAAAAATGAAAAGATGGATAAAGCAGAACGGAGCCGTTTGCGGGCTCAGATTATCCGCGAACGGATCAGAGGAGGAGAACGAGATGTTTAACCGATTTACGGAGCGTGCCCGGCGGATTTTGGTACTGGCACAGCAAGAAGCAGTGAAACTGCAAAGCGATCACATTGGGACCGAGCACTTATTGCTGGGGCTGGCTGGCGATCCGGAAAGCGTGGCGTCCAAAGCGCTGGAGTCGCTGAATATAAACCTGAATACGATGCGTTCGCAGATTGTGGAAAAATTAAGTCGGGCACCGGTGGAGAAGCAGGAAATAAACTATACACCCCGGGCCAAAAAATCATTGGAACTGGCTGTCGATGAGGCGCAAAACCTGGGCCACAATTACGTTGGTACTGAACACATCCTGTTGGGTTTGATGCGCGAAGGCGAGGGGCTTGCCGCGCAAATTCTGCGCAGTCTTGGTGTTGACAAATTGGAAATGATCCGCCAAAGGATAGTTGAATTATTAGGCGGAGTTGCCAATAGTAGCTCAACAGCCGCAGGCAAAGCTCCGACAGCTGCGCATGGGACCAAAGAATCTGCATCCATACTCGATGATTACGGTCGGGATCTGAATAAATTGGCGATTGAAGGGCAAAGCGATCCGGTAATCGGCCGTGATAAGGAAATCGAGCGGGTTATTCAGATCCTAAGCCGACGGACAAAAAACAACCCAGTCCTGATCGGTGAACCGGGGGTTGGCAAAACTGCGGTTGCCGAAGGCCTGGCCCAGCGTATTGTGGCCGGCAAAGTGCCGGAAACTTTACGAGGGAAACGCATATTTTCGCTGGACCTTGCGTCGGTAGTTGCCGGAACCAAATATCGGGGTGATTTTGAAGACCGGTTGAAAAAAGTGCTGGCCGAAATCAAACAGTCCCGTAATACGATTTTGTTCATTGATGAAATGCATACACTGATTGGGGCTGGCGCAGCCGAAGGGGCGATTGATGCTGCCAATATTTTAAAACCGGCTCTGGCCCGTGGCGAAATTCAGGCAATTGGAGCCACAACACTAGATGAGTTTAAGAAGCACATCGAAAAAGATGCGGCGCTAGAAAGACGTTTTCAGCCAGTCACTGTCGGCGAACCGTCTGAGGAAGACGCGATCAACATTCTGTTGGGATTGCGCGACCGTTATGAAGCGTTTCACCGGGTAAAAATCACCGATGAATCAATCAAAGCCTCGGTGAAATTATCCAAACGCTATATAGCCGACCGGTTTCTGCCGGATAAAGCGATAGATGTAATGGATGAAGCTGCGTCGCGCGTCAGGTTGCAGACGTTTTGTCCGCCACCGGATGTTCGTGATATCGAACGTCAACTGGAGGCCTTGCGCACCGAGAAGGAAGCGGCGATATCGGCGCAGGAATTTGAGCGCGCCGCAAAATTCCGCGATGATGAGCAAAGATTGAGGGAAGACCTGGAAAACAAGCAGCGGGAATGGAAGCAGTCTGGCAGTGAAACCATTATGGTAACACCGGAAGATATTGCCCAAATTGTTGCCAATTGGACGGGTGTTCCGCTGAAAAAACTGGCGGCGGAAGAATCGGAGCGATTGTTGCGTCTGGAAACAGTGTTGCACGAGCGGGTCGTTGGGCAGGATGAAGCCGTGACTGCGGTGTCAAAGGCGGTGCGACGGGCCCGGGCTGGCTTGAAGGACCCTAAAAGACCGATTGGATCATTTATCTTCCTTGGGCCGACCGGGGTGGGAAAAACTGAGTTGGCCCGAGCGCTGGCTGAAGCCTTGTTTGATGATGAAACGGCAATGGTGCGCCTGGATATGTCAGAATATATGGAGAAGCACGCGGTATCCCGATTGGTTGGTGCGCCGCCCGGCTATGTCGGCTACGAGGAAGGCGGTCAATTGACCGATATCGTACGGCGCAAACCGTATTCGGTAATTTTGCTGGATGAAATCGAAAAAGCCCACTATGATGTTTTCAATATCTTGCTGCAGGTTCTTGAGGACGGTCGACTGACTGATAGTCAGGGGCGTACCGTTGATTTTCGCAACACCGTGATCATCATGACGTCTAATGTCGGCTCGCGTCATTTCCGGCAAGACGGGGCGCCGATGGGCTTTTCAACAGAAAAACTGGACCGGTCAGAAAACAGTGCCGCCAAATCGCGAGTTATGGAAGAAGCCAAAAAGACGTTTCGGCCTGAATTTATCAACCGGATTGACGAAGTGATTGTGTTCTCCAGTCTGACGGATGCCGAGTTGAAACAGATCGTTGACATCATGTTGCGCGAAGTGGCAAAACGGCTTACAGAAGGACAAATCGCCATGGAAGTTACGGATGAAGCCAAAACTGAGATTCTGGCCAAAGGTCTTGAACCCGCTTATGGCGCACGCCCTTTGCGGAGGGCCATTCAGCGGATGGTTGAAGATGTAGTGACGGACATGGTATTGCGGCGCGACCTCAAACCCGGCGATACGGTGCTGGTCACCGCTGATACTGACGGTGGTTTGTTGTTGCAATGCAAAAGATAATACAATCAGTGGACAGTCAGCAGGAAAATTTAGGATGAATGGCGAAAAGCACTCATAAATAGTGAGTGCTTTTCGTTTGATAGTGATTTTCGATCCAATCTGATAATTCAGGTGATAGGGAGAGGGGTCTTGGCAGGTTGGCAAAACCTAAAATAGTTTATGTATGCCGTGAGTGCGGTTTTGATTCTCCCCGTTGGGTTGGTAGATGCCCTGGGTGTAGCGCCTGGAATACGATGGTAGAAGAAAAAATTCAGCCAACTGCAGGCGTGACTGCGGCAACAGTAAAAAATGCCAAACCACAACTGTTGAAAGAGTTTTCCGGACCGGGAGAACTACGTAAACCAACCGGCATTGGCGAGCTGGATCGCGTGCTTGGCGGTGGCGTAGTCGATGGATCGCTGGTGTTGATCGGCGGGGACCCGGGGATTGGCAAGTCCACACTACTGTTATCGGCAGCATCACGATTTGCCGCCCGCAATGGCAACGTTCTGTATGTTTCCGGCGAAGAGTCGGCGGCGCAGACCGGACTACGGGCTCGCAGAACAGGCGCGGTGGAAGACAAGATGTGGATTTTGGCTCAGACGAATCTGGACAGTATTTTGACCGAAGCTTTGCAGATGCTGCCGGCGATGGTGGTCATCGATTCGATTCAGACAGTATTTTGTCCGGAAATTCCCGGCGCGGCAGGCAGTATCACTCAGGTAAGGGAATCAACCGGGCGATTGCTGCGGTTCGCCAAGGATAATAATATCCCGGTGATGATTGTCGGTCATGTTACTAAAGATGGTAGCATTGCTGGTCCGCGTCTTCTGGAACATATGGTGGATACGGTGCTTTATTTCGAGGGGGAGAGAAATTACGCTTTCCGGGTATTGCGCCCGATTAAAAACCGTTTTGGCACAATCGCTGAAAGTGGCATTTTCTCGATGGAACAAGAAGGTTTGGTGGAGGTGCTGAATCCGTCGCAGTTTTTGCTGGCCGGGCGCAGCAGTCTGGTTTCCGGCACGACGATTACGGCCTGCCTGGAAGGGATCCGACCATTGTTGATCGAGATTCAGGCGCTGGTGTCCACGACGTGTTTCGGTCTGCCCCGTCGCACGACAGTAGGGTTTGATGCCAACCGGCTGGGATTGCTGTTGGCGGTGATGGAAAAAAGGCAGGGTATGATGCTGGGTAATCAGGATGTCTATCTGAATGCGGTGGGTGGCTTTCGCCTGGTGGAACCGGCGGCGGATCTGGCGGTAGTGTTAGCTGTTGCTTCCAGTTTCAAAGACCGGCCGGTGACCGATAGTCTGGTTGCATTTGGTGAAGTGGGCCTGACAGGCGAAATCCGGCCAGTTCCTCGCGTACTGCAACGGGTGAGGGAGGCGGCTAATTTGGGTTTTACTAAAATCATGATTCCATGGGCGAATGTAGCTGAACTAAAAAAAGAAAGCCTTAATATCAAGCTGGTCGGTGTGAAGAATCTGTCGCAAGCGATGGAGGTGGGGTTGCAGTGACGACAACCACAAAAGAACACAAATTGTGGGATACCCGCTTTATCAAGATGTTGAAAAAACTAGCTCCAGGGACTGCATTGCGGGAGGGGCTGGAAAACATTCTTCGCGCGAAGATGGGCGCTCTGGTTTTGCTGGATGATTCGCCTGAATCGTTGAGTATCGTTGATTGTGGCTTCCCGCTCAACGTGGAGTATACCCCGTCTAATTTTTATGAATTGGCGAAAATGGACGGCGCCTTGATTATGTCCAGTGACAGTAAAAGAATTCTGCATGCTAACGCCCAATTAATTCCCAACTCAGCTATTCCGACATCGGAAACGGGAACCAGGCACCGGACGGCGGAGCGGGCGGCAAAACATACAGGAGCGTTGGTTGTTGCGATTTCACATCGCCGCAATATCATCACCATGTATCTCGGTGGTTTACGCTATACCTTGAAAGATATTACATTCCTGCTGTCCCGTTCCAACCAGGCACTACACACATTGGAACGATATAAACAGGCATTGGCAAAAAGTCTGCGTAATCTCAACGTGCTCGAATTGGATGAACTGGTGACGCTGAGTGACATTACGGATGTTTTGATCAGGGGTGAACGTGTTAGCCGTATTGCCCGGGAAATAGAGCAAAATATAATTGAATTGGGCAGTGAGGGTCGACTGGTAAGCATGCAGATGGAAGAAATTTTGCCTGATAATATTGGTGTATGGGATTTGATTCAGGATTATTGCGTGGAAAGCGATAATGCTGTCCATGCCGAAGTTCGGGACCAATTGCGCGCACTACCGGAGGAAAGTTTGGAACGTTATTCGGTGGGACGACTGCTTGGCTACAGCATTACGCCAAGTACGCTGGATGTGCCGGTGATTCCGCGCGGCTATCGCATTTTGCGCCAGATTCCTCGATTACCCAATCTGGTGGTTGAGAATATTGTGGCTCACTTCAAAAATGTGAGCCGAATTTACAGTGCAACGGCGGTCGAATTAGACGAGGTGGATGGGGTTGGCGGGGCCAGAGCTAGAGCGATTAGAGAAGGGATCAAACGTTTGCGGGAACAAACGTTGTTTGAATAGCACTGTTTGGCGGGAACAAGTGAATATTCCGCTGGAGATAGAGTAAGAGGCGCCGCGGCAACAAAGCCGCTGCGCCTCTTATCAATTCAACTCTTGTTTCTTATTGTTGAGTATATAGTCGATCTGTTGTCATAATGTGATTCACAACCCAGTCGGTAATAAATCCAAGCAGTTCGCCAAGGTACTTATCCTGTGATTCATCAATTTCACTCAAATCGACCGCGTTTAACTTCTCAATAAATGCACTATGCTCAATCGCATGAGAAAATCGCTTTTTATAGCCGATTTGAGCCATGTATTCCTCTTCTGACTTGAAATGATAAACGGTGTACTCTTTTAGTTCGCCGAGGACTTCTAAAATTTGGTTGTATTTGTCAGTGCGCCATTGATCCTTCATGATGTCTAAAACCTGATTGGCAATTTCAATTAAACGTTGGTGTTGTTTGTCGATTTCCTCAACACCCAAAACATATTCGTTTTTCCATTCGTACAAGATGATACCCCCTACATTTTCAGTGTTGCCGAATAATTTCCAGAGTTGTAATTTTTAAAAATAAAAAATAAAAAAGACTCATCGGAACAAACGCCGAAAAGTCTTTTGTAGTTTTTCAAAATCCTGAAAACAATATCGATCAGGAAAGATTGAAAATTCCCAGCGTACGTACGTTTTTTGTTTCGTGTTGTAAAACGGTCTGTAAATCCAATCCTGTCAGGTTGCATAATGCCGTCAAATAAAACAGGGAATGCCCCAATTCATTTATCAATATATCCCGGCAATTTTCGCATAGCTCTCCTTCGAGGTGAGAAGACATGAAAGTTTTTAGGTTGTTGAATTCTGCGTCGAGCGGTATTTTTTGCCGTTCTGCCGTAATCGAAATACAACCGCACTCGGTAACGGCTTTGGCAACGGCCCGATTAACACGGGCGGTCGCTTCCTGATGCTTGGTTAGGACATCCAGGATGCTTCGATGCCGGATTAGATATTCTTCGACCGCAGTCTGGAAATCGATGCATGATTTTTCCTGCAATTGTGATAGCACCTCACTCTAATTTTTATTATATAGATGGGGCAGAAGCCTTGTCAAGCAGAACAAAAGCTTACAATGCTTTGTTGACATGGCGAGTGTAGACGTGTTACAATACCGATTTTGACAAAATTAAACAGACATGATATAATTCCTCCATGACTCTAAGAAAGTGTTCCGTTGCGGAGGTGCAATATGCTGGCTGTCGGAGACAAGGTTGTCTATCCTATGCATGGCGCGGGCGTCATTGAGGCAGTGGAAGAACATGAAGTGATGGGGGAACGCCGGGAATACTTTATTCTCACGATGCCCTATGGCGGAATGAGGGTGATGATCCCCCTCAATAACGTGGAGCATGTTGGCTTGCGCGAAGTAATCTGTGAAACCGAAGTCGACGAGGTGTTCTGTACATTGCGTATGGCGCCGAGTCAACCCTGTGTGAACTGGAACCGACGTTTCAATATTAACCTTGCAAAAATCAAAAGCGGCAATATTCATGAAGTGGCGGAAGTGGTCCGTAATTTGACGATTCAGGACCGGATCAAAAAACTATCCACCGGTGAACGTCGCCTGCTGGATACAGCCCGGCAAATTTTAGTCAGTGAGCTGGTTCTGGTGTGCCGAAAAGATGCGGAAGCCATCGCTGAAAGCCTGGATTCCATCTTTGCCGAGTTTTCGACGGGCGGATGACGCCCTTTTTTTATTTGTACCGCCGTGAGTCTCTGCATTCGCTGAACCGGGCGTGATGAAAAGCGGCTATCGTTAAATGCTTGGCGCAAACCAAGATTTCTACTATAATAAATAAAATATGATTATTATCATGAAAGGAGGAGGTGAAACAGTGATCGAAAAAGCGTTGCGAATAATCATTACAGTTTTGGCGGGAGTTGGCGGTCTACTGACGGCCGACAGGGTGTTGCTGTTGGTGCCGCAGGGCGCGTTGCCGGATTTTGCACGAATCGGCTTTTTTGGCGTAACAGTTGGCACGATTGTGTTTTATCTGGTTGGGGGTTTGTTGGGCGCATTGCTCGGCTATATTCTTTCTCCCTGGTTGAGTGGATTTGTTTGGCGTTATTCTGTCTGGATGGAAACCAAGCTGATGAAGATGCCGTTGAACGATGTTCTGGCGGGTTTGCTGGGTCTGGGCACTGGTCTTATTATCGCTAATTTATTGGGGGCTGCATTTGTTCCGGTTCCTTTGGTCGGTAAATATATTCCGGTATTTCTCAGCATCATTTTGGGCTATACTGGCCTCAACGTTGCCATCCGCAAGCGGGAAGAACTGTCGAACCTTTCGCTGCCGGCGATTTTTGGCGGTAAGGACCGGGTCAAGGACAAGGCGGTTTCATTACCCGGTCAATTTAAAATTCTCGATACAAGTGTGATTATTGACGGTCGGATTGCTGACATTTGCCAATGTGGATTCATTGAAGGGATACTGCTGGTACCGGGCTTTGTGCTGGAAGAGCTGCAGCATATCGCCGATTCGTCGGATCTGCTGAAACGCAATCGTGGCCGCCGCGGGCTCGATATCCTGAATCGGATTCAAAAAGAGAAAAATGTGGTAGTCCAAATTGATAACCGTAATTTTGACGATGTAGCAGAAGTGGATGCCAAGCTGGTCAGGTTGGGTCAGCTAATCAAGGGGAAAATTCTTACCAACGATTACAATCTGAATAAGGTTGCCGAACTTCAGGGCGTAACCGTCATGAACATTAATGAATTGGCGAATGCCGTCAAACCAGTCGTGCTGCCAGGCGAAGAAATGTTGGTGCATGTGGTCAAAGATGGTAAAGAGGCTGGGCAGGGCGTCGCCTATCTGGATGACGGCACGATGATCGTTGTCGATAATGGACGGAAGCATCTTGGCGACACGATTGACGTACTGGTCACATCCGTTTTGCAGACGGCTGCCGGCCGGATGATTTTCGCCAAATTGAAATAACGCAATAATGGTGTAGAGGAGCGGTTTCATGGTTTCGCCGACAGGAACACTGCCTGCCAATTTTATTCAAAATATCATTACTGAAGATGCCAAGACCGGTAAATACGGCAATCGGGTCCATACCCGGTTTCCGCCGGAACCGAACGGGTATCTGCATATCGGCCATGCAAAATCCATTTGCCTTAACTTCGGCATTGCTGCGGAAAACGATGGTCTGTGTAATTTGCGTTTTGATGATACGAACCCGAGCAAGGAAGAAGTTGAGTATGTTGACTCGATTCAGGAAGATGTCCGCTGGCTAGGATTTGACTGGGGCGACCGGATGTATTATGCATCTGACTATTTTTCCCAGCTGTTTGCCTATGCTGAGCAGCTGATTCGCCAGGGAAAGGCGTATGTTTGTGATTTAACGGCCCAGCAGATCCGTGAACATCGCGGTACCCTGATCGAACCAGGCAAAAACAGTCCCTTCCGTGACCGGTCGGTAGATGAAAACCGGGATTTGTTCAACCGGATGAAAGCCGGTGAATTTGCTGACGGATCCCGCACCCTGCGGGCTAAAATCGACATGAGTTCGCCAAATATTAATATGCGGGACCCTGTTCTCTACCGGATATTACGTGCGACGCACCATCGTACCGGCGATGCCTGGTGCATTTACCCCATGTATGATTACGCACACCCCGTGTCGGATGCGATCGAACAGATCACCCATTCCATTTGTACCTTGGAATTCGAGGATCATCGACCACTGTATGACTGGTGTGTTGAAACGTTGGGCATCTATCAACCGCAGCAGATTGAATTCGCCCGCCTGAATCTGACCCGTACGGTGATGAGTAAGCGAAAGCTGCGTGAACTGGTCGAACAGAAACAGGTCAGTGGTTGGGATGATCCAAGGATGCCAACCATTTCCGGCTTGCGGCGACGAGGCTTTACCCCGGAGGCAATTCGTGACTTCTGTGAGCGGATTGGCGTAGCCAAAAGCAACAGTACGGTTGACTACGAACTGTTGGAGCATTGTGTCCGCGAAGATCTGAATCTGCGTGCCGCCAGGGCTATGGCAGTACTGCGCCCTTTAAAGATGATTATAGAAAACTATCCTGAAGGACTCGTTGAAGAGCTGGAGGCTGAAAACAATCCGGAGAACCCGGAAATGGGTACGCGGAAAATCCCGTTTTCCCGCGAACTGTATATCGAACAGGATGATTTCATGGAAAATCCGCCTGGTAAGTTTTTCCGCCTGGCGCCGGGGCGCGAAGTCCGATTGAAACATGCCTATATCATAAAGTGTGAACAAGTGGTTAAAGATGAACAGAGCGGTGAAATTATCGAGCTTCGCTGCACCTATGATCAGGAAACCAAGAGCGGCGGCGCTGCCAGCGGCAGAAAGGTCAAGGGGACGCTGCACTGGGTCTCGGCGGCGCATGCCAAGCCGGTCGAAGTCCGTCTCTACGATCAATTGCTGATTGAGGATGCAGCTGACACCGCAGACGAAGAGGGTGGCAGTCGGGTAAACCCGCAGTCGCTGACGGTACTGTCACAGGCAGTGATTGAGCCGGCATTGGCCGATGCTGCAATGGGCAGCCGTTTCCAGTTCCTGCGCCACGGTTATTTCTGTCTGGATGCCGATGCAAGGCCCGGCTCTCCGGTATTTAACCGGATTGTCTCGTTGCGTGATTCCTGGGCAAAAGCCCAAAAGGCATAGATCTGTATGGTGATGTCGGATGAAAAACTGTCGACGGCTGTAATTATTGCGGCGGCCGGCAGTTCGAGTCGTATGGGAAGCGGTGTTGACAAGCAGTTTGTCATGCTCGATGGACAGCCGATATTGTGGCACACGATCAATATATTTACACAGCTGCCGCAAGTCCAGCAATTATTGGTCACCGTGTCGCCGGGCAATGCGGAGCGGGTGGCGGCATTATTGAAAAATACTGTAACCGATATTCCCTGGCAGATTGTGCCGGGCGGCGCGGAACGTCAGTATTCGGTGCAAAATGCGCTGGACAGGGTCGACTCAACCGTGGATCTGGTTATGGTCCATGATGGGGCGCGGCCCTTCGTTGAAAAAGATTGCGTGCTTGAATCCATGCGGCTGGCCGGTCAGTATGGCGCTGCTGTAGTGGCAGTGCCGGTCAAGGACACGATCAAGTCGGCGGATCAGTCTGCCGTCGTACGCCAGACATTGGACCGTGCCAGTTTGTGGCAAGTACAGACCCCGCAGACTTTCCGCAGGGAGTTGCTGCAACAGGCTTATGCTCAGGCCGCCGCAGCGGGTGTGTTGGCGACGGATGACGCAGCACTAGTCGAGTGGGCCGGTGGCGAAGTCCGACTGGTTCGCGGCTCTTATAACAATTTTAAAGTCACCACGCCGGAAGATTTGTTGCTGGCGGAAGCGGTGGTTGCCGGAGGGAGCGTTCGACACATGCAGCGGGTTGGTTTCGGTTATGACGTGCATCAGTTTGTGGCGGGACGGCCATTGATGCTGGGTGGCGTGGAAGTTCCCCATCCCCGGGGGCTGGAAGGTCATTCGGATGCGGATGTGCTGTTGCATGCGATCGCCGACGCTTTGCTCGGCGCCGCTGGGATGGGTGATATTGGCCGGCATTTTCCGGATACGGACTCTCGTTATAAAGGGATTTCCAGCCTGGTGTTGCTGCGTGAAGTGAGGGATAGAATAAGCGAAGCAGGTTTTGTGACGCACAATCTGGATGCGGTAGTGGCGGCGCAGGAGCCCAAACTGGCTCCCTATATTGAACGGATGAACATGATGATTGCAGAGACGCTGGGGATCAGCGTTTCGCAGGTTAATATAAAGGCGACCACAACCGAGCATCTCGGTTTTGTCGGTCGTAAGGAAGGGATCGCCGCCCAGGCGGTGGTCATGATTGGCTAGTGTAATAAAGCACCGGAAGGGTTGGGTGAAAAATGTCTGAAGGCACAATGCGACTGCGGTTTGCTCCGAGTCCGACGGGTCCGTTTCATATCGGCGGAGCCCGGTCGGCTCTGTTTAATTGGTTATTGGCCCGCAAAAATGGCGGGAAACTGGTGCTGCGAATTGAAGATACCGACTTGGAGCGGTCGAGCCGTGAATCTGAGGAGAATATCAAAAATGCGTTGAAATGGCTGGGACTTGACTGGAACGAAGGGGTCGACGTTGGCGGTGAATACGGACCGTATCGCCAGACGGAGCGACTGTCGATTTACGCCGAATATACGGAGCGGCTGCTGGCAAGCGGCAAAGCTTACCGTTGCTACTGTACCGATGAAGAGCTGGATGCGGAGCGCCAGAAGCTAATGGCGGAAGGCGCGATGCCCCGCTACATGGGGAAATGCCGACATCTGAGCGCCGCTGAAGAAAAGGCACTGCAAGCTGAAGGCCGAAAATCAACGGTGCGGTTTCGGGTGCCGGAAAACCAGGCGATTGCGTTTCAGGATGCTGTGCGTGGTACAGTTAGTTTTGATTCCAATGGAATCGGCGATTATGTCATTGTCAAGTCGGACGGAATTCCGGTTTATAATTACGCAGTTGTGCTGGATGATGCGCTGATGAAAATTACCCATGTTATAAGAGCTGAAGAGCACCTGTCCAACACACCCCGGCAGATTTTGCTTTATCAGGCGCTTGACTTGCCGTTGCCAACGTTTGGCCATATTTCGCTGATTCTCGGCAAAGATCGCAGCAAGATGAGCAAGCGCCATGGGGCGACATCAGTCGAACAATACAAAGCGCTGGGTTATTTGCCGGAAGCGTTAGTGAATTTTCTGGCCCTGCTGGGCTGGTCGCCGGTCGGCGAACAAGAGATCTTCTCCAGTGAGGAACTGATTGAACTGTTTTCCCTGGACCATGTGGCGAAAAATCCGGCTGTGTTTGATATCGATAAATTGAACTGGATCAATTCGCATTATATGAAACAGCTCGATGAGGCGACGTTGACAGACATGGCGTTGCCGCACCTGAGAGAAGCGGGACTGATCGGCGCAGAGCTGGCGGAGGAACGCCTGGATTGGATCAAGCAGGTCGTGGCCGCAGTACGGGATTATGTCAGTTTTGCCGCCCAGATTCCCGAACATGCCGCAGTGTTTTTTCAAGATGAGGTTGCGATGGAGAACGAAGAGACCGCCGAAATTCTGCGTGATCCCGATGTTCCCAAAGTTATGGACGAATTCTTGAATAAATTGTCGGATGCAGACACGGTTACCGGCGAACAAGTCCAGGCTGCACTGAAAGCTGTTGGCAAAGAACTGAAACTGGGTGGAAAAAAAGTGTTCATGCCGGTGCGTGTCGCACTGACCGGCAAGATGCATGGGCCCGAGTTGATTGCTTTAATTCCGCTTCTGGGCGTTGCGCGAACCACAGCCCGTATCCGGCGATCCCTGGAATTGGTGAAATAACCAAATGCCTAATAATGGTCTAATGGCTTAAATTGAGGAGGGCGAGCGGTGGATTTAAGAGTATATAATACCCTGACCCGCGAGAAAGAATTGTTTCAACCGGTGGAACCCGGTAAAGTAAAAATATATGTCTGCGGTGTGACGCCTTATAATCATCCCCATATTGGCAATGCCAGGCCGTTCATCATCTGGGATGTCATTCATCGCTACTTCGAACGGCAGGGGTTGGCTGTAACCCATATTCAGAACTTTACTGATGTAGATGACAAGATCATCGATACTGCAGCTAAGGAAGGCGTCGCCTGGGACGAACTGGCAGGCTGCTATATCGAGGCTTATTTTACTGTCATGGATAGTCTGAATGTGCGGCGGGTCGACCTGTATCCCAAAGTTTCCGGCCACATGCAGGAGATTATCGATATGGTCGCCAGGCTGATCGAAAAAGGCCATGCCTATGTTGTAGATGGCGATGTGTATTTCAGTGTGCAGAGTTTTGAAAGTTACGGTCAGCTGAGTGGACGCAATCTGGAAGGGATGGAAGCCGGCGCCCGGGTCGAAGTGGATGACCGCAAACGGCATCCGATGGACTTTGCACTCTGGAAAAGCGCCAAGCCGGGCGAACCGTCATGGGAAAGCCCCTGGGGCCCCGGACGTCCGGGCTGGCATATCGAATGCAGTGCGATGTCCTACAAGTATCTGGGGTGCGGCTTTGATTTCCATGGCGGCGGCAGCGATCTGATTTTCCCGCATCATGAAAATGAAGTGGCCCAGTCTGAAGCCTTTACCGGCTGTTCGCCATTTGTTCGTTACTGGGTTCATAATGGCTTTGTCACAGTGAACTCGGAAAAAATGAGCAAATCGTTGGGAAATTTTTTCCTGGTAAAGGATATTTTGGCGCATTTTCGCCCGATGGTACTGCGGTTCTTCATTTTATCGACTCATTACCGCAGTCCGCTCGACTTCAGTGATGAACGGCTGACCGAAGCGGAGAAGGCTTGGTCCAGATTGGTTTCGGCGGTTAAAACGGCCAAAGGACTACTTGCGCAGACTGGCCTGGTGGCGGGTCCGGCAGACCCGGAACTGGCGGGAGCAGTGACGGCAGCGTGTGACGAGTATGAAGCGGCCATGGCCGATGATTTCAATACAGCGCTGGCCATCAGCAGTTTGTTTGCCTTGACAAAAACGCTGAACGGCATTTGTCAGGCAGTGGCCCGAGGTGAGACGAAGCCGGACATTGCCGGCATCGAGCGGGCAATTGCCGCGTTGGTGGATATGACTGGCGCATTGGGAATGGATATTGATGAAACACCGGCAACCGAAGCGCCGGATGAAAAAATGGTGGCAGCATTGATGGAGCTGCTGCTGGGGCTGCGTCAAACCGCCCGGGAACGCAAGGACTGGGCAACCGCGGATGCAATTCGTAATGGGTTGCAGGCTGCGGGAATCGTCGTCGAGGACTCGCCGCAAGGTCCGCGCTGGAAACGCAGTTGAAATTTACTGACTTCCAGGCCTGCCTGCGGCGCGACTTGCTCGCCAGCGAGCAACGTCTGGCCGACCCGCCGCAAATCGAGGAACCCGGCCAACTACCGGCACTGATTCTGGCTTATGTAGGCGACGCCGTATTCTCGCTGCATTTGCGCACGGTCATGCTGTCGGTGGAATTGAACAAAGTGCAGGTTCTGCATACCCTGCTGGCCCGGATGGCTTCGGCGCCACTGCAGGCCCAGGCACTACGCTCCATAGAGGAGTCGCTGACGGAAACGGAACAGGCGGTGGTCCGCCGTGGTCGCAATGCCAAATCGCGCGTGCCGCGCAACGCTTCGATTACCGAATATCGTTCGAGCACGGCGTTGGAGGCATTATTGGGTTATCTTTATCTTGGTAGGCAGCAGGTCCGACTGGAACAAATCTTGCGGCAAGTAGTGACGTTTATGTGCCGTAATCTGGCGTCTGAAGTCGAAGGAGGCGCGAAAAAATAGTGCAAGTCAATTTAATTTCTCATACGCCGGAAACCGAGCGCAAGGTGGCGATGGCCGCCCGGCTTTGTTACTCGGCCATTGGCGCCGCAGAACTGGAAGACCGTTTGTCGGAGAGCCAGGTGCAGAATCTGGTGGAAAAAATTCTGACGATGGGTCATTTTTCCACGCTGGAGCATGTCAGCTTCACGTTTGCCGTGGAAGGCGTATCCCGGGTTCTGACCCACCAGCTGGTCCGTCACCGGATTGCCTCGTATTCCCAGCAATCACAACGTTATGTCAAGGAACATGACTTTGAATATATCGTGCCTCCCTCCGTGTCGGCCAATCCGGCCGCACTAGAACGGTTCAACCGATTGATGGAAGAAGTGCGCACGGTATACGGAGAACTGACTGCAATGGGGGTTCATCAGGAAGACGCCCGTTATTGTCTGACCAATGCCACCGAAACCAAAATTTTGATCACAATGAATGCGCGGGCCTTGTTCAATTTCTTTGAACTGCGCTGTTGCGCCCGGGCTCAGTGGGAAATAAGAAAATTAGCCGAACTGATGCTGACTGAAGTGCGTAACGTCGCGCCAGTTTTGTTCAGTAAGGCGGGACCGACCTGCGTCAGCGGCGGTTATTGTAGAGAGGGGGATTTAAGTTGCGGACGACTCAAAAAAATCCAGGCAAAAGCAGCGACCAAGACCAAAAAATGAGTACCCGTGGCAGGGCGCCGCGCCCGGCTGGAAGTCCGGCACGCAAGCCTTCTCCGGCCGAATTTCAGGCCGACCGACCGCGTTCGGGTCCAGTTCGTCCGGCTGATCCAGCCAAATCGGCTTATAAAGGCCGTTCGGCGGATTCGTCGCGTCCGGCAGGTCCGGCTCGTTCAGGCGGAAAACCGTTCGAAAAAGGGGAGCGGGGCGTGAAGCCTGCAGCTCGTCCAATGGGTGCAAAACCTGGTTTTGTTCCCAGGACCAAGAGTCCTGTGGCAGCGCCGGCAATCAAGGAGATGGATTTTCTTTCCGGACGTAATCCGGTGATGGAAGCGCTCCGTAGCGGGCGTCCGATTAGCAAGATTTTCATTTCCGCCGGTGAACACCAAGGGTCGATTCGCGAAATTATCGCCTTTGCAAAAGAAAAAAATATTCCGGTGCAAACGACGGAAGCGGCAAAACTTGAGGCAATGAGTCTTGGTATCCGGACGCAGGGTGTTGTGGCAATGGTGTCACCAGTCGCCTATGCATCGATTGAAGACATGGTGGCGCTGGCTGAGTCCCGCGATGAGAAGCCTTGCCTGGTCTTGCTTGATCAACTGAAAGATCCGCAAAATCTGGGCGCGGTGCTGCGGACTGTTGATGCGGCCGGCGCACATGGCGTACTGATTCCGCAACGACGTAGCTGTCAATTATCTGCAGCTGTGGCCAAAGCATCGGCTGGGGCGATTGAGTATGTAAAAGTTGCCCAGATCGGCAATGTTGCGCAGACTTTGGATACATTGAAGAAACAGGGTTTCTGGGTTATCGGCGCCGACCCTGAGCGGGGCGTTGCGTTTCAGGAAGTCGACCTGACAGGTCCGGTAGTGATTGTGATTGGTGATGAAGGTGAGGGCATGGCTCATCTCACCCGTGAAAAATGCGATTCGTTGGTGAGAATTCCCATGCGCGGCAAGGTGCAATCCCTGAACGCGTCGGTGGCCAGCGCGATTATTCTGTTTGAGTTGATTCGGCAGCGCGGGCTGTAGGTTCACAATGGCAGACACGCTCTGATCGGAGTGACCTGTATGCTGACTGCCTTGACTAGCAGGCACTCGCAAGATATAATGATTCTCGGAAGCAACGAATATATTTTCGATGCCGTGGGCCAGGTTTGCAGCATCTCATGATGGAGGCGATTCAATGCGGTACTGTAATTATGAGGCCCTTACCGACGAAGAGATTGTTTTGGATGCCAAAGACAATGACAATGAAGATGCGCTGGTATTTTTAATTAATAAATACCGCAATTTTGTCAGAGCCAAAGCCCGGTCCTACTTTTTGATCGGGGCCGAGCGGGAAGATATCATTCAGGAAGGAATGATCGGTCTTTATAAAGCGATCCGTGATTTCCGCAACGACAAGCTTTCTTCGTTTAGGGCCTTTGCTGAATTGTGCGTAACTCGCCAGATTATCACGGCGATTAAAACCGCAACCCGGCAAAAACATATTCCGTTAAACTCTTATGTTTCACTGAACAAGCCGATTTATGACGAGGATTCCGACCGCACTCTGCTTGATGTATTGTCCGGGTCAAAGATTTCCGACCCGGAAGAATTGGTGATCAGCCGGGAAGAATTCATTGACATTGAAGAAAAAATGGGCGAAATTCTTAGCGACCTAGAATGGAAAGTCCTAATGTCTTACCTCGACGGCAAGTCATACCAGGAGATTGCAGTCGAACTCACACGACATGTGAAATCGATTGATAACGCGTTGCAAAGGGTAAAGCGGAAACTGGAGCGATATCTGGATAATCGCGCCGATGATTTGGATATCCGCGGCGTTTACAAGAGTTTGGCCGGTCTCAATAAAGAATTGCAAAATGAATTGCATACATATGACGACCTGACTGACTGACAGTGTTGTTGGACTAGGACAATATCCATTCTGGGTATTGTCCTGTTTTTTTTCATTTACGAGAGGGGTTTCCGGTATGGGTGGCGAAAAAAGACAATGCAGGGTTTATTAACCCAAAAAAGGCGAGGGGGCCGTTGGCGATGATTATTCAAAGAATCGTCGAGACCGTCAGGGATGGGCAAAAATCAGCTGAACGTCTGGTTTTGCTGGTTGGCAGACCTGGTAGCGGAAAAAGCAAGCTACTGCGGGAACTGTCGACAATCCGTGGCTGGAAGTATGTCAATTGCAGAACATTTCTGACGGAAGAACTACTGGAGATGGTTCCCAAAGTCAGAGCGCAGGAAGCGGCCGGATTGATTGCCAAGGCTTTAGATGCGCTGGCGGCCGACGTAGTGGTGCTGGATGACATGCAGGTCTTGTTTGCTCCCGTGTTGCAAGTCGATCCTTTAAATTTGCTGAAACATCTAGGGCGGCGGTTTTCGATTGTGGCAGCCTGGCCGGGACAGTATGACGGAAAAAAGCTCGCAATTGCCGCAACAGGGCTGCCTGACCCCAAACTTTATGATGCGACGGGTCTTACCATTGTTCAGATTGAATAACAGAACCCGAGGCTGATCAGATTTGCAAACTGAAAGCATAAGGAGGAGTCCATTGTGCCTGAAATTAATACCATTGGTGTGTTAACTGGCGGTGGGGACTGCCCGGGACTAAATGCGGTAATTCGTGGCGTGGTTAGATCGGCGCTGGGAAAAGGAATGACTGTCAAAGGGATTCAGAATGGCTTCCAGGGCTTGGTGGAAGACATGGTTGTTACCATGCGCGACAAGGATGTGGCAGGTATTTTACCCCGCGGCGGGACTATCCTGGGTACGACCAACCGGGATAATCCATTCCATTATCGAGTAGAAGAGAATGGAAAGTATGTTTTCCGTAATATGTCGGACCGTATTCTGGAGAATCTGAAAGGGAATAATATTCAAGCGCTGGTTTTGATTGGCGGCGATGGAACACACGCCGTAGCTCTTGAACTGGGCAGACTCGGCGTAAAAATCATCGGCGTTCCAAAAACAATTGACAATGACATTCCCTGCACTGAAAGAACGTTCGGGTTTGACTCGGCGGTGGGGGTTGCCAGTTGGGCGCTGGATCGGCTTCATACAACGGCGGAGTCGCACCACCGGGTGATGATTCTGGAAGTGATGGGGCGATACGCAGGATGGATAGCCTTACATGCGGGCATGGCCGGCGGCGCCGATGTTATTTTGATTCCGGAAATTCCATTTAGTATGGATGTAATTATCCGCAAAGTTCGCGACCGGGTCGATCGAGGTAAGCGGTTCAGTATTATCGTAGTTGCTGAAGGAGCTTTGCCGCTAGGTGGTGAGATGACGGTCAAACGGATTGTTGAAGATAGTCCGGAAAAAATCCGTTTGGGTGGTGTTGGCGAGAAACTGGCGATGGAGATCGAACAGCGTACAGAAATTGAATCGCGGTGTACTGTCCTGGGGCATCTGCAACGCGGCGGCACTCCGACAGCGTATGACCGGGTGCTGGCAACCCGCTATGGCGTGGCGGCAGTGGACTGTATCATGCGGGGGGAATTTGGCCGCATGGTTGCCTTGCAAAAAAACCAGATTACGTCAGTTCCTATCGAGGATGTCGTTGGCAAACCGCATAACGTGCCAACAGATGACCAACTGGTATTGGCAGGCCGCTCGATTGGCGTTTGTTTCGGCGATGAATAGAAATTGATTATCCATAATTAAGCTTAATTTAGGAGATAATGGGGAGGAATGACAATGGCAGTAATGATTGGTCAAAAAGCACCGGATTTTTGTATGGAGACAACCCAAAATCTTGAGACATTGGAACATAAAGCTAAACTATCCGATTATCTGGGCAAGTGGTTGATCTTGTTTTTCTATCCGCTGGATTTTACGTTTGTCTGCCCGACAGAAATCCGCGGCTTCAATTCACGCCTGGCGGAGTTCGCCGAATTAAATACCGAAATATTGGGAGTTAGCACGGATAGCGTTTTTTGCCATCGGGCTTGGATTAAAACCGCAGTTGCTGATGGCGGACTCGGCGGGCTAAAATATCCGCTGGCGGCGGATATGACCAAACAAGTGTCAGGCGATTATGGAGTTTTACTTGCAGACAAGGGTGTTGCCTTGCGCGGCTTATTCATCATTGATCCTGAAGGGATTTTGCGCTACCAGGTGGTTTGCGACCTTAACGTGGGACGCAGTATTGATGAAACGCTGCGAGTCCTGCAGGCGTTACAGTCTGGTGGTTTATGTCCGATGGAGTGGCATCCGGGCGATCAGACGCTTTGATTGCTAAACGCTCTGTGTGTTACCGGCCAGTTTGATTTTTGGCTGCTGCCTGTAGCAATGGGCGGCAGCCAATATTTTTTCTACTATTATTTGGAGGTGCCTGATGATTAATTCTTTTGCAGAAATCCACGCAACAGCCAAAGGGATGGATTCGGTGAAGATCGCAGTTGCTGCGGCAGCTGATATTGATGTGTTAACTGCGGTGAATGACGCCAAAATGGCGGGGATTGCCGATGCTGTATTAGTGGGAGATATCGCCGAAATACAGCAATTGTGCAGTCAACATGGTATTGACAGCAGCCAGTTCGAACTGGAAAATGTGCCAGACCAGCGACTGGCAGCCCGGCGGGCTGCGGCGCTTGTCAAACAGGGCAGCGCCCAAATTTTGATGAAGGGGCTCGTGGGCACGGCCGACTTTATGAGGGCAGTGCTTGATAAGGCGGAAGGATTGGGGACAGGTCGTCTATTGTCGCACGTGGTGGCTTTTGCACCGGCAGGGTACGAGCGTTTGTTGTTGTTGACTGATGCCGCTATCAATATCGCGCCTGATTTGGCGCAAAAAGTTCAAATTGTCGAAAATGCACTGCAAGTTTCCCGTGCGCTGGGAAATCGTGAGACAAAAGTTGCAATGCTGGCAGCGGTGGAAACTGTTACCTCTGCGATGAAGGCGACAGAGGATGCGGCTTTGATTGCCAAGATGGCGGAACGGGGGCAAATCAAAGGCTGCCGCATTGATGGACCGCTAGCCCTCGACAATGCAGTATCGATGGCTGCGGCTCACCACAAGGGGATTGGCGGCGATGTAGCTGGACAAGCTGATTTGTTGGTAGTGCCGAATATTGAGTCAGGTAATGTTCTGTACAAATCGTTGGTGTACTTTGCCAATACGCCGCTGGCCGGCATTGTGGTCGGTGCAGCAGCGCCAGTTGTATTGACTTCCCGGGCTGATAGCCCGGCCAACAAACTCAACTCCATCGCCTTGGCGGTAGTGGTGTCCGGAGTAAGTCAGTGAATCGAACGCCCCAACGATTTTCGTTTTGTCCTAAATGCGGCGGTGCACTAGCATATCAGTTCGTCAAAAATCAGGATCGCCTGAGATGCCTTCGGTGCGGCTATGTTTTTTATGAAAATCCGATTGTTGGGGTTGCAGTGATTGTACAAGACCAGAACGGATCGATTTTGCTGGGACGCAGGGCTGCGGGATCAACCTATCCAGGCTTATGGTGTATTCCCTGCGGTTACGTCGAATATATGGAAGACGTTCGTGCTGCAGCCTGTCGCGAATTCACTGAGGAAACAGGTCTGACGGTTGAACTGGGCAATGTTTTTACCGTGCTGTCGAACTTTCATAACCCCCAGACCCATACCGTCGGCATCTGGTTTATTGGCAAAATTACAGACGGCAGCCCCCAAGCGGGCGATGATTTGGATGCTATAGACTGGTTTGCGCTGGACAACCCGCCGCCACTGGCATTTCCGACCGATGCGATCATCCTGTCGATGTTGGGCAGGAAACTTGCCGGGGGCGAGTGATTGATGTATAATTTCGTCTGTTGTTAATTGTGTGGTCAGGAGGAAAACAATTTTGCAGGATATTATCATTGCGGTACTCATTGGAATTGTCGAAGGGGTGACAGAGTTTCTGCCAGTTTCTTCGACCGGGCACATGATTTTGGTAGAAGATTTTTTGGGATTTCACGGTGAAGCGGCTTCCGTGTTCACAGTCTTTATCCAATTGGGCGCCATTTTATCGGTTGGCTTTCTCTATCGTGAAAAATACTTAAAACTAATGCGACCGGCGACCTGGTTCCGCAAACCAGAAGGATTGTCGGTTTGGCATGTCGCCGCTGGCATCGTTCCGGTTGGTCTGGTCGGTTTCCTGGCACATGGGATGATCAAGCGCCATCTGTTTTCCTCATTCACCGTGATCATCGGACTGGTGCTTGGCGCCTTTTTGATGTTGGCGGCAGAAAAATGCAACCGCCGCCCGGAAACAACGAATGTTGAACAAATGACACTTAAGCAGGCATTTTATGTTGGCTTATTTCAAATTCTGTCACTTTGGCCGGGGTTTTCCCGTTCAGGATCAACGATTTCAGGCGGAATTTTTTTCGGCCTTGATCGCAAAACAGCCGCCGATTTCTCTTTTATTATCGCCTTGCCGCTGATGACCTTGGCCTGCGTATATGACCTTGCTAAAAATTGGGCGCGCTTGTCGGCCGCAGATTTTCAGATGATTGCCATTGGATTTGTCGTTTCTTTTATCGTTGCTTACTATTCAGTAATCTGGTTTTTGAAATTTCTTAACAAGTCCACATTGGCGTCCTTCGCCTATTACCGGATTGTGCTGGCAGGATTTTCGTATTACTATTTTTTTTGGCATTGACATAACGAAAAGCCTGCTGTATAATTCTCTTTGTCACTGAAATAGTATCTAGTGTTTGCTGGCGTAGCTCAACGGCAGAGCAGCGGTTTTGTAAACCGCAGGTTGCGGGTTCGATTCCCATCGCCAGCTCCATCAGCACTAATATGGAGGGGTTCCCGAGTGGCTAAAGGGAGCAGACTGTAAATCTGCCGGCTTCGCCTTCGCTGGTTCGAATCCAGCCCCCTCCACCATTTCCAGTATATATTCTTAATTCTATGCACCATAATCAGGTACACTTCGCGGGGTGGAGCAGCTGGCAGCTCGTCGGGCTCATAACCCGAAGGTCGCAGGTTCAAATCCTGCCCCCGCAACCACATTTATTATGCTGATGTAGCTCAGTCGGTAGAGCGTATCCTTGGTAAGGATAAGGTCACCGGTTCAACCCCGGTCATCAGCTCCAGTTACATATATTTGGCGGCGTAGCTCAGTTGGCTAGAGCAATCGGTTCATACCCGATGTGTCCGCGGTTCAAATCCGTGCGCCGCCACCAAAAAATACTCCCGTGACTCCTTGTTTGGAGTTTTTTCTTTTTGGCAGAAAGAATATAGTTGTGATAGAATATCTTCATAAGTGTCCCAAGCTAAAATCAACAGTTTCGAAGGGGGATATTAACTGAAATGGGCAAGAAGAAGTTTGAGAGGACAAAACCGCACGTAAATATTGGCACAATTGGTCACGTCGACCATGGTAAGACGTCGTTGACAGCTGCAATCACGATGGTGCTTGCAAAATCGGGCGGCGCGGATTATGTAGCGTACGATATGATCGACAAGGCGCCGGAAGAGCGGGCGCGTGGGATCACAATCAACACGGCGCACGTTGAATACGAAACAGTAAACCGTCACTATGCACACGTGGACTGCCCGGGTCACGCCGACTATGTCAAGAACATGATTACCGGCGCCGCGCAGATGGACGGAGCGATTCTGGTCGTAAGCGCAGCAGACGGCCCGATGCCGCAAACACGGGAACACATTCTGCTGTCGCGCCAAGTCGGCGTACCAGCAATGGTTGTATTCCTGAATAAAGCGGATATGGTTGACGATCAGGAACTGATGGAACTGGTCGAAATGGAAGTGCGGGAACTGCTCACGATGTACAGTTTCCCCGGCGATGAAATTCCTTTCGTGTCCGGCTCGGCGCTGAAAATGCTCGAGTGCGGTTGCGGCAAGAAAGAATGCCAATGGTGCGGCAAGGTACATGAACTGATGGCGCAAGTCGACGGCTACATTCCGACGCCGGAGCGCGCTGTAGACAAACCCTTCCTGATGCCGGTCGAAGACGTATTCACGATCACTGGCCGCGGCACCGTGGCAACGGGACGCGTAGAGCGTGGCGTAGTCAAAGTGGGCGACACGATAGAGATCGTTGGCTTGACGGAAAAACCGCGTTCGACGGTGTGCACGGGCGTGGAAATGTTCCGGAAACTGCTTGACCAGGCGATGGCAGGCGACAACATCGGCGCCTTGCTTCGCGGTGTAGAACGTAAAGACGTGGAGCGGGGCCAAGTGTTGGCGAAACCGGCATCGATCAAACCGCACACGAAGTTCAAAGGCGAAGTATACATCCTGACGAAAGAAGAAGGCGGACGCCATACCCCGTTCTTTAACGGATACCGGCCGCAATTCTACTTCCGGACCACCGATGTGACGGGCATAGCTCATCTGCCGGAAGGCACCGAGATGGTAATGCCTGGCGACAACATTCAGATGGATATTGAGCTGATCACGACGATCGCGATTGAAGAAGGATTGCGTTTTGCGATCCGCGAAGGCGGTCGCACAGTCGGCGCCGGCGTTGTTACTGCGATCAACGACTAAAATAATTTGGTAGCCCGATGAGTTTCCAGCGGAGGGCTGGCTCTAATGCCGCCCTTCGCTTATTTATTGCCAACCTAGCTATCGTTGCTGCTGTGTATTGACAGGGCATGTCAATTATGATAGATTGTAAAAGCGGCATTTTGAACTAATATGTAAATTCGGTTAAAGAGGTGTGCAGTATGCGTAATGCAGTCACGTTGGCTTGCACGGAGTGTAAGCAACGCAACTATCAAACCAATAAGAATAAAAAGAATGATCCAGATCGCTTGGAGTTCAACAAGTATTGCAAGTTTTGCAAGAAACACACCGCACACAAAGAAACGAAATAGCACTTTCTTTGAGGTGTGAGCTCAAACAGGGGTGTAGCTCAATTGGTAGAGTAGCGGTCTCCAAAACCGTTGGTTGCGGGTTCAAGTCCTGCCGCCCCTGCCATCTTTCAATAAATTTTCGATCGCGATCGAATAAATAGGATGTGACGATATGGCAGTTCAGGAAGTAGCGGTGCAAAGTCGAAGCCGACTGGCGAAGCTTACGCGGTTCCTGCGTGAAGTTAAGTCTGAGCTGAAGAAGGTTTCGTGGCCCAATAAAAAAGAACTGACGGCTAATACGATAGTTGTGTTGGTGTCGGTTTTTTTCGCTGCGACACTGATCTGGATTATCGACGGTATTTGTGCAAAAATCCTCAAACTTTTCTTGTTAGGGTAGAGGCACATTGATGGAAGAAGAACGTCAATGGTATGTAATTCATACTTACTCCGGATATGAAAATAAGGTAAAAGCAAATCTGGAGCGCAAGATTCAGTCCATGGGTATGCAGACGGAGATTTTTCAGGTGCTGGTGCCGATGGAAGACGAAGTGGAGATTAAGGATGGCAAGAGGAAAGTCACCAAAAAGAAGATTTTCCCTGGCTATGTTCTGGTCGAAATGATCGTGAATGACAGAACTTGGTATGTGGTGCGCAACACGCCTGGTGTGACCGGATTTGTTGGTTCCGGCAGCAAGGCGATTCCGTTGAGTCCACTTGAGTTAAAGCCAATATTGCGGGCGATGGGTGTAGAAGAACCTCGCCAGAAGATTGACGTGAAACCGCAGGAAGTAATCCGTATTGTAGCCGGTGCTTTTGAAAATTGGACGGCAACGGTAACGGATGTTTATATGGATCGAGGGAAGATCAGGGCCCTAGTTAATATGTTTGGCCGTGAAACTCCTGTTGAACTGGATTTTTCCCAAGTGGAGAAATTATAGAGACTGCGCAGACTCCGGCGGTCGGAGTCGGTGGGAGGGCTGTATGGCCCGCAATACCACATTTTGCACGTAAGGAGGTGTGAACACATGGCAAGAAAAATAATCAAAGTTGTAAAACTGCAAGTTCCGGCAGGGAAGGCTACTCCGGCGCCTCCGGTTGGTCCTGCCCTTGGACAAGCTGGTGTCAATATCATGGCGTTCGTCAAGGATTTCAATGAAAGAACTGCCAAACAAGTTGGTTTGATCATTCCAGTTGAAATCACAGTTTTTGAAGACCGTTCCTTCACTTTTATCACCAAGACCCCGCCTGCAGCAATTCTGCTCAAGAAAGCGGCCGGGATCGAGACTGCTTCTGGTGAACCGAACAAGAAAAAAGTGGCGAAAGTATCTCGCGACAAAGTCCGCGAGATTGCTGAGTCAAAGATGCCTGACCTGAATGCTGCCAACGTGGAGTCGGCAATGCGTATGGTCGAAGGCACGGCGCGCAGCATGGGTATCGACATCGTCGATTAGTTGCCGCAGCCAGTGGGAGGGTTTCCCGTTATAACCACAACAGCAGCAGGAGGAAAAGCTTATGGCCAAACACGGCAAGAAGTATCAAGAGTCAGCCAAATTGATTGAAGCTGACAAAGCATATGATCCCGAAGAGGCAATTTTACTGATTCAGAAGATGCCGTCGTTTAAGTTCGATGCAACATTGGAAGTATCCGTAAAATTGGGTGTTGATCCCAAGCATGCCGATCAACAGGTTCGCGGTGCAGTTGTATTGCCGAATGGCACTGGTAAAACCAAGCGGGTTCTTGTCTTTGCTAAAGGCGAAAAGGCCAAAGAAGCGGAACTGGCTGGAGCTGACTTTGTCGGCGCCGAAGATATGGTGGAAAAAATCCAGGGTGGCTGGACTGATTTTGATGTCGCAGTCGCAACGCCTGATATGATGGGTACTGTTGGTCGACTGGGTAAAATCCTCGGTCCTAAAGGCTTGATGCCAAATCCCAAGGTTGGTACCGTCACCATGGATGTTGCCCGTGCGCTGAATGAAATCAAGGCTGGTAAGATTGAGTATCGTACCGATAAGGCCGGTAACATTCATGCACCGCTGGGACGGATGTCTTTTGAAGCGGAGAAATTGTTGCAAAACTATTTCACTCTGATTGAGACGCTGATCAAAGCCAAACCATCTGCCGCCAAAGGGACCTATGTCCGGAACATCACTCTGAGCTCGACCATGAGCCCGGGCGTTCCTGTAAACACACTCAAACTGGCAGCGAAAAAAGAAGCTTAATTTTTGACTGACTCAATTGAATAGATTGGCTGCAGACAGCAGGTACCTTAAACTGGTATAAGCATCGGAACCCGATGCGCCCGCCGAGGCCGGAGCGACAGAATCGTGATATTTGTCATGAGGTCTCCGGTGCTTGGCGCTGTGAGACCTTTTTGTGATATTTTTGGAAGGAGGTGGACTATATATGGTAATCCGCCCGGAAAAAGTGGCGATGATCGCTGAACTGAAAAAAACAATGGTGAGTGCCAAAGGCGTTGTATTGACAGATTATCGTGGCATTAAGGTTGCTCAGGATACCAAATTGCGACGTAAAATGCGCGAAGCGGGTGTTGAGTACTCGGTAATCAAAAACAATATGGCGAGTATTGCGGCCAAGGAAGCTGGAATCGAAGGATTGGACGGCTATCTGAAAGGCCCGCTGGCAATGGTTTCCTCAGACAAGGATCCCGTAGTTGCGGCAAAACTGATTTCTGAGTTCATTAAAGAGTATCGGATTATGGAAATCAAAGGCGGTCTTGTCGAAGGGAAAGTGATTGACGCTGAAGGCGTTAAATCGCTGGCCAATCTGCCGTCCCGCGAAGTATTACTGGCTCGCTTGCTTGGCAGCATGCAGTCGCCAATCACTGGTTTTGTCACGGTATTGCAGGGTAATATCCGCAACTTGGTTTACGCGCTTGACGCAGTGCGCCAACAGAAAGAATCCGCCTAGTTCAAAAAGAAAATATTATATTTTTGGAGGAATGAAACATGAATAAAGAACAAATCATGGAAGCCATTGAAAAAATGACCGTACTCGAACTGTCCGAACTGGTAAAAGCTCTGGAAGAAAAATTTGGCGTATCCGCGTCGGCCCCGATGGCTGCTGCTGCTCCGGTTGCTGCTGCTGCTGCTCCTGTTGCTGAAGAACAAACCGAATTTGACGTCATCCTGACCGCGGCCGGCGCAGCCAAGATCAATGTCATCAAAGTTGTTCGCGAGCTTACCGGTCTCGGTCTGAAGGAAGCGAAAGACCTGGTTGACGGCGCACCGAAGCCTGTCAAAGAAAAAATCTCGAAAGCTGATGCCGATGCAGTTAAAGCTAAATTGGTTGAAGCTGGAGCCACTGTCGATATTAAATAATTTCGACGACAGGTGGGCCGAATATTTCGTGCCCACCTGTTTTTTATCACCGCTTATTGTTGACAATTTGACATGTGTGTGATATCATCCTAAAATGCGGTAGTACTCTGTTTGAGGGGATGAAGAGCACGGTTATGTTATGAAAAAGCAAGGTCTTCCTTAAATCGGAGAGCCTTGCTTGTTTTTGCTTTACAATACGATTTTGTTTCAACAGTGGAGGTGGGGGTCTGAATGTTCAATCCCGTACAGGTAGGAAAACGGACACGCTATAGTTACGCCAAGATCGATGAAGTATTGGATATGCCCAATTTGATCGAAATCCAGAAAAAGTCCTATCAGTGGTTTCTCCAAACAGGCCTGACGGAAATTTTCCGGGATATTTCACCAATCCAGGACTTTACTGGTAATCTGGTGCTGTCCTTTGATGATTTTCGTCTGGGCGAGTCCAAGTATGATGTGGAAGAATGCAAGGAACGCGATGTAACTTATGCAGCACCTTTAAATGTAAAGGTGCGCCTGGTGAACCGTGAAACCGGCGAGATCAAGGAACAAAACGTATTCATGGGTGATTTCCCGTTGATGACCGATAACGGGACGTTTATCATCAATGGCGCGGAACGCGTCATTGTAAGCCAATTGGTCCGTTCACCCGGTGTATATTATGACATCCAGTTGGACGCCAACGGCAAGGAGCTCTATTTTTCAACTATTATTCCCAATCGCGGCGCCTGGCTCGAACTGGAAACCGATTCAAATGATGTGGTTGCCGTACGTGTCGACCGAACCCGTAAACTGCCAGCTACCGTTTTGATTCGCGCCTTGGGTTGGGAATCAAACGAAACAATTTTGGCCTTGTTTAATGACAATCCGCGGATCCGCGCTACGTTGGAAGGCGGCAAAGACGACTCCAATGACAGGGATACCGCATTGCTCGAAATCTACAAGCGACTTCGTCCCGGTGAACCGGCTACAATCGAAAATGCGGCTCAGTTGGTTGAGTCGTTGTTTTTCGACTCCAAACGGTATGATCTGGCAACAGTCGGTCGTTATAAATTGACCAAAAAAATTGGCTGGCGTCGTCGGTTGCAGGGTGTCTTCCTCGACCAGGATATTGTTGACCGCAGCACTGGCGAAATTATTGTGGCGGCTCGCGATGCGCACGATAGCCTGGTTAAAATCGACGAAGATATCCTTGACCGTATCGAAAAAAGCGGCGTTTTTAGTGAAGAAGTGCTGGGCGAAGGCCTGGTTGAAGTTTATGCCCGCGTACATGAAGATCAGAAACCGGAAAAAATGTTGTGCACGCCTACTCCGTCGGATTATAGCCGCCGGACGGTCACCAAAGCCGACATTATTGCCTCCATCAGCTATTTGCTGAACTTGGCGGAAGGTTTCGGCACTAAAGACGACATCGACCACCTCGGCAATCGGCGCCTGCGTTCCGTCGGCGAATTGTTGCAAAACCAGTTCCGCATCGGGTTAGCGAGAATGGAACGGGTTGTGCGTGAGCGTATGACGATCCAGGATGTGGATGTAATCACGCCACAGGCGCTGATCAATATCAGGCCGGTTGTCGCTGCGATCAAGGAGTTTTTTGGTTCCAGCCAGCTGTCCCAGTTCATGGATCAGACCAATCCTTTGGCGGAGTTGACTCACAAGCGACGTCTCAGCGCACTCGGCCCTGGCGGACTTAGCCGCGAACGGGCTGGTTTTGAAGTGCGTGACGTTCACCATTCCCACTATGGCCGTATGTGTCCGATTGAGACGCCGGAAGGTCCGAACATCGGATTGATCGGTTCGCTTTCTACCTTCGGTCGCGTAAATCAATTCGGTTTTATTGAAACGCCATACCGCAAAGTGGACAAGAAAAATCTTCGGGTAACTGAAGATGTGCATTACCAGACGGCTGATGAAGAAGACGAAGTTGTCATCGCACAGGCAAATGAAAAGCTGAACAAAGATGGCTGGTTTGCTGAGGAAAGCGTTAGTGTCCGCTATCGGGATCATATTTTAGAAGTGCCGGCAACAGAAGTTGACTACATGGACGTTTCGCCTAAACAGGTGGTTTCTATTGCCACCGCGATGATTCCCTTTCTGGAAAACGATGATGCCAATCGGGCTCTGATGGGCGCCAATATGCAACGTCAGGCTGTTCCACTGCTGCGCCCACAGGCTCCGCTGGTCGGAACCGGTATGGAGGCAAAAGCAGCGCGTGATTCTGGAGTTGTGGTACTGGCCAAATCGGCTGGCGTAGTAGAACGAGCTACTGCAACCGAGATTGTTGTGCGGCGCGAAGGAGAAAGCGCTGGCGTTGACAAATACAAACTGCTGAAATATCTGCGCTCGAACCAGGGAACTTGTATCAATCAACGCCCACTGGTTTACAAGGGTGAAGTCATTGAAAAAGGACAGGTGTTGGCCGACGGTCCTTCGACGGACCGCGGTGAACTAGCGTTAGGCCGCAATATTCTGGTTGCGTTCATGCCTTGGGAAGGTTACAACTACGAGGACGCGATTCTGCTCAGCGAAAAAATCGTCAAAGAAGACGTATTTACTTCTATTCATGTGGAAGAGTATGAATGTGATTCTCGTGATACCAAACTGGGGCCGGAAGAAATTACCCGCGACATTCCCAATGTGGCGGAAGAGGCGTTGGGTGATCTTGATGACCGCGGTATCATTCGGGTTGGCGCTGAAGTTCGACCGGGAGATATTCTCGTCGGCAAAGTAACTCCCAAGGGCGAAACCGAACTGACGGCTGAAGAACGACTGTTAAGGGCAATTTTCGGCGAAAAGGCCCGTGAAGTCCGTGATACTTCTTTGCGGGTGCCGCATGGTGAATCCGGCAAAGTGGTTGACGTAAAGGTGTTCACCCGTGAAAACGGTGATGAACTGATGCCTGGTGTCAATCAACTGGTCCGTGTTTATATTGCACAGAAACGCAAGATATCCGAAGGCGATAAGATGGCTGGCCGACACGGTAACAAAGGTGTTGTGTCGCGAATCATGGCCGAAGAAGATATGCCTTTTCTGCCTGATGGCACACCGGTCCAGATCGTATTGAATCCACTGGGCGTTCCTTCGCGTATGAACATAGGACAGGTGCTGGAAACCCATTTGGGTTGGGCTATCTCTGCACTCGGTCTCCAAATTGCGCACAAAGATCCCAACGTCGAAGCAAGACTTCGCGAGGCCGGCTACGATGTGAGTCGCTGGGGACTGCCAAAGCCTGACGGTGTCGAAGAAGCTCGGGAGATGCAACGGAATTCGCATATCTGGCCCAATGCCTATGGCGATTGCGGAATTCATATTGCAACCCCGGTTTTTGATGGCGCAACCGAAGAGGAAGTAATCCGTACTCTGAAATTAGCCCAACTGCCGGCAGACGGAAAAACAAAACTGCGTGATGGCAGGACTGGTCTGGAGTTTGATAACCCGGTTACGGTCGGCTATGTATATATGCTTAAACTTCACCATTTGGTCGATGACAAGATCCATGCACGTTCCACAGGACCGTATTCGCTGGTTACCCAACAACCGCTCGGCGGTAAAGCCCAGTTCGGCGGACAGCGTTTCGGCGAAATGGAAGTGTGGGCGCTGGAAGCTTATGGCGCTGCCTATACGCTCCAGGAATTACTTACAGTGAAATCAGATGATATTGTTGGTCGGGTAAAAACCTATGAGGCGATTGTCAAAGGCGAAAACATCCCAGAACCAGGTATTCCAGAATCGTTTAAGGTTCTGATGAAAGAGCTGCAGAGTATCGGTCTGGATGTTGAAGTCCGCTCTGAAGATGGCAAAGCAATTCTGATTCGCGATTCTGACGATGACGTTCATGAAACAGCCAAGGAACTGGATTTGCCAATTGGTGGAGAATCTCGTTACCAACCGGTTCCGCGCGAACGGAAACCGTCACGGTTTAACGAAAAATCTGCCGAAACCAATGTTGATGCGGTGAAAGACTTTTTGGAAGATGAGGAAGAAGCAGACGAAGATATCCTGACTGGCATGTCTGAGATCGATCTTAGTGCTTCGCCGAAAGTCGAAGATGATGCCGAACAGCGAGCTCGGAAAAGTGTCAAGAAAGTCAAAGCCAAGGAAAAGAAAATTAATGTACGCGACTTGCTTGACGAAGTCGATGATCTGGATCTGGATGCGCCGAGTTTGGACGTGCTAGATGCAGATGAAGACATTATTGAGTAATTAAGAGGGGAGCGATAGAATCTTGCAAGATGTGAATAATTTCGATTCGATGCGGATTGGCTTGGCCTCTCCCGAACAAATTGCGGGTTGGTCCCATGGCGAAGTGAAAAAGCCGGAAACGATAAACTACCGGACGCTGAAACCAGAGCGCGATGGTTTGTTTTGCGAAAAAATATTCGGACCAACACGTGACTGGGAATGTCATTGCGGCAAGTATAAGCGAATTCGCCATAAGGGTGTTGTTTGCGACCGATGCGGCGTTGAAGTTACCAAATCGAAAGTTCGTCGGGATCGCATGGGGCATATCGATTTAGCAGCCCCGGTTTCCCATATATGGTATTTTAAAGGGATTCCCAGCCGAATGGGTTTAATTCTGGACATTTCTCCCCGTTCGCTGGAAAAAGTCCTCTATTTTGCCGCCTATATCGTTCTGGATCCTAAAGATACGCCACTGATGCGGCGGCAACTGCTGACCGAAAAAGAGTATCGTGATTATTACGAGAAGTATGGTTCCCATTTTGAAGTCGGTATGGGTGCAGAAGCGATCAAGCGTCTGCTGGAAGAACTTGACCTTGATAAAATGAGTCGCGAGCTACGCCAGGAACTTAAAGAAGTCAGCGGACAACGCAGGATCAGAGCCATCCGTCGTTTGGAAGTTGTAGAAGCGTTCCGCAAATCAGGCAATAAACCTCACTGGATGATTATGGATGTCGTACCGGTTATTCCGCCGGAATTGCGCCCGATGGTCCAGCTGGATGGCGGCCGTTTCGCCACCTCAGATTTGAATGATCTCTACCGTCGGGTCATCAATCGTAACAATCGTCTTAAACGCCTGCTGGAACTCAAGGCGCCTGATATTATCGTCCGCAATGAAAAGCGGATGTTGCAGGAAGCTGTCGACGCATTGATCGACAATGGACGTCGTGGTCGCCCGGTTACCGGCCCTGGCAATCGCCCCCTGAAATCCTTGAGCGACATGCTTAAAGGCAAACAGGGACGTTTCCGCCAGAACCTGCTCGGTAAGCGTGTCGACTATTCCGGTCGTTCGGTTATCGTGGTTGGACCGGAACTGAAACTGCACCAATGTGGTCTGCCCAAAGAAATGGCGCTGGAACTGTTCAAGCCGTTTGTGATGAAAAAACTGGTTAACGCCGGACATGCACATAATATCAAGAGCGCTAAACGAATGGTTGAACGGATGCGTCCGGAAGTATGGGACGTGTTGGAAGAAGTTATCCGCGAACATCCTGTATTGCTAAACCGGGCACCGACCCTTCATCGCTTGGGCATCCAGGCATTTGAGCCCGTTCTGTCCGAAGGGCGGGCGATCAAAATTCACCCTTTGGTCTGTACGGCATACAATGCAGACTTTGACGGTGACCAAATGGCGGTACACGTGCCGTTGTCGGCCGAAGCACAGGCTGAGGCCCGCGTGCTGATGCTGAGCGCTCACAATATCCTTTCTACCAAAGACGGTCGGCCGGTTGCGTCGCCGACACAGGATATGGTTTTAGGTTCCTATTATCTGACTATCGAACGTGAAACGGATGCAAGCGACCTGCGACGTAACGAAGGCAATCCGCCGCGGGCATTCTGCAGCGGCGACGAAGCATTGCAGGCATATCATTTCGGTTCGATTACATTACAGGAAAAGATCAGAATTCGGATTCCCGGCCAAGGACTGATCACAACCACTATGGGCCGATTCATTTTCAACGAAGCATTGCCGCCAGAATTGAAACAGTATAGCAGCGACGGCAAAGAACTCGGCAAACTCATGGACAAGAAAGAACTCGGCAAATTGATCGCCGATTGTTATCGCCGGTTTGGCAATGCGCAAACCGCAACAGTTCTTGATAAAATCAAGAAACTAGGTTTCACATTTGCAACCCGGGCAGGCATTACCATAGCGATCTCCGATATCAAAATTCCGCCGCAAAAGCAAGTTATTATCGAAACAACCGACAAACAGGTTGAAACTATCAACAGCCACTATCGGAATGGATTGCTGACCGGTGACGAGCGATACCTCAAAGTGGTTGAGTTGTGGAAAAAGGCAACGGATGATGTTACTGATTCGTTGATGAAGTCCCTCGACCGTCTGAATCCGGTTTATATGATGGCAACGTCCGGCGCCCGTGGTAATGTCCAGCAGATCCGTCAGCTGGCCGGTATGCGCGGACTGATGTCGGACCCTTCGGGACGAATCATCGACTTGCCGATTAAAGCGAACTTTCGTGAAGGTCTGACTGTTCTCGAATACTTCATCTCGACGCACGGTGCGCGTAAAGGTCTGGCTGATACAGCGCTGAGAACCGCGGACTCCGGTTACCTGACCCGCCGACTTGTCGATGTGGCGCAAGACCTGATAGTGCGCGAAGATGATTGTGATGTGCTGAAATTCAATGTTTCTCGCGAGATCGAGCAAATGTATGCTCAGCACGAAGCTTCGCTTGTCGCGCTAAAACAATATCTGGATGGCAAGGTGTTAACTGAAGATGCCGTGAGCAGCGCGACCGGAGAAGTTGTTCTGGCTGCCGACAGTGCATTAAGTCTGATTACGGTTGACCGGCTGTTTGCCGAACAGGTATTGGAGATTAAAGTTCCAGAATTGATTCCGCTCACATTGTCCCGCCAACAGATCGGCGGTAATTTGCGCGACATTATGATGCGTGAAATGCTTGATCGCAGTACTGAAACTGATGTTGTCGATTCGGCAGGAACTTGCCTGTTGCCGGCTGGCGCCAAAATCACCGAAGATCACATTGAAATGATGATAGAAGCGGATGTGCCGGGTGACATCCATATTCGCCGTAATGCGGTCAAGGGTATTGATGCGGAAGCGATCGTGGAAGAAGCGATACGAGAGCCCTTAGTGAAGGTGATTTCTCTCAAAACATCCGACTTGCGTCATCGGGCGCTTGGACAGATTGTCGGCGCCGAAGTGCGCAATTCACAGACCAAGAAAGTTGTTGCGACAATCGGCAGTATTTTGACAGTCGAACTAATTGCGGAAATTGTTGCAATGCAAGACGAAGTCAGAGTGCTGAATCAAGATCTCGCCGGCAAAAAATCGGCGGAACTTGTGCTTGATGATGCCGGAAACCCGGTTATTCAGGTTGGCGAACTTCTTGATGAAACAAACAAAAAACATATTTCCACACTGTGGAATATGCGCAGCCACGAAGGCTCAGTAGTGATTTGCAGCAATGTGATTGAAAAACTGCGGGATCGCATCGTCGGTAGAATTGCCGCCGAAGATATCGAAGATCCGCGTACTGGCGAAATGATTGTTCGTACAAATGAAGAAATTAGTGAAGACATCGTTGATCAGATAGCTGCAGTACGGGCTAAAGTATTGATTCGTTCCGTGTTAACTTGCAAATGCAAGTATGGCGTATGCGTCAAGTGTTATGCAAGAAACCTGGCAACCGGGCGGATTGTCGATGTCGGTGAAGCCGTGGGAATCATTGCGGCTCAATCGATCGGTGAACCCGGCACGCAGCTGACGATGCGTACATTCCATACCGGCGGTGTTGCATCGACCGGCGGTCAGGCTTCCGGCGGCGATATCACTTCCGGTCTGCCCCGTGTCGAGGAGTTGTTCGAAGCTCGCAAGCCAAAACATCCAGCGGTGCTTACCGAAATTGACGGCCGCGTGGAATTGCGCGAAGCAAAAGGCGCACGTCGCGCCGTGATTACAGCTTCTTCCGGTGAAGAACGAATTTATCCGGTACCATATGGTTCGCGGATATTGGTTCGGGAAGGGCAGTGGGTAGAACCGGGCGACCGATTGACTGATGGCCCGCTAAATCCACACGATATTCTCCGCATCCGTGGGTTGCGTGATACTCATCGATATATAGTGAGTGAAGTGCAAAAGGTTTATAAAGAGCAGGGCGTCGAAATCAATGACAAACATATCGAAGTCATGGTTCGCCAGATGTTGCATAAGGTTAAAGTGGAAGAGCCGGGCGATACCGAATTCTTGCCTGGCGAATATACCGACATCAACGCCTTTGAAGCGGAGAACTTAAAAGCGCTTGAGGCGGGCGGGGAACCGGCAGTAGCCCGACCAATCCTGTTGGGAATCACCAAAGCGTCATTGGCCACCGATTCATTCCTATCAGCAGCATCTTTCCAAGAGACCACCCGGGTACTGACCGATGCCGCGATTAAAGGTAAAGTCGATCCCTTGCTTGGCCTCAAAGAAAATGTTATCATTGGCAAGTTGATTCCTGCCGGTACAGGCATGAATCGCTACCGGAGCATATTGCTCAAAAAGCCGAACACACTGCAACCCGAAGCGTTGTAATTGTTCAAAGGGAAACCGCCAACTGGCGGTTTCCCTTTGAAAACTAAGGATGATACTCGTGGCGCCGTGGACAATAAAAATTCAATAAAATAATCCGTTGACATGCATATAACTGAGTGATAAAATATAAAAGCGCCTGTGGAGGAGTGTGGCTAATGGCCGCTGAAGCTCTAAATTTCAAGAAAGTACCCAAAGTGATCGGAATCAAACAAAGCATGAAAGCCGTTGAAAAAGCACTGGTTATTTCGGTTTACATTGCAGAAGATGCCGATTCCCGAATGATTCTTCTGTTACAACAGGCATGTTTGGCGCAAAAAGTACATGTTGTTGGTGGTAGTACGATGGAAGAATTGGGAGTTGCCTGCGGAATTGATGTAGGCGCTGCTGCAATTGCGATCTTGAAATAAACTTATAGTTTGCAGCGATGCATTCTGGGGGAAATAATCATAAGGAGGTGTGGAAATGCCGACAATTAACCAATTAGTACGCCAAGGCAGAGAAGAGTTGGAGAAAAAATCCACTGCGCCGGCATTAAAAGAGTGCCCGCAAAAGCGCGGTGTTTGTACGAGGGTGTACACAACGACTCCCAAAAAACCGAACTCGGCATTGCGTAAAGTGGCACGTGTCCGCTTGACCAATGGCATCGAAGTGACATCGTACATTCCAGGCATTGGGCACAATTTGCAGGAGCACTCTGTCGTCCTGATCAGAGGCGGTCGTGTAAAAGATTTGCCTGGTGTTCGCTATCATATTATTCGCGGCGCTCTCGATACGGCCGGTGTTGCGAAACGCAACCAATCGCGCTCTAAATACGGCGCGAAGCGTGGCAAGACAGCTGGAAAGAAATAAGGAGGGTTTTTCATGCCTAGAAAAGGTGCGGTACCGAAGCGTGACGTTTTGCCGGATCCCGTTTACAATTCTAAAACAGTCACTCGCTTCATCAATAAAATTATGCTGAGCGGCAAAAAAAGCGTTGCGCAGGGCATCGTTTACGCTGCATTCGAGACAATGGGAACAAAAACAGGCAAGGATCCGTTGGAACTCTTCGAAACTGCATTGAAAAACGTTATGCCGGTTCTGGAAGTCCGGGCTCGCCGCGTTGGTGGCGCGAACTATCAGGTGCCTGTTGAAGTAAGGCCTGACCGTCGATTTTCCTTGGGTGTCCGTTGGTTGGTAAACCAAGCCCGGGCGCGTAATGAAAAAACGATGCACGAACGTTTGGCAGCTGAATTGTTGGATGCTTCGAACAATACCGGCGGCGCCGTAAAAAAACGCGATGACACTCACAAAATGGCGGAAGCAAATAAAGCATTCGCGCATTATCGGTGGTAGAATTTCTAAGAATATGTACGCGTAGGAGTGATGATTGTGGCCAGAAAATTCCCGCTTGACCAAACGAGAAATATTGGAATTATGGCCCACATTGACGCCGGCAAAACTACAACGACTGAACGGATCCTCTTTTACACGGGCCGCGTGCATAAGATGGGTGAAGTGCATGACGGCGCGGCGACGATGGACTGGATGGTACAGGAGCAGGAACGGGGTATTACGATTACTTCGGCTGCGACGACCTGCCAGTGGAATGGGCATCGCATAAACATTATTGACACACCAGGACACGTGGACTTTACGGTTGAAGTAGAACGCTCTTTGCGCGTTCTCGATGGAGCTGTGGCGGTATTTTGTGCCAAGGGCGGCGTTGAGCCCCAGTCGGAGACTGTGTGGCGGCAAGCTGATAAATATGGCGTTCCACGAATTGCCTATGTCAACAAGATGGATATCATGGGCGCCGATTTTTATCGTGTTGTCGACATGATGAAAGATCGCTTGGGAGCGAACGCGATTCCGGTTCAAATCCCAATCGGGGCTGAAGATACATATAAAGGCATGATTGACTTGATCGACATGCAGGCGGTTGTTTACGAAGATGATCTGGGGAAAAAGAGTGAGAAGACTGAAATTCCCGAGGACATGAAGGAACAGGCCGAAATGTATCGGCAGAACTTGCTTGATGCTGTTGCGGAGAGCGATGACGAGCTGATGATGAAATATCTTGAGGGAGAAGAACTGACCCGGGAAGAGATCATGAAGGGGGTACGTCTTTCGACGATCGCCTGCAAAATGACTCCTGTGTTCTGTGGATCATCATACCGGAATAAAGGCGTTCAACCCCTGCTTGATGCAGTTGTGAATTATCTGCCGGCGCCGACCGATATTCCACCGATCAAAGGAATCGACCCGGACACGCAGGTTGAAGAATATCGCAATGCTGATGATTCTGCGCCGTTCTCGGCACTGGCCTTCAAAATCATGGCGGACCCTTATGTCGGGAAATTGACGTTCTTCCGGGTATATTCCGGGCAAATGACCAGCGGGTCATATGTCTATAACTCGACCAAAGGGAAGAAAGAGCGGATTGGTCGTATCCTGCAGATGCATGCAAACCACCGCGAAGATATCGATATCGTTTATACCGGTGATATTGCGGCCGCTGTTGGCTTCAAAGACACCATAACCGGCGACACTCTCTGTACTGAAAAAGAAACAATCATTCTTGAGTCGATGGTATTCCCGGAACCGGTTATCTCGATTGCGATCGAACCCAAAACCAAGGCTGATCAGGAAAAGATGGGTGTGGCGATTCAACGTCTCGCTGATGAAGATCCAACTTTCCGGATGCACACGGACTTGGAAACGGGCCAAACCATCATTGAAGGCATGGGCGAGTTGCATCTGGAGATTATCGTTGATCGCTTGTTGCGTGAGTTCAAGGTTGATTGCAGTGTCGGACGACCTCAGGTCGCCTACCGAGAAACGATTCGCAAAACTGTCAAGAGCGAAGGGAAGTTTATTCGTCAGTCGGGCGGTCGCGGACAGTATGGTCACTGTTGGTTGGAATTGCAACCGCTAGAGCCGGGTCAAGGATTCGTGTTTGAAAACAAAACTGTCGGTGGATCGATTCCCCGTGAATATATCAATCCGATCGAAGCTGGTGCTAAAGAAGCCATGCAAACCGGTGCCATCGCCGGTTACCAAATGGTTGACATGAAGATCACGGTCTTTGATGGTTCTTACCATGATGTCGACTCTTCGGAAATGGCGTTCAAGATCGCATCTTCCATGGCGTTCAAAGCTGGCGTGGCCAAAGCCGATCCGGTTTTGTTGGAACCATACATGAAAGTTGAAGTCATTGTACCGGAAGACTATATGGGTGATGTCATTGGCGACCTGAATTCCCGTCGAGGCCGTATTGAAGGAATGGAATCGCGAGCAAACGCTCAATCGATTCGGGCCTTCGTACCACTGGCTGAAATGTTCGGTTATGCAACAGACTTACGCTCAAAAACGCAAGGTCGCGGCAACTATTCAATGGAATTCGATCATTATGAAGATGTTCCGCGTAGTATATCCGAGGCTATTGTCGCCAAGCTGAAAGGCTAAGTTAACACAAATATAAAACGCAATTGATATTTATGAAGGAGGACGGAAAAATGGGCAAGAAGAAGTTTGAGAGGACAAAACCGCACGTAAATATTGGCACAATTGGTCACGTCGACCATGGTAAGACGTCGTTGACAGCTGCAATCACGATGGTGCTTGCAAAATCGGGCGGCGCGGATTATGTAGCGTACGATATGATCGACAAGGCGCCGGAAGAGCGGGCGCGTGGGATCACAATCAACACGGCGCACGTTGAATACGAAACAGTAAACCGTCACTATGCACACGTGGACTGCCCGGGTCACGCCGACTATGTCAAGAACATGATTACCGGCGCCGCGCAGATGGACGGAGCGATTCTGGTCGTAAGCGCAGCAGACGGCCCGATGCCGCAAACACGGGAACACATTCTGCTGTCGCGCCAAGTCGGCGTACCAGCAATGGTTGTATTCCTGAATAAAGCGGATATGGTTGACGATCAGGAACTGATGGAACTGGTCGAAATGGAAGTGCGGGAACTGCTCACGATGTACAGTTTCCCCGGCGATGAAATTCCTTTCGTGTCCGGCTCGGCGCTGAAAATGCTCGAGTGCGGTTGCGGCAAGAAAGAATGCCAATGGTGCGGCAAGGTACATGAACTGATGGCGCAAGTCGACGGCTACATTCCGACGCCGGAGCGCGCTGTAGACAAACCCTTCCTGATGCCGGTCGAAGACGTATTCACGATCACTGGCCGCGGCACCGTGGCAACGGGACGCGTAGAGCGTGGCGTAGTCAAAGTGGGCGACACGATAGAGATCGTTGGCTTGACGGAAAAACCGCGTTCGACGGTGTGCACGGGCGTGGAAATGTTCCGGAAACTGCTTGACCAGGCGATGGCAGGCGACAACATCGGCGCCTTGCTTCGCGGTGTAGAACGTAAAGACGTGGAGCGGGGCCAAGTGTTGGCGAAACCGGCATCGATCAAACCGCACACGAAGTTCAAAGGCGAAGTATACATCCTGACGAAAGAAGAAGGCGGACGCCATACCCCGTTCTTTAACGGATACCGGCCGCAATTCTACTTCCGGACCACCGATGTGACGGGCATAGCTCATCTGCCGGAAGGCACCGAGATGGTAATGCCTGGCGACAACATTCAGATGGATATTGAGCTGATCACGACGATCGCGATTGAAGAAGGATTGCGTTTTGCGATCCGCGAAGGCGGTCGAACAGTCGGCGCCGGCGTTGTTACTGCGATCAACGACTAGCACCTGTTGGATAGGGGTGTGAACACACCCCTATCCAACTTGATTAAAATGGTGAACAACTGCAATGAAGCGGGAGGTTGCCGGCCCGGGAAGCGGGGGAATTTCCGCAGAGCAAGTCCGTTCCTGAAACTGGACGATGAGGAGGAATAATAAGTGGCAAGACAACAAAAAATCAGAATCCGCTTAAAAGCGTATGACCACAAGGCTTTGGATCAGAGCGCAGTTAAAATTGTGGAAACTGCAAAGCGTACCGGTGCTTTGGTATCGGGACCGATTCCACTGCCTACCGAGAAGAATATCTTCACAATCTTGCGGTCTCCGCATGTCAATAAAGATTCCCGCGAACAATTCGAAATGCGTACGCACAAGCGTTTAATTGATATTCTCGAACCAACGCCAAAGACAGTCGATGCATTGATGCGGCTCGACCTGCCGGCTGGCGTCGATATCGAAATCAAGCTGTAAGGGGGGGGCAATCGTGGCTAAAGGCATTTTAGGAAAAAAAGTCGGCATGACACAAATCTTTACAAAAGATGGCAAAGTAGTTCCGGTTACGGTAGTTGAAGCCAGCCCTAATCTTATAGCTCAAGTCAAGAGTATTGAGAGCGATGGTTACAACGCAGTACAAATTGGGGTTGGCGTTGTTAAAGATAAGAAAGTGACCCAACCGCAAAAAGGTCATTTTGCCAAAGCCAATATCAAACCGGTACGCTTTATCAGAGAAGTTCGTCTGCCGAATCCACCGGAACACAAGCTGGGCGATACAATTGCGGTAGATATCTTTGCTGAAGGTGAAATCGTTGATGTTGTAGGTACTTCAAAAGGTAAAGGTTTTGCCGGTACAATCAAACGGCACAACTTCTCCCGCGGACCAATGGCTCACGGCTCCAAGTCTCACCGCGAACCGGGCTCGATGGGTCCGCGAATCAGCGGCGGCGGCGGCAAAGTCTTCAAGGGCAAAAAACTTCCTGGACGCATGGGCGGCGAGCGCGTTACCGTTCAGTGTCTGACGATCGCCAGGGTTGATGTGGAACGGAATCTGATCCTGATCAAAGGGGCGATTCCTGGTCCGAAGAATGGTTTGGTGCTGATAAAAAATACCGTAAAACCGCCTAAAGCGATTGTTGTAAAAACTGGAAAATAGAATCGACATCCCTTGTTTGGAAAGGAGGAAATAATTCATGCCAAAAGTAGCCCTATATAATATGTCCGGAAAACAAACCGGTGAAATTGACTTGAATGACTGGGTTTTTGGCTGTGAAGTCAATGCTGCGGTCCTGCACCAGGCAGTGACCATGCAGCTTAACAACCAGCGGCAAGGCAATGCTGCTACCAAAACCCGTTCGTTTGTTCGTGGAGGCGGCAAAAAGCCTTGGAAACAAAAAGGGACCGGCCGTGCTCGAGCCGGCACCATTCGTTCGCCATTGTGGGTGGGCGGCGGTGTGGTTTTTGGACCACATCCCCGGAAGTACACCATTTCTCTGCCGCGTAAAGTTCGTCGGCTGGCATTGCGCTCGGCGCTTACTGCTAAGGTAAATGCTGGAGAATTGTTGGTTTTGGAAGATCTGCAATTTGCCGAGATCAAAACCAAAAACATGGTCCAGTTCCTCGACGGGTTTAAAGCCGCTGAAGGAAAGAGTTTGGTGGTTCTGTCGGAACAAAACGAAGTGGTCATGAAATCCGCTGGCAATTTGCAGGGAGTGCTGACAATCACCTCCCAGGGGATCAACGTATATGACCTGTTGAACCACAACCGCGTTTTTGTTACGAAAGATGCCATCGCCCAAATCGAGGAGGTGCTGGCATAATGACTAACTTGCGCGATGTATTGATCAGACCTCTGATCACGGAGAAAACCAATGCCGGGATGCAGGAAAACAAATACACTTTCGTCGTGCCGTTGAACGCGACTAAAGTTGCGATCAGACAAGCGGTGGAAACCATTTTCAAAGTAAAAGTCGTTGATGTAAATACGATCCGCGTTATGGGAAAAATTAAACGGATGGGTAAACATTCGGGGAAACGACCGGATATTAAAAAAGCCATCGTTAAAGTTGCTCCGGGACAGCGAATCGAATTCTTTGAGGGAGTCTAAGCCTTCGGGCGGTTGATGAGGAGGGTTACTCATGGCAGTAAAGAGTTTTAAACCGTACACGCCCGGAAGACGGCAAATGACGGTATCCAGTTTTGATGAAATTACCGCAAGCAAGCCGGAAAAATCGCTGACTGAAATCGTGCGTCGCAGCGGCGGACGAAACGATCAGGGACGACTGACCGTGCGCCATCAAGGCGGCGGACACAAAAGACTTTACAGAATAATTGACTTTAAACGGATTAAAGACGGAATTCCGGCAACTGTAGCCACGATTGAATACGACCCTAACCGGTCAGCGCGGATTGCACTGCTGTTCTACGCAGATGGCGAGAAACGCTACATTTTGGCTCCGGATGGATTGAAAGTCGGCGACAAGCTGGTTAGCGGTCCTGATGCAGACATCAAAGTCGGCAATGCGCTGCCGTTGCGGAACATTCCGGTCGGTACCCTGGTCCATAACGTTGAGCTGAAAATTGGTAAAGGCGGCCAGATGGTTCGTTCCGCCGGTACATCGGCCCAATTGATGGCCAAAGAAAATGAACAAGCTTTGTTGCGATTGCCTTCGGGTGAGGTCCGCAAGGTACATGTGAATTGCCGCGCCAGCATCGGCCTGATCGGCAACCACGAGCATGAGAACATGACGATTGGTAAAGCCGGTCGTTCACGCTGGTTGGGCATTCGCCCGGCAAACCGCGGTGTAGCGATGAACCCATGTGATCATCCGCATGGCGGTGGTGAAGGCCGTTCGCCGGTCGGTCGTAAAAACCCTGTTACCAAATGGGGCAAATGCGCAATGGGTACGAAGACCCGTTCAAAAAAGAAAGCTTCGGAAAAACTCATTGTCAGTCATCGGACGAAATAACGGAGGAAGAAAGGAGGTCGCCGTATAATGTCAAGATCGGTCAAAAAAGGACCTTATGTTCATGCCAGCGTGATGAAAAAAATCTCGGCCATGAATGCCAAAAACGAAAAGAAAGTGGTCAAGACGTGGTCACGGAGTTCCACCATCCTGCCTTCTTTCGTTGGACATACGATTGCTGTTCATGACGGAAGAAAGCATGTGCCGGTGTACATTACTGAAGATATGGTTGGGCATAAACTGGGTGAATTTGCTCCGACCCGTACGTTCCGCGGACATGGGTCGAAAGCGGAGAGAGCCACAGGCGTCAAGAAATAGTCAGCTTTCTAAAAAGGGGGTTAATTCGTGGAAGCAAAGGCGATTGCCAAATATGTGCGGATAGCACCACGTAAAGTCCGGATTGTAATCGACTTGATTCGGGGCAAGAATGTCGTCGAAGCATTGGCGGTATTGAAGAATACACCGAAAGTTGCTTCGGAAGTCATTTATAAAGTCCTTAAGTCAGCGATTGCAAACGCAGAGAACAATTATGACATGAACTCAGATGCTCTGTTCGTGTCTGCGGCTTTTGTTGATCAAGGGCCGACGATGAAAAGGATTCATCCCCGTTCCCGGGGACAGGCATTCAAAATCCTTAAACGCAGCAGTCATGTGACTGTTGTGGTTAAGGAAAGATAACGAGGCGGAGGAGGGAATCGCAGTGGGACAGAAAGTGAATCCGCATGGTCTTCGCATCGGTATCATCAAGACATGGGACGCCCGGTGGTACGCAGATAAGGACTATGCAACCAATCTTCATGAAGACATGAAGATCCGAAAATTCCTCAACACTAAACTGGCAACGGCCAGTCTATCCAAAGTCGAGATCGAACGCGCTGCCAACCGGATCAAGGTTACGCTGCATACCGCGAAGCCTGGAATGGTTATCGGCAGGGGCGGGGCCAGCATAGAAGAACTGAAAAAGGCTTTGAAAAAGCTGACCGACAAAACCATCGATGTCAATATTGCTGAAATCAAGCAGGCTGAAATGGATGCGACGTTGGTTGCCGCCAATGTGGCAGCGCAACTGGAAAAACGCATGGCATTTCGCCGAGTGATGAAGCAGACTGTTGGCCGTACGATGCGGATTGGCGCCAAAGGCATCAAAGTGATGGTTGCCGGGCGCCTTGGCGGTGCTGAAATTGCCCGAACGGAAGCCTATCGCGAAGGGAGTATTCCCTTGCATACATTGCGGGCTGATATCAACTATGGCACGGCCGAAGCACACACGACATTCGGGCGTATCGGTGTAAAAGTGTGGATTTACCGGGGTGAAGTGATTCCGACCGGCAAGCCAGTCAGACCGCAATCGCCGAATCCTCAAGGTGAGGGGGCTGGAAACTAATGTTGTTGCCAAAAAGAGTAAAACATCGTAAACAGTTCCGCGGTCGCATGAAAGGGCAAGCGAACAAGGGTAATACTGTTGCGTTTGGTGAATTTGGCCTAGCGGCGCTGGAGCCTTCGTGGATTACAAACCGCCAGATTGAAGCGGCTCGTATTGCCATGACGCGTTACATTAAACGTGGCGGTCAAGTTTGGATCAAAATTTTCCCGGACAAACCTGTAACGTCCAAACCCGCTGAAACCCGTATGGGTAGCGGCAAAGGCTCACCGGAATACTGGGTAGCCGTTGTGAAACCAGGCAGAATTATGTTTGAGATGGCCGGAGTCACTGAAGAAGTTGCGCGGGAAGCATTCCGACTCGCTGCACACAAATTGCCTATTAAAACGAAGTTTGTGGTAGGCGATAAGGCCGGTCAGCTCGATGTGGAAGCAGGTGGCGAGATTGATGAAGGCTAAAGAAATCAGAGATATGAATGCAGCTGAGATGGATCAGAAGATTGCCGGGTTGAAGGAAGAACTGTTCAATCTGCGGTTCCAGATCGCAACCGGACAACTGGAGAATCCGATGCGGATTCGCGAAGTCAAAAAGGCTATAGCCCGGATCAAAACAATCCAACGAGAAACTGAGATCAAAGCCCAACGGGCTTAGAGTCTTCTCAAAGGAAGGAGGCTACGGAAAAGTGACGGATAGAAATGAACGAAAAACCAAGATGGGAACAGTTGTCAGCAACAAAATGGAAAAAACGGTGGTTGTTGCTGTCGAACGTCTTGTGCAGCACTCTCTTTACTCCAAGTCTGTTCGACAGACAGTGAAGTTTAAAGCGCATGATGAAAACAATGAAAGCAACGTTGGAGACAAAGTCAAAATTATGGAAACCCGCCCCATCTCCAAGGATAAACGTTGGCGCGTAGTTGAAATCGTCGAAAAAGCAAAATAGCCGCCTGGGACCAAAGGAGGTAATGGCATGATTCAACAGGAAACAAGACTCAGCGTTGCTGATAATACAGGCGCAAAAGAAATCCTCTGCATCCGTGTTATGGGAGGATCCTTCCGGCGAGTTGCCAATATCGGTGATGTAATTGTGGCTTCAGTGAAAGCCGCTTCACCCGGTGGCGTGGTGAAGAAGGGCGACGTGGTAAAAGCCGTAATCGTTCGTTCCAAGAAGGGCCTTCGTCGCGAAGATGGATCACATATCCGTTTTGACGAAAATGCCGCGGTTATCATCAAGGATGATAAGAGCCCCAAAGGAACCCGCATTTTTGGACCGGTTGCGCGAGAACTTCGTGAGAAAGATTTTATGAAGATCATCTCGCTGGCCCCGGAAGTACTTTAAGCGAGAGGGGTGCCTACGTTGGCTGAAATCATTAAGTTGCACATTAAAAAAGGCGACACGGTAGTCGTTCTTTCCGGCAAAGACAAAGGGAAAAAAGGCAAGGTCCTGGAAGCCCTGCCCCGGAAAGGGAAGGTCGTCGTAGAGGGAGTCAATAAAGTCAAGCGCCATACCAAGGCAAGCCAGAAGTTGCCACAGGGTGGAATTCTGGTTAAAGAAGCTGCGCTTAACTCGTCGAAACTGATGCTGATCTGCCCGTCATGCGACAAACCGACCCGAATCAAGAAAACAGCACTGGCAAGTGGTTCGATGGCGCGCACCTGCAAAAAATGCGGCGAAATCATCGACAAGGAAAAATAATCCGCTCAGAAGGGAGGTATGATGCATGGCGAGGCTGAAAGATTATTACAGTCAAGAAGTCGCTCCGGCGATGATGAAAAAATTTGGCTATACGAATGTAATGCAAATTCCCAAGGTTGCTAAGATCGTTATCAACATGGGTGTGAGCGAAGCGGTGGGAAATCCGAAAGCGTTGGATGCGGCAGTCGCCGATCTTACAATGATTTCTGGACAAAAACCCATAGTCACAAAAGCCAAAAAATCGATTTCGGCGTTTAAAGTCCGTGAAGGAATGTCAATCGGAACGAAAGTAACCCTGCGTGGCAAACGGATGTATCATTTCATGGATAAGCTCCTGAACGTTGCCTTGGCCAGAGTTAGAGATTTTCGCGGGATTACCCCGAAAGCATTTGACGGGCGCGGCAATTATACGCTCGGAGTCAAAGAACAATTGATTTTTCCAGAAATGGAATATGATAAAATCGATAAAATCCGTGGTATGGACATCACCATCGTGACGACAGCAAAGACCGATGAAGAAGCGCGGGAATTGCTCAAGTTGATGGGCATGCCGTTCAGCGCGTAAGCGACGGGGAGGTAAGGAAAATGGCCAAAAAAGCGTTGATCGAGCAATGGAAAAAAGGCCCTAAGTTTAAGGTGCGGCACCACAATCGTTGCAAACTCTGTGGACGTCCGCATGGTTATATGCGTAAATTCGAAATCTGCAGGATCTGCTTCCGTGAACTCAGCTACAAAGGATTTGTGCCGGGAATTACGAAGGCAAGCTGGTAATGTCCATCAGGAAGGAGGTACTATTCAATGGTAATGACGGATCCGATCGCGGACTTGCTTACACGCATCCGAAATGCGAATCTTGTGCATCATGATAAGGTTGAAATCCCTGCCTCAAAAATCAAGCGGGCGATCGTACAAATCCTCAAAGACGAAGGGTTTGTCCGGGATTATGAAGTGCTTGCTGACGGTAAACAGGGTATTTTGCGGGTTAGCTTGAAATATGGGCCGGAACGCGACCGAGTAATCACCGGCATTAAACGTATTTCAAAACCCGGACTCAGAGTGTATGCAAAACGTGAACAGCTGCCGAAAGTACTCGGCGGATTGGGGATTGCAATCATTTCGACGTCTCAGGGTTTAATGTCAGATAAACAAGCCCGGAAAACCAACCTGGGCGGCGAAGTTCTCGCATTTGTCTGGTAAATGCTAAGATGTTGCGAACAGAGGAGGTGCAATAATGTCAAGGATTGGTAGGCAGCCGATTGTTATTCCGGCAGGAGTTGAAGTCAAGATCGAAGGATCATTGGTTTCGGTAAAAGGCCCTAAAGGAGAAACCAGTCGGTCGCTCAATAAAGATATGATTCTCAAGCTGGAGAATTCGACCTTAACCGTTGACCGTCCTACGGACAACAAAGAGCATCGGGCAATGCACGGGTTGACCCGTACGTTGATTGCCAATATGGTTACCGGTGTTACTCAGGGTTTTTCGCGGACGCTTGAAATTAACGGTGTTGGTTACCGTGCGGCAAAAGCAGGCACAAAACTTAACCTTACGTTAGGTTTTTCCCATCCACTTGAATTGGAACCGCCTGCTGGCGTTTCAATTGAAGTGCCGCAGCCGAACCGGATTGTTGTTTCAAGTATCAGCAAAGAAGCAGTTGGTTCTTTTGCTGCAAAAATCCGTTCCTATCGTGAGCCTGAGCCCTACAAAGGTAAAGGAATCAAGTATGAAGGCGAAGTTGTCCGCCGCAAGGTTGGCAAAGCTGGCGCCAAAGGCAAGAAGTAATATTTGCTTAGCAGAAGGGAGTGAACAGACTTGCTTCAAAAGCCGGATAAAAACGTTTCCCGTAAGAAACGCCATTCCAGGGTTCGCAAAAACCTGTCGGGTACGCTGGCAAGACCGCGTCTCAATGTGTTTCGCAGCCTGAACCATATTTATGCACAGATCATCAATGATGAAAATGGAACAACTTTGGTTTCTGCCAGCACGATGGATAAAGAAATCAGCACAACACTGAGCTTCGGTGGCAATGTGAGTGCGGCCACAGTTGTTGGGAAATTGGTCGCTGAAAGAGCACTGGCCAAAGGAATTAGTAAAGTCGTATTCGATCGGGGCGGTTATCTTTACCACGGTCGTGTGGCCGCGTTGGCCGCTGCAGCCCGCGAAGCGGGACTTGAATTCTAAGGCGGAGGAGGGAAAACAGTGGCAAGAATTGACCCCACAAAACTGGATTTAAAAGAAAAAGTCGTATTCATAAATCGTGTGGCAAAAGTCGTCAAAGGGGGTCGCCGTTTTTCGTTTAGCGCACTGGTTGTCGTAGGTGATTCCAACGGCTACGTAGGAGCCGGTCTTGGTAAAGCCTCCGAGGTTCCAGAAGCAATTCGAAAAGGCGTCGAAGACGCAAAGAAAAACCTGATTCATGTTCCGTTGGTCGGGACCACAATTCCTCATCAGATTACCGGGATTTTCGGCTCAGGCAAAGTGCTGCTCAAACCGGCTTCCGAAGGTACTGGCGTAATTGCTGGCGGCCCGGCCCGTGCAGTGCTCGAACTGGCAGGCATCCGCGATATTCTGACAAAATCGTTGGGTTCATCCAATGCCAACAACATGGTTCGCGCCACATTGACAGGTCTTCAACAGCTGAAGCGTGTCGAAGTTGTTGCCCAGATGCGTGGCAAAACCATTCAGGAGCTATTGGGGTAGGAGGGAAATGCATGGCTGCGAAATTAAAGATTGTTCTGAAGCGAAGCCTAATCGGCCGGCCTGATGATCAAAAGTCGACAGTGCGTGTTCTTGGCCTGACCAAGATACAGCAATCGGTTCTCCAGGATGATACACCGGCTATCCGGGGTATGATTCGCAAAGTTGAACATCTGGTTTCGGTTGAAGAACTGAAAGAATAGCAGTACGAGGAGGCGCAAGCGATGAAGTTGCATGAATTGTCTCCCGCACCAGGAAGCAAAAAAGCCAGAACTCGTGTCGGACGTGGCTTGGGTTCCGGCTTGGGGAAAACATCAGGACGCGGGCATAAAGGTCAAGGATCCCGTTCTGGTGGTGGCACGCGGCCTGGATTTGAAGGTGGGCAAAAACCGTTATACCTGAGACTTCCTAAACGGGGTTTCTATAATAAGTTCGCTCTGCAGTTTGCAGAAGTCAATGTTAGCTCTCTCAACGGTTTTGAAGCCGGTGAAGTTGTTGACCTGGTAGTTCTGGTCGAAGTCGGGATTATCAAAAAAGTACATGATGGTCTAAGAATTCTTGGTAATGGAGAACTGGACAAAGCTTTGACTGTAAGGGCGCATGGTTTCACCAAGGCTGCTATTGCCAAGATCGAGGCAGCCGGTGGAAAAGTCGAGGTGATTTAAGTGCTGGCTGCTTTGGCCAATGTGCTTAGAATTCCAGAGTTGCGTCAAAAAGTGGTATTTACCCTGGCGATGTTTATCGTGTTTCGGGTGGGTATCCACATTCCGGCTCCTGGAGTCAACGCTTCAATAATTGAGCAAATGTTTAATACAGGGAACCTACTGGGCTTGTTGGATTTGTTTTCGGGCGGCGCCCTCAGCAAGTTTTCCATCTTTGCCATGAGTATTACTCCGTATATTAACGCTTCGATTATCATGCAACTGTTGACAGTAGTTGTACCCCAGTTTGAACAGTGGTCAAAAGAAGGCGAGGAAGGACGCAAGAAAATCTCGCAGATTACACGTTATGGAACAGTAATTTTGGGTTTTATTCAAGCGTTGGGAATGGCTTTTGGACTAAAACATGCTATCATTAACCCCGGTATTGGGCCCATATTGTTGATAGCGTTGACCTTGACCGCTGGTACAGTGCTTCTGATGTGGATTGGCGAACAGATCACCGAAAAAGGCATTGGGAATGGAATATCACTCATTATCTTCGCCGGTATCGTTTCGCGTCTTCCTGATGGCCTTTTCGTGATTTTCGAATATTTGAAGGCGGGAACCATTTCTTTCTTCAATGTTATCTTGTTTGTCGTAATCGCTATTGCGATGATTGTTTTTGTTATCGCAATTTCGCAAGGGCATCGAAAAGTCCCGGTTCAATATGCCAAACGGTTGGTTGGCCGTAAGATGTATGGTGGGCACTCCACGCATATTCCATTGCGGGTAAACCAGGCAGGCGTTATCCCAATCATTTTCGCATCGTCTGTTTTGATGTTTCCTGTTACCATCGGACAATTTGTCGATGTCGCATGGGTCAAAACAGTTACCAGCTGGTTTGAATGGGGCTCACCCTTCCAAACTTTCCTGTACGCGGTGATGATTGTGTTTTTCACTTATTTCTATACTGCCATCACGATGAATATTCCTGATATGGCAGAAAACATGAAGAAATACGGTGGCTTTATCCCAGGATTGCGACCAGGCAAGCCGACGGCGGACTATCTTGACCGGATTGTTACTCGTATTACGCTTGCAGGCTCCTTGTTTTTGGCGTTAATTGCCATTTTGCCCAATTTTGTGGCAGTTGTTACCAAGATAGAAGGTGTTTATTTTGGCGGAACTGCATTGTTGATTGTTGTCGGTGTTGCTCTGGATACGATGAAACAGATTGAATCGCTGATATTAATGCGGCATTACCAGGGCTTCATGAAGTAAGGGGATGACTGTTCGTGTATCTCTTGTTGATGGGACCGCCGGGCGCCGGTAAAGGCACCCAAGCGGCTAAACTAGTAGAACGGTATGACATTCCCCATGTATCCACCGGTGATATTTTTCGGGGCGCGTTGCAAGAACGGACGCCGCTCGGTTTGGAAGCAAAGCGGTATATGGATGTGGGCGCGCTAGTCCCTGATCAAGTCACCGTGGGCATCACTAGGGAGCGATTGGCTAAATCTGATTGTATCGGCGGATTCATCTTGGATGGATTTCCCCGAACGCTACAACAGGCGCAGGCGTTGGATCAAATGCTCGCTAAAATGGGGATTCGTCTCAACAAAGTCGTGAATATTGCTGTTCCGGATCAGGAACTAATCCCAAGGCTTACGGGGCGCCGCATTTGTCAATCATGCGGCGCCACCTACCACATGGAATTTCGTCCGCCGGCTCAACTAAACATCTGTGACCGTTGTGGCGGCGAATTATATCAACGTACAGATGACCAGGAAGACACTGTGCGCGAGAGACTTGAAGTGTATCAACTCCAGACACAACCCTTGATTCAGTATTATCGTGATCGCGACTTATACTCTGAAATTAATGGCGCCCAACCAACGGAAGCGGTATTCAGAGATATTATCGTTAGCCTGACGGGCGAGGAACCATGATTGTTCTCAAGACAGAACAAGAAATCGAGTATATGAGAGCGGCCGGCCGTCTTGTTGGTCAAACGCTGGAAGTCCTGAAAAAAGCAGTATGCCCAGGAATTACTACCAGGGAACTTGACTACATGGCCGAGCAGTTCATTCGACGCGCCGGTGCAGTTCCGGCATTTAAAGGTTACTGCGGCTTTCCGGCCAGCATCTGTTCTTCAATCAATGAGCAGGTAGTTCATGGAATTCCCGGCCCCCGTCAATTGCAAGACGGCGATATAATCAGCATTGATATTGGCGTCAAATTGAACCGATATTATGGAGATGCTGCAATAACATTGCCCGTTGGCGCGGTGGATCCGGAAATACTGAAATTGTTGTCAGTAACAGAGCAGGCACTGAATAAAGCGATTGAGCAGGCTATTAAAGGGAATCGTTTATCAGATATTTCTCATGCGGTTCAACTTCACGCTGAAGCTTATGGTTATGGAGTGGTTCGCGACTACGTGGGTCACGGCATCGGCCAAAGAATGCATGAAGACCCCCAAATTCCCAATTATGGGCCGCCGGGGCGAGGTCCTCTGTTAAAGAGCGGGATGACCTTGGCTATTGAACCGATGATAAATTACGGGACTCCTGATGTTGAAGTCTTAGCAGATGACTGGACAGTTGTAACCGTTGACCGAAAAATCTCCGCTCATTTTGAGCACACGGTTGCGATAACAGACGGAGAACCGGAAATTTTGACTCTGCCGTAGTTAAGTGTCCAGATTAGTTTTGGTTAGCGGACGAGGAGGGATCGCGTGTCCAAGCAGGATGTCATTGAAGTTGAAGGTAAAGTGATTGAAGCTTTACCAAATGCTATGTTTCAGGTACAATTAGAAAATGGGCACGTAGTGTTGGCTCATGTTTCGGGAAAGATTCGTATGCATTTTATCCGAATCCTGCCCGGTGATCGGGTCACGGTGGAATTGACTCCGTATGACCTAAAGCGCGGACGCATAACCTACCGTTTCAAATAGAAGAAGTTGTTCGGGCAGCCAAAGCATAAAGGAGGATTGGATCATCATGAAGGTGAGGCCATCAGTTAAGCCTATCTGTGAAAAATGTAAGGTGATAAAACGCAAAGGGATCGTCATGGTCATTTGTGAAAATCCCAAGCATAAACAAAAGCAAGGATAAGGGGGGTGTATGATTAACCATGGCTCGTATTGCAAGTGTTGATTTACCGCGTGATAAAAGATTGGAAATTGCTTTAACATACATTTATGGGATTGGACTCACGACATCCCAGGAAATCCTCAAGACGACCGGCGTTAATCCGGATACCCGGGTTCGTGATCTGACGGAAGAAGAAGTGGCCAAACTGCGAGAAGCAATTGACAAAGGCTACAAAGTTGAAGGCGATTTGCGTCGGGAAGAACAACTCAATATCAAGCGGCTGATTGAAATTGGGTCTTACCGCGGCCGTCGTCATCGTCAGGGATTACCTGTCCGTGGACAGAGAACCAAAACCAATGCTAGAACTCGCAAAGGGCCTCGCAAGACGGTCGGCGCGAAGCGTAGCAAAGGCTAAGAAGGAGGGATTGAAGATTGGCTACCAAGAAAGCTGTTAGACCCAAAAAGCGCGAACGGAAAAATATTGAACAGGGTGTGGCGCACATCCGTTCAACCTTTAACAATACAATCATCACAATTACTGATGTCCGTGGCAACGCCATTTCCTGGTCAAGCGCCGGCATTCAAGGTTTCAAAGGCTCCCGCAAAAGCACTCCTTTCGCGGCGCAAATGGCAGCTGAAACAGCAGCGAAGGCTGCTATGGACCACGGCCTGAAGAAAGTTGAAGTATATGTAAAAGGCCCCGGAGCTGGCCGCGAAGCGGCAATCCGGTCGTTGCAGGCTGCGGGACTTGAGGTTGACATGATCAAAGATGTCACTCCTATTCCGCATAATGGCTGCAGGCCGCCCAAACGCAGAAGAGTATAGTCATTTCGGGAGGAGTTGAAGAGCAATGGCGAAATATACAGGGCCGGTATGTCGGCAATGCCGCCGAGAAGGCGTCAAGTTGTTTTTAAAAGGCGAACGTTGCTATAGCGATAAGTGCGCGTTTTCCCGCCGGGGGTATGCTCCAGGGCAACATGGTCAGGGGCAGGGCCGCAAAAAAGTTTCAGAATACGGTCTGCAATTGCGTGAAAAACAAAAAGCGCGCCGTATCTATGGCGTATTGGAACGGCAGTTCCGTTCCTATTTTGAAAAGGCGGAGCGTCAAAAAGGCATCACTGGTGAAAACTTGTTGGTTCTTTTGGAGCGACGTCTGGACAATGTGGTATATCGAATGGGATTTGCTTCGAGCCGTACCCAGGCCCGCCAATTGGTAATGCACGGACATTTCGAAGTGGGTGGACATCGCGTCGACATTCCTTCGTATCTGCTTCGCGCCGGCGAAGTGGTCAAGGTATGTGAAAAGAGCAAAGAGTCGCCCTTGATCCAAGGAATCGCCCAGGAATTGGCCCATAAGACCATTCCTGTTTGGTTTGACGTATCGGTCAAGGACTTGAGCGGTAGCATGACCCGCTATCCGAGTCGCGAAGAGATGGATGTTTCGATCCAGGAACATCTCATTGTTGAGTTGTATTCGAGATAGTGACTTCCCCCGACCGATGACATAATGAAAGATTGCGCAGAGAGGGGGCATTAATAGATGATTGATAATACCAACCCACCAGCACCGAAACTTGAAACGGTCGAACTGAGTCCGGACTATCGTTACGGCAAGTTTGTCTGTGAACCTTTGGAGCGTGGTTATGGTACGACACTCGGCAATAGCTTGCGGCGCGTGTTACTGTCGTCGTTGGAAGGCGCTGCCGTGACCTCCGTCAAAATCGAGGGCGTGCTTCATGAATTTGCCACGATTCCTGGAGTTAGAGAAGATGTAACTGATATTATTCTCAACCTTAAGGAACTGTGTCTGAAATCTCATACGGAAGATATTCAGACAATGCGCATTGAAATTGAAGGCGGCGGATCAATTTCTGCCGGCGACATTGAAGCGAGTTCTGACATTGAAATCCTCAATCCAGAACTGCATTTGGCAACAGTTGAAGAAAAGCATTCGCTTCGTATGGAGATGACTGTCGAAACAGGAAAAGGCTATGTTGCTGCTGTTCATAACAAAAAGGCTGATCACGTTATTGGTGTGATTCCGGTTGACTCGATCTTTTCGCCGGTGCTTAAAGTGAACTTCACCGTTGAAGATACTCGCGTCGGCAACCGCACCGACTATGACAAACTGACCCTGGAAATCTGGACTGATGGCAGCATTCGTCCGGACGAGGCGCTGGGAGAAGCTGCGGGAATTCTCCAGGACTCATTGAAGATCTTCCGCCTCAGTACCGATCAACCCGGTATTGAAGGGAAAAAGAGCGAAGATGCGCCGAAGAATCCTGGCGAAATGACGATTGAGGAACTTGACCTGTCGGTTCGTTCTTATAATTGTCTCAAACGAGCTGGCATCAATTACGTTTCTGATTTGACCAAGATGACTGAGGATGAGTTGATGAAAGTTCGCAACCTTGGTCGGAAGTCATTGGAAGAAGTTAAAAAGAAACTTGTAGACTTAGGACTTTTCTTGCGAGAAGTCGAGGACTGATAAAGGAGGGTGGAGAATGGCTTACCGAAAGTTTGGACGAGATTCAAGCGCCCGTAAGGCAATGTTGCGCGATGTTGTTACAGCACTGTTTGACAAGGAACGCATTGAGACAACCGAAGCAAAAGCAAAAGAAGTAAGCGGGTTGGCTGATCAAATGATTACGCTGGCAAAACGGGGCGATCTGCATGCCCGGCGCCAGGCGCTGGCATTTATGACGGATGAAACTGTAGTGCGGAAATTGTTCGAAACGATTGCGCCAAAGTACAAAGAACGTCAGGGTGGCTACACACGGGTTCTCAAACTGGGACCGCGACAAGGTGACGCAGCGCTGATGGCGATACTGGAACTGGTGTAACAAGCCGTAGGGGCGACCGCAAGGGTCGCCTTTCTTTTTATGTTTGTTGGGAAGGACGCGTGGGGTAATCTATCATGCTACAGATTAAAGATTTATGCCATACTTATCGCAATGAACAGGATGAAACGCTGATGGCGCTGGACCATGTGAATCTAAGTGTCTCCGAAGGCGAATTTTTGGCTATTATCGGGCGAAATGGCTCGGGAAAATCGACGCTGGCCAAGCACCTCAATGCATTACTAATACCAGATGCAGGGGAGTGCTTGGTGGCTGGAATGGATACACGCCAGCCGGGGTATTTGTGGGATGTGCGGCAAACTGTTGGCATGGTGTTTCAAAACCCCGATAATCAGATTGTCGCATCGTTGGTAGAAGAAGATGTTGCTTTTGGTCCGGAAAACCTCGGGGTACCGCAACCAGAAATTGTTCAACGCGTTCACTCTGCATTAGCTATGGTCGGCATGTCCGATTATAGCCTGCATGCACCGCATCTGCTTTCGGGCGGCCAGAAACAGCGAGTCGCAATTGCCGGAGTGTTAGCGATGAACCCGCGCTGCCTGGTGCTGGACGAACCGACTGCTATGCTGGACCCCGTCGGGCGCGGCGAGGTTCTGGATGCTGTGTGCAAGTTGCATCGACAACAGGGCATTACGGTAGTTTTAATCACCCACTTCATGGAAGAAGCGGTAGCGGCTGATCGCGTTGTTGTTATGGAGGCCGGCAAAGTAATTATGGATGGCGCTCCTGCTGCAGTCTTCAGTCAGGTTGACCGCATTCGTTCACTCGGCCTTGACGTGCCGATTGCCGCAGACATTGCCGCGCGATTACGCCAAAAAGGTGTGGCGCTTCCCGCAGGGATCATTCGGGATGATGAGCTGGCGGTGGCTTTATGTCCATAACACTGCAGAATGTCTGCTATACCTATATGCCAGGTACGCCGTATTGTCGCGAGGCCCTGCGTGATATCAATCTAACAATTGAACCGGGGGAATTTATTGGAATTATCGGACACACGGGTTCTGGAAAATCGACTTTGGTCCAACATCTCAATGGTCTGTTGCGGCCTACAGCTGGTCAGGTTTGTTTAAATGGAATTAATTTGCATGACAAAAAAAAATCACTGAAACAGGTGCGCCAAAAGGTCGGAATGGTGTTTCAGTACCCAGAACATCAGTTGTTTGAAGAAACGGTATTTGATGATGTTGCGTTTGGCCCACGCAATTTGGGTTTAAGTGTCGACGAAGTTCAGGAACGGGTCGAAGCGGCGTTGACTTGCGTAGGATTAAATGTTGGCGAAATCGCCAAACGCTCGCCATTTCGATTAAGTGGTGGACAGATGCGGCGGGTAGCAATCGCCGGTGTCATTGCACTACAACCTGAATATCTGGTGCTCGACGAACCGTCAGCCGGACTTGATCCGTGCGGGCGCGATGAAATATACGCGCAAATCCTGCAACTGTACAGGGATACTGGCATGGCGGTTGTATTGGTGACTCATAACATGGAAGACGTGGCCCGGATGGCGAAACGGCTGCTTGTGATGGATCATGGTCAAGTGAGATTTGATGGCGCCCCGGCCGAACTGTTTCATGACGAGACGATCGAGCTTCGCGATTTTGGCGTCAGTCTGCCGCATGTGACGTCGCTGCTAAAGACGCTTCGAGCGCGCGGTCTGCAAATAGATGATACCCTTCAGAATGAAGAAGCGGTTGTTGCTGCAATTGAGCTCGCCCTGCAAAGAAAGAGAGATACATCATGTTGACGGATATTATGTTGGGCCAATATTTCCCGGGAAATTCTGTTGTCCATAATCTGGACCCTCGCAGCAAAATACTTTTGACACTGGCGTTTATCTCCGCTATTTTTTTGGCGACGAATTATGCGGCGTACCTGGTAGTTGGCCTGTTTATCTGCCTGATCACCTTGATTTCAGGAATTCCAGTTAAAATTGTTCTGCGTTCGATCAAACCATTGTGGATTATTTTGTTATTGACAGCAGGTATTCATCTGTTCATGACGCCGGGAACAGCATTAATTGAATGGGGACCGGTTTCAATCACCACAGAAGGGGTGCGGCAAGCGGTTCAAATGTCGGCACGCCTGGTTTATCTGATTCTGATCTCTTCGTTGCTGACTTTCACTACTTCGCCGATTGCATTGACTGATGCGATCGAACGGTTATTGTCTCCGTTTAAAATGGTCAAATTGCCGGTTCATGAACTGGCAATGATGATGACGATCGCACTGCGGTTCGTACCGACGCTGCTGGAAGAAACAGACCGGATTATGAAAGCGCAGATGGCGCGCGGCGCAGACTTTTCTTCCGGCAACATTTTGAAGCGCGGACAAAACCTGGTGCCGATTTTAGTTCCATTGTTCATCAGCGCATTCCGGCGGGCCGATGAATTGGCAACCGCGATGGAAGCTCGCTGCTATCGCGGCGGCGATAACCGGACCCGGATGAAAGAACTCCAACTGAGCCTGCGTGATGTTGCAGCTACCATGGTGATGGGCCTGCTGATTGCGGGTCTGGCCTGGTTACGCTGGGGATGAACAGTATGCGAATAACAGGGAAAAATCTGAAATTGACAGTTGCTTACGATGGTAGCGGTTACCATGGTTTTCAACGACAGGCCAATGCGCTGACTGTACAGCAGGTTTTGGAAGAAACCCTGACAGCGTTGCTGGGGGAACCAATTTTTATTGCCGGAGCAGCCCGAACCGATGCCGGAGTCCATGCTTACGGACAGACGGTCAGTTTTCGAACGACGAGCCGTGTGCCGACTGATCGAATTCCTGTCGCAATGCAGGGAATGTTGCCGCGGGATATTGCTGTATTGGATGCGCAGGAAATGACAGACATATTTCATGCCCGATTCGCGGCGACCGGAAAGTTGTACAGCTATCGCATTTTGAATTCAGCGGTGACGGATCCATTGCAACGCAACTATGTGTGGCAAGTGCCTAAACCATTGGATGTGGCGGCGATGCAAACTGTGCTGCAACAGATCATTGGCGAACATCATTTTGGTGCATTCCAGTCGGCCGGCAGTTCGGCGAAAAATCCGGTCCGCACTTTATATGATGCGACCTGTACCTGTCAAGGGAACCTGTTGGAATTTCGGTTTCATGGCAACGGGTTTCTCTATCATATGGTTCGCAATATCGTGGGAACAGTGGTCAATGTCGGGTTGGGAAAAATATTGCCGGACACTTTTCAGCAGATATTTGCCGGGCAGGACCGCCGCAAAGCCGGTGCGACAGCGCCTGCGAGCGGACTATATCTGCTAAGGGTATTCTACGAAAAGCCTTGACAACCAACACAACATCAAATAGAATGAACTATGCGAGATTTGTCAGAGTTTCCACTAGCCCCGGAGCTTTGATGTCGCATACCTAACATGCTTTGAGCGAGGAGGAACCCCGATGGATACATTTATGGCGAAAACCGCTGAAATCGACCGAAAATGGTATGTTGTCGATGCAGCCGGAAAAGCGGTTGGACGTGTGGCGGCGGAAGTTGCCAAAGTTCTGCGCGGCAAGCACAAACCGACGTTTACCCCTCATATGGATACAGGTGACCATGTTATCGTGATTAATGCATCGCAGCTTGTTTTTACCGGCAAAAAAGCGGTGCAAAAAACGTATTTCCGTCATTCAGGTTACCAAAGTGGCGGCAAGTTTACGGTCGCTGGAAAACTTTTGGCCTCTCGTCCGGAACGGGTCATGGAGATGGCAGTCAAAGGCATGTTGCCGAAAAACCGTCTCGGTGCAGATATGTATCGTAAGCTCAAGGTATATGCCGGCGCGGAGCATCCGCATGCAGCACAGCAACCGGAAATCCTTGAGATTAACGTTCGATAGCGATTGGTGAGGAGGAACTGTTGATGGCAAAGACCCCGATTATTTATTATGCTACGGGCCGGCGCAAGACTTCTACTGCTCGGGTTCGTTTGATTCCTGGATCAGGCAAGATTTTGATCAACAATTATGCGTATGATCAATATTTCGGTTTGCAGACGCTGCAACTGATCATTAAACAACCGTTGGTCCTCACGGAAACATTGGCCAAGTATGATGTACTGGCCCGTGTTGACGGCGGTGGATTCTCCGGTCAGGCTGGCGCAGTCCGTCATGGAATTGCCCGCGCTTTACTCCGTGTTGACGGTGAATATCGTCCGGCGCTGAAAAAAGCTGGTTTTCTGACTCGTGACCCGCGTGAAAAAGAACGTCGGAAATACGGTCTCAAAAAGGCCCGTAAGGCTTCGCAATACTCAAAACGTTAATTATCAGTTATGCAAACCCGGAAAACATTTTCCGGGTTTCTTTTTTAGCAGGATTCCGGACCTGCCAGGTCAAATATAAGAACTGGTATATAGATTGCGCTTAAAAAGAAGCGGCCATTTGGGGATACGGAGGAATGAAAGATGAAAAAAATTTGTTTGGTATTGATGATGTTTGTTGTTTTGGCAGTTGCGGCGCCGGTATTTGCCAGTCTGGATGACACACGCGAAACAATCACCCAAATTTATGGCGACTTCCGACTGGTCATCGACAGTGACAATCAACCCTGGACCAAAGAACAATGGGAGAAGAGCGGCTATAAAAAGGCCCAGGCCGATACTTATACCTATCGTTTCCGCCGCCAGGATATAGGAATCGGCATGGATGTCAAATACGAAGGCGACAAACCCGGTTCATTCGTGAGGATGCAGCGATTTACGCCGGATATGCCGTTCCAGATCAAAGATTTCAAGACGATGTTTCCCGAAATATATCCATTATTGTCTTCATCGCAAACCGTAGTGTTTGCGACCTATAAAGAACTCAGTCGCAATCTGATGGAAAAGAATTCGCCCGTTACACTGGGAGCTGCTTACAAGAAAGAGTTGACGGCTGAACGCAAAGGCTATTTTATGTTGCTTGCCTTCAATGTACAGGATGAAGGGCGCCTGATCAAGGATGCCAAGTATATTGATGAAAACACCTATATTCGCGAGTTCACCATCGAAAGAACCTATCTTTCGGTTTTGAAAGAAAACCTGACTGTTGAATGGAAACAGACCAAGAACTTCTTTGCACCCGGCGTGACCCCGGAGACCACTGATAAACCGTCCGGCAAGAAGCCGAAAAAATAGTAGTAGCCACCGAGGTCGCTGTGCTACCGATTGGCAACAAAAAGCTGAAATTATAAAAAGTGCTGTGCCGAAACTTGAGTTTTGGCACAGCACTTTTCTGTTGTCGCGTTCGGCTTGTATTATCGGTTTAACTGCAACGCTGCAGCGCGGGCCTGGTCGGATTGCTGTTGCGAGATATAGCCATGTTTGACCATCGCAGCAAGTACAACTCTTTGGCGCTGCATTGCCATGGTGACGTCGACCAGGGGAGAATAAAGCGATGGAGCTGCCGGCAGGCCGGCGATCAGAGCCGATTCCGGCAATGTTAACGTAGCAGGGGTTTTGGCGAAGTAGGTTTGACTGGCGGCGCCAATTCCGTAAGCGCCGGAGCCGAAATAAATGCTGTTCAGATACATCTCAAGGATTTCTGCTTTGCTGAATTGGTTTTCCATTAAGAACGTCAGCGGGATTTCAAATGCCTTGCGGCTCCAAGTCCGGTCTTGAGACAGGAACAGGTTTTTGATTAACTGTTGTGTGATCGTGCTGCCGCCTTCCACCAACTCGCCAGACTGCAGGTTGACGAGCATTGCCCGGAACACTGCTTCGAGATCAATTCCGGAGTGCTGGTGAAACCGATTATCTTCCACAGAAATGATCGCTTGTTGGAATAATAGCGGGATTTGAGCCAGGGGGACGTAGTTTTTGCGGTTTAGTTTGCTTTCGACATGGGCGCGAAATGAGAACGCAGCCTGTACCCGGTCTACAGCCGGCACCAGTGGGTTCTGTCCGCCAGAGTGGTTCCAGCCAAAGTAAACACCGATGAAGAGACATAGAATTAATATCCATTTAACAAAACGCATGCGTTCCTCCAAATTTTTAAATTGATCGCCAAGATTAGCAGGAATTAAGCTAAAAGTTGTGGAAAGCTGAACAAAAGACAAATGGGAAGAGGTGAAGGTAGTGGCTTATTTAGTCGGTTGCGCCTTGTTTCCGCACCCGCCAATCATGTTGCCTGAAGTGGGTGGAGCGGAGTGCCTTCATGTTAAACAAACGATCGAATCCGCCGAAGCGGCGGCGCGGTTTTTACTCGAGAAAAACCCGACGACTGTTGTGGTCATTACGCCCCACGGTCCAGCATTCCGTGATGCGGTTGGCGTGAACGTATCACCGGTTTTAAAAGGAAATCTGGCAGCCTTCGGTGCGCCAGAGGTTTCGGTTTCTTTTGAAACAAATAGTCTGCTGGTCAGCAGCATCATCAAGCAGTCTGAGCGCCTGGGAGTAAGTCTGTTGGCGTTGACTACTGAACTGGCCCAGCAATACCGGTTTTCTCTACAGCTTGACCATGGGGCCGTTATCCCGCTATATTATCTGTACAAAGCCGGTTTCCGCGGGCAAGTTGTGCATATGTCGACCGGTTTTTTGACGCATTCAGAGATGTATGCGTGTGGAAAAGCGGTTCAGGCGGCGATTGAATCAAGTCGGCAGAGGGTTGCCATCATTGCTTCGGGGGATTTGTCGCATCGGCTCAAACCTGATGCACCGGCAGGCTATAGTCCGTCCGGCAAAGAGTTCGACGACCGGATCGTCGGGTTATTGCGTGTGATGGATGTCCGCTCCATGTTTGACCTTGGCGAAGAATTAGTCGAAGCGGCGGGAGAGTGTGGGCTGCGCCCGATATTTTTCCTTATGGGGTCGATGGATGGAATGGAAGTTGATGCCAGTGTGTTGTCTTATGAAGGACCCTTTGGCGTCGGGTATGCAGTGGCAACGTTTTCGGTCACCCGCCAAAGGGAAAAGGAGGGATTGGTGTGAATGCAGAAAGTATGCCGGTCCGAATCGCCAAAGCAAGTTTGCGCTTTCTAATGGATCATGGGCGCACTCTGCCCGAGTTTGGCGAGCCGTTGCCGGAAGAATTGCAAAAACCGGCGGGAGTGTTTGTGTCTTTAAAAAAACAAGGCCAACTACGCGGCTGTATCGGTACGATTTTGCCAATGCAAGCGAATGCAGCTGCAGAGATCATTCGTAACGCCGTCAGTGCCGCAACTGCTGATCCGCGTTTCCCTCGTGTCCAACCAGTTGAACTCGAACAGTTGGAGGTGTCGGTTGATATACTGGGGGAACCAGAACGCATTGATTCAATAAGCAAACTTGACCCCCGACGCTATGGCGTGATTGTCCGGCGCGGCGGTCGATCCGGGGTCTTGTTGCCGGACCTCGAAGGCGTCAATACCGTTGAAGAGCAGGTTTCGATTGCCTGCAACAAGGCTGGCATCAAGCCCGATGAACCGATAGAAATGTACCGGTTTGAAGTGGTCCGGTACCATTAGAGGTGTAAAATGCACATAGCGAGATACTGGGAACCGGCTGAAATGGCCGTGCGTTGTAACTTGTGCCCCCACTTCTGTCAGATTCCGCCAGGACGAACAGGCCGCTGCCGGGTTCGTTTGAATGAGGCCGGGGCGTTATTCAGCCAGAACTATGGCGAAGTCACTTCTATTGCGATGGATCCGATTGAAAAAAAACCATTGTATCACTTTTTTCCCGGGCAGATGATTTTATCCGTCGGAACCTGGGGTTGCAATTTGCACTGCCAATTTTGTCAAAACTGGGAGATTGCCCACGGGGATCCGGCGTTTGCCGCCATCAGTCCGGAAAAATTGGCTGAATTGGCGGAAGAACAGGGGCCACTGAATATCGGAGTAGCCTTTACCTACTCCGAACCGGTTGTCTGGTTTGAATATGTCTGCGATGCGGCTGCGGCTGTGAAAAAACGCGGTCTGAAAAATGTCCTGGTGACCAACGGTTTCATCAATCCGGAACCTTTAGCTGAATTATTGCCGCTGATTGACGCGATTAACATCGATGTAAAAGCGTTTCGCGCTCCGTTTTATCAAGATGTCTGCGCCGGTGAACTTGAGGCCGTCAAACGAACGGTTGAAATTGCCGCCGGTCATTGCCACGTAGAAGTGACAACACTGGTTATTCCAGGGCTGAACGACGGTGACGATGAGATTGTATCGCTGGCTCGCTGGCTGGCCAACATTGATCCTGAAATTCCTCTGCATTTGTCCCGCTATTTTCCCCGTTACCGGCTTGAACTGCCAGCTACGCCGTTAGAGAGGTTGCTGCGGGCTCGGGGCCTGGCCGAGCAATACCTGAATAACGTGTACGTGGGCAATGTTGGCTAAATTGCAAAGAAGGGTTGAAATAAAATACGACAATGCTGTATAATAATAAGAAGCGGCAAAGACGACGGTGCATGAGGCTATTGTTTACCAGATTGGCTGCATTGTCCCAATTCTATCATGATAAGTTGTTTTCCATCAAGGATGTTGATAGGTTGGTGTGACAAGCAACTCGGTATTAAGACGGTGTGTGATTGACGAGAAGACGGCCCTGACGCAAGCCCCGTTGTACCCATAAAAAGGAGGCAGGTTGTTTTGAAAGAAGTGGCAGGCGGGATAACATTTCCCAAAGGATTTAAGGCAGCTGGCGTAAAAGCCGGTATCAAAAAAAATGGCAAAGAAGACGTGGCTCTTGTTTTTAGCACGGTGGAAGCGACCTGGGCGGGACGGTTTACAACCAATAAGTTTCCGGCGGCCCCAGTGCTGGTGTCCAAAGCAGCGTTGAAAAAAGTATCCGGCCGGGCAGTAATCCTGAACGCCGGTTGCGCCAATGCCTGCACCGGGGAGCAAGGGCTGATCGATGCGCAGAATACGGCCAAACAAGTGGCGTCGTTGCTGGATATCAGCATGGATGCCGTGGTGGTCGCATCGACAGGCGTGATCGGTGTGCCGCTGCCGATGGAAAAACTGTCGGCCGGCGTTCGCCAAGCTGTGGCCGAGTTGTCGGAATACGGCGGCGAGAAAGCCTCGCAGGCAATTATGACAACCGATACTTTTGTCAAAACCTGCGGTTTCGTCGAAGAAATCGGCGGCGTGCCGGTTCGTTTCGGTGGGATGTCTAAAGGCGCCGGCATGATCTGTCCAAACATGGCCACGGTTCTCGGCCTGATTACGACCGATGCGGCAGTGTCGCCGGATGTGCTGCAAAAAGCGCTGACTGAGGCGGTCGAAGTTTCTTTTAATCGTATCACGGTCGATGGCGATATGAGTACGAATGACATGTTAGTTGTATTGGCGAACGGAATGGCCGGCAATCCGCAAGTCAATAGCCTGGTAGGGCCAGAGTATGAAGCATTTGCAGCGACGCTCAAAGCGGCGGCCCTAAACTTGGCCAAAAAGGTAGCCCGAGACGGCGAGGGCGCTACCAAATTTATTGAGATTGAAGTGCAGGGGGCGTTGAACATGGCCGATGCACGCAAAGCCGGCATGGCCATCGCGAACTCTCCGCTGGTGAAAACGGCTTTCTTTGGTCAGGATCCCAACTGGGGCCGCATTTTATGCGCAGCCGGTTATTCCGGAGCGGAGCTGTCGCCGGAAAAAACTACCCTGTCCATCGGCGGCGTCCAGATTGTCGAAGCCGGACTGGGGGCGAAATTTGATGAAAAAGAGTTGCGCCAGGCAATGGCGGAACGCGAAATCAAAGTTGTGATCAATCTGGCTGTGGGAAATGTTTCAACAACTGTATATACGTGTGATATGTCGTATGAATATGTGAAAATTAACGGAGAATACACGACATGATGACGGCGGAGCTGAAAAAATGGCAGGGAAAGACAGTCGTGGTCAAGTACGGCGGCAATGCCATGCTCGACGCGACGTTGAAACAGGCTGTCGCTCAAGACATCGCTGATTTGTGGCAAGCGGGCGTCAAAGTGGCGATTGTGCACGGGGGCGGTCCGGAAATTACCGGCCTATTGAAGGCGATGAACAAAAAAAGCGAGTTTGTTGCCGGTTTACGGGTGACTGATGCGGAAACTGCCAGTTTGGCGGAGATGGCCCTGGTTGGCAAAACCAATCCCGAGCTGGTCAACTTCATTAACCGCGCCGGCGTGCGCGCTGTCGGCTTAAATGGTAAAGACGCAGCGATGTTTACCGTGAACAAGCATCTGGCAACTGTTTATGAAGACGGCGCGGCCAAACAGGTCGACATCGGCTTTGTCGGCGAGGTGGCGGCGGTCAAGGCGGATTTGCTGAACACATTGATGGATGCGGGCTACGTCCCGGTTATCGCGCCAATCGGCGCTGACTGTGACGGGCAGACCTACAATATCAACGCTGATACCGCAGCGGCCGCAGTCGCAGCCGAGTTGCACGCCGATGTGTTTTTACTGCTTACCGATGTGGAAGGAGTATTTTACGATTACCATGACAAGAGCAGCCTGATTTGTGAGCTGCCGTGCGATGAGGCGGTTGAGATGATCAAGACGGGAATTGTTGAAGGCGGCATGATTCCAAAAGTTCAGGCATGCATGGCTTCGCTCGCCAACGGGGCAAAATTGACCCGGGTGGTTGATGGCCGCCGTCCCCACTGCATTGTGGAATCGCTCATGCCTGGAAATAAGGCGGGAACCGCCGTAGTCAAAGGAAAGGAAGTGTGAGCCGTGGAAAAACAACACGTAGTTGAACTGGACAAAAAATATTTTATGCCTGTGTTCAGCCGGTATCAGCTGGTTCTATCACACGGCGAGGGACCTTATGTATTTGACACAGAAGGCAAAAAATATATTGATTTTTTGGCCGGGATCGCGGTCAATGTGTTGGGTCATGGGCATCCTGCTTTGGTGAAGGCCGTCTGTGAGCAGGCCGGACGGCTGATTCATTGCTCGAATCTTTACTACACCGAGCCGCAGGTTCAATTGATCAAAAAACTGGCCGAACTCTCCGGCATGGACAAGGTGTTTATTGCCAACAGCGGTGCCGAAGCAAATGAAGGTGCAATGAAGTTGGCCCGGAAGTATGGAAAACTGATTAGTCAGGATAAGTTTGAAATTGTTACCGCCGAGCATTCGTTTCATGGTCGGACGCTGGCGACGCTAACAGCGACTGGACAGCCCAAGTACCAGGAAGGCTATGAACCATTACCCGGCGGTTTTCGCTATGTAGCTTTCAATGACAAGGCGGCGTTAAAAGCCGTTGTGTCGGCCAAGACCTGTGCTGTGATGATTGAGCCGGTGCAAGGCGAAGGCGGCATTCATGTTCCGCTTGACGGCTATTTGGAATACGCCCGCGAGTTATGCGACCAATATGGCGCCTTGCTGATTTTTGACGAAATCCAGAGCGGTATGGGACGAACCGGCAGTTTCCTGGCTTGCCAGACATATGGCGTAAAACCTGATATTATTACATTAGCTAAGGGCTTGGCCGGTGGCGTACCAGTCGGCGCATTCCTAGCGACCGAGAAAGTCGCTGCAGCCTTTGTCCCCGGCGATCATGGCTCGACCTTTGGCGGCAATCCACTGGCCTGCGCCGCGGCGTTGGCGGTATTGGAAACGCTTGAACAGGAAAATCTGATCAAAAACGCCGCAGCAATAGGCGAATACCTGATTGAAAAGCTTCAAACGTTGCAACAAAAATATCCTGCCCTGATCAAAACCATTCGTGGCAAAGGCTTGATGGTTGGCGTCGAATTGACCCGCCCGGGCCGCGATGTCGTAGATCTTTGCATGGCGCAGGGGGCTATCATCAACTGCACGGCCGGCAATGTGCTGCGGTTTGTGCCGCCGCTGAACATCGGACGGAGTCATGTGGATGAAGTCGTAGCAATCGTTGATGCTGTACTGGAAAAATGGCAATAACCGCCGGCTGATGTCGGCGAAGAGGAAAAGAGGGTAATTATGAGCATGAAAGGGAAAGATGTGCTGGACATTCTTAGCCTTTCGCCGGCAGAAGTGGAAGAGGTTTTCTGTCTCACCACTGATCTGAAGCAAAAGCAGAAGTCCGGGATCGCGCATCCGCTGCTACAGGGGAAAACACTGGGGATGATTTTTCAAAAGTCATCGACGCGTACCCGGGTTTCTTTTGAAGTGGGAATGTATCAGCTAGGGGGAATGGCCCTGTTTCTGTCAGCCAATGATCTGCAGATGGGGCGCGGCGAACCGATCAAGGATACAGGACGCGTTTTGTCTCGCTATCTGGACGGAATCATGATCAGAACCTATGCGCAAAAAGACGTTGAAGAACTGGCTGCATGGTCCTCGGTTCCTGTGATTAACGGACTGACGGACTTGCACCATCCTTGTCAGGTGCTGGCTGATTTATTTACGGTACGTGAGAAATTGGGCGGATTGAAAGGATTGAAATTAGCCTTTCTCGGTGATGGCTTCAATATGGCCAACTCACTGATGGAAGGCGGCGCCCGTACCGGCATGAACATCGTTGTTGCCACGCCGCCTGGCTATGAGCCCAAGGCCGATATAGTCGCCCGAGCCCATCAAGCGGCGCAGGAAACCGGTGGCAGTATAACCGTCGTGAACGACCCGCGTGAAGCAGCCACTGGCGCAGATGTACTGGTGACTGATGTATGGTCGAGTATGGGACATGAAGCGGAACACCGGGCCAGGCTCAAGGCGTTTGGCGGCTATAGCCTTAATAGCGCCATGATGGCAATTGCCAATCCCAAGGCGATGGTGCTGCACTGTCTGCCAGCGCACCGCGGAGAAGAAATCAGCGATGAACTATTTGAAGCGCATGCTGATGAGATTTTTGAAGAGGCGGAAAATCGCCTGCATGTCCAAAAGGCGATTATGGCGTTGGTAATGTAGGATAATTTTCAAATTATCAGTGACTGGCTTTTGGCAAGCGGCGCAATTCGTACTATAATAGATTCGTAATATTTGTTTGGAGGGGACTCACATGAGCAAAACGCAGAAAAAAGGGGCCAAAAAAGTAATACTGGCCTACTCCGGTGGATTGGACACGTCGGTTATTATTCCCTGGCTGATCGAAAACTATGGCTATGAAGTCATTGCTATGTGCGCCGATGTCGGGCAGGGCGATGATTTTGAATTCGTCAAGAACAAGGCGCTCAAAACTGGCGCTAGCAAGGTCTATGTGGAAGACCTGCGCGAAGAATTCATCACCGAATATATCTGGCCGACGCTGAAAGCCGGCGCTGTATACGAAGGAAAATATTTACTGGGGACCTCGATGGCCCGCCCGATCATTGCCCAGGCACTGGCCCGGATTGCTGAAAAAGAAGGCGCAGAAGCGATTTCGCATGGTGCGACCGGCAAAGGCAACGACCAGGTCCGGTTCGAACTGACAATTAAGGCGCTGGCGCCGCATCTGAAAATCATTGCTCCCTGGCGGCTCTGGGACATCCGTTCGCGTGAAGACGCCATCGACTATGCGGAACAACGCGGCATTCCCATTCCGGTGACCAAGGCTCGTCCCTACAGCATGGATGAGAACCTCTGGCATCTCAGTCACGAAGGCGCCGACCTGGAAGACCCCTGGAACGAGCCAAAGTCCGATCTGTGTATGATTTCGGTTTCGCCGGAAGCTGCGCCGGATAAGGCGGAATATGTTGAGGTCGGTTTCGAGCAGGGCGTGCCGGTTTCCGTCAACGGCAAAAAAATGAAACCAATTGCTTTGGTAAGCAAACTGAATGAAATTGGCGCTGCGCACGGCGTAGGCGTGGCTGATCTGGTCGAGAACCGCCTGGTCGGAATGAAATCCCGTGGTGTGTATGAGACGCCCGGTGGATCGATTCTCTATTACGCGCATCGGGAACTGGAAGCGTTGACCCTGGATCGGGCGACTCTCCACTACAAAGAGCAGATGGCAGTCCGTTATGCCGAACTGGTTTATGACGGCATGTGGTTCGCCCCGCTGCGGGAAGCGCTGGATGCGTTTGTCAATGAAACCCAGAAGACGGTAACCGGCACGGTGCGGATGAAGCTGTACAAGGGCAACATCATGAGCGCTGGCGCAAAATCGCCATACTCCCTGTACAATGAAGGGTTCGTCACCTTTGGCCGCGATGAAGTGTACAATCAACAAGACGCCGAAGGATTTATCAATCTGTTTGGCCTGCCGCTGAAAATCAGGGCGCTGATGATGCAGAGAGAGGCGAAAAAGAAGTGACAAAGTTGTGGGGTGGCCGGTTTACCCGGGACACCGACGCGAGTGTGGAGGAGTTCACCTCCTCCATTTCGTTTGATCAACGTATGTATCGACAGGATATTTTCGGTAGCATGGCGCATGCCCGGATGCTGGGGCAGTGCGGCATCATTACCTTAGCGGAAACCGAACAGATCCTTGCAGGACTGCAGTCAATCCTGACGGATATCGAGGCTGGCAATTTCTCCTTTGAAGTTGCACTGGAAGATATCCATATGAATATTGAAAAGCGGTTGACCGAACGGATCGGACCGGTCGGCGGCAAGCTGCATACGGCCCGCAGCCGGAACGATCAGGTGGCGCTCGATACCCACATGTACATAAAAACAGCCATTCTCTCGATCGCCCGACTGATTCACGACATGGAGCAGTCGATCGTCGAAGTGGCGGCAACCAACCATGAGGTAATCCTGCCGGGCTATACCCATTTGCAGCGGGCGCAGCCGGTATTGTTTTCCCATCACCTACTGGCCTATTTTCAGATGCTGGCGCGGGATTTTGACCGACTGGCGGGAGTCTGGGAACGTAGCGATATTATGCCGCTTGGCGCCGGCGCATTGGCCGGCACTACCTTTCCGATCGACCGGCGAATGGTTGCTGACGAACTGAAATTTGCCAAAATATACGAGAACAGCATGGATGCGGTCAGCGACCGGGACTACATCGTAGAATTTTTGTCGTTTGCCTCGATTCTGATGGTTCACCTGTCCCGGTTAAGCGAAGAACTGATTCTCTGGTCGTCAACCGAATTTTCTTTTGTTGAACTCGATGACGCACATTGCACTGGCTCAAGCATCATGCCGCAAAAGAAAAATCCAGATGTCTGCGAACTGGTCCGTGGTAAAACCGGCCGGGTCGTGGGCCATCTGATGGCGATGCTGACAACCCTCAAGGGCTTGCCGATGACCTATAACAAAGATATGCAGGAAGACAAAGAAGGCCTGTTTGATACGATCGATACCCTGAAGTTTAGTCTTTCCGTTTATGCGGCAATGCTAAAAGGAATGAAGCTAAACGCCGCCCGGATGAGACAAGTGCTTGATGACGATTTCTCCAACGCTACCGATATGGCTGATTATCTGGTCCGCAAAGGATTGCCGTTTCGTGAGGCGCATTCAGTAGTGGGCCGGGCGGTGCGGTTAGCGATTGAAACCAAACGCAATTTGGCCGAACTGCCGCTAGAGGAACTGCTGGTGTTGTGCCCCCTGTTTGAAGCAGATATCCTGGCGGCATTGAAAATCGAAACCTGTATAGAAGCTCGCAATTCTGAGGGAGGCACTGCGTTCGCGCAGGTGCGTTCCGCCATCGAAAAATGCCGGCTGCATTTACAGCAGCAAGAAATTATGATCGAGAAATATATCCAGGGGAATATTTAGCAGAAGCAAAAACTGAACAAAAAGCCCGAACGTTGTTGCAGTGCAGCAGTGTTCGGGCTTTTCGAGTTGTTACGGCTAAGTTTCTGCGGATCCTATTTCCGTTACACTTGCGAAACAAAAGAATACATTATGCAGTGCGGATTGACAATTATGGGGGAGAGTGATAGAGTTTCTACAGCGACACTTTTAGAATTATACGATAATGCAAATTGATTTTTTACCATTAAATAAAGACAAACCAATCAGCAAGTAGGGAGGGAAGGGTATGTCAGAAATCAGTGTTCAATTGACCAACAAGCCAGGCACTATGCCTGACGAAGAAAAACTTGGCTTTGGCACGTACTTCACGGACCATATGTTTGTGATGGACTACCAAACAGGAAAGGGTTGGCATTCGCCAAGAATTGTCCCTTATGAGGAATTTTCGCTGTTTCCCTCGGCGATGGTGCTGCATTATGGGCAGGCAATTTTCGAAGGAATGAAGGCGTTCAAAACCTGCGACAATCGGTTGGTGGTTTTCCGTACGCGTGACTATTTGCAGCGGTTCAACCGTTCTGCCGATATTCTCTGCATTCCCAATACCGATGTGGATATGGTTCAGGCTGGCTTGTACAAATTGCTTGAAATTGATAAGCGCTGGTTGCCGGGAAAACTTGGCACGTCGATTTACATCCGACCGTTTATCATTGCCACCGATCCTTTTGTTGGCGTGAAGTGCTCAGATACCTATCGGTTGTTTATTATACTGTCTCCTTCCGGCACTTATTATGCGCAAGGCTTCAATCCGGTTAATATTCGGGTCGAAGACAAGTACGTGCGTGCAGTAGTTGGCGGGATTGGCGAGGCCAAGACTCCGGGCAATTATGCGGCCAGTTTGCGCGCCCAGGTCGAGGCGAAAAAAGGCGGATTTGCTCAGGTTTTGTGGTTGGACGGCGTCGAGCGCAAATATGTTGAAGAAGTCGGCACAATGAATATTTTCTTCAAAATCAATGACGAACTGATTACTCCCGCACTCAATGGCAGTATTCTCGGCGGCATTACCCGCCGTACCGTACTGGAACTGGCCAAAGAATGGGGTATGAAAGTCTCGGAACGCCAAATTTCGATTGACGAAATCTTTGCGGCCCATGCCAATGGCACGTTACAGGAAGCTTTTGGCTCCGGCACTGCCGCAGTCATTTCACCCGTTGGCGAGTTGTCATGGAAAGGCCAAAAAATAGTGATTAACAATAACCAGACTGGACCGACATCGCAAAAACTGTTTGATGCCGTGACCGGGATGCAGTACGGAACCATGCCGGACAGCCGTGGTTGGGTAAATACGGTTACGAAGCTCTGATTTCAGAGGGTTTCAAGCCTCCCGCAGCCGCGGGAGGCTTTTCGTTGTAGCGACAATGAAAAAGGATTTTTATGCCATAGAAGCGAATAAAACACAAGGTAATCATATTTTACGCTGATAATTAAACATAAGAATTTTGTAACAGGAGGACGACGCATGGAGCAGCAGTTTCGCAATATCATACCGCCATTTGGATTGATCGATCTGCTCGATGTCCTGATCGTTGCTTTTGTTCTATACAAACTTTACGGCATGATCAAAGACACCCGAGCGGTTACTTTGTTGAAAGGGCTATTGGTGATTCTGGTTGCCGCGTTGCTCAGCAACTGGTTGCATCTCAACGCTCTATACTGGTTGCTTGGCAAGACCCTGACCGTGGTTGCGGTGGCGTTGCCGGTTGTTTTTCAGCCAGAATTGCGTCGTGCGCTTGAACATATCGGCAGGGGCCGCCTGTTCAGCAAATCAAAACGTCTCAATGAAGAGGAAATGCACCTGCTGTTCCAAGACCTGGCGAAGTCAGCCATTTTACTGGCTAAGACCAAAACCGGCGCTTTAATTGTTGTGGAAAGAGAGACTGGATTGAACGACTATGTGGAAAACGGCATCCGGATTGATGGCATCGTTTCCAGTGAATTATTGCTTAACTGTTTTGTGCCCAATACCCCACTGCATGATGGCGCCTTGATTATCAGGGGGAACCGGGTAGTGGCGGCGGGGTGTTTGTTGCCGCTGACAGAGCGTTCCGGGCTGGACAAAGAACTGGGAACTCGCCATCGGGCGGCAATCGGTCTAAGCGAACAGTCAGATGCGATTGTGGTTGTGGTCAGCGAGGAGACAGGCCTGATTTCACTAGCATTGGGCGGCAGGTTGGAACGCGGTTTTGATTTTGCATCGTTACAGGCCCGGCTGGAGGAGCTGTTTGCTTCGAAAGCACAAGGGTTGTCGGATTATATCAATCGGAGGAATGGGCGGCAATGAACGATTTTATGGGCCGTAACCTACTCCCAAAGCTATTGGCGGTACTCGTTGCCCTGATTGTTTGGGTATTTGTTATGAACGAACAAAACCCACCGTTGGAAGGGACATTTCAGGTCGCACTCGGTAGCCGGAATTTGACGGAAGATATGTTGGTTATTGAAGCGCCAGCAACAGTGCGGGTTAAAGTCCGCGGCCTGCGTAACGCCATTGCCGGAGCATCCGGCAAGGATTTTAAGGCGACAGTAGATGTCAAAGATTTAGCGGCTGGTCAATATAACCTGCCGGTTACAGTGACGGCGCCCAGTGGCTATGAAGTGGTGGAAATTACCCCGGAAAAAGTTGCGATAAAACTGGATGCAGTTCGCTCGCGCCGGTTTACCATTGAAGCTCGATTGTCAGGCCCGATGGTTGGGGAATTGGTACTGGGACAAGTTGAAATCAGACCGTCAGCAGTGGTGATTACCGGGCCGCAGAGTCAACTGGATGCCGTGGATAAAGTGGTGGCGCCGGTGGAAATTCGTGGGCGAACGCCAGCTTTTTCGCAGGATGCCAAGCTGGTGTTGTTGAATGCCGAGGGGAATGAAATAAAGAATTTAAAGGTAGAACCGGTCCAGGTCGGCGTTTCAGGGAATCTGGAGTATGGTACTGTTAGTCGGCAGGTTGAAGTGAAGACGGTGCTGTCTGGCAATTTGCCGACTGGCACATTGTTGCGCCGAGTCTTTACTGAACCGGCAAAGATTGAAATTAAAGGACCAAAAGAAATCGTGGATCGAATCAGCACAGTATCGACGGACCCGATTGCTCTGGAAGGAATCACTAAAGATGTCACACGAGAAGTTCCCTTGCAACTGCAGCCGGGATTGACAGTGGTGAAGAAAACAGTTATGGTGCGGATTACTGTTGGGCAAGGGCCCTGAGATGAACGACAAAAAACCAACGATTGTTCGAATTAATAATTTAAGGGTTTCCATCGATGAACGAGAGACGCTGGAAACCCTGATTTCTGTGCGCCTGAGGATAGGCCGCCAGCAACAGCAAAACATGCGGATTGTGCGAAAAGCGCTGGATGCCCGGCGTGAAGGCAATATTGCTTTTGTCTATACAGTCGAGACAGAAATTCCTGGTGCGGCAGCCAAATGGGTTGACCGCTGGCTATCCGACAAGAATGTTTCAATTATCGGCCCTGGTCCCGAGCTTGAACTTATCCCGGGTACCCGGCCTCTGACGGAGCGGCCGGTGGTGGTCGGCTTCGGCCCTGCCGGGATGTTTGCAGCCCTGACACTGGCGCGTCACGGCTATAAACCGTTGGTGCTGGAACGGGGCCCGGACGTTGAAACACGTCAACTGGCGGTGCAAAAGTTTTGGGATCGGGGGATTTTGGACGAGGCGGCCAATGTTCAGTTTGGTGAGGGCGGCGCCGGTACTTTCTCTGACGGGAAACTTACAACCCGTGTCCATGACCCGATGATGACCCAGGTGCTGGATGCACTGGTAGCAGCGGGGGCTCCACCGGAAATAAAATATTGGTATAAACCGCATGTGGGGACGGACCGACTGCGGCAGGTCGTAAAAATGATTCGCCAGCAGATCATCAGCCTGGGTGGCGAAGTGCGATTTGGCCAGCAGGTAACTGATTTCCAAATTGCGGATGGCGCTTTGGCGGGGCTGGTTGTCAATGGTGCACAAAAGGTTGACTGCTCGGTCGCCTTGTTGGGAATCGGACATAGTGCACGGGACACTTATCAGCAATTGCTGTGTTGCGGAGTCGCCATGGAAGCAAAACCGTTTTCCATCGGCGTGCGGATCGAACACCCGCAGGAATTGATTGACCGGTCGCAGTATGGTTCGGCTGCCGGGCATCCGGCGCTGGGGGCAGCAGACTATTCGCTGGTATATCATGATCGGGCGGCCGGGCGTACCGCTTACTCTTTCTGTATGTGCCCCGGTGGGATGGTGATTGGCGCGGCATCGGAAGCCGGCGGTGTTGTCGTTAATGGCATGAGTCACTACAATCGGGCATCAGGTCTGGCCAATAGCGCATTGGCGGTCAATGTCACGCCGGACGATTTTGGCGCTGGCGTACTTGATGGTGTTGAGTTTCAACGTTGTTACGAGCGGAAAGCTTTCAATCTTGCCGGACGATCCTATTTTGCACCGGTACAGACCGTAGGCGGCTTTTTGCATGGACAGACCAGTAGTGCTGCAAAGCTGGTGCAACCCAGTTACGGGCCCGGCGTGAAAAATGCAAGCTTGGATGACTGCCTGCCAGAATTTGTTGCTGCTTCACTCAGACGTGCTTTGCCAGACTTTGGCCGCAAAATTCGCGGTTTTGACCATCCGGGGGCTGTGTTGACCGGGGTAGAGACCAGGACCTCGGCGCCGCTGCGGATTTTGCGCGGCGAAGACCGAATCTCAGTGAATGTGGCCGGCTTGTATCCGATGGGCGAAGGCGCCGGTTACGCCGGTGGCATCATGAGTGCTGCGATTGACGGAATGCACGCAGCGCATGCCGTCGTGCGGCAATATAAAACGGAATAAACTGAAACAACAATAACAGGGGGAAATGAACATGGCAAGATTGTTTGGTACGGACGGAGTCCGCGGCATAGCGAATACGGAGCTTACGCCGGAACTGGCCTTTCGGCTGGGTTGGGCGGCAGCTTATTATTTTGGTCGCGAGCATGCAAACCCGCGCTTTATGATAGGCCGGGATACGCGAGTTTCCGGACAGATGTTGGAAGCGGCTCTGGCGGCCGGAATCTGTTCGGCGGGAGGCCACGCGGTCCTGCTGGGTGTTATCCCAACCCCTGGAGTTGCCTGGTTGACCAGCACTTCCGGCGCAGCGGCCGGCGTGGTGATTTCCGCCTCGCACAATCCATTCGCTGACAACGGAATCAAGTTTTTCAGCGGCAATGGTTATAAACTGCCGGATGCAGTGGAAGATGAACTGGAAGAACTGGTTGCCAGAGGGATGGAAACGTTGCCTCGCCCAACAGGCAAAGCTGTGGGCAGTATTATCGTACAGCCGGACCGGATCAAGGAGTATGAAGATTTTCTCTGCAATAGCGTCAAGGCGGATCTGCAAGGGTTGAAAGTTGTTATTGATTGCGCCAATGGCGCCGCTTATGCTGCGGCACAATCCGTTCTGCCCCGTTTGGGACTGGAACTGTGCGTGTTGAATGCTACTCCCGATGGGTTTAACATCAATGACCAGTGCGGCTCGACGCACATGGAAGGTCTGCAGGCAGCTGTGCTTGCCCAAAAGGCGGATATAGGCCTGGCCTTTGATGGGGATGCGGATCGTTGCCTGGCGGTGGATGAGAATGGTCAATTGATCGACGGAGACCAGATCATGGTGATCTTGGCCAATGAACTCTTGCAACGCAAGGCATTAAAGCAGGCGACGCTGGCGACCACCGTCATGAGTAACATTGGTCTGCATCAGGCGATCAAAAAAGCCGGCGGCAATGTCATGGTCACTTCTGTGGGTGACCGCTATGTGCTGGAAGCGATGCAAAAAAATGGTTTGTCGTTGGGCGGCGAACAATCGGGGCATATTATTTTTGGTGAATATAGCACGACTGGTGACGGACTGATGACGGCGTTGCAATTATTGACAGCCCTGAAACGCAGCGAAGTACCGCTGTCCCGTCTGGGCGAACTGATGACTCGCTTTCCGCAAGTGCTGGTCAATGTGCGGGTTCGTAGCAAGGCGGGTTGGGAACAGAACGCGAAAATTGCTGCTGCCGTGCAAGCGGCCGAACAGCAATTGGGCGAGTTAGGACGGATATTAGTCCGGGCTTCCGGCACCGAACCACTGATCAGGGTGATGGCGGAAGGTCCGGTCCTGTCCGAGCTGGAGCAGCTAGCCGAACAAGTGGCGCAGGCTATTCGCGACGAGCTCAATTGACCCAACCGGTTGTATCATATACAATGGTTGCAAATATGTTTCGGCTTATCTTAATCGACCATAATCGGAGGTGAAACAGATACCGGGTGGGGATGACCGGACTCATATAGCGCTGGCACTTGCCGGTTGGCAAGTGGACGAGGAAGAGGAGTGTCGAATTTTCAGCGGATGCCTCTCGGCTTTCTGCGGTCGCAGCAACTGACAAAACCACGGGGTGACCGGTGGGACAAAATAGTTGCAGCAGAAATTAACAAATTTATATTGAATATATTGGAGGAATAACAAAGATGTGTGGCATTGTGGGCTATGTAGGTCCTAAGCAGGCTGCACCCTTTTTACTGGAAGGGATGCGCAAACTGGAGTATCGTGGTTATGATTCGGCTGGGATCGCCGTGTACAACGGCAAAGACATTATCGTCGACAAATGCGTCGGCAGACTGAGCAGTCTGGAGAAAAAAATCGAGGGGAACCTGCCGCAGGGACACATTGGCATCGGCCATACCCGTTGGGCTACCCATGGCCGTCCGTCAGACACCAATTCCCATCCGCATACCGATTGTCATGGCGATTTTGTTGTTGTTCACAACGGGATTATCGAAAACTACCTGCATATTAAAGAACGGTTGCTTGCCAAAGGGCATGTGTTCCTGTCGGAAACCGATACTGAAGTAGTGGCCCATTTGGTCGAGGAGTATTATCAGGGCGATTTTGTCGCAGCAGTAACAAAAGTGCTGGCCGAGATCCAGGGTTCCTACTCATTGGTATTTATGTCGCGGCAAGACCCGGACAAGATTGTCTGCACCAAACAGGACAATCCGTTGGTCATTGGCCTGGGTGATGGCGAGAACTTTATCGCTTCCGACATTCCCGCCATCATCAACCGGACCCGGCGCACGTTCATTCTCAGCGACGGAGAAATGGCCGTCGTGACCAAAGATTCGGTTTGGGTGACAAACCGACAGGGAGTCCCGGTTTCGAAAAAAGTGTTCGAAGTCAACTGGGATGCCGAGGCTGCTGAAAAAGGCGGCCACGACCACTTTATGATCAAGGAGATCATCGAACAGCCCAAAGCGTTTCGCGATACGATGACGGCCCGGGTGGCCAAAGACAATAACCGGATTACCTTCGACGAATTGAAATGGACCCGCGAAGATGTCGCCGCAGTCAAAAAAATTATGATAACGGCCTGCGGTACAGCCTATCATGCCGGTTTGGTCGCCAAGTACTATATTGAGCAACTGGCGCGGATTCCGGTGGAAGTGGACATTGCTTCCGAATTCCGTTATCGCAATCCGTTGGTGGACTCCAGCACGCTGGTCATTGTGATCAGCCAGTCAGGCGAAACAAGTGATTCACTGGCGGCAATGAAGGAAGCAAAGCGTCTCGGCGCCCGGACTCTTGCGGTGACCAATGTCGTCGGATCTTCGATCTCCCGCGAAGCCGATCAGGTGATTTATACCTGGGCGGGACCGGAAATTGCCGTGGCGTCGACCAAAGCCTACACGACCCAACTGTTGGTTATGTTGATGCTTGCGCTGTATCTGGCTGAACTGCGGGAAAGTCTGCGAGCCGACCGGCTCCAGTCGATCGTGCACGAACTGCGCGAGTTGCCGCAAAAAGCCCAGGCATTCCTGTCCAACGGGCAGACAGTCAAGACTTTCGCCGAGCAGTATGGGTTCAATGATGACGTGTTTTTCATCGGCCGCTCAATCGATTATGCGGTCGCCATGGAAGGCGCGCTAAAGCTGAAAGAGATTTCCTATATCCATGCCGAAGCGTATGCGGCCGGTGAACTCAAGCATGGTACCCTGGCGCTGATCATCGAAGGCGTGCCGGTCATTGCGCTGGCTACCCAGCGGGATGTTTACGAAAAGACGCTCAGCAACATCAAGGAAGTGAAAGCGAGGGACGCCGTGGTAATCGGCCTGGCGATGGAAGGCGACGACCAGATAGAAAAGTATGTCGACCACACCATCTTTATTCCGGCTACTGATAAGTATCTGGCGCCGATTCTCGCCGTGATTCCACTGCAGCTGCTGGCATACTATGCAGCAGTGACGCGGGGCTGTGATGTGGACAAGCCGCGTAATCTGGCAAAAAGCGTAACAGTCGAATAAGGTAAATTGAGCAGGCGACGCCGGTTGATCGGCGTCGTCGTTTTTTTACAGGTGCAAGAAGCGGTAAAGACAGGGGATATGCTCGACGATTCTTCTAGACAAACCCTGAAGACTATCATATAATTATATCATCCCTCCCCGGGTAGGGGGGGGTAGAAAAAAGATTCCGAAGGAGGTCGAGCTGCGTGGACAAAATTTCCCGACGGACATTTTTCCGACGCACTGCGGCAGCCGGTGCGGCCGGGGCTGTTGTTATGGTGAAGGGGGCTGCGTCAGCCGGTGCAGCAGCCGGTCAGCCAATGGCAACGTTGATTGATTTGACGCGTTGCGACGGTTGCGCCAAACACAAGACCCCGCTTTGCGTTGAGGCTTGTCAGACAAAAAACCGGGCCCGTTTCCCGGAACCGGTCAAGCCGATCATGGATTATTGGCCGCGCAAAGGGTTTGAAGACTGGTCGGACAAAAAAGGCTTGCGTGACCGCCTGACCCCTTATAACTGGCTGTATGTGCAAAAAGTGACGGTTGACGGCAAGACGGTCTATGCGCCGCGCCGCTGTATGCATTGCGACGAGCCGACTTGCGCCTATCTTTGTCCGTTTGGCGTCATCGCCAAAAATGGTGACGGTTCGGTGGTGATCGACCCCGACGGCTGTTTCGGCGGAGCGAAATGTCGGGACGTCTGTCCCTGGGGGGTTCCCATGCGTCAGGCTGGGGTTGGATTATATCTAAAGTTGGCGCCGAAACTGGGTGGCGGCGGCGTGATGTATAAATGCGACATGTGTCACGACCTGGTGCAACAGGGAAAGAACCCGGCTTGCGTTACCGCCTGTCCGCAGGGCGCCATGTCGTTCGGCGACCGCACGGCGATGAAGCAGCTGGCGGAAGCTCGCAGCAAGGAAATTGGCGGCTATGTCTACGGGGCGGCAGAGAATGGCGGGACCTCGACCTATTATGTGTCGCCGGTATCCTTCGCGGCGATTGACCGGGCGCTAAAAGAACAAAAAATAGTCGATGGGAAACCGGGACGTGCGGGGATGCCGCTGAAAGTCGAAAACAAGGTGGATCAACTAGACGGCTGGGCGGCGGGAGTTTTACTGGCGCCGGTAGCGGCAGTCTTTGCCGCCGGCCGGGCTGCCTACAAATCGATGGCTGGCGAAAAAGACCAGGCGGATGACGCAGGCAAAGGGGGCGATTCCTGATGGAAAAGTTGCTGGAAAGCGAAGGCAAGGTCCTCAGGCACGATCATACAGTCCGCATCATTCACTGGCTGATTGCGCTATCCTGCTTTATACTGGTATTCAGCGGATTTGGCCAGATGCCGATTTATAAGCGTTATATGATAACGGACCTACCGGGATTTACCTGGACTGCCGACTACTTTATTACGCTGAAGATGCACTACATTGCTGCAGTCGTGCTGGTGTTCGCTAGTGTCTGGCATGTGGTGTATCATGGAATTCGCCGCGATAATGGACTTGTGCCGCGCAAAGGCGACCTCGGCGAATCGGTGAAAATCATGAAGGCAATTATCACCGGCGGTCAGGAGCCACCTTCCGACAAATACCTGGCGGAGCAGCGCCTGGCATATGTATTTATGGCCGGCACGGTGGCGGTATTAATTCTGACCGGCATCGTGAAGACGATTAAAAGCATGGGGATCGTTCTGCCGGAAGGGCTGGTTTTTTGGTCGACACAGCTGCATAATCTCGGCGCGGTCCTTATCGTATTCGGCATATTTGCTCATCTCGGCGCATTCATCGTGCCAGCGAATCTGAAATTGCTGGGCTCGATGTTCCACGGCAAAGTCGACCTGGACTATGTGAAGCACCGTCACAGCATCTGGTACGAAAAACTGAAGCGGCAGGCCCGCTAAACATTACTTCCACTGTTTTTGACGACCGCCGATTGGTTGGCTGACTGCTCGAAGATACCCTGCTTGCGCGGGGTATTTTTTTGTTTCCCAAGCCGATTTTTGACGTCCCAAAAAAATGTCAAAAACATAAAGTCAAAAATATTGACTTTCAAAAAATGGTTTGCTACAATCAAGTCAGAGGTGAAAGCAGAACCGCTCTCTCCTGAAAGGGGGACCGGTTCTTCCTCTAAAGGACTCAGTGTAAAGCAATCAAAATTAAAACATAGTTAAAGATGGAGGGATAGATCATGGGAAGAGCAGTAGGAATTGACCTCGGAACAACCAACTCGGTAATTGCCGTACTGGAGGCCGAACGGCCTGAAGTAATCGCCAACAGCGAAGGCGGCAGAACAACTCCGTCGGTGGTGGCATTCCGGGATAATAATGAACGCCTGGTGGGACAGCTGGCCAAACGACAATCAGTGATGAATTCGACCAAAACCTTTTATTCGGTAAAACGGTTCATCGGTCGCCGTTATGATGAAGTGACGGAAGAAATGAAACTGGTTCCTTACAAAGTAGTGGCAGGACCGAACAATACCGTCAAATTCCGGGTCGAAGACAAGGAATATGCGGCAGAGGAAATTTCGGCCCAGGTACTACGAAAACTGGTGGATGATGCCGCCAAATATCTGGGCGAAAAAATCACCGACGCGGTCATCACCGTACCGGCTTATTTTAACGACGCGCAGCGGCAGGCGACAAAAGATGCCGGGAAAATTGCCGGGCTCAATGTGCTGCGGATTATCAACGAACCGACTGCAGCGGCGCTGGCCTATGGGTTGGACAAAAAGAAAAACGAAACCATTCTGGTGTTTGACCTCGGTGGCGGAACCTTCGACGTATCGATCCTGGAAGTGGGCGATGGCGTATTCGAGGTAAAATCGACCAGCGGCGACACCCATCTGGGTGGCGATGATTTCGACAAAGTATTGGTTGACTGGTTGGCTGATGAATTCAAAAAGTCGCATGGGGTTGACCTGCGCGCCGACAAGCAGGCGCTGCAGCGGTTGACGGAAGCTGCGGAAAAAGCCAAGGTGGAATTGTCATCGGTGATGGAAACCACAATCAGTCTGCCGTTCATTACCGCCAATGCATCCGGGCCGCAGCATCTTGAAGCGAAACTGGGCCGGGCGCAATTTGACGACCTGACAGCAGGACTGGTGAATCGTTGCCGCAAACCGGTGGAACAGGCTATGGCTGATGCCAAGCTGACTGCCAAAGATATTGCCGAAGTCATCCTGGTCGGTGGCTCGACCCGGATTCCGGCAGTGCAGAAGATGGTACGGTCTCTGACAGGCAAAGACCCGAACCAAAGCGTCAACCCGGATGAAGTGGTTGCCGTAGGCGCAGCGATCCAGGCCGGTGTTCTGACTGGCGAACTCAAGGATGTCGTACTGCTTGATGTGACTCCGTTGTCGTTGGGTGTGGAAACCATGGGCGGCGTAATGACCAAGATCATCGAGCGCAATACCACCATCCCGGCCCGGCGCAGCCAAGTGTTCAGCACGGCTGACGACAATCAGCCGGAAGTGGATGTGCATGTGCTGCAGGGCGAGCGGGAAATGGCGGCTGACAACCGAACACTCGGCCGGGTTAAACTGTCGGGCATTGCACCGGCGCCGCGTGGACTGCCGCAGATCGAAGTTACCTTTGATATCGACGCCAACGGCATTCTGACCGTAAGCGCCAAAGATAAGGCGACCGGCAAGGAACAGACAATCACGATTTCCAACTCCAGCAACCTGCCCAAGCAGGATGTGGAGCAAATGGTCAATGCGGCCAAACAGCATGCGGAAGACGACAAACAAAGACGGCAGCAGGTTGAAGTACGCAATGACGTTGATTCGCTCGCCTATCAATCGAAGCGGCTGCTGTCCGAGCAGGCGGCCACGTTGCCGGCTCATGTGAAAGGCTTGCTGGAAACGGCAATGGAGAAAGCCCGCAAGGCTCTCGATGACAATGCCGATATTGCGACGTTGCGCACTGTCAAGGAGGAACTTGAACAGGCCTATGGTCAGGCTTGCCAATGCAAACCGGAGGCGCAGGGCCCGACGGTCGAGAAACAGGCCGGCCAGAAAAAATCCGATGATGTAATGGATGCCGAATACGAAGAGAAATAATTGAATTCACACGAACCAAGTTGATGATTATGGTAAGAAAGCGGTGAGCACAGTATGAAGTATATTGATTATTATGAGGCGCTGGGCGTATCCCGGACAGCAACTGAAAAAGAAATCAAAACCGCTTACCGCAAGCTGGCCCGACAGCATCACCCTGACTTGCATCAGGGTGATGCCAAGAAGGCGGCCGAAGAAAAGTTCAAGACCATCAATGAGGCTTATGAGGTACTCGGCGATGCCGATAAACGGGCCAAATACGACCAATTGGGCATGAATTGGCAAGCTGGCCAGGACTTTCAGCCAGGCCCGGATATGGGTGGATTTGATTTTCGTAATGTGAATGTTAATGGCCAGGATTTGCACGGATTTAGCGATTTTTTTGCCAGCATGTTCGGTGGCGATGTGTTTGGCCGCCGCGGCGGCGTCAGGACCGAAAGGCAGCGCGGGCCGGTGCGGGGCGAAGACATCGAAGCCGATATCAACCTGCTGGTGGAAGAGCTATATAATGGCGGCGAAAAAGACATTCAGCTCCAGTCCGGTCGCAGTAACAAAACCGTCAAGGTGAAAATTCCGCCGCGGATTTATCCCGGTGCGGTATTGCGGCTGAAAGGCCTCGGCGGCGAGGGCCGTGGCGGCGGGACAGCCGGTGACCTGCTGTTGCAGCTTAAAACATTGCCGCATCCAATTTGGCGAATCGAGGACCAGTTTGATATCGAAGCGGACTTGACGATCTATCCCGAGCAGGCGGTCGTGGGCGACAAGGTTTCCGTGCCGACACCGGATGGCATGGTGCAGCTGAAGATTCCGGCCGGGATCCACAACGGACAGAAGATGCGGTTGAAAGACAAAGGCCTGAAACGAAAAAATGGCAGTTTTGGCGATATGTTTGTGCGGGTGAAAATTGATACGCCCCTAGAACAGAGCGCCGAGGAAGTCGAATTGTATAAAAAGATTTTTGAACTACGCAACCGTTAAAGCGGGGGAGGGAAGGACATGAGCGAAGATAAATTCACCCAGAAAGTGACGGCGGTGTTGCAGGATGCGCAACAATCGGCGGCGATGAACTATCATCAGGAAATGACCTCCCGTCATGTATTTCATGCGTTATTGAAAGACAGAGACGGGCTGATTGACTATATTTTGGCCCAGGCAAAAATTGCCCCCGGCCTGATCGAGGCCAAGGCGGCTCAACTGGTGAAAAACCAGCCTTCAGTCCGTGGACAGGAAGGCAACTTGCGCTGGAATACGGCGATGGTACGGGTGATGGCGCTGGCCGAGAAACTGGCCAAAGACGCCCAGGACGAGTATATCAGTGTAGAACATCTGTTAATGGCAATCGCGGAGGATGGTGACAATGATGTAGTTCAGGCCTGCCGTGATTTTGGTCTGACCCGCTCCAAAATCCGCGAGTGGACCCGTGATTTCCGTAAAGGGCAGAATGTCACCAGTGACAATCCGGAAGGCGGCGAACAGATGCTGGCCAAATACGGCCGTGATTTGACAGCCCAAGCCAAACAGGGCAAACTGGATCCGGTGATTGGCCGGGACGAGGAGATTCGCCGGGTGGTGGAAATCTTGTCGCGTCGGACCAAAAACAATCCGGTGCTGATCGGCGATCCTGGCGTCGGCAAAACTGCCATCGTGGAAGGGTTGGCCCGGCGGGTTGTGGCCGGTGATGTACCGGAGTCGTTGAAGAATAAAACCGTATACTCGCTGGATCTCGGCTCGATGGTGGCCGGCTCAAAATATCGCGGCGAGTTTGAAGAACGGCTGAAAGGCGTGCTGAACGAAATTGCCAAATCCGAGGGACGGATCATCCTGTTCATCGATGAGCTGCACACGGTAGTCGGCGCAGGAGCCGCCGAAGGTTCGATGGATGCCGGCAATATCCTGAAGCCGATGCTGGCCAGGGGTGAATTGCGCTGTATCGGCGCTACCACGCTAAACGAATACCGCAAGCACATCGAAAAAGATGCGGCGCTGGAACGCCGGTTCCAACCGGTAATGGTGCCCCAGCCGTCGGTGGAGGACACGATTTCAATCCTGCGGGGCCTGAAAGAACGCTATGAAGTGCACCACGGCGTAAAAATCAAAGATGCGGCGCTGGTCGCGGCGGCAGTTCTCTCCGACCGTTACATTGCCGACCGTTTTCTGCCGGATAAGGCCATCGACCTGGTTGATGAGTCGGCGGCAAAACTGCGTACCGAGATCGATTCCATGCCGACTGAGCTGGATGAGCTGTTGCGGCGGGTGATGCAACTGGAGATCGAACAGCAGGCGCTGAAAAAGGAAACCGATCCTGCTTCGATTGAACGGCTGGCACGAATCGAAGAAGAATTGAAGGAAACCAGGCAGCAGTCTGACTCGCTGAAAGCACAGTGGCAGATGGAGAAACAGGGGATTACCCGGCTGCGCGGTTTGAAAAAAGAAATTGAGTCGGTGCGTAACGAGATGGAAAGCGCCGAGCGGGCCTATGACCTGAACCGGCTGGCCGAACTCAAATATGGCCGGCTGCCGGAACTGGAGCAGCGGTTGAAAAGCGAAGAGGAACTGCTGAAAGAAAAGCGCAACGATAAAATGTTGCTCAAAGAAGAAGTCGACGAAGATGACATTGCTAAAGTGGTCAGCCGTTGGACCGGCATTCCGGTGACGCGGATGCTGACCGGTGAACGGGAGAAACTGGTTCATCTGGAAGAAGTTCTGCATGAACGGGTAGTTGGACAAGACGAGGCGGTGCAGGCCGTGAGCGAAGCAATCATTCGCGCGCGGGCCGGCATCAAGGACCCCAATCGTCCGATCGGTTCGTTCGTGTTTCTTGGCCCGACCGGCGTCGGCAAGACGGAGCTGGCCAAAACGCTGGCCGAAGTGTTGTTTGACGACGAGCGGAGCATGATTCGCCTAGACATGAGCGAATACATGGAAAAGCACACCGTGTCCCGGCTGATCGGCGCGCCGCCCGGCTATGTCGGTTACGATGAGGGTGGTCAGCTGACCGAGGCGGTTCGGCGTCGCCCCTACAGCGTCATTTTGCTTGATGAAATTGAAAAAGCGCATGGCGATGTATTCAATGTTCTGCTGCAAATCCTGGAAGACGGTCGTTTAACAGACGGCAAGGGACGAACGGTTGACTTCAAGAACACCGTGATCATCATGACCTCGAACCTAGGGTCGGCTGAAATTCTGAACAACGATTTCGCAGTAGCCAAAGAACGGGTGCTCGAATTGATGAAAGTTCACTTCCGGCCGGAGTTTCTCAACCGGATCGATGATATCATCGTGTTCAATGCCCTGTCCGCCGAGCAGGTGGGAACGATTGCCGGTATCATGCTGGCTGGTTTGGCAAAACGCTTGCAGAAACAGATCAACATCACGCTCAAATGGGATGCAGCGGTGCTGCAGCGTCTGGCCAGCGAAGGGTATGATGCCAATTATGGGGCGCGCCCATTGCGCCGGCTGATCAGCCGGGCGGTGGAAACCGAACTGTCCCGAAGCATCGTCAGAGGCGAAGTGCCGGAAGGCGCTGTGGTGAACCTGACGGTTACGGCAGGGAAAATCGGTCTGGCGGTCGAACGGAAAGAATAATAGGAAAAGAGATAATGGGAGGTCGATCCGGCTATGTTTGAACAGGAAGCGCTGGCCCTGCTGCGAAGTAAAGTGGCGTTCATGGCCAATTATGACGGCAGCCGGCCACGGGTAAGGCCGATGAAACCGTTTGTTGACGAAGCAAACCGGATCTGGCTGTTCAGCCATCTGGAAACGAAAAAGGTGGGCGAGCTGAGTGCCGACAACCGGGTCGATCTTTGTATCGTCGGCGAAATGCAGGAGATTTTGCGGGTCAGTGGCAGTGTGGAAGAAGTGTCTGATGCCACTCGCGATTTATTTGCCGCTACCCGCAGCAAATTGTTTGTGGCGATGCCCGGAGTCGGACGATACTATAGCGGGCCGGATGATCTGAAATTTGTTCTGTTCCGTCTGCGGGTCGAAGAAATCAGCTTTGCGTCGCGGGATTGCGAAATGACCGGGCGCGTTGAGCTCGGCCCGGATAGTCAGGCATAAATTGTTTGCAACGAATATAAAGTAGTGATGATACTGCCCTAACCGACGGTTGCAATTTTGAATTGCAACCGTCGCCTGTCTGACGCAGGCTCGTTCACAAAACTTGCATCCTGAGTCAATATATTGTTAAATTATCACAATGGAACAAACGTGTGAATTGAAGGATGATTATTTTTGGATTTCAAACTGATTGAACTTGCCGACAAACCAGTATTTGACCAGGCCTTTTCCCGGCAGTATTATGAGAATTCCTGGTTCACGTTCACTAATCTGTATGTCTGGCGCAACAATTATTCGACAGCATGGGCAATGGATGACGAATCGCTGGTTGTCCGTTTGCAGGCCGGTGGCCTGACTTATTACCTGCCGCCGTTTTCGCCGCCGGAAAAATCATTTGCCGCCGCGGTTGATGCGGTTGTTGCCGAAAGCCACCAGCGGGGCGATGCCTTTTTGATGAAGGGTTTATCGCCGGCAATGCGCGATGAACTTGCGGAAAGCCAGCCGGATAGATTTCTTATCGAACCACAACGGGAATACTTTGATTATCTGTATGCAGCAAGCGACCTGGGCGAGCTGGCCGGCAGAAAATATCACGCCAAGCGTAATTTCGTCAACCGGTTTCGGGCAACCCATCAGGACTGGAGCTATAGCGCCCTGACCAGCGATTGTGTGCAGGACTGCCTGCAAGTCGCGGCGGTCTGGTGCCAGGAGCGGGACTGTGAGGCAAGCTCGGTTCTCAGTAATGAGTTTCGGGCGATTGAAGATGCCTTGCAGCACTTTGATTTTCTTGGCCTGCGCGGCGGGATCCTGCGCCTGGCCGGGCGACCGGTGGCGTTTAGTTTTGGTGAACCGCTCAACCCGGATACGATTGTCATTCATATGGAAAAGGCCGACCCTTCTATTCAGGGGCTGTATCCGTTGATTAATCAGGAATGTTGCCGTCAGGCCTGGGGTGATGCGACCTGGCTCAACCGGGAAGAAGACATGGGCGAAGAGGGATTGCGTAAGGCCAAGGAGTCCTACTACCCCGTCCGTCTGATTGAAAAGCATAAGATATATTTGAAGGAGGATTGACGATGGCGCAAGATTGTTCGTTTGATGTGGTGTCCCAAGTCGACACGCAGAGCCTGGATAATGCAGTAAACCAGGCGATGAAGGAAATCGGCCAACGCTATGATTTTAAAGGGGCGCTGGCTGAAATCACCGTGGAAGCAGCCGGCCTGAAATTCGCGGCCCAGGATGAATTCAAGCTGGAAGCGATGATGGATATACTGCGGCTGAAAATGGTGAAGGCTGGCATTTCCGCCCGGGCGCTGACCCCAGGCAAGCTGGAGCAAGCTTCCAAAGGAACCGTGCGTCAGGTGATGGCGATCCAGACGGGGATTGCGGCGGATAAGGCCCGCGCAATCGTCGCTTCCGTAAAAAATCTGAAGCTGAAGGTGCAGGTTCAGATCATGGGCGAGCAGGTCCGGATATCCAGCGCCAAGAAGGACGAACTGCAGAAAGTGATTGCTCATCTGCGGGCCGAAGATTTTGGCATTGATCTGCAATTTATCAACATGAGGTCATAGACGGGAGACAAGATGACAGAAGCGGATATCAGGCCGCTGCGGCGGTGGTTCAAAGAATATGTCCAATCGTTTTATTCGACTGACAGCGATATTCAGGCGCATGTCAGGCTCAAAGAAGAACATACGGCACGGGTCTGCGACCGCATGGCCGAACTGTCAAAAGCGTTGCGACTATCTGACGAACAGACGGCGTTGGCCGAAACGGTAGCTCTGTTTCACGACGTGGGCCGGTTTCAGCAATACACCCAGTACCGCACCTTCAATGATTTCCGTTCGGAAGACCATGCCTGTCTGGGGGTGCGGATTTTGCACCAGAATGGAGTACTGTCAGAATTGCCGCAACCACAGCAGGAGTTGGTGCAAAAAGCCGTGCGCTACCATAATGGCCGTGCAATTCCGGCCGATTCGCGCGAAGCGGTCTATCTGGCCCAAATGATCCGTGACGCTGATAAACTCGATATCCTGGCGATGATCACCAGCGACGAAGAACTGTTCCGCATCCTGCCGTCGCCGGAGTTTGGCGGGATGGCTCAGGTATCCCCCGGCACGGTCGAATTTATTCTCCAGGGGCAGGTCGCCCGGTTCGAACATATCCGGACGGCGGCGGATCAGATGCTGTTCCGGATGTCCTGGCTGCTCGATATGAATTTTGCTTGGACGTTTCAAACGGTGCGCGCACAGGGCTATCTCGAAAAAATGGCGGCGCAATTGCCATCGACGGATTCCGTACAGTGGGTGGTCGAATACCTGGCGGAGTACCGAGACCAACGTGCGGCAGCCTCAGTATAACAGGAAAAGCAAAGCGGGATTCTTACCTTATACCGGTAAGAATCCCGCTTTGCTTTGACAGGCAGCGACAGTATTCCGTTTACTTGAATACCGGAACCGTTGTAGCCGCTTCCGTCATGACGGTGATCGTGAAGTCATCCTTGCCCAGTTTTTCACGGGCGATTTGCATAGCCTGTTCGGCGCTGGTCGCCGGGATCAGGCCCGCCGCCCTAACAAAATCAGCATTCTCCGGCTTGGTTACGATAATCAGTGACACTGCTTCAGCCATGTAAGCGAACTTGAGCGCGATGAACCCCGGCACGGTAAACCCTGCGCGCAGGGCAATTTCGCGGTCGTATTTATCGCTATATTTGAACCAGTCGCTGAAGTCGGGCGGTTCTTTGATGTCGCGACACTCCAGGAAGCAAATCGCCACGCCGCCTGGCCGGGTTGCCATGTAGGCATTGTCAATCGTTTTGGAACCCTGGTACAGGTTGATGTCGCGGGGGAAGCCGCCGGCGGAGGCTATCGTCAGGTCAGCCTGCTGTGTGATGGCAATGCCGTAGATGCGCTCCACCTCCCTGCAACCGGCGAGCCAGGCTTCGTGCCAGTGTCCGGCAAAGAAGCGGGCAAACTTGCCCTGCGGTGTAAAGACCGCATTGAGCAAGAAGGCAGGTTTCAGTGCTGCAGCATGCTGTACCATATCGTCATTCATTTCGTTGCCGGTCAGTTTGCCGGAAACGCTATTGGCGTTGAGGCCCTTGCCGATTTCTTTGTGCAGGCAGAAGGTATGGTTGCCTTGGATGCTTTCATAAGCGCTGACGCCAGGCATGATCGCTTTGCGACCGCCGCCGAAACCAGCCATCAGATGGTAGACGATACCGCTGGTCAGAATGACTTTGTCGGCTTCCGCCACCCGGCGGTTGACAATAATCGGCACACCGTTCGAAGTAGTACCGAGTTGAACCAGATTGGCTTTGTTCTTGCAATCATGTTGATATACCTTGATGCGGTGACAGACTTCTTCGCCGCATACGGTGATGTTTTCCGCCGGGGTCAGCGGGCGGTGCGCACCCAGTGTGACGACGATCGAGATATCGGCGTCCGGCACGCCGGCTTCATTCAGTTCGGACAGCAGGGTCGGCAAAAATTGGTCATGTTTGATCCAGGCCCGGGTAATGTCCCCGACGGTGATGACAACTTTATCGCCAGCCTTGACTGTCTGTGCCAGCGGCAATGCGCCGACCGGATTGCGAAGCGCCTCGCGGACTGCGGCAGGCACATCCGCGACTCCTTCGGCAGGGGTTCCTTTGATGTCGTAGAGGACTCGTTCCACCGGTAACGACAGCTCCATTGTACATTCGCCAAAACCAAACTGGTACTTTTTCATGTTCATCTTTCACACTCCTGAAACAATAGGGGTTAAGCTTTTCAACTTAACCCCCTTATCCGCTTATGCTATTACTTCTTCTTGGCTTCTTCTATTTCCTTCAACCAGCTGTCAAATTTGGCGCCATATTTGTCGTAGACCGGTTTGACGGCGGCCTGGAAAGCTTTGGAATCGACATCGCGGATGATTTCCATACCACCAGCCTGCACGACTTTAAACTGCTCGGCCATTTGATCAGCGCCCCATTTGCGGACGTATTGGGCGGATTCTTTCGCTGCCTGGATCAGGATTTCTTGACTGGTCTTATCAAAGGAATCAAAAAACTTTTTGCTCATCACGATGGTGGCAGGGGAATAGGTGTGTTTGGTCATGGAGAAGTATTTCTGTGTTTCCTGCAGTTTGAACGCATAGACGACATTGACCGGGTTTTCTTGTCCGTCGATGGTTTTCTGCTGCAAAGCGGTCAGGGCTTCAGTCCAGGCCATCGGCACCGCATTGGCCCCTAACGCTTTAAAAGTATCAATAAAGACCGGGTTTTCCATGACCCGGATTTTGAGACCGACTATATCGGCCGGAGTGCGAACCGGGCGCTTGGAGTTGGTCAGGTTGCGGAAGCCGCGTTCAGCGAAAGCCAAGCCTTTCAGGTTGATTTTATCAAACTGGGCCAGCATTTTTTGGCCGACGGGTCCATCCAGTACTTTGTAAACTTCTTCCTCTGAAGCGAACAGGAACGGCATTTCGAATACCGCCAACTCTGGCAGGAAGTTGCCAATCGGGCCGTTGGTAATTACACCGGCGTGAACTGTGCCCATCTGCATGCCTTCGATCAAAGCCCGCTCATCACCAAGGGAAGCGTTGGGGTAAACTTCGACTTTAATTTTCCCCTGGGATTTGGCTTCCACCACTTCTTTATATTTCAGGGCGGTGATGTGATAAGGATCTTTTTCATTGACGACGTGTGCTAATTTGATGGTTTTAACTTCCGGCTGCGTCGGAGCGCCCGCCGGTTTGGCATCGGGCTTGGCTGAACCGCAGCCGGCGGCAACAAGCAGAAAAACCAAAGTCATTGCAAGCGCGAAATACCGTTTTGATCTGGACATTCATTCATCTTCCTTTCAATTTTAGAATCAAAAAAGCTTGTGCGGGAATGAAGAAGATACAGAAAGACCCTGCAGATGTTTCTGGTGAAAGAAACCTTCCGCAGAGCCTTTTATACCCACGGTGTAACGCAGCCCCATTGCTGCATCTTGCGCCGCTTGGTCCAGGCCTGTTGCCAGCGGAACCCTAGGCGCACTCTCTTTCGTTTCATAAAGGGAGCTTTGATGAACTTTGTATACAAGGTATCATCCTTGATAGCATACTGTCAAGGGAATTTTGCGAATTATTAACGAATTTTGCGTAAATTACCGCAAAAACATAGCGGATTGTAATTTTTATCTTGTTGCGGCAGGTCTTTGAACGTCAAACTAAAACCGCACGCCAGCGATCTCATTTATAATTCCATCGTCTGAAAAGGTTGTGTAGAAGGAACACAACCTTTTCTGTTGCTTTTGGTGAATGTATCGGTTGCAACGGGAAACAAACTGCTAGCGGGGCAGGGATTCCAGCGAATAAAAGCGAAGTTTACTGTAAATGCAACCAGTTTCGGAAGCTTGAGGGAGGTTGAGTTACAGTTGAATTTCATCGCTTACAAAAAAAATCAGCATGGGGTTTGCCAGTCATGAAAAAAGCACTGACAATTGCCGGCTCGGATTCCAGCGGTGGCGCAGGAATCCAGGCAGATCTGAAAACATTTGCCGCACATGGCGTTTACGGGATGAGTGTCATTACTGCCATCACCGCGCAAAACAGCCTGGGGGTCCTGGCGGTGCAGGATATCCGGCCCGATATCATCGCCAAGCAGATTGAGGCGATTTTTGCAGATATGGGAGCAGATGCGGTCAAGGTCGGAATGGTGTCGCAACCGGAAACCATTCGTACGATTGCCGCCGGCTTACGGCAATATGCAGCGCCGTTTGTGGTTATCGACCCGGTAATGGTGTCAAAGAGCGGCTGCCATTTATTGCAGCCGGAGGCGAAAGTGGTACTGGTGAAGGAACTGCTGCCACTGGCTACTGTGGTGACGCCCAATATTCCTGAAGCGGAAGCGATAGTGGGCCGCACAATCAGCACGTTGACTGATATGGAGGAGGCGGCCCGGGCGATTTATGCGATGGGAGCACAGAACGTGCTGCTCAAAGGCGGACACCGCGAGGCAGATGCTACCGATATTCTATTTGACGGACATGTCTGCCGGCGGCTGGAAGCGCGGCGCGTACCGACGAAAAATACGCACGGCACCGGTTGCACCTTGTCATCGGCTATTGCAGCGAACCTGGCGCGGGGCATGTCGGTAGAGGCGGCGGTGGTTGCCGCCAAGCGATATATCACTGTGGCGATTGAGCATGCCCTTTCTATTGGCAAGGGAGTCGGGCCAACGCACCACTTTTATGAACTTTATCAAAAGGCAGGGTTGACCGATGCGTAGCGCCCAGGAGTATCTGGCGCAAATGGCCGCCTGTGTGGAACAGGTACGGGCCAGGCAGCCGATTGTCCATCATATAACCAACTACATCAGCATCAATGACTGCGCCAATGTTACACTGGCGATCGGCGCATCGCCGATCATGGCCAACGACCCGGATGAAGTGGCGGAAGTTGTCTCGCAGTCGGCTGCGTTGGTACTGAACTTGGGTACGCCCAATACCCGGATGCTGGATTCGATTCAGACCGCGGGAAAACAGGCCAATGCCCTGGGACTCCCCGTAGTATTTGATCCGGTCGGCGTTGGTTTTACCCGGGTGCGGACCCGGGCCGTGGCGCAGCTCTTGCTATCGGTCCGGATGTCGGCGGTCCGGGGGAATCTGGCTGAGATTGGCCGGATGGCCGGAGTGGAAAGCCAAATGCGCGGCATCGATTCGCTGATGGTGCAGGGCAATGTCGCCGATACGGTGAAGCGGGCTGCGAAAAAAATGGGCTGTATCGTAGCCGCGACTGGCGAATCCGACTATATCAGCGACGGGCGGACGGTGATCAAGATTGATAATGGCGATCCATTAATGGCGCGGGTCACCGGGACCGGCTGCATGACAACTTCACTGGCGGCAGCCTGTTGCGGCGCAATGTCCGACCAATTGGCAGCTGTGGCGACCGGTGTTGTTATCATGGGAGTGGCTGGTGAAATTAGCCGCTCTTTGTTGGTTGCTGGCGACGGGACCGGAACCTTTCGGGTCCGCCTGATGGATGCGGTATCGAATATGACTGGCGCGGATATTTTGGAACGGGGGAAAGTGTCTGTTGAAACATCAAACGATTGATTATTCATTGCTGTTGGTCACCGACCATTGTCATGACGTGGCTGCCTTTTGCAGTGCAATTGAAATCGCTGTGCGCAGTGGGGTGACGATGGTTCAATTGCGCGAAAAGACGGCGTCGTCGCGTGACTTTTATCAACTGGCGCTGCGGGTCAAACAGATCACGCAGCAGTACCAACTGCCGTTGATCATTAATGACCGGTTGGACATTGCTTTGGCGGTGGATGCCGACGGAGTGCATGTGGGGCAGGAAGACCTGCCGGTGGCGGTAGTCCGTCGTTTGCTGGGGCCGGATAAAATTATCGGCGCCACGGCGCCTACGGTGGCGACTGCTCTGCAGGCTGAAGCAGAGGGCGCTGACTATATCGGCAGTGGCGCTGTATTTCCTACATTAACTAAGCCAGGCAAACAAGTCTTGCCGCTGGCTGTGCTGACGCAGATCAAGCAGGCGGTCCGAGTGCCGGTGGTGGCGATCGGCGGGATCACCGCCGACAATTTGTTGGCACTTAAAAATACTGGCATTGATGGGATCGCCGTGGTTTCTGCGATCATGAATAGCGCCGACCCGGCAGCCGCAACGGAAGAAATCCTGTCACTGTGGCGCAAGTAGTAAAGTAGAAATGTAAAAAAGAGAGGGATGGTTCAAATGAAAAAAATGTCCTTGCGAATGGTCCTGATTCTGGCTGCACTGGTTGTGCTGCTCACAGGCACAGTATCGGCAGATGTCGGTTATCTGGGTCCGGCGGCGACCTACACTGAAGAAGCGTCGATTCTGTTTTTTGGTGATAAGGAAACTTTTGTGCCGATGAAGACCGTGCCGGAAACCCTGGCTGGTGTGAAAAGCGGTGAATTCCGTTATGCGGTCGTGCCGATTGAAAACACTGTCGGCGGCCCGGTGTTTAACTATCTCGACGCTGTGATCAATGATCCGGCGTTTGTGGTCGTCGGTGAAGTGAATCTGCCGATCCGGCAAACCCTGATGGTGGTTCCCGGTACGGTGCTGAGCGATATCAAAACGGTGTTGTCGCATCCACAGGGGATTGCTCAGGGCAAAGATTGGTTGAAGACAAACCTGCCTGAGGCAAAACTGATTGAAGTCCCCAGTACCGCGGAAGGCGCCCGTCGGGTGGCGGAAGGCCAGGACAAATCCATTGCCGCGATCGCTTCGCCGCAGGCTGCTGTGACCTACAAACTGGATGTATTGGCCAAACAGATCGAGGTGACGAAAACCAATGTTACCCGTTTCTGGGTAGTCACGCTGAAGCCGTTCCAAAAATTCGGCCAAACGCGGACCGCGTTGCTGGCGCAAGGGTCGGCCGCCGCATTGCCCAAACTGCTACGGGATATTGACGCCGCTGGGTACAAGCTGGTTTCCTTGCATGACCGCCCCGCCAAAACGCTGCTTGGCGAGTATGTGTTTGTTATTGAACTCGATGGGGATGGCCGTCGCGAGGCTCTGGGAGACGTGCTGACAAAACACTCCGGTAGCATGAAAAGCCGGCTGTTGGGCAGTTATGATGTAGAATAGGCCGACCTGCGTACTTTAAGGTTTTTCTGGCGGTTGTCTGACAGCCGCCTTTTTCGTTTGGTGAAAAAAACGTGTTAGCAGGAAAACTCTCCGGCTGCTGCGAAATTAACCTCTATGAACGCATATCTGTGGTATTTGCTTTATGTCGCGGCAGTGATTGCCGCGGCGATTTTGATGGTTCGCCGGACAGGCCGTCCTGCGGCAACCGGCCAACCAGACGAACTGGAGGTTGCCTGGCTGCGTGGTCAGGCAGGCGGCGTGCTGGAAGTGGTTGTGTTTGACCTTTACTGCAGGGAACTGGTCGAGTTGACTGCAGTGCCAGGGAATCATAAACTGCTGCTACAGGTAAAGGGGCAGCGCCATTTGCAGGATTTGACCCCGCTGGAGCAAACGGCGGTTGATGTCTTTGGCCTGATACAACAAAAAAATAGTTGGAACGAAGCCCGCCGCAAGTGGCTCGCTGCAATCGTCGAATTGAGGGGCGGCGTAATAAAAAAAGGCTGGTGGCGCAAAGCCACAGCCGGTAAAAAAATCCTGACGGCTTTGGTTCCAGTGCTGATTGCGCTTGGTTGCCTGCGGTTCATCAATCTTTACGAAGGTTCACTTCAGGTTGGTCTGGGCGTTACTGTTCTGGTTCTGGCTGTTTTGGGTCGCCGGATGGTGGCCAACGAGCTGGAAGGACCGACTGAACAGGGAAGAGCGTTGCTGGTTGAACTTAGACGGTCAGTGCCACCGGAAAATGAAGTGGCATGGCAGGTTGCGCTGCATGGCGGGCAGATCCTTGAACAGAATCCAAAATACCGCAGCTTTGGATTTTTGACACGGGCAATGCCGTTCCGGCAATTAAACGGATAGGGGAAATGGCAAATCTTGTCGAATTAGTAGTAAAATAAAAATCACACTATATAGAGATGGAGAGATTGCGATGTTAAAAGAATTTGAAGGAAACCAACCCGATCTGGATGAAAAGACTTTTTTGGCCGATGGTGCGAGGGTTATTGGTGCGGTCAAAATGAAAGAGTTTAGCAGCATATGGTGCAATGCGGTGGCCCGCGGTGATGTATCCAACATTGAAATTGGCAGATATAGCAATGTGCAGGACAACGCCGTGCTTCATGTCGCGGATGACTTTCCTTGCATTATAGGCGATTTTGTAACTGTCGGCCATAGTGCCGTGGTTCATGGTGCTGTTGTGGAAAACCATTGTCTGATTGGGATCGGCGCTATCGTTTTGACCGGTGCCGTGATTGGAACTGGGAGTATCGTGGCGGCCGGGGCGCTGGTGCGCGAAGGACAGGTTGTTCCGCCTCATTCCCTGGTGGTTGGGGTTCCAGCCAAGGTAGTTCGGTCTATTCCCGACGAATGGGACAGTATTCAGGCCCAGGCGCTGAAATATAAAACGCTGTGGACTGAAAGATATGGAATTATGCCGAATGCAGGTGGCGAGAGTTACCATGGCGAAAAGATAGTATAAGCGAATACACATAAGGAGTTCAGCATGAAAGATACAGGCAAGGATTTTATCCGTCTGACGCACTATGAACACCTGACTCCATCCGATCAAAGTCAGGGAGTGGCTGCGCCTGAACTTGAGATTCCTTATACCGGCAGCGGTCCGGTCATGCATTTGCCCAAGCCGGTTCAGCAAAAGCAGGGAACGGTTCTGCTGGAGAATACGCTTACGGGTCGGCGCAGCATCCGCCGTTTTTCGCATGCCCCGCTGAGCATCGAGGAGCTGTCTTGGTTGCTCTGGTGCACACAGGGAGTGCAACAGATCCTTCCGTCCTCTACGATTCGCACAGTGCCTTCAGCTGGCGCCAGGCATCCATTGGATACCTATGTGCTGGTTAACCGGGTCAAAGGCCTCAATGCCGGATTATACCGTTATATTGCACTGGAACATGCGGTGGCGCAAGTCCGGATCGATGCGAAAATAGGACCTTTGTTGCAAGAAGCCTGTCTGGGGCAAGATATGGTAGTAACTGCCGCCGTCAGCTTCTTTTGGCTGGCGGATGTGCATCGTAGCGCCTGGCGATATAGTGAAAGAGCCTGGCGATACGTTTTTCTGGATGCGGGCCATGTCTGCCAGAATCTTTATTTGGCGGCAGCTCCTATGGAATCCGGCGTTTGTGCCATCGCTGCTTTCGATGACACGAAACTGAACAGTCTGCTGGGCGCGGATGGAGAAAACCAGTTTGCCGTTTATGCGGCTGTTGTTGGAAAATTACCTTCGCGCTGAAAAGGATTGTGCCACAGGCTGTCGAATCATTTTATAGTAGGTTAAGGCTATGCCTTATAATTATTTGAAAGGGGTTAGATAGTAATGAAAGGGAACGCGAAACTAATTGATACTTTAAATGCACTGCTTGCTGATGAATTGGCTGCCATCAACCAGTACATCGTGCATGCAGAGATGTGCGAAAACTGGGGTTACGGCAAACTGCACGACCACTTTGAAAAACGGGCCATTGATGAAATGAAACATGCCGGGAAATTGATTGCCCGTATTCTGTTCCTGGAAGGGATGCCGATTGTAAGCAAGCAGAATCCGATTCATATCGGCAGCGATGTGCCCAAAATGTTCCAGTATGACCATGAAGCCGAAGAAGGGGCAATTGCTGCTTATAATGAGGCAATCGTGATTGCTGGCGAAGTCAAGGATTATGCCACCCGGGAAATTCTGGAACATATCCTGAATGACGAAGATGCACACATCGATGCAATTGAAGAGAATCAAGATCAAATCGGCCATATGACACTGGGTATTTATTTGACGACAAAGGTTGACTAACGGAGAGTTTCCTTTAAAACAGACCCCCTGTTTGTTTCTTGTTGCGAGGAACTTGCAGGGGGTTTATTAGTCAAGGAGAGACGATCAAACAATGCAAAACAGATTTTCCATCGGCGAAATGTCCAAACTGATGAATATTCCGGTAAAAACACTGCGTTATTATGATGAAATCGGCCTGTTCAAACCGCATGAGGTCAACCGGCACACCGGTTACCGCTACTATTCAACGGAGCAGTTTGAACAGTTGGACATCATCAAATACTTGCGGTTGATTGGCGTTCCTTTAAGTGAAATTAAGGCGCATTTCACCCATCGGCGAGTGGAATATTTTTTGCATCTGCTGCAACGCCAGGAAGCTTCAATCAACGAAAAAATCCATGAACTGGAGATAACTCGCCACAAATTTGGCAGCCGGATCAAGGAATTGCAGGAGGTTCTGTCAGGGGCGCGTACCGAAGTGCCGGAAATTCGATTTTTTACGGAACGACAGGTATTACGACTGCAGGAGAGTGTGCAAAGCGGTCCGAGTCTGGAAATGTCGGTGCGCAAACTGGAAAAATTGATCGGCGCCAGGCAGTCACCGATTTTTATCGGCAAAGTCGGGCTGACGGTATCGGAAGAAAATTTGCAGCAGGGAAACTTTTTGGAGTATAGTTCGGTGTTTATCCTGGTTGAGGATTCCAGCGATGAAACCGAGTTTGCCGTGACCGTGCCGGCGGGTGAATATGCCTGTTTATTGTTTCAAGGGTTGCATGGGAATTCGCCGGGGCATTACCGGGCGCTGTTGGACTTTGTTGCCAGAAGTGGCTATGTTATAGCAGGCGAAGCGCTGGAACGGGCGATTGTCGATGAGTTCATTTCGCAGGACAATCAGCGATTTCTCACAGAAATCCAAATCCCGGTTCAACCTGCTTAACCAAGCGATAAGACGCTCTTAGCTAAGTAAGAAAAGAATAATGTATTAAATATTGACTCTCCTGTTGCTGGAGGGTTTATTGTTATACATAGCATAAGGCGTAACGACGCCGGAATATGAGGAGGAAGACAGTGGAAAGGATACTGGCCATCAACCCGGGGGCAACTTCTACCAAATTCGCCGTGTTTGAAGGGGAAACAGCGCTAATCAAAAAGACGGTGGAACATCATGGAGATGAACTGAAATCATTTACCCGCGTGTTTGATCAATATCCATACCGGATCGATTTATTGAGACGGGAACTGGCTGAGGCTGGAATTGAACTGTCTTCCATCAATGCGGTAGTAGGTCGAGGCGGCTTGATGAAGCCGCTGGACGGCGGAACTTATAAGGTTAATGAAACAATGGTGCAGGAAATGGAAAAGGCAGAGCGCGGCGAACACGCATCCAACTTGGGTTCGGTTATCGCTTATAAATTGGGTCAGGAACTGGCGATTCCCGCTTTTATCGTCGATCCCGTATCGGTAGATGAACTGGAACCGGTAGCCCGTATCTCCGGATCTCCCTGGTTTGAACGGGTTAGTATGACCCATGCGCTGAACATGAAGGCCGTCGCCAGAAAAGTAGCGGCAGAACTTGGCAAAAAATACGAAGAGGTCAACTTGGTTGTTGCCCACCTGGGGACAGGTGTATCGCTATCGGCGCATCAGGGCGGTCGGATGATCGATATCGTCGATGGAAAGGACGAAGGGCCGTTCGCGCCGGATCGTTGCGGCAACGTGCCTTGCAGTCAATTGGTGAAACTCTGTTTTTCCGGCCAATACAGTGAACAGGAAGTAAAGGCCGGATTATTTGGGTCGGGCGGACTGCACGCCTATCTGGGAACAAAGGATATTAGGCAGGTCAAGAAAATGGCCGAAGCCGGCGATGCAAAAGCAGCATTGTTACTTGACGCCCTCGCCTACCAAGTTGCCAAATCGATCGGTTCCCTGGCCACAGTACTGAAAGGGAAAATTGACCGGATCGTTCTGACTGGCGGTATGGCTTTTGCCACTTATTTTACAGCGGACATCGTGAACAGGGTCGGATTTATCGCGCCGGTGGTAATCATGCCAGGCGAAGAAGAACTGGAATCCCTGGCAGCAGGGGCACTGCGGATCTTGCGGGGCGAAGAAACCGCCCGCAGTTATTCATAGCGGGAGGCGATGATCGATATGTTGCGTCATTTTTCGGAAGTGATTGAACGCGCCAAACGTAATGGACCGGTGCGCCTGGTTGTTGCTGCGGCGCAAGATGAAGAAGCGTTAAGGGCAGTGAAGGCTGCACATGATGCCGGACTTGCAGAAGCAATTCTGGTTGGAGACAGTGCGCTCATTCAGCCGATGTTGGCGGTGGTCGGTCTGCCGGCTGATACAAAAATTGTGCATGAAGCCGAGCCCGCCAAGGCGGCGTTGATGGCGGTATCAATTGTCCGTGAAACGGAGTCGGGCATATTGGTCAAGGGGCTAGTGAACAGCAGTGAGTTTCTGCGGGCGGTGCTCAATAGCGAGTGCGGGTTGCGGACCGGGCGGCTGCTCAGCCACTTTGCCGCCTTCGAGGAACCGGGCGGCGAGAAGCTGACCTATCATACCGACGGGGGGATGAATATCGCCCCGGACCTGGCCGAGAAGAAAGAGATTCTGATTAATGCGTTGTTGGCAGTGCATGCTCTGGGCATCGCTAAACCCAATGTAGCTGTTTTGGCGGCCAATGAAGTAGTAAACCCCAAAATGCCGGTGACAGTGGATGCTCAGGCATTAATGGAAATGAGTCGTCGCGGTGAGTTGCCGGCAGCCGTGGTTGAGGGACCGATTGCCATGGATGTGGCGCTCAGTCCGGCGGCGGCCGCCCACAAAAACTTATCGTCGCAGATTTCCGGCCAAGTTGATCTGTTTCTGGTGCCGGACATCTCTGCAGGCAATATTCTGGGTAAATCGCTGATCCACTATGGGAAATTCAAGAGCGCCGGCGTGATCCTGGGCGCGACGCATCCGGTGGTCATGGTATCACGGGCCGATACCGCCGAGGCCAAGTTGAATTCGATCGCCCTTGCTTGTTGCATCGCTTCAGGAAAGGGAGGCAACTGAAGTGTTTGCTGAATTGACCATGGCCCATCCCTACCTGATGGGATTTGTCAAATTTGCCATATTGGCGACAATCGGTGAATTGTGCGCGATCCGGATTTTGAGTGGACAGTGGAAATCACCGGTTGGCCTGATTTATCGGACAATCGTCTGGGGCTTGCTCGGCATGGGAATTGTGCTGATGTTTGAAATTTTTTCCGGCGGCGTTACCAGTGCAATTGCCAAAGGCTTGCTGCCTGCCGGCAGCGGATTTGCCCAACAGTTTCTGAAAGCTTTTTTTATCAGCACGATCATGAACCTGAGCTTTGCTCCGGTGTTCATGGCGTTCCATCGTTTTACCGATACTTGCATTGATGTGGCCTGTGGCGAAGGTGTTGGCTTTGGCGGCGTCAATCCGTCGGCGGTTCTGGCGCGAATTGACTGGCAGGGGTTCATTGGTTTTGTCGTGCTAAAAACCGTGCCGTTTTTTTGGATCCCCGCGCATACGGTAACCTTTTTATTACCGCCGGAATACCGGGTCCTGGTCGCAGCCGCGCTGTCGATCGCCTTGGGCGCGATTCTGGCCTATGCCAAACGTAAAAAAAATGCACAGTGAAATTAAAGACGAGTTGAAAATGGGGGTAGAGAAATGAAGAAACTATTGACGGGAAATGAAGCAATCGCTCAGGGAGCATGGGAAGCCGGCGTAATGTACGCCTGCGCCTATCCGGGAACGCCCAGCACCGAAATCCTGGAGAATATTGCCGAATACAAAGGCGATATTATCGCCGAATGGGCGCCTAACGAAAAGGTTGCTCTCGAAACAGCCGCCGGCGCATCCGTGTTTGGCGCGCGTTCCTTGGCCGCGATGAAGATGGTCGGCGTCAATGTGGCGGCAGATCCATTGTTCAGTTTTGCCTATGCAGGCGTAAATGGCGGCATGGTGCTGGTCAGCGCGGATGATCCCGGTTGCCATTCTTCGCAGGATGAACAGGATAATCGTTACTATGCCAAGTTTGCCAAGATTGCGATGGTGGAACCGAGCGACAGTCAGGAAGCCAAAGACATGGTGAAGGCGGCGCTGGAAATCAGCGAACAGTTTGATACGCCGGTGCTGATGCGGATTACGACCCGTATCTGTCACAGCAAGAGCCTGGTAGAAATCGGCGCCCGTCAGGCGGTGGCGAAACGACCTTATAACCGTAATGTCAATAAGTATGACCTGGTTCCGGCGACTGCCCGCAAACGCCGGGTCGAAGTGGAAAAGCGCATTGAACAATTGGCTGCGTTCAGCGAGACAACCGAACTGAACCAAGTTGAATGGAATGATAAAAAAATCGGTATCGTTGCATCAGGCGTAGGCTATCAATACGCCCGCGAAGTGTTTGGCAACGATGCATCGTATTTAAAGCTAGGCTTCACCTATCCGCTGCCGATCAAGAAAATCCGCGATTTCGCCGCTGCTGTGGAAACGCTTTATGTCGTGGAAGAATTGGAACCTTTCATCGAAGAACAACTGCAAGCTGCCGGGATTGCCTGTATTGGCAAGGCAAAAGTGCCCGGAATCGGTGAACTGACACCGGATATTCTCGCCAAAGCATTGAAGGGCGAGACTATTCCCTGCGTTGAGGCTGACCTGTCGCAGGTGGTCGCCCGGCCGCCACTGCTTTGTGCTGGCTGCCCGCATCGCGGCTTTTTCTACGAACTGAGCAAAAACAAAAACCTAATGATCACCGGCGATATCGGCTGCTATTCACTCGGCGGCAATGAACCGCTGAATGCCAAAGATACCTGTATCTGTATGGGCGCCAGTGTCAGTATGGGGCACGGGGTCCAAAAAATCAGCGACCGGATCGGTGATGCTACCAAGGTGGTTGCCGTGATTGGCGACTCGACTTTCTTCCATTCCGGCATGACCAGTTTGTTGCATGTAGCATACAACCGTAGCAATACCGTGACCGTGATCATGGATAACCGGATTACCGGCATGACCGGGCATCAGGAAAATCCCGGCACTGGCTACACGTTGCAGGGGATGCCGACCAAGATTGCCGATATCCCGGCAATTGTCAAGGCGCTCGGAATCGACGCGATCCGCGTGGTCAATCCGCTTGACCTCAAAGAATCGCGTGAGGCGCTGGCTTGGGCTCTTTCATTGGAGGAACCGTCCGTAATCATCACCCGCTGGCCCTGCGTGTTGAAGAAGCATTCGGACGCAGACAATCAGGAGTTTGGCAATTATATCGGCACTTGCCAAGTCGACAGCGCGAAATGTATCGGCTGCAAAATGTGTATCAAAACCGGCTGCCCAGCGCTGCGCTTTGACAAGGTGGCAAAGAAGGTCTCGATTGACGCCACGCAGTGCGTCGGTTGCAAGGTCTGCCTGCAAGTCTGCCCGGTAAAAGCAATCAGCAAGGTGGGTGAATAAGATGACGGACGTAAAAAGCATATTGATGGTCGGCGTGGGTGGACAGGGAACCATTCTGGCTGGTAAAATTCTTTCCATGGGCCTGATGGCGGCCGGGTATGATGTCAAAATGTCGGAAGTTCACGGTATGGCCCAGCGCGGCGGCAGCGTCAGCAACCAGGTGCGCTTTGGCAAAAAGGTCTATTCGCCGATTATCGGCAAGGGCCAGGCAGATATCCTGGTGGCCTTTGAAATGATGGAAGCGATGCGCTGGCTGGAATATCTCAAGCCAGGCGGTAAGATTGTCGTCAATGATTTCCGGATTCCGTCAGGCCCGATACTGATCGGCGCCTGTGATTATCCGGAACAAGTGATTGAGAGCTTGAAGTCAAAAGCTGATACAACCGTGATCCAGGCGAGCGAAATCGCCAAACAAATCGGCAATACCCGAACGATGAATCTGGTTTTATTCGGCGCCCTGGTCAAGGGAATGAATCTGACCCATATCGATTTTGCAGCGGAGATCGCCGCCAACGTCAAGCCGGATACTCTCAAACTCAACCTCGAAGCATTCCGGGCCGGCATTGCTGCTTTGGAAAAATAGAAATCGAGGCGAGTCGCGATTTTCGGTAAGATAGAACAATGTCGGGTAGAATTGTAGAATGGATGGTGCAACCATGAAGTTTGTCATTGAAGAAAAAGTATTCGAGATGTTGCCGACGGCCTGCTTTGGCGTGGTGGTGGCGCGAGGGGTGGATAACCGGTTGGCGGACCCGCGACCGCAGGCGTTGCTGCAGCAGAGCATCGCGGCGATAGAAGAAAAATTCGCTGCGGCAAAGGCAAAGGAAGCGGCAGAAATCGCTCCTTATCGGGAGGCGTTTCAAAAGCTCGGGATCAACCCGAATAAATTCATGAGTTCCATTGAAGCGATTGCGTCGCGGATTGAAAAGAAGAAGGGTTTTCCCTCGATCAATCCGGTCGTTGACCTCGGCAATGCGATGTCGATCAAGTATCTGCTGCCAATGGGGGCCCATGATATAGATGCTGCCAGCGGCGATATTCAGGTGCGGTTTTCCTGTCAGGGCGATCAGTTTACGCCATTTGGCGAGACAGAAGCAGAAATCCTGGAGGCCGGCGAACTGATTTACTCGGCCGGCGAACGGGTGAAAACCCGACGCTGGATTTGGCGGCAAAGTGAAGAGGGCAAGGTCACCGAGGCCAGCAGGAACATATTTTTTCCGATTGATGGATTTGTCGACCAAAATCTGAGCCGGGTGATTGCGGCGCGGGACGAGCTGGCAGAACTGCTCACGCAGATCTTTGGTTGCGAGGTCAAAGTTGGCTGGCTGGACAAAGCGGCGCCGACGATGGAAATTTAAGCGATAAACAAACAAGCATCCAGGCTGAAAAGCCTGGATGCTTGTTTGTTGTAAAAGGGGAATTGCCATTTACTGTCGAAATATACAGAAAATATTTTATGCATTCAGTCTGGTATTGGAGCGTGGAAATATTGTTGTCAAAATTTCCCGGCAGAAAGCTTTATAATGTCCGTAATATAGGTTTCATGATCATTGCGTTTGGCTTTTTATTGCTTTGTATTATCTGGCTTGGCTTGTTTATAAAAACTGAAGCGGAAAAAAATCAGGAAATGAACAACGCAATTCAGGAAACCAAAAATTATGCCCGGACTTTTGAAGAACATACTTTGCGAACAATCCGCGGGGCGGATCAAACAGTTTTGTTTTTAAAATCCGAGTATGAAAGGCAAGGCCGTTCCATCAATATTCCCCAGTATGTGAATGAAGGCCGGTTTTCCAGCCAGCCGTTTGTTTTGATGGGGGTGATTGATGCAGAAGGGGTTTTTGCCATCAGTAACCAAGTGCCGTTCGTGCCGTCATATCTCGGTGACCGGGAACATTTTCGCGTACACAAGGACATCGACAGCAAGCAGTTGTATATCAGCAAACCTGTATTGGGACGTTCATCCGGCAAATGGTCGATTCAGATGACACGCCGGGTCAACAACCCGGATGGCAGTTTTGGCGGTGTCGTAGTGATTTCCTTGGACCCATTCTACTTCACGGATTTTTACAAGGAACTGGATATTGGGAAAAATTCGTCAGTCACTTTGATCGGGGACGACGGCGTTGTGAGAGCAAGGCAAGCCGGGCCAAATAGCGAAATCGGTCAGGATGTCCGCAATAGCACTTTTATGGAACAGGCATCAAAGTCCCCAATAGGAAGTTTTGTTTCCGCAAGTGTGGTGGATGGCATCAAACGGATTTACAGTTTTCGCAGGATGAAAGACTATCCGTTGACGGTATTGGTTGGCGTGGATGAAGAAGAATATTTTGCGCCGTTTCATCAGCGGGTCGAAAGTTATTATATTGCTGCCGGACTAATTACTGCAGTTATTCTGATATTTACCACCGGATTGTTTTTTCTGTTAAAACGGCAACATCTTTTTGAGACTGCGTTGCAATATACGCTGGACCGATTAGAAACTCAAGTTGAAGAGCGGACCATGGAATTGAAAAAGAAAAATTCTGAGTTGGAAGTAGCATATAATGACTTGCAAAGTGCGCAAGGTCAGGTGATTCATCAAGAAAAAATGGCTTCAATCGGCCAACTTGCAGCCGGGGTCGCACATGAAATAAATAATCCACTGGGTTTTGTGATAAGCAATTTTGAAACACTCCAAAAGTATATGGGACGGATGGTCGAGGTCTTGACTGCATTTCGAGCCTTTCGCAATGAGGCTGTGGCGACTGCTGACGGTGAGCTGCTACGGAAAAATGTTGAATTATCTGTTTTAGAGCAACAAAAGAAAATTGACTATATCCTGCAAGACGTTGACGCAACATTTCAAGAGACGCAAGAAGGATTGCGGCGAGTCAGTGACATTGTCAAAGCATTGAAGATATTTTCCCGCGTTGACCAACAAGGGAAGTATGAGGATTATGATTTAAATGAAGGCGTACACAATTCGTTAATTGTGTCCAAAAATGAAATAAAATATATTGCCGAAATCCAGGAAGAATTATCGGTTATTCCTACAGTTAAGGCGATTGGTAGCCAGATCAATCAGGTTTTGCTGAACCTTTTTTTAAATGCAGCCTATGCGATCAAAGACAAAGGGTTGGATGGCCTGGGGCTGATTACGGTGCGTACCTATACCGACGGAAAATCAGTCTACTGTTCAGTTCAGGATAATGGCAAAGGGATTCCGCTCGATATTCAAAAGGACATCTTTAATCCTTTTTTCACAACGAAACCGGTTGGACAAGGAACGGGGCTAGGGTTGAGCATATCCTATGACATTGTTGTTAATAAACATCATGGCGACATTTCATTTAACAGCATCGTCGGCGAAGGTACGACCTTTACTATTCGCCTGCCATTTTCAGCATAACCGCATGAAGATCCTGCAACGACCGGTGATAAGGGGCGGAGGGTTCAGGCATGAAAATACTGGTAGTTGATGATGAAAAATTCAATCTGGTGGTTGCCAACGACTTATTGGTCTCACAGGTTGAAAATGACGGGGTAATATTATGCAAAAAACCTGAAACAGTAATGGGGGTTCTTGCTGCCGAAAATATCGGCGTTGTCCTGTTGGATATTGTGATGCCCATACTAGACGGAATCTCTGTACTAAAGCTGATTCGGCAACAAGCTATCTATAATGATGTGCAGATTGTCATGTTTACCGGTGTGGCCGATGCAGACAGTTTTCGCCAGTGCTTTGAAAATGGCGCTAATGATTACATTAATAAACCAATTAATCCAACCGAGTTTGTTGTGAGAATGCAGGCGGCCGTCAAAGCGCGAAAAAACTTGTTGAAATTGCGGGAAGCTCAGTCTTACCTTGTTCACGCTGAAAAATTGACATCTCTGGGCGAACTGGCCGCTGGGGTAGCTCATGAGATAAACAATCCCATTGGGTTTGTCGGCAGTAATTTGGAAACACTGACCAAATATTTGAGCAAGCTGAAGGACAATATTGCAGAATATCGAAGATTAGGCCGAAAGATTGCCAATTTGAAGATAACACGCGAAGAATTGATCGAAGAACAAAGTCGTATTGAGGCTGATGAACGGGCGAAAAAACTGGATCATATCTTAGCGGACTTTACCCCGATTATTGAAGAAACCCGGGATGGGGTGGAACGAGTCAGCAAAATTGTCAGGAGCTTGCGTGACTTTGCCAGAACCGGTCAGGAAGATGAGGTGCTGCAAAACGATTTAAATCAGATCGTTGAAGATGCACTGATGATCCTGAAAAATGAGATCAGATTTGTTGCCAATGTCGAAAAAACGCTTAAACCTGTACTGACGGTCAAATGTGACAAAGGTCAGATAGCGCAGGTGATGGTAAATATCTTGCATAATGCCGTCCAGGCGATTCAGGGACAGAAGCGGAATGAACTGGGAACCATCTGGATTGATACCTATATGGAAGGTGGCTTTGTAGTATGTCGTATTGCTGATGATGGTCCGGGCATTAACCCGGAAATCTTTAACCGAATATTTGACCCGTTTTTCACAACGAAATCAGTGGGGAGCGGAACCGGGTTGGGCCTAAGTATCGCCTATGGTATCATCAAGAAATTTTCCGGAGAACTAGTAGTGGAGAGTGAACCAGGCCGAGGTGCAACATTTCTGATCAAGATTCCCAGTGTGATGCAGGGGGAATGAGCAAATGAGCAGGAAGATTCTTTTCGTAGATGATGAACGATCCATTCTGAAATCGTTGGAACGGTTATTCTTTGATTTTGATGCGGAAGTCTTCGTTGCCGAGAGCGGCGCTGAAGGACTGGAAATCTTGGAAACCCAACCGATGGATATTGTTGTATCTGACATGAAAATGCCGGTAATGGATGGACATCAGCTGTTACGTAAGGTTAAAGCGTTGTATCCAGGAACGACAAGGATAATTCTGAGCGGCTATGTTAGTGAGAATGATTTGTTTGACAGCATAATCGACGGATCAAACAGCCTTTACTTGATCAAACCGTGGAAAGGCGAAGAATTAAAATCGACAATTGATCGAATACTTACCGCCCGTGAGATGTACCGCAGTCTGTCCATTCTTGAATTTGCCAATCGGCTGGAAAATTTATCTATGGTTCCCGGAATTTATAATTCAGTTTGTCAACTCATTGAACAAGATGCTGATGTTAGTGCCATTGCCAATGTGATTGAGCGAGATCCAACCGTTACAGCATCTGTTCTTCGGGTTGTCAATTCCGCCTTTTTTAATATAAAAACTGCATCCATCAATCAAGCCATTACATTTTTAGGCTTGTCAGTCGTCAAATCTATCGTTCTTTCATGCAGTCTGCTCCAATCAGTCCAAACACAGGTCGCTCCGTTTAACTCACAACGATTGGTAAGGCATGCGACCCGGACTAATGTGCTTGTATCCGCAATTTATGCCAAAGTGTTTGATGATCCCCTGCCGGACAGTATTGCAACCGCCGGGTTGCTTCATAATATTGGTTTTGTTATGTTTTTGCACTATTTTCCGGAAAGGTACGGAGCGTTGTTACATAAGTACATCATGGCAGATGGAAAAATAATATTGCCAACATTAGAAAGAGAACAATTTGGTGTTACTCATGCCGAATTGGGCGGATATTTGCTGGATTGGTGGGCGTTGCCCTATTCTATTGTCGAATGCGCCTTGTTTCATAACACTCCGCTGCATAGCGCGATAATTAATGCTAAACCGGTTATAGCAGTTCACTTGGCCAGCTATTACGCTTGGCAGTCGATATTGCCGCGGATGCCAAGGAGTTTGGCAGAGGGTATTTTTGATAGAATAGGAATGAGTCAGCAGCAATTCGAAAGAATATTGGAATCGGAAATACGGGGATAGGCAGCATGGAAAATGAAACCGTATTGGTTGTCGATGACGAAGAAAATATCGTAAAAGCTATCGTACGGCTACTGTCAATCGAGGGATATCGGGTGATAGGCACAGTCGAGCCAGATGAAGCCATTGCAATTCTTCGCGAGGATACGCCGGCAATTTTAATCAGTGATCAAAGGATGCCCCAAATGAGTGGGCTGGAATTGTTAGTCAAGGCGAAAACCATATCGCCGAGTACCGTTCGATTGCTTATTTCCGCTTATTCCGATATCGATGTTGTGATTGCGGCAATCAACGAAGGACATATTTATCAGTACATTAGCAAACCGTGGCAGGAAGAAGAATTTCTCGCAAAAACAAAAGCTGCGTTTCAGTATTGGCAGGAAACGTTGGACAAAGAACAGATTGTAAAACAAAGCTTAAGCGAGAAAGAAAACTGGAAAGCTTTACTGGAACAGTCGCATGCTAAAATTAAAGAGACGGTGGCGAGCTCTGTAACTATGCTTCGCAAAATAATTCAAGCCAAAGATGAGGAGTTGTTGCAGCACAGCCTGAGAGTTAGCCGATACGCGCTGCAACTTGCTAATCAGTTGGGACTGGATCAACAGCGGAATCAAAACTTGGAATACGCTGGAGTTTTTCATGATATTGGGAAAATAGCAATTCGTGATCAAATTCTGTATAAAACGGGTCGTTTGGATGAAAATGAATTTTTAAGAATGAAAGCTCATCCAGTGATTGGCGCAGAAATATTACGAGAATTGCTTTTTTTAGATGAGGTTGCTGAAATTGTTTTGCAGCATCATGAAAAATATGATGGCTCAGGGTATCCAAGCAATCTGAAAGGGGAATCGATTCTTCTGGAGGCAAGAATTATTGCGGTGGCGGATGCTTACGATGCGTTGGTTTCCAAACGAATTTACCGTGAAGGGTTGCCGCAAAATCAGGCCTTGATGGTTCTTGCACAGGATTCGGGGAACCACTTCGACCCCGTCCTTGTCGAGCTGTTTAGCGAATTTCAACAAGCGCTTGGAAAATAACGAGGAATTTAGGTGGCTTTGGTGGAAGAACAAAAAAACATTGTATTATTTGTTGATGACGAACCGCATATTTTAGCTGCAATCAGGCGGGCGGTTGATGATGAAACGTTTGTTGCCTTGTTTGCCGGTAGCGCCAAAGAAGCTTTGAACATAGTAGAGAAACGGACCATCAGCGTGATTGTTACAGATATGCGTATGCCGGTGATGGATGGACTGGCTTTGCTAAAGATTGTCCGGGAAAAATCGCCCCGTACTGTACGCATGGTTTTGTCGGGATATACTCAATTATCACAAGTGTTGGCCACCATCAACCAAGGGGAAATATTTCAGTTCATTTCCAAGCCGTGGGAAATGGAGGAGGAACTTCTGGCGCCTGTCCGCCAGGCAATCGAACGTTATAATCTGGAGATGGAAAGGGACAAGCTACGGGAAGGATTGGCACAAAAAAACCAGGCTTATCTTCAGATCTTTCGCGTAATGGAACAAAAGCTGATCAACGAGAAACGGGACCTGGTCAGTTTGAAAAATATCAACCACTGGATGTTTTCTTTTTGGAAGCAACATGTGGCGATGTGCAGCATGCCGTCCGGCGAGAAAATTGAGACTGCGCAAGGGCACGTTGATTTGATTGAAGAAATTGTGCTGATGTATATGGATATATTGCCCACAGTTTTTGAAGGGAGAAGTATTGAACAAACACTTGCTGGTATTTCCAACGCATGTAATGGCAGGGTGAATATTGACAGCAAGCTTGAGGCAGTTCCTATATTGTATGGCTATTATGGTTTTTTGGAAATGGTTTTTAAATTGCTTGTCTATCTTCAGGCCAGCAAGCCAAGTGATGACGTTTCGTTTGATATGTCAGTGGAGCCGAAAAATACGGGTTTTTTCTTTGTGGTTTTCGAATGCGCACTAGTGGCGGTAACTGACCAGACTCGGTTGAAGATTGGTTACTCCATGTTGAATGAGATAGGAAAAGCTTACCGCCTGCGTATTATTCCTCAAAACGGTCCCAAAGGATTGGAAGGCGTCAGAGTTGTTTGGCAGGCGATGTTGGCTGACGCTGAAGCAACAAATAACAAGTAGAACAGTTGAGTCGGAAAAAAGCTTCGGGCAAGTAAAAAGCAGAGGATGCGGTTTCCTTCAAGGAATCCTGTTATCCTCTGCTTTTGCAATTATACAATGATCATCGCGGGACAGTCATCAATAAAGGGATGTGCTGAAAAACGTCGAATTTTATTGTTTGGCATTCATACAATCGTAAACGGTGTGCGAGATCTGGGCAATCGTCTGACAACCGCTCGTTTGATCAGGCAGATTATCGCTCATGATTGCCACAACATAGGTGCGGCCAGTAGACAGAATGATCCCGGCATCATGCTCTGCGCCAGGCAGTTCGCCAGTCTTGTGGCGACAGACGGTATCCGGCGGCAAAAGAAGCGGAATTTTACAGCGATCAGTCTGGCGTTCCAGAATGGCGCACATCTGCCGATCACTGATGGGGTCGAGACAAAGCCCCTGATGCAGAGCCGCCAAAACTGCTGCCACATCATCTACACTGGTCAAGTTTTCCTGTCCGGCTGCTGCAGCCGCAAAATCCATCATTCGTCGGCGCAATAGCGAATCCTGGCAACCGAGCGCCTGGATGCGGTGGTTGATCCGGTCCATGCCCAGCCGGTCAATCAGTAGATTGGTGGCGATATTGTCGCTTTCGGTAATCATCAGTTCAATCAGTTCCAGCACAGTCCGGGTCGTTCCCGCCGGCAGTTCCTGCAATAGTCCGGCGCCGCCGACACGCTCGATTTCGGTGAAAGAAAGGTTGTCTGCCGGTCCCAATTGCCCGGCGTTGATTTGTCCAAAGGCCTCCACCATGATGAAAAGTTTGATCAGGCTGGCTGATCGCATTGGTATTGAGCCGTGGACCCATTTTTGACCGCTGGCAATATCGATCACGGCGATGGCGAAATATCCCGGTTCGTTAGCAATGACTTGGCGAACTTTTTGCGCTATAGCATCCAAACGATTTGCTGGCTGACTATCCATTTTTACACCATCCATAGAATGATTTTACCGGGCAGGTTGCTGAGCGACCTGCTAAAAGGAGTGGTTCCAATGCAAAATAAACGCTTGTTATGTATGAGCCTATGTTGTTTGTTAGCTGCAGCGATGCTGCTGGCGGCAGGCTGCACAACCGGCAAAAAAGCTGCCAACAACCATATCCGCTATGCATTGTCGGCAGAACCGGAAACAATTGATCCCAGAATGTCGACCAGCCTGTCTGCTTCAGCGGTGCAAGCGCAGCTGTTTGAAGGCCTGACCACGCTGGATGCCAATAACCGCCCGATCGCTGCTGCGGCCGAGCGGTGGGATGTATCGCCGGACGGTCGGAAAGTCACGTTCGTTCTGCGGGCGGGCATCAAGTGGTCGAACGGTGACCCGGTAACTGCCCAGGACTTTGAATATGCCTGGAAAACCGGTCTTAGTCCGGAGCTTGCCAGTCCCAACGCTTATATGTTGTACTGCCTAAAAAACGGCGAAGCCTACGCAACGAAAAAGGCCGATGTTTCACTAGTCGGCGTTCGGGCCAAAGATGAACGCACCCTGGAAGTGGAACTGGAGCGCCCCACTGCTTACTTTTTGTCACTTACGTCATTCCATGCTTTTTACCCAGTGCATAGAAAAACGGCGCAAACAAACGACAAGTGGGCTAATCAGCCCCAGAGTCTTATTGGCAACGGCCCTTTTAAATTGAGTGCCTGGGTGAAGTCCAGTCGGATGGAATTGTTGAAGAATGAGCATTATTGGGATGCCGCCAAAGTGAAGTCAGCCCAAGTGGAACTGTTTTTGCTGGACAACGCTTCAACGGCATTGTCGATGTTTGACAGCGGGCAACTGGATATGGGCGATAGCATTCCGCCGACGGAAGTTCCGCGCCTGGTTAAAGAAGGCAAGGTTTCGATTCATCCTTTCCTGGGCACGTTTTACGTTTCGTTCAATGTGACTAAACCGCCGTTTGACAATCCCAAAGTCAGACAGGCTTTTGCTTTGGCGATCAATCGTCAGGCGATAGCGGAAACATTGCTGCGGGGCGGTCAAATTCCAGCGTTGGCGTTTGTGCCGCCCGGGGTGGCGGATGCCAACCCCAATGAAGATTTTCGGACTAAAGGCGGCGCTCTGCTCAAAGATCATGATGTCGTAACAGCCCGCAGACTGATGACGGAAGCCGGGTTTGCCGATGGCGCCGGGTTTCCGCCAGTAACGTATTTATATAATACCAGTGAATCCAACAAGATGGTCGCCGAAGCGTTGCAGGAAATGTGGCGCAAGAATCTCGGCGTGCAGGTGACGCTGTCCAATCAGGAATGGAAGGTGTATTGGGATACCCTGGATAAACACAATTATCAGATGGCCCGGGAAAGTTGGAGCGGTGACTATCCTGACCCAATGACTTTTCTCGACCTGTTTGTCTCCGGCGGTAGCAACAATTCGCCGGACTATCGAAACGCGAACTACGACCAACTGATTCAGCAGGCGCAAAACGCAGTGGACCCGACGAAACGCATGCAAGCTTTGCATCAGGCGGAGAAAATCCTGATCGATGACGCCGTGGTTGCGCCGGTGTTCTTTCAAACCAATCCGGTGATGATGCGCTCCACTGTCAAGGGAGTGGTCCGATCGATTCTGGGTGTGCCGTATCTAAAAGAAGCCTATCTGGAAAAGTGATTCCTTAACAGAAAAACAGTAAGGCAGCTTGGTAGAGCAGCGGTAGAAATACTGCTGGCAACAGATTGGCCACCTTGATGTTGTGTTGCTCCAGCATGTTCAGGCCGAGGCCGATAATTAGCAGGCCGCCGATACAAGTCATATCGGCTTTGGTCGCTTCTGACAAAAGCGGTTGCAACGATGCGGCGGCCAGCGTGATGGCGCCCTGATACAGCAATACACTGAAGGCGGAAAGAACGATGCCGATACCGAGAGTCGATGCGAAAATAATTGCGACAACCCCGTCAAGCAGAGCCTTTACGTACAAGGTCTGGTGATTGCCGGACAAGCCGCTTTCCAGCGAACCGACGATCGCCATGGCGCCGACGCAGTAGAGCAGACTGCCTGTGACAAAACCTTCCGAAACTTTGCCGCCGCGCCCCTTAAGTTTCGCGGCGACTCCATCTCCCAACGCTTTGAGTTTTTGATCGAGATCCAGCCACTCACCAATAATTGCGCCGAAGACAACGGCGATAAATACCAACAACAAGTTGTTGACTTTCAGGGCATTGATGATCCCGACCAACATTACGCAAAGCGCCAGGCCTTTCAACACAGTATCGCTGATTTTGGCTGACAAGCCGTTTTTCAGCAGGGCGCCGATCAAGCCGCCAGCGATGATCGCGGCAACATTGGCAAAGGTTCCGAGCATTAAAACACTTCCTTGTATATTTTGTTTACGATGAATCAGGCGGCAACATTTTCCGAGAGCTTCAGCGAAATGGCAACGCAGAAACTCTGTTGATCAATGGAAACCGAACAATGCCCCTGATATTTATTTGCCAGCGTTTTTACGCTGGACAGGCCGATACCGTGACCAACACCTTTTTCGGATACGAGTGTACCATCTGGTCGTTGGTTGACTTGTCCATCAAAAGAATTTTCCACATTAATCACTAGATATCCTTTGCTTATATTGGCATTTATGCTGATTGCACGCGTCGTTGCGACGCGTGCTTTTTTGCAGGCAACGATGGCATTCTCCAGACAGTTGCCCAAAATGATGCATAAGTCCAGATCATCAATGCCCAAATCGTCGGGGATGTGGAGCTGAGTGGCAAAGTTTATTCCTTGCTGTCGGGCCAGCTTTTGGTAATGGCAAAGCAGGGCGTCGGCAGCTTGATTGCGACATAACACTGGGATAGCGCTGTCATCGTAGGCAGAGCAAAGGCGGGACAAATATTCTTGCGCTGCCGCGGCGTCCTTTTTTCCCACGAATTCCATTATTGTCACCAAGTGATGGCGCAAGTCATGGCGGGTTGTATTGGCGGCGCTGATGCTTTCATTGAGGTTGCGATAGTGATCTCGCTGCAGCGCCAATTGATTTACCAGTTGCTGCTGCCGTTTGGTTTGATCGATGGATAGGGCGATCAGATAATAGGTGAAGACAATCAGCAATGTGCAGAACACCAAGGGAATAAAAGTAGAAAGCAAGTATACCCGTTGCACGCCGTAGTAGGCCAGAAATATAAAAGAGAGAACCGGAAACAGCGTAAAACTGGGGTTGTGTTGATCGATGACCGCAAGGATGTTTTTCACGTGCGGCGTTAAATATTTTCTGACCAAAGGGATTGAAATCAGTTCAAGCAACTGGCCGGTCAAGATTACGCCGCCGACCATTTGCTTAAAGATCAGTAGTTCGATAAACAGACACACGAGAAAATTTAACTGGGACAACGAATAAACCATAAAGAAAACGAACAGCTTGGCATGCCACGAACCGTTGAATACCAGCGCAAAGGGCAGCAGAAATGTTAAACTGACTATATAGGCGGCCAGAAAAGGCTCACCGATGAGGGGAGTCATTAGGCCGCGCAAAAAATAAACGACGGCATAGGCGCTGGTAAAGGCGCTTATCTGAAACCAGAGTGGCCGTGAGGATGTCAGGAAACTATAATCCAGCAAAATATTGGAGATGAGAAAAACAAATCTGCTTATTGTGAATAAAATTAGTACCGATTCCTGCATGGCGCCTCCCTGCGAATCAAACTGTTGTACGGAAATGAAGGGTTCCCGGCTTGCGGCGGAGAATACTGCAGTCTATGGAACGCGGACGTTTTGGTGGAGAATTTGATTGAATTAGGGGAGAGAAGAAATGCTGCTCATCGCGGTGTGCGACGACCAGGAGTCAGAACGGAGCAAAATCTGTGCTGCGATAGAAACATATTTGAGTGAACAGAAAATCAGCGCAAAGTTGCTGGAGTTCCATTGTGCTGAACAACTAATATCGGCAATCGAGGGCAATAAAATAAAATTTGATCTTATTTTTCTCGATATTGTCATGGCTGAGATGGATGGGCTGAATTGCGCACGGTTAATACGACGGCAGGATAAGTTGGTCAATATCATTTTTTTAACCTGCTCAACCGATCATGTTTGCGAAGGATACGAAGTCAATGCAACTGCCTATTTGGTCAAACCGATCAATGAAGGGAAACTGCAGGCGGCTTTGGCTAAGGCGATTATCCAAGCGTCAGATCACTCGCAAACCAGCATTGCTATCACCAGCGGCGGTGTGACGCAACGGATGTCGGTCAAACAGATCCTGTACCTGGAAAGCCAGAAGAACAGGGTTGTCATCGCAATGGCGCAGACCGGCGAAAAGCTGACCGTATATACTTCATTGGACAGATTCGAACAACTTCATCCATCAACAATGTGGATTCGCGCCCATAAGAGTTTTATTGTCAATTTTCTCTATGTTGAGCAATACACAAGCGACAAGTTTGTCCTAAACGGCGGGGCGGTCATACCAATCAGCCGGTTTTACAAGGAGCAGGCCAGAGAAGAATTTTTTAAATTGTTGCATAGCTCATAGAGCTAGTTTGTCCAAGTGTCGCAGCGATACATGACCTATTTATTTTCGTCAATAATATCGAAAAACCTGCTAATTTTGCCGGCGGCGGCAAAAACATAAAGAATGATCGTATAGTAGTACTATGTGTTTAGCAATGATAAAGGATACTAGCGGAAAACGGAGAATATTAATCAGATATAATTGTGGAATGAAAAAATGAAAAATTTCGCGGATGAGGCGGTTATTATCTTTGAAGTTTAGGCAACAGAATCTGCGCAGTGGTTTCGTTGCGCTCACAAGCTTCATTATAGTTCTCGGCTATGCACAGAATGTGTGTCTGGCCAGGATTGTTGCGCCAAACCCGACAACCGCGCTGCAGGGTAATCCAGCAGCTGTCGTTGATGCGCCTGCTACGCCGGTGGAGGCTGTTGCTGCGGATGTCGCCGGTTATCGTATTGTTAACGGCATTGCGATTTATCCGATCTTACCCGGGAATGAGACAGTAGTTCAGGGCCTTCTGTCATCTTTGGCGCAGGATCCCGACTTTCAGGGAATCAGTATGACTTTGTACTCGCCGATAGGATCTAAACCGAAAATTCTGTTGAGCAATCAGAGTGAAGATCGACTGCGATATGCGGTGCAAAAATTAAAATCAATCATGAGCCGGATGGGCCAGCCGCACCGTTTGGTGGTGGCTGCCTATTTGCGGGAAATCTCGATCAGCAATGATGATACGGTGGGAATGTCGTTGTTTTCCAACGGCATTCAAGGCGGCATCACGTCGCCGAACACTACGACAATAACCAAAAATCATAGTACTAATACCACCACAATCGAAACCAGCGGCTCGACAATCGGCCTGGCCAATTTGCCCCTCAATGTGGCGGCGAGTCTGACCAAGTCAATGTCCAAAGGCAAGGTCATCGTCGGGAGTGAGATCACGATCGTCAATGGGGCGACCGCCGAACTGAAAAATGATGATTCAATGCCAGTACCGCTAAGCGGTTCGAATAATCAGGTGACGTTCAATACCCAGACAATCAGCAGCGATGTGAAAATAACGCCGACGATTGTGAAGTTCAATGCAGAACAGCCTCAGGAAAGCCTGATTCGCCTGGACGTCGTTATCCAGCTCAGCGTACCGACTAATACTGTGGTATTTAGCGGCGGCGCTTCGGCGCTGGAGTATACGACGCAAACGCTGACTTCCACCCACTATGTTAAGGCGAACAATGAAAAAATTATCGGCGGCTTGTTTGCCAGCGATACCTGGACGGATTCGCGCAGTGGAATTCCGGTGTTGATGAATATTCCACTATTAAAATACCTTTTTTCGACCAAAACCCGCAGTTTGCAGCACATGGCTTCCATCTTGACCATTGCAGTCCGTATTTTGCCGGTGGATAAGGAAACGGGATATGATTATTAAACAAAAATCAGGGTTAATATTCTCAACCATGGTGCGAGTCGTTCTGATAGTTTGGCTGCTGTTGGGGGCATTTATAGCGCCAACGCAGGCTCAGGAGCCACCAGCAGAGATCGTGGTTGAGAATGGCACGGTGATGTTGCCGATCCTACACGGCAATGAACAGGCGGTGGCCGGGTTATTGCCTTTTTTACAACAGATGCCGGAGTTCGCCAACATGACCATGACATTATTGCAGCCAAAGGGAGCGCCGTCGATGATATTATTGTCCGGCGCCGATGAAAATTGGTTGAGGACTGCGGCGCTCAAACTGCAAGGCTTGCTGGCCGAAAGCGGCAGACCGCATCGGTTGATCATCTCAGCCTATCTGCGCGAGTTGGATATTGCCAATAACCAGACGGTGGGAATCGACTGGTCATCAATTACCGGGAATTTGACGGCGGGTGTTAGTGCATTAAATCGAACAGTTACCGGCAAGGATGCAGTATATGACAAGGTTCAGGGAAAATGGGTGACGCAGACCGCAGGGATAGTCACTGATACAGTTGCGTATGGCCTGGCTGCCCCTGCCAACGGATTCTATGGATTTGACGCGCAACTGACCCGGTCTTTGTCCAAGAGCCGGGTCATCATGGGTAGTAATCTGTATACTCCCAATGGCATTCAGGGCGAAATACTCAGCCAGACGATTGTGCCGCTTCAAACTACCGACAGCAATGGAAATTCAACGCTTACATCCCAGACAATCAGCAGCGATGTAAAGATTACGCCGACGATTGTGAAGTACAATGCGGAAAATCCATCGCAAAGCGTGATTCGGTTGGACATTTTCATGCAAATGGCCCTGGTGACCGGCACGGTTCAGGTCGGCGCTTCATCAGCGAAAGAGTTCTCGACCAAGACGCTTACCACGATGGGGTTTGTCAAGCCGGATAGTAGTGTGTATGTAGTCGGTGTTTTCGCTGGCGATACCGAAACTACTTCTGTCACCGGCATCCCCGTGTTGATGAACATTCCTTATCTGAAATATTTATTCAGCCAAAAAACAAAACAACTTACTCATAAGGTTGGCGTACTTACGGTTTCGGTACGCATATTGCCGGAGGGGTTCTGAAGGGCGTCAAACGTATGATGCGGTGGAGGGTGAAGATGATTATAGCAAAAAAAATGCGTGAAAGACCGTGGCGGCGAAGCCTGTTGCTTGTCCTGGCGGTTGCGCTTATTTACTGTGGACTGGCCATGTCCAGCGTTTATGCAGAGGCGCCGGGTAAGGAAGAGGTAAAACTGGACAAGAAGCCACTGCCATCATTGACGGTTACACTTCAGGACGCGGATGGCGCTCCGATCAGCGGGGTTTCGCTCAATGCGATCACAGCTGATTTTACCGGGCGAAGTAAAGGAAGCGCGACCACCGATAAAACCGGCAAAGCGGTATTTAAAAATCTGACCAGTGGCGTTTACTATTTTTATGCGAACTTCAATGCCATCCGCAGTCATGCGGGATACGGATTGCCGGCGATGATTCGTGAGTTCAAAAGCTCCCGAACCTTCTACCTGTCAGAAAGTAGACAATTTGATTTAAGCACCGATGTGGAAACGACCTATACGGTGAATCGAAATGCCTTTATTTGGTTCGAAACGTATCTGCAAACTGTGCGGTCAGGTAAAATCGTCATCATGAATGAAAAAAACGGCATTGAACAAATCATTCCGGTGGCTTCTACCGATTATTTGCAGATTTACCTGCCGATGCGAACGTCATACAAGATTGTTACCATCAAAGACAATGATTATGATTCCTGGATCATGGAATTTTACGCTCACGAAAGATTGCGCATTGAGTTACTATAAGCTTATCACGGACTGATTTAAAGCGTTCTCCCCAAATCGGGTGGAACGCTTTTTGTAACTGCTCTCATATTGGATACAACCTGTCATTTTTCCCCGAATACGTGCTTGTTTTACCGGGAGGGTTCAAAAAATGGGGGGTATCAGTATAATGAGAGTAAGCTTATGTTGGTGCTTTCACTGGCTCGGGCAGATCCTGCTACCCGGTATGGGTTTGCTTTTCACCTCAGATACCAGAACATAAAAGGAGGGTCTCGTATGTATTTTAGCAAACAAACCATTCTCAGAATTGCCCTGCCGATTGCTCTCGCGCTAAGCCTTGTTTCCGGCAATGTAGTCCAAGCCGATCCGCCGTCGCCGCTACCTGTGTCCAACCCGCCAAGCGCAACCTCCGTTGCGCTGAATACCTACGGAAGCTTGCCTGTTGTGGTGCTGAATTTGACCCAGTCGCCGATCAACTTTAATGTTTCGACCAATTCAACGAACTACGGTTCCGCCCTGCCACTGGCAGCTGGTTTGCCGGGGGTTTATTATCCTCAGAGCAACGGCGCCACAGCTACATTTAATAATATCGTCAACCCCAGCTCCGCGGTCAACGGGACAACAACCGCTTCGCTGATGCCGGCGGTTACCAGCATTGCCCAGTCAACCGCATCGACCTACGATATCACGGTTAACAACAATTATGACTGGATGAGCCTGTTCACTGTTTTTCCTTCCTGGTCCAAGCCGGCTTCCTACTCCAATGTTCAGTTCGTCGCCATGAACAAATTTGAAGTCATTGCCGGAACTCCAGGAACACCGTTGGGCGCTGCAGCGTATTCCTTTAATGCGCTGGCCGGTTATCCACGGTCCGATGCCAAAGATTCCACAGCAAAAGGCTATTATACGACTGCCAATGTTTTGAATGCCGATTCGCCGGTAACCACATCAATCAATTTGAATTTGCTTCCAGCGGGCGGACAAGCCGCCACCTACAAAATCAACATCAACAGTTTGGGCGGCGCAAGCTCCGGCAAGGTCCCTAGTGGCGCCAACGGTTGGTCGATATTGGGCCTGATGCATAGCGTGCTTGATGTTGTAACGGATGTTGCCACAATAGCGAGTGGCGATCCCCTGGGGATTGCCGACTATATCGCCGGCATCCCGGCCACGATTGATGGTATCGTTACCGATGTGCAGAATGGTAGCGCCAATGCCAATATTACCACCGATACAAATTATCCGGCAAAATCCGCCGGTATCAATGTTTCAGCCACAGCGACTTTTAGCGACACCAACGGTGAAAAGCTGGTTGCCTATGAAGGAGATAGCCAGTCGTTGATCTATGAAGTACAGGGTGCTGACGGAACATACGCAAAACTGCCGTTAATCCAGCAAAATGCAGTGATGATTACGACCTGGCGGCAGAAACCGGCGGACAATTACGGTGTGGAGCTGAATGTCAACTCAGCTGACACTCTGTTTGTCACGGTGCTGAATAATGGCGTCTATGCCTCGAACCAGGTGCAAAAATATATTAATCAACAGCCAAACTCAGCCATGAGTAGCGCGGCGAAATACAAGCCGACCAAGGCGCAAGCGGCGGATACGCTGAAGATTTTAGGAATCTTGACCGCGATGGCAAAAAACAATCCGCAGGACGCTAACTATATCGTGGAAATTTTCGGCATTCGCGGCAATTATGACAAAATGAAACACGATCCCAATGCTGTCAAAACAATGAATCAAGAATTAAAGGCCATTTTTGAAAAGCACAGCAAAGCGCTGCCGGCGATTGAACCGTATCTGAGCAAGCTGGCGCAAAAATAGGCAACAGGAAAAAGGAAAAATAAATTGTAAAGAGAGGAAATGGCAATGTCAAAACGAAATATCCTGCTTTGTTCCCTGTTGCTGATTGTGACGGCATTTTCCAGCATTGCTATGGCAGCGGAGACAACCAGTCTAACCACAGCGACACCGGCGCCTTACGCCAGTATTGTTGCTTATAACCAGAACAACATCAACCAGAGCAAACCCGAAGTTTCCACACTAGGCGTTTTCGACATTATCAACATGACCCCCTGGAACATTTCCATCGGACCCGGACCGGCCGGGACTGCGATGCTGCAGGGAATGACGACCTCGAGTCAAAAATTCACATCGCTTTGGTTGGCTGGTTTTAACAATAATAAGACAGCCTGGAACCCCAATAACCCCGCACCGTCCATTTCAGGCTTCGGCGGTGGATTTGCCTTTCATTCCTTCCAAATTGCACTGAGCAATCTGAACAATGCCTGGTCGCTGAAGAATAAAGTCTCGGGGTCGAAAAACAGTAATACGCCGAATTACTCAGAAACGGTATATTATGAAACGGTGCCGATTATTTTCAACAGTTCCTCTTTCAGTCAGGGAAACAATACTGTTGCGCTGAACTTTTCCGCAACTTCCACAGTCGGGTTCAATGTTGTATTTTTCCAGGGCATGTACGAAGATATGTACCCCGGAACAACCCTCAGCTTTGGTGACGGAACCAACAGTTACGGCTGGCAGAGTTTTGAAATGGTGCCAGGGAGCACCGTTGGCAAAAACACCACCCATTTTCTCACACTGCAGGCGTTGCAAGGGCAAAGTTCGACCGGTCTGAAGAGCTGGAAACCGATCGTTGCTAAACTGGGTGGGCAGCAATCGTTCACTGGCAAGGACGGATCGGCGCCGGGGACCACTGTGCTTGCACCCGAGTATCTCAATATTTCTGGCCTGGTTTACCCCAACTTTTCCGCCGTGGCAGGCGATGGCCAGAATCTGGACCTAGTGGTTATCATTCAGGCTGGCGGCTATACCGACATGCAGCTGTTATTCCTGGCGGTACCCAACTCAAACAATGGATTTTTAAAGCAATAGGTTTGGCTTGAAAATCAAGCTTCTGTAGCAAGAGGGGAGAATATTGATGCGGAATATAATCGACAGAAAAATTGTCTTGTCCATCATTGCAGTCGCTGTAGTTTTTTGCAGTTGGCTGGGACCTGCCAGCGGCTGGGCCGAGCCAGCTACATATCAACGCATCCTGATCCTGTCCGATGCCCACTTCCCATTCGTGCCGCGCGAAACGCCAGACCCTGCCAAGGAGCAGCGAATTATGGCTGCCAAGCAGAGCATCATCTCCGACATCAATGCATGGGAGGATGTCAACCGGATTGTTGCTACCGGTGATTTGCTCGGTTCTTACGGCACGGAAGCCGAATATGCGGCAGCCAAAGCATTCTTTGGTAAATTGAATAAACCTGTTTCGGCTATCACGGGAAACCATGATTATATTTATATCGGCCGCGATCCCGAGTTTAAATTTATCCGCGGCAATTCAGAAGAGCGCCACGCTAAGCTGGAACGATTCAAACGGGAATTCAATCAGCAACAATTGTATTATACCCAAGAGTCCGGTCGTTATCTGCTGGTGTTCTTATCTACGGACAGCCTTGACTCGAAGGTGCTTTGTCAGTTTTCTCAGGCGCAAATGAACTGGTTGGCTGGCGTGCTGGCAAAACATCCAAACCGCCCTACGATTATCTTTGCTCATGCGCCGCTGGCCGGAACGTTGACCAATTATAACAGCTATATCAACACACCTTCATTTATTGCCCAGCCGGAAACTGATATCAGGGATTTGCTTCGCCAGAACCCCCAGGTCTTCATGTGGGTGTCAGGTCATACACATACACCGGCGACCAACAAAGATTTTGATTCGCCAATCAATCTGTATGACGGACGAGTCCACAACATTCAAAATCCGGATCTGAACCGGGAAGTAATCTGGACGAATTCACTGTACCTGTATCCAGACAAAGTTGTGATCAAAACTTTCCGGCACAGCGACAAAACCTGGCTGGATTCACTGGAACGGACCATTGAAGTGAAATAGCAGGCGTGCTACAGGAACAGTTGAAAGAAAAAGGGAGGAATCGTGCATGTATTTGTTCAGCGGAACCCTATTCAAAATTGCTATGCCTGTGATTTTGGCGGTCAGTCTTGTTGCAGGCCCCGTAACCGGTCTGGCGGCGCCTGCTGCCGGCACAGCCATGCAGTTGCAGACCTATGGAGTCTTGCCGACAATTTTGCTCAACTTGACCCAGTCACCAATCAATCTAACGATTTCCAATGATCAGGGGTCTACCTACCAAAGCCAAGGATTTCCGATCGCGGCGGGATGGTCGGGTGTCTATTACCCCAATAGCAGTGGGGTGACGTCACAGATCGCCAATATTATGCCCAACTCAACTCCGCCTTCGCCTTCGTCCTTAATGCCGGTCGTAACCAGTGTTGCGCCGCTGGCCCAACCAGCCACGATCAAAGGAACCGTCACGCCGATTGATACCGTGACCTGGAATAAAAACAACAGTTATATGAACCTGTTTACGCTGTTTCCTGCCTGGACCCTCAATACAAACGGTACCAATTATGGTTTTACACAATGGGTGGCCATGAGCAATTTGAATAACAAGGGCGCCGCAGCGGGGTCAGGCTTTACTTCGCTTGGCGGTGCTCCGGATGGTGATGCCGGCAAGATCACAGCACCTTATTACTCCGGCGATGCCTATTCGCAAAGCGCAACCGCTCCATCCACCAGTACGATCAATATGAGTTTAATCACAAATGGACAAACATCAGCCACTTATAATATCAACATCAACAGCCTGGGCCGCGGTACTAGCGGCTATGTTCCGCCGCAGCAATCTTCCTTGCTGGATACGCTGAATACGATCCTCAATGTTATAGTGGATGTTACGACACTCATCGCTTTTGATGATCCCATTGCTCTGGCGGCCATCGCCACCGGCATCCCCGGCATGATCAGCGGGATGTCTGATGGACCAGCCACTTCAAATCTGCCTTATCCGGCAACGAATGCGGGAGTATTTGTCTCGGCAACCGGATCGGTGACCAGTTCCACCACGCCGGCTGTATTCCAGCTGGCGCCGGTCGCAAATGCTGAGTTGCCTTATCCGGATTCCCTGACGTATCAAGTGCAACCTGCTAATGCAGCTGCCGCAAGCTTGCCGCTGGAGCAGCAAAATACCGTGTTGATTACAACCTGGCGGCAATATCCCGCCGGTACATTGGCAGGGGAACATGGCTCGGTCGATACGCTGATCGTGGCAGTGGTCAACGAAGCTGTATATGCATCAAACCAGGTACAACAATACATCAACTGGGCCAACAAACACACAGCGCCAGCCTCTGCAACGGCGAAATATGTTCCCACGAAGGAAGAAGCGCAAGATTCGGCCAAAATTCTCGCCATTCTAACAGCCATTGCCAAAAATCATCCGCAGGATGCGAAGAAGATTGTTGAACTGTTTGGTGTTCGCGGCGCCTATAAGCAGGCAAAAAATGATCCGAACGCGATGAACAACATTCACAGCGAATTGAAAGCCATTTTTGAAAATCATAGCAAAGAGCTGCCGGCGATCGCGCCATACCTCGCCAAACTAGCCCGGTAATCAAGATCGTGCATTGAAACGGAAAATAAATGATAAAGCGAGGAAATGTCGATGTTGAAAAGAACGATTGGAGTCTTTACTCTTTTGTTATTCCTGTCGGCGGTTGGCGGCGTTGCTTTTGCGGCGGCCCCTTATGCCAGCGTGATCGCCTACAATCAAAGCGCCGGCTATAAAAGTAGTGGTTGGCCATCTCCCACTGCCAATACATTGGGAACCCTCGATATTATCAACATGACCCCCTGGGATATTTCCATTGGCATGAACCAGCCCGCGGGAACGCAGCTCCTTAAAGGGATGATTGATTCGTCAGTGTCTTTGGCGTCCGGCCCACTGCCAGGGATTAACGGCAAAGGCTGGAGTCCTTCGGCCAAAAGCAATGCTGCCTTCGCCTATCATTCAATCCATCTCAATCTGGCCGCATTGCAAAACGTCTGGAAGTTGGATAACGCGATCAGCTCGCCTCCAAACACTTATGTTTCCAATCCGGTGCAACTTGTGTTCAATAGTCAGGCAGGTACTGGCAATAAAACGGTAGCTCTCGATTTTTTCGCGACTTCATCGTCGGGGTTCAATAGTGGGGGGAATCCGGCAACCGCCCTGAGTTTTGGCGATGGAACCAATAACTATGGCTGGCAGACTGACATGACAAAAGGGACCAATGTTACACATTTTTTGACAGTTCAAGCGTCGCAAGTCCAAGGCGGCGGTAGCGTAAATGCCTGGAAACCGATAACACAAAAATTGGCAAACACTACTACTCGAGCAGGGTTTAATAATGGTAAAGCAACAAATGTCAATGTGCAGGTGCCCAATTATATTACCACTTCCGGCTTGGCGTATCCCAACTTTTCCTACATAGCAGGCGATGGTGGCAATTTCGATTTGGTTGTCATCCTGCAAACCGGCGATTATGTAGATTGCGCCCTGATTTTCCTGGCAGTGCCTTCGGCAAACAATGGATTCCTGCAAGGCGTGAGATAAAGCGCTAAACCAGAAAAAGTGCAACAGAAATATCTGAGCTAGAAGGCAACCGCAGCAATTATGTTGGGGTTGCTTTTTTTCTCCTCCGATGGTAAAGTGATAATAGTAATTATTACTAAAACGGAGGATTGAACATGAATCGAAAAACTAAAGCAAGCATTCTGGGCTTTGCGGTCGGAATGTTTTTATTGGCCTTGTTGGCCACTAACAGTGTTCCCTTTCTGGCAGGCGCCCAGGCAAAACCATTGGTTGCAGTGACCGTGGCGCCGCAGGCTGCATTTGTCCGCGAAGTGGCTGGAGATTTGGTTACTGTCGTCACCATGATGCCGCCGGGCGCCAACCATGAAACCTATTCGCCACCGCCCCAGGACATGGAACAGCTCAGCGCAGCGGCCCTGTATCTGGCAATGGGATTGCCGCCGGAGCGAGCCAACCTGTTGCCCAAACTAGCAGAAATGAATCGCAATATGAAAATCATCGATATGCAGAATGAAGTGGCAAAAGTTTATCCGCCACGGTTTTTTGCCCCGGATGATCAGGACCCACATATCTGGCTGTCGCCCAAGCGGGCTGTAGTTATGGTTCGTATAACCGTTCAGGAGATGGTGGCACTGGATCCGGCCAATCGGGCCACATATGAAGTAAATGCAGCGCGACTCATTGAACAGATTGAAGCGGCAGACCGAGAGATTCAGGCAAAATTCCAGGGGTTCAGCCTGCGGACCATTATTGTCTATCATCCGGCATTCGGTTATTTTGCCGATGACTACCGACTGGAGATGGTTGCACTGGAAGAAGAGGGAAAAGAAGCCGACCCGCGGCGGATGCGGGAAATCATTGATATGGCAAGGGGAAAAGGTATCAAGGTAATCTTTTACCAGGAAGATATCGACGGGCGGCAATCGCGGACCTTTGCTGAAGAATTGGGTGGACAGGCCGAAAAGGTTTCACCGATGGCTACAGATTATGTGGAGAACCTGAAACGGATCGCAACTTCTTTTGCGATCGGATTAAAGTAAGCAAATAATGGAGAAGTCTATGGCGTTGGCACTGGATATTTCAAACTTAAATGTGTTTTATGGCGAGGATTGCGCGTTGCGAGACGTCAACCTACAGGTCGAGGAACGCGAATTCCTCGCGATTATCGGACCTAACGGCGGCGGCAAGACTACCCTGCTAAAGTCGATTCTTGGTCTGGTGCAACCGGATTCGGGCGAAATACAGATTTTCGGCCGGACCGGTGAAGCGGCGCGGCGAAGTATTGGCTATGTTCCACAGTTCTCCCGGTTTGACCGCAAATTCCCCATCAGTGTGGAAGAAGTAGTGCTGATCGGACGACTGGCCGGACGTTCGCCATGGTTCAGCCGATTTAGTCGGCAAGATCGCCAGTTGGTTGATTCTTTGCTTGAACGGCTTGAAATCGCCGAACTAAAGCATCGCCAAATCGGGCAGTTGTCCGGCGGCCAATTGCAACGGGTACTGATTGCCCGGGCCTTGGCAGTCGAGCCGCAAATTCTGATTTTAGACGAACCGACAGCCAGTGTTGATTCGGCATCCAAAACCCGTATCTATGATTTGTTAAAAGAACTGAATCAGGAAATGACTATTTTAATCGTGACTCACGATTTGAGCGCGGTTTCTTCCAATATCGACAAAATTGCCTGCCTGAACCAACAGCTGTTTTATCATGGCCGGACCGAACTGGAAGCCGGACTGGTAGAGAAAGTCTATGGCTGTCCGGTTGACCTGATTGCTCATGGTGTACCGCATCGGGTGCTGCGCGGGCATGAGGAGGGAACTATCTGATGGAAGCGATTTTTAAATATAACTTTTTACAGAACGCGATTATGGCTGCCGTATTGGCCAGTATTGCCTGCGGTGTTATTGGCGTGTACATTATGGAGAAGAAGCTGGTGATGATGAGCGGCGGTATTGCCCATACAGCATTCGGCGGCATCGGACTGGGCTATTTTTTGAAAGTGGAGCCGATTTTTACGGCGCTCGGGGTTTCCGTGGCGGCTGCGCTTGCAGTGGCGGCATTGAAACGAAAAGCCAGTACCGATTCGGATTTGCTGATCGGGATGTTCTGGTCACTCGGCATGGCGCTGGGAGTTGTTTTTATTGCGATGACGCCGGGTTATCCGCCGGATATCGCCTCGGTTCTATTCGGCAACATCCTCGCCGTTTCCCGTTCTGACTTGCGTTTGATTCTGGGGCTCGACATTTTGGTGTTGGCGACAGTATATGCTTTCTTTCAAGTTTTCAAAGCGTATATTTTTGACGAAGAATTCGCCAGTGTGGCCGGAGTGCCGGTAAAAGCACTGGAATATCTAATGTATATTCTGGTGGCGGTGACGGTAGTCGTGATGATCAGGGTCGTGGGAATCATCCTGGTGATTGCCCTGCTGACCGCACCGCCGGCGATCGCCAAACAGTTTACCTACGATATGAAAAAGATCATGGCACTTTCGGTGTTGCTTGGCATTGCTTTTTGTCTGACCGGGTTATGGGTTTCCTATACGGTCAGGCTGGCATCGGGTGCGTCGATTGTCTTAGTGGCGGTTGGCTCCTATGCCCTGATTTCACTGCTTCGCTTTGGATTGCAAAAGAAGGGAGGCTGAGCCGATGAAACCGGAAATTCCCAAAGCGGCCGGCCAACGACTGACTTTACAGAAACAGGCGATTCTGGACGTACTGCATGCTGACGAGCGGATGCTGACAGCGGAAGAAGTGTATGGCAGAGTACGCGAAAAATACCCCAACGTAAGTTTGGGCACCGTGTATCGTAATTTGCAGGGCTTTTCGACGCAGGGGGCGGTTCGCCGTACGCTCTACGCCGATGGGAAGGCCCGTTATGAAATGGCCGGACACGTGCATCATCACCATTTGATCTGCCTGGATTGCGGTGCAGCGACTGAAGTCCCATGGTGTCCGGTGGGAAATGAAGTATCCGGTTTTATGGACGAGTGCGATTTTTCGCCGGTCAGTCATCAGTTTGAGATATACGGTCACTGTCGGCAGTGTCGGCAGAAAAAATAGCAACGGGTGGATTCCGCAGAATCCACCCGTTTTATCTTAATTTCTTATGGAAGCGGCGGTCGCAACCGCTAGACTTCCTTGGTACAAACTTGCTTTGTACCTTACAGTGTCTCTATACACCGTTGTTGGTTCTTATAATATTGTGGTTCGGTTTCCATTGACTCTTTCAATGGAATCACCCCTTCCGGTTTGAACCGTTCTTGAGGTAGATCGTTTGGGAACTGCATTTTCTTCTTTCTCATCCCCAGCTACCCTTTGGTTACATTATAGAACAGAATTTAAATTTTTGCAATATTCCTGATGAAACATTTACAGTTTACCAGGCAACAACGATGGAGCCTTTGAACTGCTCATTGACGAACTTTTTGACTTCCTCGGACTGATAGGCTTTGAGGAATTTTTTATATTGCGGGTTCTCTTTGTCCTTGCTACGGGCAGCGATGATGTTGGCATACGGTGAATTGGAGTCTTCGAGGATCAGCGCATCTTTGACTGGGACCAGTCCTGCCGGCATGGCGTAGTTTGTATTGATTGCCGCCAGGTCAAGGTCGTCCAGCGAGCGGGGAATTTGGGCTGCATCCAGTTCGCGGATTTTGAATTTCTTCGGGTTTTCGGTAATGTCGACAACAGAGGCTTTATGTCCCAAGCCGGGTTTGAGTTTGATCAGACCGGCTTTTTCCAGCAACGCCAGTGCTCTGCCGCCATTGGTCGGATCGTTGGGGATTGCAATGACAGCCCCTTCTTTCAGTTCGGTGACGTTTTTAATCTTTTTGGAATAGACGCCCATCGGGAACGTGATTGTTTTGGCCAGCATGACAAGGTCATACTTCCGGTCTTTGATCATGTTTTCCAGATACGGCAGGTGCTGGAAGCTGTTGAGGTCGATATCGCCCTGGTTGAGTGCGACGTTGGGTTGAATGTAGTCGCTGAATTCGACGATTTGAATTTTTAGGCCATCTTTTTCGGCAACTTTTTTGACGACTTCGAGAATCTGGGCATGTGGTCCGGCAGTGACGCCGACTTTGAGCGGTTTATCTGCTACCGGTGCAGCAGCTGGTTTGGCTGGTTCCGGTTTAGCGCCGCAACCGGCTGACAGCGCGAGTACAAAGACGAGCAGCAGGCAGACAAGCAGGGAAATTGATTTTTTTTGCTTAAACATGTTTCATCTCTCCTATTGTTTAGTTTTATTTTTTATTCAAGCGTTGCGAAACCCGATCACCGGCGGTTTGCACCATCTGGACCAATGCGATAAGGATGACAACGGTGGAAATCATGACATCGACCCGAAACCGTTGGTAACCAAAACGGATAGCCAGGTCACCGAGTCCACCACCGCCGATTGCGCCGGCCATGGCAGAATAACCGATCAGGCTGATGACTGCCAGTGTCAGGCCGAGTACGATGGAGGGCATTGCTTCCGGTAGTAATACGCGCCGAATGATCTGGAAAGGTGAAGCGCCCATGGCTTGTGCTGCCTCAATCAGACCATAGTCAACTTCACGCAGCGCAGATTCTACGACCCGTCCGACAAAGGGAATGGCGGCAATGGACAAGGGAACGATGGCCGCATTGGTGCCAATCGAAGTGCCGGCCAGTACCCGGGTCAGCGGAATGATCGCGACCATCAGAATGATAAAGGGTGTTGAACGGGTGGCGTTGGCAATATAGCCCAATATCCGGTTCAGCCAGAGGTTTTGCAGGATGTGGCCCCGACTGGTCGCGACCAGGATGACGCCGAGCGGAAGCCCAATCAACGTGGCGATGCCGGCTGACACCGCAACCATATAAAGTGTTTCCCACAGCGCCTCAATTAACAGTGCGAGCATTTCTTGCGACATAGCCAATCACCTCAATTCCCAGTTCTATTTCCTGCAGATACTGTAGTGCTGCCTGGATGGCCGCATCTTCGCCGGACACTTCGACCAGCAGTGTGCCAAAGGGAGTTGCCTTTAAATGATCGATATTGCCAAACAGTATGTTCACATCTACATTGAAGCGGCGAATCAGACCGGCAATGATCGGTTCATTGGCGCTGGTTCCGATGAAAGATAGACGCAGCATCAGGTTGCTGCCGGGTGATGGTGTGGTGGAGAAGGGAATATCAGCGAAAATGTCCGGCAGGTCATGACTGACGATGGTCCGGATGAAATCTTTAGTTGTTGCCGTCTGTGGCCGGACAAACAGATCAATTACCGAGCCTTCTTCGATGATCAGGCCGTTTTCGATGACAGCCACTCGGTCGCAGATTTCCTTGATGACCTGCATTTCATGGGTTATGATCACAATGGTGAGATTGAATTTTTGATTGATATCCTTGAGTAGTTCCAAAATGGATTGGGTAGTCTGTGGATCGAGGGCCGAAGTCGCTTCGTCACACAAAAGGACTTTGGGCCGATTGGCCAGAGCACGGGCAATTCCGACCCTTTGTTTCTGACCGCCGGAGAGTTGGGCTGGGTATTGATTGCGTTTATCTGCCAAGCCGACCAGTTCCAGCAATGGTGTGACGGCCGTTTCGATTTCTGACGCGGTCTTGCCGGCCAATTCCAGCGGAAAAGCGACATTGTCATAAACTGTACGGGAAGAAAGCAGGTTGAAATGCTGGAAAATCATGCCGATTTTCTTGCGTACATCGCGTAATTGCCGCTCCGGCATCGTAGTCAACTCTTCGCCATCGACAATGACGGAGCCGCTGGTCGGTCGTTCCAGCATATTGATGCAGCGGATCAGGGTGCTTTTACCGGCGCCGCTTTTACCAATGACGCCATAAATTTCGCCTGCGCGAACGTGGACGCTGACCCCGCGCAGTGCCTCCAGAGAGCCACTGTCGCCTTGATATGTTTTTTGCAGATTTTTGAGCTCAATCATGTTGGGAAGACTCCTTTGTGAAATAATAAAAGCCTCTTCGCAGATAGAAGAGGCAATGCACTAAATACAAGCCGTTCTTCATCTGCCGGGATGTTTCCCTGCAGGAATTGGCACCGTTTCGTATAAATACGATGGTTGCCGCAGCATCATCGGGCCAGTCCCTCCGCTAACTCTGGATGAAAATACGTAATGTTTTATTCTGTTGTAGCGTATGCTAACATAATTGGCAGGATGGTGTCAAGAATAAGCGTTGATATTTTCGTTAAATAAAGAAATACAGGATAAAAGCAGGAACTGCTGCTGCAGATGCCGAATTCTAATTTTCATGAAAGCAGGGGGGCGAGAGAATGCCGGCAAATCCGAAACTGAAAGACCCGATGACCGACCAGTTGCTTAAAGCAATTCAACTTTTAGAAAATGAAGAAGAATGCTATCAGTTTTTTGAAGATATCTGCACGATTGGCGAAATAAAGGCTCTGGCGCAACGACTGGAGGTGGCGCGGATGGTGCAGGCCGGGTTTATTTACGATGACATCGTGGCCAAGACCGGCGCCAGTACGGCGACGATCAGCCGGGTGAAACGCTGCCTGCTGTATGGCGCCGATGGATATAAAATCGTGCTGTCACGGTTCGGCGCGGCTGATCCGGCAGAGAAACCGGAACGAAAAGAAAAGGCAAAGGCAGGAAAATAGAACATGGCAAAGCAGGACTACATTCCGCAGGTCCCCTACGGGACCAAGGATATTTTGCCGCAGGACGCGGCGAGCAAACGGCAGGTGGAAAATGACCTGGCCCGGCTTTTTTTAACTTGGGGTTACCAGGAAGTGATCACCCCGACATTTGAGTATCATGAAACCTTAATCGCGGGCGCACCGGAAGAATCCGGCGATGCTTCGTTTCGCTTTTTTGACCGTAATGGCCGGATGTTGGCGCTACGACCGGATATGACCACGCCTATCGCCCGGGTGGCGGTGATGCGGATGAAACAAACCCCGCTGCCCTTGCGGCTGTTTTATCTGGCCAATGTGTTTCGCCAGGAAGAATCGCAGGCAGGCCGCCAGTGTGAGTTTTATCAGGCGGGGGTTGAACTGCTCGGCGCCGGCGGGGTTGCCGCCGATGCGGAAGTGGTGGCCTTGGCGGTGGAGTCGCTGCTGGCTACGGGACTGACCGACTTTCAGGTTTGTCTGGGGCAGGTCGATTTCATTGGCGGAATCATGGCTGAAGCCGGGCTGGATGCGCAGACAGGGCTAACCGTGAAACGGCTGCTGCTGGAACGCAACATGGTCGGTTTGGGAGAACTGTTGGCCGGCTGCCAGATTGACCCTGAAATAAAACAGCTGTTGCAGCAATTGCCAATGCTGCATGGCAAGGCAGAGATGTTGCAAACGGTGCGGGGACGATTGAAAAACAAAATCAGCCAGGCGGCGATCGATAACCTGGCTGAAATATATGGTTTGCTGCAAAACTATGGCGTTGATCGCTATGTAACCTTTGATCTGGGGATCATCCGAGACTTTGATTATTATACCGGGATGGTATTTGAGGCGTACACATCGGGGTTGGGCTATCCTATCTGCGGCGGCGGACGCTATGACAGAATGGCGGGCGCCTTTGGCCGTGAGCAGCCGGCGACCGGATTTGCCTTGGGGATCGAGAGAGTGCTGATGGCGCTGGAACGGCAGGGGATTGAAGTGGCCCCGCTGCCGCAAAGCATCTATGTAGGTTGGGCCGCAGATAAGCTGGCTACCGCCATCGAAGCGGTGCGACAGTTGCGCGGCGCTGGCGAGCAGGTAGAGTTGGCGCTGCAATCGCAAACCCGCCAAGAAGCCGAAACGGCCTGCCAACAGCATGGCTGTAAAAGCTGCCGCTATATCGCTTAGTAGCCGCGCACCTTATCAATCGGAGTTAACAATGGTTTGTCGGCGATATAACGGGACAGGTTCTCGGCGAATAATTTTACGGCGCGGTCGAGATAGACGGGTGAAATGGCTGCCAGATGGGGTGTAATGATTACATTAGGGAGATCCCAGAAAGGGTTTGCCGCTGGTAGCGGCTCTTCCACGAACACATCAAGTCCCGCGCCAGCGATCCGGCCTGCCTTTAGGCATTCCAGCAGTGGTTCCTCCTGTACGACGGCGCCGCGGGATACATTGATAAAATAGGCTGTCGATTTCATCGCAGCGAACTGTTCCCGGCCGAACAAGCCGGAGGTAGCATCGGTCAGCGGCAATGCGACGACAACAAAATCGGCTTCGGCCAACATTTCAAGGAGCTGTTCGGGCCGATACAGGCGGTCCACGAACGGCTCCTGCGTCATTTCCCGCTTGGCGGCGATGACCCGCAAATCCATCGCCTTAGCTTTCTTGGCTATTTCATGCCCGATGGCGCCAAGACCAACAACGGCCAGCGTCTTGCCGTTGATTTCCTGCAGTTCATCAATCGGGGGCCGTTGCCACAGATGATGTTTTTGCTGTTGCTGCAGCAGGGGAAGGCGGCGGGTGAAGCTGAGCATCATGCCAAGTACATGTTCAGCCATGGGGATGCCATGGATGCCCTTGGAATTGCTGAGCAAAACCGAGCTGCTCTGCGTTTCGGGAAATAACAGAAATTCGACTCCGGCAGTCAATGCATGAATCCAGCGTAAATTTTTGGCCAAGCCATAGATCGGCTGGATATTGTTGAATCCCCAGGCGACAAGAATTTCCGCGTCAGGCAGTTGTTCCGCAGCATGTTTGAGGTCGGTTGAAATAATTTTTGCTTGTGGCGCCACATCGGTGATGAATGCCTTTTGGCGGTCGGACAGTGGGTTGAAGATCAGAATTTTCGGTGCGGTTGACATGATATTCCTCCCGTTTTACGGTATTTCCTTACTGCAATAATTCGGGGTAGGCGGGAAAAATCCTACTGGATCACGAAATGGAATTGACGGGGAAAAAAATATATGATACCATAACTAACATATTAACGCTTTAAACAACTAAAGAGTAGTTGAAAAATTGGAGGAATTTATTTGACATCGCCGGATAAAGATATGTTGACGATTGCCCTGCCCAAAGGGAAGCTGTTCCAGCCATCGGCAGATTTATTAGCCAGGTTCGGTTACACTGCCGAAGGATTGGCCGAGAATTCGCGCAAGCTGGTCATCGTCAATGAGGCCAAAAAAATTCAATTTGTCATCACCAAGCCAATGGATTTGCCGACCTATGTTGAGTACGGGGCGGCAGACATCGGCATCATCGGTAAAGATGTGCTGTTGGAAGAAGCCCGTAATGTTTATGAACTGGTGGATTTGAATTTTGGCCTTTGCCGGCTGATGCTGGCAGTGCCGGAAGCGTTGCAGCGGGAAAAATTGAGTGACTATGCCCATTTGCGGGTGGCAACCAAATATCCACGAGTCGCCGAGCAATTTTTTCTCGATAATGGCATCCAGATGGAGATCATCAAGCTGAACGGGTCGATAGAACTGGCGCCAATGGTTGGTCTGGCTGAAATGATCGTGGATATTGTAGAAACCGGCCGGACGCTGAAAGAGAACCGGCTGATTGAAGTGGCGCATCTGCACCGGGCCACGGCGCGATTTATCGCCAACAGGGTCAGTTTCAAGATGAAGTTTGAACGGATTCAGTCGATGGTGGATGAAATGAATCGCTTGCTGAAGGGAGACACGGTCGAATGAAACGGCTAGACTTGCGAGGTGCAACCAATGAAGAGATTGTGCAACGCTTGACAAAACCTGCTTTTGATCAGGTCGCTGTGAGCGAGACTGTGCGCGCCAAAATTCAGCAGACTTTTGGCGAGGAGCTGACCCCGTCACAACTGGTGGAGCGGATTGTACAGGATGTGCGGCGGCGTGGCAACAGTGCAGTGCTTGAGTATACGGCGAAAATCGATGGGGTGAACCTGACTGCGGCAGGATTGGAAGTGACTGCGGCAGAAAAAACCCGGGCATTGGCTGAGGTCGATCCATTGCTGCTGAGTTCACTGAAGAGGGCAGCGGAAAATGTCAGCCGGTTTCATCAGGAACAGAAGGAAAATGACCGGCCCTGGTCCAGCTCGCGTGGCAAAGGATCCTGGGTTGGTCAGCGGCGAACGCCAATGGATCGGGCGGGCCTTTATGTTCCCGGCGGTACGGCGGCTTATCCGTCCTCGGTTCTGATGACTGCCATCCCGGCAGTTGTTGCCGGGGTGCGGGAAGTGATTATGATGGTCCCGCCAGCCCGCGACGGCTCTGTCAATCCGTTAGTGCTGGCCGCCGCGGCTGTTGCCGGGGTGCACCGGATATTCCGCATCGGCGGCGCGCAGGCCATTGCCGCACTGGCATTTGGCACGGCGACAGTTCCGGCTGTGGACAAGATTGTCGGGCCAGGCAATTTGTTTGTCACGTTGGCTAAAAAGGCCGTTTACGGCTATTGTGATATCGATATGCTGGCCGGGCCGAGTGAAATCATGATTGTTGCTGACGCGAGCGCCGATCCGGCGTTCATTGCGGCCGACATGTTGAGTCAGGCCGAACACGATGAGCTGGCATCGAGCATCTTGGTGACGGACAGCGAAACACTGACAAGCCGGGTAGTCGAGGAATTGACTGTTCAACTGGCGACGCTGCCGCGAGCGGCCACTGCCCGGACGGCGCTGGAACGGCAAGGGATGACATTGCTGGTCCGCGACATGCAGCAAGCCGTTCAATGCGTCAATGCGGCAGCTCCGGAACATCTGGAAATCATGACTGTGCACCCGGAGGAATTGCTGCCTGAGATTCGGCATGCCGGCGCCATTTTTCTCGGCGCCTGGTCGCCGGAACCGCTCGGCGATTACTTCGCCGGCCCCAGCCATGTACTGCCGACCGGCGGTACCGCCCGTTATGCCTCGGTGCTCAATGTGGACACATTTATGAAAACAACCAGCATTATTGCCTATACGGAACAGGATTTGGCCGCACAGGCAGACGATATTATCAGACTGGCGGAAGCAGAAGGATTGTCAGCTCATGCTCGGGCAGTTTCGATCAGGGGGAAATACAATGTTTAGACCAGGTTTGGATAAACTGCCGACATATTCCGTGGGCGAAGAGCCGCTCTGGCAGGTCAAGCTCGATGCGAATGAACGTTCCGCGCCGTTGCCGCTGTCGGTCCGCAATGCGATTGCGCAGCGGCTGCGGGCGGTTGAAACCTATCGCTATCCTGAAATGACGGCGCTGACATTGCGGCAAATGCTGGCGGATGGCTGCGGCCTGAATCTGGAACAAGTCAATGTAGGAAACGGCTCAAGCGAATTGATCGCAGCCGTTTGCGCCGCGTTTGGCGGACCCGCCAGACCGATCGCCTATCAATGGCCGTCGTTTTCCATGTATCCGATTTACGCTGCACTGGCCGATTCTCCGACCGTAGCGATTCCGATGGATGAACAATACCACCTGTCAGTTGACCTGGTTGTGCAGACAGTGCGTGAATCAGGCGCCAAGCTGCTTGTTTTGTGCAATCCCAACAATCCGACTGGCGTGGGGATTCCCGCTGCCGACCTGCGCCGGATTCTTCAGCAGGTTGATTGCCCGGTATTGGTCGATGAAGCCTATCAGGAGTATTGCGGCGAAAGTTGCGTAGGCTGGCTGCAGGAGTTTCCCGGGTTAATGGTGGCCCGGACCTTTTCCAAGGCCTATGGATTGGCTGCAGCCCGGACCGGCTATTTGCTGGCATCAGCGGAAATTAGCGCCGCAATCGGCAAGTTTTTGCTGCCTTATCATCTGAACGCTTTCTCGCTGGCTGCGGCTGAAGTTTGCTTTTCCCTGCGCGATCAGGTGATGCAGGAAGTGCACCGTACAGTCAAACGGCGCGATCAGCTGGCATCCCGACTGCGCAAACTGAGATTTACGCAGGTGTATCCTTCGCTGACGAATTTCCTGCTGGTCAAAGTGGCGGCGCCGGATGTACTGCATGAGATTTTTATCAGCCAGGGAATCGGCGTGCGTAATTTCTCCCGCACGCCAGGACTGGCCGGTTGTCTGCGAATCACGCTGGGAACTGCCGCGGAAAACGAGTTGATTTTGGATTGTGTGAAACGCTATGGTGACAAGCTGATGCATGAGGAGGCGAATTAACATGAACGATGTGGATGCTGTTTCGAATAATGGGCGCAAGGCTGCGATTACACGCGCGACTAGCGAAACGAAAGTTGCGATAACACTCGACATTGATGGAGCGGGAACTTCGCAAATTGCGACAGGGATTGGCTTCTTTGACCACATGTTGATTCTGTTCGCCAAACATGGTTTGTTTTCGCTTGAAGTGGCAGCAACAGGTGACTTGGTCATTGACGGCCATCACACGGTAGAAGATGTCGGCATTGTTTTGGGACAAGCGTTGGCCAAGGCGACTGGCGACAAAGCCGGCATCCGCCGCTACGGTCATGTTTATGTGCCGATGGACGAAGCGTTGGTTTTAGTAGTGGTCGATTTTAGCGGCCGTCCATTCCTGGCGTTTGATACGGAACTGGGCCAGGGACGCATTGGTGAGTTTGATGTGGAAATGACGGAAGAATTCCTGCGGGCGGTCGCTGTGAATGCGGGCCTGACCCTGCATGTAAAAGTATTGGCAGGCAAAAACCGCCATCATATTGTCGAAGCGATCTTCAAAGCGCTTGGCCGGGCTTTGGCCCAGTCGCTCGAACGCGATCCGCGGGTTCAGGGCGTGCCTTCGAGCAAAGGAACATTATAAGGGGCAACGAAATGATGAAAATTGCAATCATTGATTATGGCATGGGGAATCTGCACAGCGCTGCCAAAGCGCTGGAAAAGGTCGGCGCGCAAGTGGTGGTGACCCGTGACCCGGTCGAAGTGCTACGCGCGGACAAGGTCGTTTTGCCTGGCGTCGGCGCGTTTGGCGACTGTATGAAAAATCTCAACGAACGGGAGCTTGCGCCGGTCATCCATGAAGTGATTGCGGCAGGCAAACCGTTTCTGGGAATTTGCGTCGGCCTGCAACTTTTGTTTGAAGGCAGTGAAGAAGATCCGGGCGTGGCAGGTCTGGGCATTTTTAAAGGACTGGTGCGCAAAATCGTGGCACCGGGGCTGAAAATTCCTCACATGGGCTGGAACAACCTGGAGTACCGGACGTCAAGTCCCCTGTTCCAGGAATTGCCGCCAGCGGCGTATGTTTATTTCGTGCATAGTTATCATGCGGCGCCAACAGACGAAACCTGCATCACGGCAGTGACTGATTATGGCGGCCCGGTGACAGCAGCGGTAGGACGCGACTTGGTCCAGGCGGTTCAGTTTCATCCGGAGAAATCGAGTGCAGTTGGCCTACAAATTTTGGCGAACTTCAAGGAGATGTCGATATGATTATTTTTCCGGCGATTGATATCCGGGGAGGTAAATGCGTGCGGTTGGAAGAAGGACGATTTGACCGCGAGACCGTTTTTGCCGAAAACCCGCTCGATGCGGCTCGGCGTTGGGTCGAAGCAGGGACGCAGTGGTTGCACATTGTTGACCTGGATGGGGCGCGGGCTGGCAAACCGGTTAATTTGGCGGTGATCAGCGAGATTGCCCGGACCTGTGACGTCAAGGTGCAGCTGGGTGGCGGCATACGCACAATAGAAAATGCCGAAGAAGTTTTGGCGGCAGGGATCAACCGCGTGATTCTCGGTTCGGTGGCGGCGCGCTCGCCGGAGCTGGTGGAACAACTGTGCAGCCGCTATGGCGAAAAAATTGTAATCGGAATTGATGCCCGTGATGGTGAAGTTGCAGTGGACGGCTGGGAAAAATCGGGACTGCTGCGGGTCGAGGAACTGGCGCTGCGCATGAAGCAAGTCGGTGCAAAGCGCATCATCTATACCGACATATCGCGCGACGGCATGCTGACCGGCGTGAATGTGGAATCAACGCTGCAGCTGGCAAAACAGTCGGGCTTGGCAGTGATCGCTTCCGGTGGCGTAAAAGGGATGGAAGACATTCTGGCGCTGCAACCTTTAGCGCCCGAGGGAATCGAAGGCGTGATCATCGGCAAGGCACTCTATACCGGCGCGATTGATTTGGCGGACGCCCTGCAGGTCGCACGCGGAGGTGCAGCCTGATGCATACGAAACGGATTATCCCTTGCCTGGATGTAAAAGACGGCCGGGTTGTCAAGGGCACGAACTTCGTCTCGCTTCGGGACGCCGGCGATCCGGTAGAATTGGCGGCGTTTTATGACCGGGAACTGGCTGATGAACTGGTGTTTCTTGATATCACCGCCTCCTCGGACGGACGCAATACGATGGTTGATGTCGTGCGGCGCACCGCCAGTCAGGTTTTCATCCCGTTCACAGTGGGCGGCGGCATCCGTTCGGTCGATGACATCCGCACGATGCTGCATGCCGGGGCGGATAAAGTCTCGTTGAATACGGCAGCCGTCAAGGCGCCGGGATTGATCGCCGAAGGGGCCAAGAGTTTCGGTTGCCAATGCATTGTGCTGGCAGTGGATGCCAAACGCTGCGGAGCGGGAAAATGGGAAGTGTATATCAATGGCGGACGGACGCCGACCGGCCTGGACGTGATGGAATGGATCCGGCGCGGCGTGGACCTGGGGGCCGGTGAAATCTTGCTGACCAGTATGGATTGCGATGGAACCAAAGATGGCTATGACAATGAACTGAACCAGGCTGTGTCGGAACTGGTGGAAGTGCCGGTAATCGCTTCCGGCGGCGCAGGAACTTTGCAGCATTTTGCCGACGCGCTGGTCTCGGGGAAGGCTGATGCGGTGCTGGCTGCTTCGGTGTTCCATTACGGCGAGTTTAGCATTCGCCAGACCAAAGAATTCTTGCGCAGTCAGGGGATTGAGGTGCGATTGTAAATGATCGAGCGAATCAAATTTGATGCCAATGGACTCGTGCCGGCGGTAGTGCAGGATGCTGCGACCGGCACTGTATTGATGCTGGCCTATATGAACCGGCAGTCGCTGGAAAAAACGCTGGCAACGGGCACGACCTGGTTTTATAGCCGCAGCCGCCAGGAGCTATGGAATAAGGGCGCGACGTCAGGCCATGTGCAAACCGTGCAGGAACTATTTTATGACTGCGATGGCGATACGCTGCTGGTTAAAGTCGAGCAGACAGGGGCTGCCTGTCACGAAGGAACATACTCTTGTTTTAGTCGACGGTTTGGCGAAGCGGAGTCTACGCAAATCGAACGCCCGGTACTTGCCGCTACAGTGGTTTTGACAGAACTATTTGCAGTGCTGGAAGACCGGCGGAATAATCCGCAGGAGAGTTCCTACACCAGCAGCTTATTTGCCAAAGGCGAGGATCGGATCTTGAAAAAGATCGGTGAAGAAGCAGCCGAAACGATCATTGCCGCGAAGAATCACAACCAGGGCGAAGTGATTTATGAAATGGCCGATCTATGGTACCATTGTCTGGTGTTGTTGGCGGCGCATAACATTGACTTTGCCGCGCTGATTGAAGAACTGGGCAAACGCCGCAGCGGCAAGACGGTTGATCCAGCCAAAGCGTAATAAGTAAAAATACCGTTATAGGCCGGTTGATCTTGATGTTTATCATCTGCGTCAGCCGGTTTTTGCATTCTTATTGCAGGAATAATTGGATGACGGGTCAAATCTTTCTATAAAGGACAATATGCAGGAGGTAGGATATTTTATGGACGGCGCTAAAGTAAAAACATTTTTGCAGGGACAGTTTGTCAACTATGTGAAAGACCTTGAAGCATTGACCAATATTGATTCCGGCAATGGCGACCCGGAGGGAACGGACCGGGCGGCCAAGTTTGTCGGCGAGAAGCTTCAGTCGTTAGGGGCGGCAATTGAGTACCGGACCAATCTGCGATCTACCCATTTGATTGCACGGATCAAAGGAAAGGGAACATTCCGCCTGCTGATGATTGCGCATGTTGATACCGTGTTTAGCAAAGGGGAAGCAGCGAAACGGCCATTTCGTCTCGATGAAAAAAATATCGCCTACGGGCCGGGCGTCGGTGACGACAAGGCGACTGTCATCCAGACGATTTATTCGATGAAGGCTTTGCAAGAGTTTGGCTTCGACTCATTTGGCGAAATCATTCTGTACTACAACGGCGAAGAGGAAGGCGGCTCGCCGACCGCGCTGGAGATTGTCGCCGAACTTTCGCCGCAGGCGGATGTGGCGATTCTGATGGACACAGCCCGGCCCGGTTGGGGCATCGTGACTCAGCGTAAAGGCAGCGCAAATTATGATATCAAGGTCGAAGGGATTTCCGGCCATGCCGGTAATGCGCCGCACTCCTGCGCCAGTGCGATTATGGAACTGGGCAACCAGATCAGCCTGCTCTACAAATTGGCCAGTCCGCTGCCGGAGAATCCACATGATTATACACGTGAAGCCCTCCAACAAAAAGGGATCGTCGATCACGGTCAATTTATTCCCGCCAATGCAATCAATGTCGGTGTGATTGGTTCCAGTAATGATCGAATCAATGTAATTCCTGGCGATGCATTTGCCAAACTGAACGTGCGCTGTTACACCGTTGCCGAGCAGGAACGGTTGGACCGGGCGATCAAGGATCTGCCGAAACAGACAATTGTGCCCGGCGTGAAAGTAACGGTAACCGGCGGCATTCATACCGGGCCGATGGAAAAAACCGCCCAGGTGCAAAAACTGGTCGATGTTTATAAAAATATCGTTCACCGCGAGTATAACGCTGAAGTGGTTGAGTGGATGGCCGGTGGTCTTACTGACGGCAACCGGACGTCAAAATTCATTCCGACGATTGATGCTTTGGGTGTGGAAAACTATGAAGAACACACGGATCATGAATATGTAGACCTGAACACTGCCATACCACGCACAGTGGCGTTGGTGTTATTGATGACCGAGGTTACCGAAAGCTGGCCGCTTGCGTGAACTATCGGGCTGTAATTTTTGATCTCGACGGCACATTGCTTGATTCATTGGAAGATTTAGCGGATTCGATGAATCAGGTTCTGGCCCGGCAAATGTTTCCGGTGCATGCAGTAGAAAAGTACCGCTATTTTGTCGGTGACGGGATTGCCGAGCTGGTCCGGCGGGTGCTGCCGGCTGCTCAGCAAGACAGTGCGCTGGTGGCGCAGAATATCAGCTGGATGTCGGCAGAATATGAAAAGCGCTGGAATCAAAAAACCAGACCCTATCCCGGCATTGCCGAGCTGCTGGATGCATTGACCGATGCGGGGATGAACCTTGCGGTACTGTCAAATAAACCAGATGCATTTACAAAAATCATGGTGCCGGCCTTATTGCCTGGCTGGCAATTTGAACCGATTCTCGGCGCCAGACCAGGTGTGCCGGTAAAACCTGACCCGCAGGCGGCACTGGAAATTGCTGAACAACTGGCAATTTCACCGGCGGAAATTTTGTATCTGGGTGATACCGCTACCGACATGCTGACCGCCAATGCGGCAGGCATGATTGCGGTCGGTGTTGCCTGGGGATTCCGAACCGTGGAAGAATTGCAGCGGAGCGGGGCGCAGCAGATTATTCATCAACCGGCTGAGTTGCTGCAATTGCTCCAAAAATAAACAACTGACCAGCGTTTCAGGTCGGAAAGGGGAACAGAACTGCGTGACAACAGCACTGAAATATCCGGCCAATCGAATCAAACCGATTATTAACACCGATGGGTCCGTCTATGGAATGTTTTCCTTGTTGAATGACCCGGCATTGGTCGAAATGATCGGTTATGCGGGTCTGGACTTTGTGATTATCGATACCGAGCATGCGAGTAATACGACTGAACAGGTCGCCCAGCTGATCAGGGCGGCCGAGCTGAGCAATATCACACCGATTGTCCGGGTTACTGCCAATGCTCCCGAGTTGATTTTGCGCGTGCTTGATCTGGGGGCTGGCGGCATTTTGGTGCCGCAGGTCAATACGGCGAAGCAGGCGGCCGCTGCTGTGCGAGCAGCACGCTATGCCCCACAGGGCGAACGTGGGCTTGCCGGCGTTGTCCGTGCTGCCCGCTATGGGTTTGTGCCATTGCCGGAATATCTTGCCGGCGCCAATCGGGAAACTTTGGTTATTACGCAAGTGGAACATGTTGAAGCGGTGAACAACCTAGATGAAATTCTGGCAGTGGATGGAATTGACGGGATTTTTGTCGGTCCCGCCGACTTGTCGCAATCGATGGGCTGTACTGGTCAATTCGACAACCCTGAGTTGCGTCGGGTCATTCACACGATAATAGAAAAAACCCGCCGCACGGACAAGTGGGCGGGGATATTTTGTCTGGATGCGGCAGATGCGGCCTATTGGCAGAGCGCTGGCGTTCAGTTTCTGACCATCGGAACGGAGAGTATGCTGTTTGCAGCTGCATTGCGCAAACTAAAGGCACAGCTCGCGCAGTAACAATAACTCAGATTTCCTCACCAAGTAAACGTAGAAACTCTTCCACCAATTCTGGATCGAACTGGCTGCCGGCGCATCTGCGTAATTCGGCAGCTGCTTCTTTTCCCGAGAAAGCAGTGCGATCCGGGCGATCATGCGTCATCGCGTCGTAGGCGTCAGCAATCGAGAAAATTCGGCACTCAAGCGGAATTTCGATTTCGCGCAGACTCAGCGGATAACCTTGCCCGTTCCACCATTCATGGTGCTTCAATAAGAGGTCAGACATCGGTGCAAGTTCAGGGATGGACTGGGCAATCCGATGGCCAATTTCTACATGCAATTTCATCGTATCCATTTCGACGGCTGTCAGACGGCCTTTCTTAAACAGCAGCTGGTCGGGGATTCCGACCTTGCCAATATCATGATATTGGGTCAATAATTTGAGTTCGCGCAAGCGACGGCGTGGCAAGCCGGCTGCTTTGGCCAACGGCTGGCACAAGGCCCACAGGCGGTTGGCATGCTGATGCGTAACAAAATCGCGGGTGGCAAGGGCGGCCTGCAAAGACTGGAAGAAGCGATCACGGGCAAACTGACTCTGACTTAGTTTGTTCCGGCGCATCCGGGAAGCAGCCAACTTTTGAATATCTTGGACCGAAATAGCAGTTGTCATTCCGGCTGCACAGCCAAGGGCAACACTAAACTGGAGGGAACTTTCCCCCAAACTGCTATTGTTGACTTCTGAGTGGATGGTTTGGCATACCTGTTGTATTTCGACATCAGAGTGATTGAGCAACAATGCGGCAAACTCATCGTCGCCGACCCGGGCGATCAGGCTATCCAGCGGCAGGACGGAACGCAACACGATGGCGAGAGAGGACAGTACCTTATCGCCCCAGTCATGCCCCATACTTTCATTGATCAAGCGCATACTGTCGATATCGCACATTACGATGCCAACCGGCTGGTCTGGCGGTAACTGTCGCGAGACTAGCTGCTGTTCCCAGCCTTCACGGTTGAGCAGGCTGGTCAGCGGATCCCGGACATTGGCAAAACGAAGCGACTCTTCTAACTCCCGCTTCTCGGTCAGATCCCGAATTACTGCCAACGCTTCGTTGTTGCCGGCCTTGGTCAGACGGATTTCCAGATAAAGCGGACGTTTATTGACGCTGGTTTCATGTTCGAACCATTGCGGTTCGTCGGTTGCGAGAACCTGTGTTACACCATTCAGGATTTTTTCGGCCAATCGTGGCGTAAATGCATCGGTGATGGAATTTCCGGCGAACATTTTTGCCGGTACTGCGAAGACCCGATCACGGCCCGTTTTGTAGTCGAGCAGAAACCCGTCCTTGTCAATTCGTAACAGCGAATCAGGCATTCCTGTCAGTAAGGCATGGGTGGCTGCTTCACTTTCGCGCAGTTCGTTTTGTGCTGCATAGAGGGACTGAAGCATCCGGTTGATGGAATCGGCCAGCACAGATATTTCGTCATGTCCCGGTACACTGACCCGTAACGACGGTTGATTGAGCTGGCCAATCTGAAACACCTGACGGCCAAGGCTGGTCAATCTTGAGAGCACTGTTTTTTCCAGCATCAATAAGTTGACCAACGTAAACAGCAACCCCAGGCCAATCATCAGCAGGATAAAATACTGTACAGTGCGTTTTCCTTGTAGATACGCTTCGCGTGGAGTATCAATCCGCAGGATGACACCGGGTTGTCCATACAGATCGCTTAGCAGGGCATATCCGGCGATGTTATTTTCAGATAAAGTTGTTATCAGCGTAGGCTTTAGCGCTGACAGCTGTTGGGCGGCTTTTTGAAAATCCGCTGTCAGGTTGGCAGCTAACGCAGGTTTCAATTGGATTGATAAAAGGGTTGTTTGGGCCAACTGGCTAAGCAACGTTTCATCAATAATCCGCCCGACAATCAGCCAACCACGCGGCGGCAATTTCCGTTCACTATCAATGACGGGATGTGCGGCAATTAGCAGCGGGGAATCGGCAAGAACGATAATGCCGCGGACGGCCTTGTCGGAATTAAGATCGGGCGCCAGCGGCGATCCTGGCTTGAAATGTTGTTGCAAATCAGTCGGCAGCTGGAGAAATGCTTTGGTTGCAGGATTGTAAGTGGTTCCGAACACTATATTGCGCTCGGCATCTAAAAAAACTAGCAGTTGCAATTTCTGTATCTGGAATGTTGTCGCGGATAAATTCTTTTTGATGTATTCAGGCGACTTTTTGACGATAAACTCGTACGAATCGTCCCACTCCGCCCAGTCAGCCAAGAAAGCCGTTAAAGAAGCCAGCTCGTTTTCGACGGCGGTTGTGGCCCGGCTGAGACTGGACTGCGTCTCACGGGTTTCAACATCAGAAAAACCGCCTAACAAGATATGGTTGGCGGAAAAAGTGACGACTGTCAGTAGTACTAAGACGGCAATGCAACTGGTTATCAGCGTTTTGCGGCGCAGGGTCATCAAGAGCCTCCAGGATTATTTTTCGACGGTTGTTTTGGCATAGCCCCGAAAGTCCAAGTACCGTCCTTTTAATGTATAGCGGTCCGGTTCCGCCGGCCAGAGCTCGGCAGTTTCGCCGCCGCGCATTGCAGCAGAAAAGCGCCGGTAATACTCGGGGTCTTTGGCTTCCAGACTGCTCAGCATTTCTTTGATTTCCTGGCGTTTGGTATTGCCGTTGTAGGGGCAGGGGTTTTTTAACGGCTGCAAACCAAGCCGATTGGCGTTTTCAATAATTTCCTGCTCGCGGAAATATACCAAAGGTCGGATGATTGTGACGCCACTGCGCTCCTGGGGAGTTTTCGGCAGGAATGTCTTGAGGCGTCCCGCGTAAAAAAGTCCCATAATGAAGGTTTCCACCGCATCGTCATGATGGTGGGCCAAAGCGACTTTATTATAGCCCAGTTCGCCGGCAATCCGGTTTAACGCACCGCGGCGAAAAAAAGCACAGGTTGCGCAGGGGTCGGGAACTTTGGCATTAGCAATGGCCCGGGGAATATCGACTACCGTCGAGTCGAACGGGATGTCGAGTTGATCGCAAAAGGTCTGCAATTCTTGTTGGGGAAATATTTCGCCGAACCGGGTATCGATCGTGAAGGCGCCGAGCGAGAAAGGCCGGGCCGAATGGCGGCGGATCTGAGCCAGAACGTAGGTGAGAAACAGACTGTCTTTGCCGCCGGATAATCCAATCAAGATCCGGTCATTGGCCTCGATCAGGTCAAACTCGATAATAGCCCGCCAGACGCGGCTGATGATTTCTTTCATTTCATTGCTTCCTGCTTTAGTATTTTTCCTTCCGGCAGCCAGTCCCAGTACTTTTTAGGGATGAAACGCGAGGCAAGCCGGATGTTTTTGCGTGCTTCAATGTATTGCGAGCGGTAGTAGGTTTCCCATAAATTTCCGAAGTCATCTGTTGGATTCAACACTGGCGCAGGCAAATCCTGCAAAGCGAGAAAGGAAAGCTGACCCTGCTGGCAACAAAGCGCACCTTGCGGCAAAATGAACAGTAAGCGACGGTTGGGATAACGCAACTGAAATTTGCGCAGCAATAGATCGGCCGTTTGATGGGCAAGTTGCGGTTTGGCGACCAAAGCGCCGTCAGCGGTTTCCTGAAACCGAATCAGGCCAAGCAGACGATGAAATTCGTTGCCGACTTCACGGCTGCGGCGGCGAAACACGGCACTGGCCGGGCTGCGACCGCAGATGCAGGAGGCAGGTCCACTTCTGACGGCTTCCGTTAACGCAGCAAAAATAACCCGTTCGCTGTCGCGGGAGGCATTGCGCAAATTGAACAGGACCATCACGACCAGGCGTCGGCCCGGATATTGGTCGATCCAGCGATAGTCAGAGCCGGTTTTCGCGGTTAATTGCCTAGTGAGCTGTTCCAGGGAGTAGTCATCGGCATTCAGTTGGTCGCAGGCGGCGAACAGATTTGTTTCGGCTTCGACCTGGCCGACTTCCGGTTGCAGTCCGGTCAATTCACTGAGCAGGACCGCTTTCAACATGCTGGCCGGTGTGGCGGCGCATTGAATCATACTTGATCACCCCACAGGGAGGTTTGGCTGTAACTGGAATGATCGCGACCGAGCTTGCCGAGCGGCGGCGAATACTTTTTGCCTTCGACCAGGATATAGGGCAGCGCCCGCTTAGTAACCACACCGATGCGGGCCAGGTCTTCGACGCAGCGGAAACGGCTCTCCCGGCGCAGCAGCACGATTTTTTTGGCTGAACGGGGGCCGATGCCAGGAATCCGCAGCAGTTCCGACACGGAAGCCCGGTTGATTTCCATAGGGAAGCGTTCTGGGTGCAGCTCGGCAAACGCCTGTTTCGGGTCAACGCTGAGATCGAGATTGCCGGCGGGATTGTAGGGCATTTCATCCATACGGAATCCGTAGTAACGATAGAGAAAATCCGCCTGGTAGAGTCGGTGTTCGCGAATCAGCGGCGAGGCGACGATGCCGTCGAGCGGCGTTCCCGGCACCGGTTGGAACGTACTGAAGTAAGCCCGTTTCAGGCCATAGGAAGAATATAGGCGCAGTGTCGAGTCCAGGATATCGCGGTCCGATTCCTGCGCAGCGCCGACAATGAATTGGGTCGAGTGACTGACGCCGGGCTGATCACGCAGGTGGCGGTGGATGCGGCTGAGGCCGCCCATGATTTCGCTGGCGAAGTTTTTAGTGTGGCTGAGACGGGCCAGATGCAGGGCGGTCGGCGCTTCCATGTTCAGCGATACCCGGTTTGACAGTGCCACAGCTCGTTCAATTTCCGCCTCACCGGCTCCCGGCAGGATTTTCAGATGGATGTAGCCGCCGAACCGGTGGCGAGTCCGCAGGATCTCCAACGTTTCCAGCAGTTCCTGCATCGTGCGACCGGTCGAATGGCGCACGCCGGAACTGAGGAACAACCCTTCCACATAATTGCGGCGGTAAAATTCCATAAACAGGTCAGCCAGTTCCTCCGGCGCAAAGTGGCTGCGCGGCACATCGCGCCCGGAGCGGTTGGGGCAGTACAAACAGTCTTTTTCGCACTGATTGCTTAACAGAACTTTAAACAGGGAAACACAACGCCCATCCGGCGTAAACGAATGACAGACGCCGCTGGGAGCAGTCCGGCCAATTTCGGCGTTCTGGAATCGTTTCGGCGTCGCCGAAGACGAGGCGCACACATCATACTTGGCGCTTTCGCCAAGCAAGGCGAGTTTGGCGAGCTTATCCATATTGGAACCCTCCCGTTGCACTGTTTGTTCAGCCTCATTATATAAAACCTTTGGCGAAATATCAAACATATGTTCTAATTAGCAGGAATACAGCTAAAGATGGAGAATCTAATGAAAGCGAATTAGATTTGAAGTCGAAAAACGGGAGGAACAAAGTGAACCAGGATTATATGAAGAAGCTCAATCCCTGCCAGGCGGAGGCAGTCACGCATATCAACGGGCCGTTGCTGGTAGTGGCGGGCGCCGGTTCAGGCAAGACCAGCGTCTTGACCAGCCGGATCGCTTATTTGATTGAACAGGGGGTCAAACCCTGGGAGATATTGGCCATCACTTTCACCAACAAAGCGGCGGCAGAGATGAAGCAGCGGGTGCAAAGACTGGTCGGGCCGGTGGCGGCGCACATCTGGCTGAGTACATTTCATTCTTTTTGCGCCCGGTTTCTGCGGATGGAAGTGGACGTTACCGGCTGGTATAGCCGGCATTTCACGATTTACGATGAAGCGGACATCAAGCTGCTGGTCCGCCAGTGCCTGAAAGAACTGGACTTGCCAGAACGTCAGTTTTCTGTCGGCAGTGTGATCGGCGCCATTTCCAACGCCAAGAACCAGTTGATAACGCCGGAACGGTTTTCGGCCCAGGCCGACAACTATTACCAGCAGCGGGTGGCTTCGGTATATAGTCTGTATCAGCAAAAGCTGCTGGCGAATAATGCGATGGATTTTGATGATCTGATGAATGTAACCGTCAGGTTACTGGAAGAATTTCCGGCAGTGCTGGAAAGATATCAGCAGCGGTTTCGCTATGTTCTGGTCGATGAATATCAGGACACCAACCACACGCAATACACACTGACCCGGATGCTGGCGGCGAAGCACCGCAATCTCTGCGTGGTCGGCGATGCGGACCAGAGCATTTATGGCTGGCGCGGCGCCGATATCAGCAACATCCTGGATTTTGAAAAAGACTACCCGGAAGCTGCCGTGATCAAACTGGAACAGAATTATCGTTCGACCCAGGTGATTCTTGATGCGGCAAATGCCCTGATCGACAACAATACCGGCCGCAAACCGAAAACGATGTGGACGGAAAACCCTGCCGGTGATTCGCTGGTGTTGCATGTGGCTGGCGATCAACATGACGAGGGCCGCTTCATCGTCGAACAAATCGAACGGCTGCACCTGTCGCAGCGTCAACCTTATGGCGGCATGGCGGTGCTGTACCGGACCAATGCCCAGTCGCGGGCCGTAGAGGAAGCGTTCCTAAAGCAGGGACTGCCGTATACGATCGTTGGCGGGGTAAAGTTTTATGACCGCAAGGAAATCAAGGACATGCTGGCCTATCTGCGCCTGATCCAGAATCCGGCCGACTCGGTCAGTTTCCGCCGGATTGTCAATGTGCCACGGCGCGGCGTCGGTGATACGTCGATGGGTTATTTGCAGACTGCGGCGGATCAGGCGGGGCTGTCCCTGTTTGAGATGGCCAAACGCATCCATACCATTACAACCATCGGCGCCAAAGCCAAAGGTGCTTTGGTCGATTTGGTCCGACTCATGGAACGGCTGCGGGAAGCAGCCGGCAAAGATTCGGTAGCCGACCTGATTACCCGGGTGATGAAGGAATCGGGCTATGTGGCCGAGCTGGAGCAGGAGGGTACGCCGGAAGCGCAGAGCCGGGTGGAAAATCTGCAGGAACTCTTAACCGTGGCCCGGGAATTTATCACCGAAAGCGATGAGGAAGATTCGCTGGAAGCCTTTTTGAATCATGTCGCATTGGTGGCGGATATCGATACGGCGGAACTGGAAACGGACCGGGTGACACTGATGACCTTGCACTCGGCCAAAGGGCTGGAGTTTCCCTCCGTGTTTCTGATCGGCCTGGAAGAAGGACTGCTGCCGCATGTTCGGACATTGGCCAATGCGGAAGAAATGGAAGAAGAACGGCGTCTGTGCTATGTGGGAATCACCCGGGCGCAGCGCAATGTATTCCTGACCCGGGCGCAGAGCCGGATGATTTATGGCGAAGTGCAGGTCAATCGCCCTTCGCGTTTTTTGGGCGAAATCCCCGAAGCTCTGGTGGAAAACAAACAAAAACGGCAGCCCGCGCAAGTGCAGCCAAGTCAACGGCTGACCTTCGGATCGGCCGCCGCGCCGGGGCAGAGTTCATTTGCGATCTCACCAGGTAAACGGGCCCCGCAGAAACAATCCTCGCTAATGAAGCCGGTTGCGCCGTCAATGTCTGCTAGGACTGCGCCGTCCGGCTCGATCGTTCAGTGGAAAGCCGGCGACAAGGCAATGCACGGCAAATGGGGCGTCGGTACTGTCGTGGCTGTCAAAGGCAGCGGTGAGAATCAGGAAGTCCAGATTGCGTTCCCCGAACAGGGAATTAAGTCGTTGTCGGTAAAATTTGCCCCGATCCAACGGGTGTAGGAGGCACACGTCATGAGCGACAGACAGCAGAATGAACAAACTGTCGAGCAGGAAGCGACTGCACTTCGGACGCTGCTGCATCGCTACAACTACGAATATTACGCGCTCGACGCTCCGTCGGTCAGTGATGCGGAGTTTGACCGGCTATTGCGTCGCTTGAAGGAAATCGAGGCAAGCCAGCCGGACCTGGTGATGCCCGACTCGCCGACCCAGCGGGTAGGCGGACAGCCGCTGGCCGCCTTTGACAAGGTGACTCATGCCGCGCCGCTGCTCAGTCTCGGCAACGCGTTTTCCGCTGACGAACTGCGGGCTTTCGACAACCGGGTGCGGTCTGCAGCCGGCAGAGCGGTGGAATACGTGGTCGAACTGAAAATTGACGGCCTGGCGGTCAATCTGATTTATCAGGCAGGAAGATTAAGCCGCGCGGCAACGCGGGGCGACGGAGAAGTGGGCGAGGATGTCACCAGCAATGTCAAAACGATCCGTTCGATTCCTTTGGTGTTGCAGGCCGAGGCCAATGCGTTTCCGGCCAGTTTTGAAGTTCGCGGCGAAGTGTTCATGCCGAAACCGGCATTTGAAAGGCTGAACCGGGAACGGGCCAAAAAAGGCGAGCAGCTGTTTGCCAATCCCCGCAATGCCGCCGCCGGATCACTGCGGCAGCTCGATCCGAAAATCACGGCGGGCCGGACCCTGGATTTTTTTGCTTATGCATTGGGCCAAAGGCAGACTCTGGCGGTGGACAGCCATGCCGAAGTGTTGGAGGAACTAGCTAAGGCCGGTTTTCACACCAACAGGAAGCATCGGGTATTTCAAGATATCGAGGCTGTTATCGAATACTGCGCCGGCTGGGCGGGCAAACGCAGCGAGCTGGATTTTGAGATTGACGGCCTGGTGATCAAAGTAAATGATCTAAGGCTGCAGGAGGAACTCGGCAACACGGCCAAGGAGCCGCGCTGGGCGATTGCCTGGAAGTTTCCCGCCGAACAGGCGGTCACCGTTGTCGAAGACATTTTTATCGGCGTCGGACGAACCGGCGTGCTCACACCGACCGCCATCCTGCGACCGGTTTTTGTCGCCGGATCGACCGTTAGCCGGGCTACATTGCACAATGAAGATTTTATCCGCGAAAAAGATGTGCGGATCGGCGATACGGTCATCATCCACAAAGCCGGTGAAGTGATCCCGGAAGTGGTGTCGGTGCTGGCCGAAAAACGCACTGGCGGCGAAACGGAATTTGTCATGCCGAGCGAGTGCCCCGAGTGCGGCAAGCTGGTTGTCCGCAAGGCTGGCGAAGCGGCGCGCCGTTGCGTGAACCCGGCCTGTCCGGCGATGGCCCGCGAAGGGCTGATCCATTTTGTTTCGCGCGATGCAATGAATATTGACGGACTGGGTCCCTCGATCATCGAAACGCTGCTAGCGGCGGGCCTGATTGCCGATGCAGCGGACCTGTATGAACTGTCAGTTGAGGAATTGGCGGAGATGGAACGGATGGGCGAAAAATCGGCCAGCAATCTGGTCACTGCCATCCAGGCCAGTAAAGAAGCGGGACTGGCCCGGCTGCTGTTCGCGCTGGGAATCCGGTTCGTCGGCGCAAAGGTGGCAGGAACGCTGGCCAAGGCTTATAGTCAGATGGATGCGGTGGCGGTGGCTGCGATGGATGAGCTGGTACAAATCCCCGACATCGGTCCACGGATTGCCGAAAGCGTCGTTGGTTATTTTGCCGACCCCGAACATTTGCAGCTGATCGAAAAGCTGCGGCAAGCCGGTGTGCGGCTGGAGGAAATCAAGACCGACAACCCGTTGGCGCAAATTTTTGCCGGCAAGACCTTTGTCCTGACAGGAACGTTGGAGACGCTGGGGCGGACCGAAGCAGCGGCAGAAATTGAAAAGCGCGGCGGCAAGGCCGCTTCGTCAGTGAGTAAGAAAACCGATTTTGTCGTCGCCGGAGCGGAAGCAGGCAGCAAACTGGCCAAGGCGCAGGAGCTGGGCGTGCCGGTACTGACGGAAGCGGAGTTTCTAGCCATGCTGGAAACCAACGTGATATAATATTTAAATCATGAATTGGGTGGTGGCAAAATGAAACTGAACCGCAAAGATGTGGAACATGTAGCGCTGTTGTCGCGGCTGGAACTGTCGGATACTGAGCTGGACAAATTCACCGGGCAACTTGATGCAATTCTCGAGTACATTGATGTATTGAATCAGGTCGATACGTCGACTGTTGAGCCAATGGCGCACGTATTGGAAATCCGCAACGTCATGCGGGCGGACGAAGTGCAGCCTTCCCTGCCGAGGGAAGCGGCGCTGCAAAATGCGCCCGACGCCGAAGACGGATTCTTCAAAGTGCCCAAAATCGTGGAATAGCGGAGGGAATCGGGATGGACCTTTTTAGACTGAAAGCGCATGAACTGCAACAAAAACTGTCCCGCCGCGAAGTGTCGGCGGTGGAAATAACCCAGTCGGTCCTGGCGCGGGCGGATCAGGTGGATTCAACAATCCAGTCGTTTATCACGCGCACACCGGAAGCCGCGCTGGCCCAGGCCAAGCGGGTGGATGAAAAATTGGCGCGCGGCGAGAGTGTTTCGCCGTTGGCCGGCATTCCCGGCGCGCTGAAAGATAATATGTGCACCAAGGGAATCAAAACGACCTGCGCCTCAAAAATCCTGGCCAACTTTGTGCCGCCTTATGATGCGACAATTACTGAGAAACTGGCGGCGGCGGATGCAGTCATCGTCGGCAAAGCCAATATGGACGAATTTGCCATGGGTTCCTCGACCGAGAATTCCGGCTTTTTTGTCACCCGTAACCCCTGGGATACCGAGCGGGTTCCCGGCGGTTCCAGCGGTGGCTCGGGGGCTGCGGTGGCGGCCGGCGAAGCTATCTGGTCGCTGGGTTCTGATACCGGCGGTTCGATTCGACTGCCGGCGGCTTATTGCGGCGTGGTCGGCCTGAAACCGACCTATGGTCGCGTTTCCCGCTACGGCTTGGTTGCTTACGCCTCTTCACTCGACCAGATCGGTCCGTTTGCCCGCGACGTGCGCGACTGCGCACTGGTGCTTGGCGCGATCAGCGGTCACGACCGCCGCGACTCGACTTCGATCGATGCGCCGGTTCCCGACTATACAACGAAGCTGGAAGCCGGTGTCAAGGGATTAAAAATCGGCCTGCCGCGCGAATATTTCGTGGCCGGGATGCAGCCGGAAGTCGAATCGGCGATTCGCCGTTCGATCGATGAACTGGTAAAAATGGGCGCGGAGTTGGTCGAAGTTTCGATGCCAAATACCCAGTATGCCCTGGCGACCTATTATCTGATTGCCACGGCGGAAGCCAGTTCCAATCTGGGCCGTTATGACGGGGTCGGTTTTGGTCATCGCGGCGAAGGCAGCGACATTGTGTCGATGTACAAGCGATCACGAGCCGAAGGCTTTGGCCCGGAAGTCCAGCGCCGGATCATGCTCGGCACCTATGCGCTTAGCTCAGGCTATTATGATGCCTATTACCTCAAGGCGCTAAAAGTGCGGACCTTGATCAAACAAGATTTTGACCGGGCCTTTGGCCAGGTGGATGTATTGATTGCGCCGATTGCCCCGACCACTGCATTCAAGATCGGTGAAAAAGTGGAAGATCCGCTGGCGATGTATCTAGTGGATGTCTGCACCATTCCCAGCAATCTGGCGGGAGTCCCGGCGTTGTCGCTGCCCTGCGGCTTTGTAGAAGGACTGCCGGTCGGCATGCAGATCATCGGGCCGCATCTGTCGGAGGCCACCTTGTTGCAGGTAGCCTACACGTTTGAGCAAGCCCATGATTATCACAAACAACTGGCTGCGATCCGGGAGGTGGACTGAAAATGGAGTTTGGAACAGTCATCGGACTGGAAGTCCATACGGAGCTGAAAACTGCGTCCAAAATATTCTGCGGTTGCACCACCGAGTTCGGCGGCGACCAGAACACGCATGTCTGCCCGGTCTGCCTGGGTCTGCCCGGCGTGTTGCCGGTACTGAATGAAAAAGTGTTGGAGTTTGCGATCCGTACCGGACTAGCGTTGAACTGCAAAATTTCGCATTACAGTAAGTTTGACCGCAAGAACTACTATTACCCGGATCTGCCGAAAAACTTCCAGACCTCGCAATATGATCTGCCGATCTGCGAAAACGGCTATCTGGATATCGAAGTCAATGGTGAAACCAAACGAATCGGCATCACCCGGGTCCACATGGAAGAAGATGCCGGCAAACTGGTTCACTCCGGCACTATTTCCAACTCGGAATATGCGCTGGTCGACTACAACCGGACTGGCGTACCGCTCTTAGAAATCGTATCTGAACCTGACATTCGCACACCGGAGGAAGCCAAGGCCTATCTGGAAAAAATCAAAAGCATCCTCAGCTATATCGATGTGTCCGACTGCAAGATGGAAGAAGGCAGTCTGCGTTGTGACGCCAACATTTCGCTGCGGCCGGTCGGACAGGAAAAGTTCGGTACCAAGGCGGAGATCAAGAATGTCAACTCGTTCAAGGCAGTGCAGCGGGCGTTGGAGTATGAGCAGGAGCGGCAGGAAGAAGTGCTGTCCGAGGGCGGACGGATCATTCAGGAAACCCGGTCTTGGGACGATGCGCGCGGCGTAACGTTGTCGATGCGCAATAAGGAACAGGCGGAAGACTACCGCTATTTCCCCGAACCGGACTTGGTGCCGATCGTCGTTGACCCGGGCTGGATCGAAGAAATCCGCGCGGGACTGCCGGAACTGCCGGATGCCCGCAAAGAGCGGATCATGAGTGCGCATGGTTTGTCGGCCTATGATGCGGCAGTGATTACTGCCACCCGACCGATGGCGGATTATTTTGACGCGCTGATCGCGGCTGGCGCCGAAGCGAAAGCTGCGGCGAACTGGTTGATGGGCGAAGTGTCGAAACTGCTGAATGCCTGCTCGCTGGATATCCGCAGTTGCCCGGTACCGCCGGCCAACCTGGCTGAAATGATCGCCCTGATCGAAAAAGGCACCATCTCCGGAAAGATCGCCAAGACTGTGTTTGAAACGATGTGGAACGAAGGTAAAACTGCGCCGGTCATCGTCAAGGAGCAAGGGTTAGTGCAGATGAGTGATGAAGGCGAGCTGGCCGGCATCGTGGAAGCGGTCATCGCGGCCAATCCCCAATCGGTCGCCGACTTTAACGCCGGCAAGGAAAAAGCCGTCGGGTTCCTGGTCGGACAGATCATGCGTCAGACCAAAGGCCGGGCCAATCCGGAACTGGTCAACCGCTTGCTGAAAGAAAAGCTGACAGGCAAATAAAGGAGCGCAGACAGATGGCCAGCAAACGCAGGCTGCAAAATCTACAGGAAAAAGTCCGACCGGTTCAAGCCGGCCGGACTTATACTTTTCCCATTGGCGGACTGGGGCATTCAGGTGAAGGGGTAGGGCGCTGCGAGGGATTTACGGTGTTTGTGCCGCATGCGCTGCCCGGCGAAACCGTTACAGCTGAAATTGTTGAGGTGCGGACCAACTTTGCCCGTGGCCGGCTGCAGCAGATTGAGACTGCCAACCCGCAGCGGGTGACCCCGCCATGCCCAGTATATGAAAGCTGCGGTGGCTGTCAGCTGCAGCACCTTTCCTATGCCGGTCAGCTGGCGGCCAAGCAGCAGTCGGTTCGCGACGCGCTTGACCGTATCGGCAAGCTGACTGCGGTGGCGGTCCAGCCGGTGCTGGGGATGGAGCAGCCCTGGCGCTACCGCAACAAGGCGCAGTTTCCGGTGGGACAGCAGGGCGGGAAAGTCATTACCGGTTGTTATGTGAGCGGCAGTCACACGATCATCGCCACGACCGAGTGCCTGATTCAACAGGAGATGAACGACCGGTTGCTGGCGGCGGTCAGCCAGATTGCCAAGGAACTCGGCGTGACGCCGTACGATGAGGCAAGCGGGCAGGGAATCCTGCGCCATGTGATGGGCAGGGTCGGCATTGCCACAGGCGAAGTCATGGCCGTGCTGGTCACGACGCAAAAAGATTTCCCGGGAAATAACGAACTGCTCCGGCGTTTGAAACAAACCGTGCCGGAGCTGACCTCGATTCAGCAAAATATCAATTCAGCCAAGACCAATGTGATATTGGGCCGCGAAACGATCGTCCGCTGGGGTGCGCCGGTGATTCAGGACCGAATCGGGCGGTTTACTTTTCAGATCTCGGCTGAATCGTTCTTCCAGGTGAATTCGCTGCAAACGCAAGTTCTCTATGAACAGGCGGTGCAGGCGGCCGGGCTGGGCGGCGGCGAAACGGTATTTGATTTGTACAGCGGAACCGGGACGATCAGTTTGTTTTTGGCGGAAAAAGCCGGGCATGTCTATGGCATCGAATATTCCCGGGCGGCGGTGCAAGACGCGGAAAAAAATGCCCAGGCCAATGGCGTGGAAAATGTCAGCTTCATTGCCGGTGACGTGGCGGAGAAAATAATCGACCTGCGCGACAAAGGGATTGCGCCGGACGTGATCGTGCTGGACCCGCCGCGGGCCGGTTGCGAGGCAAGTGTCTTGCAGACTGCCGCTGCGATGGGGCCGCGCAGGATAGTATATGTATCGTGCAATCCGGCAACGCTGGCCAGGGATTTGGCGATTTTGGCGGAGTTGGGCTATGCGACGCAGGCGGTGCAGCCGGTGGATATGTTCCCGCAGACGTATCACGTCGAGTGCGTTGCGATGATAGAGAAGCAATAGGCTTGAATAATAAGGGTTCGTGGCCTTTGGGTATTTTGAATAGGTTGGATTTATGTTCGCCTGGACTTAGGTCCAGGCGTTTTTTGCGACCCCGGGGGGCGAACTATTTCGCGAAAATAAACAAATGCGCAAAATGGGGCAGGGTTTCGAGGAAAAGTATGGAAGATAAAAGAGTGGCCTTTCTGGTATTGAAAGGTGATATGTCCGAAGGGGGTTAATAGCATGTCAATGCCAACTTATGAAGATATTATGCTTCCATTTTTACAGATTCTTGCAGATGGGAAAATGCATACATTAAAAGAATTGCATGTTTCGCTTGCTGATCATTTTGCATTATCGGATGAAGAACGGCAACGCCTGCTACCTTCAGGGAACCAAATAGTGTTTTATAACCGCTTGGGTTGGGCGCGTACCCATTTGAAAAAAGCCCTATTGATTAGTTCTTTGGGCATTGGGCAATTCCAGATTACTGAGAGAGGGAAAGATCTTCTTGGGGAAAACCCAAGTAAAATAACTAATAATTTATTGATGAAATATCCGGAGTTTGGTGCTTTCTGGCGGCCAGGTCTTACAAACGGAACTGCTGCGACAACACTTATTGATACAATTCCATGCAATTCATCTAAAACGCCGAGAGAATTGATTCATGAGTGTTATCAAGAATTGCGAAATGCTTTAGCGGATGATCTTCTCCAACAAATTTCTTCAAAATCTCCCGCGTTTTTCGAGCATCTAGTTCTAGATTTGTTGGTCAAGATGGGATATGGTGGTTCTAGAGAAGATGCTGCACAAGTTGTAGGAAAATCAGGGGATGAAGGAATAGATGGGATTATCAAGGAAGATAGACTCGGTCTTGATGTAATCTATATTCAAGCCAAACGCTGGAAAAATGTTGTTGGTAGCCCTGAAATTCAGGGCTTTATTGGCGCTCTTCAACTGAGGGGCGCTCATAAAGGGATTTTCATCACAACATCATCCTTTACACAAGCTGCTAAGGAAACAGCTAGGAAAATTGGAAATCGCATCGTATTGATTGATGGGATGCTACTTGCGCAGCTCATGATCGACTATAATGTTGGCGTTTCGGTTGATACCAATTATGAAGTCAAAAGAATTGATCAAGATTATTTTTCGGAAGAGTAGTATTGCTTTGCGTGGATTGGGTTACAAGAACGAAATCCATGAAATCGTCTGCAGGAAGAAGGGTATCGGAAATCCCTATGCGGGACAATTGTACGTATGGTTTGATGAGGGGGCGGCGGTAACCCCGCTGCATGAAATCCCTAATGGCGAGAATGACTAAAACGTGGCGTCCGATGTTAAGAAAAGTGAAAGGGGCGGCGAGCAATGATAAACAGCCAGCCCGAGGACAATATGGTAGGCAAAAAGAACCCTGTATTGATGAAATCGAAGCATCGTGTTCAAAAACATGGTGAAGTCTTTACGCCGCAATGGGTAATTGACAAGATGATTGCCATTCCGGGGATTAAGGAAAAAACAGAAGATATTTATGCGACTTTTCTTGAGCCAAGCGCGGGCGAAGGGGCCTTCTTGCTTGCTATCGAAGATATGAAACTGCGATTTATCGCGGATAATTACAATATAGATAAATGGGACTTGTTCGCGCTTTGGGCGCTATCAAGTATTTACGGCATCGAGTTTTTGGAAGACAATTTGGCTATTGCCAGGCAAAACATGCTCGAGTTATTTGTCAATTACTACGAAACGATACACAAAGTCCAAGTATCTGAACAGTCAAATATTTATAAATCAGCCAAGACGATCATCTGGGCAAATGTCGTGCAGGGAGATACCCTAACGCGCAAGAATCTACTGGGCGAGTACATTATCTTTAGTCATTGGGAACGTGTTTCTGATACGCTTTGCAAGGTGCGGAGAAAGCCCTTTACTTACTCGTCCCTGCTCGCTGACGAGAGACAAGACGACAATGGTGCGCAGATCAGTTTGTTTGAAACGGAAGAGCAGCTTGGTAATGGCACATTGTTTAATTGCGACAATGAAGTCCCCCCGCAGTTACATCGGTATGCGATTGTTGATATTGAACAGGCTTGGAGGGAAGAAAAAGAGAATGTCGGATAAATTCAAGTTTGATGTCGTAATTGGCAACCCTCCATATCAAGAGGAATCGAAAGGAGATAGCAGTAGTAGCACTCCAATTTATCACCATTTTATGGAAGAAGCTTATAAGATAGCAAAACGGGTCAGCTTTATTACGCCTGCCCGCTTTCTCTACAATGCAGGAGCGACTCCGAAAGCATGGAACAAGAAGATGCTGGAAGATGAACATTTAAAAGTCGAGTATTATGAGCAAGATAGCTCTAAGGTATTTTCAAATACCGCTATTATCGGCGGTGTTGCTGTTACCTATCGGGATTCCGACGCTGATTTCGGAGCTATAGGAACATTTACGGCATTTCAGGAATTAAACAGCATTCTGAAAAAGGTGATGGGATCGAATCCCAATAGTTTTAGCGGTATTATTTATAATCGAGGTGCTTATCGCTATACTAAAACGTTTGATAGAGATTTCCCTGGTGCAAGGGCTCAGGCGCAGGGGAGTACTGAGTATAGGGTTGAATCTAGTGCGTTTGACAAGTTTAGTAACATCTTTTTCGATAATAAGCCTGACGATAAGAATACATATATTCAAATATTGGGGCTACTGGACAACAAGCGTGCATATAAATGGGTTCGCCGTGATTATATTTCTGAGCATGAAAGTCTTGAAAAGCACAAAGTGTTTGTCTCAAAATCTAACGGTGCATCTGGAACATTATCAGATACGGCCGCAAGAATGATAAGTACTCCAATAATAGGCTCTCCATTGATAGGTTCAACAGAAACATTCTTATCTATCGGAGCATTTGACACTAAAGATGAAGCCAGTGCTGTCCTGAAATATATATGCTCCAAATTCGCTCGGGTGCTCCTGGGGGTATTAAAAGTTACACAGGACAATACTTCAGAGAAATGGAGCTATGTTCCCCTCCAAGACTTCACCACCGCATCCGACATCGACTGGACCCAGCCAATCAGCAAAATTGATCAGCAACTTTATAAGAAATATGGACTTGACGAAACTGAGATTGCTTTCATCGAATCGCATGTAAAGGAGCTGGGGTAATGGTCAGTACTAAAATTAAAGCCATTGATCAAACAAACCCTACTATCTACGCTTACACCACTCCGAATGATGCGTCAAAAAAAGGTTGGGTCAAGATTGGCTATACAGATCGCGAGGCTGAGAAGCGTATCAAGGAGCAGACGCATACTGCCGATACAAAGTACGAATTGCTCTGGTCGCACGATGCACGATATGACGGCGGTGAGTATTTTACCGATGATGATTTTCATTGGTATTTGGCGCAATGCGGTATAGAACGGGGCAAATTTCAGAACTCGGGGCGTCCATCCGAGTGGTTTAATTTTGGCGCGGGAAAAGAGAAGCTATCTGAAGAGCTGTTTAAGAAATTCGTATTCAAAGATTACAGCCATATACAATCTCCTGCCCAAGGGACACAGTACCAGCTCCGGGATGAACAAGCCGATGCTGTTGAGCGAACACTTGCCTATATGAAATCCGGGAAGAAGCCTGCGGATTTTCTGTGGAACGCAAAGCCGCGTTTTGGCAAGACCCTGGCGAGTTATGATTTCATCCGCAAGGGCGGTTTTAGCCGTGTCCTGATCGTCACCAATCGTCCGGCGATTGCAAATTCATGGTATGACGATTTTGTGAAATTTATCAAATGGCAAGAACCCGATATGTATTTTATTTCCGGAACCGATTCCCTCAAAAATTCAGGCGCGTTATCACGAGAAGAGTATCTAGAAATATTTAATTCTAACAGTGTAGATTGCAGCGGCCTAAAGCAAATATGTTTTGTGAGTCTTCAGGATTTGAAGGGGTCGATTTCTTTTGGCGGCTACATTGGAAAGCTCCAGTGGGTAGCCGGAACCAACTGGGATCTGCTCGTGGTTGATGAGGCGCATGAAGGGGTGGATACATCAAAGACCGATTGGGCGTTCTCAAGAATAATACGGAAATTCACGCTGCATATGTCCGGCACTCCCTTTAAGGCCATAGCAAATAGCAAATTCAGCGCGGCGCAAATATATAACTGGTCATATGCCGACGAGCAAGAGAAAAAGGGAAACTGGGACTACGATAAGGGCAGCAATCCTTATGGGGTATTGCCCCGGCTCAACATGTTCACATTCCAGCTCTCCGCGATGATTGAGGAGAAGTTGCTTGAAGGACAGACCATAGGAGAAACCACTTATGATTTCGCCTTTGATCTCAATGAGTTTTTCTCTGTCGAAGACGGGAAGACTACTTTCAAACACGAAAAGGACGTCAAGAAGTGGCTGGAAAGATTAACTAAAAACGAAAAATATCCATTCTCAACGCCTGCCCTGAGAAAGGAACTTAAGCACACGTTCTGGCTCCTCGACAGAGTTGCCAGCGCAAAGGCTTTGGCAAAACTGCTCGGTGATGATGCGGCGTTCATGCACCACAAAATAATAATCGCGGCTGGCGACGGTAAAGATCTGGCCGAAGAATCAGAGGATTTTGTTTCAAATGAAAAGAGTTACGACAAGGTGTGTCGGGCTATTGCCAAAAATGAGTACACAATCACGATCAGTGTCGGGCAGCTTACCACCGGAGTGACCATTCCCGAATGGACAGCGGTGATGATGTTGAGCAATGTATCCAGTCCGGCTTTATATATGCAAGCAGCTTTCCGGGCTCAGAACCCTTATCACTACGAGAAAAACGGCAAATACTACAAAAAAGAAAACGCCTATATTTTCGACTTTGCGCCTGACCGTACCTTAGTGATGTTCGATGAGTTTGCAAACAAGCTGGTTGGTGATGGTCACGTTGGCGATAAGGATCGCACGGCGAATATCAAAAGACTGCTTAATTTCTTTCCTGTCATCGGCGAGGATGAACAAGGAACAATGGTGCCTTTGGATGCAACCCAGGTACTCACAATTCCGCGAATCATACTGGCGACAGAGGTCGTCAAGCGTGGGTTTATGAGCAACTTGTTATTTGCCAATATTTCTGGAATATTCGCTTTGCCAAAAGAGATCGTCGATGGTATCTTAAGCGGGCTTCCTGTCGAAAAGCAAGGGAAAAAGAATTTGTCTACCACCGCTGTTGACTTGACAGGGATAGAAGTTGATGAAGAAGGTAACGTGGTAGTGCCGCCTGAGACTGTGATAAACAAGCACAACGAACTGTTTGGTGCTAAAGTATACGATATCTCGCCTTTAACAGAAGCCATTGAACAGTCCTTCGCGGAGGTGCCATCAAAATATCATGTTCCGCAGAATGTCACCGCCAAGATTGTTGATGTTGCAATGGGCTTAGCGAAACCGATCATTGTGGACACAGTCAAAACTGGTTTCGAGTTGACAAATGCGCAAGCAGATAAGATTGAAAAAAAGCTCAAAGATGCTATTACCGAAAAAGTAACGAAGGTCGAAAATGATAATTACCGAAAACAGTTTGAGATCAAGCAGAAGGCTATCGAGGAAATTAAGGTTGCAAAGAAGTCGTTCGGGGAAGACGAACTCGATTCGGCTATCGAGGAGATAGAAGCGAAACAGCAAGCGGAATTTGATAGATTGCAAGCTGAGCTTACCAAGAACCTCAACGAAACAATCAGAGAAACCATTGAAGAACAGAAGACTATACATGTTGAGGAACAAGCCAGGATCAAGGCGGAGAAGAATAAGGATTCAAAAGAAGAAGAGGTCCGCAGCCATCTTCGTGGATTTGCGCGGACAATTCCGAGTTTCCTGATGGCATATGGGGACCGAGATACAAAGCTCGGCAACTTTGACAACTATACTCCTGAAGAAGTATTTTTAGAAGTGACTGGGATCACGGAGGAGCAGTTCCGATTCTTGCGAGATGGCGGGTTATATATTGACGAAAAAACCGGTGAAGAGAAATCTTTTGGCGGCGGACTGTTCAACGAAATAGTATTCAATGAATCGATACAAGAATTCTTGAATATACGAGAAAAGCTAGCAGATTATTTTGATGAATCTCATGAAGAGGATGTTTTCAATTATATTCCTCCACAGGAGACTAATCAGATTTTCACGCCGAAACGAGTGGTAAAGATGATGGTGCAAAAACTGGAGGATGAAGATCCGCATGTATTTGAAGATCCAGACAAGACTTTTATTGATTTATTCATGAAGTCCGGACTTTATATCACCGAATTGGTGAAGCGCCTCTTCAACAACCCGGTAATGAAAAAGAATATACCGGATAACGACGAGCGGTTAAAGCACATCCTCGAAAAGCAGCTGTATGGGCTTGCTCCCAGCGATATCATTTATCACATTGCGACGAATTATATTTTTAGTTTTGATACGGAAAACAGGATCAGTCGTAAGAATTTCAAAAATGTTGATACCAGGCCTGCTGTCAAGGCGGGGAAACTCGATGAATTATTGGCGGCAACATTCGGTGACTTGAAATAATCATGAAAAAATCAGAGGTGTATCATCGAGCAGATGTCTTAAACGGACCGCGTTGAGGAGTGAAATTATGATGGGCGAGAATAATAAATCGCGTTATGAATTATTGCAAAACAAGACTATTCTCGCCATTCGATCGAAGTCATTAATGTTATCTGCGATTTGTTACCGCCGCTGGTCAAACAAAGGCTTCGAGCGCTGGCATATCAAGGTTGGCAGAGGTAGTGGATCGTGCGTCAGTTGAGCAGAAGGTCAATAGCTTGTCGATGATCATTTAAACTGGAGTGGCGCATCCGATGACGAAAGAAATATTCGAGTGGTTCGTATCAAAGATTTTATTGGTTGGATGCGTGATAATCCACTGAATTTGACAAAACCGAAACGCTCCAGGATCGTTTTTAAGGCCGCTGATAACTGCGGCGAATAGTATTGTGCCGGCTGTTTGGCTTGTTTCACACACGGAAACTTGGCCTGGCCGAAGTGATTTTTCCCTGGAACGGCGCAGCTTGTCTCGAGTATTCCGTTCAAGCCGTACAGGAACCGTTATTGAAAAACAGCATCAACATCTTTGTCATAAAATTAATTAATATTTGTATTGATTTTATGACTTTAAAAACATATACTTTTATCAAGAGGTGAGGATGATGTTGAATTTTGAGTTAGTCGGCAAGAAAGTTAAAGAATTGCGTGGTCAGTATGGACTGAACCAAAGCCAAATAGCTGAATATCTGAAAGTTGATCAGAGTTATATTTCGAAGTGCGAAAAAGACGAACGGCAATTTAGCGCAGATATGCTTGAGAAATTGGCGAACCTGTTTGGCTGCTCCATGGCCGTTTTTACCAGCGAAAGTGTTGAACATTGCCCCATTCCTTTTGCTTTGCGAGCAAATGGGATAGACACAGCAGATTTGGAAGCGTTAGCAGTGATGAACAAACTTGCTTTGAATTTGCGCTATATGTCTACCTTAGTAGCTGGTGATAGAGCATGAAGGACCCCGTCGAAATTAGTTCCGATGCACTAAGCTTGCGCAGGCAATTGGGTGAAGACAGCTATTCACCCGTCGACATTTTTTCAATCTTGGGCAACACAGATGATTTGACCGTTGTGTTTTACCCTATGAGTGACAGAATTAGTGGAGCGTGTATTCGTGATAACGGTAATAAATTAATCGCGATCAATTCCAATTTAACACATGGGCGTCAGCGCTTCACGGCAGCCCACGAGTTATGCCATGTGTTTTTCCATGAACAACTCAAGGGTGTTTTGTGCGCTAAAGACCTCGATAACGTTAGAGATCCACAGGAAATCGAAGCAGACCTTTTTGCTTCTTATTTTTTGGCACCCCATGATTCGGTGGCAGACTATATAAAAAATCGCCTGAAGAAAAAGAAACTTGAACTTGATGTGAATGATGTTGTCCGTATTGAGCAATACTATGGACTGAGCCGCCAAGCGACATTAAAACGGTTGGTGTCTAATGGTTATTTAACGCAGGAACAAGCAGCGCCGATGAGGCAAGGGATCATTGCTTCTGCATTGAAAATGGGGTTTGATGCCACACTATATATCCCAACAGCGAAGGAAAAGCAATACAATACGCTGGGGCGATATGTGGCGCTTGCCCAGGAACTTAAGGCGAAGGATCTGGTGTCAAACGGCAAGTATGAAGAGTTATTGCTGGACGCGTTTCGAAGTGATATTGTATTTGGCCTAAATGATGACGAAGAAGAACATTATGACTGACCGATTGTTCTTTGATACCGATTGCTTGTCGTCTTTTTTATGGGTTGGTCAAGAAAACTTGCTGTTACAGCTATACCCAGGGAAAATTGTTTTGCCTAAGCAGGTGTTTGATGAACTTTCACATCCGAGCATACCGCATATCAAGGCAAAACTTGATGCGCTGCATGGAGCGGGAAAAATTGTTCGAAGCGAGATATTGTTAAGCACTGAAGAATATGAACTTTACCATGAGTTGGCAATCTCTCCACCCGAAGGGGAAAGGCTAATAGGAAAGGGGGAGGCAGCCGCTTTAGCATTAGCAAAAGTCAACAGCGGTATTGTCGCCAGCAATAACTTGAGAGATGTCATGATATACGTTGAAAAGTTTGGGCTTGAGCATATAACCACGTGCGATATAATGGTATCGGCTTTAAGCCAAGGTTTTATTGACGAAGAACGCGGAAATCACATTTGGCGCAATATGATTCGGCGGCAAAGACTACTGCCAACAGCTACTTTCTCAGATTTTTTGAAAAGCAGGTAGAAAGCTTGTTTAAAGTTTGTTTATAAATTGGTTAGTGCGGAGTCTCTCTATAAACGCTGCGACAGTCAACCATAGAGCAATAGAACTGGAACATATCGATGCTGGACGAGTTGGCTGGCATGGGTGGTTGTGCAAACAATAAGGTTTTATTATCATTTACATCATTTAAATGATAATAAAACTAAAGTATAATCGGGAGTGATTAGAGCGTCGGACAGGAAACCCCGTCGAATTCGATGGGGTTAAAATAATAAGCCTGGATCAACATGCATGAGGTGCGTATGACAGACGATCATAACCAACGATTATCAGAAATAAGAGATCTCATGACGGAGGCCCTTCGGCGCAACTCGGATCGTGGTTTTATCCCCTATGGCGGTTGCAACCGGATTTGCACGGAGATGTTTTCTATCCTCGAGGGAAATGAGCGATGTGTTGACAAAAGGCTGGCTTTTGATATCTTTATGCTTGTTTTGCTACGGATGATGAAGCTGCTTTCGCATGCCGATACCTCGTCCGGTGCGGCGACCGATGTGATCGAGTTTTGCCTGGAGGGCATCGAAAAACTGTGTCAGGCAGCTGATGAAGAAGATTGCTCATATTTCTTCGACAGCATTGTCAAAGCGGCAAAAAACAAAGCCTTCCAGGAGTGGCCGGATCAGGGTTATGAACTGCTGAAGTCGGCGGTTCATTTTGTTCGGGAACAAAAACAGGCCAAGAGGATTAAAGAGATTTTTCCGTTATTAGGGACTTTATATAATGGGAAGCCATATTCGGATGAACTGTTGATCACGCACGCGCTGGTGGAACGGCTGGAAGGCGCGGAAGCAGCGGAACGTTATCTGATGGAACATATCGATGCACCGGAAATGCGAATGCTGGCGGTTGAAAAAGCGCTTGACGCCAAACATTATCTGCGGGTGGAGAAGCTTTGTCGTGAAGCGCTGCGAGAGAACATACGAGGCGATTATAACCGACGAACACCTTGGGCCTATTACCTGGAGCGGTTGTATGCAGCAACTAATCAACAGGAACACCTGCATGAAATCCTTCGCTTGATCTTGCTGCAGCGCGACACGGCTTATTTCCACAAGATAAAGGATTATTATATCCAGCAAGGCGTTTGGGAAGAACGGCGCGAGTCGCTCTGGCAAGAATTGTCCGAGAAACTTCTAGCGCATGAATACGCATCGCTTCTAGCGCAGGAAGGCGAGCTGGAAAAGCTGTTGGCAATAGTGAAACAGCATCCGAGCTTTGTTTTTCACTACGGCAAACAATTGGCGACTCGCTTTGCAGCGGACACATACGCCGTGTTCGAAGCTTGTATCACGGAAGAAGCGCAGGCGGCAACCGACAGGCGAAAATACCGGCAAGTTTGCCGGATGCTCAAAGACTATGCTGCAGTAGGTGTCAAAGAACAAGCGGTCGGGCTAATTGACTGTCTGGCTGCGAAATATCCGCGTCGTCCGGCAATGCTGGAAGAGTTGGCGGCGGTAAAACATAAATTGGCGAAGAATAAAAAGTGAACTGAGGATATTTGCCTAGCACGAATCAAGCGGATCCATCAGCGGATCGGTCTGCGGACCCATCAACGGACCCATCAGCGGATCCGTTGACCCTTCGCGAACGGCGGTAAATCAAGCCTTGGCGCATTGCTAAAACCTTAAAACCTTAAAACCTTAAAACAATAAAAATAAAACAAAAGTGGTGTATAAACGAACGGCATCGGTGTGGCGGAACACGGTTTGCGTTAATAATTGTAATTGCGTCGATTAAATGCTACAATCTACGCAAGAGGTGCGTTGAATATGTACATCCATGAACTGCCTGATTGGCCGCGTTTCACTTGGGACTATAAAGCCGTAACAAGACTGCTGGCGGAAGTATCAAGCAAGCAAGGATATCTGCTGGGGCAAATGCAGACAACCGGTTTATTGATCCGGGATGAAGCCGTACTGCAAACGCTTACCCAGGATGTGCTCAAGACCAGCGAGATCGAAGGAGAATCACTCAATGAAAAGCAGGTTCGGTCTTCGATCGCCAGACGGCTGGGGCTCGCAACCGCCGGCTTGGTTCCGTCAAGTCGAAATGTTGATGGCATTGTTGAAATGCTTTTGGATGCGGTGCAGAGCTATCGCGAAGATCTGACGGCGGAAAAGTTGTTTTTCTGGCACAGGCAGCTATTTCCGGTGCCATCCGGCCCACTGGGGTCCATACGGGTGGGTGCTTGGCGCGATGATGCTACCGGGCCTATGCAAGTAGTATCAGGGCCGATCGGCAGACCGACGGTACATTTTGAGGCGCCGGTTGCCGCGCGAGTTCCCCAGGAAATGGCAGCGTTCCTTGCTTGGTATAATGCCGAAGATGATGAAAACAAGTTGTTGAAAGCGGCGATTGCACACCTTTGGGTTGTTACCATTCACCCGTTTGATGATGGAAACGGCCGACTTGCAAGGGCAATAACCGATCGGACTCTGGCAAAGGCGGAAGGCAGCGATTGCCGTTTTTACAGCCTATCGACACAGATTTGCCATGACAGAAACGCTTATTACGATGCGTTGGAAGGTGCGCAAAAAGGTTCGCTGGATATCACGGAATGGATTCAGTGGTTTCTGCAGTGCTTATTGCGGGCTCTGACCAATGTGGATCATACCTTGAACGGCGTGTTTCGTCGCAATCGGTTCTGGAGCGCGATGGCCGGCGTGCCGCTTAATGAACGGCAACGATTGGTGATCTGCCGTTTACTTGAGGATTTCGAAGGGAATTTGACGTCGATGAAATGGGGAAAACTAGCGAAATGCTCTCATGATACGGCGACCCGTGATATCAAGGACTTGATGGACAAGGGCGTTCTGCAAAAGGATCCGGGCGCTGGCCGCAGCACCAGCTACTCGCTGATGGAAAAATAAATTGGACATAGGTAAAAAAGCGGAGAACGCTGTCAAAGGTTGACCGAGGCGTGAAAATTTATATGATGCAAATGTCCGCCGATATCCGTTTTGGGGCATTTTTAGGTTATACTGACCGGATTTCGGCAATATGCGATAAAGAACGGAATTGGTATAAGTGGCGTGAAGTGAAGAAAAGCTGGCTAGGGTGGTTTTGATGACCATCTTTGCCAGCTTTTTCATTTCCATCCAAGTTCGCAAATGGTAAGTCTATGACATTTACACAGAACATATGTTCTGGTATTATATCTATAGAGGTGGATAGTGATGAGCGAACCTACTATAGATTTACTGAGTATTCCTATTTACCAGCAGATGGCTCAAGTAATTTACGTCGACCGGTGTATGGTCAAGTGGGCGGGGATGCTTCTGTCTGAGCATAACGAGCAGATGAAAGACCAAGAAGGCCATAACGATGGAGCTTGTTGATTTTTCTCGCTTTCCTCGCAGAAGCATCCTGTGCATCGACGTAAAATCTTTTTTTGCATCCGTAGAGGCGGTTCGGCGGGGGCTTGACCCGCTAGAAGCCTATATTGCCGTAGTATCGGATTTAAGGCGAACCGGCGCTATCGTATTGGCCAGTAGCCCGAGGGTTAAATTGGAATATAATATCAAGACCGGAAACCGGCTCTTTGAAATTCCCAGGCATTCGCCGATTATGGTAGTGGAACCCAATATGGCGCTATATATCAATATGAACCAAGCGATACAAAATATATTCCGCCGATTTGTAACTGATGAAGATCTTCACGTTTATAGTATTGATGAGTCCATATTGGATGTTACCGCATCGCACAATTTGTTTGGACCCGCAGAGACGATAGCGAAATCCATTTTGAAGATGGTGAAGGAAGAATTGGGTCTTATTGTGACTGCAGGCATTGGAGATAATCCGCTGTTGGCAAAACTGGCACTGGATAATGAAGCAAAAAAGCAGCCGCCGTGGATTGCAAAATGGACGTATGAAATGGTGCCGCAAACAGTATGGAAGATACAGCCGCTGACTGCGTTTTGGGGTATATCCAGAGGGTACGATAAGAAACTCAAGCAAATGGGTATTTATACGATTGAGGCGCTGGCACACGCCAATCCAATGCGGTTGCATAAGACTCTAGGCGTAATGGGATTGCAGCTGTATTACCATGCATGGGGCCTGGATGCCAGCATCCTTAGCCAGAAGGTACGGCCGAAAAGCAAATCCTATAGTAAAAACCAGATATTGATGAGGGATTACCATGAAAAAGCAGAAATTCTGATGGTCATCAAGGAAATGGTGGGAGATGTTTGCGCCAGGCTACGTAAACACCAGGAAAAATGCCAGGAGGTATATTTGGGGATAGGCTACTCGGATAGAAATTTTCAGCTGGGCTTTACTGCACGGATTAAGTTGGTCCGCCCAGAACACTCAACGGAACTCATCAGTGAGGAGACACGCCGAGAGTTTATTAGGCGGTGGCATGGTGAACCGGTGCGGTCGGTAAATATTACTGCTGGGAAAATCGTGCCACAAGGACTTGAGCAGTTGGAACTGTTTTTTGACGGAGCAGAGAAGAAACATGCCATGGATCAAGTAGTAGATGACCTTCGGGTGCGATTTGGCAAAAAAACGATTTTTTATGCCGGGTCGATGGCTGGAGGAACCTTCCTTGAACGGGCGGATTATGTGGGCGGACATAAAGGGAAAAGTGAAGAGAAGTAGGACTCTGTTCAAATAGAGTTTTATTATTGGCAGGAAACTCCTAACTAACATGGAAAACAAAGGTTGGGTAAATTAATGCGCTTTAAACAGATTGATTGACAATACAAAAAACGTGGAGGCGATCAAATGGATTTGCGGAACTTTCTAGGCGTATTGTTCAGAGTGCGCAGAACTTTAATAAAAAGCTGAAACGTGATACAGTTTCCTTTGAGGAAATGACAGTAATCGCTGTTTCCTTGGACGTTTGTATGAGCAAATGTTTGTACTTCGAGATGGATATTAATATATAAATTAAGAATGAATAAACTCTCAATGCTGCCCCGCATAGAAGAAGCACGGCAATACGAGTCGGTCGATGAATTGCCGCCCGGTCAGCAACTCCAATTGGACTTTGGCGAAACCTGGGTTCGCCCGTTCCGGGGCGCCACGCCGGTGAAGCTCTATTGCATGGGTGCCGTTTTGGCTCACTCCCGATACAAATACGCCCTCTGGCGAGATCGCCCCTTTACCACCGTCACCTTCCTAGACGCCCTGAATTCCTGCTTTGCCTTCTACGGCGGCATGCCCGCCGAACTGGTCATCGATCAGGACAAACTGGCCGTTGTCAGCGAAAACCATGGGGATATCCTGTTTACGCAGGAACTTGAAGCCTTCAAGCAAGATAGCAAACTCCAGGTCCGGCTATGCCGGAAACACGACCCGGAAAGCAAGGGAAAGATCGAGGCGGTCATCAAATACCTGAAGTATCACTTCGCCAAGAACCGCTATTACAAAGGCCTGCCCGACTGGAACGAAGAAACACTGGAGTGGCTGGGGCGCACCGGCAATGCTTGCGTGCATGGCACAACGAAAAAAGTACCCGCCGAGGTGTTTCTCTTCGAACAGCAACACCTGCGACCGGTACCTTTTCCAAGACAAGCTCCGGAGTCCATTGTAACCCTGGCGGTACGAAAAGACAACACGGTGTTGTATCGGGGCAACCGGTATTCCGTTCCCCTCGGAACGTACCGGCCCGGCCGCAATCTGGTTTTCAAGGAGCAGGGCAACGTGTTGCTGTTCTGTGATGAAGGCGGCAGCCTCGTGGCTGAACACCGGCTGTGCAAAGACAAAGGCAAACTGATTAAAAACAACCATCACCGCAGGGATACCTGCCAATCGATGCGGGAGTACCAGGCAACAACGTTGACGATGCTGAGCGATACGCCTGCTGCGCAGCAACTCCTGGAAGAAATTCAAAAGCAAAAACCACGTTATGCCAGGGATCAATATGCACTACTGCGAAAGATGACGGGCCAGTATACCGGTGAACAAATCGGCGCAGCCATCGCCTACTGCCAACAGCGCCAGATCTACAGCGCGGTCAGCGTTCGGGATGCCGCCGACATGTTGAAGGCTCTCTTGCCAAGCCCCGTGCCGTTGTTGCCGGTGAAACTGCCGGAACGGTTGATTGTTCCTGCTGTACACCGAGATATCTCGGCCTATAGCGGTCTGCTGGGAAGTGCAGTGCAATGAATAACGAACTGGCAGAAACCAAAGCCTTGCTGAGTACTCTGCGGCTGCCGACGATACAGCGGGAACTGGAATCGCTGCTGACGCAGGCCCGGGAACAAGAGTGGACGCCGCTGACCTTTTTAACCCAAGGGTTGCAGCAGGAACTCCGGGCCAGGGAAGAAAAATCCAGAATAAAACGCTTGAAGGCAGCCGGATTCCCTTATCGCAAAACGATCGCCGAATTGGATTTCACATTTCAAACCTCTATCAGTCGGCGCCAGGTTGAACAATTGATGGATATGCACTGGGTAGAACAGGCCCGCAATATTTTGATCCTGGGCCCGCCGGGGATCGGCAAAACCCATTTGGCTGTAGGACTTGGCCTACAGGCGGTTGAACTGGGTTGCCGGGTCGTATTCGTCACAATGCAGGATTTGGTGAAGTTTTTGGTTACTGAAACCATCACCAGAAGCAGCCGGCATCGGCTGAAGCAGGTATTATCCGCAGACTTGGTGATAATTGACGAGATAGGATTTTTACCTATCTCAATGACGGAAGCGAATTCCTTCTTTCAACTGGTGTCCAAACTGTACGAAAACACCTCGGTGATCCTCACCTCGAACAAAGGCTTCGACGAATGGCCGCAATTTCTGCATGATCCGGTGATTACCACGGCAATTCTGGATCGCCTTGTACACCACAGCGAAATATTCAATCTCAGCGGCTGCAGTTACCGCATAGAACACAAAACCAGTATTCTAAAAAATTAGGGGAAAAACATCCAAAATTAATGGCCGGAAAACGTCCAAAACTATTGACCGTTTACAGCAGGTCTACTTCGTGAACAAACTGGTGCAAAAGAGCGCGTGAATGACGTGATGAAGTCGCGCCGCAAGGGAAGGAACCTTCATGAGATGACAGTTGAAGCAAAATCATCTTTCCACAAACGCCAAGCCAAGAATAACCCCATACTGACAAGAAGAATATCATAATACACACTCATTGTTAGAATTCCCAATCCGCCGAAGAAGATTGCTCCGCATATAACGGCGAGCTCCAGAAATAATGATCGGTTAGTATTGAGAATAAGAAATCCACACAATGCGAGTGTTGTCGGACAATTCACTACCCCAACTGGCGAGTACAACAACGCATTAACAGGCACCGGGCTATCTACCAAAGCTAAATACCATAAGCTTCCTAGTATAGCCAGGATGCCAAAAATCTTATCTTGCGTTTTGAGGGCAGAATAATTAAAATTGAGTTTTTTGGTAAGAAACGCATGAAGTATGAGCCCGATAAGTAGCGGAAAGTAAAAATAATTTATAAAAATATTATGTTTGAAAGTACTGGCAAACACTCCAACACATAAGTAAATCATGAATGTGGGAATAATGATATTGCGGGATTTGTTCAAAACAAAGCTGCTGCATAATACAAGAATAAAAATAATGTGATTTACCAAGCTAAGCCATTGCATGTCGCGGGTGGTATTGACTAGTTTCTCATGCAAAGAATCAGGAGTCATAGGCATTTGGCCAGCTTGAAATTTGATGGTTATCAAGATAAAGGATAAAAGAAAAACCAGTGCTCCTATAATGAAACGTGCTGATTTGCTCATAATACAATGCAACTCCTTTTTGAGGGTTAATATTATGGATTTTTGGAATCGCTTTTTTCACAAGTGATACCACTCGCTTTACAAGTACTGCAGTCGCCGTTGTTTGAACATTTTTTGAACGCAAGCTCAAAGAGTGTATCCATTTCGGCCTTATGCTTTTTTAATACGTCCGTGTTAATGGAGTAATAAACTCGATAGCCGTCTTTGGTAGCTTCCAAGATGCCAACGTTTTTAAGTATTTTTATATGTTGTGAAGCCGCGGGTTGGGATATATTCAATTTACTAGCCAAGTCGCTTACACAAATGCTGTTTGACATGCCGGAGGCGAGGATTTTGATAATTCTTAACCTGGAAGGGTCGCCGATTGCTTTTAGCATTGCGGAAATTTCATCTAATTTTGTATTCACGATAATCCTCCTATTCAATAAGCTAATAAGTATATGCGCAATTAATTATATACTTGTTTTTTAATAGCTGTCAACGGTTGAGATGATAATTTGAAAAAGGAATGATGAACCTGAATTTAGCAAACCACTTTGAAAAATGCATACTGCCTATTTATTGCGCATACGACGAACTAGCCGACATCACTACCCCTGGAGCCAAACTCGCGTAACCCGAACCGGCACCCGGATAAACAAATTGAGGTTCTGGCCAAGATCATTCAGAACCAGGGCTGGCGTGCACCGATTACCGGACACTTAGGCGGGTGATTCAGTTTTATGACGATGTGCTGCCGTCTAGGTTCAATAAAAAAATGACACTTTCGTGACACTAAATTCGTCAAAAAGCGTGGGATATTGAGGACGTGGAATTATGACAAAGCCGCCGGCGAAATGATATGCTCGCTTCGAAAATCGCGGCGGTTTTTATGCTGCAAAGGAGGTGTCGAATGCCAACTGTAGACTGCAAACTTATCGATTGTAATTATAACGCAATTGTATGTCAATAACTTGAGAAAATGTCACCGGTAAAACAGGTTAATTATCGCGTGAA
>CAZFSM010000003.1:0-224029 GCA_964521625.1 uncultured Veillonellaceae bacterium | reverse complement strand
TGATTCAGGCCCTGGCTGATGCGGCGACCCGCGGCGTCGATGTCCGGGTGATTCTTAATGAAAAACGTTCCGGCGGCGACCGGGTCAACGATGAAACGCGTGAACAACTGGAACAGGCCGGTGTAGCTGTGCAATGGGGACCGGAGCGATTTGCTGTAGTACATGAAAAAAGCTTCGTTATTGATGACCGCGTGGCGATGATTGCTACCTTTAACGTCTGTCCGACCTGCATGGCCACGACCCGTGACTATGGCATCATCAGTGAAAACGCGGGAGAGGTGCAGGAAATGGTTGCCTGCTTCGAGGCCGACTGGAACAACCTGCCGTTCCGGCCGCATCCGCGCAGCTCTCTGATCTGGGGACCAAACTATACCCGCCACCCACTGGCCAGCCTGATTGATTCGGCGCAAAAAAGCCTCGATATACAGCACCCAAAACTCTGTGACACGACGATTCTCGGCCGGATTCTGGCGGCGAAAAAACGCGGCGTCCGGGTTCGCTTCCTTTGTGGCGGCAAACACGGCATCAGCGAGTGGGATATCATGGACAGCTTCTCTTCCTGGCGAATTTTGCAACAGGCAGGGATCCGGGTGCGGCGGCAAAAACAGCTGAAACTGCACTCCAAACTGTTGTTGATTGATGGCGCCAAAGCCCTGGTCAGCTCGTTCAACCTGGACCGTAGTGCATTCGACCTACGGCGGGAACTCGGGATCGTCGTAGCGGAGAAAGCGATTGCCACCAGACTGCAGGCGGTTTTCGACCAAGACTGGGACCTGGCCAAGCCTTATAAGGTGCCCGATCCATTGCACCACATCCGGCCAGACCCGGAAGAGCCGCCGGATGACCCGGCGTTCATTCATGAATAATCGCTGAATTTTTAAAGTGAGGGCTGCAATGGATATTGAATGGATCGGCATGATTGCCGGGGCGCTGACAACCTGCGCTTTTGTTCCCCAGGTCGTAAAGACGGTGCGGAGCCGTTCCACCGGCGATCTTTCCTGGCTGTGGCTGGTGATGATGGCGGTCGGTGTGTTTCTGTGGATGGTGTATGGGTATTTCATCGCCAGCCCGTCGGTTTTCGTCGCCAATATATTTACCCTGATCTGCCTGCTGGCCCTGTTGTATGTCAAGATTTCCGTGCACCGGCAGACATCGGACAGCGTTGAATACGTCAGCAAAAAACGCCGGGCCGGATTTTGCATCGGCTGCGGTCAGTGCCATAACGGCTGCCCGCTGATTACCGAACATCGCGAGAAAGTGCATAAACGGTGATTGTGTTTTTCGTCGATTCGATTGATTTGACGGCAGGATAATCTTCGTTTGGCGAGAAACAATGAAATGGAAGATAATTTTTTATGAGGAGTGAACAATATATCATGATTAAACAAAACCCCTTAGTGATGATTCCCGGTCCGACACCGGTGGCGGAACCCATCCGGCAGGCTTTGGCCGGTCCGACCTATGGCCACACTTATGGCCCGTTCGTCAAAATTTATCAGGAATGTCTGCAAGGGCTGAAAACGATTTTCCAGGCCGACCATGTCGTGGCGATCGGCGGGGCGGGAACCCTGTCGATGGAAATGGGCCTGGTCAATACCGTGAAAGCGGGCGAAGATTTGCTGGTGATTACCCAGGGCTATTTTGGCGAACGGTTTGTCCCGCTGGCCAAGGCGCTGGGAATCGCTCCGGATGTTCTGACGGCGCCAGCCGGCGAACGCGTGCCGCTGGCAGCGATCGAAACTAAACTGCAACAGAAGAAATATGCGGCGCTGACCCTGACCCACGTCGACACTTCGACCGGCGTCATGGGGCAAGTCGCCGAAGTCGCCGCCCTGGCAAAAAAATATGATACCCTGTTCATTTTGGACGGAGTCTGCGCCAGCGCCGGTGTGCCGGAGCCGATGAAGGACCTTGGAATTGATGTGATTATCACGACCAGCCAAAAAGCATTTGGCACGCCGCCGGGACTGACAATCGTCGCATTTAATGAAAAGGCGCTGGCTCGCCGCGAACAAATGGGGACGGTCGCCGGTTATTATGTCGACTGGAAGAACTGGTTGCCGATCATGGACAACCCGTCAATGTATTTTTCAACACCACCGGTGAATTTGATTCAGGCGCTGGCCAAGGCAGTCCAGATGATCCTGGAAGAAGGACTGGAGGCCCGTTATGCTCGGCATGAACGGATTGCCCGCAGTTTCCGCGCCGGTCTTAAGGCGATCGGACTCGAACTGATTACTGCGCCGGAGGCGGTGGCGCCGACCCTGTCGGTGATCAAATATCCGGACGGCCTTGATGATGTCGCCTTCCGGGCCAAGATGGAAGAATATGATATCGTGGTGGCCGGCGGCGTAGGCCCGTTGAAAGGTAAAATATTCCGGGTCGGCCACATGGGCAATATCTGCATCAATGAACTGGTGTTGACGCTGTACGCGGTGGAACGAGCCCTGGCGGCTCTGGGCGTCAAAGCGCCGCAGGGAGCAGCAGTCGGGGCAGCCTGGGCCGAGTGGCACAAAGGCTGATGTGAACGGCATGCGGATTCTGCTGACCGGGGGAACCGGCTTTGTCGGAACTGCATTAACTGAGGTGCTTAAGCGTCAGGGGCACGAAATCGTGCTCCTGACCCGTCGTGATGTGCCGCCGCCAGGAACCACTTTATCGCCGCACTGGCTGGAAGGCGTCGACGCCATTGTCAATATGGCTGGGGAAAGTATTGCCGGTGGTCGCTGGACCACCGCCTACAAACAGAAGATCCGCGATAGCCGGATCCCGCTCAGTCGGGCGCTGGCCGAGGGTTGTTGCGCCCTTGCCAGGCAAGGGAACCCGGCGCCCCAAGTCTTTGTCAGTTTTTCGGCCGTCGGCTATTATGGCACGCATCCGTCGCAGGAATTCACGGAGCAGAGTCCACCCGGTGACAGCTGGCTGTGCGGTGTGGCGCGGGACTGGGAGGCGGCGGTGGCGGCAGTCGCTGAAGTCGGTGTTCGGCTGGTCATATTGCGGCTTGGCGTCGTGCTGGGACCGGGTGGCTTTCTGGCCCGGTTGGCTACGCCATTCCAGTTTTTTGTCGGTGGTCCGCCCGGTGATGGCAAACAGCCAATTTCCTGGATTCACCGGGATGATGTCGTGGCGGTTGTCAGCCAGGCATTGACTGATTCGGCGATGCAAGGTTCTTACAACGTGGCTGCGCCGCAGGCGGCGACGATGGATGAGATGGCGGCCGCGATCGGTGCGGCGTTGCACAGGCCGTCCTGGCTGTCGGTTCCGGCGTTTTCGCTGCGATTGTTGTTTGGCGAGCTGGCCGACGAGCTGATTTTGAACGGACAACGGGTGTTGCCGGCCCGCTTGCAGGCGGCAGGGTATACATTTAAACACCCCGAACTGGGCGCGGCGGTGCGAAGCGCATTCGCCAAAAAATAACCGGAGAAGGATTTGCCGTATATGATGTTGTTTCTACTGGCGGCAGGCTGGGCGGTTGCTTATGCCAACCGCACGGTGTTGTATCCGCTGCTGTCTGTGATTGCAGCGACGTATTCTTTGTCCTCGGCGGATGTCGGATTATTGACCGGCAGTTATTTCTTTACCTATTTGTTGCTGCAAGTTCCGGCCGGTATTTTAGGCGATCGGTTTGGTATGCGGCGGGTATTGCTGTGGACTTACGCAGTTGCCGCTAGCGGCGCGATCGGACTGGGATTGGTCATTGGCAACTATCCGGCGATGATTTTTTGCATGGCCTTGCATGGATTGGGGGCTGGCGGCTTTTATCCTTCCTCGTTTGGCATGATGATGCAAAAGGTCGAGCCGCAAAAGCGGGCGTTCAGTTCGGCGCTGATCGGCGTCGGCATGGCGGTCGGTCTGCTGACAGGGATGACTGGCAGCGGTTGGTTGTACGAAATGTACGGTGATATCCGGGTACCAATCTTGTTGTTTGCAGTGCCCTCGGTCCTGATGTTTGGCTTCTTCTATCGTTATCTGCCGGAAACCGCTTGCGGGTCCGCACCGGCGTGGGCCCAGTACAAAGCAATATTGCTGGATTTTGACCTGTGGCGGATCAACCTGACCACTTTTACTGCCCTGTATGGTTTTTGGGTTGCGGTGACCTGGGGGCCGACTTTTCTCAAAATCGAGCGCGGCTTTTCTTTGGGCGCCGCAGGTTTTTTCACAGGCATGATTGCTGTCAGCGCAATTCCCGCCTCGATGATTTGGGCCCGGTTAGCCGATCGGATTGGTAGAAAGAAGGTGGCGATGTTTATCCTGCCTGCTTCGGCCACGGTACTTTTGTTGCTGCCCGTTTTGGAAAACCACACGGTATTGATTGGCCTGCTGTTTCTGTTCGGAATGCTTAGCAATACGGCATTTGTTCCTTCCATGCTGGCCTGGTCGGCCGATATCGTGGAGCAACGCCACCCGGGGCTGACAGGGGCTTCGGTGGGGATTTTTAATGGCTCGATTATGCTGTCGGCGGTTGCGGCGCCGGTTATCTCCGGCTTTCTGCGCGACCGGACCGGCTCGTTAGGGTCGGCAATGACGGCTGCGGCCGGTCTTATGATGCTCGGAACTCTGCTGATGTTGACCATTCCAGCCGTAAAACGCGAGATAAATTGAACGGGGCGGCTTGGATGGAAAAGCGGCAGGCAGTCGCCATAAGCGAATTCATGCATAAAAAACTGAACTCTATGCCGGAGGGGTTAGCAGGCAGCGTCATCTCGGTGCATGCCGATTTATTCAACGTGCTGCTCAGCGACGGCGAACTCTTGACGGTTCAGACGGGCAGACATGTTCGAACGCCCATGACGGTTGAACTGTCAGGCTGTTTTACGTTGTCTGTGACTGAGACCAGCCCGGTTTACCGTTTGAGTTGCCCGGATCGACTGATCTGCGGCGAGTTGGAACTGGAGTTCAGTGATGCGGTTTTGTTTTCAAACCAGGCATTTGTTCAGCATCGAGACGATTTGGCTTTGGCGGAGCAGCTGTTGAACAAGCATCTGTCCGACCGTTTCACGCGAGCTTCCGTATTTGGTTATCTTGTAAACAGCTCGGCTCCTGGTCGTGATGCCGGGGCGGTGGACTCGCTTGAACAGGCCTATGGCGATATTTTGCGCGCGTCGTCGTCACGACTGCTTCATGCAATGAAGCGAGGCGATGCAACTGAGGCGACAAAAGCTGCGCTTTCTTTCATCGGACTGGGACCGGGAATGACGCCAGCGGGCGACGATTTTTTGCAGGGCTTTCTGTTGTTTGCACAGGCGTCTCCGCTATTTCATCCTATTGCCGGCGGCGTGATTGAACAACTGCGAAACTTGCAACCGCTCGACACGACGTTGGTCAGCCGCGCACTGTGGGGGCATTTCTTGTCAGGACGCGTTTCGTCTGCGGCAGTGGAGCTTGTCGAAGCCTATAATCGCGGTGCTTGGGAAGCTTTTGTCGACCAGGTTCAGCGTATCGGCGAAATCGGCCATTCGTCCGGCGACGACTTTTTATCCGGGATATGGTTTGCACTGGGACGGCTGAATACAAAGCCGTTCCCGAACAATACGGGAGGGGACCTTGGATGCTAACTGTTGAATCGGCGCTAAAACTCGAAGCAATGGAACATTGCCGTGTATTGGCGGGTACGGAAGGATTGGGCCGCGCCGTGACTTCCGTTAACCAGATGGAAGTGCCGGACCTTGTCAACTGGATGAAAGCGGGACAACTGATTGTCACAACCGGTTATTTCATCAGAAATGATGTAAACGAGCAACGGCAGTTGATTCTTGATCTGGCGCAAAAGGGCAGTGCCGGACTCGCGATAAAGATCCGGCGTTTTTTCCAGAACATTCCCCAACATATGATCAATCTGGCTGATGAATTGCGGTTTCCTCTGATCGAGATTCCGGAAGAATACAACATTTCGGATATTATGAACGAAGTGATGAAGGAACTGTTGACGATTCAGACCCGACAAATCGAACGATCCCATGAAATTCACGACCGGTTTACCGAGATTCCGCTGAAAGGGGGCGGTCTTAACCGGATCGCAGAATTATTGGGAGAATTGACCGGATGCGGCGTAGTGATTGCCGATGCAAACGGGATGCAGGCTAGCACCTATGATGTGCCGGACGCAGGCAGTCCGGTTGTGGAACTGTTCAAAAAAATGGGAGTGCCACCGTCAGCAATGCTTCAGAAAGTGGTTGATTTGTCGGAACCCTATGTGGAAGTTCCTTTCCGTTACGGGGAAATCGCCGGCCAGCAAATTACTTACCCGATTTTGGCTGACGCCAAGCTGTACGGGACGATTTTAGTCTGGTATCTGTCGGACAGGGAAACGCCGGTCGATATTGTGTCGATCAAGCATGCGGCGACGATCGCCGGCCTGGAATTTTTACGATACACCGCGCTGGACGAAATGCGCAAACGCTATGAAATCGATTTTTTCAACGACTTGCTGTCGGGACAGATCCAAAGCCGCGAGTTGTTGGGTCGCCGCGGCGCGGTTTACGGGATTGCGCCCCAGGCAAATTACCGACTGCTGGTTGTTGATATAGATAACTTTACACGGATTTATCTGGAAGATTTTGCCGGTAATGATCAACGGGCACAGTTGTTGAAAAAACGTCTGCTCGGTATTGTGAAAAAACTGTTGCAGAAGGAAATGCCCAAAGCGCTTGCGGTTGGGCAAAGCGACCATGTCGTCGTATTTTTGCCCACCGAAGCCAAAACAAGAGACACCCGGGCTGCCAGAGAAGTCTTGGTGGAAGAAATTCGTGCACAGATCGCCGGGCAATTGGGCGAAATTTCGACGTCGGTCGTCATTGGTCCGCGAACCGACGTGTTGTCGGTTCATGAAGGTTATGCCGAGATTTTGACGGTGCTGGACCTTTGTTCGCGAATGGGGACCAAACGTGGACAGACGTTTCATTGCGAAGACTTTGCGGTGGAAAAAATTCTGGCGGGAATGGAGCAGCATGCACTACGGACTCTTTACCGCGAGACTGCACAGGTACTGGAAAACACCGACAAGAAAGAAAGTACGCAGTTAATTCAGACACTGGAGGCCTTTTTCCGTTGCACCATGAACCATTCGCAAACTTCCAAGATGTTGTTCATTCATCGCAACACCCTGTCATATCGACTGGACCGGATTCAGGAACTGGCGAACATCGATTTTGGCAATAATGGTTTGTTGTTGAAGTGGCAACTGGGATTAAAGGCCAGGTATTTTTTGAAAAGCCAGGACAGCTGAAAAATTAGCGCGGGTCATCTTGTTAGAGACTCTGCCTCCGTCGGGGGCAGAGTCTCTTTTTGTGCGTTATGCACAAAATTGGGTCGGGATATTATGGCGCTTTGACGGTGTTTTTTTCATTTCCGGATGTTACATTTATCTTGGAAATTCATGAATAGCCTATGGCTGTTTTCGGAGCAAAAACCGGCTGTGGAAAGGGTGGAGTGAAAAATGGTCCTAGTGAAAAGCATGACAATCCCCAATACTTACAAAGACTCAGTTTTCCTGATGAAAGTGTCAGGCAAGGCAAAAGACTGTGAAGGTGTAACAATGGCGTCGGCGATGATGGCGACGCAGCGGAATAAAGACCTGATGCGGGCATCGGGCCTGGAAACCGAAGGATTGGAAGTCGCGCAGGCTGATGATTTGGTGGTATCCGTGTCCGGCTCGCCAGAAGCTGCGGTCAATCATGCCCTTGATCTGGTGCAGGGCTGGCTGAATGAATCTCTCGCGCCGGAAAAAGCGAGCGGCGCAACGCAGGAAAAACCGGTGCGCCTTGAGCAGCTGCTGTCCGGGTACAAACCCAATTTCGCCCTGATTTCGGTAGCGGGAGACTATGCCGGATATGAAGCTGCAAAAGCGGTTTCAGCCGGGATGAATGTAATGATTTACAGTGATAATATTGCCAAAGCAGTGGAGCGCAAACTGAAGCAGATGGCTGATGAACGGGGCTTGCTTGTAATGGGACCCGACTGTGGCACCGCCATTATTCAGGGAGTACCGATCGGTTTCGCCAATCAGGTGCGCCGCGGTTCCATCGGTGTGATTGGTGCGTCTGGCACCGGTATCCAGGAAGTGACTTGTCTGGTTGATGCGCTGGGTGGCGGCATTAGTCAGGCTATCGGGACCGGTGGACGCGACCTGCAGGAGGAAATAGGCGGTCTGACTTGTCTGGCGGCTCTGAAATTGCTGGCTGAAGACACCGATACCCGCGTCGTGGTACTGATATCAAAACCGCCGGCGCCTGCGGTGCGGGCCCGGGTATGCGAATGCATCGGACAGTTGCGCAAAAAAATTATCGTTCATTATGTGGGTTGCGAAGACTATACACCAGAGCGCAAAGCCGGTGCAGTGCCGGCGGAAACGCTGGAGGCAGCGGCCATGCGGGCCGTGGAAATCGATAAAGGCGAAAAACCTGGCGAGGCTAAGCAGATGGATGTCGCTGCCTATATGGCATTGCTGGAGAAAACGTTCAAACGTTCGGCAAATATAATGGGAGACGGCTACCTGCGGGCAATCTATGGTGGCGGAACATTGTGCTATGAGTCGCTGGTCACAGTGAAACGAGGCTTGCCAAGTGATTTGATTCAATCCAACCTCCATTTTACGGAGGTCTATCCATTGACTGCTGATTCGCCGGCTGCCCACGCCTTTTGGGATATGGGCGATGATGAATTTACTGTCGGCAGGCCGCACCCGATGATCGATCCGGAACTGAAAAATTCCCGTATTGAGGCAGCGATGGCCGATCCGGCTGTTTCGGTCGTTCTGTTTGACAATGTGCTGGGATTCGGGTCGCATGAAGACCCGGCCGGCACGGCGGCGCAAGCCGTGGTTGCCGGGCGAAGCCGCCGAAGCAGTGATGTGTTTGTGGTCGCCTCAGTCTGCGGCACAGACTCCGACCGACCGTCACGGCGTGAACAAGTGGAGAAACTTACCGCCGCCGGTGTGACCGTTTTGCCGTCCAATGCCCAGGCTGCTCGATTTGCGTTGGATCTTCTGAAACGGATGAAAGGGATGAAAGTGCAATGAAGAATGGGTTGCTGACAGAAACGCCCCGAATTGTAAATATTGGCCTTGAGCAGTTCAATAGTGCATTTGAAAGCGTGAACGCAGAGTATGTCCGCTTGTCCGGCTGGAAGCCGCCGGCACAAGGCAACACGGAACTGGTCGATTTGCTGCTTCGACTCAAAGCATTGCCGCTGAATGCGGCAGGTGAGCATCCGATTGAAGCAGCCAACAGACAGGCTGTACAGACGATTAACAAAGGAAACCCTGTTCTTATCGGCGTCAAACCGGCAGGCGAAGTGTTTCCGGAGCTGGATCGCTATTCTGTATTCCACGCCGGTCCTCCCATTGCCTGGGAGCGGATGTGTGGTCCAATGCAAGGTGCGGTTATCGGGGCCCTCCTATTTGAAGGGTTGGCGAAAGACTCTGAGGAAGCGGCGGCGCTTGCTGCTTCCGGACAAATCAAATTCAGTCCGAACCATCATCATGGTGCGGTTGGCCCGATGACAGGAATGATCACCCGATCCATGCCGGTATTTGTTGTGGAGAACGCTGCTTTCGGCAATCGGTCCTATTGCACGATTAACGAAGGGTTGGGCGAGGTGCTGCGGTTTGGCGCGAACGGCCCGCGGGTCATTGAACGGCTTCATTGGCTTGCGGAAGTGCTGGCGCCTGTTCTGGACCGAACGGTGACCCGCGCCGGCGGAATCAATCTGCGCAATGTCATCGCCAAAGCGCTGGCGATGGGAGATGAGATGCACCAACGCAATGTAGCGGCAAGTCTGCTGTTTTATCGGGAGATTTCGGTTGAGCTGGCCCAGGAGCTGGTTGGACACGAAAATGCGACCGATATCGTGCAGTTCATGGTTCGCGGCAACGAGCAATTCTTCCTGAACCTGGCGATGGCGGCAGGCAAAGCGATTATGGACCCGGTGCGGGGAATTCCATTCAGCACGGTAGTGACCGCCATGAGCCGCAATGGTGTGGATTTCGGCATTCAGGTCAGCGGTCTCGGCGACCAATGGTTTACTGCGCCGGTCATGATGCCAAAGGGATTATATTTCCCTGGTTACACCGAGGAAGACGCCAACCCGGATATGGGCGACAGCACGATTACCGAGTGCTTTGGAATTGGCGGCTTTGCGATGGCCTGCGCACCGTCGGTCACCCAATTTGTCGGCGCCGGGTCGGTTGATGTGGCGGCAAAATATACCCGCAGCATGGGTGAGATTACCGTAGCCCGCAACCCGAACCTGCCAATGCCGATCATGAATTTTGAGGGGGTTCCGACAGGGATCGATATCTGTAAAGTGGTAGACACAGGCATTCTGCCGGTCATCAATACCGGGATTGCCCATAAAAAACCCGGAATCGGGCAAGTCGGCGCAGGGATCGTTCATCCGCCGATTGAGATATTTCAACAGGCACTGCGAGCGATGGTCAAAGAGGTGGAAGCAACATGAAAACCCATAAGCCGATTGCAGTCGTAGCCATCGGCGGCAATGCCATTACCCGCGAAACCCAGACCGGAACGCTGGAAGAACAACTTGCAAACATTGAAACCTGCGCGCCCCAGATTTTGTCGCTGTGGGAACAGGGATACCAGTTTGTGCTGACGCACGGCAACGGGCCGCAAGTCGGGAATATTCTTCTGCGCGGCGAAGCTGCGCGCGGGGTCGTGCCGCAAATGCCGCTTGATGTCTGTGGCGCCGAATCGCAGGGACAACTCGGCTATCTCATTCAACAGACTTTTCGCAACCTCCTAAAAAAACGTAATATCGAGAAGGAAGTTCTTTCGATAGTGACGCAGGTGATTGTCGACGAAAAAGACCCGGCATTCCAAAATCCGACAAAACCAATCGGTCCGTTTTACACCAAGGAAGAGGCGGAACGTCTGGCGAAAGAGAAGAATGCGATAATGAAGGAGGATAGCGGTCGCGGCTATCGTCGGGTTGTTGCCTCGCCGAAACCGCTGCATATTGTGGAAACGCAACTGATCCGGCAACTGGCTAAGAAAGGTCACTTGGTGATTGCAGCCGGAGGCGGTGGCGTACCAGTGATTCAGAGTGCAGACGGAACGTTGCACGGCGTAGAGGCGGTGGTGGACAAGGACTGGGCGTCAGCCATCCTGGCGAAAGGGATCCATGCCGATTTATTGGTGTTTTTGACCGGCGTGCCGCAAGTTGCCATCCGGTACCAGGAGCCGACACGCGAATGGTTGTCAAAGCTTGATGTGGAGAAAACGCGGCAATATCTTGCCGAAGGCCACTTTCCAGCCGGCAGTATGGGGCCGAAGATTGAGGCGTCCCTGTCATTCCTGGAGAGCGTGCCGGGCGGGCGTGTCCTGATTACCTCGCTTGATGCGTTGAAAGACGCCCTGCAGGGAAAAACCGGCACCTGGATCGTTTCCCGGGAGCAGCCCAAAGCAGCCGGCAACGGTTGCTGATGCAAGACGGCGTTCTTTAAAGCGTAAGCATGGCAGCGCCGGAACCAAGGTCTTGGCGAGAAAGTCCGTAAGGAAGTCTCGTTATAATAAGTGAATATAAGTGAATATAAAGGAGGAAGCAATCATTGTGCAAGAGTTAATCAGCCTTATTCCCTTGGTGGTCATCCTGTTCCTGTTGTTTAAAAAAGTGAATATGATTTTGGCGGGCTTGATTGGTGGAATCATGGCGATGTTCATGGCGAAAATTTCAATCGGGGCAGCGACCGGCATCCTGCTTGATACGCTGCCGAAGATTCTTGGCATCATCGTGCCTATCATCAATTCCGCCATTGCGTTTGCCGTGTTCAAGTCAGGCGGCTACACTTCTTCACTGACCTTGATGAAACGGAGTGTCAACGGACGGGTTGAACTGATGGCGGTATTCATCGTCCTGCTGCAAGGCGCTGCAACCTATATGTCCGGCATCGGCGGCGGGACAGCCGTTGTTTTGGCGCCGCTGGCATTTGCCGCTGTTGGTGTCATCCCTGAAGTCATTGCCGGCATGTCGATCGCTGCGGCGGTTTCCTTCACCACTTCGCCTGCATCGCTGGAAACCGGGATCTATGCGAAACTCACCGGGGTCAACCCGTTGGATTATGTTGAGCTGATGCGGCCGTACTGGATCGTATTCTGCCTGATTGCCATGGGGATCGCTTATTATGGCGCGAAAAAACGCGGCAGCCTGTTTGTGGAAGGTTCGACAACAGGTCAGGAAGAGATGACGGATGCAGAACTTTGGAAAACAACCATTCCGGCAGTCTTTTTGCTGTTTGCCGTTTTGGCGGGACCATTCGTCAATAAAGCCGTGGGGATGCCGATTCTGAGCCCTCTGGTATATACAATGGTGACGATCATGCTGATCGGTGTCTGTACAAAACTAAGCATGAACGAGTCTTTCAATGCTCTGGTTGACGGATCAAGTTACATTCTTACCCGGTTATTCGGTGTCGGCTTTTTCCTCAGTTTCATTTACATGATCGAAAAAGTCGGCGCGTTCAATACAATCGCCGGAATTGCCAAGACGGCTCCTGCGTCATTGACTCACCCGGCGGCCGTGTTGGCCGGATTCTTGATCGGCGTGCCTGCCGGGGCTTATGTCGGTACGATTCTGGCGTTGATTCTGCCGGTAACGGTCGCCCTGAAGTTTTCACCGCTGTCTGCAGGTTTTGTGGTTATGGGCGTCGGGCTTGGTAGCCAGATGAGTTTTGTTAACATTACCATGCAGGCCCTGTCAGCAGGTTTCCAGATTCCGGTTGAACAGGTCGCTAAAGGCAATACGCCGTGGATTTTGGGGTGCCTTGGCTTGCTGCTTGCGGCATCGATGGTGTTTAGTTAAATAATATAGAGGAGGAATGCGATTATGGATTTGCTGCTAAAAAAAGTACGGATTTCTGATGCCGACTCACTGATGGATGTGGGGATAGCCAATGGCAAGATCTCTGCCATAGCACCGGAAATCAGTCAAAATGCCGCGACAGTAATTGATGCTGACGGACGCGTGTTGATTCCCGGGTTGATTGAAAGCCATCTGCACCTGGACAAGGCGCTGATTGCCAATCGAAAACCAAATCGTTCAGGGACATTGCAGGAGGCCATAGCGGTGACTGCTGAACTGAAACCGACATTTACCACGGAAGACGTGCGGGAACGGGCGGAAAAAACCTTGCGGATCATCATCCGACATGGAATTACCCATTTGCGGACCCATTCCGAATTTGATCCCGCCGGTGGCTTTACCGGGTTCAAAGTAATTATGGAATTGAAAGAAAAGTACAAAGACGTAATTGACATCCAGGTCGTCGCGTTTCCGCAGGAAGGGATTCTAAAGGCGCCCGGGACGGAAGCGATGATGCACGAAGCGGTTGCGATGGGCGCCGACGTGGTCGGTGGAATACCTTACAATGACTTATCCGCCACCGAGCACATCGATCTGGTGTTTGAAATTGCCAAGAAATATCAGAAACCGTTGGATTGGCATCAAGATTTCAAAGATGGGATTGAAGGCGCCTCCATTGAATATTTGTGCAAAAAGACCATTGCCGAAGGATATCAAGGTCGCGTGAGTGTCGGTCATCTGACCAGTTTGGGCGCATTTCCCCCCGATCAGTTGCAGCCGCTACTAGAACTGATTGCAAAGGCCCAGATCAGTGTCATGTGTCTGCCGGCAACCGATCTGCATCTTGGTGGCCGTCAGGACACTCATAATGTACGTCGGGCGCTAACGCCGGTCCGGGCATTGAAAAAAGCCGGAGTGAATGTGTGCATCGGCTCGAACAATATCCGCAATGCGTTCACGCCTTATGGCAACGGCGATATTTTCCAGATTGCCATGCTGGCGATCCCGACGGCGCATCTTGGCGGCGCCGACGATTTACCCGGCGTGCTGCCGATGATCACTTACAATCCGGCCAAAGCGTTGGGGTTGCAAAACTATGGTCTGCAAGTGGGCTGCCAGGCCGATATGGTGCTGCTTGACACGAAAGTGGTCGGCGAAGCGGTCATTGACTTACCGGAAAAATTATTCGTGATCAAACGTGGCCGAGTCATTGTTGAGAATACCCGGGAGTCGCGATTCAAGTTTTAGATTTGCTTACACAACGAGAGGCAGGTTCTGCGGAACCTGCCTCTGGCATTTGCGGCAACAAAAACGGGACTGCCCCAATTGTTAATGAGGCAGCCCCGTTGGATCAAGAGTTGCTTGTTAGGGTTAGGCTTTGTTTTGTTTGATGTGCATGATTTGAGATTCTTTGAGCATCAGCATGGCAACGATTCCAACCACAGGAAAAATCGAAAGAATGATCAGCGCTGCATTAGACCAGCCCATTACGCGAACCAGCGAGGCGAAGATAAGGCCGGAAACCGAGGCAGGAAGAAAAATCGCCGAAACATGGATGCCGGAAGCTCGGCCAACCATGTTTGGCCTTACACAACGTTGGATCAGCGCGTATAAAATAACGAACAGGGATGCGCTGAAAAGCATTCCTTGCAGGAAACTCAACACATTTTGCTGCCAGGGTTCGACACAAACGCTAAACATGAGGTAACTGGTCAGCATCGATCCCAGGAATGACACAATCAACATGGTGCGTTGGGAAATGCGGTCAGCCAGGTATCCGATGGGAATCGCCATCATGCAGCCGAAACCGAAGATGGCCAGGGGAAGGGTGGCCGCCATCGGAGCATACTTTAGCTGTTGAATTAAAAAAGTCGGATACAGCCCGATATAGCTGAACATTGTCAGACCGGTAACCATCTCGGCAGTTGCGCAGAGGACAACATTTCGATTCCAGAGCTTTGCAGGAACATGTTCGAAATTTGATTCGGTTTTGTTGGTGGCGGAACGGTTCTCTTCCGAAGAGGGGATAAAATCGGTAAAAATTTTCGGCAGAAGAATCCAAGCAATCCCGGCACAGGCGATTCCGATGAATCCGTAGACGTAAAAGGGTGTATGCCAGTCGCCGGTTAACAGCGTTAAGCGAGTGCCCCAATAAGGACCCAGGAAGCCGCCCAAACCATATGCGACATTGATGACGCCGATGACCAAGGTGCGATGTCTGTAAAAATAGCTGCCGGCCGCAGCAAATACGGCGGCTACCTGCATGCCTTCACCAATTCCCGTGATGGCGCGGTAGATGAGCATGTCGTAAAAACCAATGGACCATACGGTGAAAACCGTGAATGCCGAATAAAAAACCAGACCAACAATCATAACGGTCTTACGGGAGGAACGGTCCAGCAGGTATCCGGTGGGAATGCCTGCCAAGCCGAGACCCAGGGTAAAAACGGTGGACAATAAGCCGGCTTCCTGCAACGAAAAACCGTAAGTCTTCATGACCCATGAAAGCAAGACCGGGAAGACGTTGCGATCCATGGCATTGACAACATATGTCGCCGCCATGATGGTGAGAAAGATGATCGACGCTTTCAAGGTAAGGCGGCTGGAGTTGTAAGGAGCTTTCAGTGATTCGAACAGACCGGCCATTTTTGTCCCTCCTTCGACATGTAACACTATACTCATCTTACAATTCCTGTGCGGGAATCAAATCGTGCAGAACGACTAAATATTGGCGACATTGCTCAGCGTTGTGCACAAAAAAATATTCAGGCCGATGACTGGTTTTATCGGGAAGTTCGCAATTCGAGCATTTGTGCACAAAGCACAAATAGTGAGGGGCGTTTTTGGCTGAAATGCAGTTGAGGTAGTAGCTGCGGTACTATAATATCGTAAACGAGAACGTGCATGCACGACAAAAGAGGGGGACTTGTTTTGGTTCAAGCAATTGTTAGCCTTATTCCTCTAATTATTATCCTCGTTCTGCTGGCTAGAAAAGTTAACATGATTTTGGCCGGTCTGGTCGGTGGCATCGTGGCCATGATGATCGCAGGGGTTTCCATCGGGGCCGCAACAGGAATCCTTCTTGACACATTGCCGAAAATGTTGGGGATTATCGTGCCAATCATCAATTCGGCCATCGCTTTTGCCGTGTTTAACTCCGGCGGTTACACAGCGGCGTTGACTCTGGTAAAAAGAAGTGTGGGTGATCGCGCCGAGCTCTTTGCCGTGTTTATCATATTTCTCACAGGCATAGCCACATATGTTTCCGGTTTTGGTGGCGGTACGGTGGTTATCCTGGCTCCGTTGGCGTTTGCGGCCTTCGGTGTGATCCCGGAGGTTATTGCCGGCATGTCGATCGTTGCCGCAGTTTCCTTCACCACGTCACCCGCTTCATTGGAAACGGGTATCTACGCAAAACTTACGGGAGTCAACCCGGTTGAATATGTCAGTTTCATGCAGCCATTCTGGATCTTCTTCTTTGTGTTGTCCCTGGCAATCGGCTACTATGGGGCCAAAAAGCGAGGCGTATTATTTAAAGCGGAGGTCAGTACCGGTCAGGACGAAATGACAGATGCTCAGCTCTGGAAAACTACGATTCCGGCCATATTCCTTCTGATTGCTGTTATGGCAGGTCCCTCACTCAATAAAATGCTTGCTTTCCCAGCCTTCAGCCCATTGGTTTATACTATGGTTACAATAATTCTAATCGGCCTCTGTACAAAAATGAATATGAATCAAGCATTTAATGCGTTGGTCGATGGATCCAGCTTCATTCTGACCCGGTTGTTCGGGGTCGGGATTTTCCTCAGTTTCATTTATATCGTTGAAAAAGCCGGAGCCTTTGCGACAATCGCAAGCATAGCCAAACTGGCGCCGGTTGCTCTTACCAATCCAGCCGCGGTGTTGGCAGGATTCCTGATCGGTGCGCCTGCCGGAGCTTATGTCGGCACGGTCTTGGCGATGATTTTGCCGGTGGCGATGGCGCTGAAAATGTCGCCAATGGCGATGGGGTTTGCAGTGATGGGAGTCGGCCTGGGTAGTCAGGTCAGTCTTGTTAACATCACTATGCAGGCCCATTCGGCGGGGTTCCAGATTCCAATCGAACAAGTCTCCAAAGGAAATGCACCCTGGGTGATCGGTTGTTTGGCTTTATTGATGGGTTGTTCTATTCTGTTTGCATAACGGAGTCCATGTGGGCGGGAAATTTGCGGGATTAAATGCGGGAATGAAAACAGAGAGGGAGTGTTTTTATGGATTTGTTGATTAGGCAGGTTCGAATTGCTGATGACCAGCCGTTGGTGGATGTAGGGGTTGAAGCGGGAAAGATCAGTGCTATTGCACCCCAAATACACAAAGAAGCCATTGCGGTTATCGAAGGAGAAGGTAGAGTTCTTATTCCCGGCTTGATTGAAGGTCATCTGCATGTTGACAAAACATTGATTGCAGATCTCATGCCGAATCGTTCCGGTACTTTTGTTGAGGCGATGGCGATTTCCATCAAGCTTAAACCGACGTTCACCAAGGAATTCCTGCGTGAACGGGCTGAAACGTTGCTGCGTATGTTGATGAGGCATGGCGTTACTCATTTCCGCGCGCAGGCAGAGTTTGATCCGGTCGGCGGGTTTGCCGGTTTTGAAATGGCTCTGGAGATCAAGGAAAAGTTCAAAGGCATCGTGGACATGCAGATTGTTGCATTCCCGCAGGAAGGGATATTCAAAGCGCCCGGAACAGAAGACATGATGCGGGAAGCCGTCAAAATGGGCGCGGATGTGATTGGCGGGATTCCGCATAACGACCTGTCAGCCAAACAACATATCGATTTTATTTTTGATCTGGCTAAGCAGAATGATTTGCCGCTTGACGTGCATATCGACCAGAAGGAATCCATGGAAGGAACGAACATTCAATATCTTTGCGAGAAAACCATTGCAGAAGGCTACCAGGGACGGGTTTCCGTCGGCCACATGAATAGCCTGGGCGTTTTTCCACCGGAACTGAGAGACCCGATTATCGAGCAAATTGCTAAAGCCGGTCTGACAGTCATGTGTTTGCCGCCGACCGACCTTCACCTGGGTGGGAGGATGGATACTCACAATGTCCGGCGTGGAATGCCGCCGGTTAGAGCATTGCGGGATGGTGGCGTCAATGTCGGATTGGCGGCGAACAATATTCGCAACGCATTCTGCCCGCTGGGCAACGGGGACCCATTCCTGACCGCGATGCTGGGAGTTGCCGCAGGGCATCTGGGGGGGGCCGACGATTTGCCTACAGTACTGCCGATGCTGACAACCAATCTGGCAAAAGCGATGGGGTTGAAAGATTACGGATTGGCGGTTGGCAACAAGGCGGACATGGTGTTGCTGGATACGTTGAAAGTCAACGAAGCAATCATCGATATGGCTGAAAAACTTTACGTGATTAAAGACGGCAGGGTTGTTGTCAAAACGCAAATGCAAACCGAGATGTGCATTTAATAAGGGATTATAGGATAACGGTCGAAAGACCTGCCGGGAAGCAGGTCTTTCGACCGTTATGGAATAATACGAGTGAAGAGGTTGATTCGATGAGCAAACATTCGGCCCGCGAAATTCTGGACATGGTGGTTGAGGTGGCACCTTATCTTAATGCGATGATGCCCAACGACGTCAGTATAACCGTGATAAAAGCGGGCTGTTACGCGGCGTATGAACCCGGTCGCCAAATTGACCTGGGGATAAAAATTGGAGAAGAAGCAAGAGGACCCGTGGTGCTGGCCTGTCAGGCAACAGGAATGCGCATCGTCCGAAACGTGGACAGTTCGAAAGCTATCGGCGGAAGGGCATACTATGTATGTGGGCTCCCGTTGAAGGAAAAAGGGACGGTCGTGGGTTGTGTACTGGTCAATCAGCTGACCGGTGACCAAGAAATCGTGCATAATATCGCGGGAGAATTGGCGGCGTCATCACAGCAGTTCACTGCCGGGATGGATGAGTTGTCAAACAGCTCCCAGGCATTGACTTCGTCAAGCCGGGATATCTGCATATTAAGCCAGGAACTGGAGTTGATCGTTACGCAGACGGATGAGATTGCTGCGCTGATTAAGAAGATGGCCGAGCAGACTAACCTCCTGGGACTGAATGCCGCTATCGAAGCCGCCCGGGTCGGCGAACAGGGGCGCGGGTTCGCAGTGGTGGCAAATGAGGTGAGAAAACTGGCCGTTGCCAGTGCGAGCTCGGTAAAGAGCGTGACTTCTTCTTTGCATCAAATCAAAGAGGCCATCACGCTATTAACCCTAAAGATCAGTGAGGTGGGCGCGACGGCAAACGGCCAAAGTTCCTCGGTAAACGAGATGGCGGTCGCAAGCAGAACGCTTGCGACAATGGCGGGAGACCTGTCTTCGGCAGCGTCGCGGATGTTGCAGAATACAGAAGAGCCCGCTTGAAAGCCTGACTCCTATTTGAGCGTCAGCGCCTGCTTCATTTTGGCGCAGGCTTCACGGATCAGCGATTCTTCACGCAGATAACACAGCCGGACATAGCCCTCTCCGCCGGGGCCAAAGCAGGTTCCCGGCACAGTGGCGACCCCGGCCTTTTCCAGTACGGTTTTGGCAAAAGCCTGGCTGGAGAGGCCCGTTCCCTTGATGTTGGGAAACAGATAGATAGCGCCTTTGGGTGTGGGGCAGGAAACGCCGGGGATCTCGTTCAACGCCCCGACCATCACATCGCGCAGCTGCCGGTATTTTTCGATTCGTTCCCGCAGCAAACTGCGGTCGCTGGCAAGCGCACTGACTCCTGCATATTGAATGAACGGTGGAACGCAAGTGTAAATCGTTTGGAACATCAGCCCCAGTTTGGCCATGAGTGCTGCCGGTCCCACGGCGTACCCCAGACGCCAACCGGACATGGAGAAGCCTTTGGAGAAACCATGCAAAATGATCGTTTGTTCGCGGCATTGATCAAAGACGGACGGCGAATGGTGAGTTGCTCCGTCGTACAAGTTCTCCGAGTACATTTCGTCACTGAGGACCCAGAGTTGATGTTTCTTGGCAATCGCAGCGATCCGCGCCGCTTCGTCGGCGGTCATCACGGCGCCAGTCGGGTTTTGCGGTGTATTGACGATGATCAGGCGGGTCTTGTCGGTGATTCGTGCTTCCAGGTCGTCCGGATTGAGCCGGAACCCATTGGATTCATAAACCGGTACCCGCACATCGCGAATCCCCAGATAGTTGGTGACGGCAAAGTACGAAGGGAATCCGGGATCTGTGAAGATGACTTCGTCGCCGGGATCGGCGACGCAGCGTACGACAAAATCGATCAGGCTATTCGACGGCGCAACGACGATCTGGTCAAGGTCGGGTTTGAAGCCCCAGCCCTGTTCGATATACGTCCGGATCGACTGGCGCAAGGGTTCGATTCCCATGGAATTGACGTAACGGGTATGCCCTGCATCCAGGGCCGTTTTAGTTGCATCGATGATGTGTGAATACGCATCGAAATCGGAATCGCCGACTTCAAAGCGGTAGACTTTTTGTCCGGTGGCTTCCATCGCGGTGACGGTGGTCAGGATTTCCAGCATCGGCTGTCCAACCAGCCCCGCTGTCAGTTTAGAAAATGGACGCATCATGATTACTCCTTTACCAATGAACATTTGCTCGACGCACGTTGACATTCTACCGCATTTTAGTTTGGATGACAAGAGATAAACCCGCTGCGCCAAAGGGGCAGCGGGTTTATAATAAACCATGTAGATAAAGAGAGCTTAAGGCGTTTTCGCGAAGTTAATCATCAAACAGTGTGGAGGAAACCTGCGACAGTTCATTGGCCAGCACAGCGAGATTCTGGCTGAATTTCGTCATTTCGCTGACAGCCGTCGATTGTTCGGCCACATTGCGGTCGATGACGGAAAGTTTGCTGGAAAGGGAATCGATCGAAGCCAGAACCTGTTGCAATGACTTCGTGATGGTTTTAACTGATTCAGCACTGGAGGTGGCCAATTTTCGCACTTCTTCCGCGACTACGCCAAATCCGCGGCCCTGTTCGCCGACCCGGGCCGCTTCAATGGCGGCATTAAGCCCTAGCAGATTGGTCTGGCCGGCAATGTTCTTGATAAAGGAAACCACTTCATCCATCTGCCGGGCCGCCTGGGCGACCTCCTGACTGAGTCGGGTCAGTTCGCCAGTGGTTCCCGCCACTTCCTGGGCGCTGGCAGCCAGCTCTTCCATGCCGGCATTGAGTTCCTGCGAGGAGGCAGCCAATTCACCGCCGATAGAGATGATTTTGTCCTGCTTTTCCACCGTTTGGGTTGTGGTGACGCAGCCCACGACTGAATTTCCGTCCTTGAATGGCATGGCGCAGGCGACATAGGCAGCGCCATAAGCAGATTTTTCACGGGTTATGACCTGGGTTATATTTTGTCCGGTTTGTAGACAATCCAGACTGACCTTACCCTTGACAGGGTCGCCGATTTTATTTTTGAAGTCGAGTGAACTGGCCGGTACATAGGCGATGTATTTGCCGTCTCTGATCACAGAGACGCCGATGTCGCCTGCGATCATGTCGTTGAAATAGGGTGACAGTTCAGCCGCCATTTCCAGTAGTTCTGATGCCGACCGGTTTTTGTCTGGATACTCAGCCATTGGATCCCCTCCTGCTATTTTATTGTGTCTTTTTATATTGTTCGATAAAAATATGCAGAAAACTTAATCAACTTAATTATACTATCACAGATTTTTTTGCTTTAACAGGGAAAAGTTTACAACCAAAAACAAAACGAATGAAACACTTTTAAACAAAGGGATTATGGTTTGAAAAGCTGAAATATAAATAATTACAGAAAAAATATCAGGCATCACCAAACCGGGATGAAGGGGCGTGACGCGGGATGAATATTCAACGGTTGCTGCATCAGGTGATAGGTGTTGTTTTTGTGGTACTGCTCTTGACTGCGGGGCTGCTGCACGGTGAAACCTGGCGGGGGGCGGTGGCGGAATTCCGTTTTCTGTTGCGTTCGCTGCATGAAGTGAGTGGAGTGCTGTTCGTTTTGCTCCTGCTGACCAATACCCCCTTTTTTTGGTCATTTCGTCAGGGGAAAAACGAGGGGCTGAATCGGCGCGGTTACCTGGCGCTATTGATGGCGGTTTCGACCTTACTGGCGCTGAGCGGCGTCGGGTTGCTTGCCTTGCTTTTAGTTGGCTGGGTCGGACCGGGCAGCAATTTTTTTTATCAAGCGCACCTTTGGCTGGCTGGCGTTGCTGCACTGACGGGGACGCCGCATCTGGTCTTTTCCTTAGTCAGTCGCTGGCGGCAGAGTCGTGAATCAGGGATTGCAACGGCTTCAACCATCGCAAACACCGCAGCACCGACGCAAAACCGACGGGGCTTTCTCCGTTATCTTGCCGGGGCCGCCCTATTTGGCGGCATTGTGGTGGCCTGGCGCTGGATTGGTCAACAGGCGGCACGGACTAAAACCGAAACAATGGCGTTCTTCACCCAATGCAACAAGATGCAGCCCAGGCCGGTACCCTTGCCAGAATCGCTTCCCCCAAAAGGCGGCGGCTATACCGGAAAGTTCAAGGTCTACAAAATTGAACGGGAAACTCCCTGCGCCGATTCTGCCGGCTGGCAGTTTAAGATTGGCGGCCTGGTCGATAAACCGATGGTTTTGCGCTGGGAAGAGTTTCTCAAACTGCCGCGCAGGGTCCAGGTGAGCGATTTTCACTGCGTCGAGGGCTGGTCGGTCTTCCAGATTACCTATGAAGGGGTCCGGCTGTCGGAGCTGCTCGACCGGGTCGGCGTAAAACCGGAGGCTCGCTATATCAAGTTTTTTTCCGCTGAAACGATATACACCGATACGTTGTCGATCGATCAGGCGCGCCTGGATGACGTGATGGCGGCCGTTTTACTGGACGGCAGCGAAATTCCTTCCGACCTGGGCGGCCCGGTACGACTGGTTGTGCCGCAGATGTTCGCCTACAAGGCGGTGAAGTGGCTGATCGGCATGGAGTTGATCGCGGCGCCGCACAAAGGATACTGGGAAGAACGGGGTTACCCGGTCGATGCCTGGATTGGCAAGCCAAAAACACAATAAATGTCAGGGGGAGAATCAGATGAAAGTGTTGGCGATCGTGTCCTCGGCCCGCAAGACCGGTAATTCAGAGATTCTGGCCAAAGCGATGTTGGCGGCGCTGCCGGATTCGTTGGAAAAAAAGCTGCTGCGTCTGCCGGACCTTGCGATAGAGCCGTGCAAAGCTTGTTATGCTTGTCTGGATAAGGGCGTTTCCTGTATAATTAACGATGAATTTAATGAGCTGCTGCGACAGGTGAGGCAGGCGGACGCGGTGATCCTGGCATCGCCGGTGTACTTCCTGGGCATGCATACCCGGCTGAAACTGGTCAATGATCGCCTGATCAGTGTGATGACTGAGGCGGACGCTTACACAGGCCGCCGCTGCGTGGTCGCGGTACCTTACGGCGTCGAAGGCTGGCAAGGTTATGGAGTGGAAGCGACGGTCAGTGTGGCCCGATTCCTGCATCTCGATGTGGTCGGGGTATTGCCGGTTCATGCAGCAAATCCCGGCGAAGTGGTGCGGTCGGAGACTTTGGACCAGGCTACAAAAATGGTGTTGCGGTTACTGGCTGATTCAGCGCCGCCGGCTGGCGACAAGCTGTTGCAGGCTGGACAGGATCCGGCCGAGATTGTGTGTGCTGCCTGTGGCAGTGGCTTGCTGCGGTTGAAAAATACCGGCGCGATTGCTTGTGTAATGTGTGGCGCCGTCGGCACGGTCGGGACCGCTGGGCAACCGGGACAGACGCTGGATTGCCAGTGGAATTCGCCGGAGCACTATCGTTACTCACCGGCAGGCATGACAGAACATGCAGAACGCCTGGAAGCAATAAAGCAGAACTTTATCGCCCGCCGCCAGGAACTGGCCGAACTGCGCAAACCATATAAATAAAACGAAGGAGTTTGAACCGCAACTATAAATGAAAGAAAATTTATGATCAGCAAACAGAAAGGATGAAACAGCAACATGTCCGAGACAACCAAGGAAACGCAGGGAATTAAAGAAACCACCAGCACGCCGGCCGCAAAAACATGGAAGGACCATATCCCAACGCTGATTGCCATCACTACCCTGTTTTTAGCAGTTTGTGCGACATTGGCTTCATTCAAGGCTGGAGCTTACAGCACAAAAATGGTGTTGGCGCAGAGTCAGGCTTCAGACCAGTGGGCTTACTACCAGGCGAAAAGCATCAAGGAGACAGCCTATCAAACCCAGCGCGATATGATGGGGCTGATCCAACAGACAACGCCGGCCATTGAAAAAAGCTTCCGGGAAAAAACAGCCGAATACGACAAGGAAATAGCCCGTTATAAAAAAGAAAAAGCCGAGATCATGGCCGATGCCAAGAAGTTGGAAGACGCCCGTGACAACTATCAGGTCTATGGCGGCAATTTTGGCCGGGCCTTGATTTTGCTGCAAATTGGCATCTTGTTCTCGTCGTTGTCCTCGATCAGCAAGAACCATGTGTATTGGTATGCGGGGGCGATCAGCGGCGTCGGCGGAATTGTGGCGTTTTTCTACGCCCTGGCGATAGCGCCATGAGCGGACAACCGGGAGGTAATATGACAAATCGCGATAACACGACTTCGCAGTCAGCGGCGCTATACGATGCCAATGTCGAAAAAACGATTCCCCGTTATTCGCAATTTCATTTGGAAACGCTGGACATAGTCCACACGGTGATGCCGGAACCTGCGTTATGGCTGGACACGGGCTGCGGCACCGGCAACCTGGCGGCCAAAGCGGTAGCGCGTTTTGCCGGGCTGAAGTTTATTCTTTGTGATCCCTCGGCGGCGATGCTGGACATCGCCAGAGAAAAGATGCAGGGAGTTGCAGCCCAATATATACAGTCCGGCAGTGAAACCTTGTCACTGGCAACGCCGGTCGACGTGGTCACGGCAATCATGTCGCATCACTATCTGACTAAAGAGCAGCGCCGGCAGGCGACTGAGAATTGCTTTGCGGCGCTAAAGCCGGGCGGCGTCTATGTGACATTTGAAACCATCCGGCCCTGTTCCGACGCGGCAACGGTGATCGGACTAGAGCGCTGGCGGCAGCATCAGCTGGCCAGCGGCAAACCGGCCGAAGAGGTAGAAAAACACATCAGTCGCTATGGCGTCGAACTATTGCCGATACCCATTGAAGAGCACCTGCAACTATTGCGCCAGGTCGGGTTTTCCACAGTGGAGATTTTATGGGCCTCCGGTTTGCAGGCGGGATTTTATGCCCTGAAGTAAACCTCAACCCAATTTAGTATGGATAAAGGATGGGCGAAATGATAAGTATTGACGGAAACTCGCTGACTCTCTCTGAAGTCGTTCGGGTGGCAAGACAACGGGAAACAGTTGAAATCAGTGCGGCCGGGCGGCAACAGTTGGCAGCCAGTCGCGCCATCGTCGAAAAGTTACTGGATTCCACCACACCGGTTTACGGCATTTCCACCGGTTTCGGCAATCTCAGCCAAATCTGGATTTCGCCGGAAGAGCGCGAAGCTTTGCAGCGAAACTTGATTTTGAGTCATGCTGCGGGAGTCGGCGAGTGCCTGCCTGAGGATGTGGTACGGACTGCCATGCTGATGCGGGCCAATTCACTGGTTAAAGGCTATTCGGGCATCCGGCCGGCTACGGTCGATATGTTGCTGGAACTGCTCAACCGGGGTGTGTATCCGGCAGTACCCAGCAAGGGATCAGTGGGCGCCAGCGGTGATTTGTCACCGTTATCACACATCGCCCTGGTGCTGATGGGCGAAGGCAAGGCGTTCGTCGCCGGAAAATTGGTGACAGGAGCCGCAGCACTGGCGGCGGTTGGCTTGTCGCCGGTGGCGTTTGCCGCTAAAGAAGGGTTGGCGCTGATTAACGGCACCCAGATCATGACGGCAGTTGGCGCTTTGGTTGTCCACGATGCCGCGCTGCTGATGAAAGCGGCTGACATCGCGGCTGCGATGTCGCTGGAAGCGTTGCGGGGAACCCGCGCCGCCTATGACGAGCGGATTAGCCGAATACGGCCGCATCCGGGCCAGCTGGCGACCAGCGGCAATCTGCTGAGATTAACATCTGATAGTCGGATCATGGAATCGCACGAGCATTGCGGCAAGGTGCAGGATGCCTATTCACTGCGCTGCGTGCCGCAGGTGCATGGCGCGTCCAAAGACGCAGTGCGCCGGGCCCAGGAAACGATTGTGATCGAGATGAATTCGGCTACCGATAATCCGTTGATTTTCCCCGACACGGGCGAAGTGATCTCTGGAGGCAATTTCCATGGACAACCGGTGGCTCTCGTGATGGATTATCTGAAGACGGCGCTGGCGGAGATCGGCAGCATTTCCGAGCGGCGGGTGAACCGGATGCTGGATGCGCATCTCAGCGATTTGCCGCCGTTTCTTACGGCTTATCCCGGCGTCGATTCCGGCCTGATGATCACCCAATACACGGCGGCGGCTCTCGTTTCAGAGAACAAAGTGCTGGCTCACCCCGCCTGCGTCGACTCGATTCCTACTTCGGCCAATCAGGAGGACCATGTCAGCATGGGCACGATTGCGGCTAGGCAGTCGCGCGAGATTCTCGAAAACGTCCGCCATGTTATTGCGATTGAGATGTTGGTCGCAGCGCAGGGACTCGACTTCTTGAAACCACTGGACCCGGGCGTTGGCGTGCGGGCCGCGCATCAGGCTGTCCGGGCGGAAGTGCCGCATCTGGACGAAGACCGGGTTCCGGCCGAGGATATTGCGACAGTGTACCGATTGTTGGTCGGTGAAACAATCGTGAACCAGGTGGAAGCCATCGTCGGCGATCTGCAGGCGCAAGGCTGAGATAGCTGCGAAGCAATTCATTACAGACAATACGAAGGGATCGGCAGTGCTTTGGGTTATAGAAAGCGGCCGTTTCCTTCGTTTTTTTATCCTCCGAAATGCCATTATGTAGTCGGTGATACATTTTTAAAGTAGTAGCTATCTTATAATACGAATTAATAGTCAAATAAATCACACAACGCAAGCAGGAATGCGTCTCTCTGGTCCCGAATCGAGCTAATACAGGAGGGATGCTCGTGTACGAAGATGTCTTTGATGAAAAAAAGCAGATTGCGATGCGGCACTACTTTCTGAATGAGTTGTCTGAGCGCGGCGTGATCCGACAGTATAAGAAAAAACAGACGATTGACTGTGAACTGGCCCGTTCCAGCTTTGCCATCGTTGTCAGAGGCAAGGTCGCCAAAAGTATCCTCAGTTTTCAGGGCTCGGAAAGATTGCTGTACACGATGCGACCAGGGGAAATATTTGGCGAAATGAATCTGTTCTGCGGCGGCGGGCTAAATTTTTTGGTCCGGGCCAAGGAAGACGCCGAAGTATCCTATATCAACAGGGAATTGCTGCAAACAGCGATTGAAAAAAATCCCCAGGTGTATCCTTGCATTATTAACAGCATAACCCGCAAGTACCGGATTATTCTGTTGCAGTTGACCAACAACACCTTTAATGACGCTACCGGCCGGATCGCCGATGCCTTGATTCGCTTGTCGGCCTGCTCGGATACGCTGGAACCCGGCCAGGATCCCCGGATGATTTCGACTTTGTTCACCCAGGGGGAGCTAGCGCACAATGTTGGCTGCTCGCGCATTACCGTAACCCGCGTATTGAAGAAATTCATGGCGGAACACTTGATCAGTATGAAAAACAAGAAGATTGTCATCAATGACCTGGAAGCGCTGGCTGGCTATACCGACCGGGTGCAATAACCGTCAAACAGATAAAACAAAAGTAAAAGGAGGCAGGAATCTTGATTAAACTCATTGGGGTTGCCATCGTTATCATCGGTTTGTTATTCAGGTTCAATCCATTGTTGGTCGTTCTGGCAGCGGGATTTGCCACGGGCTTGGTGGCAGGACTGTCACCGGTGCAGATTTTGGAGGCGATTGGCCAGGCCTTTGTCACCAACCGCTACATGTCGCTGCTGATTCTGGTGTTGCCGGTCATCGGCATCTTGGAACGGTTCGGCTTGCGGGAAAAAGCTGAGGATTTAATTCGCAGCATGAAGACCTTGACTGCCGGACGCGTGATGATTGCTTATCAGATCTTCCGTCAGGTCACGGTGGGACTGGGACTGCAGCTGGGCGGGCATCCCAGCTTTATCCGTCCGATTATTGCGCCGATGACTGAAGCGGCGGCAGCGCGGGAAGGCGCGAAAAGCGCAGCCTGGCTGGAGCGGATTCGCGGCATGTCGGCTTCATCGGAAAACTACGGTAACTTCTTCGGTCAGCTGTTGTTTCCGGCGGCCGGCGGCTTGCTGCTGATCAAAGGTGTTTTGGAGAATGCCGGCTATAAAGTGGACCTGATGAAAATGGCTGAATATGCGATTCCCACAGCTGTGGCAGCCGCTATTGTCGCCGGAGTCCGTTATCTGCTCATGGACCGTGCGATTCGCGCTGCAGGCTCAAATGAGGCAGGTGAACAGAAATGATGGTTACATTGGATCAAATATATGCCATTACCGGCATTTTTCTGTTGGCATTCACTGTATTGACGGTGCTGGACAAAAAACAATCAGGTCTGACCAAAGCGGGAACCGCAACGTTCTGGGGTCTTTACGGCATAACGTTTATTTGGGGTAAAGAGATTCCCCCAGCGGTGGTCGGCGGGCTTGTCGTCGTGATGGCGGCGATCGCCGGCGCGAAATGGATGGGGATGGGCGAATATTGGAGTGCTGCGGCAGATTTCCGTCGCCAGATGGCCGACCGGATCGGTTGGTGGCTGTTTGGTCCGGCGCTGGCCGTTCCCGTGGTTACGTTCCTCGTCGCCTGGCTGGCGCCGAAGATGGGGGCCTTGGTAGGCCTGGGCATTGGTTCGGTCGTCGCTCTGGTTATGGCGTTTGCTTTGACCCGGATAATGCCGGTGCAGGCATTTCAAGAAGGGCGGCGGCTTTTGGACGCCGTGGGCTGGGCAATCATTCTGTCACAGTTTCTGGCGGCGCTCGGTTTTCTGTTTGCCAAAGCGGGAGTCGGGCAAGTGGTGGCTGATATGGTGTCCACCGTCGTGCCGGTTGATATCCGCTTCGCTACCGTAGTGGCCTATTGTGTGGGCATGGCACTGTTTACGATGATCATGGGCAATGCCTTTGCCGCGTTTGCGGTCATTACTACCGGCATTGGCATTCCGCTGGTCATCAAAATGCATGGCGCGGATCCGGCAATTGCCGGTGTGATTGCCATGCTGTCCGGTTACTGCGGGACATTGCTGACGCCGATGGCTGCCAATTTCAACGTGGTGCCGGCGGCGCTGCTGGAAATGCAGGATAAGAACGGGGTAATCCGGGCGCAGGTGATGACGGCGGTACCCATGCTGATCATCAATATCCTGCTGATGTATTTCCTGGCCTTTCCCGGCAAATAAACAAGAAATAAGGAGGCAAGACCATGCGGAATATTTTAGTCACCGGGTTTGGCCCGTTTGGCGGTGAGCCGGTCAATCCGGCGCTGGAAGCGATCAAATTGCTCGATGGACGTCAGGTTGGCGGCTATAAGGTTGTTACGAAAGAATTGCCGGTGACCCGGTTTGCCTCGATTGAAGCAATTGAAAAATTCATTGCCGAGACCGAGCCCGTGTTGGTGCTGGCAGTGGGACAGGCCGGCGGCCGTCTGGAAATCACGCCGGAGCGGGTGGCGATCAACATGGACGATTTCCGGATTCCTGACAATGGCGGGTTCCAACCGGTTGACGAAGCGATTGTCTCCGGGGCGCCAGTCGCTTATTGGAGCAGTTTGCCGATCAAGGCGATGGTGGCGGCGATGAAGCAGGCCGGCATTCCGGCTGCTGTATCGAACTCGGCGGGCACGTTCGTCTGTAATCACTTGTTCTATGGCCTGATGCACTGCCTGGCCGAGCGCGGCAATGGGGTCCGCGGCGGGTTCGTGCACATTCCTTACCTGCCGGAACAGGCGGCCCGGTTGGGCGGCCAGCCGAGTATGGCGGTGGAGACGATTGTCAAAGGACTGGAAGTCGCATTGGCGGCAGCTGTGTCGGCGGAAAGCGACATCAAACAGACCGGCGGGACGATCTGCTAAACAGTTTCTTCAGAATATTTTACAGTGTAATAAAAATCCCCAGGAAATTTTCTGGGGATTTTTATTATTTTTATTTCAATGACAGAATTATCTCAACTGTATCTTGTATACAATGTTCAACAATGTTATAATCTGATTAAACAGGTAGGAAAAAATTGCAGTGATGCATTCAATGAAACCAAAATAAAGGGAGTGGAGAAATGACCCATAATTACAATCCGTATGAAAGCATGTTGGGCGTACTGGACGAAGCAGCTAAAAATCTGGGACTAACCTACAACGATTATGTCACATTGCGGACGCCTGAGCGGGAACTATTGGTTTCCGTGCCGGTCGTAATGGATGATGGCCACACGGAAGTATTCCAGGGTTACCGGGTGCAGCACAGCAGTACGCGTGGCCCGTGCAAAGGCGGCATTCGTTTTCACCCGGACACCAATCTGGATGAAGTCAAGGCGTTGGCGGCCTGGATGACCTGGAAGTGCGCCGTGGTGGGCATCCCTTATGGCGGAGCCAAAGGCGGCGTTACCTGCGACCCGAGCAAACTGAGTGAATCAGAGTTGCGCAAGATGACCCGCCGCTATACCACGATGATTATGCCAATTATCGGACCGGACAAGGATATTCCGGCGCCAGATGTTAACACTGACGCGCAGGTGATGGCCTGGATCATGGATACGTTCAGCATGTTGAAAGGGTATGCCATTCCCGGTGTTGTTACCGGCAAGCCGCTTGAAATTGGCGGTTCACTGGGTCGGCGTGAGGCAACCGGACGCGGCGCGATGATCACCTTGTTGAACTACATGCAGAAAAGCGGCGAAAACCCGGCGGATACGCGACTGGCTGTCCAGGGTTTTGGTAATGTCGGTAGCACTGGCGCCAAGTTGATGTATGACAAAGGATTCAAGATCGTGGCGATTGGCGATGCATTTTGCGCGCTATACAAAAAAGACGGCATTGATGTGCCGGCGGCGATTGCTTATGCCGAGCAGAATAAAAAATCCCTGCTCGGTTATTCGGAGCCGGGGCTCGAGGTGATTCCCCAAGCCGACCTGTTGACGCTTGACGTCGATGTCCTGTTCCTGGCGGCACTGGAAAACCAGATCAATTTGCATAATGTTGAAAAGATCCGCGCCCGGATCATCCTCGAAGGCGCTAACGGACCGACAACCAATGAGGCCGATGAAGTGCTCCAGCAAAAAGGCGTGATCGTTCTGCCTGATATTCTTACTAATGCGGGCGGCGTGGTTGTTTCCTATTTTGAGTGGGTGCAGAATAACGAGTCGTTCATGTGGGATGAGGAGTACATAAACCTCAATCTGGAAAAAATCATGAACAAGGCATTTGCCGAGATATGGGAACTACATGAACAGAAAAAAGTTTCCTTCCGAATGGCAGCCTATATGTTGGCCCTCGGCCGTGTCGTCAAAGCGAAAAAACTGCGCGGGGTGTTCCCCTGATTTTCTGGCTGCCTGATCACGGTATTGCCAACTGACCAAGCGGAACGTATACAAATCCGGGCAGAATCTCTGCAGGAGATTCTGCCCGGATTTGTTTTGGTCGCGCGGCTGGAGCTGATGGGTGATGATGTAAAAGTGGCTGCCATTACTGCCAATTTACGAGTGCCTTGATGCTTCTAATCGCAGCTAATTTTTCGTGAGGGGACTTAATAGATTTATTAGCGCCAGATGGCCTGATTTTATTGCAAAATCCAAAGGTTTTTTTGATTTTTTGTTGGCTTGATTGGGATTTGCGCCGTTTGTCAATAAAAGTTTGACACTTTCAATTTTGCCTAGTTCACAGGCAGTCATTAAAGGCGTATTTCCCAAACTATCTGCTTTATTTATGTTGGCGCCTTTTTCGATTAATAATTTTAAAATATTTAAATCAATCGGTTTATCTGATCGTACTGCCCAAAAAACGATAGTCTGTTCTTGCACATCAGTAATAAAGCTGCCTTCGTTAACTTCGCTATCGAAGCTTAGATTGGGGTCCGCCCCGGCATTAAGCAACATTTCAACCATATCCAAACGCCGTTCACTCATTGCCGTTGCCAGAGCGGACGGATAGCTGCCGTTACCCACTGCTTTGAAATTAACATCAACCCCATTATCAATAAAACATTGAACAATAGCCGTGGATTTAGATTTCATTATTGCGCGGTTGAATGGTGCATCCGAGCGACCTTGTAAGTAATTGGGGTCGGCTCCCATAGCAAAGGACTGTTTTACTTGCTCTGCGTCATCGCTTGTAACAGCGCTTTTAAGAACTTGGCTGGCGGTTTCATTGTAGTCTTTGGCTGGAACTGCTGCTTGTCCTACGCCCATTCCTACCAAACAAAACATGATCATCACGGTTAGCAACTTTTTCACAAATAGGACTCCTCTTTTCTCGGATTCGATTCTTAACTAATTCTCTGTTAGCAGTGTAAACCCTTCATTCGTTCCGTTGCGGTCATGATCAAGGTAGATCCGGTGATGATGGCTATTATTAAGTAAGCGACGCTCGACTTGCCAATTGATCATCCGCCACGTATAATACTAAATAATAGTGTCAGTTTTTCGTCACTGACAGAGCAGAGCTGCTCGACACTCCTATTAGGGGTTCGGTAGCTTTTTTTATTATGAGCAGGGGATAACGGAGGCGGTTGAGGATGGGGAAGCAGGCCGGGGAATTGTTGCAGGATAGAATAGAAACCAGTTCGCCTGAGGAATTGAAACAGCTTTTTCAGGAGCTGCTGCTGGAGAATTTGCTGCAGGCGGCTCGCTGGAACGAGCTACTCGATGTGCTGGAGGAAGCCGTCTGTGTGATTGATGCCGAAAATCGGGTGGTCGGCTGGAATCGCAGAGCCGAACTGTTATACGGGATTGCAGAGGCTGAAATTATCGGGCAGCCGATTGGCAAGTTTTTTTCCAACCTGATGGTTACGCAGGCGATGCACGACGGACTGCTAGTTCGCGAAGCGTATCATAAACCCTGCCCCGGCACTCATGTCTTGATCAATGCCCAGCCGGTACGTCTGGACGGCAAGATTGTCGGCGGCGTTTCCGCCGAGCGGGACATCACCGAAGTGGTCAACCTGAACCAGCAACTGTCGGAAGCCGGCAATGAGGTGCGGAGTTTGCGCCAGGAAATTGACAAGATGCAGGCCACGGCGGACGAATTCTCGCCGATTTACGGGCATAGTCCGTTGGTAATGGAAGCGGTTCGTGTGGCCCGTCGCGTTGCTGCCGCCAATGTTTCGGTCATGCTGCGTGGCGAGAGCGGCAGCGGCAAAGAGTTGTTTGCGCGCGCCATCCATCAGGCCAGCCATAGGCCGGGACAGTTCGTGGCGATTAATTGTGGCGCCATTCCGGTCAATTTGTTCGAAAGCGAACTGTTTGGCTACGAGGCGGGTTCGTTCACCGGGGCCGACAAAAAAGGGAAATCCGGCTATCTGGAACAGGCGCATACAGGCACGTTGTTTCTCGATGAAATCGGCGAGATGCCGAAAGAAATGCAGGTGAAACTGCTGCGGGTCCTGCAGGAACAACGGTTTAACCGGGTCGGTGGCAAACCGGTCCACGTCGATATCCGGGTGATTGCGGCAACGCACCGCGACCTGGAGACGATGATCGCGCGGGGGGAGTTCCGCGAAGACTTGTATTACCGTTTGAATGTGGTAACGATTCCCTTGCCGTCGCTGCGGGAACGTCGCGATGACATTCCGGAGCTGGTTCACCGGGGAATTCAACATTTCAGCCAGTTGCACGGCAAGCAGATCCGCCGGCTGGAACCGGCGGTGATGGCGGCCTTGCTCGACTATGAGTGGCCGGGTAATGTGCGCGAACTGTATAATGCACTGGAACGCATGGTGATCCTATGTGACGGCGAAATAATGACACTGGCCAATCTGCCGGCCAATCTCGCCGCGGAATCCGCCGCCGCACTGCACGGCGACGTGCAACGACGACCAGTGGCAGGGCAGACGCTCACTGACACGACCGAGGCTGTCGAAAGGGACCTGATTGTCCGGGTATTGGCGGAAGTCAATTTCAATAAGGTGTTGGCCGCAAAAAAACTGGGGATTCCTCGCAGTACGCTGTATTATAAAATGAAAAGTTTGCAATTGACTGTCGGAGAATCGACAAAAATGACGAAAAACTGACAGTTTTGCCGGGGCTTTTGAGGCAGGGGGGTATTCCTAAACAACAAAACCAATCGGGTGAAATCTCGCAATCGGCTGTGCTATAGGGCATTGCCGATTTTTTTATCCGGTTGGCACGGTTCGTGCAATATATACCTTTTCATAATCAAGGGTCAAACGGAGGTGACTGATCAGTGCGTGTCGAGAATCATCCGATTCTGGAGTTTCCTGTACGGGAAACAGTACAGTTTATTTTTGATGGGAAAGCGGTGGAAGGACTGGCTGGCGAACCGATTGCGGCGGCGCTGCATGCGGCGGGAGTCCGTTCGCTGCGTCACAGTAGTCGGTTTCATCGTCCGCGCGGTTTGTTCTGCGCGATTGGCAACTGCTCTTCCTGTCTGATGACAGTGGACGGCGTGCCCAATGTCCGGGTCTGCGTCGAACCCCTGCGCGCCGGCATGCAGGTGGAAACCCAGGAAGGGAAGGGAAAGCTGGTATGAGGCATACAGATATCGCCATAATCGGTGCTGGTCCGGCTGGCCTGATGGCGGCGATCCAGGCGGCCGAAATGGGGGCGCAGGTGTTGCTGCTGGAACGGGGGACTGAACTGGGCGGCCAGCTGATCAAACAGACGCATAAATTTTTTGGTTCGCGCGAAGAATACGCCGGCGAACGGGGCTTCGAAATCGCCCATAAACTGATGGATCAATTGGCGCCGCTGTCCAATGTCACCGTATGGAAGAACGCCACCGCCCTAGGCTATTACCCTGACGGGGTGCTGTCGGTTAAACAGGGCGACTCGTTTTGTCTGGTGAAACCGAAGAAGTTGATTGTGGCGACCGGTGCATCGGAAAAGACGCTGGCGTTTCCCAACAACGACCTGCCCGGCATTTACGGGGCCGGCGCGGTGCAGACCCTGATGAATGTTTACGGTGTCAAGCCAGCCGAGCGGGTGCTAATGGTCGGCGCTGGCAATATCGGCGTGATTGTCGCCTACCAACTACTGCAGGCGGGAGTCGAAGTGGCGGCGATCATCGAGGCGGCGCCCAAAATCGGCGCCTACTGGGTCCATGCATCGAAAATCCAGCGCTGCGGCGTGCCGATCTATACCGGCCACACGATCAAACGCGCCTATGGCACTGACCGGCTGGGCGGCGTTACCGTCTGCCAGCTGGACGAAAAATGGGCGCAGATCCCCGGTACGGAAGGGGACTTCGCCGTGGACGGGTTGTGCCTGGCTGTCGGCCTCTGCCCATTGACCGAGCTGCTCTGGCAGGCCGGTTGCAAGATGGAGTTCGTGCCGGAACTCGGCGGCTATGTTCCCTGGCGTAATGCCGATTTATTGACGACCCATCACAATATCTATGTGGCGGGCGATGTGGCCGGCGTCGAAGAGGCATCGGCGGCGATGGTCGAAGGGAAACTGGCGGGACTGGCAGCGGCCTTTGCCCTGCGTTACCAGAGCGAAAACTTTGCCGCCCTCTATCACGAGGCGAAGTCACAGTTGAATGCGCTGCGCAGCGCTCCGGTCAGCGCCAAAGTCTGCAATGGCCTGTGCAAAGTCATGCTGGGAGAGGTGGGGTAAGATGCTGGCAGTGGACGGAATTCCAACGACCGAAGATTTGCGGGCCGTGTTGCCGGCGGATGAACGGCTGAAACAAGGGCCGGTGGCAGTTGTCGAGTGTTTTCAGCAGATTCCCTGCAATCCCTGCGCCGAAGCCTGTCCGCGCGGCGCGATCACAATGCCGGGAAGCATTAGCGAGCGGCCGGTGTTTGACGAAGCAAAATGCAACGGCTGCGGACTCTGTGTCACGCGGTGCCCAGGCCTGGCGATTTTTGTCATCGACTATGACTGGTCGCCTGAGGCAGCATTGCTAAAAATACCGTATGAATTCGCCCCGTTGCCGGCCAGCGGCGAAGTCGTCGAGGCGATCGACCGGGCGGGAAAATCGGTTGGTGCGGCGACTGTGCAACGGGTGCAGCAGCAGGCCAACCGGACGACGGTGCTGTGGCTGGCGGTGGATAAAACGGTTGCGATGGATGTGCGGAATATCCGGCGGCGAAAGGAAGTGGCGCTATGAGCGAGAATCTCGGCGAAGAGATCATCATTTGCCGGTGTGAGGATATAACATTGTCGGAAATTCGCCAGAGTATTGGCGAGGGAAACCTGAGCACCGAAGAGGTCAAACGCAGTTGCCGTTGCGGCATGGGGCCATGCCAGGGCCGGACTTGTATGCCGCTGGTGGCGCAGGAACTGGCCAAAACCACAGGCAAACCGCTGGCTGAAATCGCGCTGCCGACGTTTCGCCAACCGGTGGCGACCATCAGCCTGGGGGCGCTCTCCGGAGGTGGCGCGGATGAATGATACAGCGGATGTAGTGGTAATCGGCGGCGGAATCGTCGGCTGCGCTACTGCCTATAACCTGGCCCGGCTCGGCGCAGGCAAAGTGGTGCTTTTGGAACGCGGCTACCTGGCCAGTGGGGCCACCGGACGCTGCGGCGCCGGCATGCGGATGCAGTGGGGAACCGAAACCAATTGCCTGCTGTCGCGGGAAAGCACCCGGATGCTGGAACAGCTGCCGCAGCTGCTGGACGTCGATGTCGATATCGAACTGAAACAGGGCGGCTATCTGTTGCTGGCCTATACGGAAAAGATGGCGGCCCAGTTCAAAAAAAACCTGCTATTGCAAAATTCGCTGGGGATTCCGTCCCGTTGGGTGACGCCGGACGAAGCGAAAGAGATCGTGCCGCATCTGAACACGGCCGGGCTGCTCGGCGCGACCTTCTGCGCCAAAGACGGCCACTGCAACCCGTTCAAGGCGACGGCCGCCTATGCGAAAGCGGCGCAGCGCCATGGCGTGGAGATCCGCACCGATAACGAAGTGACCGGAATCGAGGCGGAATGTTGCCGGATCACCGGGGTCAAGACCCGGTGGGGTACTATCAGTACCCCACGGGTAGTCGTGGCGGCTGGTGGTTATTCCAAACAGCTGGGCCGGATGGTTGGCGTCGAACTGCCGATTTATCCCGAGCGGCATGAAATACTCGTGACCGAACCGGTCGAACCGATGCAGGACTCGATGGTGATGAGTTTCCACCACAACCTGTATTGCCAGCAAAGTCCGCATGGCAGTTTTATCATGGGTATCGGCCACCCCGATGAACCGGAGAGCTTCAACACCGAGTCCAGTTGGCAGTTCCTCGGTGAGATGGCCCGCCGGATCGTCAAGATCCTGCCGCCGCTGGCCGGACTCAATGTAGTGCGGCAATGGGCCGGGTTGTACGATATGTCGCCGGATCGCCAGCCGATCCTCGGGCCGGCCGGTGACGTGGAAGGCTTTCATGTGGCGGCAGGCTTCAGCGGCCATGGCTTCATGATCGCGCCGATTACCGGCCAGATCGTCGCCGAACAGCTGCTGGGCCTGAAAACCGCTTTGCCGGTTGAATTACTGGACGCCGGCCGGTTTGCCCGCGGCGACCTGTTTATCGAACCATCGGTAGTATAGTTAAGATGAAATATTGAGGAGGGCTTATATTATGCAGACAGCGTATCAACCCGAACCGTTCACGAATTTTAGCATCCCCGAGAACAAAGCGGCCATGGAGGCGGCGCTGCAACTGGTTGCGTCCGAAAAAGGCCGCCACTATCCGCTGAAGATTGCTGGCAAAGCGATTGACACCGAAGCCCGCATCACCTCGGTGAACCCCTCCTGCTTCTCGGAAGTCATCGGCACTGTGGCCCGGGCCAATGCTGAACTGGCTGACCAGGCCGTCAAAGCAGCGCAAGAAGCTTTTTCCAGCTGGAAACATGTAGCGCCGGAAGTGCGGGCCCGCCTGCTGTTCAAGGCGGCGGCGATTCTGCGTCGGCGTAAATTCGAATACTCGGCCTGGCTGGTCGAGGAAGCCGGCAAGAACTGGGCCGAAGCCGATGCCGATACGGCCGAGGCGATCGATTTCATGGAATACTATGGACGGGAAATGCTCCGCTATGCGGCGGGCATGCCTGTCATCGCCGTGCCCGGCGAACAGAACGAGTGCTTCTATATCCCGCTCGGCGTCGGTGTCGTCATTCCGCCCTGGAATTTCCCGCTGGCGATTCTGGCCGGCATGGTTGCCGCTGCGGTGGTGGCAGGCAATACGGTCATCATGAAACCAGCCAGCAGCACACCGGTGATTGCGGCTAAATTGATGGAACTGTTCGAAGCGGCTGGTGCGCCGGCCGGTGTGATCAACTATCTGCCCGGCAGCGGCGGCAGCATCGGCGATGTGCTGGTATCGCACCCGCAGGTACGGTTCATCAACTTCACCGGCTCCAAGGAAGTCGGTCTGCGTATCAATAAGTTGGCGGCTGATGTTGCGCCAGGCCAGATCTGGATCAAGCGGGTTGTGGCGGAAATGGGCGGCAAGGATGCAATCGTGGTCGATGAGGAAGCCGATTTGGAAGAAGCGGCCAACGGCATTGTCGCCTCGGCGTTTGGTTTCCAGGGCCAGAAATGCTCGGCCTGTTCACGGGCGATTATAGTCAAGAGTGTTTATGATGAAGTTGTGGCCAAAGTGGCGGCGAAAACCAAAGCGCTGACCGTGGGGCCAGCCGCCAAATACGGCGTCAACATGGGTCCGGTGGTTGATGAAAGCGCCTACAAAAAAATCCTCGACTATATTGAAATCGGTAAAAGCGAAGCCAGATTGGTTGCCGGCGGCAATACGGCAGGCGAAAAAGGCTGGTTCATCGAGCCGACTGTGTTTGCCGACGCACCGGCGAAATCACGGATTGCCCAGGAAGAAATTTTTGGCCCAGTGGTGGCGATTACCCAGGCCGAAGATTTTGCCGATGCGCTGCGTATCGCCAACGACACCGAGTACGGCCTGACCGGGGCGGTTTACTCCCGCAACCGGGCCAAATTGGAACAGGCCCGCCGCGATTTCCATGTCGGCAACCTGTATCTCAATCGCAAATGCACCGGTGCGTTGGTCGGCGTGCAACCCTTCGGCGGCTTCAATATGTCGGGTACCGATTCCAAGGCTGGTGGCGCCGATTATTTACTATTATTCATGCAAGCGAAGGTTGTTGCAGAAAAAATGTAACATTTTTATCAAAAACCACTTGTAAAATTGCATATTGAGGTCTATAATCATCTTCAAGGGCATTTGGGGAAGACAAATGATTGCGTGATTATAGCAAAAGCAAAGAAGCTTTTGGTAAAATATCCAGCGGGTATTTTGCCCAAAGCTTCTTTTTTCAATTATGGATCAAAATTGCAGTTTTCGTCAAACACAGCAACAACCAACGGTGAAGGGGGGCCTTAACCAGAGTATAGGGGATCAGACAATTAAAATTGTAGTTGATAATATTTAAGGAGGGTGTTTTTGTGAAAAAAAGTAGTCTGAAGTTTGCCTTGGCCTTATTGGTTCTTGTTGCGTTCGCGGTGACCGGTTGCGGTGGCGGAGCGCCTGCGGCGAAACCGGCAGAATCCAAGGATATCAAAATCGGTGTTGTCTATGAATTGACCGGTGGCACCGCTTCATTCGGCACCGCCGCCAATAACGGAACCAAACTGGCCTTCAAAGAAATCAATGCAGCCGGCGGCGTGCTCGGCAAACAAATCACCACCGTGACGGCTGACAACAAAGGCGAACCTTCCGAATCAGCCAATGCGATGACCAAAGTCATCACCCAGGACAAAGTGGTTGCCGTAGTCGGTTTCACCACCAGCTCCAACGGCATTGCCGGTTCGGCAGTTAACGAAGCCAGCAAGATTCCTTTCGTCGCTGCAGCGACAACCAACCCCAAAGTTACGGTTGATGAAAAAACCGGCAAAGCCAAACCCTACACCTTCCGCGTCTGTTTCATCGATCCGTTCCAAGGTACGGTTGGCGCGAATTTCGTGCTGAAAGACCTGAAACTGAAAAAAGCGGTTGTCATGATTGACAACTCCAGCGACTACAGCAAAGGCCTGGCCAAATTCTTCAAGGAAGCTTATACCAAAGGCGGCGGCACGATTGCCGGCGAAGAAGCATATCTGCAAAAAGACAAAGACTTCAAAGCCATCCTGACCAAGATCAAAGGCATGAGCCCGGAAGTCATCTACTTGCCTGGTTACTATGAAGAAGTCGGCATGATTGCCAAACAAGCCCGTGAAATTGGCCTAATGATGCCGATCGTCGGCGGCGACGGCTGGGATTCGCCCAAACTGGTTGAAATCGGCAGCGCTGCCGGCATGAACAACACCTACTTCACCAATCACTACTCACCGGAAGATTCCAGCCCGGCCTCGAAAAAATTCGTTGATGCCTACAAAAAAGAATATGGTGTAATGCCTGACGCGATGGCAGTTCTCGGCTATGATGCCGCCTACGTCCTGGTCGACGCAATCAAACGGGCCGGCGCAGCCGATTCTGCGAAAATCACTGCCGCTCTCGTCGCCACCAAAGATTTCCCGGCGGTTACCGGCGCCACCACCCTCAACGAGAACCACGACGCTGTAAAGAGTGCGGTAATCATCGAGATGAAAGACGGCAAAATGGTCTATAAGACCACTGTTAAACCGTAAGCCGATTTTCGATTGAGAATAAACAACAAAACCAGTCGTACTCCGGCTGGTTTTGTTGTTTATTTGGTGCTTGGCAATTTCGTCATTACCCAAAACGATTCCCCAATGGTACAATATTAGATAAGCGGAAATAAGACACCCCAATTCAAACATGGGAGGGTGCAGGGATGAACCGGACGAAGCAGGGCTGGGTTGGCGTTATGTTGTTGGTATTGTTGTGCCTGTTCGTTGTGGGCGCTGATGCAACGGCTGCGTCGCCAGACGTGATGATAAAAGTCGTCATGGATGACAACTATCCCCCATATTCATTCCGTGATCAAAACGGGAAGTTGCAGGGAATCTTGATAGATCAGTGGGAATTGTGGAGCCGAAAGACCGGGCGAAAAATTGAGCTTACCGCCATGGATTGGGGCAAAGCCCTTACTGCCATGGAGAATGGCGATTTTGACGTTATTGACACCATTTTTGCCAACGATGAACGGCGGAGAATTTATGATTTTTCCCAACCCTATGCCACATTGGATGTGGCTATTTTTTTTAACCGGAACATTAGCGGAATCGAAACGATGAATAGTTTGAAAGGGTTTAAAGTAGGCGTGAAAAGTGGCGATGACGCGATGAATCTTCTGTTTCGCCACAATATACACGATCTGGTTTTTTTCGATAGTTACGAAGTGATGATCCAAGCGGCGAAACGGCGAGAAATCGTAGTTTTTCTGATGGATAAGCCGCCGGCACTATATTATCTGAACAAACTGGGCCTGCAGGATGAATTTAGAGTCACAGCGCCAGTCAATACCGGACAGTTCCACCGTGCCGTAAAAAAAGATAGTGTTGCTTTGATGCAGATAATCGAAGCGGGGTTTGCCGGGGTTTCTGCCGATGAGTACGCTGCAATCGACAAACGTTGGCTGGGCGAGGCATTGCAAAAAAGCGAAATTGGCAGAGGGGCGTTGCTGGCGCTAGGCGCTGTTGTTGTATTGCTGATTATCCTCGCTGTCTGGAGTTTTGGCCTGAAAAAGGCTGTTCAACGCAGAACAGGCGAGTTGCATGCAGTTCTTGAGGCGATTCCCGACCTGATTCTTTCGGTTCGCAGCGATGGTATTGTGCAAGAGGTGCGTGAGGGGGCTTTAAAGGAAGGTAAGGCGGACTGGGGATATGGTGGCCGAAATATCGATGCGATTTTTCCGGCGGATATTGCCCAAAGCCTGATGGCGCAGCTCAAGCGCGCATTAGCGGACAAAACAGTTAGGATAATTGAATATCAGTATCAGGCAAACGAAGAAAGTGATTTTTACGAGGCGAGAATCGTTGCCGGATCCAATCAAAATGCGCTTGTTATCATCCGGGATATTACCAGTCGTAAACATATCGAAGCCGCGTTGCGCGATTCGGAAAACCTATTGGCCGAAATGGTGCATAAATTACAGACCTTGCTGGATGGATCGCCAATACCGCAATTTGTGATTGATCAAAATCATAACGTTACCCACTGGAATAAGGCGTTGGAGGAACTCAGCGGCGTTAAGTCCGAGTCCGTGCTTGCCGGCAATCGACACTGGCATGCTTTTTATCAGTCGGAGCGTCCGTGTATGGCTGACCTGCTCATTCAAAAAGATAATGCGGCGATTGAGGCGATGTATGCCGGAAAATATCGCAAATCCAAACTGATCGAGGACGCTTATGAGGCGATCGACTTTTTCCCGGCACTGGGACAGTCTGGTCGGTGGCTGTATTTTACCGCCACCGCAATAAAAGATGCCCGTGGTAATATATTAGGTGCAGTGGAGACGCTGGAAGACATAACGGAACGTAAACAAGCGGAAGAAGCGCTTGTGCAGTCGGAACTGCGCTTGAAGGAAATCATCGAATTTTTTCCTGATGCAACCTTTGCAGTCGACTGTGCAGGAAAAATTACGACATGGAACCGGGCTATGGAAAGACTGACCGGCGTCAAGGCCGCAGATATGCTCGGCAAGGGCGATTATGAGTATGCGTTGCCGTTTTATGGCGAGCGGCGGCCGATATTGATTGACTTGGCGTTCAAAACTGAGGCGGAACTTGCACAAAAGTATAATAATGTTCAGCTTGATGGTGAATTGTTGACGGCCGAGGCCGAGGTGCCGGTCCAGGGCGGACCGGTCCGGGAACTGTGGGGCGTTACCCGCCTGCTTTACAATAGCGACAGCCAGGTTGTTGGTGCAATCGAATCGATCCGCGACATTACCGATCGCAGGAAGGCCAAAGTTGCCCTGGAGGAGTCGCGCAACTTCCTCGACAAGATCATTGATACGATTGCCGATCCGATTTTTGTCAAAGACCGCCAGCATAACTGGATATTGCTGAACACTGCATTGTGTGAATTGATCGGAACAAGCCGACAAGATTTGATCGGCAAAAGCGATTATGATTTTTTTCCCAAGGCGGAAGCAGATGTGTTTTGGGAAAAGGATGAACTGGTATTTGTTACCGGCCAGGAAAATACTAATGAAGAAAAAATTACCGGTGCAGACGGGACAATCCATACCATTGTCACGAAAAAAACTCTTTACCGCGGGGGCGATGGCGTTGATTTCCTGGTTGGCGTTATCAGAGACATAACGGATATCAGACAGGCGGGAGAATTGCTGCTTCAGGCCAAAGACGGACTGGAAGTTAAGGTTAACGAGCGAACCAGTCAACTTATGGCGCTGAACGAAGAAATGACAGCCATGAACGAAGAACTGGTTCAGGCCAAGGAAGCTGCAGAAGCCGCAAATAAAGCAAAAGGTGCATTTGTTGCAAATGTTTCGCACGAAATCCGCACTCCGATGAATGCGATTCTTGGTTTTTCGCAATTGTTGCAACGCGAGGCGGAACTGAACGGACAGCAATATGGCTATCTCGAAAACATCAATAATGCCGGTCGCCACTTATTAGGCCTGATAAATAATATATTGGAAATTTCTAAAATGGAGGCCGGGCGGACTGTTTTGCAACCGTTGGTTTTTGACTTGCACACAATGCTGCGCGAAATTGACCAGATGTTTCGTTTGCGCACGACCGAAAAAGGGCTGGGATTTTCTGTGGAGTGCATTGGCGAAGTGCCGAGAATGGTTGTGGCGGACGCAGGCCGGTTACGACAGGTATTGATCAATCTGCTCAGCAATGCCGTGAAATTTACCGCAATTGGCCATATTGCATTAAAAGTGGCAGTTGAAAGCGAAAGCGACAAGAAATTGCATTTGTTGATCAGTGTTGAAGATACAGGTCCGGGTATTGCCGAAGCGGAGCAGCGGCAGTTATTCCAACCCTTCACCCAGACCAGGCGTGGACAGGAGAGTGGGGTCGGTACTGGTCTCGGACTGGCGATTTGCAGGGAGTACATTCGCATGATGGGTGGCGATATTTCGCTTGTCAGTCAGGAGGGGAAAGGGTGCGTCTTTTCTTTCGATATTTGGCTGCGTACGGCAAATGATGATGAATTGGAGTCGCTACAGGAAACTCGGCGTATATCCGGCATTGTCAAAGACGGTCGGCAATGGAAAGTGTTGATTGTGGACGATGAAGCGGTGAACTGTGAATTGCTGGAACGAATTCTTAGCACTCTGGGTTTTTTTACCCGAAGTGCACTCGATGGACAAACCGGTGTGGCTTTGTTCCGAGAACGGCAACCGGATATTGTGTTGATGGATCTGAAAATGCCTCGGATGGACGGATATGAGGCAATGCGCCAGATGCAGGCGATCAATCGCCAAGTTCCCGTTATTGTTGTTACTGCCAGTGTGTTTGGTGATGAACGTGAGAAGGTAATCGCTGCGGGTGCGGCCGAATTTGTCAGCAAGCCGTTTCAGGAACGCGAACTGCTGGAAAAGATTCGGCAACTATTGGGATTGCAATATGAATACGTTGCACCGCGGCCGGTAATACGACCGGCGTATCCGGAAACAATATTTGCTGGCGATAGGTCGATACGTCTGGACAAGATAGATCCGGCTTTGCTGGAAATGCTGCGAAAGGCTGCTGCCGGCGGGGAATATTATCGGATACTGGCGTTGCTTGATGAAATGGAAGGCAGTGATATCGAAATGGTCAATGAATTGCGCAAATGCGCAAAGAGCTTCGATTTTCCTGCATTGCTAAAGTTGTTGGCGGGGGGGGCGCAAGATGTTAAATGAACCGTCGAGCAAGACGCTGCCAACTTTATTGATCGTAGATGACGTACCGATAAATGTGGAAGTTTTGGCGCGCATGTTTTGGGGCAAGGGCTACAATGTAAGAATTGCACTGAGCGGTGACCTGGCGTTGCAGATTATGCGGATCAGTAAGCCGGATTTAATATTGTTGGATATCAATATGCCAGGGATGAGCGGGCTGGAAGTTTGTGCGCACATAAAAAAAACTCCGGAATGGCGGTCTATTCCGGTGATTTTTCTCAGCGCAATGGATGATGCGGCTGACAAAGTGAAAGCCTTTGCAGCCGGTGGCGTTGACTACGTGACAAAACCATTTGAACTGATCGAAGTCGAGGCGCGTGTCGAAACTCACTTAAAACTCTATCGTTATCAACAGTACCTGGAGGCCATGGTGCAGGAGCAGGTGCGTGAAATCACCGAAGCCCAGATGGGTACGATCTTTGCTCTGGCCAAATTGGCTGAGTCCAGAGACGATGCAACCGGACAGCATCTCGACCGGGTACAGTCTTGTTGCAAGCTGCTCGCGGAGGCATTGTACGGTCAGAACGACGAAAACTATCCGGTCGATATGCAATTTGTCAAATACATGGAACAGGCAAGTCCGTTGCATGATGTGGGCAAGGTAGGAATTGCCGACGCAATTTTGCTCAAGCCCGGCAAGCTTTCAACGGAGGAATTTGAAATCATGAAGCAGCATACATTGATCGGGGCCAAAACCTTGGCAATGGTTCAATCCCGCTATCCACACAACGCTTTTATTTCACTGGGCATAGAGATTGCCAGATCACATCATGAAAAATGGGACGGTTCGGGCTATCCCGATGGACTGAGCGGCGAAAAAATCCCGCTATCTGCCCGTGTCATGGCAGTGGCGGATGTGTATGACGCATTGCGATCAAAACGTTGCTACAAAGATGCCGTCAACCATGATGCCGCGATAAAGATCATCCTGGATGGTAGCGGGACTCAGTTTGATTCGCGAATTGTAGATGCCTTCCTGTTGGTTGAGGAAAAAATCATTGCAGCGTATGAATAGAAAAAAGGACGACCTTGTTGCTGGCGATTGCTTCAAGGTCGTTCTTTTTTGTTTTACCGGTTATTCTTCTTCGTCGAGAATGTCCTGCAACAGCGGGAATGGTGACAAAGCGCGGCGCAGGATACCCATCAGCGCGGCAATCGCCACGCCGTAGTTGACGATGGGAACGCCAGCCTGCTGCACCTCGACGATGCGGGCCAGCATTTCGCGCCGGTTGGTCATGCAGGCGCCGCAATGCAGCACCAGTTTGTATTCGCTGAGGTTTTTCGGGAAACTGAGACCGCTGGAATGATCGACGACCAGATCGCCGCCGACATGTTGCCTGAGCCAGCGGGGGATTTTGACCGTGCCGATATCGTCTTCCACCCGGTGATGCGTGCAGGATTCGCTGATCAACACTTTGTCGCCCGGCTTTAGGTGGTCGATCGCCCGGGCGCCGCGCACCATCGTTTCCAGGTCGCCCTTGTAGCGGGCGAACAGGATCGAAAACGAAGTGAGCAGTACATCCGGCGGCGTGTCGGCGTCGGCTTTGAGAAAGACCTGGGAGTCGGTGATCACGATCTTGGGTTTGCGATTCAGACTGGCGATGCATTCTTTCAACTCGCGTTCTTTTACCGTGTAAGCCAGCGCGTCGTGGTCGAGAATGTCGCGGATCATCTGGACCTGCGGCAGAATCAGCCGGCCAGCCGGCGCGGCCAGGTCGATCGGGACGCACAGTACGGCAATGTCGCCGGGCTGCAGCAGATCGCCGACGATGGTCTGGTTATCCCAGCGGGCCGGGGCATGACGGACCATGGCGATTTTCAGTTCGCCGATGCCTTGTCGCAGCTCGGCGCTGACTGTCACGGCGGCGGCTGCCGCCAGCTCGGTTTTGAAACTTTCCAGCACATCCGGCGTCGCTGTTTGTAAATCAGATTTATTGAATACCAGGATGAACGGGATATTTTGCGCCCGGCATTTGCCGGCCAGTTCGCGTTCCGGCCCGGCGATGCCGGCGGTCGCGTCGACGACAAGCAAAACCAGATCGGTTTTGCGCAGTACTTCCAGCGATTTTTCGATGCGCAGCATTCCCAGTTCGCCGACGTCATCCAGCCCTGCGGTGTCGATCACGACCACCGGGCCGAGCGGCAGGATTTCCATCGATTTGTAGACAGGGTCGGTGGTGGTGCCGGCAACGGCGGAGACGATCGCCAGCGACTGATTGGTCAGAGCGTTGATCAGGCTGGACTTGCCGGCGTTGCGGCGACCGAACAGTGCGATATGCAGGCGGTTGCCACGAGGTGTTTCATTCATGGGCGGCCTCCTTCGGTTTGGCGGCGGTCGGTCGTTTTACCATCCCCGGGCGGGTCAGGGCTTCCGGTCGCAGCAAATTATCCAGTTCTTCAGTTGTAAACAGGCCAGAATCAAGCAGAGACTGTTTGACGGGTGAGTCGGCCTGCAGAGCCTGTTTGGCGAGGCTCGCCGCCCGGTCGTAACCGATTAGCGGCGCCAGCGCCGTGATCAGTGCCACGCTGTTTTCCAGGTGAAACCGGCAACGTTCGTTATTGGCTTCAATGCCGTTAATGCAGCGTTCGGCGAACAATCGCATCGCATTGGTCAGCTCTTCCATCGCCGGCAATAGATTGGCGGCGATGAGCGGCAGGAAGGCGTTCAGTTCGAGCTGACCGCCTTGTGCGGCCAGAGTGATCGCCAGATCGCGGGCGATGGTCTGGTAGGCGATCTGGGCCACCATTTCCGGCATGACTGGATTGACCTTGCCTGGCATGATCGAGGAACCGGCTTGCAAATCGGGTAGGCGGATCTCGCCGAAACCGCCGCGCGGACCAGAGGAAAGCAGCCGCAGGTCGTTGCTGATCTTGATCAATGTTGTAGCGCAGGCCTTGAGCAGACCGGATACTTCGACAAAAACGTCAGCGTTCTGGGTCGTGTCGATCATGTTTTCGTCGCGGGCCAGGCCGATGCCGGTCAGCGAGCGCAGCCGTTCTACGACACCAAATACATATTTTCGTTCTGCATTAAGACCGGTGCCGACTGCCGTGCCGCCGAGGTTGACTTCGCGCAGCCGTTCTTCGACTTTATAGAGGCGCCAGCGGTCGCGGGCGATCGCTTCGGCCCAGGCGGAAAACTCCTGGCCCAGCGTGACCGGCACGGCATCTTGCATCTCAGTGCGGCCTAGTTTAAGCACACCGGCAAATTCGGCCTCTTTTTTTTGCAGCGCACCCTGCAACTGGGCGCAGGCTTCGGCCAGGCCCTGCAGCAACCGGATGGCGGCTATCCGCAGCGCGGTGGGATAGACGTCGTTGGTGGATTGCGACAGATTGACCTGGTCCAATGGATGCACCACGGCGTAGTCGCCCTTCTGGCTGCCGAGCAGTTCGCAGGCGCGGTTGGCGATGACTTCATTTACATTCATGTTGGTTGAGGTTCCGGCGCCTCCCTGCAACGCGTCAAGCGGAAACTGGTCAGCAAAGCGGCCTTCGGCTATTTCGCCGGCTGCCTGAAATATCGCCGAACCGACCTGGGGGTCGAGCAGACCCAGATGCAGGTTCATTTCCGCCGCCGCCTGCTTGACGGTGGCGATGGCGCGGATCAGTTCGGGATGGACAAGTTGCCGGGACACCGCGAAATTTTCCAGCGCGCGGACAGTATGGATACCGTAATAGGCGACGGCGGGGACTGGTTTCTCACCGAGAAAGTCGGTTTCCATTCGGTACATGGCACCCTCCTGCACAGTCATCTTATTTGCTGCTCAATGCCGAGCGGACCTGTACACCGCTGATATTGCCGAGTTGGCCGGTGAGCGCGCCGAGTTCATCAGTCGTGCCTTGTACGATGAGCGTGATGACAGAAATGCCGGCTTCATTGTGGTGGATGCGGGGAATTCCCATCCGGCCGGCGATGATCTGGCCGTGACGGCTTAAAATATTGTTGATTTCCGGCGCTTTGTCCGGATCCTCGATCACGATGCCGATGAAGCCAAGTCGTTGATTCATGAGTGACCTCCGTTATAAAAATATAGTTCAGGGCAAAAATAAAGCTCTGTGCCAGACGCACAGAGCGGATGAACCGAATGACACAAAAATGCATCACTGTGCTCATCCCTTGGCGTCAGGTTTACACCCTGTTCCGCAGGCGTTGAATCATATCTCATTATACTTCTGTGGAGAAATATTATCAACGGCAGGTTCGCCGTTTGGCGGTTCAGTTGATTTGCCTGCGGCTTTCGCTTCGACCGGCTTGCTGTGTTATAATTGAAAAAGAATTTGTCAAAAAACAAGGCAGGGTATTATTGGGTGAAACGTTTTATCAAGTTTTCAGTTGTCGGGTTGTCAGGAACTTTGGTCAACATGGCTGTTTATGCGCTGGCGGTAAACAGCGGTTTATATTATCTAATGGCGGCGGTGGTATCTTTTTTATTTGCCGTGACCAATAATTTTTATTGGAATTTTCGTTGGACTTTCAAAGGACAGGCGGCTTTTCGTAGCCGCCGCAACAAGTATTTCCGCTTTTTGGCGGTCAGTGTACTGAATCTTGGCGTGAACCTGTTATTGTTGCGACTGTTTGTCGAGGCGCTGGCGATGGATAAGACGCTGGCCCAGCTGTTTTCAATCGGCTTGGTCAGTATTTTAAACTTCATTATGAATTCCCGGTTCACGTTCGGCGAAAAGACGGATACGGCTGAACCGGGCGAAACGAATGGAAGGGAAGGGTGACCGTGGCCGGACATCTGATCATTATTCCGACATATAATGAGCGGGACAATATCGAAAAATTATTGGAGCTGATCACGCAGACCGACCCGGCGGCGCATGTGCTGGTTGTCGATGACAATTCGCCGGACCGAACCTATGAGATCGTCGAAAGCTTGATGGAGTCTACGTATCCAGGAAAGCTGTTTTTGCTGAAACGGGCCGGTAAGCTGGGATTGGGCACTGCCTATATCGCCGGTTTCAAATGGGCGCTGGCTCGCGATTATGATTATATTTTTGAAATGGATGCCGATTTTTCGCATGACCCGAAATATCTGCCGGACTTTTTGGCTGCGATCAAGACGCATGATCTGGTGCTGGGCAGTCGTTACGTGGCAGGCGGCGGCGTGAAAAACTGGGGTTTGCTGCGCAAATTTATCAGTCGCGGCGGCAGTTTGTATGCCCGGACAATCCTGGGACTTTCTCTGCGTGATTTGACCGGCGGGTTTAAGTGTTTCCGGCGGGAAGTGCTGGAAGCCATCGATTTGGATTCGATTAAATCCAACGGCTATTCGTTTCAGATCGAAATGACCTATCGGGCCAGTTGCCAAGGGTTTCACGTCTTCGAGACACCGATCGTTTTTGAAGACCGAACGGCAGGAAAATCCAAGATGTCGCGCAAGATATTTCTTGAAGCGGTGCTGATGGTGTGGAAGCTTCGCCTGGACTCCAGCATTTCCTCATGAAGCGGTCTACGGCTGCTTTTTTTGCCTTTGTCGTGCTATTTAACCTGATTTATAACATGACGCTGCCGCTGCATTTTGACGAGGCCTACTACTGGGTCTGGTCAAAGCATCTGCAGCTTTCTTATTTTGATCATCCGCCGATGATTGCCTGGTTGATCAAGTTGGTGACTGTGTTTGGCGATGCCGAATGGCTGATCCGTTTGGTTCCGCTAGGCTGCATGACCTTGACGGGATTCGGGATTTGGCAGATGGCCAAAGATTTGTTCAATGCTACTGTGGCAGATCGTGCCTTGCTGATTTTTTTATTGTCGCCACTGGCCCAGCTCGGGTTTAGCCTGGCTACGCCGGATGCGCCGCTGATCCTGGGCTGGACGGCGACGCTCTGGTTCCTGCAGAGGACGTTGTTTGGTGATCGGCGGGGTTATTACTATCTGGCGGGCGTGACTGCCGGATTTGCGTTGCTGTCGAAATATACGGCGGTGTTGCTATTGCCGGGTGTACTGGGTTTTTTGCTGTTTTCCTCTTATCGTCGGCAGCTGGGCAACCGAGCAGTGTGGTTTTCGATCGGAACGGCTTTGCTGGTGTTTTCGCCGGTTCTCCTCTGGAATTACCGCCATGAATGGGTTTCTTTTCAATTTCAATTGAATCATGGCTTTGCGGCAGCGCAGACTTTGAATCCGGGCAGTTTCTTCGAATATCTGGGCGTTCAGACTGTCGCCCTGAATCCGCTGTTTTTCTTAGTATTGTTGTATGTTTTGTTTCGTTCCTGGAGAAAAATTCTGGCTGATGAAAAGCAGGTTTTTTTACTCTGGCCCTGCCTGACTGTATTGGTGTTTTTCGCCTATTCGGCCTTGTTTAAGCGACCGGAAGGCAACTGGGCGGCGCCCGCCTACGTCACAGGCATCGTTTTGATTGCCCGGTGGCTTGAGTGCCTCCGGTATAGAAATATTTACCGCGCGGGGATTGTCGTGGGCGCTGTCTTGATCCTTCTGCTAAAGATACCGGAGGCTTTTAGCTTTCTGCCGCCGCAACTTGTGATGAAACGACAGGTGCTAGGCTATGATGTGATGTTCCGATCGGCCGGACCGGAGCTCTTGACTGCGAAACACGTGTTGGCGGCCGACTACAAATTGGCGTCGCTCGCCTGGTACTATTTGCCGGGGCGGCCGATGGTCCAGGTGCTCACACCTTCGCGGTTTTCCCAGTATGATTATTGGCGAGGCGAATCGCCGCTTCAGGCCGGTGAGGACGCGGTGTTTTTTGGCGATGAACAACACAAAGCGGCATTGGAGCAACTTTTTGTCGAAGTCAGTCCTTTGCCGCCATTATCGTATTCAGATCGATATATTCAACGCAGTATACTGGTTTTTCTCTGCCGTGGTTTTAAGCCTGGTTTTTAGTCAGATCGGCGGCCATTTGATTCAGATTGCGGGCCATCTCATTAACTTCCTGCACTGTGCCGGCCACTTGCGTGATCGCTTGCGCGATTTGCGGCATGACTTCATCGATTCGGCAAGCCTGCTCGTAGTTCTTCCGGCTGTCATCACGAATCGTCCGCAGGGTCGCTTCAATTTGCTTGATGGAATCTCCCGTCGAGGCGGCCAATTTGCGGATTTCTTCGGCAACAACGCCAAAACCCCGCCCCTGCTCGCCGACGCGGGCCGCTTCGATCGCGGCGTTTAAGCCAAGCATATTGGTCTGACCGGCGATGGCTTTGATCAATCCGACCACCTGATCGGTTTCTTGCAGGCGGTTTTGCGATTGACTGGCAGCTAATGACATAGCGCGACTTACCGCACTGATTTCTTCAGTCTGGGCAGAAATTTCCTGCGAGGTGCTGGCGAGGGTGTTGGTGCTGTCAGCCAGTTTGACCGCCATTTCTGTCAGCTTGTCCTGCTGGTCGACCGATTCAATGATGACGGCGCCGCCGACGACCGATCCATTGCTATCCTGAATTGGCACTGCGGTGGCAATGTACGGTAAACCAAACGTAGCTTTGTCTCCCCGAACGGATACGCGGCGATTTTCATTCATGGCGCGAACGATGGCCGTGCCGGCCTTAAGTGGGGTGCCGGCGCTGATCTTCAGGTCCAATTGCCGCCCGGGTTTGTATAGCAGATATTTTTCCCGATCAGTGACGGCAACACCGATGTCGGCCGAGAACATAGCACCCAATAGAGGCATCACATGCAGAAATTTTTCCAACACCGCATTGTCTTCAGTGGACATGTATCGTTCTCCTCCCTAAAATATAATCGCACATGTTCGTCTTATGAAATATTTTGGCAAAAAATACAACTATTATTTTATTTGCAATAATCGTGCCAATTTATTAGTGCTCTCTAAAAACACTATAGACTTCAGCGGTGAATGCGGACTCATCTTTTCCTGCAGGTGCAATTCTAGTGTTGTTTTGCAATATTGAAATTAATTCGGGTTTGGCAGAATTATTCCTTCTGGTTTTCGCTTTGCTCAGGAAAATGTTGACGATTGTAGACGTTTTTTTGATCTGCCGTACTGTATTTTGGACACTGTGGTGTTGCGATGCTACCATAGCATTTTGAATTCGCTTTATTGCCGCAACGAATTTGTTGTAATATAATCAAGGACAAATGAGCCCGCAGCTCGTTTGGTAAATAAACAGGCAGCAGTGTAGAAAGGTAGAAAGGGAGTTTTAGCGTGAACAAACAGCAAAAAGGATTGATCTTTGGGATTCTGATACTATTTGTTTTAGCGAGTTTGCTGGTTGGTTGCGGCAAATCGGTAGAACCGGCGAAACCGGTCGCTCCGGCGGCGCCGGCACAGGCCACGAAAGTTTCGGTCGGGATTTTGAAACTGACCAGTACCGCACCGATTTTTATCGGCATGGAAAAAGGCTATTTTAAAGAACAGGGAATTGAAATCGATCCGCAGTGGTTTGATGCTGCCCACCCGATTGCGGTGGCTACAGCCTCGAATAAAGTCCAGGTTGGCGCTACTGGAATTACCGCCAGCTTGTTCAACATGGTGGCAGGCGGGCAAAAGCTGTCAATTGTTGCGGACAAGGGGCGTGAACAGAAGGGCTATTCTTCTTCGGCGCTGTTGATGCGCACCGACTTGTGGGAAGGCGGTGCCAAGAAACTGGAAGATTTGAAGGGGAAACGGATCGGCATTACCCAGACCGGTTCCACCTTCCATTATATGCTGGGTCGACTGCTGGAAACCAAAGGACTGAAACTGACAGACGTGGAAGTCGTGCCTCTGGGCAAACTCAGTTCAGTCATGGCGGCGTTGCAGGGAAAACAGGTTGACGCGGTTATCCTGAACGAGCCCAATATCACCAAGGTCGAGAAAGCCGGACATGGCAAAGTCGTGGTCCAGGTCGGCGATGCGATCGATTACCAGACATCAGCGATATTCTTCGCCCCGGACTTTATGCAGAACCGGGATGTTGCGATGCGTTTTCTGGCGGCTTACATCAAGTCCAGCCGCTACTACTATGACGCTGTGCTGGTGAAGAAGGACGGCAAATTGGCGCCAGGGGCCAACTTCGAGGAAGTTATTGGGATTATTGCCAAATATACCGGTGCGCCTGCGGAGGATATTAAGCTGGGGCTTCCATACATGGACCGGGATGGTAAATTACTGACCAGCGATATCCAGACCCAGATCGACTGGTATTTCAACCATAAAATGATCGAGAAATCGGTTCAGGCTGCCCAGGTTGTCGACAGTAAAATCTGGGAAGAGGCGCTGCAGAAGCTTGGCGCCGCAAAATAATGAGAATTGTTGTTGACCAGGTCGGAAAACAGTATGCGGGGCCGGACGGGAGTCCGGTCACCGCACTGGAAAACATCTGCCTGCGTATCGAAGAAGAAGAGTTTGTTGTGCTGGTAGGACCCAGCGGTTGTGGCAAATCGACGCTGCTAAACATGGTGGGCGGATTGCTGGCGCCTTCGTGTGGCCGGATTTTCGTCGAAGGCTTGGCGGAAGACCGCGATCCTTCGGTCGGAATGGTGTTTCAGGAAGTCGGTCTGTTCCCCTGGCGTACCGTGCGGGAAAATATCGGCTTTGGCTTGGAGGAAATGGCCCTGTCACTCGAAGAACGACAGGAACGCATCCGTTACCACATCGAACTGGTTGGGTTGGTCGGGTTTGAAAACTCCTATCCGCATCAATTGTCCGGCGGGATGCGTCAACGGGCGGGAATCGCCCGTACATTGGCGATTCAGCCGGATTTGCTGTTGATGGACGAACCGTTTTCGGCCCTCGATGCCCAGACGCGCACCCTGATGCAGGAAGAGTTGCTGCGGATATGGGAGCAGCATCGTCTCAGCACGCTCTATGTTACCCATAACATTCAGGAAGCGGTCTATCTGGCGGATCGGGTTGTCGTTTTGTCGAGACGACCTGGACGGATCAACAGTATTTTAACGATTGAACTGCCGCGCCGGGGACGTGACGGCGTCGAGCATCTCACCCGTTTCAACGGCTACTGCGACCACATCTGGACCCTCATCCGCAAAGACGCGGAAGAGGCGCTCAGGGAGGTGTGAAAGCATGGCTTCCTTTGAACGAGAAGTAAAATTCCGACTGGCGTTTATGGAACAGAAAGCGCCGCGCTGGGCGGGACCTGTCGGCATATTGGTGTTGCTGCTGTTGTGGCAGGCACTGTGTATGACCGGGCTGGTTTCAGACCTTTACTTGCCGTCACCGACCACGATTTTGGCAACTGGTTGGGAAATGACAACCAGCGGCGAAATTGCCGTAAACCTGCAGGCCAGCCTGCAGCGGATCGGCTGGGGGTTTGCCGTCGGGAGCATAGCCGGCATTTTGATCGGGCTCTTGACCGGATTTTCCAAGCTTGCTGAAGCAGTGGGAAATCCGCTGATTTATTCGTTGTATCCGGTGCCGAAGATTGCGTTGTTGCCGCTGATTATCCTCTGGCTGGGGATCGGCGAGGTGTCGAAGATCTCAATTATCAGCCTGGGTGTTTTTTTTCCGGTGGTGATCAATACCTATTCCGGCGTCAAGAACATCGATCCTTTGTTAATTAAAGTGGCGGTCAGTTACCGAACTTCCCAGTTGAACATCATCCGTAAGGTGATTCTGCCAGCGGCCTTGCCGGTGATTTTTGCCGGATTGAAACTGGCGGCCGGTACTTCCCTTTTGTTGCTGGTAGCGGCCGAGATGATTGCCGCTAAAGAAGGAATCGGCGCCATGGTGCTTCATTATGGCGATCTGATGCTGACGACAAAATTGATGGTGGGGGTTTTGGTGCTATCGCTGTTGGGTTTGGCTTTTAACCGAGTGTTGGAGTGGCTGGAGCGGATTTTGATTCCATGGAAATGAAAATGCGAGCTCAAGGCTTTGTTTGATTATGCAGTACTAGATGCAAATATCTTGTCCCTATTAATATTCCTGCGCAGAAATCCGCAGGAGTATTTTTTTGTTTGCCATGTCGATCAAATGAGAACTTTGAACGGAGTAAAAACGATATTCGGAAAATTGCGAAAGCAAGAGGAATTTGGAAATATTGGGCGAATAAATCCATTTAGTTTTTAATTTCATTTTTGGGGTGACGACTAGCCTATGTATGATGCTTTTTTCCTCGGACTACATGCTATAGCTAACTTTGAAGTGCAATTTTTTATTCTTTTTGGCGCAGTGGCAGGAATTGCGGTATCCTGCCTGCCGGGACTCAGCGCCACAATGGCCGTGGCCTTATTGTTGCCGCTTACCTTTGGCATTTCGCCGGTCAGCGCCTTGCTCCTTCTGTCGGGTATCTATGTCGGCGCCATGTTTGGCGGCGCGATTCCGGCAATTCTGCTGGCTACGCCGGGGACCCCCTCCGCTGTCAGCACGACGTTTGACGGTTATCCCATGGCCAAGAAAGGCATGGCCGGCAAGGCAATTTCTATCGCCTGCATTGCATCGGTAGTTGCAGGTCTTTTCGGCACGGCGGTTCTCATGCTGGTAGCGCCGCCGCTGGCGGAATTTGCCCTAAAATTTAGCGCGCCGGAATATTTTTCGGTGGCGGTATTTGGTTTGGCGGTAATTTCCAGCCTGTCTGAAGGATCGGTTTTTAAAGCCTTCATATCTGGCATGATTGGCTTGTTGCTGGCGGTTGTCGGTCAGGACCCTATGACGGGATATGAGAGATTTACTTTTGGTTCGATGGATTTGATCGGTGGCGTATCTTTTTTGGCAGTGATGATTGGAACTGCAGCTTTGGCTGAAGTTTTGTATCAAATGGATGGCGGAGACAAGAACGAAGTGATGGAAAAGTTCGAAGTCAACGACATGTCATTAACTAAGGATGAATTGCGCCAGATGATCAAGCCGACGATTATTGGTTGTATTTTCGGCGTGTTTATCGGAATTATGCCGGCAGCCGGAGCGAACATCGCCGCGTTCATTTCCTGGGCACAGGCAAAAATGTGGTCCAAGCATCCGGAAGAATTTGGCCACGGTTCAATCGAAGGGATAACAGCATCTGAAGCCGGCAACAATTCGGTAGTAGGCGGCGATCTGGTCCCGATGCTCACACTTGGCGTGCCCGGTGACCCAGTCACCGGGATTATGATGGGCGCTTTGATTTTGCAAGGATTACGCCCGGGGCCGATGTTGTTCGCCGAGCATCCGGATATCGTGTGGGGCCTGTTTCTGGGATTGTTTATCTCCAATCTTTGGGTATTGCCGATTGGGTTGTTTGGCGCAAAATACTTTGCCAAGATGACCTCGGTGCCGAAACCGATCTTATGGCCTACGATCCTGATTCTTTGCATGGTGGGGACCTTTGCGTCCGAAGGCACGATGGTTCCTGCTTACACCGTAGTGGTTTTTGGTTTTCTGGGCTATTTTATGAAGAAATCGCACATTCCCACGGCGCCGCTGATTCTGGGCGTATTGTTGGGGCCGATGACGGAAGAGAACTTACGGCGGTCGCTGTTGATGTCGAATTCTGACTGGAGTATTTTTATCACCCGGCCGATTTCCCTGGGGTTGTTGGCAGTTGGTCTACTGACTCTGGTTTGGCCATGGGTCCAGGATTGGTATCAGAACCGGATCGCGAAGCGACTCGGTGTAGAAGTTCCCAAAGAGTAGGGGGCGCAATATGCGGAACAATAATTATCTGATTTGTGTGCTGATGCTGCTACTGGCTGGATATGTGTTCAGGTCGGCTGGCAAATATCCCGTGGAAGAGCTAACATTGGGACCCGCCTTTTTTCCTGAGCTCGTCGCCGGTCTGTTGGTTTTCTTTTCAGTTGCATTGTTGATTCAGACGGTCATGGATCGCAGCGAGTCGGAGGTTGTTGCGGGACCTCGCAGCGTTTTCTGGGTCGGCATCGCTGCTATGGCGGCGTATTTGTATATTATGCCGCAGTTAGGATTTTTGGCAACCACGCCGGTGTTTTTGTTTGGTGTGGGAATGTATATGGCTCGTATGTCCGGTGATGGTAAAACTTGGTGGAAAAAGCTGACGGTGAGTTCGCTGATGACCACTGGAGTATTGTACTATCTGTTTGCCCACCTGTTGAATGTGCCTTTGCCTTAAAAAGGGAGGTGAATTTGCTTGTTATCGGGGCAGGAATTCACAGTAGTGGCAGAACTCAGATGCCTGGGCGATAAAAAAAGGGGGGTATGATAATTGATGTCTCGAAAAATATTGGCAGTTCTGCTAATCCTGGCTTTTGCATCACTGGCTGTTGCAGGTTGCAGCGGCGACAAGAAGGCTGAAGCACCCAAATTCCCGACTAAGCCAATTTCATTGATTGTTCCCTATGCCGCCGGCGGTGGCACTGATGCTGTGGCGCGGGGCATTGCCAAATCGACCGAACCTATTCTAAAGCAACCGATTAACGTGATCAACAAGGTCGGCGCCAACGGCGCCACTGGGATGACTGACGGTTTCAATGCAGCTCCGGATGGATATACCGTAACAATGATCACAGTCGAATTGGTCATGAATCCAGTGATGGGCGCCGTAAACTGGAATCCGAATGATTTCAAGGCACTCTTGCTGCTGAACTCCGATGTGTCGGCGTTGACCGTCAAAGCGGATAGTCCATACAAGACCTTCGAAGAGTTCATCGCTGCTGCCAAAGCTAACCCTGGAAAAGTCAAGGTGGGTGCTAACGCACCTGGAGCGATCTGGCATCTGGCGGCACTAAACCTTCAGGAAAAAGCCGGAGTCAAATTCAATCTCATGCCCTATCCGGGCGGCGCTGCGCCGGCAATCACCGATTTGCTTGGTGGGCATATTGACGCTGTTACCGTCAGTGCAGCGGAAGTCAGTCAGCATGTCAAGGCTGGCAAGCTTAAATTCCTGGCAATTATGGGTAAAGACCGGGTTAAGGCATTCCCCGACATCCCTACAGCCAAGGAAAAAGGTGTGGACGTAAACATCATGACATGGCGCGGACTGGGTGTTCCTAACAAGACCCCGGATGCTGTGGCGCAAACATTGCATGATGCATTCAAGAAAGCTACGGAAGATCCGAAATACATTGAATTCATGGACAAAGGCAATTTCGGCATTGCCTATATGTCGAGCGCGGATTACCAGAAATTCATTGCCGAACAAGCTATCTTGTTCAAGGCTCTTCTGACCCAAGCGGGTATGGGGAAAAAATAAATTTGTTGAAGGAAAGAGGTCTGGAACCGTCAATGCGCGGAGTGCCCAGACCTCCTTTTTCTTTTGAGGAGATGGGTTAAATGTTGCAGCAAGTTTCCTGGAAAATCGGCGGACAGCAGGGAGAAGGGATTGAAAGCGCCGGTGATCTGATGGCTCGAGGGTTGACGCAGTCCGGCTTTCATCTATATGGCTATCGGGTATTTTCATCGCGGATTCGCGGCGGACATACTAATTATAATCTGCGCATTAGTAGCGAGCCGATCGCTTCTATTGCCGATAGCATCAATCTGCTGATTGCGCTCGATCAGGAGACGATCGGGCTTTGCGCCGGCGAAATTCAGGAGAGTGGGTTGATTGTGGCGGATACGCAGTTTGCTGCGACCCTGCCCGCAGGGAGCAAAGTCCGTTTGATCAGCGCTCCGCTGACGGAAATTGCGGTACAGGCGGGGAATGCAAAAATGCGCAATGTGGTGGCGGTGGGTCTGACTGTAGCGCTGCTGGGTCAGGAGTCGTCCGGTTGGCAAGGGCCGCTGCAGGAAGTATTTGAAGCCAAGACCAGCGAAGTGACCAAGCAAAACCGTCAGGCTTTTCAGGCGGGCTGGGCTTATGGAAAAACCTTAAGCGCCGAAGGGGCCGATCTGTTCCAGCTGGCAACTGGCGATGGAACCAGGCGCGACTATCTGACGGGCAACGAAACAATTGCCCGTGGCGCGCTTGAAGCAGGAGCCCGATTTATGTCAGCCTATCCGATCACGCCGGCATCGGAAATCATGGAAATAATGGTGAAAGAATTGCCGGAGCGGGGCGGCGCCATGATTCAGGCCGAAGACGAAATTGCCGCCTGTATGATGGCGATTGGCGCTAATTATGCGGGGACCAGGGCTTTTACCGCTACAGCAGGTCCGGGATTTTCATTGATGGTCGAATCGATTGGGTTGGCAGCGATGACCGAAACGCCTCTCGTCGTCATCGATGTGCAGCGTGGCGGACCCTCCACCGGGTTGCCGTCCAAACATGAACAGTCAGATATTTTAGCGGCCTGTTACGCCCCTCATGGCGATGCGGCCAAGATTGTGATGGCGCTTGATTCGGTGGCGACAGCGGCGCAGGATACGGAGGAAGCCTTCAATCTGGCGGATGAATACCAATGCCCGGTCATCTTGTTGTCTGACATGCAACTGTCGTCAGGCGCCCAGACGATGGATTTGGTGAAGTCGAGCACGGCGTCGTTACACAGGGGTAAAGTGATTGCCGCGGAAGCCCTGCCCGAACTGCAAAAAAACCAATACTATAAACGCTATCAAGTTACAGCGGACGGGATTTCGCCACGTGTGTTGCCGGGAACACAAAATGGCATACACCATGTCACCGGTCTGGAACATGATGAAACAGGCAGACCGGCCGAATCGAGCGCTAACCGCATTGCCCAAACAGACAAGCGGCAGCGGAAAATGACTACGGTCATCGAGCGATTTCCTGGACCGATTCGGGTTGATGCTCCTACTGTGCATTCACAGTTATTGTTGATTACTATCGGCGGTGCTACGGGCGCGGTGGCGGAGGCGGCATTTCGGCTAAGGCAGGATGGCGTGACCGTCAATCAGGTACAGATCCGTTTGCTGCAGCCGTTTCCGGCAAAATTGCTACAACCTCTTCTCGACGCTGCGACGCAGGTGGTGGTTGTGGAACATAACGCCACGGCGCAGCTGTCATCCTTGATCCAATTGCATTGCCGCCATCCGCGGTCGATCCGTTCCGTACTCAAATACGACGGAAATCCATTTCGCCCAACCGAAATTGTTGCGGGATGCAGGGAGGTGCTGAAATGACTTCGGCTGCCGATTTTCAATTTGCCGTGAAGCAGAACTGGTGTCCTGGTTGCGGTGATTTTTCAGTGCAGGCGGCAATTCAGCGCGCGCTGGGGAATCTTGGCGTAATGCCGCACGAAGTGGTGATTGTGTCGGGTATCGGCTGTTCCAGCCGTTTGCCCGGTTATGTAAACGCTTATGGGTTTCATTCAACGCATGGTCGGTCGTTGCCACTAGCCCAGGGGGTGAAACTGGCTAACCCGGCACTGACTGTGCTGGCCTGCGGCGGCGACGGCGACGGGTTTGCCATCGGCCTCGGACATACCATACACGCGATGCGGCGTAATGTCGACATTACCTATATTGTGATGGACAATCACGTGTATGGATTGACCAAAGGACAAGTTTCGCCGCGCAGCGACCGTGGTTTTGTCACCAAGACCAGCCCCCATGGTTCAACCGAAACCCCGGTTTCTGCGTTGGAATTGGCGCTGTCGGCCGGCGCCGGGTTTGTCGCTCAGGGTTTTTCCAAAGACCTGAATGAATTGGCCGATTTAATTGAAGCCGGCGTTCGACATCGCGGGTTTTCGTTTATTAATGTGTTCAGCCCCTGCGTCACGTTTAATAAAGTAAACACCTACGATTGGTATAGCCAGCGGCTAAAAAAGGTGGATGAACTTGCCGGCTATGATCGCAGCAATCGTATGCTGGCGATGCAGCGGGTCATGGAAACCGACGGGCTAGTAACCGGAGTGATTTTTAAGCGTGACGGGGCGAATTGACATAAGGAAAAATAATGTCATGGAAAAAACAAGAAACCCTCTGCCAAAATTGGCAGAGGGTTTCTTGTGGGGGGAAGGGGAAGAGGGGGAAGGGGAAGAGGGGGAAGGGGAAGAGGGAGAAGGGAGATGATTATTTCAATTTATGGATATCGGCGGGGTCAATGATGGCGCTGTCACCTTCTTCGCCGGTCCGGATACGGACGGCATTGTCGATGCCATAAACGAATATTTTTCCATCACCGACATTGCCGGTGCGACACACTGTTTTCGCGGTTTCGATTACACTGTCGACAGGAACTTCGCAAACGACGATTTCGATTTTGACTTTCGGTACAAGGTTGACGTTGTATTCAGTCCCTCGGTAGACTTCACGATGTCCTTTCTGCAGACCATAACCTAGAACTTGGGTGACGGTCATACCGGTCACGCCGATCTTGTTCATCGCATCTTTGAGCGCCTCAAGCTTTTCTGGCCGCGTGATAATTTCAATCTTCGTCATTGTTTTCATCGGCTAACCCTCCTGCTTATTTGCCGTTAGGCCATAATCGTTTGGGGCCACGGCGATGGATCCAAGCCCGACTGAAGCAAAGCTGACCGGAGAACCAGTGACAAGGTCCTGGTAGGAATAGCCGCGTTCGCCATGTTCGGTGATATCCAGTCCTTGCATTTCCTGCGTTTCGCTGACCCGAATATCCATCATCAGCCCCATGGCTTTAATTATAACGAAAGTCATGACAGCAGCAAACAGGCAACTGACGGCAACTCCGATCAATTGAGTCGTGAATTGGGCAGCGTTACCAAAAAACAATCCGTCAGCGCCGGCTTCGTTCACCGCTTTGGAAGCGAACAGGCCGGTTGCCAGAGCGCCCCAGGCGCCGCCGACACCATGCACGCCAAATGCGTCAAGTGAATCGTCGTAACCAAGCTTTGCTTTGACTACGCTGACTGCTAGATAACAGATCACACCGCCGAGCAAACCGATGGCCACCGCGGAAAGCGGGCTGACAAAACCGGCAGCCGGCGTGATCGAAACCAAACCGGCAATGCAACCGCTGGCTGCGCCGAGAACGGTCGGTTTGCCGTGCATCATCCATTCGACCAGCACCCAGGAAACGGTTGCTGCGGCAGCAGAAACATGAGTGACGACAAAAGCGTTAGAGGCGAGTTCATTGGCACTGAGCGCACTGCCGGCATTGAATCCAAACCAACCGAACCAGAGCAAACCGGCGCCGAGCACCGTCATTGGCAAGTGATGCGGCAGCATCACTTCACTGCCGAACCCTTTGCGTTTGCCAATCATCAGAGCGATGACCAGTCCGGATACGCCGGAAATGATGTGGACGACAGTGCCGCCGGCAAAGTCGAGTACGCCCATTTCGCGCAACCAGCCACCGACGCCCCAGACCCAGTGGGCAACCGGATCATATACCAAGGTGGCCCAAACGATGGTGAAGATGGCAAAAGCGGAGAACTTCATCCGTTCGGCAAAAGCGCCGGTAATCAGAGCGGGGGTAATCACGGCGAACATGCCCTGAAAGATCATGAACGTGGAGTGAGGAATGGTCGCCGCATAATCGGCATTAGGCGTGTTGGCGACTCCAGTCAGGCCAACCCAGTCGAGGTTGCCGATAAAATGATTGATGTCGGGCCCGAAAGCTAAAGAATAACCGAATAATACCCACTGCACGGAGATTACGCCGATAATGAAGAAACTTTGCATGATTGTACTGAGGACGTTTTTCGTCCTGCACATGCCGCCGTAAAAAAGTGCCAGAGCAGGTGTCATCAAAAGGACAAGCGCCGCGCTGATCAACACGAAGGCCGTGTCGCCGGTATCGATTTTTGCGGGCGGGGTTGCGTCCGCCGCCATGGCGACAGGCAGGGCGGCGAGGAGAACCAAAGCGAAACTGGCGAGTGACGATAAATGCTTTTTCATTACTTTCCCTTCCTTCTTCAAATAAATTGCGATAAAAAGAAAACGCCTGGGCTAATAGCCACAGGACGTCATTGTCCGCTTTTGAACAGAAAAAGCCTTCGCACGAATGCGAAGGCTTCATTGCCAAAGATAATAAATTCTTTGTGTAAAGAATAGCAGCAGCAAAACAACTTGTCAAGGGAAAATCAACAGTTGGAATTGATAGAAAGTTTTGCTAGTGATGATTCTGGATGAAGAAGTTAATGCATTGATAGTCAAACGAAACAAATATTTTTATAGATAGCAGGATTTATTGTGTCGAAGCGGAATAAATCCTAATATCTAAGTTTCGACGTAACAGGATTTCAAGGAGGGGTATTATGAAAAACAAAATGACAGTCTCGTTACTTGTTTGTGTCCTTGCGCTCAGCCTGATTCTATCCGGATGTGGCGGCGGCGACAAGAAGCCGGCTGCCGAGAATAAGGCCCCGATCAAGATTGGTTTTTTTGCGCCGGTAACCGGCCCGGCAGCGGCGGATGGCGATAGTGTCACCAAAGCGGCAAAACTAGCCGTAGAAAAAATCAATAAAACCGGCGGCATCAACGGTCGTCCGGTTGAATTGGTTGCCTATGACGATAACTTGAAACCGCAGGAAGCGGTGAGTATTGCCCAAAAACTGACCACTAAGGACGGCGTTGTTGCTGCGGTTTCCGGCTCCTATAGCCATACGACCCGCGCGGCCGCGCCGATTTTCGAAAACGCCAAAATCCCGATGATTGCTGCCTATGCCTTGCATCCTGATATCACTAAAGGCGGCGACTACGTGTTCCGTCAATCGTTCGTCGGTACGGCCCAGGGCAAAGCAGGCGCTTTTGTTGCAGTGAACATGCTGAAAGCGAAAACCGTGGCGATTCTCAACGTAGACAATGACTTCGGCACGACCCTGGCTGACTCGTTTGCCGCATATTTCGAGTCCAAAGGCGGCAAAGTGGTTTCGCGTGATAAATTCACGATGGTGGAAAAAGAGTTCAATCCGGTACTGACAAAAATCAAGCAACTGAAACCGGACTTGATTTATATGCCGACCTATTCAGGAACCGGCGCCCAGATCGCCCGCCAGGCCAAAGAGCTGAACCTCGGTATCCAGATGCTCGGCACCGAAGGTATCGACTCCACGATGGAGTTCCTCAAGGTTTCCGGGGCAACGGCGGACGGCATCATCATCACCACCAACCTGAACCGCGATTCCAAGTTGAAAGCGACCCAGGAGTTCATCAAGGATTATACCGAAATGGCCAAACATGCGCCCGATATGGTAGCGGCATCCACTTACGACTGTTTCATGGTGCTGGCCGAATCTATGCGCAAAAACGGCGCTGAACCGGATAAAATCAAAGATGGAATTTACAAGATTAAAGACTTTGAAGCGGCGACCGGCCTGATTAAAGGCTACAACAAACTGGGCGAAGTAACAAAGAACGTTCAGGTCCAGGTTGTTAAAAACGGTGCATTCACCTATTATGGAGAAATCACCGACGCTGATATCATCACGCCTCCTGACAAATAAAATCCAGATTCATGCGCGGAAGGCGCCGGGCGCGTTTGGCGCAACCGGCCCCTTCCGTATTCTTTTTGCCTAGTCGACAGGAGGGAGATCATGTTAGTTCAGCAGATCATCAACGGGATTGTGGTCGGCAGCGTTTATGCGCTGACGGCGATGGGCGCGACGCTGGTGTATGGCATCATGCGGATTCTCGATATTTCCAACGCCGGCGCTTATGCGATCGGTGCTTATGTGGCGTTTTTCTTTCTGCTGCAGACCGGCAGTCCCTTGTTTGCCTTGGTGGCGGGAGTTGTCCTGACTGCTGCCTTCGGGTTTATAGTACAAAAATTTCTCTACGCACCATTGATGAATAAGTCGCCCAATGTTTCGTTGATTGCCGGAATCGGCCTGTTTATTTTCCTGCAGGACTTCTTGCGGCTGGTGGGGGGACCGCAGGCCAGAGAACTGAATTTTGGTACGCTATTGCCTTCCATTCAGTTCCCCTCCTTGCATCTTACTTTATACGGGACCTGGTTTTTGATTTTGGCGGCTACAGCTGTTTTGTTGCTGATCTTGTGGTTGTTGCTTAACCGCTCGCCGATCGGATTGGCCTGGCGGGCCACGGCGCAGGATCTGGAAACTGCCAAGGCGATGGGGATCAATACCAACCGGGTTGTTGCCTTCAATTTTATTCTCGGCTATGGATTTGCCGCTGTGGCCGGGATTTTGGTCGGCATCCTCTATAATTCCGTCTATCCGACAATGGGCGATGTTCCAGCATATAAAATGCTTGCCGTGATCGTGTTGGGCGGACTGGGCAATCCACTGGGAACTGTCCTGGCGGCGCTGGTCATCGGTATGGCCGAAACTCTGATCGGTGGCTATATCGGTTTTTTCCTGCCCCGCGATGCGATTGCATTCGTCGTGTTGATTCTGATTCTGCTCTGGCGGCCACAGGGACTACTGGGCCGACGCCGTACGTCATAAGGGGGCTCCTATGTACGAACAGGTCATTGCGATCAATATCGGGCTGGCGATGCTGCTGGCCATGAGTCTGAATATTATTACCGGGTTTGCCGGACAACCGACGCTCGGCCATGCGGCCTTCTACGGAATCGGCGCTTACACTTCGGCATTGCTGACTGCCAAGGCGGGTTGGCCGTTTTTGCTGGCACTGCCTGCTGCCGGGTTGGTGGCGGCTTTGGTCGGCGTTTTGCTGGGCTTGTTTAGCGTGAGGGTGCGCGAAGATTTTTTGGCGGTTACCACTATCGGCATCAATTTTGTCGTAGTTGCGATTTTTCAATACGTGGAACTATTCGGCGCCTCGTTGGGATTAGCGGTACCCAAGCCGGAAATTTTCGGCTTGCGGTTCGGTAATACGGAGATATTGATTATGCTGGTTATCCTGAATGTTTTGGTCTATCTGTTCATGCGGCACCTGCCGACATCCTGGCTGGGCCTGGCGCTTGGCGGCGTGCGCAACGAGGAAGAGGCGGCCGCATCGCTGGGGATTAATCCCGATCATTACAAAGTGTTTGCCTTTGGCATCGGTACCTTTATCGCCGGCATGACCGGGAGCGTATATGCCCACTTTATGGGCTTCATTTCTTCCACGGATTTTTCGTTCCCGGTTTCAGTCGGCGTCCTTTCGATGGCGGTCCTTGGCGGCTTGGGTACGGTCAGCGGACCTTTGATTGGCGCGATTATCCTGACTCTTTCGCCGGAAGTGTTCCGGTTTGTTTCCGATTACCGCATGTTGGTTTACGGCGGTTTACTGGTTTTAATGATGCGATTCCAACCGCAGGGGTTGGTAGGCGATGACAGCTACCTGCGCCGAAAATGGGCTGATCTTTGGAAACGCGGCAAAGGAGGCGAGCGGCGTGGCTGAGTCAGAAGTATTGCTAAAAGTCAGTGGACTAAAAAAGTATTTTGGCGGCCTGAAAGCAGTCGACGGCGTCGATCTGACGTTGCACCGCGGTGAAACGCTGGGATTAATCGGGCCAAATGGCGCTGGCAAAACGACTTTCTTTAATATGGTATGCGGCTTTTATACGCCGACCGAAGGGACAATCCTACTAAATGGCGAGGCAATTCAAGGCTTGCCGGCCCATGCAGTGGCGCGAAAGGGGATCGCCCGTACTTTTCAGATCACCAAAGTGTTCAAGGATATGACCGTGGAAGATAATCTGTTAGCTGCCTTTGCGCTGAAACGATCCCCCAGCTTGTTATCCAGTCTGCGGCGCAGCCATACCCGGCAGAATATGGCCGAAGTGATGGAATATCTGGAACGGGTTGATATTGCCGCATTCGCCAAAGTTAAAGCCGGCGACCTCAGTCTGGGTTATATGCGGCGGCTGGAAATCGCCCGTGCGCTGGCGCTGGAGCCGGTCCTTCTGATGCTGGACGAACCGTGCGCCGGATTGTCGAAAGATGCGACGCAGGATTTTTTGGCACTGGTGCATAAATTGCGTGCTGCCGGCACGACGATCATGCTGGTGGAACATAATATGGCTGTGGCCACTGCATTATGCGACCGAATGACGGTACTGTCCTACGGGGTGAAAATTGCCGAAGGGACGCCGCAGGAAGTGCAAAACAACCAGGCTGTCATTGACGCCTATCTGGGCGAAGCCGAGGAGGCCGACTGATGCTGGAAATTCGTAATTTATCCGCCCATTACGGGCATTCGCAGGTATTGTATGATGTATCGATCGATGTAAAAACTGGTGAGTTCGTCAGTATTATCGGTGCCAATGGCGCAGGCAAAAGCACCCTGATGAAAGTGATCATGGGCTTGGTGCCGGTTTCATCCGGCAGTTTGTTGTTCAAAGGCAAAGACATCAGTAAAAGTAAACCGTGGGAGCGCGCCGGCCTGAAAATCGCTTATGTGCCGGAAGGGCGGCGGGTGTTTGGTGAGCTGACGGTAGCGGAAAACCTGCGTATTGGCGGTTGGGTCGAGCCCCCGGCTGACTTGCCGCGACGGGTGGAGCATGTCGTATCGATTTTCCCCCGGCTGGGTGAAAGGATGAATCAAGCGGCGCGGACCATGTCCGGCGGGGAGCAGCAGATGCTGGCGATTGGCCGGGCCCTGATGCTCGAACCGGAACTATTGCTGGTGGATGAAATCTCGATGGGGTTGATGCCGATTCTGGTCAACCGCTGTTTTGAAGTGTTGAAACAATTGAGCGAAACGGGAACCACAATTTTGCTGGTGGAACAGAACGCCCGCAAGGCATTGGGTGTGGCGCATCGTGGCTATGTGCTGGAAACAGGGCATATTGTATTATCTGGCGCCGCCGCTGACCTGCGTGGTGACGATGCGGTTCGCCGGGCCTATCTGGGGGGATAAACATGGCAAAGACGTTACTGCTGAAAAATGCAGCAGAGTTGGTGACCTGTCGTGGTAGTGGACCGAAGTGCGGCGTTGCCATGCAGGATATCGGCATTATTGAAGATGGCGCGCTCTGGCTGGAAGACGGGATCATCCGGCAGGTGGGCACGACCCGCGAAATCCTTGCCGGGTTGACTGTCAAACCTGACCAGGAGATTGATGCGGCTGGTCGCTGTGTGTTGCCCGGTTTTGTTGATCCGCATACCCATTTCCTGTTTGCCGGACATCGGGCCGAAGAGTTTTCCTGGCGCCTGCGCGGCGATACCTATATGGAGATCATGGAACGGGGTGGCGGCATCGTGAACAGCGTCCGGGCCACCCGGCAGGCATCAGCGGAGGAACTGTTGGCAGTCGGTCGGCAGCGGCTGGATTCGATGCTGACGTTTGGTGTGACTACCGTCGAAGGCAAAAGCGGCTACGGCCTGGATGCGGCGACGGAGCTGAAACAACTGGCCGTGATGGCGGAGCTGGACCAGCAGCACCCGCTGGATGTGGTAAGCACCTTCATGGGGGCGCACGCAATTCCCGCCGAATATAAAGGCCGGACCGATGTTTTTGTCGATTACTTGCTCAGTGACGTACTGCCCTTGGTCGCAGAACGGCGACTGGCCGATTTCTGTGATGTGTTTTGTGAAAAAGGCGTGTTTTCAGTGGAACAGTCGCGTCGGTTATTGACTGCGGCGCAGGCGCTGGGGCTAAAGGCCAAGGTCCATGCCGATGAAATCGTTACGCTCGGCGGCGCTGAACTGGCGGCAGAAATCGGTGCGTTGTCGGCAGAGCATTTGTTACATGCCTCCGATACGGGGATAAAGCGGATGGGGGAGGCGGGCGTTATTGCGGTATTGTTGCCGGCGACCGCGTTTTGCCTGCGGGAACCCTATGCCCGGGCCCGGTTCATGATTGACAGCGGCGTACCGGTTGCACTGGCGACTGATTTTAATCCCGGCAGCTGTTTTAGCGAATCGATCCCGCTGGTGATTGCCCTGGCTGCGCTCTATATGCAGATGACACCGGCGGAAATCGTGACAGCGCTGACGATCAATGCGGCAGCGGCGGTAGGTCGGGCCGACCGGGTAGGCAGTCTGGAACCGGGGAAACAAGGCGATTTTCTTCTCCTGGAACACCCCTCCCATTTATACTTGCCCTATCACGCCGGCATGAATTGCGTAACGACGGTGGTCAAGCGCGGACAGATCGTATATGAAAGGCCAACGAGGTAAACTGACAACGGATCTTGCGTCACTATGAGGTGGCGTATATATGCGGTACTAAGCCGCGACGAAGGGAAGCGACCACAATGGAAGAAAACAAAGAGTTCCGATTCTCGATCATGCGCCATATCGGCGTACTGGCTGAGGGAACGAAAGGGTGGAAGAAGGAGGTTAACATGGTCAGCTGGAATGACCGGCCAGCAAAACTGGACATTCGCGAATGGGATGAAAATCATGTTAAAATGTCGAAGGGAATTACATTAAGCGCTGAAGAATCAGGCCTGCTGCGTGAATTGATTGATGATGTGGGTGAATTGTTCGCAGAGGTGCATTCGTAATAAATCATGGCCGGGCGATTTGCCCGGCTTTTGTAAATTTCAGCAGGAATTATTGACAGAACGGAGAATATTTATTATTAAAAGATTGGAGGTGCTATTTATGTATGAACAAGAAGTTCTCAGTTTACTGAAAACGGAAACGGCTTTTCTCGCCAGCGTGGATGGTAATCAACCGAGAGTCAGGCCGATGAAGCCTTGGGTTGATCCGGAAGGACACATCTGGCTGTTTAGCCGCTTTGATACGAAGAAAGTAGCCGAATTCAAGGAGAATCCGCGAATTGAATTGTGTGTGGTCGGCAAGGATCAGGAAATGTTGACAATCACTGGCAGACTGCGCGACGAAACTCGCCCCGGATCGCCAGTGTTTCGGGCAACGCTCGATTTGATGTATGGCTCGATGCCAGAAATGAAAATGTATTTTCCGGAAAAAGATACTACCGGGCTGGTGCTGTACCGGCTGGTCGTGCATGAAGTCCGTTACATGAGGCCGGACTGCAAACTGGTGACCCGGGTCAATCTGCCGATGGAGCAAAGCCCCGATATCGATCTGGCTCTTTGTCAGGGAGGTTTCTGTCTGGTCGAAGAATAACAACGGGTATCTATCCGCACTGAAATAATGACAGTAATCGGCCCGAAAGCATAGAGGTCGGTTACTGTTTTTTTTTTGCAGAATCAGGTAAAAACTGATATTATGATAACAGAGATCGGATATCTATAGCTGTTGCGATGAGGGTAAAGCTCGTGTGGCAAAGACAGAGTTTGTTTTTCTCGATAAGAATAGTCGGGATTGCGTTTCTATTAATAATGGTAAATTCCTTCGCCATGGCGGCGCCAAGGACAATACGGGCTGCCGATGATGCCGCCTATCCTCCGCAGATCATGCGCAATGCAAAAGGCGAAGCTGATGGTATGGAAGCCGACCTGATCCGGGCACTGGAGCGGGAGACGGGCCTGCGGGTGGAATGGTCTCTCGGCAGCTGGGATGATGCGGTGAAAAAGCTGCGTAACCGGCAGGTCGAGATTATTCCAGGGATGAACGTTACTGAGGAACGCAAACAGGAATTTTTATTTACCCGGCCTTATTTTGAAGACCGGGTTGTTTTATTTGTTCCAGTGGATAGTTTTCACATCATTGGTTTCGATGATTTACGCGACAGGCGGGTGGGTGTTCAAAAAGGCGAGGTGGCGGGTCAATTACTCCGCAAGGTCAGACCGAATCTGAACTTTTATGAGTTTGACAGCCAGCGTGAATTGCTGCAGGCCGTGGCAGATCGCAAAGTCGATGCGGCGGCGGCTAACTATTATGCTGGCAAGTATTGGCTGCGGCAGATTGATTTGGAAAAATTGGTTAAGACCAATGGGGAAAGTTTGTTTATTAATCCGTTTGCCATAGCGGTCCATCCCGACGAACCGGAACTGATGAGGATACTCGACCAGGCGCTGGGGCGGTTGCAGCATAGCGGCGAACTGCAGAGAATCAAAGATAAGTGGCTGGGAGAAACGCAGACACTTTGGGGTTTGACGCGTCAGGAACTGACGCTGTATGCAGCGGTCGGGATGGGTATTGCCGGTCTGATTATGTTGCTTGCATTCCTTTTCGTGCGTTGGCTGCAGCTTAGGATTGCTGCAGCGACGGCGACCATCGCCGACCAGAACATGGAACTGCAGGCGGCCTATGAACAACTGACAGCGCAAAATGAAGAACTGATTGCCCAGGGCGAAGAGTTGCTGTCCAGTGAGGCTAAGGCAAAAGCGCTGCTTACGTCAGCGCCGGATATGATCGTGCGAATTAGCCGGGAAGGAATATATCGGGATATTTATATCCCGCAGGGAACAGACAAATTCAATCTTCATGCGGAGCGGACCGGGCAGAGCATTTACCAGTCAATTCCCGCCGAACTGGCCGATCGGTTTATGCAGTTGATCGAGGCCGCGTTGGCAACGCAGTCAATGCAAACTCTCGAATACGAACTTGAAATTAATGGTGAAATCGCGTTTCGTGAGAGCCGGGTCGTGCCGATGACAAAAGACGAAGTTATGATCATGGTCCGTGATTTGACGGAAAAACGAGCGACTAACCGGGCGTTGGAGGCGGCGCATCAACGACTGCAGGATCAGCATGAACAGTTGCAGGCTCATACCGAGGAATTATCGGTGTTGTATTCGAAGTTGTCGGTTTCGGAAGCGGCATTGCGGCAAAAAGTAACGGAACTGGAAGAGAGCCAGCAGAAACTGGCCGCAAGTGAAGCGCGTTTTCGTCTGGCACTGGATGCGGTCAACGACGTAATTTATGACTGGGATTTGCGGACCGGAAAAGTCCAATGGTCTGACCGTTGGGAAGAGCGACTGGGTTTCTCATTTGGCAGTGAGGGAATCAACATTGCCAGTTTTAATGCTGTGGTTCACCCGGAAGACCGGGAGCAGCGGTTCAAGGCCTTGGAGGATCACCTTTCCGGTCACGCCGAATATTACATGACCGAGTATCGGCTAAAAACAAAAGAGGGAAGCTATTTTTGGGTATTGAGTCGTGGCAAGGCGGTGCTGGACGAGCAGCAGCAGCCAATCCGTATTCTAGGTTCGTTGACGGATGTTACCGAAATGAAATTGCGCGAAGCCAAAATCCGTCAGCTGGCCTACAGCGATGCCTTGACTGGCTTAGCCAACCGGACCCGGTTTCTCGAAGCGTTGCAAGAACAGCTGCAGGATAGTGTCTCCCTGATGCGGGGCGGATCCGTGTTGTTTGTGAATATCGATAACTTCAAGAACATCAATGATTCGTTCGGACACGCCTGCGGCGATGAACTTTTGAAAGAAGTGAGCCGACGGCTGACAGGTGTGGTGGACAGTGCCTCGGTGTTGGCAAGGCTTGGCGGTGACGAATTCGTCATTCTGCTTAAACGGGACTTGCAGGTGGATAGTTTTGCCGAGCGGATTCTCGCTTTGTTCGCTCAGCCATTTGAGGAATGTGGGCAGAGATTTTTGCTTTCTGCCAGTATCGGCATTTCCCGTTATCCGGACAATGGCATACTGCCGGGCGATCTGCTGCGTTGTGCCGATACCGCCATGCATGCCGTAAAACGAACTGGCAAAAATGCATGGAAGTATTATGATGCGGCCATGCACGAAACCACATTGCGCAAGCTGCAAATGGAGCATAATTTGCGGTTTGCATTGGAAAATAAAGAATTTGCATTGCATTACCAACCAATTGTCAATACAACTGAACAGGTTGTTGGTATGGAAGCTTTGTTGCGTTGGGATAATCCTGAGCAGGGGCGGGTGTCACCGGCGGACTTCATTCCACTGACCGAGGAGACCGGTTTGATAATCCCGATTGGCGAGTGGGTGTTGCGTTCAGCCTGTGTTTTTGCCAGATCGTTGCGGCGACAGGAAGAGGATGTCTTGTTTGTTTCAGTAAATATATCGGCCCGTCAATTGGTTCGTGACAACTTTGTTGACCAAGTCCGTTGCGTGCTGCAGGAAACACAGCTATCACCGCAGGCATTGGAGCTGGAAATCACGGAAACCTCTCTGGTGGAATCTTTTGAGTTGTGTACGAGAAAATTGCAGGAATTGCGTGAGCTAGGAGTTAGGGTGGCTCTTGATGATTTCGGCACTGGCTATTCATCGCTGACTTATCTGAAGCGGTTGCCAATCCAGGTGGTAAAAATCGACAAGTCGTTTATCGATGACGCAACCGGTGAGGACGGCAGTACTGCAATTCTGGGCGCGATAATCGAACTGGCCCACGAACTGGGACTACAGGTTGTGGCTGAAGGCGTGGAAACCGAATCGCAGTGGCAGGTGCTTGCCGGGCGCCATTGCGACATGGTTCAGGGTTATTGGATCAGCAGACCGTTGCCGGAGGATCAGTTTCTCCAATGGCTGAAAAAACAAAGAGTAAATTAGTCATTTTAAAAGCCGAACCTAGTTCCGCTGCAGCTTTCGCTGCGTGGCAACTTGATTCGGCTTTTTTTGTTTGTTCGGAGGTGACTTGACCGACTTGAACTGGAGATTTTATTTAGGATTTAGGGGAAAATCTCTCCTGCGGCCGCTGTCAGGGCGGTATTTTCTATATTTGCCGCTGTGGTGATTATGGCTATCTGTTTTCGGGTTTCATTGCAAAACTCAACGTCTTTGATAAAACCAAGGTTGATTTTGACATTGTACAAAGCTCCCTGAATCGCGGCATAGGCCATCAGGCCGGATACCGCAGCATCGCTGGCGGCATTGGCGTTGCCGATCGGCAGGATGCGGTGCGCTAGCTTGAGGGCCTCCAGACAATCACCCGCTACACCCAGCGGCAATAGAGCCGCTTTTTTCATTGACTGCTGGATGGTTGACAGTCGTTTGGCTTTGTCCTCGTCACTGGTCTTGGGCAGTTTATAGGCGTCCATCACCTCGTTGAAGGCCTGGGCATCTGCATCGACCGCCAGTATCAGCTTTTCCATCAAGGCGGCAGATTCGCTGCGAATTGCCTGAATCTCCGGCAGAACCTGTTTGAACTTTTCTTCATCCAGCGACAAGTTGCAGACCATTGTAGTCAAGGCCGCGCCAAGGCTACCGGCCAGAGCTGCTGCACTGCCGCCGCCCGGCGCCGGCGAATCGGAAGCCAGTTCGGTCACAAACGAGCGGACGGTTTTTTCCATCAACATCACAGATTGTCCTCCAATACCTGTTTGCGGTCGAACCCATCGAGCCGCAGATAAAACTCAGCTACGTCAAGCAACGCCTGCATCGGCGATAGGCCGATGATTTCGCTGCCAATTACATTTACGCCATAACGGGCCGCTTCCGATTTCACAGTTTCAAATACCCGAAACAGCGGCGTCCCCTGATAATTGACCATGTTAATCGTGACCTGGGCGATATCCCGGTCGCCAATCTGAACGGTCACACCCATGGCCCGGACATATTTATAGCCGCCCTTGGCTTCACGGATGCAGTTGGCGATCTTTTTGGCGATACTGACATCGCTGGTATCCAGATTGATATTGTAGGCAATCAGGAACTGACGGGCGCCGACGACGGTAGCGCCGGCAGTCGGGTGCATTTGAGCGGGGCCGTAGTCGGGGCGACGTTCCGGTTTGCTGATTTCAGTTTTCAGACCTTCATACTGGCCCTTACGGATATCCGGCAACGCTTTGCGGCCGGGAATCTTTGCCGCTTCTTCATATAGGTAGACGGGGATGTTCAGTTTTGTTGCAATTTCCTGAGCCAGTTCATCGGCCAGTTGAACGCATTCTTCCATTGACATGTTTTTGACCGGGATGAAGGGAATCACGTCGGTAGCGCCGATGCGTGGATGTTCACCGTGCTGCTTTTCCATATCGATTAATTCGGCAGCTTTTTTGCAGCAATTAAAAGCGGCTTGCTTGACCGCCTGGGGTTCGCCGACAAAAGTCACTACCACCCGATTGTGGCTGGCGTCGGCTTTCACATCGAGCAGTTTGACGCCAGGGACATTGCGGACTTCGTCGGCAATTGCTTCGATGACTTCCGGGCGCCGGCCTTCACTAAAATTGGGGACACATTCAACCAGTTTGGACATTAGGGACAGCCTCCTCTATTTCTTTTTTTGTTGTAGTTGTAATTGTTGCAATCCTTGTCGGAACGCCTCCGCGGTGTCGGCGGTCTGGTCAAGCAGATAAATCCGACCAGGATTTCCCGCTGTGTCAAGATCGATGCCGCTCCACCAGACGGCAACTTTAATCCGCGGGTAGGCAGGCAGCTCCTGGAACATTTGCCTGATCCAGGCCGTTTTGTCGCCGCCGACGGAATTGGAACCGAACTCGGTGATCATGAACGGCTTGTCAAACCAGTCGCTGTAGTCAACATCGATCGGCTTGTAAATATCATGGAAACTGCGCCATTTTTCGCCGGGAAAGTAAGTGCCTGTGTTGTAGCCGGTGATGCCGATGATATCGACGACGTCATCGCCCGGATAGTACATCAGCGGGTGGTTCCATTTGAAATCCGGCAGCGATACATCATGCGGGTTCCAGACCCATAACACATTATCGACGCCGACTTCATCAAACAGCCGGTGGATGTGCCGCCACAGCGCTTTATAAATATCGGTGTCCTTGCCGGCATACATCGCCGAATACCAGCACCAGTCGCCGTTCATTTCGTTGTTCAGACGAAACAGTACCGGGTGGCCAAAGTCTTTCAGCGCCTGGGCGTATTCGCGGAAATAGCCGTCGTATTTTCCGTCGAGTATATTATACACGATGTCTTGATTGCCCCGCACGCCCCCGGCATAAAGTGCGTTGACTGCATCGGCGTGGATGGTGTGGAGGGTGAGTTCGGTATAACGTCCATCTTCGTAGGCGATTTTGAGTCCGGGGATGGCCGCGACTTCATCCAGCGTCTGATAGCGCAGCACGACCGAAAATTTATAATTCAGGCGCGACTCCAGTTCACGGATGCCACGCAGTCGTTCCGGTGCGTCTGAATCGAACAGGCCGAAACGCAAGGGGCTGTCCGGGCCGAAATAACGGTCGCGGAACTCGCGGGTTTCCCGGTTGAGTTTGGTAAGCGCCGGCTTCACCTGGCGAAAGACGCCTGGCGAACCGCGCCGCTCGACCAGGCGAAAGCTGCGCAGAATATCCAGATCGTTATCGATCGGCAGGGCTGATTTAATCAGGATGGTATAGGCCTCTTGCGGGTAGCGCAACAGTTCCAGGCTGGCATAATGGTTGCGGTCTTCTTTCAAGGACGCCAGCGGGCTGCGGGTCCACTTGATCCGGTTGACAGTGAAACCATTCCAATTGAATGTTTCCTGCAGCTGGATCGCGTGCCGCCGGCTATCCGGCAGGAAGCGGTTCGCGTACACCATGTAGGCCGTGGGGTGGGAGATCGAGTTACTGAAATCGTCATAGTAAAATTCGATTTGCGTCGGCCCGTCGGCAAAGCGGCTACGAACCGCCGACAGGGAAAAATCCGGCGCCAGACCGGCAGGAACACAGACAGAATAACCGCGCGGATGATCGGTGAAACGCTGGTAACCGGTCAGGGAATCACAGGCGGTGATTTGTTTGACGTCGTTCAGGGATTCCTCGGAATTCCCCTGCGCCGGTTGCCCGTTGATGTAATAGGGGGCGGTGGCGGCAAATGCTCCGCTAGATAGCGTAGCAGCGCAGATCGACAGTAAAAACAGGAACGTGAAAAAGAATTTCATAAGAGACCTCCTATTGATTTTACAAGTGTATTATTTCTGGAAAACGCTGATTTAATCACGAAAACGCGAGGCAACACTGAAATAATGAAGAGAATATTTGATTTGAGCCGTATAATTCGTCGTAATGCAGCGATAATTTGCAAGAAAATCAACAAGGAAGTTGATTTTAGGACTAATGCGACGGATGGAGCTTTTTAGTCCGATACGTGGTTGCTGCATGACGATACGAATTTAGGTAAAAAACAACAATGCTCGGAATTATTCAGTGTTGCCCTACACAGTCTGCCTGAGCTTGCTTATTTCGGCGCGGGTTCCCTTTCTTCATAAGCCATGCAGGGTTTGCCTGAGGCCTGAAACACCATTAGATAGGGCATAGTTTTTCCTTTGAACCCCATGGCTTTGCAGCCATAAGGAAAGGAACGGTCCCATGTGACGTAAAAAAACTTGCACTTTTGGCAGGAAATTCGTGGCGGGTGCTGGGTCATGGCAACGCTCCTTTTTTTGCTACTCCGTCAAGATTGAAGTCGGGGATGAATTTTTCGCTGGCGCTACCGTCATCTTGTACAAAACCGTTTTCCAGTCCCAATGACAAGGCATATTTGATAAGCGTATCATACTCGGCTGCGCTCAGCTGACGATGCAGCTCTGGTAAAGTCTGCGGTGAAGCCGGCGGCGTGTACTGATTCATTAAACTGAACCAGGTCTCACTGCCAAATCGTTCGCGAATCGCTGCCAGTATCCGCCGCGAATCTTCAGCCTGACCGGGCAGAGCCAGGTGGCGGATTAGCACGCCGCGCTTCAACAAGCCTGATTCATCGAACTCACAGTCGCCGACTTGTGCCTGCATCAGCCCGATAGCGTTCATTGCGTGGTAAAAATAGTCCGGCGCACCGGATAGGCTGACTGCAAGTTCATCCGAACAGTATTTCAGGTCCGGCAAATAGATATCCACCCAGCCTTGCAGTGCGTGAATGGTTTCGGCTGATTCGTAGGCTGAAGTATTATAGACGACCGGCAATGAAAAGCCAGACTGGCGGGCCAGGTCCAGTGCGGCAATGATCTGCGGCGCGTAGGGCGTGGGCGTGACCAGATTCAGATTGTGGGCGCCGCTTGTCTGCTGGGTCAAAAAGATTTTTGCCAAGCGTTCCAGGGAAACTGACGCGCCATGATCTTGCTGGCTGATTCGATGGTTTTGACAATAGCTGCAGGCAAGGTTGCAACCAGCGAAAAACACAGTGCCTGAACCACGCTCGCCGGAAATGCAGGGTTCTTCCCAGTGATGCAGCGAAGCCAACGCAACGCGGGGGAGTAGCCCGGCGCGGCAGAATCCGGTTTCGCCGGCGAGGCGGTTGACGCCGCACTGGCGTGGGCAAAGCTGGCAGGATGAAAGCAGTTTATTATCCATATATGTATTATTGCACAAAAAAAGCCGGCTTTCCTGCTGGTCCGCTGCAAAATCCAGGCAGGTCTTTGCAATGGCTATCAAGAATTATCATTCATTATGAAGAAGACAAATGCTGCCCGTTTGCTCGACAAACTGAAAATTGCCTATGAAATCAAAGAATATCCGGTGGATGAAACCGACCTGAGCGCTGCCAATGTGGCGTATAAAGTAGGTCTGCCTCCGGGGCAGGTGTTTAAGACTTTGGTGGCCAGAGGCGATAAAACAGGCGTGATTATGGGAATCGTGTCCGGCGAGGCGGAAATCGATTTAAAAGCATTAGCGTCGGCTAGTGGCAATAAAAAAGTTGAAATGGTACACTTAAATGAAGTGCTGCCATTGACCGGTTATATCCGGGGTGGCGTATCACCATTAGGCGCCAAAAAGAATTATCCGGTTTATCTGGACCGTTCTGCGCTAACACAGTCAATCATCTCGATCAGTGCGGGCTTGCGGGGGATGCAAATTTTTCTGCGCCCCGATGATTTGGTGAAGGCTACAGGCGCAGGGGTTTGCGATATTGGCAGGGTTGTCGGCGAAATTGGGGAAGGGAACGAATGAAACGACTTACGAGTAGAGCAATTGCGGGTTTATGTTTTTGGCTGTTTTTGGCGGTGGCGGCGCCTCATACGCCGATTGTCGAGGCGGCAACGGCGCGGGAGGGCGACCAGAGCGACCGGGTATTAGCAGTACAGCTGCGTCTGATCGACCTCGGCTACAATGTGCCCAAAGCGACGGGAGAATTTGATGCCCGAACCTCCCGGGCGGTAATGACTTATCAGAAGCAGGCCCGTTTGAACCAGACCGGAGTTGTCGACGAAATTACCTGGCATTTTCTGATGGACTATGGTAAAGGCGGCAATTATGGCAAAAAAGATGTAACTCGCCTGCTGAATATCGCGATGCGGTTCGGCGGCGTGCCTTATGTCTGGGGCGGCGAGACGCCGGCGGGGTTTGACTGTTCAGGGTTTGTCCAGTATGTGTTTCGCCAGATCGGCGTTAACCTGCCGCGTACCGCCGATGTGCAGTATGAATTGGGGCGCAAGGTTTTGCAGTCAGAGCTGCAACCCGGCGATCTGGTGTTTTTTGAAACCTATGAACCCGGTGCTTCACACGATGGGATTTATGTCGGCGAGGGAAAATTTATCGCCGCCAATTCCGGTACAGGTGTTGCAGTGGTATCGCTGGCAGATCCCTATTGGAGCTCACGTTATCTGGGGGCGCGGCGATTATTTTGATTCGAAAACAGAAAGGATGAGATTGTGAAAAAGTTTGTTTTTGTGACATTGTTTCTTTTGCTGGGAGTTGGTTGTTTGCTGTCTCAATCGTTATTGGCGGCGCCGGCGCAGGAGTTCGCCGATCCTTATGTGCCAATAACAATTCGTCAAGAGGATGGAACACTGATTCACACCCAGCAGACCGGCTATATCAGCAAGCACGAAACCTTGGTGCCACTGTTGGTGGTGACCGAATATTTGCAGCGCAATGTCAGTCTCGAAACCACAAAGGCCGGGTTGACGGTTACGTTGACAAGACCTGCGTTTGAAATGGAATCTCTCCAACTGAACGAATACATACAGGACGGTTTCGATTTCCAGCTCAGCGCGACCCCGATTATGGGGACATCGCTGGTAAATCTGCGCGGGTTGGAAAAATTATTTAATATCACGATTGAAAAATCGCAACCTGGTGAAGCTTTGATTGTGCGTAAACTGCCAGCTGATGCGGCAAAACTGCCTGCCGACAAAAAACTGCACGCTGTTCGACCGCCGTTTAAGCCCAAAGGCAAGATCAGCCTGGTCTGGGATCATGTTCTGGGTGAGCAGGCCGACTTGGCCCGCGAGGGAAAAATCCCCGGCCTGACGGTGATCTCGCCAACCTGGTTTGCTGTGACTGATGGACGGGGGACCGTAGCGAACAAGGCGGAGTGGAAATATGTCCAGGATGCCCATGACAAGGGTTATAAGGTCTGGCCGTTGATTTCCAACAGCTTTGATCCGGATATGACCAAGGTGTTTCTGGCAGACGAGTCGGCACAGGACCGGGCGATTCGCCAGTTATTGGTGTTTACTGCCCTATATGATCTGGATGGAATCAATATCGACTTTGAAAACGTCTATGATGACGACAAAGACCGATTGACAGTTTTTGTGGCCCGGCTGACCGAAAAATTGAAACAACAGGGCGTAATTGTTTCGATTGACGCAACGGTGCCATCTGGAGTGCCGATGTGGTCCAATTGTTATGACCGGGCTGCACTGGGGAAAATCGTCGATTATTTTATGGTAATGACCTATGATGAACACTGGCGAACCAGCCCGGTGGCCGGTTCAGTCGCTTCGCTCGGCTGGGTGGAACGGGGAATCGAGAGCACGTTGCAATATGTGCCGAAAGAAAAGTTGTTGATGGGTGTGCCATTTTATACCCGGGAGTGGCGTGAGACGGACCTAGGTTACGGGCAAGTGCGGGTTCGCGCTTCGACAATGTGGATGACGGATGTGGAAAACCGGATTGCCCAGCATGGTCTGACGCCGCGTTGGCTGGATAGCGCGGGACAGTATTACATTGAATACGCCGATGAGAGCTATCGCTACAAGGTTTGGATCGAAGATGCCAAATCATTGGCTTTGAAAGCCGAACTTGCCAATAAATATGAGTTGGCCGGCGTGGCTGCCTGGCGTAAGGGTTTTGAAAAAGAGGGAATTTGGAGCACAATCCAGATGGCGCTCGGTAACGCGGCAGAACCGGCCAAGCCGGATCCATTTGCCGAGGAGTTGGCGAATTGGTCTTTGAAATCTTTGATGCAAAAAACCAAAGTGTTAGATAAGAAAGGGGCATCCGAGTGAAAATCCTGATAGTGATCCTGTCGCTTTGGATTTTCCTGTCTGGGCCGGCAATGACCCAAGCGGCTTCGCTTGGCTACGTGCCGATGGATGACCGGCCGGTGAATCTGGAATACGTACTGGATAGCGTACGGGCAGCCGGTCTGAGCATAGCTGCGCCATCGCAGGATGACATTGCTGGACGCGACCGGCAGGGCAGCGTGGCTAATCTCTGGCAATGGGTATTGGAACAGGCGCCGACCGCCGACGCACTGGTCTTGTCGAGTGACTCGCTGATTTATGGCGGTTTGGTTCCTTCGAGAACCCACGATTTTAGTGAACGCCAGCTAGCGGAAAGACTGGAATTTTTCCGCGAATTGAAACGCAAAGCGCCGGCACTGCGCGTCTATGTTTTTGGCACGATCATGCGGACGCCAAAAATGAGCGCCGGCGCGACTGAACCGTTGTATTACGAGAGTTTTGGGCCGCAGATATTCCGGATTACGGCGCTGGAAGACAAGGCAGAACAGTCGGGGCTGAGCGCTCAGGAGAAGCAGGAACTGCAACTACTACTGACCAAAGTGCCGACGGAGCATCTGGTTGATTGGCGTAACCGCCGGGCCAAAAATTTTCAGGTCAATCGTCAAATGCAGCAGTTTGTTCGCGAGGGTGTCATCGATTATTTTCTACTGGGACGCGACGACTCGTCGCCATTGTCTGCATCGCACCAGGAAGGGCTCCGTTTGAGTGCGACCGGGGCTGACATTGCACCGAACGGTTTTCTGTCGATTCCCGGCGCCGATAACCTGGGCATGAGTATGGTCGTCAGGGCTGTCAACGCAACTGCTTTCCGTATCCCCTTTGTGAAAGTGGTTTACGCGCCGGGCATCGGCGGCGCGACGGTTGCCTCCTACGAAGACCGTCCGCTGGGCGAGACGGTTCCGCAACATATCCAGGTGTCCGGCGGTCTAAAACTGGACTGGACGGAGAAGCCAGATCTGATTTTGGCGGTAAATACGCCGGAATCAGGTGTGACTCACGAAGCAAACGGACCGGAAAATGTCGCCACTGCCAGTAGCGCGACCAGGCAGTTTGTCCAGTCGGTCAAAACTGAACTGGCTGCGGGTCGTCCTGTTGCCGTCGGCGATGTGGCGTTTGGCAACGGCGCTGATAATGCATTGATGCAAGAGCTTTGGCGGCAGGGCATCTTGCCCCGCCTGGCGGCCTATTCCGGTTGGAACACCGCCGGGAATACCCTTGGCTATGCCGTGGGCCAGGGAATGTTGGCGCTGCAGACTGCCGACGAAAAGCGAAAAAAACTACTGGCAGTTCGTTATCTCGATGATTGGGCTTATCAGGCCAATATTCGCAGCGAACTGGTCAATACAATCGTTTATCCGGCAGGCAATGACGGCCAACGACTCAATCAACTCACACCGCAACTGACTCGCGCAGCAGGCGATCAAATTCGCCGTTTTGCCTACAAGTATCTGTGGCCGATTCCGGCCGAATCGATCACCGTGCAGTTTCCCTGGAACCGGATGTTTGAACTAGGGGTTCAGGTGCGGTAGTCAGGAGGAAACATGATGAAGTATTTCCCGGGGAATAGAGTACTGATCATCTTATGGCTGATTTGTTTGTTTAGTATGGGCGTGGTCGCGGCTTCACCGGAAGCGGATCTTGGGTTGGTCGACGTTCAAGCGCTGGACCCTTCTATCCTCAAAGACATGCGTTACGCGACGACTGATAATTTTACCGGACAGATTTTGTATCCGTCGGATCGCTGCGTGTTGCGCGAACCGGTTGCCTATCGGTTGCTTCAGGCGCAGCGGCGGCTCAGGTCTCAGGGGTTGGGTCTGAAAGTGTTCGATTGTTATCGACCGTTGTCGGTACAGCAAAAAATGTGGGCAGTGTTTCCTGATGCAAATTATGTAGCTAATCCGGCCATTGGTCCATCGCGCCATAACCGGGGCGCTTCGGTGGACGTCGGTCTAGTTGACGCGACAGGACGGGAGTTGCCGATGCCATCTGCGTTTGACGATTTTTCCGAGCGTTCTCATCTTGATTTTATGGCGGCAACGCCGGAGGCGTTGCGCAACAGGCAAACCCTACAGGCGGTGATGCGACAGGTGGGTTTTTCACCAGTGACGACGGAGTGGTGGCATTTTGATGCACCGGACTGGCGCGATTATGAAGTGTCCAATATGGACCCACGCATAGCGCCAACCGGTTCGGCGCAGGTTTTGGCTGTCGCCCAGCCCCGTCCCGGTTCAGTCGAGACGGTATTGTGGGCTTTGCAGCAGACGCCGCAAGGCTGGAGGACGGTGTTAGGACCGATTGCCGTAAATATTGGCCGAACGGGTATAGCCGGTTTTAATCAAAAAAGAGAAGGCGATGGGATGACGCCGCGCGGTGTTTTTCCGCTGAAGCTGGTATTTGGCTACGCTGCGTCGGTGGATAGCCGGATGCCTTATCGGCAGGCCACAGCAGAAGACGTCTGGATCGATGAACCGTCGTCGCCGCGCTACAACCAATGGGTACATGGGATTCCAGCCAAAGAGTCGCATGAAAAAATGCGGCGCGATGACCATCTGTACCGGCTCGGCGTGGTAGTGGGCTATAATACTGATCCTGTTCTTGCCGGCAGGGGCAGTGCGATTTTTTTGCATATCTGGAAAGGTCCGGGTCAAGCTACCGCTGGTTGTGTCGCAATGGCGGAAAACGATCTCGAACGGATCGTGACCTGGCTGGATCCGGGCCAAAATCCGCAAATCATTCTTGGTTATCTGGGAGAATAAACAGATGGAAATGAAATGGCTCGTAATCACGACCAGTCTGGTTGGTTTATTGATGTTTCCGCTGCTGCCGGTTGGGCAAGCGGCTATGGTAGGGGATGGGCGATTGCCTGGTGTAACGGATGCGATGCTAAAAGCTGATTTTTGGTCAGCCAAACTACCGGCGTCCCGCCAGTTGATCCTTGACCCAGCTGGGGTTGTCGCATTCAACCGGGCGATTTATGCGGCGCTGCCGCAGGCGGTTGTTGACCTGGACGCCTTTCCTGATACGGTGGGCCGGGAACGTCTGCGACAATGGCTGGCTGTCGACCGACTGCCGCGCGGGCAGGAGCGTTACTCGGCTGGTAAGTTGCTTGGCAGCGGTTTTTATGACCGGTTGGAACAGAATCTGAATCTGCAGTCCATCCGCGAGACCAATTCGGTTGCCTGGGGATTCGCGGTGCGTCGTAGCGATCTGCGAACTTTTCCAACCGACGAGGCAGCCAGCGAAGACGATGAATCGGATGATTTCGACCTGTTTCAGGAAACGGCGGTCAACATTGCCGAGCCGCTGGCGGTGTTGCACCGCAGCAGCGATGCCCAATGGCTGTATGTTCAGCTGGTAAATTATCGCGGCTGGATGAAGGCGGAGGATGTGGCGCTGGCGTCATCCCGGCAGGAATGGCAACTGCGTCGCGCCAAAGCTTTTGTGGTGATTACCGGCAGCAAAGTGGCGCCGCGAGATGCGGTGATGGGCAAACCGGTCGCGGACTGGCGGGCCGGCATGGGGGCAAAGTTGCCCTTTATCGGTATGGAAAAAGACGGCTACCATGTTGAGGTTCCCCGGCGTAGTGATAATGGCGCTGTGGTTTGGCAAAAAGCTTGGATTCATGGCAAAGCGGATGTTTCTGTCGGTTATCTGTCTTACACCCGTGCTAATATTCTCCGGCAAGCTTTCAAAATGCTGGGAGAAAATTATGGCTGGGGCGGCTTGGATGAGGGCAGGGACTGTTCTTCATTTATCATGGATATTTATAAAGTGTTCGGCATTCTGGCGCCGCGTAACGCCGACCAGCAAGAAGCAGTCCCCGGCCGGCGGATCCAGTTAAGAGGGATTGCCGATGCAGCGACCCGTTATGCGCTGCTGGAGCGGGCAGACCCCGGCGCCACTCTGCACATGCGAAACCATGTGATGATGTATCTGGGGATTCATGGGGGCAAGCACTATGCGATCCACAGTCTCGGCAGTTATGGTGATGCTTCGCGACCAGGGGCCGACGGCAGTCTGCCGCGGATCGGTGTCATGCAGATCGTGGTGGGCGATCTTGATTTGCCGCTGCGCAGCGGGCGCCGTTTTATTGACGTGCTGACGTCGGTCAATATCTGGCAGCCACATTGACGGAGTAAACTCGTTCGTGTTCGGTACTATTACTAAATAAACGGGAGGTTGCGACAATGAAAAAGATTGCCCTGGTTCTGTTTGTTGCGTTATTTGTGAGTCTGGCCTTCGTGCCCCAGGCCGATGCGGCATTTGCCTGGTCGGTATCAGAATGGGACATTCCTTTTATTGGCACAATGAAAGCGCCGGAGGGCTTTTCCGCAGTCGAAGTAAAAGAGTTCCGCAATTTAATCGAGCAGGAGAAAAAGAAACTGGCCGATCCGAAAAAACCGGCGACGACACAACCGGGTCTGCCTGCCAAACCGGAGTTGGTTCCTGCCGGTACGCCGACGTTGCTGAAAGACGCATTGCCGAGCGATGAAGCTGCGGCCACGCGCCGATTTGCCAAAGCGGACATGGCTTTTTATCATCTGACCATGGACGATGGCGAGGCAATCCACATGGCGTGGCTGTTGGCTGCCCGTGACGGCGAAAAATTGCCGCCGAACATTGATTTTTTCACTAAGGATCTGGACGCATCGCAAACAGAAAAACTGGCCGAGTTGAAAGCCTGGGTTGATGCCAATATCGAAAAAGCTCAATATACCGATCCGAAAAACAAAGTCAGCATTAAATTGTTGGAGATGCTGGCGTTGCAACCGCTGCCGATGCAAAACGGCGATAAGGCATGGACCGCTGGCGCCCGTGCAATGGTAACAGTGGAAGGGTTGCCGTTTGCTTTTTTTGGCCGCGTTTATGTACTCAGTGTAGACAATCAACTGACGGTTGCCGTATTGGGCGGTTTTGACGGCGAACGACCATTTTGGGATCCGGTGATTCGCGATATGCTGTTATCGGTGCAGGCCAAACCGGCGACGAAATAAAATTCCCTGATTTTTTTGGTTTGTGGCAGGTTTTTTTACAATGAAGTCGAATCAATCAAAATATAGCGGAAAAAACAGACAAATCGAAATAGATAGGACAATGTAGTGAAATTTGTCTGACGCGTATTACGAACGGTTCCGCAACCAATATGATTACAGGGGGAAAAATGAATGGACAAAGCGGAAAATCAGGGAAAAATGGTATACCTATTTGAAGAAGGCCGTGCCAACATGAAATCATTGCTGGGCGGAAAAGGATCGGGACTGGCGGAGATGACCCGCATCGGTTTGCCGGTGCCGCCGGGCATGACGATTACCACAGAGGTTTGCCGCCAGTATTACAAAGTCGGCAATCAGTTCCCGGCAGGCCTAGCCGATCAAATCAAGGCCGGATTAGCAGCCATTGAGCAAAAGACTGATAAAAAATTCGGCGATGCCACCAATCCATTGCTGCTTTCCGTTCGTTCCGGCGCGATTTTTTCGATGCCGGGCATGATGGATACGATTCTCAATCTTGGCCTGAACGATGTCACGGTAGAAGGGATGGCAACCGCCACGGCCAACCGCCGGTTCGCTTTTGACGCCTATCGCCGGTTTATTCAGATGTTCGGCGATGTGGTGCTCGAGATTCATAAGCATGATTTTGAAGAACTGTTAACCAAATGCAAAGAACAGCAGGGCGTGAAGTTTGACCAGGAACTGTCGGCCGAGGCGCTGGTTGGACTGGTTGCCGCATACAAAAAACTGGTGGTTGACCGCTCGGGCCGGCCGTTCCCGCAAGAGCCGATGGAGCAGCTGTTCATGTCGGTGGAAGCGGTGTTCCGTTCCTGGAACAATGAACGGGCGATCGTGTATCGCAACCTGAACCGCATTTCGCACGATCTGGGTACTGCAGTCAATGTTCAGGCAATGGTATTTGGTAACATGGGCGATGATTGCGGTACCGGCGTGGCGTTTACCCGTAATCCGTCGACCGGCGAGAAGCTTTTGTACGGTGAATTTCTGACCAATGCCCAGGGCGAGGATGTAGTGGCAGGGATTCGCACGCCCCGCCCCATTTCGGAACTTAAAGACCAGATGCCGGAGATGTACAAGCAGTTTGTCAAAGCAGCCGATACACTGGAACATCACTATAAAGATATGCAGGATATCGAATTCACGATCGAACGTGGTCGCCTCTATATGCTGCAGACCCGGAACGGCAAACGGACCGGTCAGGCTGCAGTTCAAGTTGCCTACGACTTGGTGCAGGAAAACATCCTGACGCCAGCCGAAGCGATCATGAAAGTCGAACCGGCCCATATCGAACAACTGATGCACCGCCGGATTGATCCGTCAGTAAAACTCGAGGCCATCGCCAAAGGCTTGCCGGCTTCGCCGGGCGCCGCTTCCGGTGCGGTGGTGTTTGATGCGAATACGGCGGCGAAAAAAGCGGCTGAAGGCGTAAAGACCCTGCTGGTGCGGATGGAAACTACGCCGGAAGATATCCATGGCATGGTGGCGGCCCAGGGGATTCTGACCAGTCGGGGCGGCATGACCAGCCACGCCGCAGTTGTGGCCCGCGGCATGGGTAAACCCTGCATATGCGGCTGCGATGCACTGCGGATCGATTATGAAAAACAGACGGCAACCGTTGCCGGACATGTCATTAACGCCGGCGATATGTTGTCGATTGACGGCACAACAGGTCGGGTTATTTTGGGCGCTGTTCCAGTGATTGACGCCCTGTTCTCCCCAGAATACGAACAAATTCTCAAATGGGCTGATAGTCTGTCGCGGATGAAAGTGCGAGCCAACGCCGATACACCGGAAGACGCAACCAGAGCCCGCGAATTTGGCGCCCAGGGAATTGGCCTGACCCGGACGGAACATATGTTTATGGGCGCTGACCGGCTGCCCCATGTCCAGCGGATGATTCTGGCCGAAACGCCGGCACAGCGGGAAGAACCGCTGTCGCATATACAAAAGATGCAGGAAGACGATTTCTATGGCATTCTCAAGGCGATGCACGGGTTCCCGGTTACCATCCGTCTGCTTGATCCGCCGCTGCACGAGTTCCTGCCGAATTATGAGTCCGTGCTGGTGGATGTGGTAGAACTGCGGATTACCGGTAAAGACCCGCAGCGATTGGCCGAGCAGGAAATTCTGCTGGCGAAGATCAGGGAAATGCACGAATTCAATCCGATGCTTGGCCACCGTGGCTGCCGCTTGGGGATCACGCACCCTGACGTTTACGACATGCAGGCCCGAGCCGTCCTCAATGCCGCCGCCCGACTGACGCGCGAAGGGGTCAAAGTGTTGCCGGAAATCGAGATTCCCCTGACGATTGATTTCCATGAGATGGATTTCTTCAAAACCCGGATTGACGCGATGGCCAAAGAGCTGATGATCAAAGAAAATATCCATTTTGAGTATTCGGTTGGCTCGATGATCGAAATGCCACGGGCAGCCCTGTTGGCTGGCGAACTGGCGGAAATCTCCGATTTCTTCAGTTTTGGCACCAATGATCTGACCCAGACGACATTTGGCTTTAGCCGCGATGATGCCGAAGGCAAGTTCATGGATGCTTATCTCGAAAAACGGATTCTCAAAGACAATCCATTCATTATTTTGGACCGCCGCGGGGTTGGCCAATTGATGCGGATGACGGTGGAAGCAGGCAGGACTGCCAAACCGGATCTGTTGATTGGGATTTGCGGCGAACACGGCGGCGAACCGCATTCGATCGAGTTCTGCCACCAAATCGGCCTTGACTTTGTCAGCTGCTCGCCGTTCCGGGTGCCGGTAGCCCGTCTGGCTGCCGCCCAGGCCAATGTTGCCGGTGCAGAGGCTGCTACCAGCAGCAAGTAGCCGACGGCTGCGTTCCTGTGGTACAATGATAGCCATGAACGCACAGTTGCTAATTTTCTTCGCCGTATTTTTCGTTGTATATTCATTAGCGAATCTGTATGTTGGTCTCCGGGGTTGGCAGGCTTTTCATTCTTTGCCTGCCTTTCCCGGTGGCCATTTTTATTCCGCTATTCTGGCATTTGTTGCCTTTGCCTATATTCTGGAGCGGATTCTCAACGGCTATTTGCCGGGATCGCTGAACACACTGTTGACTGTCGGCGGTAGCGTCTGGATGGCGGCGTTGTATTACCTGACACTATTTTGTCTCCTGATTGATCTGATTCGGTTGGTGAATCGATTTTGTCCGTTTATCCCCGCCGATTGGCGAACGTCTCCGGCAAAGATCGGTGGTATCGTTGTCTTTGGGGTTGCCCTAATTTTGGCCTATGGCGTCTGGAATGCCACGCATACGGTTTGGCGGTCTTACGAGATTTCGTTGGAAAAAGCCGCAGGTGACTTGCCCGAACTGCGTATTGTGATGGTATCAGATATTCATTTGGGGAAAATTGTAGATAATAGAAGACTACAGCATTTAGTCGACCAGATCAATGCCAGGCGACCGGATCTGGTGCTGTTGGCCGGCGATGTGATTGACGAAGACATCGGCCATTTTATCGATCAGGACATGGCGTCGACCTTTCGTAAGCTGCAATCAAGGTTTGGTGTGTTTGCGGTTCTTGGCAACCACGAGTATATCGGCCGGGAGACAGAAGCGGCGATCGAACTGATGCGAAGCGGCGGCATCACGGTTTTGCGGGACTCTTATTTTACTGTGGATAACCGGTTTATCATCGCCGGGCGGGATGACTGGGACCGGCAGCGGTTTCTGGGGAGTCCGCGCAAACCGCTCTCGCAATGGCTGCAGGGGATTGATCCGGCCAAACCGTTATTTTTGATGGACCACCAACCGCGTGAACTAGCAGCGGCGCAAGCGATTGGGGTCGACCTTGTCGTATCGGGACATACGCATCGTGGCCAGTTGTATCCTAACCACTGGGTCACCCAGCGGCTCTACGAACTCGACTGGGGTTATTTACAAAAAGGTGCGCTGCATGCGATTGTATCGTCGGGGTTTGGCACCTGGGGCCCGCCAATACGGACCAATGCCAATTCAGAAATCGTCGAAATCACAGTGAAGTTTCGATCGACTAAAAAATAAGACTAATGGGAAGTGGACTAAAACGTGAATGGGTTACAATTTCAACAGATAAAATTAAGTGATCGACCACTATTTGACGCATCGTACCGTAGTTGCCGCCATGAAGGGTCGGAAAGCAGTTTTACCAATCTGTTCATCTGGCGAAAGCCGCTCGATATCGTCTGGGCCAAGATTGAAAAGGCAATATGTGTGGTGGTGTTACAGGACGGCCCTGTCTATGCATTGCATCCCTGCGCCCCCGAACGAGAGGATTCGGTGCAGGCTGCCCGCCTGTTGGCGGACTGGTTTCGGCAGCAAGGGCATCCCTTGTTGATCAAAGGACTGGAAATCGGGTTGGCTGAAATGTTGGCCGAAGAATTTCCCAGCTGGAAAATTGAACATGATCGTCCGGAAGACGACTATATTTATAGTGTCCAGGAGTTGATAGAACTCAAAGGGCGTAAATTCGAGGCCAAGCGGCATCATATCAAAACCTTCCTGAGGCAGAACTTTAATTATGCCTACGAACCGATGAATGGTCAGAACGCCCTGGAATCGATTCCGTTGGCCAAAGAATGGCTCGAACGCCAGCGGTGTGAGGACCGGATCATGCAGGCCGAGCTGTTCGCAGTTGAGCAGGCATTGGCACAGTTTGACGCCCTGAACCTCAGCGGCGGCATCATCCGGATTGACGGAGAAATCAAATCGTTCACCGTGGGCGAAGCCTTATGCGAAGACACCGCGGTAATCCATATCGAAAAAGCTGACCCGTCGATTCCGGGGTTGTATCAGATGATTAATCGAGAATATCTGTCGCACGCCTGGTCGCAGATGAGCTTTGTCAACCGCGAGGAAGACATGGGCATCGCCGGTCTGCGGGCCGCTAAACAGTCCTATCGCCCGGTGCGGATGGTCGAAAAATACCGAGCCAGTGAAGACTAAGGAGAGAGCGATGGAATACCGGTTTTGCCGGGACGAAGAATTTCCGGCGATAAGGCAGCTATGGGGCCAATGTTTTGGCGAGGAAGAGCCCTGGACCAGCTGGTATTTTTCCCACCATTATAAAGCAGAACATACCTGGGTTGGCGTGAAAGACGGCACGATTGCTGCACAGGCCCATCTGTTGCCGCATCGGCAGTTTTTGCGCGGCGCCTGGCGGGATACGGTTTATTTCGTTGGTGTGTGCGTGGACGAAGCACTGCGCGGCAGCGGGCTCGGCCGCGAAATCATGGCGACTGCGTTGGCTGTACTGAAGCGAACCGGAGTCAGCATCAGTATCTTGCAACCCCGTTGGCCAGATTTTTATCGTCCGTTAGGTTGGGACTTCTGTTATTCACGGCGCTTCTATCACTTGCCGCTGGCGGTGGCGGAAGTTTTGCTGGAATCGGCGCCTGATACCGGATTGACCTGGCTGGCTGATAGTAACGATACTATAGTGTTGTCAGCGTTATATCAAAAATTTGTTCAATCGCGTCATGCCTATGTTTGCCGACAGCCATCCGACTGGAGCAGGCTTCTGGCTGATCACCGCGGCGACGGTGGTAAAGCCGGCGTGCTGCTGAAAGAAGCTGAACCAGTCGGTTATGTTCTATATAAGATTGATGGCGATTTGCTACGCGTGCGTGAGCTGATCTGGTGCGATTCAACAGAGATTGATCCGTTGTGGAAATTTTTGCTGCAACAAACTGAGGGTAGCGGCGTGAATCGGCTGGAATGGGAAGATCCATCAGAAGAGCAGGCCTCCGTTCTATTTGCCGCATCGCACAGCGAACCGTTCCTGATGGGGCGACTGACCGATTGCCAGGCGGCATTAAACTTAATGTCCTTTCCCGCTGGACTGACGGAAAATCTGACGGTGGAGCTGACGGATCCGCTGGCGCCCTGGAATGCGGGCCGCTTTTGTTGGCAGATCAGCCAGGGTACAGGCCGCTGGACTTCTGATCCGGCGGCTGGCGAACCGGATTTGGTTCTCAGCGTGGCGTTGCTTAGCCAGCTTTATTTTGGTCAACGCCCGGCGACGGAGTTGTTGTCGGCAGTTGACGGACTTCGGGTGAACGAACGGGAACGGGATTTGCTCACGGCGATTTTCCCGGCTGAACGCAATTTTATCAGCGAATACTTTTAGATTCTGTCTCCGACCGTAGCAAGGAAAGGGAGTAAACGATGGCAGAATTACTGCTGAAGGTCACGGACCTGGCTAAATATTTCGGCGAACGGGTGCTCTATACAGGGATCGGTTTTGAAATCAGACGAGGCGAAAAGGTCGGTTTTGTGGGCCCAAACGGAGCTGGCAAAACGACTCTGTTGCGTTGTCTGCTCGACGAGGAGCGCTCTGACGGCGGACAGGTCAGCTGGTTTCGCTCCTGTGCAGTGGGCTATGTGCGGCAGGAAGTCGACTTTGGTGGACGAACCGTGCTGGAAGAATTGAAACAGGCATATCAGGATGTTCTTGCATGGGAAGCCCATATGCGGCAGATCGAAGCGCAGCTGGCGGCGATGGGGGACAGTGCCCCGGCGGCCCTGCTGACGGAGTACGCGGAAGTGATGGCGCGATTCGAGCATGCAGATGGCTACGCGATGGACAGTCGGATTCGGCAGATTTCGCTTGGCCTGGGTTTTTCCGAACAGGATTTGGCCCGCAATGCCGCAGAGTTCTCCGGTGGTCAGAAAACCCGTATTGCGCTGGCCCGCGAACTGGTCCGTCAACCGGATTTTCTCTGTCTGGATGAACCGACGAATCACCTGGACCTGGAACGGTCCGAATGGTTGGAGGGGTATTTGCGGGATTATCCCGGCGCCGTGCTGGTCGTTTCCCATGACCGTTATTTTCTGGATGCGGTGACAAGTCGAACGCTGGAATTGGCCAATGGTTCGCTGACAGAGTATGCGGCCGGTTATTCCGGTTATGTCGAACAAAAAGCCATGCGCCTGACGGCGGCACTGGCGGCGTACGAGCAGCAACAGGAGAAAATCGTCGAAACCGAAGAATACATTCGCCGTTATAAAGCGGGCATCAAATCGAAGCAGGCGCGTGGCCGGCAATCCCAACTGAACCGACTGGAACGACTGGAGCGGCCGGAAACCTACGAAGCGATGCAATTCTTCTTTCCCGACTGTGATGAAGTGCCGGAACGGATGAGCGAGTTCGTCGAAGTGACGGCAGGCTATTGCAGCGAGCCGGTGTTCGAAAACATTTCGTTTTTGCTGCGTGGCGGTGAAAAGGTGGCGTTGATGGGACCGAACGGTGTCGGCAAAACAACGCTGTTGCGACTATTACTGGACGAATTGCAGCCGCTGAAGGGACGCGTGCGCAACAGCCCGCGGGCTCGCATTGGCTACTATTCGCAGGAATTTGAAGAATTGAACGATGCGGTGCGGGTGCTTGACGAAATCGTATTTCGGTGTGGTCTGACTGAAGACCGGGCCCGTAAGGTGCTGGGGCGGTTCTTGTTTCGTGGCGATGAAGTGTTTAAACTGGTCGGTGATTTGTCCGGCGGCGAAAAGGCCCGTCTGGCCCTGCTGAAAATTCTGTTGTCCGGCGCCAATTTTCTGGTGATGGATGAACCGACCAACCATCTCGATATTCCGGCGCGGGAAGCAGTCGAAGAGGCTCTGGACGCTTTTCCGGGAACACTGCTGTTGGTTTCCCATGACCGTTATCTGATTGACCGGATTGCCGACCGTTTACTGGCGTTTGAAAACGGCAAACTGGCTTCGTATCCGGGAAATTACAGTGAATACAAGGCGGCGCAGGCCGCTGTCCAGGCATCGCTGGCGGAACCGGGCCGAAACACCGGCGCCGAAGCGCGACCGAAAGCGCCCAAAGGCGAACGATCGGAAAAACGAAACACTTCACCGCTGAAGCGCCGTCAGGAATGCCAACGCCAACTAAGCCGGTTGGAGAAGGAAATTGGCGAACGCGAAATCATGCTGGGTGAGCTGGAGCGACGAATCAACGATCCTGCCTCGCATGCCGACCCGGTGGATAGCCGCAAACTGGGTGAGGAACATGAACAGATGAAAACAGCTCTGGATAAGGCATACCAAGATTGGGAGGCGACCGGCCTCGAACTGGCTGAACTGGAACAGGCGGAAAACGGCGGCAACTGAACGGGGGGACGGCAGATGAAGATAACAATCCCGCAATGTACGGTTGTATTTCAACAGGCCGAAGCAGAAACGGTCGTTCTGGTAGCCGGCGGACGTGCTCCTGCCGCCAGCTGGCTTGCGTCAATGGCGCAGCTTTATCCGATATGGGCCGTCGACCGAGGAGCCGACATTTGCCGCGCAGCAGCGGTGGTCCCGGAGATTCTTTTGGGCGATGCCGATAGTAGTGAAACGTCCTCCTGGCAATGGTTGGAAGCGCTTAAGGTTCCGACGGTGCGATACCCGGTGGACAAAGATTATACCGATCTGCAACTCGCCTTGCGCGAACTGGCCGTGCAGCGTTCCGACGCTGCGGTTCTGTTGACTGGCGGTTGGGGTGGCCGGTTCGACCACGCCTGGTCCAATGTGTTCAGTTTATTGCAGGCGACCGACTCGGGACTCAGTATAGCCGGGATTGTCGATCAGGCCGAAGCGATGTTTTTTTTGCCTGGCGGACAACAGCTGGATATTGAATTTGTTCAACAGCCGAAAACTATATCACTAATCCCGCTTACGCCAGTTTGCCGCCAGGTGACGAGCCAGGGCGTGCATTGGCCACTTGAGGGAATCGATCTGTCGATGCAGGCGCCGGCTGCAATCAGCAACCGGCTGGCTGTGGGTGCGCAAAAGATTAGGGTCGGCTTAAGCGAAGGAAGTCTCGGTATATATTGCTGTTGGCAGGAAACCGGCCTGTAAAATTGTAGCGTTAAATTTTACATTGTAACTGAGCGCAAAATCTGTTAGTATTTGGTTTGAAAAATATCGCCGGGGCGGGAAAAGAGGATCGTAATGCAGGTAAAAAAAATCAAAAAAATCAAGCTCTATGGATTCAATAACCTGACTAAAACCTTGAGCTTTAACATGTATGATATTTGTTACGCCAAAACTCCCCAGCATCGCCGCGAATACATTGAATACATCGATGAAGAATACAATGCCGAGCGTTTGACCGGAATCCTGACCGAAGTGGCCAAGATCATCGGCGCCAATATCCTGAATATTGCCCAGCAGGATTATGAACCGCAGGGTTCGAGTGTGACGATGCTGGTTGCCGAGGACAAGGAAGCTTCGGAAGCCTTGGTGGCTGAAATCGTCGACGAGCTTGACGAGGATGAACCGAAAAAGAAAAAGAAGAAAAAGAAGCAGACAGATGCGGTGGTTGCGCATCTGGACAAGAGCCACATTACGGTACACACCTATCCGGAAAGCCATCCTGACCAGGGGATCAGCACTTTTCGGGCGGATATCGATGTATCGACCTGCGGACGGATTTCACCGCTGACGGCGCTGAATTATCTGATCAACAGCTTCAGCTCGGATATTGTGGCCATCGATTATCGTGTCCGCGGTTTTACCCGCGACATCAACGGCAAAAAACTGTTTATCGATCACAAGATCAATTCGATCCAAAACTATATTTCCAAAGAAACTCGCGATGAATATCAGACTATCGACGTGAATGTCTATCAGGACAATATTTTTCACACCAAGATGATCCTCAAGGAATTCGACCTCGACAACTACCTGTTTGGCACTGCCAAGAAGGAATTGATTACTTCGGAAAAGAAAAAAATCAAACAACGGCTAAAAAAAGAAATGAATGAGATTTTTTCCGGGCGAAATATTCCCAAAGTATAAACGACACAAAAAACGGGTCGCATTCTCCCGAAGGCAGGCCCGTTTCGCTTTTTACCGACATGAGATTATCTGGAGAAGAGGGATGCGATCTGGCGACACATGTTTTGGTTGTGGGGACGGTATTTGTTGACTGCAAGGGATTTTCCGCCGTGCATTACGATCCGCAGGGGCGTAATGTCGGTTCGGTGAAGTTCGTCCATGGCGGTGTCGGTCGCAATGTGGCGGAGAATATTGGCCGACTGGGATTGCCGACCAGCCTGGTCTCAAGCGTGGACAAGGGCTCGATCGGCAACGATGTGGTCGACCGGCTGGCAGCCTGCGGAGTGAGGAGCTCGTTTTTGGCGCGGACCGATGCTGGCGGCATGGGAATGTGGCTGGCTGTTATGGATGAAAACGGCGAACTGGCCGGTTCGATATCGCAAATGCCGGACCTGCAGGGAATGGAAAATTCATTATCCTTGATGGGTGACGCGATGATGGAGCAGGCGACGCATGTCGCGCTGGAATTGGATTTAAACGAACGGATTACCCGGCAGGTTTTGAAGTTGGCCAAAAAGAAAGCAAAGCCGGTGTACGGACTTCCCGGCAATCTGGAAGTGGTCATGAAGTCGCCCGATGTATTGCAAGGATTAGCTTTGTTTGTCTGCAACCACATCGAACTTGGCCGGCTGTGCGGTGAAGAATTTGCCGATGCTGATTCGGACAAGATTTTGGCGCGATTACCTCAAGTGACGAAGGAAATGGGTCTGCAGGCGCTGGTGGTAACACTGGGGGCCCATGGTAGCGTGTATTATGATACGGCTACCGAGGAGCGGGGCTTTCAGCCGGCGTTGCCGGTCAAAGTCGTCGATACCTGCGGCGCCGGCGATGCATTCTTTTCAGGCGCTGTGGCCGCTCTGGCGCAGGGCGAGTCTCTTGCCGCCGCGACTGTCACGGGAACCCATGTGGCAGCCTGCACGATTCAGTCGCCGGAAAACAATTGCATCCAGCTAGTCGAGCAACTGGCCCAGTTTCGCAGCAAATAAAAAAACTCCGGTTATCCCGGAGTTTTGAACTGAGTGTTTGGTAGTCTTCTATTTGACCGGTTTTTGTACTTTAGCCAATAGATCGGGAAAGTTTTCCACCAGACTCCAGGTCATGTCAACGATTCCCTGTGCATCGACGGGAACTTCCTTCATGCTGCACACACCGACGGTGTTGCCGGCAAACAGGCGGTCTACGCTGGTGGGTAGTTTGAATGTGACAGCCAGACCGTAAGCCGTTACAGGTTCCTTGTTGCTTTTGCTGGCCTGGGTTGACACATTAATAATAACCCGGCTCGGCTCAGCACTGGTAACAAGCTGGAATCGCCTGTCATTGGCGAAGATGTCAGTGGTTCGCTGAATCAGAGCAGTTCCGATGGCATCATAGGCATGGGCGCGAATTTCAATCGGCACGACAGCGGTCGGCGCAGGTGCGGCAGGTGGTGTTACGGGCGCCGGAGCGGGTGCTTTGGCGGCAAATGCTGCAGTCTGCACGCTCAGTAGCAGCAGTCCTGCCAGTAACAATACGGATAGCAGTTGGCATCTGGTTGATTTCATCGTTTCACCTCATTATATAGTATCGGATTCTACCGATATTTTACCATGAATTGGCGAATGATACACTCTGTGGTGCAAAGAAACCTTGCGGGGAGGGTGAAGATATGCTTGAGCAGGTCGATCTCGGTCAGAAGTTAGTCAAAAGTGATTACAAGAACCGCATGGATGTTTTGGCTAACCAGCTGGGTGAATTGCACCGGAAAATTCATGATTTGGGCATTCCGGCGATTATCGTGTTTGAGGGCTGGGATGCTGCCGGTCGGGGCACATTGATCAACGAGCTGATCCTGCGGCTAGATCCCCGGGGGTTCAAGGTGTTTGCCAACAACACCTGTCAAGCCGCTACGGCAGCCCATCCATTCCTTTGGCAATATTGGAATACGTTGCCGGCAGCCGGTAAATTGATGATTTATGACAAAAGTTGGTATAGCAGGGTATTGGCGGAACGGATTGATGGGCAGACGCCGGCGGAAAAAATCAACGTGGCCTATGATGAGATTGTTTCGTTTGAGCGCCAGTTGACTGATTCGGGCTGCATCTTGCTCAAGTTCTTTCTGCACATCACTAAAAAAGAACAGAAACAGCGGATGCAAAAATTGGAACAGGACCCGGCTACCCGCTGGCGGGTCGGCGAAGTGGAATGGCGACGTTATCGTAAATACGAGGAGTATACGGAGATTGTTGAGGAAACTCTGAGCCGTACCGACCGGGACTGCAGTCCATGGATTCCGGTTGCCGCCATGGACCGGCGGTTTGCTGCCGTGAAAATTTGCGAGACGATAGCGCATGCTATCGAGCAGCAGATTGCCCGGCTGGAACAACAAAAAATTCTCAGGCCAGCGATAGTGGAATTGGCCGAGAGCAGCAAAGAAACAGCATCGATTCTTGATCGGGCTTCAATGCTTAAAGAGTGGAAGCCGGAAGACTATGAGAAAGCGATGGATCGTTTTGGCAAAAAACTGCATGAAATGCATTATGAGAGCTATAAGAAGAAAATTCCCGTGCTCATCCTGTTTGAAGGATGGGATGCGGCAGGCAAGGGTGGCGCGATCAAACGCCTGGTACAGCACTTCGATCCGCGTGGCTATGAGGTGATTCCGGTTGCGGCGCCCAATGACATCGAAAAAGCACACCATTACTTGTGGCGATTTTGGCAAGCCATCCCCGCTGCGGGGCGGATCAGCGTTTTTGACCGGACCTGGTATGGTCGGGTTCTGGTAGAGCGTGTTGAAGGTTTTTGCCCGGAAACGGACTGGCGACGGGCTTACCGCGAAATCAATGAATTTGAACAACAACTGACTAATTATGGCGCAGTGGTCGTCAAATTCTGGCTTCATATCGACAAAGACGAGCAACTGCTGCGGTTCCGCGAACGCGAAGACACGCTGGAGAAACGGTGGAAGATTACTGCGGAAGACTGGCGAAACCGGGAAAAATGGGACGCCTACAAATTGGCGGTGGATGAAATGTTGTTCCGGACATCGACCCGCAAGGCGCCATGGACGGTTGTTGCAGCGAATTCAAAAGAATATGCACGCTGGTTGGTGCTGAAAACAGTCGCCGAAGCCATAGCATCGGCATTGTGAGCTGATTTGCCAATGAATTGGCAAGTGGCGCAACTACTGCTATAATAGACACGTGTTTGCAAAAATAAGGTTGGCCCAATCACAGGAGGAACGTGGATGAATATAAAGGAACAGCTGGCAAGAGCAATAACGGCGGCGACAACTGTTGCCATGGATACAGGAACACTGCCAAAAGGCGAACTACCGGAAGTATTGCTGGAAGTGCCGCCGGAGAAAAGTTTTGGTGATTTTTCCACTAATTTTGCCATGCAGGCGGCGCGGTATCTTAAGACTAGCCCGCAAACGATTTCTGCAGCAGCTACTTTCAACTTAACGAATTGTCCCTGGCTGGAGCGGACAGAAATTGCCGGTCCCGGTTTTATCAATTTTTATCTAAAACCGGACTGGTTATATACTTTGCTGCAGGAAATTCTCGATCAGGGCGAGGCCTATGGCAACACGACCGAAGGACGACAACAAAAAATTCAGATTGAGTTTGTCAGCGCCAATCCGACTGGTCCGCTGCACGTGGGACACGGCCGCGGCGCCGCCTTCGGCAGCGCGCTGGCCAATCTGATGCAAGCGGCTGGCTATGATGTGCAGAAAGAGTTCTATATCAATGATGCCGGCAATCAGATCGACAATCTGTCTGCTTCGGTGGAAGCCCGTTACCTGGAATTGCTCGGGCAGACGGTGGTTTTTCCCGAAGACGGCTACCACGGCAAAGATATTATTGAAACAGCGCAGCGAATCATCGACAATGCGGGCAGCCGCTATCTGATGATGAGTCCGGCCGATCGGCGGGAAGTATTCAAACAGATTGCGCTGGATGAAAAACTGCTGGCGCTGCGGGAAGACCTTGAGTCGTTCGGCGTTACCTTTGATGAGTGGTTCAGCGAACGATCCCTGTTCGAGGACGATGCGGTGGCGACGGCTTGCCGCGAGCTGCGGGAGAAGGGACACGCCTACGACAAGGACGGCGCTTTCTGGCTGCGCAGCACCGATTTCGGCGACGACAAGGACCGGGTTATTGTCCGTGACAATGGGATTCCAACCTATCTTGCTTCTGATATTGCCTATCACGACAATAAATTCCGCCGCGGCTTTGAAACTGTGATCAATATCTGGGGCGCCGACCATCATGGTTACATTCCGCGGATGAAAGCGGCCATGGCTGCGCTCGGCTATGAACCAGCCCGGCTGGAAGTGCTTATACTGCAAATGGTTTCGCTGTATCAGGGCGGCGAACTGGTCAAGATGTCTAAGCGGACCGGCCAGGGCGTCACCCTGACTGAATTGATTGAAGAGGTCGGCCGCGATGCGGCGCGTTATTTCTTCATTATGCGTTCGCTGGACAGCCAGCTGGACTTTGATCTGGACCTGGCAAAGTCCCATTCCAACGACAATCCAGTGTACTATGTGCAGTACGCCCATGCCCGGATTGCCAGCATTTTCCGTCAGATGACCGAAGCCGGCATTGTATTCGACAACAGTGCCAAAGCTGAACTATCACGCCTGTCGACGCCGTTTGAGCTGGATCTGATCCGTAAGCTCGGCGATTATCCGGAAGAAATATCCGCCGCGGCCCGCGACCGGGCGCCGCATCGCATTGCCCGCTTCGCCCATGAACTGGCCGGCCTGTTCCACTCGTTTTACAACGGCTGTCGGGTGCTGGGCGTCGAACCGGAACTGACAATGGCTCGGTTGGCTTTGGTGGCGGCAACCCAGCGGGTGTTGAAACATGCATTGACGATCCTCGGTGTAGATGCACCGGAAAAAATGTGATTAATTTTACCAGAGATGACAGTATCAGGCAGGTTATACACTGTCGGGAATAGAACATTAAAAAGTGGAGGGTTAGTGAATGGCAGACACGGAAAAAAACATGCCCGGACCAGATATTGCCTACAGGATTCTGAAAGAAAGCAAAAATGACATCTATTTTCGCGACCTGTTGACCGCAGTTCTGACAGAGAAGAAAGTGCCGTCCTATCTGATGACGCCGGCGATGGCAGAACTGCATACACAGATCAATATGGACAGCCGATTTGCCTTTAAGGGAAAAGGCTTCTGGGGATTGACTGAATGGATACCTGTGACCAAAACGACTGGGCGCAGTGATGAACCTTCTTCCGCCGTACTGGAAGAAGTGGTGGAATTCCGCCGAAACAAACTGCAGGAAGTACAGCAGCCCGATGAGATTGATAGCGGGTTCCAGGGGGACAATGATGAACCGGCACAACACGAGTAACGCAGAGCAAGGGGGGCGCACGCATATGCCAAAATACATATTTGTCACCGGCGGAGTAGTTTCTTCGTTGGGCAAGGGGATTACGGCGGCTTCCCTGGGGCGCCTGCTGAAAAGCCGGGGCATGAAGGTCACCATTCAGAAATTCGATCCCTACATCAATATCGACCCAGGCACGATGAGTCCGTATCAGCATGGCGAAGTTTTCGTCACTGATGATGGCGGCGAAACTGATCTCGATTTGGGGCACTATGAACGATTCGTCGACATCAACCTGTCCAAGAGTTCCAATGTAACCGCCGGCAAGATCTACTGGTCGGTCATCAACAAGGAACGCAAGGGCGATTATCTCGGCAGCACAGTGCAGGTGATTCCCCATATCACCAATGAAATCAAAGAACGGATTTATTATGTCGGGCGCGAAGACAACGCCGATGTAGTTATTACTGAAATTGGCGGTACCGTTGGCGACATAGAGAGTTTGCCGTTTTTGGAAGCGATTCGCCAAGTGCGTAAAGAAGTGGGAAAAGATGACACCCTTTATTTGCATGTGACGTTGATTCCTTACATTTCCGCCGCTGGTGAGCTGAAAACGAAACCTACCCAGCATAGCGTCAAAGAATTGCGCAGCATCGGGATTCAACCGGATATCATCGTTTGCCGTACCGAGCACGAGATGTCGGCTGATATGCGCGAAAAATTGGCGTTGTTCTGCGATATAGACTTGGAAGCCGTGATTCAGAACCGCACGGTGCAGTCGATTTATCAGGTTCCCCTGATTCTGCAGGAAGAGGGGCTGGACCGGATCGTTATTGAAAAGCTCAATATCCAGACCGGCGCCGAAGATATGACCGAGTGGCGGGCAATGGTCGACAAGATCCTGCACCCGTCCCGCACGGTCACAATTGCGCTGGTCGGTAAATATGTCGCGTTGCCTGACGCTTACATGAGTGTGACCGAAGCGCTGCGTCACGCGGGAATTCCCCAGAGCGCGGCTGTTCAAATCAAATGGGTCGATGCCGAACATGTTGAACAATGTAACGGCGATTTGGCCAAATATCTGGGAGATGTCGATGGCATCCTGGTGCCCGGCGGTTTCGGCGACCGGGGTATCGAAGGGAAAATCCGGGCGATCCAGTATGCGCGGGAAAACAAGGTGCCATTTTTCGGCCTGTGCCTCGGCATGCAATGCGCCGTAATCGAATATGCCCGTCATGTCTGTAAGATTGCTGATGCCCATAGCAGTGAATTTGCCCCGCTAACGGCGAATCCTGTCATTGATCTGATGCCGGAACAAGCCACTGTTGTTGACAAGGGCGGCACGATGCGGTTGGGGATCTACCCCTGCAAGGTCATGCCGGGAACCCTGACCTATGCTGCCTATCAGGATGAAATCATCTATGAACGGCACCGTCATCGGTTTGAATTCAACAACGCCTACCGGGAAAAACTGGTCAATCAGGGACTGGTGCTCGGCGGTACGCTACCGAACGACCGTTTGGTCGAAGTAGTGGAAATCAAAGACCATCCCTGGTTCGTAGGTACCCAGTTCCATCCGGAATTTAAGTCGCGGCCGACCAAACCGCACCCGTTGTTCCGTGACTTTGTTGCGGCGGCGCTGAAGTTTGGCGAAAAGCGCTAATTGAAATAACAGTCTTTAAACTGTTGGGATATTCCCAACAGTTTTTCGCAGGAGGCAGCGGTATGAGTCGTAAAAAAAGTGTGATCACCATATTTCTCGTTTTTGGGTTCCTGCTGATGCTGACCGGTTGGTTTTTCCTGCACCCGTTTGAACATACCGATCAAGTGGCGGTGATTCATATAGATGGGGTCATTGTCGGCGGCCGGGGTCAGGCGGGATTGTTCGGTGATGGTGGCGGAACCGACGCAATTATTCGCCAGATTCAGTCGGCTCGGGATGATGCAGAAGTCCGGGCGGTGGTGATCCGGATCAACAGCCCCGGCGGTAGTGCGCCAGCATCACAGGAAGTCGGCGAAGAGCTGAAGAAGCTGCGAGCCTCCGGCAAGGTCGTTGTTGCATCGATGGGCGACATTGCCGCGTCGGGCGGCTACTGGATTGCCGCGCTCTGCGACAAAATTTACGCCAACCCGGGCACGATTACCGGCAGTATTGGCGTTTACATCCCCTATGCGAATTGGCAGGAATTGTTTAAAAAAGTTGGCGTTTCTGGTGAAAAAATCAAGAGCGGACCACATAAAGACATGCTGTCGCCAGAGCGACCGATGACAGAAAAAGAACGGGCGATTGTTCAGGAAATGGTCGATGACCTCTACGAACAGTTTGTGGCTGTGGTTGCCGAAGGCCGCAAAATGGATCCGGTCAAAGTGCGTCAATTGGCTGACGGCAGAATCTATACCGGGCGGCAGGCCCGGACACTGGGCCTGGTCGACGAAATGGGAACCATGGAGGAAGCAGTGCGTTCGGCGGCCAAGGCCGCTGGAATCCCCGGCAAACCGGTGCTCAAGGAATATGGGCGGTCCGGTTTCTGGGAAGCGATCTTTGGTCCCAGCGGACAGTCGCTACTTGGTTCCTTCCTGAATCAATTGCTGCAGACCACAATATCCCAGAATCCCGCTTTAGGCTATCCGGCAAATACGCCGCAGTTTCGCTGACACGGAGAAATGATGCGCAAGCAAATCCTGATTTTATTAGTCTGTTCGCTGCTGGCCGTTGCCGGTTGCAGTACATTTGCCCCGTCGAATATCGCGCCGGTTTCGGTAACCGGGCCTGACACCCAAGCGCGGCTTGCGGTGGCAGGCCTGAAAGAGTTGCCTGCCAGCGAGAAAAGCGACTGGCGTTTGCCGCAGAATTTGGTGTCGGAAGGCAGCGGCAACTTTTCCCGTGTTGTGACAGGCAGAGGCCTGTCAGCGCCGCAGGCTCTGGAAATGGGCGCTGGGGCCGAAGCGCGCAGCGAATATTTTCTCGAAATGGATAGCTCCGAGCCGGAACTTGCTTATCGTTTTCAGTTCCGTTCCACTCAGGGAACAGGTCGGATGAAAATTACCGCGCTCGCTAAAGACGGCCAGACCGTTGCCAGCGTGGGATTTGTCTTCACCGGCAGTATGCCGTTGAAAACTGAGCGGGCGATTTGGCTGGACCGTCGCTTGGCAAACAACTATCAGGGCGATTGGGTGCAGGAACAGATTCGACCAGCTGAATTATTCGCATTTCACGTCCCAACATTTTCGCCGGAAACTGTGAGTCGCTACCGGATTGCTATTGAAGCGGGTAACGGGCAGCATGTGCTAATTACTGATCTCAAATCGGCAGGATCGCAAGTTGAGGGCGTGCGCGTCGTCTGGCGATCAGTACCGGTTGCTGCCCCGCTGGGAGAAATTATTTCCCTGCGCACGGAAATCAGCAACGTGACCGACCGGATGCTGGAAAACCTGTCACTGAAACTGCTGGAGCCGTATGCTTACGGCTTGATTATCCAAGGCCCTGCCGAACAAAAGATCGCCAAGCTGGCAGTTGGTGAAACGGTGACGCTGGACTGGCAGGTACGGGCCCAACGGGCTTCGGCCGTTAATCTGGGATTGCCCTGGGACTTGAGGCTGGCCGTTAACAAAATGGCAGCGCCAGCGGTTGCCAAAATCGATGTGACCGACCCGACTCCCGGCAAAGTGTTTTATGTGATGACTGAAGATCTGGAACCGATTGATGCCGCCGGCTATCCAACCGCCTGGGGTAATCAGAACGGCTGGTTGGATGCTGAAGAATTTCGCGTCCAGCTGATTGACAAAGCGGAAGCACTGAACCGGATTGCCGAAAAACATGGCGCACTCTGGACCCATTATATTGCCATGCCAGTCATGGATGCCGGCGAGTGGGCGGCTGCCCAGTCGACAAAATCGGATTGGCGTAAGACACTGGATGCGGTTCGTGCCTCGATTAAGGCTCAGTCGAAACGGGGTCATGAATATGCGTTGCATCTCCACTCCGACTATGACCCGGAGGTTCCCGGCAATGTCTTGTCCTACAATCCGGCCACCGACGGTTTTTGGGCCAATCATCTGCGACATGGCTGGGCCCATTCGTTTCCCGACGAGGGTGACCCGCAGCAACGGGCGACCCGCACCGGTATTCTGTTTCATTATTTGCGCCAGTTGACCAAACTGACGGTCGATTTTCCTACCGGCGAAGTGCTGTCGGCGCGGACCGGCTCGTTTGATTTCGGCAATGGGCCGGAATCGGAAGCGATGAGCATGCGTGCTTACAAAGCGGCCGGCCTGTGGGGGAACAGCGACGCAGACGGCAATGCCGGCGGCATTACCTCCGGCGATTTTCTGAAAGCGGTTTATCTGACGCCGCCGGATGACATCAATGCACCAGCCACCGATCTGAAAAAACTTGGCATTGTCGAGTTTCGTCCCACGCCACGGCAGCTGATCATGTATGATGTCGACAGCGCTGCAACGATGAACGAAAAAGTGCGTCAAGGCATGAACCTGTTTCTGGATGGCGGACAGGTGCGTCCGGGCGTAAAGGGGATCACCGGCTTTTCCCATGCAATGTTCATCATGGGAACAAGTGGCTGGAAAAGTACGACTGGCGGGCATTACCAGGCGTTGGACGACCATCTTGCTTTTCTGAAACAGGAATATGTGCAGAAAGGACTGCTGCAATTCGGCACAGCGACTGACCTGACCCGGGCTTATCTCGATTATTATTGGCCGGAACCGCTGGTGATGCTGGGGCCATTGCAAAAAGCCACCGCTATTGGGCTGGAGTTCGCGCTCGATTTTATTGGCAGGCAGATTCCGGTCGACGCGGCGCACAAACATCAGTTAACGCTAAAAATCCCCCTGCGATACTGGGATAGCGGCCTGCGGGCCACGCTGCTGAAAAACGGCAAACCGGTTCAGGAGTTGCTGCTCAGCGGCAACCGGCACGAAATCAAATTTAGCTGGGATAACCGCGGCGATGAGTATCGCTTGGTGATTGGGCAACGGGTGCCTACCAAACCGGCTCAGCCGACGCAGAATTTGTTTGAACAACGCGACTTGCCTGCGGGCAAGCCACCGGCGTTGCCGCGGCAGCCGGACAATCTGTTCAAATCCGAGGCGCGGCCCCGGTTGCGCTAATCAATGAATTGAGTAAGGTTTCAGGGTACAGGTTATAATAAGAAGGGGGCGGCAACATGCGGTTTTTTCTGGACACAGCCAATATCAAGGAAATACAGGAAGTAGCCGGGTTTGGTCTGTTGGATGGGGTTACCACCAATCCCTCGTTGATCGCCAAAGAGAAACAAAACATTCACTCGGTCATTCGCGAGATCTGCGAAATTGTCGAAGGTCCGGTCAGTGCGGAAGTCATCGCGACGACTGCGCCCGAGATGATCGCGGAAGGACGGGAACTGGCGGCGCTCGGTCGAAACGTCGTGGTCAAGGTGCCGATGACCATCGAAGGACTCAAGGCTGTGCACGGATTGTCACAGGAAGACATCCCGACCAATGTCACGCTGGTGTTTTCAGCCAATCAGGCGTTAATGGCGGCCAGGGCGGGCGCGGTTTTTGTCAGCCCGTTCGTTGGCAGGCTTGATGATATCAGTGAAGAGGGCGTACATCTGGTCAAGACGATTGCCGATATTTTTGCCATCCATGATATCGACACCGAAATCATTGCCGCCAGTATCCGCCATCCGATGCATGTCACCCAGTCAGCGCTGGCCGGGGCGCATATCGCGACCGTTCCTTATAAAGTACTGCTGTCGTTGGTAAATCATCCATTGACTGACGCTGGGATCGCGCGATTCCTCGATGATTGGAAAAAAGCCAACCTATAATTTGCAGGCCGGCTGAATACAACAATAATAGCCAGAGGGCTTCGGCGCTGCCGAGGCCCTTGTCGGCGTGGAAAGGGTAAACATGCACAGTTTATTGCAGAGTATCGGACAATGCGGCAGTATTCGCCAGCTGGCGGAACAATTCGCCCGGTCGGGCCGTCAGACCGTGGCAGCGTATGGAATATCGGGAGCGACCCGTAGCGTTGTGACGGCATTGCTGGCGTCTGGTCAGGCTGCGCCGTTGCTATTGGTTACTGCGTCCCGCGAAGCGCTGGACAGCTACCGGCACGACTTGTCCATGCTCTGCCCCGAGCGGGTTCTGTTGGAGTTGCCGATCAGTGATCCTGCTTCGGTGCATGCGATGGCTCGCAGTCAGGAACTGGCCCGGCAACGCACGGAAGCACTGTCCAGGCTGGCTGCCGGTGAACCGGTTATCGTGCTGACAACGGTTGAGGCATTTGCCATGCGGGCGCCGTTGCCTGAGCGGTTTTATGCGAATCAGTGCCAATTGCAGCTGGGCGAAACGATTGACCGGGACGAATTATTGTCGCGGTTTGTTCAGTATGGCTATGAGCGGGCCGACCGGGTTGAATCGGTGGGCTATTTCAGTAACCGCGGCGGTATCATTGATGTTTTCCCGGTAAACCTGGCGATGCCGGTACGAATTGAGTTCTTTGGCGACATGATCGATTCGATCAGGGAATACCATCCGGTGACGCAGCGTTCGGTGAAAATGTTGCCGGCAGTTAACCTGTTGCCCTCGGTTGATTCCGAAGAGATCCCGGCCGACAGCAGCGTGATTGCCTATCTGCCGACCAACGCCGGAATCGTTTTTGATGAACCGGCCCGGTTGGAAGAAGCATTGACCAACTTGCGCCGATCCGATGAAACGGTCTCCGCCAAGACATTGGAATGGCAGCAGCTTAAAAAGCAGGCGCTGACGGAAACCAGGACCTGTTTCCTATCCCTGCTGGCCTATGATGTCGATGCCGCTGGCGAATGTCAGGCCGAAAACATCATGATGCGGGGAATCCCGCCATACCACCGGAAAGCCGAATTTTTGCTGAATGACATCCATGCCTGGCAAGAGCGAAAATATCAGATTATCCTGATGATGTCCAGCTTGCAGTCGGCGGCGGTATTACGGGAAAACCTGAGCAAGCAGGGGGTTAATGCGCAGGCGGTGACTGCCGAGGATGTGATGCAGGGCGCCGGTGTTTTCGTCATGGCCGGGAATCTGTCGGCGGGATTTGAATTGCCGGCAGACCATTTGGCGGTGATTACAGAACGGGAGATCAAGGGGCGGCTGAAACTGCAGCGACGCGGCCGGGTTGGTCAGGCGCGGCGGATCGCTGATTATTCCGAACTCAAGGCCGGCGACTATGTGGTGCATGTCGCGCACGGGATCGGCAAATATATCGGTGTCGAAACGATTGAGCTGAATGGGATTCACCGTGATTATTTCCATATTCGCTATGCGGCGGATGACAAATTATACGTACCGACTGACCAGGTCCAGCTATTGCAGAAATATATCGGCTCCGAAGGAGACAGTCCCAAGCTGTCGCGACTGGGCGGCACCGACTGGGCCAAGGCTAAATCCAGGGCGAAGGCGGCGATTGCCGACCTGGCCCGCGAATTGCTGGAGCTTTACGCCCGTCGTAGCATTACCCCCGGCTTTGCTTTTCTGCCGGACACGCCTTGGCAAACGGAGTTTGAAGAAGCGTTTCCGTTTGAAGAAACACCGGATCAGCTGACCGCCGTGGCCGAAATCAAACTGGACATGGAGAAACCGCAGGCGATGGATCGCTTGCTCTGCGGCGATGTTGGCTTCGGCAAGACCGAAGTGGCCCTGCGCGCTGCATTTAAAGCTGTGATGAGCGGCAAACAGGTGGCGGTTCTCGTGCCGACCACCGTTCTGGCTCAGCAGCACTACCAGACTTTTTCCAGCCGGTTTGCCGCGTTTGGCCTCTGCGTGGACGTAGTCAGCCGGTTCTGCTCGGCAGCCGAGCAGAGGGATGCACTGCAGCGGACAGCTGAAGGGAAAGTGGACCTGTTGATTGGGACGCACCGCCTGTTGCAGGCTGATGTGGCGTTTAAAGAGCTGGGGCTTTTGATTGTCGACGAAGAGCAGCGATTCGGTGTCAACCAGAAAGAGCGGCTGAAAAAATGGACTGCCGGTTTGGATGTACTGACATTGACCGCCACGCCGATTCCCCGCACGCTGCATATGTCACTGGCCGGTCTGCGTGATATGAGCGCGATTGAAAGCGCGCCCGAAGACCGATTGCCGGTGCAGACCTATGTGGTTGAATACCATCCGGCATTGATTGCCGAAGCAATCAAACAGGAACTGGCCCGGGGCGGACAAGTCTATTTCGTTTACAACCGAATTGAGACGATTGAAAAAATCCATCTCGACCTCAAACAGCTCGTTCCAGAGGCGAAAATTGGCGTTGCCCACGGTAAAATGAACGAAGACAGCCTCGAAGATGTAATGTTCGATTTTTACGAAGGCCATTACAATGTGCTGTTGTGCACGAGTATCATCGAAAATGGGCTGGATGTGTCCAATGCCAATACCATCATCGTATATGACGCCGATCATTTCGGTCTGTCGCAGCTCTATCAGATGCGCGGGCGGGTCGGCCGATCCGACCGGCTGGCCCATGCCTACCTGACTTACCGGCCGCAAAAAGTGATTAGCGAGATTGCTGAAAAACGGTTGCGGGCAATCATGGAATTTACCGAGCTGGGAGCGGGATTCAAGATTGCCATGCGCGATCTGGAAATCCGCGGCGCCGGGAACCTGTTGGGGTCTCAGCAACATGGGCACATCGTCGGCGTCGGCTTTGAAATGTATTGTCGGTTGCTGGAGGAGGCGATCCGGACGCTGAAAGAGGGTCCGCAGGTTGAGGCGGCGCCCGATCCGATCATCGAACTGCTGTTGGATGCCTTTATCCCGAACGACTATGTTGAAGATGCCATGCATAAGATCGAACTGTATCAACAAATTGCCGCAGTTCGGACCGAAGATCAGGTCACAGACCTGTTGGATGCGATGATCGACCGGTTCGGCGACCCGCCGGAAGCGTTGAATAACTTGATGATCGTGGCGAAAATCAGGAATTTTTCCCGGGCCATGGGAGTCAAGTCGATTATTCAGACCGGCGACTGGGTGGCGATCAGCTTTGGCGATAAGCCGGACGTAAATCTCCAGGGCCTGCTGGAACTGCGCGCCCGGGTTCCCGGCCGGATCAAGGTACAGGCCGGACCGCCGCAGATGATCAGTGTAAAAAAGGCGCCCGCAGCCAAAGAACACTTCGCAAACTGGCTCTTGTCAGTGTTTCAGGCGATTGCTCCTCTGCCAGCGCCTTGACGAAAAATGCCTGCCCGGGTTACTATAAGTTTGCATTTTAAACAGGATGCCTGAAACAAATTGCAGTTCAGGCTGGAAGGAATAGTTCACGTTGAGTAAGGAAAAGTTTCTTAAAGGAGCACTGATTCTGACGGTTGCCGGTATCATCGTCAAGGTGATCGGCTCGGTGAATCGAATTGCATTATCGCGCCTGCTGGGCGGTGAAGGCATAGGCCTTTACCAGATGGCCTATCCGATTTATCTGCTGGCGCTCAGCATTTCTTCAGCCGGCATTCCGGTGGCGATTTCGATCATGGTGGCCGAAAAAGCAGCTTTGCAGGATTATAAGGGCGCCAACCGGGTGTTCCGCATTTCCCTGTCGGTAATGGTCGTGACAGGCGCCGTGTTTTCCACTTTGCTGTATTTCGGCGCCGGTTGGCTGATCGAGAATCAATATGTGCGTGACCCACGGGCCTATTATGCGATTGCGGCCCTGGCGCCGGCGATATTCTTCGTAACGATCCTGGCCAGTTACCGAGGCTATTTCCAGGGCATGCAACGGATGTTGCCCACCGGATTCTCGCAGATTGCCGAGCAACTGGTCCGCGTAGTGACGATGGTTGCCTTTGCCTGGTATCTGTTGCCGCGCGGCCTGGAATATGCGGCGGCGGGCGCGAGCTTTGGCGCAGGTCCGGGCGCGGTGGCCGGCCTGTTAGTGCTGCTATATTTTTATTGGAAGTACCGGGCCGATTTTCAACACAAGATGGATAATCAACCGCTGATGAAGCAAGAATCCAGCGTGTCGATCATCACCCGGATGGTCAGACTGGCTCTGCCGGTTTCCTTGGCCAACATCATGCTGCCGGTGGTTTCCAACATTGATCTGCTGATTGTGCCGCCCCGTTTGGAAGTCGCCGGCTATACGGTGGAACAGGCGACGGAGTTGTTTGGCTATCTGACAGGTATGGCTGTGCCGCTGGTCAACATGGCGACGATTCTTACAGCTTCGCTGGCGGCCAGCTTGGTGCCTTCGATTTCCGAGGCCAATACCCTGGGCGAAAAAGCGGCGATTTTCGACCGGACGGCGACAGCGATCCGGATTGCCAATTTGATTACAATTCCGGCCTTTGTCGGGATGTGGCTGCTAGCGACGCCAATTTCCACGATGCTGTATGCGACGCCGAATGCCGGCACGTCGATCGCCATTTCGGCAATTGGCATCTTTCTGCTGGGGATTCATCAGGTTACGACCGGAGTGCTGCAAGGGCTTGGCCGTACAGCGATTCCGGTGGTGAATATGGTTCTTTCAGCCGGCGTCAAGGTGGTGCTCAGCTGGACGCTTACGGCATTGCCGGACTGGGGGATCAAAGGGGCAGCCTGGGCGAGCATCGCCGATTTCGGCGTGGCGGCTCTGCTCAATATGTTTTTTGTCTACCGTTATATCGGCTTTGCGATGGATTGGCGCGATACGTTGAAGACAGCCACTGCGGCAGCCGTCATGGGACTGGTTACGCTTGGGTCGTATGAGTTATTGTTTGCAAAAGGCGTTGGCAACACCTTATCGACCCTGGTTGCCATCATGATCGGCGGCGGCGTATATGCGGTCGTATTGCTGCTGGTAGGCAGCATCGGCGAGCGGGAATTAATGAAACTGCCGGTGATTGGCAAGCCAGCGGCAACTTTCCTGAAAAAAATCCATCTTTTGAGGCGGTAAGCAATGGGGAATATTACGATTGTTGGACTGGGCCCAGGCCCATTCGGCTGCTTGAGTCTGGAAACCTGGGATCTGATCAGGCAGGCGCCGAAACTGCTGCTGCGGACGGCGATCCATCCGACAGTGGATGAGCTGCGGGCGCGCGGCGTGCAGTTTTCCAGTTATGATTCCTTTTATGAACAGGGCGAGGATTTCGATGCGATTTATCAGGCGATCGCCGAGGATGTGCTGAAACAGGCTCAGACGGAAGCAGTCGTTTTTGCGGTGCCGGGCAGCCCGATGGTTGCCGAAAAAACGGTCGGTTTGATTCGGGCCGGCGCGCTGGCGGCAGGGATGTCGCTGACCGTGTTGCCGGGAATGAGTTTTTTTGAACTGCTGTGTAATCGACTGGGCGTCGATCCCCAACAAGGCCTGACCTTGGTTGATGCCTTGGAAGTCAGTGCACTGCCGCTGGACTTGTCGACCGGTCTCGTGGTTACGCAGGTCTTCAGCCGATTTGTCGCATCTGAACTGAAGCTCAGCCTGATGGAGCGAATGGCGGATGAGGCGCCGATTACTGTGGCGCGGCATCTCGGCTTGCCTGATGAGTCGCTGGCAAGCATGCCGTTGTTTGAACTGGACCGTCAGACCGATTTTGACCATCTGACCAGTGTTTATGTCCCACCTGGCCAAGTGCAGAGCGAACGGTTCGAACTGGATCCATTGGTGAAGGTGATGGCACGGTTGCGGTCGCCGGACGGTTGTCCCTGGGACAATGAACAGACGCATGCGACGTTGCGGCGCTATATCATCGAAGAAGTCTATGAGGTGATGGAAGCGATTGACGAGCAGGACCCGAAGCATTTGTGCGAAGAACTGGGCGACCTGCTGTTGCAGATCGTGTTTCATGCCCGCATGGCAGAAGAAGCGGGTGATTTCAGCATGCAGGATGTCGTGGACACGGTGACGGAAAAACTGGTTCGCCGCCATCCCCATGTATTTGGCGATATCTCGGTACAGGACGCGGCGGAAGTGATCGTGAACTGGGATGCGATCAAACGCCGTGAGAAGAAAGAAAAAGCAAAGTCGGTGCTGGACGGTGTTCCCCACGGACTGCCCGCTTTATTACGAGCCAATAAACTCCAGTTGAAGGCGGCCAAGGTCGGTTTTGACTGGGACGATATCGCGCCGGTCTGGGACAAGGTCGCCGAAGAATTGGCGGAACTGCGAGAGGCTGTGCAAAGCAGCGTGCCGGCGAAGATCGAAGATGAACTGGGTGACGTGGTGTTTGCCGTGGTCAATCTTGGCCGCTTCCTCGGCGTCGAAGCCGAGGTCGCCTTGAACGGGACCAATAATAAATTTATCCGCCGGTTTCAACAGGTGGAAGCTGCAATACGAGCGCAAGGACGGAAGTGGCAGGAACTCGATCTGGCGCAAATGGAACAGCTTTGGCAGGCAGCCAAGGCCGGAGAAAATAAAAATTAACACAAAAAAGCACCGATAGCATCGGTGCTTTTTTCTTGTCGATACGAATTTAGGTGAAAAACAACAAGGCGCGGAATTATTCTGTGTTTCCCCAGTTGCATAGCAAAGAAAAAGGAGTTCTGCCGTTCGTAGCGAAATTGAATTTGAGCACGAAAGGGGTTGTTTCTGTGGCAAAACGAACCATGAAAACAATGGACGGCAATGCCGCCGCCGCCTATGTATCGTATGCGTTCACCGAAGTAGCGGCCATTTACCCAATCACGCCGTCATCGCAGATGGCCGAACTGGTCGACGCCTGGTCGGCGCAGGGTGAACTGAATATTTTTGGTCAGTCCGTGCGGGTGGTGGAGATGCAGTCCGAAGGCGGTGCGGCCGGTGCATTGCATGGTTCGTTGCAGGCGGGAGCATTGACGACGACCTATACTGCTTCGCAGGGGTTGCTGTTGATGATTCCCAATATGTACAAGATTGCCGGGGAACTACTGCCGGCTGTGTTTCATGTCAGCGCCAGGGCGCTGGCCGCTAATGCTCTCAGCATCTTTGGCGACCATCAGGATGTCATGGCCACACGGCAGACCGGCTTTGCCCTGCTGGCCTCCGGCAGCGTGCAGGAAGCGATGGACCTGGCTGCGGTGGCGCATCTGACCGCCATCAAGGGGCGTATTCCATTTCTGCATTTCTTTGATGGGTTTCGTACATCTCATGAGACACAAAAAATCGAAGTGCTGGAATATGAGGAACTGTCAAACCTGCTTGACCGGCAGGCTGTCAAAGAATTTCGCGCCCGGGCATTGAATCCGGAACATCCGGTACTACGTGGCACAACCCAGAATCCGGACATCTATTTCCAGACCCGGGAAGCGGTGAATAAATTCTATCTGCCAATCCCTGATCTGGTACAACAATATATGGATGCGATCAACCGGCTGACCGGGCGCAACTATAAACTGTTCAACTACTATGGCGCTCAGGACGCCGAACGGATCATCATCGCCATGGGATCGGCCTGTGATGCAATTCGTGAGACGGTCGGTTATTTGAATGCGCGCGGTGAAAAAGTCGGTCTGCTCGATGTTCACCTGTATCGGCCTTTTTCAATCAAGCACTTCTTGCAGGCAGTGCCGGCGAGCGTACGAAAAATTGCCGTGCTGGACCGGACCAAGGAACCGGGCGCCGCTGCCGAACCACTATATCTGGATGTGCGCAACGCATTTTTTGACCAGGCTAACGCACCGCTGATTGTCGGCGGGCGCTATGGGCTCGGTTCGAAAGACTTTACGCCGTCTCAGGTGGCAGCTGTTTTTGCCAACCTCCAGCAGGAACGACCGAAAAATTCATTCACGGTAGGAATCGTCGACGACGTCACTTTTTCCTCGCTAGCGGAATACCCGGAAGAACTGGACACTTCGCCGCCCGGCACCACCTGCTGCAAATTCTGGGGTCTTGGTTCGGACGGCACGGTGGGCGCCAACAAGAATGCAATCAAAATCATCGGCGATTATACCGACCTTTATGCACAGGCATATTTTGCCTATGACTCAAAAAAATCCGGCGGGCTGACAGTCTCCCACCTGCGATTTGGTCACCAGCCGATTCAGTCATCCTATCTGATCCACAAGGCTGACTTTGTTGCCTGCCACAATCAGGCCTATATTCGGCAATATGACATGCTCAGCGATCTGAAGCCGGGCGGAAAATTTCTGCTCAACTGCCAGTGGGACGCGGCGGAGTTGGAATCGCGTCTGCCGGCATCTGTAAAAAGAATGCTCGCGACAAAGCAGATCGAATTCTATCGGATCAATGCGGTCGAAATCGCACAGGAGTTGGGGTTGAGCGGACGCATCAATAGTATTATGCAGGCGGCGTTTTTCAAACTGGCAGCGATCATTCCGTTGGCAGACGCGGTAAAATATATGCAGGAGGCAGTCGCGGACACCTATGCCAAACAGGGACAGGCAGTTATCGAACGGAACATTGCCTCGATCGACAGGGGGATTTCGGAGATCAGCCGGGTTGAGATCCCTGCATCCTGGAAAACGGCTGCTGATGAACCGGTAATCAGCAAACCGATGCCCGAGTTCATCGAGAAAGTGATGATTCCGATGAACCGACAGGAAGGCGACAAGTTGCCTGTAAGTACTTTCAACGGCTGCGAGGATGGCACTTATCCACTGGGCGTCACCGCCTGGGAAAAGCGCGGCATCAGCATCGAAACGCCCCGCTGGCAACCTGACCACTGTATTCAGTGCAATCAATGCGCGTTTGTCTGCCCGCATGCCGTGATTCGTCCGCTGCTACTCAACGCAGTGGAGCAGCAACAGGCCCCCGCCGGCTTTGCGCTCAAACCAGCAGTCGGTTTGCCGGATCTGCAGTTTCACCTGGCGATTTCCGCGCTTGACTGCACTGGCTGCGGCAACTGTGTCGATGCCTGCCCGGCCAAAGAAAAGGCGCTGGTAATGACGCCGCTGCCGGAACAGCGTGACACGCTGGAAAACCTCTGGGATTTTTCCCGCACGATCACGGTCAAAGAGATTCTGGCCAGGCAAAAACTGACGGTCAAAGGCAGCCAGTTTGCCGAGCCATTGCAGGAATTCTCCGGCGCCTGTGCCGGTTGCGGCGAGACTCCATACGCCAAACTGATTACCCAGCTGGTCGGCGACCGGATGATGATTTCCAACGCTGCCGGTTGTTCGACGGCCTGGGCCGGCTGTACTCCCTCAATTTCCTATGCGGCGAACCGGCAGGGCAAAGGCCCGGCCTGGGGATTCTCACTGTTCGAAGACAATGCCGAATACGGGTTCGGTATGCATCTGGGGGTGGCGCAGAATCGCAAGGCGTTGGCCGGCCGGATCGAAATGGCGCTACGCAAAGAGCGGAGCCCCGAACTGGCTGCCGCGATGCGGGACTGGTTGCAGCACAAAGATGAGGGCGAGGGGACCCGGCAGCGGGCCGAGCGTCTGATTGCGGCTTTGGCGGCGGAACCGGAACCAGATCCACTATTGGATGAAATACGCGAACAACAGGATTTCTATGTCAAGCGCTCGCAATGGATTTTTGGCGGCGATGGCTGGGCGTATGACATCGGCTATGGCGGCCTAGACCATGTACTGGCAACCGGGGAAGATATCAACGTGCTGGTGTTTGATACCGAGGTTTATTCTAACACCGGCGGTCAGTCTTCGAAATCTACGCCGACTGCCGCCATCGCCCAATTTGCGGCCAGCGGCAAGAAAACCCGTAAAAAGGATCTCGGTGTCATGGCGATGTCCTATGGTTATGTGTATGTGGCGCAGATTGCGATGGGAGCGGATAAAAACCAGACGCTCAAAGCGATCAGCGAAGCGGAAGCCTATCCGGGTCCATCGTTGGTCATTGCCTATTCGCCCTGTATCAATCACGGCATCCAGGCCGGCATGGGCAAAAGCCAGGCCCAGGCTAAACGGGCGGTAGAGGCAGGCTACTGGTCACTGTATCGGTTTAATCCGCAGTTGAAAGAGCAGGGGCAGAACCCGTTTGCGCTCGACTCCCCGGAACCGACGGCCAGTTTCCAGGAGTATCTTGACAGTGAAGTCCGCTATTCCGGATTGCGACGCCAGTTCCCGGACGCAGCGCAAGCGCTGTTTGACAAGGCGGCGCAGGACGCCGAGGAAAGACTGGCAGTCTATCGCAAACTGGCCGGGAAATAAAATTCTCGTGAAACTGTTGAAAAGGTCAGAGCAAAATACAGGAGGTTCCGATGAGCAAAGTATTGATTGTTGAAGACGAAGCGAACATCCGTCAGCTGGTGAAGTACAATCTGGAAAAAGAAAGTTATCAGGTAATCGAGGCGGAGGATGGGTTGCAGGGCCTAAGGCTGGCCAAGGCTGAAAAACCAGACCTGGTGCTGCTCGACTTGATGTTGCCGCAAATGGATGGCTTGGAAGTCTGTCGGTCTCTGAAAGGAAACCAGGCGACAGCGGCAGTGCCGATCATCATGCTTACGGCGAAGAGCGAAGAAATTGATAAAGTGATCGGGCTGGAACTGGGTGCAGATGACTACATGACCAAACCCTTCAGTCCGCGGGAACTGGTGGCCAGGGTAAAGGCGGTGCTGCGGCGCAGTCAGAAAGAGACGTCGTTGCCGGGCGAACTGGCTGTGGGGCGACTACGCTTCAATTTTTCCCGTTATGAAGTTCATATGGGCAGTGCAAAACTGGAACTGACGCCTAAGGAATATGAACTGTTGAAAATGTTGGCGACCAACCTGGGTAAAGTGTTCACGCGGGAACAGCTGCTCGAGAAAGTTTGGGGCTATGAGTATTTTGGCGATACCCGTACGGTGGATGTGCACGTCCGGCACCTGCGGGCCAAGATGGCCGGCGATCCGGAAACGGTTGACGCACTGGAAACGATCCGCGGTTTTGGCTACCGTCTGCGCGAATTGGAGTAATTACCCCAGTGACTAAAAACTTAACACAAAATTAACAATCCGTTAACTTTTAACGGATTGTTTTATGATATTTTTAGGTTGTTGTGATGGGCTGCATAAACAAGCCCAACGGGAGGCAAGACCGAGTGGAAAACAAAATCCAGGTCAGTAAATTAAAACTATATTACACAGATCATCTTGCGCTTAATAAAGTATCTATCGATGTAGCCACGAATAGTGTTTTGGCATTGATTGGCCCTTCCGGTTGCGGTAAGTCGACTTTTTTGAAGACGCTCAACCGAATGAATGACCTGATTGAAGGCGTCAGGATCGAAGGCGAAGTCTTGCTGGACGGCGAGAATATTTTTCACCCGGATGTCGATGTCGTCCATCTGCGTAAACGGGTCGGCATGGTCTTTCAACGCCCGAACCCATTTCCGATGTCGATTTATGACAACATCGCCTACGGGCCGCGTATCCATGGACTGAGCAACAAGGCTAAACTGGATGAAATCGTTGAACAGAGTCTGACCCGGTCTGCGCTGTGGGATGAGGTCAAGGATCGTCTGAAGACTTCGGCGATGTCAATGTCCGGCGGCCAGCAACAACGACTGTGTATTGCCCGCTTATTGGCAGTGGAGCCGGAAGTGCTGTTGATGGATGAACCTTGTTCGGCATTGGACCCGATTTCGACGATGAAGATCGAAGAACTGGTGTCGGAGCTGAAAAAAGAATACACCATCGTCATGGTAACGCACAATATGCAGCAGGCAGCGCGTGTTTCCGACTCCACAGCATTCTTTCTGATGGGGGAAATGATTGAACAGGATAAGACTGATACGATATTTACCCGACCGCGGGACAAACGGACGGAAGACTATATAACCGGACGGTTCGGATGAGAGGAGACTGCGCATGACTGTTGTTCGTCAAAATTTTGATCAGGATTTGGAATCGTTGCGCCAGGATCTCGTCCGCATGGGCGAGATTGTTCAGGTGGCGATTAAGGATGCCGTCGATGCCCTGGCCAAGCGGGATAAAGACCTGGCCCGTACTGTGATGGACGGTGATGACACGATTGACCGGATGCAGGTGGAAATCGAAGACCGCTGTATTTCGCTAATTGCCCGGCAACAACCGGTTGCCACCGATTTGCGTATTCTCGGCACCGGTCTCAAGATCACCACGGACCTGGAACGAATGGGTGACCATGCGTTCGATATTGCGAAAATCGTTCTGTTGATTGGCGACGAGCCGCTGATAAAACCGTTGGTTGATATTCCGCGAATGGCGGAGATTGCCCAAAAAATGTTAAAAGACTCGTTACAGGCGTATCTGAAGCTGGACATTGAATTGGCGGAGCAAGTCTGCCGGGCCGATGACCGGGTCGACGAACTTTACCATCAGGTATTTCGCGAACTGTTGACCTATATGCTGGAAGATGCAAAAAAGATTAACCAGGCAACCCAGTTAATCTTCGTAGCTCGTTATTTGGAACGGATTGCCGATCATTCCACCAATGTGGCCGAATGGGTGATTTATCTGGCGACTGGCGAGCGGTTGCGCAAAAAATAAAATTGTCAGCCCTGATCTGTGGCTGGCAGGGAAAATTTAAACGTCGTACCCACATCCGGTTTGCTTTCCACTTCGATCGTGCCGCCCAAACCGTCCACCAGTTGTTTGACAATGGCGAGCCCAAGGCCCGTGCCGCTGATGGAGCGTGCGCGGGCTTTGTCAATTCTGTAGAAGCGCTCGAAAATTCGCGGCAAATCTTCGGTTGGAATACCGATGCCGGAATCTTTGACTGTGAATTGAATCGAGTCTTTGTCTCGGCAAGCGTTAATCAGAATTGCGCCGCTATCGGGAGTATATTTGATTGCGTTATCAACCAAGTTTACCAGAATCTGTTTGAGACGGTCCGGATCAGTCAGCGTCCATAACGGCGTTTTAGGAACATCAATACTTACGGACAGTTGTTTTTGCTGCCAGACCGGCGATAATTCCCGAATCACGGCTTGCAGAAGCGGTTGCGCATGGACTGGTGAACATTGGAATTGCTGTCGGTATTCAGCCGAATCAATTTTGGCCAGTTGCAGCAAGTCCTCTACCAGTCGTTGCATCCGGGTGGATTCCGACAGAATGATGTCGGCAAAACGCCGACTATCTGCGGCATGATCGGCAGCTCCGTCAACCAGTGTTTCGGCGAACCCGCGAATCGCTGTCAAAGGCGTCGAAAGTTCATGCGAGGCGTTGGCGACAAAGTCGGCCTGTCGTTCCTGAATCAACTGCAGGTTTGTGATATCGTAGAATAGCGCCAGAACACCGGTAGTGCTGGCTTCTTTCATTGGCAGGGCGACCAGAGAAACTTGGTAAACCTTGCGCAAGCCCTGAAAATTCGTCCGCAACAGCTGCTGCTGCGGTTGTTGACTGTTCAAAGCTTCCCGCAGAGCAATGTCGATCTGGCTGCTGCCCAGCACGTTCAGGTTGTGTTGTTTCATCATATTCGGCGTCAGATGGAACCAAAGCAGGGCGCGACGGTTTGCCTCTACAAGACAGCCATGCTGATCAAATAGCATGACCGCATTATCCATATATTCGAGAATGAGTTGTAACTTCTGTTTTTCAGTCGAGATTTCGGCTAATTTGTCTTCAAGCCGGGATGCCAGGTGATTTAGCGACAGAGCCAGTACGTCAATTTCATTGTCGACGTGGACATGCACCCGTTCCGACAGGCGACCGGCAGCGATCCGGCGAGCGGCGGCAGTAATCGATTCGATCGGCTCGAGGAATTTCTGCGATAAATTGATGCTGAGCAGAACCGTCAAAATTAGCGTGACCGTAAACGCGCCGGCTAAGATCAGCAGCAGATGTTGATAGTCGTCCGGGCTGACCCGAAAAATATGCCAAAATATGTAACCCGCAAACGAAATCAACGGTAACAGGATCAACAGCAATGAATTTAGCAGCAGCTGATTACGAATTCCCCGACGGCGCATGAGCATTCTCCTTGCGTACAAAGAAGGAGCATTCAATCATGAATGCTCCTTCGCTATTATTAGTCCGTTAGTCCGAGCGACGACTACCGCGTCCGCCCCGTTTTCCATCGGTGGCTTTTTTCAGGTCGGTGAGGCGTTCGTCACTGTCTTTCAAAAACTTGGACAGGCGATCCTCAAATGAAGGCGCAGCCGGACGGAGGGGTCTACGCGGTTCCATGGGGCCCGAACGACGTGGTTCAAACACAGGTGGTTTGCGAACTTCGGTCGGCGGCTGCAATTGCTTGATTGACAAGCCAATTTTTCCATTGGCATCAATCGTTAGTACTTTGACCTGGACCTTGTCGCGCTCTTTCAAAAAATCTTTGACATCGCGAACATAGACGTCTGCTACTTCAGAAATGTGGACCAAACCAACTTTTCCACCGGGGAGTTCAATAAATGCGCCGAAATTGGTAATTCCCGTTACGGTTCCTTCAACTACCGCGCCGACTTCAATCGACATGCTTACAGCAGATCCCCCTTGTATTAATTGATATAGCTCATTATAGCCCTCTGATTGAAACAGTGTCAAGGAATATAGGGAACTTCACCGGGTTTAACCAAACCGAGCTGTTCCCGGGCAATTTTCTCGACATAAGCCGGCGAAGCAAGCATTTTCTTTTCGTCGGTCATGGCTTTATTCGATTGCTCCAGTTCGGAGATCCGGCTTTTGAGGCTATAGGTTTCCCGTTGGATGGTATACAGTTCGAACTGCTGTCCGACCGCCAGATAAACAAAGTAAGCAGCGGCCAGTAGCGTTAACACCCGAAACCATCGAACACGATACCTGCGGCGGACTGTCAAACCCCAACACCCCTAATTCATTGATAGATATTAATTATTATTCGTGCTAACCGAGCGAAATCCTTCTTTTTTACAAAAGTAACAAAAACTTTACATGGTCATAACAAATCGGATTTTATAAAGGAATATGATAAATCTGCACTAAGGAGAAAAAAGAACTTAGGCGATGAAGGAGTGGCGGATATGCCGGCTCGTTTGATTAAGAAACTGCATAAAATTTATGCGGAAGTGGAAAAGAAACAACAGAAAATACGCAACGGTCTGGAAAAAAGGCTGCGCGATACACCGGAAGACTCGGTCGACCATGCCGGAACACCGGTCGAAAAAGCGAGCGTTGCGCAAGAACTGCTGACTCATCAGATGGCGGATCTGATTCATGAACGAAGCTTGCAGGATGAATTGCTGCGAATTATTCGCGACAAAAAAATACAGCCGGTATTTCAGCCGATTGTCAGTCTCGCGGACGGACAGATCATGGGCTATGAAGCGTTGGCCCGCGGGCCCGCTGACAGCCCGCTGCATATGCCGGGCCAGTTGTTTGCCACTGCCGCTAGGCATAAGTTGCTGCTGGCATTGGAACACGTTTGTCGTGATAATTCGATTCAACATGCCAAGATGCTTTTGCCAGGGCAACAGTTGTTTTTGAATATCACGCCGGAAGTCATCAATGATCCGGAGTTTCGCAACGGACGCACCAAACAGGTCGTATTGCATCATGGGTTGATTCCCGAGCAGATTACCTTCGAAATTACCGAACGGACAGCAATCAGCGACTTTGGCAACTTCACCCGCGCCTTGCACCATTACCGTCGGCAGGGGTATTGTATCGCCGTGGACGACGCAGGCGCCGGTTATTCCAGTTTGCAGGCCATCGCGGAGCTTTACCCGGACTTTATCAAACTTGATATGTCGATAGTGCGGGACATTCACAATAATCCATTTAAGATTGCAATCCTCGAAGCACTGGTCAATTTGGCATCGGCAATGAACAGCAAAATTATTGCCGAAGGTGTCGAAACGATTGACGAATTGTTGACTGTGATGAAGCTCGGCGTTGGCTATGCACAGGGATATTTGTTGGCCCGACCAGCCAGTCAGCTGCCATCCGTTTCCGAGGAAGCCATGGAAGCAATCCTGCGGTTCCGCAAAAAAGAAGCTGGTCGCAAGGCCCGCGATGTGGGTACGTCCTTGGGCAAGGTCATTGGTGATATTGTAGAACATGTGCCGATCGTCACGCCGGAAACGAGTACCGAACAAGTGGAGACGCGTTTTGTCGCCAGCTCGGTCCGCGGCGTTGTTGTACTGCAGGGGAACAAACCGGTCGGTTTGTTAATGAAAAACCGGCTCTATTTCCACCTCGGTTCTTATTACGGGGTTTCGCTGTATCATAAGCGTCCGGTAGAGTTGGTGATGGATGCATCGCCGCTCATCGTCAACGCCGACCTGCCGCTGGAAGCCGTGTCAAAAATCGCGATGAGCCGCGATGAATCAACTTTGTACGATTTGATTGTCGTGGTCCAGGAAGGGAAATATGTCGGCGTGGTTTCGATCATGAGCCTGCTGAACCATATCACGCAGTTGCAGGTGCTTTGTGCTCACAACTCGAATCCGCTAACTGGGTTGCCGGGGAATCTGGTGATTGAAGAGCACTTGCGCCGGCTGCTGGCTAAGGATTTGAAATTTGCCGTATTGTACATTGATTTGAATAATTTCAAGGCATATAACGACAAATATGGGTTTGAAAAAGGCGATAAAGTGCTGCTGATGACTGCGGAGGCGCTCAGCCGCAGTCTGGCCGGAGAAGGCCAGGGGGAGGACTTTGTCGGTCATATCGGCGGCGATGATTTTATCATCATTACGGCGCCGGAACGGGCGGAGCGCATTGCTAGGGCGATTATCGAAATTTTTGACAGGGAGATACAAAATGCCTATTCGGCGGAAGATTTGCTGCGCGGCTGTATCCAGGTGAAGAACCGGCGGGGCAAAATTGAAAATTTCCCGATAACCTCCATTGCGGTCGCCGGGATCAGCAATCAGTACAAGAAGTTTAATAACTACTGGGAAATTCCGGAGGTGGCGGCCGAAGTGAAAAAAGTTGCCAAGCAACAAAAAGGGTCGGGCTTTGTTTTTGACCGCAGGAAATATGTCGAGTGATTCAAAGCTTAACCTGGATTTAATCTGGCGCTAACAAACCCGGTAAATAAAAGAAAAAGCCCCCAATGGGGGCAATGATTAGCAAAGCTGTCAAATCAGGGATATTCGCAGCGCATCTATTTTCTAAACAAGGAACTGAAGGCGCCAAAGATTGATTGAGCACCAAACCAAACAAGAAGTGCAGAAAAAACATAACCGGCCTCACGTGAATACGGGGTTGGGATGAAGGGCGCGAGATACGGAAAAAGATAACCCCAGATTACAACAGAAACCAAGTATACTGCATAGCCGATTGCTGCTAGAATTGTCCAGCGAAGTAGAGTGCCAAACATTTCTTCATTCCTCCTGCACCGATGATATCGACTTCATTTTACCATTTTCCTGCTCTTATTTGTGGAGTAAATGTCAAAGAAATAGTATTCACTCGGAGTTCCGCTGCTGTTTTGCTTGGCGCCTTGTGCCAGTGAATATGGATATTGTTATGGCAATGTTAACGTTGGGTTAAAACAGGCCGTTTTCCATTGCGGGTCGATTAGCGATTGGCTTATGATAAAAACACGAACTAAACTTGAGATATTACGAGGGAGGAACAATTTAAGATGAACATGAAAAAGGGAATGACTTTCGGTCTGGCTGTCGTAGTGGCGGCGACTTTATTAACCGGTTGCGGCGGTGGAACCCCGGCAAAGAAAGAAGAACCAGCAAAATCCGCGGCAGTTGAAATTTCCGGCACAGTAAAAGCGTCCGGGTCCACCGCGTTGCTGCCGTTGCTGAAAGCTGGTCAGGAAGAGTTTCAGAAGAAAAATGCCAAAGCCACAGTGAATATTGCAGGTGGCGGTTCCTTTACCGGTCAGAACCAAGTAGCGAGCGGCGCCGTTGATATCGGCAATTCCGATGTGGCGCTCGATACAAAACTTAGCGATAAAGGATTGGTTGAACATAAACTGGTTGGTATTCCTTTCGTATTCGTCGTGAATAAAGATGTCAACGTTGATAACCTGACGACTGAACAATACGTCGGCATCATGAGCGGAAAAATCACCAATTGGAAAGACGTCGGCGGGCAAGACCTCAAAATCACCCTGATCCATCGTTCGCCGTCCTCCGGTTCGCGTGCCACCATCCAGGAACTTGTACTCAAAACGAACAAATTCACTGACACTGCTGTTATCCAGGATTCCAACGGTTCGGTGCGGGCCGCGATTGCCAGTACTGCCGGCGGATTTGGTTATGTCGATGCCGCCTATGCGGACGCCACGGTAAAGATGTTGGCTGTTGATGGCGTAAAATACTCGCTGGCTGATGTTGCTGCTGGTAAATACAAGATCATGACTTTCGGTCGCATGTACACCAAAGGACAACCGAGCGGCGCGACCAAAGCCTTTATCGATTTCGTGACAGGAAAAGAATTTCAGGAATCCTATGCTGAAAAGAGTGGCTTTGTTCCCCTCACAAAAATGCCTAAATAAAGGCTGAATCTTCCCCTCCTCCTGTATCGCATAGGATGTGCGCGCCGGATAAGCCGTTTACGGAGCCGGCATGCACATCCCTTTGCAGTTAAACTGGTACTGAAAAAATCCGCAGGGATGGTGAACGTAGTGACCCCCACAGCAGGAACGCAGACCACCGATCTCAGACTGGTCTATGACCGCTATATCCGTTATTTATTTCTTGCCAGTGCGGCGCTGATGTCGATAATCGTACTGTCAATAATTTTCTTTATGGGTCAGCAGGGATTGCAAACTTTTCGCGAAGTAAATCCGGTTGAGTTTTTCTTGTCAACCAAATGGGATCCGATCGATGATAAATTTGGCGCCGGCAGTTTTATCGTCGGCTCGGTCTATGCTGCGATACTTGCCGTGGTTTTTGGCGCGCCGCTAGGTTTGGCCGGAGCGGTATTTATGGCGAAAATTGCGCCTAAGCGAGTGCGCGACATCATGCGACCGGCCAACGATTTGTATGTGGCAATTCCTTCCGTGGTTTACGGCTATCTGGGCCTGACGGTTCTGGTGCCGTTTTTGCGTGATGATCTGAAACTGGGGATGGGCTTTGGCCTTTTTGCAGCAGGATTAATTTTGGGGATTATGATTTTACCTACGGTGATCAGTATTTCCGAGGATGCATTACGTTCGGTTCCCAGTTCACTGGAAGAAGCGTCGATTGCCCTCGGGGCGACCCGTTGGCAGACAATCTGGCGAGTCCTGATTCCTACCGCCATGCCGGGCATTATGACCGCGGTCATTTTGGCTATGGCCCGGGCGATAGGAGAAACGATGGCAGTGCAGATGGTAATCGGCAACACGCCATTACTGGCTAATTCGCTATTTAGCCCAACGTCAACGCTGACGAGCGAGATTGTGGTTGAGATGGGGAATGCGCCGTTTAATACGGCTTATGGCAACTCTTTGTTCTTGATGGCGCTGGTGCTGCTGATTATGTCTCTGCTGATGATCATGGTCATTCGCAGTCTGATCCGAAAGGGGGAGGCGCTGTGAACTCCAGGCAATGGGATAAGGTTGTTACTGCCTGCCTGTGGCTGACCGGTTTTTTTATTATCGCCCTATTGGTAGTTTTTCTCGGCTACATTCTGATCAAAGGTCTGCCGGTTCTAAGCTGGAATTTTATTTTTGGGCAATCTAGTGATATCACGCCCGGCGGCGGTGTCGGCGCCCAATTTTTCAATACTTTCTACATTTTGTTTTTATCACTGCTAGTCGCAGCGCCTATCGCAATCGGCGCCGGGATATACCTGGCCGAATACAGCAGCCGCGGTCGCCTGACTGATACGATTCGGTTAAGCGTCGAATGTCTGGCGTCGGTTCCGTCGATCGTACTGGGGCTTTTTGGCATGATCGTGTTCATCAACATCATGGGATTTGGCATTAGCCTGGGAGTTGGCGCCATGACCCTGGCGCTGATGAACCTGCCGGTTATCGTCCGAGTTACCGAAGAAGCTTTAAAAACAGTACCCAAGGAATATCGCGATGCCAGTTTGGCTCTCGGCGCGACCAAGTGGCAGACAATTTCCCGTGTGGTGTTGCCGTCGGCCATGCCTGGCATCATTACCGGCATTACTTTGACGGCAGGGCGGGCAGTCGGCGAAACGGCTATTTTGATATTTACCGCCGGCACAACAGTATCCCGGTCGATTCCTGATTTTTCATTGTCGGCTGGCGGCGAAACGCTGGCTGTGCATATGTGGTATGTGATGGCAATCGGCCTGGTGCCGGACCGAATCGATAAAGCCAATGGGACAGCCGCACTGCTGATTCTGATGATTTTACTGTTCAATCTCGGCTTGGCTTCCAGCAGTAAATATATCCGAAAATGGATGACGGGAGTTCAGTAATTCAGTTAGACTTGAGCAGAGGTTTGCACAGAAAAATCCCCTGTGACCGTATTTCGGTTACAGGGGATTTTGTGTTCGTTGCATATTTTTATCAAACCTTAATCCAAGGATAACAAACGGTCCCCTCATATTTAGTAGGATAAAGTTGCTAGGTGCTGCGTGGCAGGGAGTGTATCAAGGGAGGGAAACAAGCTGTTGAAACAGACAATTGGTGTCAAAATTCTGGGGATCTGCCTGTTGGTAATCAGCGTTTTTACCGTACTGAATATCTATTCATACCAGAAGTCCCAGCAGGTTACCATTGGATATCGCGATGTCATCGAGCGGAACGCGGCGCTTATTTTCAAAGTGTATTCCGCCGATATCGAACTTTCTCGCCAGGCTGCCTTGTTGCAACAATATGTGACCTCAGGTAACGATCAGCACCGACAGGATTTTGAAGAGTCAAAGGTGAATATGGAGGCGGTGTTTGCCAGTCTGGACCGCGACCTGATTACCGCCGAAGGCAAGGCGGGTTTGACCAGAGTTCGTCAGGTTGTCGATTTCTGGCATTTGTCAGCCATGCAGGTTATTAAACAGCGTTCGCAAAATACCGCTGCAGGAGTCGTCGCGCCACCTATCGATCCTTTGAAGATGGTCAAGGCCGCTGAACAAGAGATCGATGCCTTTCAAAGGTTTTTGCGATCGCGGATGCATCAACGAACGGAAGACAATGCCCAAGTGATGGATACAACGCAGACATTTATCATTGCCGCCAATGCGGTTGTGATTGTTCTTGGCATCAGCATGTCGCTTTGGCTCTGGCGTAGCATTTCCCGGCCTCTTGGCAGCATAAACCGGATGGCGTGCTCAATTGCCGGCGGCGATCTGCGGGAAAAATCTATCCTGTATAAACATGACGATGAATTGGGGGAAATTGTTCAGGCCATCACCGCCATGAACCAAAATCTGCGCAACTTGGTCAGGCAAGTAATGGGTTCGGCGGAAAAAGTAACGATGGCCTGCGGTGAATTTCGTCTGGCAGCCGATGGTTCAGCCGAAGCTGCGGGACACATCACCGAAAGTATGACGGAAGTGGCGGAGCGGGCAGAAGCAATTTTCCAAGAAGCAGATGCAGTCAGGCAACAAATGGAGGCTGTAACGCAGAAAATTGAACAAGTTGCAAATCATGCGACTCATGCTGCCGAAGTAGCCAGGACAACGACGGGGTCGAGTCAGGCTGGAAAGCAGGCAATCGAGCGGGCGATTGAACAGATGGGATCGATCCGTGAATCGACAGACAATATTGGGCAGGCAACAGAAAAATTAGCAAAGGGAACAATTCGCATCGGTGAATTTGTTTCCATTATTAACGGAATCGCTGAGCAAACGCATTTATTGGCGCTCAATGCAGCGATTGAAGCAGCGAGGGCAGGCGAAGCTGGAAAAGGGTTTGCCGTTGTGGCGCAGGAAGTCAACAAACTGGCAGCAGAGTCAGCAAAATCAGCCAAAGATGTTCATGGGATGGTGGTCTCCAATCGCCGTGACCTGGAAGCAGTCGTGGCATTTATTCGAACTGGCCGGGAAGGTGTCGCTGCCGGGATTGAGATGGTTGAGACGGCAGGAAAGGAATTTGTCAGTATTGCTGAAGGCGTTACTCAAGTGTCACAGGGCATGCAGGAGATTTCTCTTGCGGTGGAAGATTTGGTCAGCAGTGGCAAAAATATCATGGGCGCAGTGAAACGGGTCGAAGAAAAAAGCGGCGAAACCGCCGGCAGGACGCAGGCGATTTCGGCCGCAGTGCAGCAACAGGCTGCTTCGCTCCAACAGATGGCGGGATCGGGACGTTCGTTGGATGGGCTGGCGCAAAATATGCAGGAAGTAGTGAAAAGATTTACTATATGATTTATTTTAGCAATGGTTTGACAAATCGCCCAATCCGGTCCAGCGCTTCGGCCAGGTTCTTCGACGAGGATGCGTAGGAGCAGCGGACAAATCCTTCGCCGCAGGCGCCAAAAGCGTCACCCGGGACCAGCGCCACTTTTTCCGCCTGCAGCAATTGTTCGGCGAATTGCAGGGAACTGAGGCCTGTGTTACGGATCGAAGGAAATACATAGAACGCGCCGCGCGGTTCAAAACAATCCAGGCCAATATTGCGGAGACCTTCTACCATCAGTCGACGACGGCGGTCATACTCATCCACCATTTTGTTGCGACTGGCTGTTCCCTGTTTGATCGCTTCGATGGCTGCAATTTGTGCGGTGATTGGAGCGCAGAGCATCGTGTATTGGTGGATTTTTGTCATTGCGGCGATAAAGTCGGCGTTGCCCAGTGCATAGCCGATACGCCAGCCAGTCATTGCATAGGCTTTGGAAAACCCGTTCAACAGAATTGTCCGGTCGCGCATGCCTGGCAGCGAGGCGAAGCAGGTGTGTTCGCCATCATAAGTCAGGCTGGCGTAAATTTCGTCTGAGATAACGATCAGATCGTGTTGCTCGGCAAACCGGGCGATGGCTGCCAGGTCATCCCGTGACATGACTGCGCCGGTCGGGTTGTTCGGATAGCCGATTAGCAAAGCTTTGGTCCGAGGGGTTACTGCCGCCGCCAGTTGTTCCACTGTGACGCGGAATTCGTTTTCGCGGTTGGAACAGACGCTGACGGGAACGCCGCCAGCCAAAGTAACGCAGGCATTGTAAGAAACATAACAAGGTTCAGGCACCAACACTTCATCGCCAGGCGACAACAGCGCCCGCATGGCCAGGTCCAACGCTTCGCTGACGCCGACGGTGACCAAAGCTTCGCATTTCGGGTCATAAACCACACCGAAGTCGGCTTCGATCATTCGGGCAATTTCCTGCCGCAGCTCCAGCAGACCGTAGTTGGAAGTATAGGAAGTGAAGCCGCGCTGCAATCCGTGCACGCAACTTTCACGAATATGCCAGGGCGTCACAAAATCTGGTTCGCCGACACCGAGCGAAATGACGCCGCTCATTTCTGCTACGATGTCAAAAAAACGTCGGATGCCGGAAGGTGGAATGGAACGTACTAACGGTGAAACGCGCTCAGCCCAGTTCACGGTGTTACCAACAAGCGACGGTCGGCCTCTTCGTCATCAATAATGACGCCTTCTTCTTTATATTTCTTTAGCACGAAATGAGTGGTGGTGCTGACGACGCCGTCAATTGTCGCCAACTTGGTCGAAACGAATTGCGCTACTTCTTTGAGATTAGATCCTTCGACCGTTACAGCGAGGTCGTAGGTACCGGACATCAGGAACAGGTTGCGGACTTCCGGGAAACGGTAGATGCGGGCAGCAATCGCATCAAAGCCAACTTCCCGCTGCGGCGTGATCTTGACTTCGATCAGCGCCGAGACATCTTCCAGGCCGGCTTTTTCCCAGTTGATAATCGGTTGACATTTGACGAGAATGCGGTCCTCTTCCAGTTCACGGATCATTTTTGCGATCAGGACCGCTTCGGCGCCAAGCTGGCGGGCCAGCTGTTCATGGGTCTGGTGGTAATCCTGGTCGAGTAGCCGGAGCAGCTCTTGTTTCAGTTGTAAACTGTTGTCGTTCATTGGAATTCCCCCTTCGTATAATCAAAAATGCTGAAAAATAAAAGTCCCCGCCCGATTGCTCGGACGGGAACTTGTTTTCCCGTGGTACCACCCAGATTCAGCCCAAAGGCCCTCTCGTCCCGCTAACGCCGAGAATGCGTTGGATTTCCCAGTGCAGCGCACTGTTCATCCACGGCTCCGGGATGGCTACGTCCTGCAACATTTCCGCCGGTTTTCAGCTGGTCCGGCTCTCTGTCGGAAGTGCAATGACTTTGTCCCTTCATCACCTAACGATATTCAACTTTAGTTTTTTTCATTATAAAGGGAAACGAACGAAGACGCAAGAGAAGAAAAAGAAAAAACCTGCACTGGTAGTCGAAATCCTTGAAAAATAAGGTGAATGCATTGTTTGGGACTTTCGTAACAAAAATAATGGACCTGTCCCGCAGGTACAATCCGATTATCCGGGGATGGGCCAATTACTACTGATAGAGGCTTTGCCCCATCTTTGGCCGACCGGTTCGCAATTCGTGTAGCCCAGTGTTACTAAGGCCTGGTGCTTCTCCTCCCCTGTATCGGATTATCACCGACTAGTAAGCGCCCATGCTGGCGCAATAAAAAGACGAGTTCGACTCAATCGAACCCGTCCCCACATATCCAAAATCACTTGGTTAGCGTCACTACGGACAATCCGTAGTAGGGAACCCCATTGCTCGATTCCCCCGGTGTCACCATTTCACGGAACTTGCCATACACATAGCTGTTATTGCCGCCTCCGCCGGAACCTTCAAGAAAAAACGCCGCAAACCCGACCACCAGAACATCATTGCGCCCGGAGACAAGGAGCGAATCGAGCACCGGCACGATAATGATCCGGCTGGAGTTGGCCGATACGTTGTCAAACGTCGAAACCGGGTCGAAGCCGATCCTGTAAGACACACCGGAAGCAGTCGGCCCGGACATGTTGCCGGTCTCGGTCAGAATCCAGTCGCCGATTTTAAACGTTCCCTTATAGCCATATTTAATGTTGTTGGTATAGGTCGAAGCACCGCTGCCTCCGAGAGCCAGCGCCTGGAAATTCCCGTTGTAGCCGTCGCCTCCGCCCAGTTTCAGTTTATAGGTCTGACCGAAGATGAAATTCTGTTTCACGATGCCGAACGGCACGATGCCGTTGCTGCCGCCGGTGTAGGTTTTGACTTCCGCCGTCGCCGTGGCGGTGACCTGCGAAGAGGCAAGTCCCAGCACTTTGGCGAAATACAGTGGAACGTTGCGGCTGATGGTCACGGTGATTGCCGTATTGTTCTTGGACAAAACCGGCTGGATGTTGTCGGGCGTCGCGCCAGGCTTGCTGTTGGCGGCGGCAATGCTTGACGCCGAGGAAACCGCATCATTCGGCCTGCCTGGCAGCTCTTGCGCTCCGGCCAGGGCTGCTGCGTCAGCGGCATTAGCCAGCTGATATTTGTTGAGGTACAGCATCCCGGCATCAACGGCCAAAGCAGCCATGCCGGACAAGCCGACTACCGCGGCGGCCACCAACACGATGACGGCGCCTTTGCGGCAACGCAATATCTGCCTTATCTGCTTCAACCAATTCATCGCACACACCTCCTATCATTATTGTAAATACTTCATTGAAGGTTCGCATCGGCTAACGGTCTCATTTTATCGCTCGACAGTCCTATTTTAGTTGGGCTCAACGTCCTAATAACAAAAAAAACACGCTGAGCAATATTTTTGACAGTAGCCTGAAGCAGATCGACTGGGCGAGCTGCTTCGTTTTTTGTTTTCCAGACTATTTCCGGGACCATCCTCCTATCGGAGTGGGACCGTCTGCTCACAAATAATAAGACTTAGGCAGGATAAACAATGCTTGAATGAAGTGTTACAATGAACCTGAACCACTGTGTCATCAAGTATAAGTGTTTTTGTCCGGAATTTGCCGCAGGAGGAAAAAGCGATGTGTGAAATCCGCTCTATTATAAAGAAAAAACGCGGCCAGGCAATCGTTGAATTTGCTTTGATCCTGCCGGTATTTATTCTGATTTTGCTCGGTATCATGGAATTTGGTCTGGTTTTTCACCAATATCTAGTGGTGACAGCAGCATCGCGCGAAGGTGCGCGAGTGGCAGCTTTGGGTGGAACCGACGCCGAAACAATAACGACTGTGAATACTTCAGCAGCCAGTATCAATAGTGGGCAGCTGACTACAACGATTATCCCGGCAACTCGCGTGAAGGGCCAGACAGTCAGCGTTAAGGTTACCAATCCGGTAACGATCCGGGCGCCCTTGATTGCGCAGATTTTCCCCCAGAATCCATTTCCAGTGTCTGGAACCACGATTATGAGAGTCGAATAGTGGGTGAAGCCAAATGCTGAAAAAAATCCTCTGTAGCCAAAAAGGTGCGGTTCTCATGCTGGCGGCGGTTGCATTGCCGGCTCTGCTAGGATTTGGTGCGTTGGCAATTGACATGGGAATGCTGTATAAAACTAAGGGTGAACTATCAGCGGCAGCAGATGCCGCTGCATTGGCTGGCGCACAGGAATTGCCGAAAAAACCGGATCAGGCGCAAGCGATGGCATTGGATTATGCAGCGAAAAACGGTAAAGCAACCGATCAGATTAATGTGACCATTGCTGCCGATAATCGAAGTATTGAAGTGGATATTAAACGAACAGTACCTTTATATTTGGCCAATGTTTTTGGCAAAAGCATTTCGTTGGTTGCGGAAAAATCGAAGGCGAAAGTAAGTGTGGCGGCAAGTGTTCCCTGGATTGTGCCCTTTGTTATCCCAAAAACACAAGCTTTTGATCATGTCAACACTTTTACGATGCGGATTCCGGACGCCAACAAACCATATGGCCAGCATGAATTCGACTATATGAATGTGGGGATTGAAAATACGGATTTTGCAACCTATATCAAATACTTGAAAGAGGGTTACCAAAAAACTTTCAAGGTCGGCGAGTATGTTAAGTATCTGGGACCGTCCAGTGGTGGTAAGGAGTCGGTGGATGCGTTTTTCGACCGGACTGTCCGCGATGCCAACACTGACTATACAAAGGCCGAAGGTGGCCAACCGCGGGTGATGCTGATTCCAGTGGTGGAAGCAATGCTGCCGCGTAATACGGTGTCGGGAACGCCGATGAAAATTATTGGTTTCGTTGGGTTTTTTCTGGAGAAAGTATATAAAGGAAGCTATGGTAAAACCTATTATGCCAAGGGAAAATTCATCAAGGACTTGAATGTTGGGTCTGGCCAGACCAGTAATGATGCAACGATTGATTTTGGGGTCCGGACAATTCAACTGGTCCGCTAATTGCACTTGAGTGAAATGTATACATAATTAAAGGAAAGAAAGGAATGACGCACATGTCATTGCTTGAACGGTTAGAGAGTCGAAAAAAGAATGAATCAAACGTGACCAATAAGATGGGCGAGCGCCCCAAGCCTTCATCACCGTTTAGAACCGACCCGTTTCAGTCGCTGAAAAGCAAAATTCATAAACGGATTGTCGGTGAACTGGGTATGGCCGATCTTGAGCGAAGGCAACTGGAAGAGGCGGTAACCCAGATTGCCGATGTCTGCATGGATGAAGAACCGATTCCGGTACCCCGGGCGGAACGCAGTCGGATTATCTCGGAAGTCATGGACGAAGTGACTGGTTATGGGCCGATCCAATCATTGTTGAAAGATGAAAGCGTGTCCGAGGTTATGGTGAACGGGCCCAATCAGGTATACGCCGAACGCAAGGGTAAATTGATACTGACCGATATCCGGTTTCGTGATGATGCTCATGTTATGCACGTCATTGAAAAAATCGTGTCCCCGCTCGGGCGAAGGATTGATGAAAGTTCACCGATGGTTGATGCCCGTCTACCGGACGGGTCCCGTGTCAATGCGGTGATTCCGCCGTTGGCGCTGAAAGGGCCGTCAATCACGATCCGTAAATTCGCCAAAGATCCGTTTACGGTCGACGATCTGATTCGGTTCGGCACGCTCACAAAGGAGATGGCTGAACTGCTGCATGCCTGTGTGGAAGGAAAATTAAACATCGTCGTTTCAGGAGGTACCGGTTCCGGTAAAACTACGACATTGAACGTTTTGTCGTCCTTTATCCCGGCAGAAGACCGAATCATCACCATTGAAGATGCCGCCGAGCTGCAGTTGCGCCAGGAGCATGTGGTGACTTTGGAGACGAGACCGCCAAACATCGAAGGAAAAGGGGCCGTAACCATGCGTGACCTGGTCCGCAACTCCTTGCGGATGCGTCCGGATCGCATCGTGGTCGGTGAGGTGCGTGGCGGTGAAGCGCTCGACATGTTGCAGGCGATGAATACCGGACATGACGGATCGCTAACAACCGGACACGCTAATGCGCCGCGGGACATGCTCAGCCGACTAGAGACGATGGTGTTGATGGCGGGGATGGATTTGCCGGTACGGGCGATTCGTGAACAAATCGCTTCGGCGGTCGACTTGATCGTGCAGCAGTCCCGTTTGCGGGATGGCAGCAGGAAAATAACGCACTTAACCGAAGTACAAGGTATGGAAGGCGAGGTCATAACCTTGCAGGATATTTTTGTTTTTGATCAGACTGGCTGTGATGAGCAGGGCAAGGTCATTGGTCGATTCAAACCGACGGGAATTCGGCCCAAGTTTTTGGACAAACTGTCTTCGAACGGGATCGACCTGCCCAATGAGACATTTTGGCCCAAGTGAGGAGCTGACAGCGATGCTGCTGATGATTACGGCGTTGACATTTCTCACGGTTTTTATCCTGGTCTATGTCGCCCTGATTACCTATGCTCCAGTGGCAGGAACTGCGCAAATGCGGCTCAAGGCGCTGGATAAGCTGATGGACAACCGCGCCGGTTATGATGAGGAATTGGCAACTCCTTTTTCCCAGCGGATTCTATCCCCGCTGACAGGCTCGCTGGCAGCGCGGTTGACCCGTTTTACGCCGAAAGCGATCCGCCGCCTGGTGGAAGAAAAGTTGGCGGCTGCGGGCGGCTTAGGCGGGATGGGGGCCAATGAATTTTTGTTGCTTAGTGTTTTTTTGGCTATCGCATTACCGATGCTTACAACTCTCATGTCGACTGCTGCGGATGCGGCAGCCAATAAAGTGGTCGCGTTTGCTTTGTATGCTTTTGCGGTAGGAATCTACCTGCCATTCTTTTTATTGAACCGCAAGATTAAAAATCGTCGCCATAGCATGGTGCGAGATTTACCCGATGTTTTGGATCTGCTAACTGTCAGTGTGGAAGCTGGACTGGGTTTTGACGGAGCACTGCATAAGTTATCGGAAAAAATGAAAGGGGCATTGGTGGAAGAATTTACCCGTCTGCTCAATGAGATGCGGGTCGGCGTGCCGCGCCGTAGCGCATTGTTGGCAATGGCTAATCGTTGCAATCTTGAAGATGTATCAGTTTTTACGACTTCATTGGTGCAGGCTGACCAGTTGGGCGTAGGAATCGGCAATGTCCTGCGGGTCCAATCGGCGGCGATGCGAGAAAAACGGCGGCAGCGGGCCCAAGAAATGGCGATGAAGGCTCCGGTTAAGATGTTGCTGCCACTAGTGTTGTTTATTTTCCCCACGATCTTTGTTATTCTGCTCGGCCCGGCACTGATCCAAATGGTCAGTTCGTTGGGCGGCAAATGATCCGGTCGGGCGACGCACCATGAAAGTGTGGAATCAAACCCGCAATACAATTTTGGTTGAGCGATTACGATTGGCCGATTCATTTTTCAAGCGGCTCAAAGGACTGCTGGGAACCCGTGAATTGCTAGCTGGTGAAGCTTTATTAATCCGGCCCTGCAACGCCATTCACATGTTCGGTATGCAATACGCACTGGATATTGCTTTTGTCAGCTGCGAAAACCGGATTTTGCAAACGATACGCGCTTTGCAACCTGGACAGACGGCAAAATGCGCTCCGGCAGACTATGTGCTGGAACTGCCCTGCGGTACATTGGACGCGTCGGGTACGGAACTGGGCGATGTATTGGAAATAGTTGAGGATAACTAAGGAAACAGTAAATACAGTAAATAATGGAGAGTTATTCAGCGGACCCCCAGGTAACACTGAAATAATGAAGAGCATATTTGTTTTGAAGCCTATAATTCGTCGTCAATGCAGCAATGCTTTGCGAAAAATCAACATGGAAGTTGATTTTAGGACTAATGCGACGGATGGAGCTTTTTAGTCCGTTAGGTAGTTGCTGCATTGACGATAAGAATTTGGTTGCAAAACAACAATGCTCGGAATTATTCAGGGTTACTAGATTAAGACGATTCGTATGTTGGCATCCGGTTATCCCGCCGGGTGCTGTTTTATTGTGGAAAAGTTTCCGCTTGTGATAAAATAATAAGACAATGGTAAGGGGGACTGGATTTTGCGGACGCAGCATGCGGCAAAAACGCCTTTTCTGGCTGCTATGCAGAGTTATCTGGCCGAAGCGGCTACGCCCTTCCATACACCGGGTCATAAGTTCGGCAAAGGCGCCCACGAAAGCTTGCTGCAGTTTGTCGGCCAACCGGCGTTGGCATTGGATCTGACTTGTGTGCCGGGACTCGGCGACCTTTTCGATAAGCAGGGCCCGATTCAGGAATCGCAGCAGCAGGCGGCGAAGCTATATGGCGCAGATACCAGCTACTATCTGATCAATGGAACGACCGGTGGGATTTATGCGATGATTTTGGCCACGGTCGGACCGGGAGATAAAATTATTGTACCGCGCAACATCCATCGTTCGGTGATGGGCGGACTGATTCTATCTGGGGCGATCCCCGTTTTTGTCAGTCCGGCGGTGGACCCGCAATTGCAGATTGCGATGAATACTCCGACGGAAGCTTATGAAACTGCGATGCGGTTTCACCCAGACGCCAAAGCAGTGATATTGCTCAATCCCACCTATTACGGCGTAGTCACGGAGATCGCAAGAATCATCGAACTGGCCCACCAGCGGGGAATGCTGGTGCTGGTCGATGAAGCGCATGGTCCGCATTTGCATTTTTCCGCGGAATTGCCGCTGCAGGCGATTAGTGCGGGCGCCGATTTAGTGGTGCAGAGCACCCATAAAATATTGGCCGCAATGTCACAGGCATCGATCCTGCATTGTCGTCGTGAACGGATTAATGTTTCTCGTCTGGAATCAATGCTGCAACTAGTGCAATCCAGCAGTCCCAACTACTTGCTGTTAGCCTCGCTGGAATCGGCATTTGCCCAGATGGTCGAAGCCGGACCGCAACTGATCGGTCAGTCAGTCGCATTGGCGGCGCAAGCTAGAGACCAGATCAATCAGATTGACGGACTATACTGTTTTGGCGCTGACCGCGTCGGCCAACCTGGCGTTGCTGGGTTTGACGCCACCAAACTGGTGGTGACGGTCAGTGGGCTGGGAATATGCGGCAACACGGCGGAAGAGTGGCTGCGGCAACATGGCAAAGTGCAGGCCGAGTTGTCGGATATCAATAATGTATTATTTATGGTGACCCTGGCGGATGATGATGCTTCGTTGAATCACCTGGTCACGGCGTTGGCGCTGCTGGCAGCTGAATTTTCCGGGCGGGGGAATTCTGTTTCCTTTCCAGATCCGCCACCCGCCGAAACCGTTACGCTTGCAGCAATGTCGCCGCGTGACGCCGCATTTGGCCGTCATACGCGGATTGACTTTGATGCCGCTGCCGGACAAGTTTGCGGCGAAACCATCACCAGTTATCCACCAGGCATTCCGCTGCTGTTTCCCGGAGAGCGGATCACGCCGGCAGCAATTGCCTATTGCCGGGCAATGCAAAGTCAGGGATTTAAAATTTTGGGACCGGCAGATCCGTCATTATTAAGCGTGGAAGTGGTGGCATAGTTGAAGGGTTTGTTTATCACAATGGAAGGCCCGGATGGTTCAGGCAAATCAACCCAGATGGCTCGTTTGAGCCGGTTGCTGGAACAGAGGGGCTACGCGGTGGTGCAGACCCGCGAACCGGGCGGAACGGAAATTGCCGATAAAATCCGTGGGCTGCTGCTGGACCCGAATCACCGGGAAATGACACCGCGGGCCGAAGCGATGTTATATATGGCGGCACGCGCCCAGCATACCGCTGAACTGATTCGACCCGCGCTGGAACGGGGTGCTGTGGTGATCTCTGATCGTTTTGCCGATTCCAGCCTGGTTTATCAGGGCGTGGCCCGAGGCTTGCCACAAAACGAACTAGCCTGGCTCAATCAATTTGTCACCGAAGGCTTAACACCAGATCTTACAATTCTACTGGATGGCGCCGTCGACCGACTTGCCTTACGGGTTGCAGATCGCGGTAACCAGGATCGCATGGACAGCGAGGGTATTGGATTTCACCAGAGAGTCAGAGCGGGTTTTCTGGAACTGGCCCGATGCGAACCGGCGCGGATCCGGATAATCGATGCGGACCGGGACATCGAATTGGTTTGGACTGATATCAAAGCTTGTGTGATGGATTTTCTGATGAAAAGAGGGCGACCACATGCCGTTGCGGATCAACAGTAAATCGCCGAACCGTACACCGTCCCCATTTCCGGAGGCTGAACCCCGGTTAAAAATCGATTCACCGCAGCGGACATTTTCGGTCGATTTGTCCAAAGAAGCAGACCAGCAAGTCCGTCAGCGCCTGGAAGAATTGCTTGGTAAGATTCAGCAGCAAGGCAAACGTTTGGGCCAGACTCCCACTTACAGCGAATTGAAAGCCTATCGGGAGCTGGTGAAGAAATTCATGTCCGAAGCGGTGGGACAGATGTATGATGTGGAGTCCGGTTCCGGTTGGGATCGACGGGGCCGCCAAAAAACATATACACTGGTAAAGAAGGTCGATGAAACCCTGGAAGCGTTGACTGAGGATGTAAAACATGGACAGGAGCGGCAACTGGCGATTCTGGAAAAGATGGATTCGATCCGGGGTATGCTGGTTGACCTGTATACATGAATAATAATGCACAGCGACCGGCTTCCTGGGATGAGGTTATTGGTCATCAAGCGGCAATCGCCCGCATCCGGCGGATGATTGAACGGGATAAACTGCCGCATGCCCTGCTGTTTTCGGGTCCGGGCGATATTGGTAAACGCTTGGTCGCCGAAATTATGGCGGCGCAATTGTTGGGGACGGAAACCACCCTGCTGGATGCCCACCCGGATTATTGCCTGCTCAGTCCGGATGGCGCTCAGATCAGGATTGGTCAGGTGCGCGAAATCCAGCGGATCGCCGGCATGGCGCCAGTTCGCGGCGCTTTTCGTATTTGCCTGGTCGAACCGGCTGATTGCATGGAGCCGCCGGCAGCGAATTGTTTGCTGAAAATATTGGAAGAACCGCCGCCGGGAATGATTTTTGTCTTAGTCACGGCATTCCCGCACGCACTGCTATCGACGATCCGCTCACGGGCGGCGAATATTCGCTTCTATCCGTCGTCGGAACTGATATTGCCGGATCGGAGCGAACAAACCGATCGGCAACAGGCATTTGAATTTTTGCATAACATCACCAAACCGGGGCTGGAATGGCTCTGGCCGGTTGTTGCTACATTGGATGGGATGGAAAGTGCGCGGATTCTTGATATAATCAAACAATGGATCGTGTTGCTGCGCGATGTGGCAGTTCTGAAAGTCGGCGGAGCCGGATCGGGATCTGCCGGCGTCGTTGGCGCCCCAGCGTTGATCACGCTCGGCAGCGGCTGGGAAGCTTCGCAACTCATCGCAGCCATTCAACTGGCGGAGGCTACCCGCCGGCAACTGCAGCGAAATGCAAATAGCCGCCTAATGTTGGAATCATTGCTTATTCGGTCAGCGGACCTGTATTGGGGAGGAAAAGAAAATGCAGACCATCGTCGGAGTCCGGTTTAAGAAAGCCGGCAAGATATACTATTTTGATCCGGGAAATCTTGGCCTGGCCAAGGATGATCCGGTGATCGTCGAAACGGCCCGTGGGCTGGAGTTTGGTCATGTCGTAATTCCGCAGCGGCAGATGGCGGAGACGGATGTTGTAAACCCGCTGAAACCGGTGCTGCGGAAAGCAACAGAAAAAGATGTCGCCAAGGTGGCCGACAATGAAGCCCGTGAAGCCGAAGCACTAAGGGTTTGCACACAAAAGATCGAAGCTCACAAGCTGGATATGAATCTGGTCAGCGTGGAATACACTTTTGATGTTTCGAAAATTATTTTTTATTTTACGGCCGAAGGGCGGGTCGATTTTCGCGAGCTGGTCAAGGACCTGGCCGGGATTTTCCGTACCCGTATTGAGTTGCGCCAGATCGGTGTCCGTGACGAGGCCAAGATGCTCGGCGGAATCGGCTGTTGCGGGCGAAGCCTTTGTTGTTCAACCTTTCTTGGTGATTTTGAACCGGTATCGATCCGAATGGCTAAAGAACAGAACTTGTCACTTAATCCGGCGAAAATTTCCGGCATCTGCGGCCGGCTGATGTGTTGCCTGAAATACGAAAGTAATTTGTATGGCGGGCCGGGCTGCCGCAAACAAGCGCCGCCCAAACCCGGTGCACGGGTGATCGCGCCAGATGGCGAAGGCAGCGTGATTGCCGTTGACCCGGCTCATAACACCGTTTCGGTGAAACACAGCGACGGAACCGTTTCCCAGCTGCCGATCGCCGAAGTGGCCGAAAAAGATGACGACAGTCCGGCCTGAACTGCTACCGGACGAACGGATTGACAGCCTTGGTGTGCGAAATTGGCAGGTTATCCAAAGTGAAGCAGCGTTCCGGTTTTCGATAGATGCCGTATTGCTGGCGCATTTTGCAACTGTTAGTGCACGGGTCCGCGCCATTGATTTGGGGGCCGGCACCGGTGCTGTCGCTCTGTTTCTATTAGCGCGGGGGATTTCCCGTGTGTCCGGAGTGGACAGCAACCCCGACTTGGTTGAAATGGCAACCCGTACTGTAGCACTGAATGGATTGAGCGACCGGCTGAACTTTGTCTGCAGTGATGTCAAGGAAATCAGGAACTGCTTTTCAGCTGGCGTCTGCGACCTGGTCACAACCAATCCTCCTTACAGGCCGCCGGCTTCCGGCCGGATCAGTCCGGTCAGCGCAGTTGCCCAGGCCCGGCATGAGACAACCGCCTGCCTGCAGGACTTTGTCAGCGCCGCCGCGTTTCTGCTGCGCAATCGGGGCCGATTGGCCATGATTCATCTACCGGAAAGACTGACTGATATCTGCGTAGCCTTGCGCACAGCTGGACTGGAACCGAAGCGGATGCGATTTGTGCACCCATTCCAGGACCGGCCGCCGAGGATGGTTCTGGTTGAAGCGGTAAAAGGGGTGAATCCCGGTCTGGCTGTATTGCCGCCGCTGTCGATTTACCAGGCGCCGGGCGAATATAGCCGGGAAATCTTAGACTACTATCGCTGAATTCAGCTGCGCTTACCACGGACTATTCTGGCTGGAAAATGAGGGAAAAGCATTGTCTGCTGACGGATATGGCACGTTATTTCTTTGTGCGACGCCGATTGGTAATCTGGGTGATATGACGTTCCGGGCCGTGGAAACATTGCGGGCGGTTGGGTTGATTGCCGCGGAAGATACCCGGCATAGCCGCAAGTTGACCAGCCATTTTGATATTCACGTTCCATTGACCAGCTATCACGAACATAACCGGCAGACCAAGGGGCCTGAACTGGTGGAAAAGTTGCTGGCAGGCACAGACATCGCGCTGATCAGTGACGCCGGCTTGCCGGGTATCTCAGACCCGGGGGAAGCTTTGGTCCAACTGGCGGTTGAGGCCGGTGTCCGGGTCGTGCCGATTCCGGGCGCCAATGCTGCACTGACAGCACTGGTTGCATCCGGACTGGCCACAGATGGATTTTTATTCACTGGATTTCTACCTAAGGCGACGACGGCGCGGCGGGCGAAAATTCGAACCCTGCAGAGTGTTCCCGTTTCCCTGCTGTTTTATGAATCGCCTCATCAATTGCTTAAAACACTGGCTGATTTACAGGCAGTTCTGGGTGATCGGCGGGCGGTGATTGGCCGGGAGCTGACCAAACTGCATGAAGAGTTTCGGCGAGGACAGTTAAGCGAACTGCTGGCCTGGTTTGGTGAAAACAAGCCGCGCGGTGAGTTTACGCTGGTTGTTGAAGGGATGGCGGCCGTAGCTGCAGCCGAATCGGAGACCGGAGATTCGGCGCCTGTTCAACTGTCGGATACGACAATTTTGCAGGTTGTAAACCGGCTGATTGCGGACGGGACCAATAAAAAAGACGCCATCAAAATGACAGCGTCTCAGTTGGATCTCCCGCGTAGGCGGGTGTATCAGCTGGTAGTAAAGGCGAACTGATTATTTTTTGGCGAGTTCGTGTTTGCAGCTGTTACAGATGTTTTTGCCATGAAACAGAGAGATTTTTTCTTCACTTCCACAGAAAACACAAGCACTCGCGGGCTCGTATTTGGTGAGAATGATTCGATCACTTTCCACATAGATTTCCAGCGCATCTTTTTCATTGATGTTCAATGTGCGGCGGAGTTCGATCGGAATGACAACCCGTCCCAATTCATCGACCTTGCGCACAATTCCTGTTGATTTCATGATCTTGATCCCCTCCTTTCTGCTATGAAAGCACATAGTGCTTTGAGTTCAAAATACCATATAATTACGTTAAAAGTCAACCTGTTATTTCCAAATACACGCCTAAACCCGCGGAAAATGCAGGGAATATCCATCGGAAGCGGACAAAGAACGGGAGGTACAAAGTGAACAAAAAACCTTTTTTTATCAGCACACCCATCTATTACCCAAGTGACCGATTGCATATAGGTCATGCCTATTGCACCACTATTGCCGATGCCGTGGCCCGATACCAGCGTTTAGCCGGTCGCGACGTTTTCTTTTTAACCGGGTCGGATGAACATGGTCAAAAAATCCAGCGTAAAGCAGCCGAAAACGGACTCAGTCCCATCCAGTATGTGGACAAGATTGTGGCTTCCTTCCAGATGTTATGGGAGAAACTGGGGATCAGCCACGATGATTTCATCCGTACAACAGAATCGCGGCACCATGAAGTGGTCCAGTCCATTTTTCAAAAAATATTTGATCAGGGCGATATCTATAAATCAGCCTATGAAGGCTGGTATTGCACTCCCTGTGAAACTTTTTGGCTGGAACGCCAGTTGACCGAAGGCAACTGCCCAGATTGCGGACGCCCGGTGGAACGGGTTCAGGAAGAAAGCTATTTTTTCAGGATGTCTAAATATCAGGATCAACTGTTGAAACATATTGAAGAACACCCGGAATTCATCCAACCGATTTCCCGTCGCAACGAGATGGTCAATTTTATCAAACAGGGGCTGGAAGATCTGTGCGTTTCCCGGACGACATTCGACTGGGGGATTCCTGTGCCATTCGACCGCAAGCATGTCGTATATGTCTGGTTTGATGCGCTGACCAACTACATCACGGCCTCAGGTTATCTGCATGATCCGGAAAAATTTGCCCGCTATTGGCCGGCTGACATTCATTTGGTTGGCAAGGAGATTGTCCGGTTTCACTCGATCATCTGGCCGATTATCCTGATGGCGCTTGGAGTGGAACTGCCGAAACAGGTTTATGGACACGGCTGGTTGGTGGTGGAAGGCGATAAGATGTCCAAGTCCAAGGGTAATGTGGTTGATCCCGTGCTGCTGATTGAAGAATTTGGCGCGGACGCGATCCGTTACTTTTTGTTGCGTGAAATCAATCTTGGACAGGATGGTAATTTTTCCCGAGAGGCTTTGATTAAACGGATCAACTCCGACCTTGCCAACGATTTAGGCAACCTGCTGCATCGTACTCTTAACATGATGCAGCGCTATAATGGCGGAGTGCTTGGCGCTACGGAAAACCCGGCGGCAATTGACGCCGGACTGCTCGATATGGCACGGGCTGTTACGCCTCGCTACCGCGACATGATGGAAAAGATGGAAATCAACGGAGCGCTCAAGGAGATTTGGCAACTAATCGGTCGGGCCAATAAATACATTGACGAAACAGAACCTTGGATTTTGGCCAAAGATCCGGCCAAAACCACCCGTTTAAATACGGTATTGTATCATCTGCTGGAAGTTCTCGCGATCGTGTCGGTGCTGGTGGAGCCGTTCATGCCGGTGACTGCCGGTCGCATCCGGGCTCAATTGGGCTTGAAGGCCGAAGTGATTCCAGGCGCCATGGACAATCTTGGCAGTTTTGACGCAAAAGGTCAGATTCAGCCAGGGCAGCAAACTGGAAAACCGGAACCGATCTTCCCGCGGATCGAAGAGAAGACGGAAGTTGAGGTTGTGGCTGAAACAAAACCGGCAGCCCAAGTCCAGAGCCCGGTAGAAAAAATTGCGGAAATTTCGATCGATGATTTTGCTAAACTGGATCTGCGGACAGCCATTGTCACTGCGGCGGAGAAAGTAGAAAAAACGGATAAACTGCTAAAGTTGTCGGTCGATTTGGGCGGCGAACAACGCACCATCGTTTCGGGCATTTCGCAGTACTATTCGCCAGCAGATATGGTTGGTCGCACGGTGGTTGTGATTGCCAACCTGAAACCGGCAAAAATCCGCGGCATTGAGTCGCACGGAATGCTATTGGCTGCGTCAGATGCCGAACGAACTATGTTGTCGCTGGTTACCGCCCCCAACCTGCCAGCTGGTTGTAAAGTAAAATAATGCTGGTTGATTCACACGCACATATCGATGACGCTCGCTTTGATGCAGACCGGGATGCCGTTCTGGAACGGGCGGCTGCGGCCAGTATCGAACTGATTATCAACATCGGCGCTGATGTGGCTTCTTCGGCCCGTTCGATCGCTCTGGCGGAAAAATACCCGCAAATTTATGCAGCTGTTGGAATGCATCCGCACGATGCCAAGGAAATGCAGGAACAGGATTACAGCCAACTGCTGTGTTGGGCAGCCCACCCCAAAGTTGTTGCCATCGGGGAAATTGGCCTAGATTACCATTATGACCTTTCACCGCGTCCGGTGCAAAAGGAGGTGTTTTTACGGCAGCTCGACATTGCCAGGCAGACCGGCAAGCCGTTCATTGTCCATGAGCGGGAAGCACATGCCGACACCTTTGAAATTATCCGCACAGCGGCCAAGGGTCTGGAGGGAGTATTCCACTGTTTTTCCGGCAGTATCGAAACGGCGCGTGAGTATCTAAAACTGGGTTTTTATATATCCGTCGCCGGACCGGTTACTTTTCCCAAATCAGCCAAAACCAAAGAGGTGGCGCAGTTCGTTCCGATTGATCGACTGCTGGTGGAGACCGATTCTCCGTATCTGACCCCGCAGGCATTTCGCGGGCGACGCAATGAGCCGGCCCATGTTCGCCTGGTAGCCGAAGAAATAGCCGCGTTACGCAATTTGTCACTGACAGAACTAGCACTGGCAACAACTGAAAATGCCCGGCGTTTGTTCCGGATTCCGGCAGTTTGAACAAGGTCCGATTTGACGGAGAGTTTTTCTTTGTGCTATAATCCACTTTGTCCGGAAAAGGGGGGAGTCCTGTGTATCAATTTTCACACAACAGGCGGAACTACTTAAACGGCAGAGTTAAAGCGGCCATGCTGATTTTGCTGCTATCGGCGGCACTATTTGTCAGTGGCTTCGTATGGGCGAATTCCAAAATTGTCATCAAGGTTGATGGCAAAGAGATCATTGCCGGCGCGCTGGCGCCGGATCCCAAGGAAGTGCTTTCGGTTGCAGGGGTCATATTAGGATCCCGGGATGAATACCGCGTCGTTGCGAACGAGGCGGGCAAAGCGAGTGTTATTGAGGTATATCGTGCGATTCCGATGACAATGACAATCGGCTCGAAGGTCGAGTTTGTCTGGTCTGGAAAGCCGACCGTGGGGGAAGTGGCGGAGGCCATGGGATATAGTTCCCGGTCTTATAAAACCGTGCCTGACGCTTCAACCCGGCCAACTGTAAGCATGAATATCCGACTATTGACTCTGTCAGACAAAATTGTGGAAAAGGAATTGCCCATTCCTTTTCCGATTATCCACCAGCCTGATGCCATGATGGAAAAAGGCATGGAAGCTGTTGTGGAAGCCGGTGCGCCAGGAAAGAAACTGGCCACGGTTCGGCAAATGTTTGAAGAAGGCCGGGAAGCCGGCTTCGACATTCTGACTGAAAAAGTCCTGGTCGAACCAAAACCGGAGATTCTGCGGGTCGGCACCCGCGAATCAAATGATCCAAGTCGCGGGACGATTCGTTTCAAAAAACTGCTTGTTATGGAAGCTACCGCATATACACCGTTTGACGATGGACAGTCAGGTATCACGGCCAGCGGAATTCCGGCCAAGCGAGGGATTGTCGCGGTGGACCCGCGGGTGATTCCGCTTGGAACCCGGGTGTTTATCCCCGGATATGGATTGGCGTTGGCGGCCGATACTGGCGGAGCCATCAAAGGACACAAAATTGACTTGTGTATCGAAGAGTATAACGAAGCCATTCGGTTCGGACGCCGCAAGGTGGAAGTTTATATTCTTGCCGAGTAAGTAATGCAACCAGACTGCCTGTAAAACAAGGCGGGACGAAGGTCCCGCTTTTCTTATCCCTGCGGCGCATGGTAAGATGATAGTAGGATCCGACAATATCCATTAGGAGATGAACATTTGATTCAACAGGTGATCGTGGTGGAAGGCAAGAGTGATGTGGCAGCTCTCAGGCGCAGCGTGGAAGCAGACTGCCTGATTACGGGCGGCTTTTCCCTGACGCCGCAACTGATTGGGCAGATTGAGGCTGCCTATCAGCGGCGGGGGATCATTATCCTGACCGACCCCGACAGTGCAGGCGAACGGATTCGTTCTTTTCTCCGAGAACGGTTTCCGGCAGCAGGGCACGCCTTTGTACCGCGGGGCGAGGCAATCGGTTCGGACGGGCGCATTGGCGTGGAAAAAGCGACGCCGGAGCAAATCCGTGCTGCGTTAGCCAAGGTGAGGTCGGCTGAAGTCACAGTGAGTACAGAATTTGAGTTTGCCGATATCGTGGACTATGGGTTGTCAGGCGCTGCTGATTCAGCTGAAAAGAGAGCGTTTCTCGGTGCTGAACTGGGAATCGGTTGGGCCAATGCCAAAACATTTTTACACCGTTTAAACACGTATGGCATCTGTAGGCAGGAATTCAACCAGGCGTTGGATAAATGGGAGGCACTTCATGAATGAACCGATTATTGCGCAACGGGAAGTAACCCGTCATATATTATCGAGCTTTGGCATCAGGACGCAAAAAAAACTTGGCCAGCATTTTCTGGTGGACGAAGCGGTTGTCAACGCGATCGCAGCAGCGCTGGAACTGCAACCGGGTATGCCGGTGCTTGAAATCGGACCCGGTATTGGAACACTAACGCAGCAACTGGCTCTGACCGGCGCTATTGTGACGGCAGTGGAACTGGACCGACGCTGCATTGAAATCATGGCCACCACATTAAACGCTTACGACAATGTCCGGGTGGTCCAGGGGGATGTATTGTCGATTGATTTTAGCGCAGTGATGGGTGAGGGGCCGTTCTATGTGGCCGGCAATTTGCCCTACTACATCACTACGCCGATTGTGATGAAGATACTGGAAGAACGGATTCCGGCGGAGAAAATGGTGTTCATGGTACAAAAGGAAGTCGCCGACCGGATGACATCGCCACCCGGCAGCAAAGATTATGGTGCGTTATCGGTCGCGGTTCAATACTACACCGATGCGCGTAAAGTATTGGACGTTCCGGCCAGCGCATTTTTGCCGCCCCCGGCTGTAAATTCGGCGGTGATCCTTTGCACATTGCGCAAAACACCGCCGGTATCGATTCCTTCTGAAAAGCTTTTCTTCCGCGTTGTCCGCGCTGCTTTTGGCCAACGACGCAAAACACTGGCCAATTCATTGCAGGGCTGTGGGTTCGACAAGGCTACAGTCGCCGAAATGTTGAAATCGACAGGAATTGATGGCGTGCGCAGAGGCGAGACGCTTTCCATGGAGGAATTTGCCGCGCTGAGCCGGGCTTGTCATGAATATCAGGGGAGTGATAGCGATGGGAAAACAGATGTGGCAGCGAAAGTCTAATCAACCGTGGTCCCAGCGAATACTTGGAGTATTACTGTTAGCCGTTTGTTTGGTGGCACTGCCGTGGATGAGTACTTTGGCATTGGCGGCAGTTCCGGCAAAACCGGCTTCACCGCAGCAGGCGACAAAAACCTATACCTTGTCGCCGCAGGAGCAGCTGGCTGTGAACTTGCTAAACCAGGCGCGACAAAATGCAGGGGTGGAGCCGCTGAAAGTGAATTTGCAGCTAGCGAAACTGGCGGCAGATTACGCCCTCGATATGCGCAACCGAAAGTTCTTTGCCCATGTTGACCCGGACGGCAAAGATCCGTTTGAGCGCATGGCAGCAGTTGGCATCGACTTTCCCAATGCCGGCGAAAACATCGCACTGAGTCCAGATGTGGAAACCGCGCATCGCATGTTGCTGGAGAGTCCGTTGCATCGGGAAAATATATTGAATCCGAAATTCACGGAGATCGGTATCGGCGTCCGACCAGATGCGCGGGGCGGGGTGTATTTGGTGCAGGAGTTTATCGGGCCCTAGAGATTTGTGTTTTCTCAAAAGAAAATAATTAGTGTGCGGATTTTTAGTTGACAATTAGTTGATTTGCACTATAATTTAATCAAACGATTAATTAAATCGAATGATTAAATTATTTTTTAATAAGGGAGGAATAAACTCGTGACTGAAGATAAACCAGGCCAAGATGCCAGAGAAAAACTGTTGGCAGCTGGGACTGAATTGTTTGCGGCAAAGGGCTTCGCCGGTGTTTCCATCCGGGAACTGGCCACGGCGGCCGGGGTAAATAGCGCGTTGATTTCCTACCATTTTGGCGGCAAGGAAGGACTGTATGAATCCGTGGTCACGGCGCAATATGAACGAGTGCTCGGTAAATTTGAGGCAATTGCAACATCCACCGCAACGGTGGAGGAAAAAGTTCGCATGTATGCAGACGTAATCCGGCGTAATCATACCGAAGATCAACCATTGATGGCGCGGCTGATACAAGGGGAACTGACCAGTCCCACCGCTTGTCTTGAAAATGTGGTGCGCAAGTATACGGTCCGGATTGCCGGAATTGTCAGTAGCGTATTGCGTCAAGGCATTCAGTCCGGCACTTTTCGCCAGGATATCGATCCGGTATTTGCCGCCCTGACTTTGGCGGGAATGTTGAATTTTTATTTTATCCTGCGGGAAGTGACCAAAGCGGTGGTGCCGGAATTTGCTGGCAGAGACCAAGAGTTTGTGGAATCGGCGCTGAAGATTTATCTCAAAGGGATGGGGAGGGGTGACTAGTGAACACATCCAGCGTTAATAATAAAACGAAACTGAAAATCGCGGTGCTGGTTACGGTAGTTGCACTAGCTATCGGGATGGCCGGCTATAAGTTGTACGGTCGGTCTGAACAAGGAATTACCGCCACGGGCACAATCGAAGTGACGAAGACAGACATTACCCCCAAAGTAGGCGGTTATTTGATTGAACTGAAAGTAAAGGAAGGCGATGCGGTAACTACTGGGCAAGTGGTTGCTAAAATCGATCGCCCTGACTTGAAAGCCCAACTGCTGCGCGATGAAGCGGCGTTAGCCAGAGCAAAGGCGCAATTGCGCGATTTGGAAAAAGGCGCTCGCAGTCAGGAACTCCAGGAGGCGGCAGCTACTATGGCGGTAGCACAGTCACAGGCCGAAAAAGCCAAAGCAGATTTTGTCCGCTATAGCCGGTTGTTTCGCGACGGCGCCATTTCCACCCAACAGCTTGATAACAGCCGGTCTGCGCATGAAGTGGCAGCGAACAGTCTGTTAGCTGCTCAGTCGCGGCACAGCTTGCTGCTGGCCGGTAACCGTCCGGAAACGATTGAGGCGCAGCGGCTGGAAGTCGAACGCTCCAAGGCGGTACTCGAAAGTAGCGTGACGCAGATTGCAGACACTACAGTTTTCAGTCCGCTGGCTGGACGGGTCTTATCGAAGAATTATGAAAAAGGCGAGTACGTCAATGCGGGATCTGCCATTGCCACCGTTGGCGACATGCGCGACTGCTGGGTCAAGATTTATGTGGCGACAGAACAGTTAGGTCGGATTAAACTGGGGCAAACTGCAAAAGTGAAAATCGACGCCTATCCGGATAAGACTTTCCGCGGTGAAATCAAGGAAATCAGCCAAAATGCCGAATATACGCCGCGGCAGAGCATTACGCAACGTGAACGGGCCAACTTAGTGTTTGCGGTGAAAGTGAAAATTGATAATGCCGAAGAATTTATGAAGCCAGGGCTTCCGGCGGATGTGGTCATCGAATGATCCAGACGCAGGGACTCACTAAAAAGTTCGCTGGCCTGACTGCCGTTAACGCGATAAACTTAAAGGTCAATGCCGGTGAAATTTTCGGGCTGGTGGGACCTGACGGCGCAGGAAAAACAACCTTGATGCGGATGATTTTGGGGATTATCGATCCGTCAGCTGGCTCACTGTCGGTGATGGGCAACGCCAATATCGAATCAATCAAAAAAATGATTGGTTATATCCCGCAAAAATTCAGCCTGTACCGGGATTTGAGCGTAATGGAAAATATCAGGTTGATCGGATCGCTGTACGGAACTTCCACTGCCGCAATCGAAAGCCGGGCGCAGGAAATTCTCGCATTTACCAATTTATTGCCTTTTGCCGACCGTCTGGCTGACAACCTGTCTGGCGGGATGAAACAAAAACTGGCACTGGCGGCTGGCCTGATGCATAAACCCAAGCTGTTTTTTCTCGATGAACCGACTACCGGGGTCGACCCCGTGTCGCGCCGAGAGTTCTGGCAGATGTTGTACCGGTTGAACAAGGAAGGCATGACGGTTTTTGTTTCAACGCCTTACATGGATGAAGCCGAACTTTGTACCCGGGTCGCTTTTATGCACGCGGGCAGGATTGTTTCTTGCGCTTCGCCCGAACAATTGCGGGCAGATTACCCCTATAAAATTCTCGAATTGACGATTAGTGGACGAGAAGTAAAAAAATACCTGCAGCAATGCGGATTGGTCGATATCAATGCGTTTGGCGAGAAATATCATCTGGTGGTAAATGATCCGGAACAGGCAACAGCGGATGTGACTGCGGCTTTAAACCAAGCCGGTTTTGAGCTGTTTTCCCTGGAACAGGTTACCCCCACGCTGGAAGATGTATTTGTAGCGTTAGCTGGGGAGGCGGCATAAATGTGGGCCGTTGAAACAGAGGAACTAAGCCGGACATTCGGTGACTTTACTGCGGTGGACCGCGTCAGTTTGAAAATTCGTCAAGGCGGCATCTATGGCTTTCTGGGGCCCAATGGATCCGGCAAATCGACAACGATCCGGATGCTCTGCGGGATCATTGAACCTTCAGGCGGCAGCGGTCAGGTTATGGGGATGGACATTGTCAGGCAAAGCGAACAAATCAAGGCCAATATCGGCTACATGTCGCAAAAATTCAGCTTGTACAATGATCTCACCGTTCGCGAAAACCTAGAATTTTATGCGGGTCTGTATAGTTTGCCGCTAAGTATAAAAAATGAACGGATTGCCGAAATGATTCGAATGGCTGGCCTGACCGGTCGGGAAAATGAGTTGACAGGCAACCTGTCGGGCGGATGGAAGCAACGCCTGGCACTCGGCAGTTCGATTTTGCACCGCCCGGCGATCCTTTTTCTCGATGAACCTACAGGCGGTGTTGATCCCAAATCACGCCGCATGTTTTGGGATATCATTTATGAATTGTCCGCGGCAGGGACAACGGTAATGGTTACCACTCATTTTATGGACGAAGCGGAGCATTGTGATGAAATCGGCTTCATTTTTGAAGGCAAGCTGATTGCTTCTGATACGCCTTCGGGACTGAAACGGTCAATACCAGGGCGATTGCTGCAAATTAGCAGTGCCGATCCGATAGAACTGATGGCAGAACTGACCAGGCAAGGCTTGCCGATGCTGGATATATATGCGCAAGGCGCTGCGGTCCACCTGCGGGTGACCGAGGCGGATTTAGCCCAATATGCAAAACTCCAGGGCAAATTGATCCAGCCGTCCCTGGAAGATGTGTTCGTGCATTTTGTGAAGCAAAAACGGCAGGAGGTGGCGGCATGATCAGGTTAAGAGCGCTGCTGCTCAAAGAGTTTATTCAAATGCGGCGGGATCGTTTGACCTTTGGCTTAATGATTGGCATCCCGATTTTTCAATTGCTGATGTTTGGCTTTGCAATTAATACCGATGTGAAGCATTTGCCTACAGTGGTGTTTGACCAGTCCCACAGTTCAGAAAGTCGCGATTTGCTGCAATCTTTTTCCGCTAGTGGATATTTTGATTTCGACATTCATGTGAATAGTTTTAAAGAGTTAAACACATTGATTGACAATGGACAGGCAAAGGTCGGAATCATCCTGCCGCCTGATTTTGCGGAAGAGGTTCGCAGTGGCAGATCAGCCAGCGTTCAGGTCATTGTGGACGCCTCGGACTCGATGGCAGCCTCTTCGGCTATCAGTACAGCAACGACGATTGGTCAGTTACGGTCGCAAAACATCATGATCAAACGACTGGAAAGTCTCGGCGGGCGAATCAACGGACTGCCCTATGATATCAGAATTCGCCCCTGGTACAATCCGGATTTCGTCACGGCATTTTATATGGTTCCCGGCATCATGGGGATGATTCTGACGATGACCATGGTGATGATTACCTCGATGGCTATCGTGCGAGAGCGTGAGCACGGCACGCTGGAACAGTTGATTGTGACGCCGATGAAATCCTGGGAATTAATGCTGGGGAAGATCATTCCTTATGTTTTTGTTGGCCTGGTTCAGGCAGGTGTTGCTCTGATGGTGGGCATTCTGGTATTTGATTTGCCGATCCGCGGCAATTTGATCGAACTGTTTTTGTATACTTTGCTGTTTATCGTAGCTTCGCTTTCATTGGGCATATTGATTTCCAACTTTTCTAAAACCCAGATGCAGGCGATGCAGCTTTCTTTCTTTATTTTTTTACCGAGCGTGTTGCTGTCGGGATTCATGTTTCCCCGTGAAGCGATGCCGGAGATCTTTTTTCAACTGGGCAAGGTATTGCCGCTGACTTTTTACTTGCAGATAATGCGCGGCGTTGTCTTAAAAGGAGTGGGGATCATGGCGCTATGGCCGCAGGTGCTGGCGCTGATAGTCTACACTTCGATTGTGCTCACCGTCAGTGTAGTGAAGTTTCGCAAAAAACTCGCCTAAAAATGTCACAAATTGTTCACAAAGTTGTCATGAAACCGCAATAGTAAACTGATAAAATAAAGAAAATATGAGGAAAACCCGAAGAGGAAGCAGGAGGACAAATCATGGTAAAACAAAAAAAGCTGTGCAAACTGACAGCTTATCTGGTAGTTGTGATGCTATTGTCAGGATTCGTTACCGGCGCTGCCGCACCTGGCGCGTCGGCCGCAGCAAAAGAGCTGACACTGGATGAAGCAGTTCGTATGGCGCTGACCAATAACCCGACCGGCAAGATTGCCGTGTTCGATTTTGAAGCGGCTAAGGGGGCCCTGACTTCTGCCCGCTCCTATCGTTGGTTCACGATCAGCGCCAGCCACAAGGATATGAGAAGCCTTTCGGCGCCTAGCGTGCTAAACCCCAGTCCGCTAGAAACCGATCAGTATTCCAACAGCGCCAGCCTTAACTGGACCCTCTGGTCCGGCAACAGGATCGAGAGTCAGGTCAGCCAGGCCAAATTGGATCTGGACTCCAAACAGTGGGGCATTGCCCTGGCCCGACAGAAACTGAAGTATGATGCTACTGACGCCTACTTCAAGTTCATGGCGGCGCGCGACAACGTCAAACTGAGCCAGGAATCGGTCGAACGGCTGGAACGCTACCTGCAGGACGTAAAATTGCAGTTTGAGGTCGGTGTCGTGGCCAAGGTCGATGTGCTGCGGTCCGAGGTCGAACTGGCCAAAGCGAAACAAACCCTGATCGAAGCGCAGAACACCTATGACGTGACAATGGCTAATCTGAACAACATTATTGGCTTTCCCCTGACTACCGAGCTGAACGTCAAGGGAGACATGGGTTATGCCCGCTATGAAAAAGAACTGGCGTTCTGCGTCGATGCCGCACTGCGGCAACGACCGGAGATCAGCCAGTATACCGACGCCGCCAAGAGCGCCCAGGAAGCGATCACAATCGCCAAATCTGGCTATTTGCCGACTGTATCGGCAGTGTACAATGCTGGCTGGTATGACAGCAAATTTGCCGGCGGCAACAACTACAATTGGTCGATGTATCTATTGACCAGTTGGACGTTGTTTGACTCGGGATTAACCGCTGGCAAAGTAAAACAGGCGGTGGAAGGCTACAAGAAAGCGCAGGAACAGCTGAAACAGACAGTCGACAGCGTGCAGCTGGATGTGCGGTCAACCTATCTGAGCCTGAAATCAGCCGAACAGAGTATCGCTACCAGCAGTTCGGCAGTAGGGCTGGCGGAAGAGGACTACAAGATCAAGGTCATCCGTTATCAGGCCGGGGTGGGAACAAACCTGGATGTGCTGGACGCGCAAGTGGCGCTGACCACAGCCAAGAACAACTTTCTCAAGGCGATGTATGAGTATAACAACTACCGGGCCAAACTGGACAAAGCCATGGGCGTGTCGGTAAACTAAAGCATTTTTTTCGAACTGAATCCGTGCCCAAGGACCTCCGCCGCATCCTGAACAATCATGAATGCGTGGGGGTCCGTTTTTTCGGTAATAAATTTGATTTTGGCAATCTGGGTCAAGGTTACCACAACGAACAGGACTTTCTTTCCCTGACCGGTATAAGCACCGGTTCCCTCGAGAAAAGTGGCGCCTCTTCCGACTTCGTCGAGGATCGCGTCAGCGATTTCCTCGTTTTTGTCAGAAATAATCATAATGGTTTTTCTCCGATTTAAACCTTCGATGACAGCGTCGGTGACCTGAGAGCTGACAAAAAAGGATAACAGTGTGTACATAGCAGGTTTTACGCCAAATAAAGCGGCGGCAACAATCATCAGGAACACATTGATTGAAAAACCGACCAGGCCTACATTTAAAGAATAATATTTTTTTATGATTGACGCGATAGTGTCGGTGCCGCCGGCAGAGCCGCCAACCCGGAAGATCATGCCGCCGCCGATGCCACTGATGACACCGCCGTAAATGGCGGCTAGCAGAGTATCATCAATGAAATGAAGATCTGCCAGAAAACGGGTGGCATCGGTAGCAACCGAAAAAATAATCATGCCGAAAATACCGCAGATTACATAGTCGCGGTCAAGCAACCGGTATGCCGCGTAAAATATCGGGATGTTTAACAAAATGATCTGCAGGCCGATCGGCCAACCGAACAAAAAATATAAAATCATTGCCACGCCGCTGACACCGCCGCTGAACAACTGATGCGGGATTAAAAAAGTATTGATGCCGACGCCGGAAATGAAGGCGCCGAGTGCAACCAGCGAATAGCGCCAAATTTGTTTTTTCCATTGCATGGTAAAATTCCTCCTAAAACTCAGTTTTTCCTGGCTAGTTTTGGCATCACCCCGACAGGGATGGGGCAAAAATAGATGGATCCAGCCAGGGAATCGTTCAGTTCCGCCTGAGCTTCAGTTACAAGAGCAGGCTGTTCCAAAATATCGACAATGGATCTGGCCATTACTTTTCCGGCGGTCAGCATTCCTTTGTGGGCAAATGTGGTAGCGCTTTGCACCACCGTTTGCCAGGAATGCCCGGGCGTGCCAAAAACATTGCAGGCGACGCACAATTGGGCGGTTGGCATAATCCAGCTCACATCACCGACATCGGTCGAACCGGACAGTAGTTTGGGTGAATGCACACTTGGCAGGATTACGTCTGAAAGAACCGACTGGCGTAAAGCCTGCAGCAACTCTTTCTTTTCCTCGCCAATGAAATCAGCGGCCATTTGCAGATCATTGTTTCGTTCCTGTTCGGTCAATGTATTTTGAATGGCGCAGGCAAATTGCATTTCCTGCTCATCCAGTCTTGGCGCACCGACTTCGATGAAGTTTTCCAACAACAGTTTCCCCAAAACGCGATTGGGAATATAATTCGAACAGGCTTTGTCGAAAACAATTTCGCAATGCGTTTCTGTCATCATGGCGGCGCCTTGGGCGATTTTGCAAACCCGCTCATAAATCTCCTGCACTTGGGCCACTTTCGGCGCTCTAATTAAATACAATACTTCCGTTTCGGACTGGACTACGTTCGGCGAGTTTCCGCCTGAATTGGTGATTGCGTAGTGGACACGCGCTTCCTGCACGATATGTTCCCGCAAATAGTTTACTCCGACATTCATTAGTTCCACAGCATCAAGAGCACTGCGCCCCAGATGGGGGCTAGTGCCTGCATGCGAGCTTTTGCCGTGAAATTTGAAAGCGACTTGATAATTGGCCAGCGTACTCATGGAAAAAACAGTGTTGTGGGTCATTGGGTGCCAGGTAACGGCGACGTCGGCGCCAGCAAACGCGCCTTCCCGGGCCATAAAAGTCTTTCCGGAACCGCCTTCTTCGCCGGGGCAGCCGTAATACCGGATTGTCCCCGCAATTTGATTTTCCGACAAATATTGTTTGACAGCGACAGCAGCAGACAAAGAACCCACGCCCAGCAAATTATGACCGCAACCGTGCCCGTTTTGTCCGGGGGTAATCGGCTCTTGTTTAGCCACATTTTTTTGTTGACTCAGTCCGGATAACGCGTCGTATTCGCCTAAAATCGCCACAATCGGACCGCCGGCGCCAAAGCTTGCCGAAAAAGCGGTGGCAAGGCCAGAAATGCCTTTTTTGACTGAAAACCCTTCACTGGTCAGGATTTCACAAAGCAAATCAGCAGAGTGGGTTTCTTCAAAACGCATCTCTGCATATTGCCAAATCTTATCACTTGCCTCAGCAAAAAGCAGTTTTTTTTGCTCAATGATTTCGTCAAGTCCTTTTTTATCCACTGTCTACAGCCCCTTTACGATGTTAACAGCACTATTTTACCATTATGCCAACATCTTCTCCACCGAAAATATCGACTTTTGCTGAACGTTATTGTGCAAAAATATAGAAAATGTTCGAAAAGGTTGCAGGCGGTCAAACTTCTGCGTAGAATATAATACGAAGTTAAATGAATCGAAAATAATTGGTCGCGAACCGGTGGGAGACGTGGAATGCCCGAAAATGAGCCGCAGTGGACACAAAAGGCTTATGCTAAAATTAATCTGCTGCTGGACGTAACAGACAAACGTGCGGATGGCTACCATGAAGTATCCATGATCATGCAGTCAGTAAACCTGTTTGATACGATCAGCTTTAGTCTGCGTAATGCGGCGATATCTTTGAGCTCTAACCGGCAAGACTTGCCCTGTGACAGCAGTAATTTAGCTTTTCGCGCCGCTGAACTGCTCAGGCGGGAATGCGGAGTGGACAAAGGAATTCATATCGATCTCATCAAGCGGATTCCAATGGCGGCAGGGCTGGCTGGCGGCAGCAGCGATGCGGCGGCAGTGCTCAGAGGACTTAACGAACTTTGGCAGTTGTCTCTTTCGGCGCATGATCTGGAACAACTGGCAGCCCGATTGGGTTCGGACGTTCCTTTTTGTTTGTGGGGCGGGACAGTGCATGCAACCGGGCGAGGTGAAAAACTGGAACCGTTGGCCGATTTTGCCGACGTGGGTGTTGTCTTGGCGCATCCGCCGCTCCATGTTTCGACGGCCTGGGTTTACGGCAATTATCAAATGGCAGCGGCAACCGGTCAGCCTGATATCGGGGTGATGCGGCGAGCAATTGCGCAAAATGATTTCCCAGCCGTGACGCAGAACTTGTATAATGCATTAGAGACGGTGACAATCTCTGCTTATCCGCAGATAGGCGATATCAAGACTGCTTTATCCCGGGCAGGAGCGAGCGGTGTGTTGATGTCAGGCAGCGGTCCTACGGTTTTTGCTTTGACACCTAATTTAACTGAAGCCGACAAGCTGACCGCGAGGCTGTCACTCGGACCGGAAGTAGATATTTTGATTGCAGAAACCGTTGCAAGGGAGGAACAAATGAATGTCCCGTCGATTATTACCGGTTAAACTCGATAGCTACAAGCCGTTGCGTGAGGTGGTTTATGAAACTCTGCGCGAAGCGATCCGCAGCGGTGCATTGCCGCCCGGGGAACGACTAATGGAAATTCAGCTGGCCGAAGAACTCGGCGTCAGCCGCACGCCGGTCCGGGAAGCGATTCGCAAACTGGAACTGGAGCGGTTCGTGGTCATGTTGCCGCGCCGCGGTACGTATGTGGCTAACCTTTCATTGAAGGACATCAATGAAGTTTTTGAGATTAGAGCTGCACTAGATGGCTTGGCAGCGGGACTGGCAGCGGAACGGATTACCGAAGAAGAACTGGAGCTGATGGAACGTTTGCTGGTCGAAATTGCCGAGCATATTGAGCAACGCAATAACCAGAAGATTGTCGAGGCCGATGAAGCGTTTCACGACATTCTCTATCGCGCCAGCCGCAATGAGCGGCTAGTGGGAATTATCTACAATTTGCGTGAACAGTTTACTCGCTTCCGTTCCGTTTCGATCAATTACCCCGGACGTCTGCAAAACACGCTGGAAGAACACCGACAACTGGTCGAGGCGATCGCACAGAGAAATGCTGAAGCGGCCCAGCAAAAAGCCCGGGAGCATATCGAAAATGCGGAACAGACACTGCTGCTTGAAATGGATCAACTCCGCAATTCCGGCTGAGGCTTTTAAATGCAGGGAGGGAACGAGATTTGGATAAAATCCGCCGCATGGATCGTCTCGTTATTCTAGCAAAATACCTGACGAACAAGCCTTCACATTTATATTCGCTGGGGGAATTTGCCGACATTTTTGGTTGTGCCAAATCCACCCTGAGCGAAGATATTTCGTTAATCAGACACACGTTGGAAGCCCGTGGAGCAGGAACGCTTGAAACCATTGCCGGCGCTGCCGGCGGCGTGCGTTACATTCCCTGCCGCTCCGATGCTGTGGTGCATGAAGTTCTTGCCCAATTGGCTGATTTGTTTTCCCGGCCCGATCGAATTATTCCCGGTGGATTTCTGTATATGTCCGATGTGCTGTTTGCACCGGAGCAGATGGTGGAAGCCGGTGAAATTTTCTTTCAGCGATTTGCTCCATTAGCGCCGGATTACATTCTTACCGTGGAAACCAAGGGGATTCCTCTGGCGCTGATGACGGCCCGCGCTTTTAACATTCCGTTGGTGATGGCCCGACAGGGCAGCAAGGTGACCGAGGGTTCCACAGTCAGTATTAATTATCTTACCGGTTCAGCCAAGCGGATACAGACGATGTCAGTGTCGCGGCGGGCTTTGCCTGCCGGAGCCAGAGTCCTGGTGATTGACGATTTCATGAAAGCGGGCGGAACAGCTCGTGGATTGATCGACCTGGCGACCGAGGTCGGCGCAGCGGTTATTGGGACGGGCGTGTTAATTGCGACGGACCTGCCGGAGAAAAAACTGGTCGATGAGTATACGGCATTGTTGGTGTTGCATAAAATTGACGAGAATCTGAAAAAAATCGATATTCGCCCGGCTATTTAGCTTTACGGGCGCACGGAGGGGAACAAACGGATGCAGGAAATGGTGGCGGTGATTCTGGCCGCAGGAAAAGGAACCCGCATGAAATCTTCCATGCCTAAAGTGTTGCACGCCGTCGGCGGCAAACCGATGCTTCGCCATGTCATGGATGCAGCCACGCAGGCAGGGGCTGACCGCATGATTATTGTTGCCGGGTTTGGCAGCGACTATGTTCAGGCCGAAATAGGCAGTGCAGCTGAATATGTGCTGCAGGCAGAACAGTTAGGCACTGGGCATGCGATGATGCAGGCGCAGCCTGCTATGGCGGGGTTTTCCGGTACGGTTCTGTTGCTTTGCGGCGATACGCCTTTGCTGACGGGAAAGACACTCGAAAATTTGGTTTTTGTCCATAAGCAGAGCGGAGCTGCGGCAACCGTCTTGACTGCAGTGCCGGCAGATGCAACCGGTTACGGCCGGATTCTGCGCGATGCGACAGGGCAGGTTCTGGGGATTGTCGAACAGAAGGATGCGAGCGAAGAGCAAAAAAAGATTGGCGAAATCAATACCGGCATTTATTGTTTCGAAGCAGCGCCCCTGTTTGCGGCGTTGGCCGGACTAACCTGCAATAATGCACAGGGCGAGTATTATTTGACGGATGTGTTGGCGATTCTGGCCGCAGCGGGAAACCGGGTCGGTGCGGTTCTGGTGGATGATTTTCAGGAAACACTGGGCATAAACTCGCGGGTTCAGCTGGCTGAAGCGGAAGCAATCCTACGTCAGCGCAAATTGATTGACTTGATGGAAAGCGGTGTCACGGTGATGGATCCAGCGAGTACGTTTGTCGATGCAGCAGTTTCCATTGGCCAGGACACCATTTTATATCCGTATACCTGGATTGAAGGTGCAACGACGATTGGCCGCGATTGCCGGATCGGTCCCAATACCCGGATTGCCGACTGCCAGATTGGTGAGGCGGTGACGCTGCATTTTTCCTACGCGCATGAGTGCAAAGTCGGCGAGGGAGTCACAGTGGGCCCGTATGCTCATTTGCGTCCGAACACTGAATTGATGGCCGGGGTCAAGGTGGGAAATTTTGTCGAAGTTAAAAATTCCCGGGTCGGTAAGGGGAGCAAATTGCCCCATCTCAGCTATATCGGCGACACCGATATAGGTTCCGGTGTCAACATTGGTTGCGGCGCAATTACCGTCAACTATGATGGCAAGAAAAAGCACCGGACTGCTATTGACGATACTGCATTCGTCGGTTGCAACTCTAATCTGGTGGCGCCGGTTTCTATTGGCGCCGGAGCTTATATCGCAGCCGGATCGACCATTACCAAAGACGTACCGGCCGGGGCGCTCGGCGTGGGTCGGGCCCGACAATCAAATATTGCAGGATGGACAGAAAAGAAAAAATAGTCTGGGGGTTTGATGATGATTCTGGAAGATGAAAAAAAACTATTGATTTTTTCCGGCAATGCCAATCCTGCACTTGCAACCGAAATTGCCGCCTATTTGGGGACAACAGTCGGTAATGCCTTTGTGGGGCGGTTCAACAATGGCGAGATTCAGGTAATGCTGGAAGAAAGTGTGCGGGGGTCGCACGCCTTCCTGATCCAGCCGACCTGCAATCCGGTGAATGACAACCTCATGGAATTGCTGATCATGGCTGATGCCTGCCGCAGAGCCTCAGCCCGCAACATCACCGCAGTGCTGCCGTATTACGGCTATGCCCGACAGGACCGCAAAACTCGCGGAAGGGAACCGATCACCGCCAAATTGATTGCCAATCTATTGATTACCTCCGGGATTACCCGGGTGGTAACGATGGATTTGCATGCCGGTCAGATTCAGGGATTCTTTGATATTCCGGTGGATCATCTGCCTGGCGTGCCGATTCTGGCCGAGTATTTTGCGGCGAAACAACTGGAAGACTTGGTGGTGGTTTCGCCGGATCTCGGCGGCGTGACACGGGCCCGTCAATTGGCGGACCGATTGCATGCCGATATCGCAATTCTCGACAAACGTCGACCGATGCCCGGCGTGGCCGAAATCATGAATCTGATTGGCTGCGTCGAAGGCCGCAATGCCCTGATTATCGACGATATTGTTGATACGGCAGGGTCGTTGGTCGAGGGCGCAAAAGCGTTGCAACGCCACGGCGCTAAAGAAGTTTATGCCTGCTGTACCCATCCGGTGTTGTCGTCGCCAGCCTGTGAACGCCTGACCAACTCGATCATCAAAGAAATCGTGGTGACCAACACGATTCCAATACCGCCGGAAAAGAATTTCGAGAAACTGAAGGTTCTTTCGGTTGCTCCGCTGCTAGGTGAAGCAATTATCCGAATTTATGACGACCTGTCGGTCAGCCGTCTGTTTGACACCTGATACGGAGGCGAACTGCGTTGAAAATCGTTGTGGGCCTAGGCAATCCTGGCGCCCGTTATAAAGACACCCGGCATAATATTGGGTTTCAGGTTGTGGATGAACTGGCCAGCCGTTGGCAGAGTGAAAGCTGGAAGCGCCGTTTTGAAGCAGAAGTCACCGAGCACCGGGCCAGCGGCCCGGTGCTGCTTGTCAAACCGCAGACCTTTATGAACTTGAGCGGCACAGCTGTTCGCGAAGCCGCCAAGTTTTACAAAGTTGTTTCAACAGATATTATTGTGATCCACGATGATCTCGACTTGCCGGTGGGGCGGTTGCGGATTCGTGAACGGGGCGGCGCCGGCGGCCACAAAGGAATTGACTCGATGATCGGGCAGCTGGGAACGGATGAGTTTGTCCGGATTAAGTTTGGCATCAGCCGGCCTCCTGCTGAATGGGATACCGCCGACTATGTATTGGGGCGGTTCAGTCCGGAAGAGTTGCCGGAGATTAATAAAATGGTCGTTACTGCCGCCGATGCGGTGGAAGCAATTCTCGGCGAAGGAACGGCGGCGGCGATGAACCGCTTCAACCGCCAGGGGGATTGAATATGCTGACCGGATTGTTTGCCGATGAGAGCGGCGAAATCTTTGACGCGCCGGGATGGGGCGCGGTTGGTGTAAGTGGAGGCACGGTAAGGGCCTGCGAAAAAGTAGACATGATTCCGCTGCCGGACAGCAGCGAAATGATGTTCTTGCCTGGCAGAACTGCCATAGGTGTCAGGCAGGGCTCAATCAAAAACCTCGGTCGCAATAAATTTGCCGTGGCGGCGACCTTGCCAGTCGGCTATACGCGGTTGCTGCTGCCAGCTTATGAAAAAATGGCCGGCGCACCTGTACTGCCGCTATTCGGCTATGCAGCCGTCGCCTGGAGCCGCGGTAAACTATGGGTGGCAGCGATGCGTAGCGACCAGACCGACAAATGGGATCCGGCGCTCTATAATGGGAAAGATTTACGTCGGCGGATCGCAGCAGTTCGCAAAGCATTGCCGGAGAATCGCCTGATCGAGCATTTGGCTCACTGTTCGACAGAGTGGCACTGTTGCACGGCGCAAAATCTGTTTTATCATCGCTGGGAGGCCGGGATCCCGACTTCGCCGGTCTGCAATGCAAATTGTCTGGGCTGTATTTCATTGCAGCCTTCGGAATGCTGTCCATCCCCACAGAGTCGGATTACATTCAGTCCCACGGTGGCGGAAGTGGCAGCGGTCGCTGTTAACCACCTGGCTACCGCGCCGGAGCCGATTATCAGTTTTGGTCAGGGTTGCGAAGGTGAACCGTCGTTGGCCGCCGATACGATTGCAGCGGCGATTGGCGAAATCCGGCGGCAAACCCATCGGGGAATTATCAACATGAACACAAACGCCGGTTATAGCAAAGGAATTCGCCAGATCGTCGATGCCGGCATTGACAGTTTGCGGGTCAGCCTGATCAGTGCGCGGGAAGAAACCCATCAGGCCTATTATCGTTCGGCCTATACCCTGGCGGATGTCCGGGATTCCATTCGCTACGCGAAGCAGAAACAACGTCATGTTTCGATCAATATGCTGCTATTTCCCGGTGTGAATGACTCGCCGGCGGAAATCGCCGCTTGGCGCGAACTGCTTCAGGATACCGGCGTGGATATGATTCAGCTGCGTAATCTTAATATGGACCCGGATGAACTAAGGTCGGCGTTGCCCGATTTTTTAACGGCCGGGTTAGGCATACCCGTCATGGTCCGGCGGTTGCAGGAAGCGCTGCCAACATTGCAATTCGGTAGCTTCAGCCATTTTCGTCGCTAGGATTTTTTTGCTCTGGCGGAGTGTTGCGTGGTCTGGGACCCTGTGTTATAATAACCTACGCATGACGAAAACAGAGCGTCCATGAAAAGTGAGGTGCAAGCGATATGAAAGAAAAGATTCATCCGAAGTATGAAGAAATCAAAGTTACCTGCGCCTGCGGGAACACCTTCCTGTCAGGTTCGGTAAAAAAAGAACTGCGGGTTGATGTCTGCTCGAAATGCCACCCTTTCTACACCGGCCAACAAAGACAGGCTGCTGCAAAGGGTCGGGTCGAAACCTTCAATAAGCGTTACGGATCACAGAGCTGACGAGACTGCAGAGCAGAGATGCTCTGCAGTATTCATATCCGGGAGTTGTTATATTTGAAGAAAAAACCGATGATCGGCGGACAAGCCGTCATTGAGGGCGTTATGATGAAAGGACCGACCAGTATTGCCACGGCTGTTCGCGAGCCGTCCGGCAGTATTGCGGTTCGCGTCGAGCCGGTCCATTCGCTGGGTGATCGGTTTCCGTTGCTCAAAAAACCCCTGCTGCGTGGCGTGATTGCTCTTGGCGAAGCCCTGGTCTACGGAATCCGGGCGCTTTCCTTTTCAGCGCAGGCGGCCGGTGAAGAAGGCGAAGAACTTTCCAGCAAGGAAATTGCCCTGACGATGGTCGTTGCGTTTGGGTTGGCAGTGTTGCTGTTTGTTGTGTTGCCGACCTATGCCACCAAATTCATTCAGAGTATTGTGAGTGAAGCTTACTTGCTCAACCTATTTGAAGGTGTACTGAGGTTGACGATCTTTTTCGCTTACGTGGGCGTGATTTCGTCGTTGTCCGATATCCGGCGGGTATTCCAATATCACGGCGCCGAGCACAAAACAATTTATGCTTATGAAGCGGGGATTCCGCTTGAAGTTGAATCCATCCGCAAATTCAGCCGGCTGCATCCGCGTTGCGGGACAAATTTTCTGCTGATTGTAATGGTAGTAAGTATTTTCATGTTTGCCTTCCTCGGCTGGCCCGATCTCTGGCTGCGGATTCTTTCCCGGGTCATTTTGCTGCCGCTGGTAGCGGGGATTTCCTATGAGATCATCCGTTTCGCCGGCAACTGCGATAATCCGTTCGTGGCTATGTGCATGAAACCGGGCCTGTGGTTGCAGTACATGACGACCAGGGAACCGAGCGATGACCAGATTGAAGTGGCGATTCGGGCCCTGGAAGCGGTCCGCCCAGTGGAAGAAATGCCGAAAGTGGGGGAAGACGTTGCGCGAGAAGCTGCAAGCACTTGAAGATAGATATATTCATCTGGAACGGCTGATCAGCGATCCGGAAGCCATGAAAGACATGGCGACCTGGCAGAAAAACTCGCGGACGCACGCCAAACTGACCCGGATTATCGAGCGGTTTCGTGAGTACAAAGCCTGTATGCGCACGATCGATGAGACGCTGGGACTGCTCGGCGAAAAACTGGACGATGATATGCGGCAAATGGCGCAGGCCGAACTCGATGACGCCAAGGCCGAAAAAGAACGACTGGAGTCTGAATTGCGGATATTGCTGCTGCCGCAGGACCCCAATGATGATAAAGACATAATTATGGAAATCCGTGGCGGCGCTGGCGGTGAAGAAGCGGCGCTATTTGCCGGCGATCTGTTCCGGATGTATTCGCGTTATGCTGAATCACAGGGTTGGCGGGTCGAAATAATGGATTCCAATCCGACTGACCTCGGCGGCTTCAAGGAAGTCGTCTTTAGCATTGCCGGAACCGGCGCCTACTCGCGGCTGAAGTTTGAAAGTGGTGTGCACCGGGTGCAACGGGTGCCGAACACCGAGTCGTCGGGCCGAATTCACACCTCCACCGTAACGGTCGCTGTATTGCCGGAAGCCGAAGATGTCGACGTCCAGGTCAACCCGAATGACCTGCGCATCGATACCTACCGCGCTAGCGGCGCCGGCGGACAGCATATCAACAAAACCGACTCGGCGATTCGCATCACCCACTTACCAACTGGCCTAGTCGTACAGTGTCAGGATGAAAAATCCCAGTTTAAAAACAAGGACCAGGCGATGCGCATGTTGCGGGCAAAACTGCTGGAAGCGGCAATCGAATCGCAACGGTCGGAAACGGCCCAGAACCGTAAAAGTCAGGTTGGGACAGGTGATCGCAGCGAGCGGATTCGTACTTATAATTTTCCCCAGGGGCGAATGACCGACCATCGTATTGGCCTGACTCTGCACAAGCTGGATTTTATTATGAATGGTGACCTGACGGAAATGATTGATGCACTGACGGCGACCGACCAGTCGGAGCGCCTGAAACAGGCGGAATAAAATGAGTGAACCGTGGACGATTGGCAGTCTGCTGCAATGGACTACGCAGTATTTCCGTGACAAGGGGGTCGACAATCCCCGCCTTGATGCGGATGTACTGCTTTCCTTTTTGCTGGGCAAGGATCGGCTCTATTTGTACGTTCATTTTGATCAACCGATGCAGCAGGCGGAACTGGCAGCGTATCGCGATATGGTGAAGCGTCGTGCAGCCAGAATTCCGGTGGCTTATATCACGGGGCGGAAAGAGTTCATGGGCCTAGAATTCCATGTTTCACCAGCCGTATTGATTCCCCGCCCGGATACGGAAGTTTTGGTCGAAGCAGCTACGGCAAGAATGACTGGAATAGCGGACGGGATGATTCTGGACGTGGGGACAGGCAGCGGTGCGGTGTTGATCGGTACGTTGGCGCGAACCCCAGAATGCAGGGGTGTGGCTACGGATATTTCAGCGGCGGCGCTGGCTGTGGCGAGAGCGAATGCCGATCGCTTGCTAAAGTTTGGGCAGGCGGATTTTCGGCAGACAGACTTGTTTCCTGCCGATGTAGTTTTATATGATGCGATTTTATCGAACCCGCCCTATATAACCTTGGAAGAAATGGAAACTCTGGCGCCGGAAGTGTTGCAGGAGCCGGAACTGGCGCTCTGCGGCGGGACTGATGGACTCGACTTTTATCGCCGTTTGGTTGCCGGCGGTCTTTCGCGCCTCAAGCCGGATGGGTTTATGGCTGTGGAGGTCGGCGCCGGGCAAGCAACGACCGTGGTTGAGCTGGCGCAGCAGGCAGGTTGGCGGACCGAACAGGTTATCCCCGATTATGCCGGTATCGAGCGCGTTGTGGTGCTGCGTCCGGCAATGGCAAAGGCAGTTGAAGCATGAAAACACAATATATACTGATTGACCGCGATAATCCGGATCCGACGCAAATCGAGCCAGCAGCGGCAATCATTCGGCAGGGCGGTTTGGTAGCTTTCCCCACCGAAACTGTGTATGGCCTCGGAGCCAATGGACTGGATTTCCTGGCAGTAGAGCGGATTTTTGCCGCCAAAGGGCGACCGGCGGACAACCCCTTGATTTTGCACATTGCCGAGCGCGACGAACTGGAAGCCTTGGTGCGGGAAGTGCCGGCATGGCTTGAGCCGTTGTTGGCTCTGTTTTGGCCCGGTCCGTTGACCGTGGTGTTGCCGCGGGCGGAGCGTGTGCCTGATATTGTGACTGCCGGTCTGGATTCGGTAGCAGTCCGCTTGCCGTCGCTAGGTGCGGCCAGGGCGTTGATCCGTGCTGCCGGAGTTCCTATCGCCGCGCCAAGCGCCAATCTTTCGGGCCGTCCTAGTCCGACGACAGCAGCGGCGGTTTTGGCCGACATGGATGGCCGAATTGAAATGATATTGGATGGCGGCTTGTGCGACGTGGGACTGGAATCGACCGTGCTCGACTGCACTTCCTCTGTACCGACGATATTGCGACCTGGCGCTGTGACGCAGGAAATGTTGGAGAAATGTCTCGGTTTGGTTCATGCTCCTGGCGTTGCTTCTATTGATGAGGATACTGCTCCGCGGGCACCAGGGATGAAATATCGCCACTATGCGCCTGCAGCGCCTTTGGTTTTGTTTAGCCATGATTCGATTCAAGGTGAAAAAGGACTGTTGGTGCACCTGCATGAAGCGCAAGTCGCCGGCAAAAAGATCGGTGCGATCGTTTCCGTTGAAGTGGCAGCGCTATTGCCAGGCGGGATTGAAGTGTCGATCTACGGAACGAGGGGAAATCCGGCGGCGGCAGCCACGAGCTTATATCAGGCGCTGCGCTGGTTCGACACGCATCCGGTGGACATCATTTTTGCTGAAGGTGTTCCAGAACGCGGCATCGGGCGGGCGCTGATGAACCGTCTCTACAAAGCGGCCAGTTCAGTCGGGGAGGATTAAGCAATATGGTACGAATCTTATTTGTTTGTACTGGCAATACCTGTCGCAGTCCTATGGCGGCAATACTGCTGCGGGAAAAAATTAAATCAGCGGCAGGCGGAGCCTCTTTTAGCGTTGATTCTGCCGGGCTTGCAGCATGGGCCGGGCAAACTGCCTCACCGGAAGCTGTTTTGACCATGGCTGAACGGGGATTTTCATTGACGCATCACAGAGCCAGGCAGGTCGATCCAGAGCGGATTGCCGCGAGCAATCTCGTACTGACCATGACCCGATCGCACAAGGAGTCCTTGTTGCGCTTGCTCCCTGCTGCACGGGATAAAACATTCACACTGGCGGAATATGCCGGCGGTGAGACCGATGTGGCTGACCCGATCGGCGGGACCGTCCAGTCATACCGGGATTGCGCCGATCAACTGACGAAGATGATTGACCGTGCCTGGGATAAAATTTATCAACTTGCAGGAAAAAACGCACAGAGTGGCGAAAACAAGCCTGATATTTGACAGAAGGGATGAAATGATGATGTTGGCGATAGGCAGTGACCATGGGGGATTTGCCCTAAAACAAGCGATGCTGGAACACTTGCAGCAGAACGGGATCGAAGTTAAAGATTTTGGAGTGCATAGTTGCGAATCGGCTGATTATCCTGACGTCGCTTTTGCTGTTGCCGAAGCCGTGGCCGAGGGAAAATACGAGCGCGGACTACTGTTCTGCGGTACCGGCGTTGGTGTTGCGATTGCCGCCAATAAGGTCGACGGAATCCGTGCGGCAAATTGTCATGACGTTTTTTCGGCACAGATGTCGCGTGAACATAACGATGCGAACATTCTCACGCTAGGCGAAAGAGTCATCGGGCCGGGCTTGGCTGCGATGATCATCGATGTCTGGCTGGCCGCGGAGTTTGCCGGTGGCCGCCATGGGCGCCGAGTTGGCAAGATAAACGCTTATGGACAGGAGGGGAATGCCTGAGTGGATGGAGAGATTGAACGGATAAAGGCGGAAACTCTGGCAGTAATGCGGGAATATTATAAAGCAGTGCAACCGATTCCAGGTCAGATTCTGGTCATTGGCTGCAGCACCAGTGAGATCCGGGGGGCTCAGATCGGTACCGCCGGATCGGTTGTGATCGCGGAAGCAATTTTTCGCTCTTTGCGAGAAGAAATGTACCATTGGGAAGGTTTTTTAGCTATTCAATGTTGTGAGCACTTAAACCGGGCACTGGTAGTTGAGCGGGAGACGATGGAGTCATACGGACTGGAGGAAGTCAACGTCCATCCGGTCGGACATGCCGGCGGCGCGTTGGCTGCCCAGGCAATGCAAGATTTTGTTGACCCTGTCGTGGTTGAAACAATTGCCGCACATGGCGGAATTGACATCGGCGCCACCCTGATCGGTATGCATCTAAAAAAAGTAGCGGTACCGCTGCGACTGCAACAGAAAACAATTGGTTGCGCCGGCGTAACTGCGGCCTGGACCCGCCCAAAACTAATCGGTGGTTCCCGGGCAGTATATAAATAAAAAAAGATTGGTGGAGGAAACAACATGAGTATTCTTTCCCGGCAGGACCCGGAGATTGCCCGGGCCATTGAGCTGGAGGCAGCCCGCCAGCACGACAAAATCGAACTCATCGCTTCAGAAAATTTCGTCAGCCCGGCTGTACTCGAAGCGCAAGGCTCCGTGCTGACCAACAAATATGCTGAAGGCTATCCGGGAGCACGCTACTATGGCGGTTGTGAATGCGTTGATGTTGCCGAATCACTGGCGATCGAACGGGCCAAAGCCTTGTTTGGGGCAGAACATGCCAATGTACAGCCGCATTCGGGCGCTCAGGCCAATACCGGAGCTTACTTTGCCTTTTTAAAACCAGGCGACACCATTCTTGGCATGAACTTGGCGCACGGGGGACATCTTACCCATGGCAGCCCGGTGAATATTTCCGGTAAATATTTCAAAATTATTCCTTATGGTGTCGATGAAGTTCATCACCGGATTGATTATGACAACCTGGAACGGCTGGCGTGCGAAAACCGTCCAAATATCATTGTAGCAGGGGCCAGCGCTTATCCGCGGATTATTGATTTTGAGCGTATCGGCAAAGTTGCTAAAGAGTTGGGGATTCTGTTTATGGTCGATATGGCGCATATCGCCGGACTGGTTGCGGCAGGCTTGCATCCGAGCCCGGTTCCCCATGCTGATATAGTGACGACCACTACCCACAAGACGTTGCGTGGACCGCGCGGCGGCATGATTCTCTGTCGGGCCGAACATGCCAAAGCAATAGACAAAGCGATTTTCCCCGGCATCCAAGGTGGGCCGCTGATGCATGTAATCGCAGCCAAAGCGGTGGCGCTGAAGGAAGCGATGAGTCCCGATTTCAAAAAATACCAGGCCCAGTTGGTCAAAAATGCGGCAAAACTGGCGGAACGGTTAATGGAAAACGGTTTTGTCCTGGTTTCCGGCGGAACAGACAATCACTTACTACTGCTTGATGTGCGCAATCGCAACCTGACTGGCAAAGTTGCCGAACGGTTGTTGGACGACATCGGTGTTACTGTCAACAAAAATTCGATTCCCAATGATCCGGCCGGCCCGATGGTGACTAGCGGCATTCGTATCGGTACTGCCGCCACGACAACTCGGGGCATGAATGAAGCCGATATGGTTGAAATTGCCGATATCATCACTCAGGTTCTTGACCATCCGACTGATGAAACGGTTCATGCGGCGGTTCGCGCCAGGGTAAAGGCACTTTGTGTCCGTTATCCGATTTACGCATGGTAAGCAAAATAATCGACAAGGAGCTGACGGGTATGCAGGTGAAAGTAATTGACCATCCGTTGATTCAGCACAAATTGACCCTGATCAGGGACATTCGCACCGGGACGAAAGATTTTCGCGAATTGCTTGAAGAAATTGCTATGCTAATGGCCTATGAATTAACCCGCGATCTGCCGTTGGAGGAAATAGAAGTGGAAACGCCGGTGGCAAAATGCCGCTCAAAAGTGCTGGCGGGAAAGAAGATCAGCGTGGTGCCGATTTTACGGGCCGGCCTTGGTATGGTCAGCGGCGTATTGCGGTTAATCCCGGCTGCTAAAGTCGGTCATATCGGTGTATATCGCGATCCCCAGACACTCAAGCCGGTTGAATACTACTGCAAGTTGCCGCCAGATGTGGCTGAGCGGGAAGTGATTGTCATTGACCCGATGCTGGCAACCGGCGGTTCGTCTGTTGCAGCCATCGACATGCTCAAACGCGGTGGCGCCCGACAGATCAAACTGATGTGTTTGGTAGCGGCGCCGGAAGGCGTCAATGTCGTAAATGCCGCGCACCCGGATGTGGAGATTTATACGGCAGCGGTCGACGAACGCCTCAACGACCACGGCTATATCGTTCCCGGGCTGGGAGATGCCGGCGATCGAATATTCGGCACCAAATAAAATGGAAAGTGTAGCGCGACCGACTTGGGATGAATATTTCATGGAAATCACCCGGGTGGTGTCCACCCGGTCCACCTGTTTGCGGCGGCAGGTGGGCGCGGTGATTGTCAAGGAAAAAAGGATGCTGACCAGCGGCTATAACGGAGCGCCACAAGGGCTGGCCCATTGTCTGGAAGTCGGCTGCCTGCGAGAACAACTGGGGATTGCTTCTGGTGAACGGCATGAGCTTTGTCGCGGACTTCACGCCGAACAGAATGCGATCGTCCAGGCGGCGCTCCACGGCGTGGGGATAGCCGGCTCGACCATCTACTGCACACACCAACCCTGTTCGGCTTGTACCAAGATGATCATCAACGCCGGCATCCGGCGCATCGTATATCAATATCCATATCCGGATGAATTATCCAGGGACTTGTTGGCTGAGGCTGGCGTGGCCTGCGAATGCTTCGGAGAAATATAAGGCCAAGTTTCGACGCAAAGGGACCATTGATTGACAATAGGGTCATCAATGCGTTACACTTATATGTGTTTTGAAATGAGGTGTCTTCATTAATGCATGTATATATCACCGCGTTTATTATCGCCCTGGGAGTGGCGTATATGGTTACTCCGTCCGTGCAGCGCCTGGCTGTGCGTTTGGGTGCTGTCGATAAACCGGAAGAACGAAAAGTACATAAAGGAATTATTCCCCGCCTGGGTGGATTGGCTATTTATGCCGGTTTCATTACGGCGGTGCTTGCTTGCGTTCATTTGAACTGGGAACTGCTCGGAATTTTAGTCGGTGGAACAGCGATTTTGCTGCTTGGCGTTGTTGATGACGTGTACCAGATTTCGGCCAAGGCCAAACTGGCGGGGCAAATTGCGGCAGCTTCGGTGCTGATTTTGTTTGATATTCGGATCGATTGGCTGACCAATCCATTTGGTAGCATGATTTACCTGGATATGTGGGCTATTCCGATTACGTTGATCTGGGTAGTCAGTCTGACTAACACCCTTAATCTGATTGACGGTTTGGACGGTTTGGCTGCAGGCGTATCGGTCATTGCTGCGGTAACGATCTTCCTGATGGCAGTGGAATTAAACTTTTGGCTGGTCGCAGTTCTGACAGCGGCACTGGCTGGCAGTGCACTCGGTTTTCTGTATTTTAACTTCAGTCCGGCTAAAATTTTCATGGGTGATACCGGCAGTATGTTTTTGGGCTATATGTTAGCGGCGGTTTCTCTGGTCGGTACTGTGAAAAGTGCAGCGACCATTGCGTTGATCGTGCCGATGGTTGCACTGGGCCTGCCAATTCTAGATACGGCTTGCGCGATTATCCGCCGATTTACGAACGGGCAACCAATTTTCAAACCGGATCGGGGACACTTGCATCATCGTTTGCTTGATATGGGTCTTACGCAAAAACAGGTGGTATTAATTCTGTATCTGGTCACTATTGTACTGGGGATCAGTGCAATAGTGATGACCGAAGTCAAGTTCGGCCATGCTGCGTTCATTGTGCTCGGGTTGTTGGCTGCGGCGTTTGTTGCAGCACGAAAAACCGGCGTGCTAAAAAGTGCGGGATCCGTAAAGGGCCGTTAGGCCCTTTTCTTTTTCCCGAAGGAGCAGAAAAATGAAACCTATCAAGGTCATGACCGTATTCGGAACGCGTCCGGAAGCAATCAAGATGGCGCCGGTCGTATTGGAACTTCAAAAACACCCTGGAAAAATCCAGTCTATCGTTGCAGTAACCGCCCAACATCGTGAGATGCTTGATCAAGTGCTGCAGCTTTTTCATATCCAACCGGATTACGATCTGAATATTATGAGCCCGTCGCAGACCTTATTTGAGATTACCAGCCGGGCCCTATTGGGACTTAATGAGGCGATTGCCGATGCCAAGCCGGATATTATTCTGGTGCATGGTGACACCACCACTACTTTCGTCGGTGCATTGGCAGCATTTTATCATCAGGTGCCGGTTGCCCATGTGGAAGCCGGTTTGCGCACCGGAAACAAGTATTCGCCGTATCCGGAAGAGATGAACCGTAAATTGACAGGCGCCCTGACGGATCTGCATTTTCCGCCAACGCTGACTTCGCGGCAAAACTTGCTGGCGGAGGGTGTTGCCGACAAAAACATTTTTGTCACTGGCAACACCGTAATCGATGCATTGTTGGGCACGGTTCGCGCCGACTATGTGTTTCCGTCGGAACTGGCCGATATCGCAAGTTCTGCCGGACGACTGATTTTGGTGACGACTCACCGACGGGAGAATCTCGGTGAACCGATGCGCCATGTGTACCAGGCGTTGCGAGCCATAGTGGAAGAATTCCCGGATACGCGGGCGATTTTTCCGGTGCACCGCAACCCTCAGGTGCAGCAGGTTGTTCAGGCAGAACTGGGCGGCGTGGCGCGGATCCAGCTGATTGATCCGCTGGATTATCAACCGTTCGCCAATCTGATGAATCAGGCGCATATCATTTTAACCGATTCCGGCGGTATCCAGGAAGAAGCTCCGTCATTAGGCAAACCGGTGCTTGTATTGCGCGATACCACTGAACGACCGGAAGCAATTTGCGCTGGGACAGTAAAGTTGATCGGGACATCCCGCGACCGGGTTTACCAGGAACTAAGGCAACTGCTTACGGACGAAGCGGAGTATAAGTTGATGGCGGAAGCTGCCAACCCTTATGGCGATGGTCGGGCTGCGGCGCGGATTGTAGGCTGTCTGCTGCATCATTTCGGCTTGACGGCGAATTTGCCGGAACCATTCGCCCGCTGTTAACGGGTGACTGCGAGGGAGGATGCTGTGTGCCAGGACCAGATGATCGGGACCGGAATTGGCTGCAGACTCTGGCCAAGGTAGGAACGCTTGGTACGGATATGGTTATTTTTGCCGGTCTGGGTTTTTGGCTGGGCAAAGAAGCGGATGATCGTTTTGGCTGGCAACCCTGGGCAACCTTTGCCGGTTTATTGTTTGGCTGTATTGTGGGGTTTTGGTCTGTTTGTCGTCGGGTAATGAAATGGAAATAGGAGATGAGTATGAGGATTCTTGCTCGTTCCGCCAAGCAGGCGGCGATGCTTTCCGGCGTGATCGGGACGCTGGTCGCGGGAATAGTATATATTGTCGGGTATCCGGAGTTTTCCCGCGGTTTGTTGATTGGAATTTTCGGCGGGATTGGCTTTTTCTACATCATGTGGCGGCAACTCAAACAGAATCTGAACCGGGAAGATGGCAAAGAAGCGGTGGCTGAGCTGCAAAGCGGCTGGGTTGAGCGGACATTGTACACTGCACTGGTCTGTATCGTTTCCTATTTTCTGCCGGGAGTCCATTTTGCCGGCGTTTTGATTGGGCTACTGGCATTGCATGGCGTCGTTGTGATCTGGGGGATGATCGCACTTTCAAAGCTCGGCTCCGAAAAATAAATTTATCGAAAGTCTGTACAAATTGTCGCTTTCATATATAATATTTACATATGTAGACTATACAGAAGGGAATATGATGAATAATGGCACACGAAATTGGCGTCCACAAACTATGGGAATTTGCCGGAATGCAGTTTCATGCTGATACACTGACGATGACATGGATCACCATGGTAGCTGTTTTGGCTGTAGTGGTCGGCTGTACTCGATCCATATCGGTAATCCCTTCCGGAGCGCAAAACCTTGTTGAGATGCTGATTGAACCAATTTTGGCGCAGATTGATTCATCCATCGGCAAAAAAGGACAACGGGTTGTTCCTGTAGTTGTTACCGTATTTTTATTTGTCTTGTTTGCCAATATGCTGGGAATATTCCCGGCCATGATGTCCCCTACGGCCGACATCAATACAACTTTGGGATTAGCCCTTATGATCATTGCGCTGGTACATATTTATGGATTGGCTGATAAAGGGCTAAAGTACATTCTTCATTTTTTCCAGCCCAATCCTTTCTTTGTGTTACTGCATATTATGGACAACCTGTCCAGGCCGCTCACGATGTCCTTCCGTCTCTTCGGCAATATCGTCGCCCATGAGATTCTGGTCATGGTGTTTCTGATGCTGGTGCCGTTCATCGTGCCTTCCGGGATTTTATTCCTGGGCGTGTTCATCGGTCTGATTCAGGCCGCTATTTTTACGATCCTGTCCATCACGTATCTGGCAGAGGGTTTAGGGGATGACCACTGATAGCACTTTGCGTCGGTAGGCTTGTCCTTTGGTACCAGTTTATCAAAGAAAGGGGGATTCCATAATTATGACCGAAAAATCAATCATCGCCGCCGCTTCGATTCTTGGCGCATGTCTCACGCTGGCGGTGGCTGCATTCGCCGCTGCGTTCGCTGACGCAATGGTTGCCAAGAAAACAATCGAAGGCATGACTCGTCAACCGGAAGCGAAAAATGCGCTACTGGTCAATATGGTCATCATGGTTGGCCTGATCGAATCGATTCCAATCATCGCGGCTGTTATCGCCATCGTCCTTGTCTTGGCGAACCCATTCTTGAAGTAAGCAATGTTGCTTGTCAGGGCGGCGGTCTAAACTTCTTTGACCGTCGCCCCTATTGCACATCCGAAAGGGGAGGGCCCTGTCTTGTTTAACTTTAACATGACGCTGGTCGCACAGATTGTCAATTTCTTTATCCTGCTCTTTCTGTTGACCAAGCTGGCATACAAACCTCTGCTAAAAGCCATGGCAGAGCGGCGAGCCCGGATTGCCAACGATTTGGAAGCAGCGGAAAAAGAGCGGCAGGCAGCAGAACTGCTCCGCCAGGAATATCAACAACAGATGCAGGACGCGCGTGTCCAGGCTCAGGCGATCATCGACAAATCGGTGAAAACCGCGGAAGCGATGAAACAGGAGATTTTGGAAGAAGCGCGGGCCGAGCATGCGAAAATGCTGAAAAATGCCCAACTGGAGATCAGCCGGCAGACCGATGCCGCGATGGCAGGTATTCGCGGTGAAGTCGTGGCGATGACAGTTGCAGCGGCGGCTAAGATTATTGAAAAAGAAATGAATACAGATATTAATGCCAAGTTGGTGACCGAATTCATCGAAAAACTTGATGAAGCGAAAATTGGCGGTCTGCCATGCTAAAAAATCCGGCGGCTAAAGAGTATGCACGGGCACTGTTAGAACTGGCGACTGAAGGAAATCAAGTTGACCCGGTTGAAGAGCAATTGGCGTCGATTGTCGGCGCTTGTCGCGACGATGCCGGTCTCGGCAAGATTTTTTATCATCCGATGACTCCTGTTGAGGCTAAACGAAATGTTGTGCTGCAGCTGTTCAAACCGATACTTGCTGATTTTGTCGGCAAGTTTTTGTTGCTGCTTATCGACAAACGGCGGGAAAATTTACTGCCGGCAATTTTCTCGGAGTATCAGGGTTTGGCTGACAAAGTCCGCAATGTGTGCAAGGTCGAAGTAACGACCGCTTTGCCGTTGGATGAATTGCAAAAACAGTCATTCATGGCAAAATTGGCCGCTTTGACTGGATCAAAAATCGAGCTGGTCAACATGGTTGATCGGCGGATTATTGGCGGCGCGGTGCTACAGATTGGCGATAGACGGGTCGATGGTAGTGTGCTCAGCCATCTGGATCAGTTGAAAGCCGTCTTGCTGAAAAAGGAAGCAACTGGGATAGAGGTGACGAGCTGACCATGAAAATTAGACCAGAAGAAATAACTTCTTTTATTAAACAACAGATAGAAAATTATCAAGTGGATTTGATCGTCGATAATGTTGGAACCGTTATTTCGGTTGGTGACGGCGTGGCGCGAATCTACGGCCTCAAAGGTGCGATGGCCGGCGAATTGCTGGAGTTTCCGCAGGGCGTTTTTGGCATGGTGCTGAACCTGGAGCAGGATAACATCGGCGCAGTGCTGCTCGGCGGCGAAACACTGATTCGTGAAGGCGACACCGTCAAGAGTACCGGGCGTATCGTTCAGCTTCCTGTCGGCGAGGCCATGGTGGGTCGGGTTGTGAATGCCATTGGGCAACCGATTGACGGCAAAGGTCCGATTGAGACCAAAGAATTTCGTCCGGCAGAATTTAAAGCGCCAGGAATCGCAGACCGCCAGTCGGTTAAAGAACCGCTGCAGACAGGGATCAAGGCGATTGACTCGATGATTCCGATTGGTCGCGGTCAGCGCGAACTGATTATCGGTGACCGCGGCACCGGCAAAACTGCCATTGCGGTCGATACGATCATCAACCAAAAAGGCCAGGGTGTTATCTGCGTTTATGTAGCGATTGGACAAAAATCGTCCAACGTGGCGCGTATCGTCAAAATTCTTGAGGACCACGACGCGATGGCGTATACTATTGTGGTTGCCGCTTCGGCATCCGACAGTGCCCCGCTGCAATATCTGTCTCCCTATGCGGGTGCTGCGCTGGCCGAGTACTTCATGTACAAAGGCGGCCACACACTTTGCATTTATGATGACCTTTCCAAACATGCACAAGCCTACCGCGCGATGTCCTTGCTGCTCAGACGGCCGCCGGGCCGCGAAGCCTATCCGGGCGATGTGTTCTATCTACACTCGCGTTTGCTCGAACGGGCGGCGAAACTCTCAGATCAAATGGGCGGCGGGTCGATGACTGCGTTGCCGATTATCGAGACACTGGCAGGCGACGTGTCGGCCTATATACCTACGAACGTCATTTCGATTACCGATGGTCAGATTTATCTGGAAACCGAGTTGTTCCACGCCGGTATTCGTCCGGGGATCAACGCCGGTATTTCTGTTTCGCGTGTCGGCGGTTCCGCGCAAATCAAAGCAATGAAACAAGTTGCCGGTCGCTTGCGTCTGGATATGGCGCAATACCGGGAATTGGCAGCATTTGCCCAGTTCGGTTCCGACCTGGATAAAGCGACCCGCGCTTCGATCGATCGTGGCCAACGGACCACGGAGATCCTGAAACAGGGGCAGTATTCGCCGATGGCAGTCGAAGACCAAATTATGATCATCTTCGCCGCTGTCAACGCGCAAATTGACGACGTGCCAGTGCATGATGTCACCCGGTTTGAGAAAGAATTCCTCGAGTTTATGCGGGCTCATTATCCGGAAGTCGGCAAAGCAATCCGTGAAAAGAAAACGATCGATCCGGAAACTGATGCTACACTACGTAAGGTAATTCAGGAATTCAAGGATAGTTTCCTCGGTGCGGCTACGGTTGCGTTATCTGCGGCAGCGAGGTGATCTGATCGATGCCAAACGCAAGAGATATCAGGCGACGCATCAAGAGTGTAAAGAACATCCAACAAATTACCAAGGCAATGGAAATGGTTGCGGCGGCGCGCTTGCGTCGGGCGCAGGAAAAAGCCGTCGCCTGCCTGCCTTATGTCAATAAACTGGAAGCGATACTGGAGTCGGTAGCGGCCCATTCAAAAAACCGCAGCCATCCGTTGTTGCGCAAGCGTTCAGCCAGTAAGTCGCTCTACCTGATTGTCAGCGCTGACAAAGGACTGGCGGGAGCCTATACATCGAATTTGCTGCGGGAAGCGCTCTCGCACATGAGAACAGCTGAATCCTACGGCATGATCGTGACCGGTCGCAAAGGACGGGACTACTTTCGTCGACGCGGCTATTCTTTGGTCAATTCGTATGTGGGGGGTTCGGAACGGCCACGGTTTGACGATGCGGGGGTGATTTCGCGTGAAATCATCCAGGCCTATGCCAGCGGCGACTTTGGCGAAGTTTATGTTGTGTACACGCATTTTTATTCACCGATGAACCAAAAACCGACGGTGAAACGTTTGCTGCCGCTCGCAATTGACGGGGTTGCTTTTCAGGCCAAGGCTCCAGATGGAGTGTTGGACAAAATGAAAGCATACTTGAGCTACGATGAATCAGCCAGCGAGGCGGAGGAAGCCGAGGAAACCGACGAAATGGAAATGGATGCAGAGCCGGAGACGTCCCCGGACGAGACTCCGGACGACCTTTATATCGTGGAACCTTCACCTACCGAGGTGCTCAACCTTTTGTTGCCGCGATATATGGAAGCAGTGGTTTTTGAAGCTATGCTTCAATCGGCGGCCAGCGAACTGGGAGCACGGATGACGGCGATGGGTTCTGCGACAACCAATGCACAGGAAATTATTTCCGAATTGACACTGAACTACAACAAGGTCCGCCAATCCGCCATAACCCGGGAAATTTCCGAAATCGTCGGCGGAGTCGAGGCGCTTCAGTGATACAGAGGAGGGTTATGTTGTGAACAGCGGAAGAGTAGTACAAGTCATCGGTCCGGTTATTGACGTCGAGTTTGCCAGGGAGGAACTTCCTTCCATTTATAATGCGGTTCGTATTGAAGGGGAAACAGCAGGAATTAAGCTGAATCTGACCGCCGAGGTTATGCAGCACCTGGGTAACAATGTCGCCCGTTGCGTGGCAATGTCGTCAACCGACGGACTGACCCGCGGCATGGTGGCCACCGATACGGGAACCTCGATTCGCGTGCCGGTCGGCAATGGGACATTGGGCCGCGTGTTCAATGTTCTGGGTGAGACCGTGGATAATGATCCTACGGAAGTTGTGGCAGCGGATGTCTGGCCGATTCATCGTCCGGCGCCAAAACTGGAAGACCAGTCAACCAGCACCGAAATGCTGGAAACTGGCATTAAGGTCGTCGACCTGATTGCCCCTTATTCCAAGGGTGGTAAAGTCGGCCTGTTTGGCGGCGCTGGTGTTGGCAAGACCGTTATTATCATGGAACTGATTCGTAACATTGCTACCGAGCATGGCGGCGTATCCGTTTTCGGCGGCGTCGGTGAGCGGACCCGCGAAGGTAATGACCTCTGGATGGAGATGAAAGAATCCGGCGTTATTGAAAAAACGGCGCTGGTTTACGGTCAGATGAACGAGCCGCCGGGCGCCCGTATGCGGGTTGCGCTGTCGGCGCTGACCATGGCGGAATATTTCCGCGATGTGCAGGGACAGGATGTTCTACTCTTCATCGATAATATTTTCCGTTTCATCCAGGCGGGTTCAGAAGTATCGGCGCTGCTCGGTCGTATGCCGTCCGCCGTTGGTTATCAACCGACACTGGGTACGGACGTGGGTGCGCTGCAGGAGCGGATTACTTCGACCAACAAAGGCTCCATCACATCCGTTCAGGCTGTTTATGTGCCGGCCGACGATTTGACCGACCCGGCGCCGGCGGCAACTTTCGCGCATCTTGATGCGACGACTGTTTTGTCCCGTTCCATTTCCGAGATGGGCATTTATCCGGCAGTTGATCCGCTGGATTCGACTTCGCGAATTATGGACCCGAACATTATCGGCGCAGAACATTATGAAGTTGCACGCGGCGTGCAAGAAGTGCTGCAGCGTTATAAAGAGCTGCAGGATATCATCGCCATTCTGGGCATGGAAGAACTATCCGATGATGACAAACTGACCGTTGGGCGTGCCCGCCGGATTCAACGTTTCTTCAGTCAGCCGTTTTTCGTGGCCGAGCAATTCACCGGTATGTCCGGTAAATATGTGCCAATCAGCGAAACCATTCGTGGATTCAAAGAAATTCTGGCCGGGAAACATGACGATTTGCCGGAAATGGCATTCTTAATGGTTGGGACCATCGATGAAGCAGTGGAAAAGGCTCGCGTGCTGAAAGGGGAATAAACCGATGTCCAAAACGATGCGACTGGACATCCTGACGCCGGAACGCAGCGTATGCTGTGTCGAAGTGGACATGGTTGTCGCCCGGGCGATCGACGGCGAAGTTGGAATTCTATATAATCACGCTCCTTTGGTGGTGGCGCTGGATATTGCTCCGCTCCGCTACAAGCTTGGCGAAGAGACCCATGAAGCTTCAGTATGCGGTGGGTTTATGGAAGTCCGGGACAACCGGATTTCGGTGTTGACTCCCTGTGCGGAGAACGACGAAGAGATCGATGTCCGGCGTGCTGCCGAAGCAAAAGCCCGGGCGGAAGAGCGCCTAGCTCACAAAGCGGATATTGATGTCCAACGGGCAGAGATTGCCCTGCAACGGGCCTTGATGCGTCTTAAGATTGCAGAACATACCCGTCGGGGACGGACAACGTAAGGAGTATTTGTTCAGTTGGAAAAGTTATTCATTCAGGGGGGACGCAGACTCTCGGGGACAGTCAAGGTCAGTGGCGCGAAAAATGCTGTGCTGCCGGTCATTGCCGCCTCATTGTTGGCGTCAACCCCTTCTGTTATTGAAGAAATCCCTGATCTGGACGACGTAAAAACCATCACCGAGGTATTGCAATATCTTGGTCTGAATACACGTCGGGAGCCAGGTAGCTTATTTGTTGACAGCACCGGGATAAAAAGCTGTGAGGCGTCGTATGAACTGGTCCGGAAGATGCGGGCCTCTTTTTTGGTTATGGGACCGTTGTTGTCCCGTTTCCAGGAAGCGCGAATTTCTCTGCCAGGTGGCTGTGCGATCGGTACTAGACCGATTGATCTTCATCTAAAAGGATTTGAGGCGCTGGGCGCCGAAATTATTCTCGGTCATGGTTTTATCGAAGCCCGAGCACCCAAAGGATTGAAGGGGGCGCGGGTTTACCTGGATTTTCCCAGTGTCGGCGCCACTGAAAACATCATGATGGCAGCTAGTCTCGCCAAAGGACAGACGATTATTGAAAACGCGGCGCAGGAGCCGGAGATCGTTGACCTGGCCAACTATCTGAATGCAATGGGGGCTGGGGTCCGCGGCGCCGGCACCAATGTCATCAGAATCGATGGGGTGCAGAAACTTACCGGCACAACCTATGCGGTGATTCCAGACCGGATTGAAGCAGGAACCTATATGGTGGCTGCGGCAATTACCGGTGGCGATATTTTATTGAAAAATGTACTGTTCGAACATCTGAAGCCGTTGGTGGCCAAGCTTAAAGAAGCCGGGGTAACTATCGAAGAGGATGTGGATCAGATCCGGGTTACTGCCAGCGGAATTTTGCGGGCAGTTGATGTTAAGACGCTGCCGTATCCGGGATTTCCCACTGATATGCAGGCGCAGTTTATGGCATTGATGGCTGTGTCGGAAGGCAGTAGCGTTGTCTCGGAAACCGTGTTTGAAAATCGATTCATGCACGTCGACGAATTGAAGCGGATGGGCGCCAATATCCGCGTGGATGGCCGCATCGCAATGGTAGATGGTGTAAAGAATTTGACCGGCTGCCCGGTTACGGCGACCGACTTGCGGGCTGGCGCCGCGCTTGTTTTGGCCGGATTGGCGGCTGAGGGACAAACTGAAATTGGCTCAGTTTATCATATTGATCGTGGATATGACCGGATTGTCGATAAACTTCGGGGTCTCGGCGCCGAAATATCCAGAAGCGAAGCGGAATAGGATTCTAACGGAGGGATTGGCGTGAAGTTTGGGTTAGCGCATGATATTGGTATCGATTTAGGTACAGCAACCATCTTGGTTTACATCAAGGGGCAGGGGATTGTCCTGAACGAACCGTCGGTTGTTGCCAAAGATGTTGACTCGGGCCGTATTTTGGCAATCGGTGAAGAAGCGCGCCGGATGATCGGCCGAACTCCTGGAAACATTGTTGCTGTGCGGCCTTTGCGCGAAGGCGTGATTGCCGATTATGAAACAACGGAACAGATGCTGCGCTACTTTATTGAAAAAGTTGCCGGCAAAGCGCTGTTTTTCAAGCCCAGGATTATGGTCTGCGTACCTTCGGGCGTGACGACTGTAGAAAAACGGGCAGTATTGGAAGCCGCTATACAGGCTGGCGCCAAAGAAACTTTTTTAATTGAAGAACCTCTGGCGGCGGCATTGGGCGCCGGCCTGGATATTGCTGAGCCATGCGGCGCCATGGTGGTTGACATCGGCGGCGGCACGACGGATGTTGCCGTGCTTAGCCTGGGCGGTATCGTGGTCAGTTCTTCGATCCGGGTTGCTGGTGATATGTTCGACGACTCGATTATCCGATTTATGCGCAAAGAACAGAAACTGATGATTGGTGAACGTACGGCCGAAGAAATAAAAATCAAAATTGGCACAGCCTACACGGACCTGCGCAAGGAAACCATGGAAGTGCGCGGACGAGATTTAGTCAGTGGCATGCCCAAAACGGTGGTTATGACTTCAGCCGAAACCCGTCAGGCGATGGCGGAACCAATCGGTCTGATTATCGACTGTGTTAAAAGTGTATTGGAACGGACACCGCCGGAGTTGGCCTCTGATATTATTGACCGCGGGATTGTGATGACTGGCGGCGGTGCGATGTTGCACGGCCTGGACATCCTGATCACCAAACAAACGAGTATTCCTGCTTATCTGGCGGAGGATGCGACTTCCTGCGTCGCCAGGGGAACCGGGATTGCCCTCGATTCGCTTGAACTGCTCAGCAGCCATCTGACTACTGCCCGAAAAACCGGTCACAAATAAACGCCGTTTGAACCAGACAACTAAAACCATTTAAGAACCCCGCGCATTTTTCCGATACCTGTTGGTAGAAGGAACTGTGAGCGGGGTGATTTTTTGATTCGGGGAATCTACATCGCAGCATCAGGCATGCTGGTTGAATCGCTGCGAGCTGATGTTACTGCCAACAATTTGGCCAATGCGAATACGGCTGGATTCAAAAAAGACTTCGCGATCATCAAGGATTACGCCAGCCGCCAAATCCGGAGGGTTCATGATGGGGCTGCGGAACCGGAGATTGGCAACATGGGCGCCGGCGCCTGGATCGATACCATTGCGACGCAGCAAAGCGGCGGTATTATGAGGGTCACAAATAATACACTCGATGTGGCTATCGAAGGGAAAGGCTTTTTTGCCGTGCAGACCCCTGCCGGAGTTCGCTACACGCGTAACGGCTCGTTCACCCGCAGTGCAGGCGGTGAACTGGTCACACAGGACGGGTTTCAGGTATTAGGCCTTAACGGGCCGATTGTACTCGATCCTGCCGGGCAGGCCGGCAAAGTGACAATATCGGAGGATGGACGTCTCTTCCTGGATCAAATTGAAAACAACACGTTTCAAATTAATACTTTTGCAGAAGAGCACCGGTTACGCAAAGAAGGCGCCAGTTTATTCCGCCCTCCGGAAGGCGTTACCCCGGAGGCGACAAACCCAACGCTCCGACAGGGGCTGCTCGAATTATCCAATGTAAATGTGATTTCAGAAATGGTGAACATGATCGCCGGGTTCCGTGCCTATGAAACAAATTCAAAAGTGGTTCAGACGCATGATGCGTTGCTGGATAAGGCTGCGAATGAAATAGCCAGACTCTAGTGATAAACTAGGATTCCAAGCGTAACCGTATTGGGGCCGGACCTTCGCGGAGGCCCCGCATGCCGTCGAATGACCGAGACGGCTGATTTTGGCATCTGAGGAGGTACTTGTATTATGATGCGTTCCTTATGGACGGCAGGTTCAGGGATGGTGGCGCAACAAGCCAACATCGACGTGATCTCGAACAACCTGGCCAACGTCAACACGACAGGCTTCAAAAAAGTCCGCGCTGACTTTCAGGACCTGATCTACCAGACGATTCGTCAGGCTGGCGCAACAACTGGGCCAGACAATATCTTACCCACAGGCGTCCAAATGGGGCACGGCACGAGACTGGTAGCGACACAACATATATTTACCACAGGAAACTTTCAGGCCACAGGCAACCCGCTCGACGTAGCGATCGAAGGCGACGGGTTTCTACAAATCACTATGCCGGACGGAACGTTGGGTTATACACGGGACGGTTCCCTGAAGAAAGACGCGCAGGGGCGTCTTGTTACGTCCGAAGGCTACTTTCTCGAGCCGCAGATCACCATTCCCCAGACGGCAACGGCAGTGACGATTTCTGGTGAGGGGATCGTGAGCGCGACAATTCCCGGGCAGGCGGCGCCGCAGGAACTCGGACAGATCCAGTTAGCCCGCTTCGTGAATCCGTCCGGCATGGACAGCATCGGACGCAACCTGTTCAAAGAAACCAACGCTTCCGGTCCGGCGATCGTATCCAACCCAGGGACCGACGGCGCCGGCACTATCGTGCAGAATTACCTTGAAATGGCCAACGTACAGGTCGTTGAAGAGATGGTCAACATGATAATCGCTCAGCGCGCTTATGAAATGAATGCCAAGGCCGTGACCACATCGGATGAGATGCTGTCGACAGCCAATCAGATGAAACGGTAGGTGAGTAGGATGAAACGGACGCTAGTGGTTCTTTTGTCAGCATGCCTGATACTGGCCTTTTGTCCGTTCGCTTTTGCCAATACTGCTAATGTAACCGTTGCCGTCAAGTCGATTTCCGTAGTCAGAGGCCCGGGCCTGACACTCGGTGATATCGCCGATGTCAGCGGCGGCGCAGCAGAACGGGTCAAATATCTTAAAGAACTGGCGCTGGGCGATGCACCGGCGCCAGGAATCACGGCTTTTTATACTCCGCAATCACTGGAGCCCAGACTGGTGACAACACATGCTGACTTTTCGGCGATTACCTGGAGTGTGCCAGCCAATTTTAAAATCACTACCTCGTCGCAGGCAGTGAGTGGTAAAAAAATCGCTGATCTGGCCCGGGTGTTTATTACACAGGCAGCTGTGGGCGCCAACGTGACGATGGTTGAATTGCCGGCTGATTTACAAGCCCCGCTGGGAAAACTGGAACTTGCGCCGGAACTAAGCGGACCGATTCGCTACAATGCACCGACAATAGTTTTGGTCGCAGTGCGAACCGATGGCAGTAACTTTGTGAAAGTTCCGGTTCAGTTCGAAGTGAAACGGATTCTGGATGTAGTGGTTGCCGTGGAAAACCTGAACGCCGGCGAGATCATCCCGGCCCGTTCGGTGCGGCTGGAGCCGATGGACGCAGGGAAATTGCAACCTGGCTACCTTACAGACCTGGCAAAAGTGGTTGGCATGCAGATCAGGTCTGCCATTACACCGGGCAGTGTATTGTTCGAACGCTCGCTGACCCGGCCGATATTGGTCAAACAGGGCGAGATGATCCGGATAGCGGCCCGTATTGGCGAGATTGAAGTTTCAGCAGGCGGTGTAGCGATGTCACAGGGAGCTGCTGGCGACCTGATTCGGGTGCAAAATTTGACAACCAAACGATTTTTGACCGGACGGGTGCAGGAAGACAAATCGGTGCTGGTATTGAACCATCAGGGGGGTTGAGACAATGTGGGAAAAAAACAAGCGATTGGGCAGCAAGCTTATCGGTCTGATGTGCATGGCTTTATTGATGGGAATAGTACTAACAGGCAATGCGTTTGCGGCATCGCTTTGGAATGACACTGCGCAGACTTCGGTGTTGTTCGGCGACCAAAGAGCCCGGGCAGTGGGCGATACTCTGACTGTCGTTGTAAATGAAAACTCGACGGCGACACGAACCGGTTCATCGACCAATTCAAAAGCGGCATCAAATAATGTGCAGAAAGGAACCGGTCTGCTCGGCTTCGTGCCCGACTCAACCACAGCGCAGGATGACAGCTTCAAGGCGCAGGGAACAATCAACAATTCAAACAAAGTGACGGCGCGTCTGACGGTTAAGGTGATAGAAGTGAAGCCCAATGGAAATCTGGTTATTTCCGGAGTACAAAACATTCGCCAAAATGGCGAAGAGCAGCGAATCAACATATCCGGACAGGTTCGGCCGTCCGATATTCGCGCCGATAACAGCGTATTGTCAAGTAACATAGCGGATGCAAAACTGTTGGTTACTGGCAGCGGGCCACTCGTCAACAAACAGCGCCAGGGGATCCTGACCCAGATATGGAACTGGTTCTTCTAGAATTAAGTTAGAACAATTGTTTAATAGTAAATTGGGGACTGTCCCCAATTATAGATGGGGTGGCATGATGTGCAAGGCAGCGCGAATTGTGATAGGGATGATGATTGTACTAATCGGCTGGGCTGGCGTTGCCGATGCCGCAATTCAGGCGCCGGTGAGCGCCCGGATCAAGGACGTGGCAAAAGTCGAGGGTGTGCGCGCCAATCAGCTCGTCGGCTATGGTCTGGTATTTGGTTTGGCCGGTAGCGGCGACTCCAATAAAAGCGTAAATACGATTCAGTCGATAGTAAACACGCTACGTTCGTTTGGCGTGGTTGTCGATCAGACGACCCTGCAGTCGAAAAACGTGGCTGCCGTCATGATTTCTTCGAAACTACCCGCTTTCGTCAAACCCGGCGACACGATCGATGTCACTGTCTCGTCGATGGGCGATGCCAAAAGCCTGGCTGGCGGAACTTTGATCCAGACGCCGCTGCGGGCAGCCAATGGCGCAGTTTATGCTGTAGCCCAGGGGGCAGTAACTACCGGGGGCTTTAATGCTGGCGGATCCGGCGCCAATGTTCAGAAAAACTTTCCGACGGTTGGTCTCATAACAAATGGGGCGATTGTTGAAAAAGAAGTTCCGTTCCAGATCGGCGCCAATGGCCAATTCAATCTGGCCCTGAATCGGCCGGATTTTACAACGGCGAATCGAATTGCCGAAGCGATCACGGCCCGTTTTGGCACGATTGCGATGGCACGTGATCCAGGCACAGTATCCATCGGCGTGCCGGCGATGTATGCCCGGGATATTGTCGGGTTTGTCGCTGCGATCGAAGAATTGCGGATCAAACCGGACGAAGTGGCCCGCGTCGTAATCAACGAACGTACCGGTACGATCGTAATGGGTTCGAATGTTGCCATTGATGAAGTGGCTGTGGCCCAGGGCGGCTTGACCGTGAAAATTACCAAAACACGCGATGTATCGCAGCCCGGTCCATTTTCCGCCGGGCGGACCGCTACGACTCCGCGGCAGACCGTGAATGCCCAGGAGGCGTCAGGCAACCTGCTGGTGCTTCCTTCCACCGCCAGCGTCGGTGATGTGGTGGCGGCATTGAATTCAGTCGGCGCCACGCCGCGGGATATCATCACGATTTTGCAGGCGATGAAAGCTGCCGGTGCTTTACACGCGGAGATGGAGGTAATCTAATGGCGCTGAATACGGTTTCTACACCAGTCAATCTGCCGGCTTGGGACCCCCGCTTGACTGGATCGCTAAAAGCGACCGGCAATAAAGCAGAAGACGATGCCAAACTAAAAAAAGCCTGTCAGGAGATGGAAAGCGTCTTCTTGAATATGTTGCTAAAAACAATGCGCGACACAGTGCCCAAAAGTGAACTAGGCGGCAATACGCAACGGACAGAGACGATGCAGTCAATGATGGATATGGAAATGACCCGCAACATGGCAGCGGCTGGCGGGACAGGTATTGCTGCGATGATGTACAGGAACCTCAAAAATCCCGGCGTTGCTCACCCGTCAACTGTAATACAGACGACTGCCAAGCAAGTCGCGAAATAAATCAGTACAAGTTCAGCCGGCAATCCGCCGGCTGAACTTGTTTAGCGCCGCCAGCCGGTTTTCTAATCGCGCGTATTTGTTATATAATAAATACATAGCATGAGATAAGCGGTGAAAAAATGAGAACTCGGCAAAAAATGCAAACTGTTTTGGCAGTAATTCTATTGGTTTTTTCCTTAGCCATGATGATTTCGCTGAATCCTGTAGTAGCGGCCCCGGCGCCGTTGCAATCACCTGCTGCGCCAGCTTTCCTGGATAAGGTTCGCTATCATTCGGACCAGGACATGTTTCGCATTGTGCTGGAAATGACGGCAATTCCAGCTTATACGGTCAGCCTGACCGACGTTCCCCAGCAGCTGGAAATTGAACTGCCGGATATGCTGAACCGGAGCACAGTTGCACAAATGTCCTTCAATGACCCGTTCATTGATAAACTTCGTTTTGTTGATCTCGGCGGCGGTCGGTTCAAAGCCGTGGTTTCGTTGAAACAGACTGTCCTGCCGAAAGTCAGCGCATTAAGTTCACCGACGCGACTAGTCATTGATCTGCTAAAAAACTACCAGAGTCAGACAGAGTATCTCATTGCGCCAGGACTGGTATACCGCGAATTCATCACCGGCCGTTCCGCCGGCCCGGTCAAAGCCCACTTGTTAGAAGTGGATTTCAAGGCCGGCTACACTTTGCGACCGGTTTTGTCCAACGATTCAGTGGCGGGGATCGAATCGTTGTCCGAAATGGCGGCGCGCACCAATGCAGTTGCCATGGTCAATGGCCCCTATTATATGCGTAATGGCGAAATCCTCGGCTTGATGAAAATAGACCGGACATTGGTCAGCATTTCTGACACGCCACGGACCAGTTTCGGCATTTTGCCGGACGGAAAAATGATTTTTGAAGCGCCGGTTTATTCCGGTCATATCGAACTTCCCGACAAGACCAAGATTCCGATTGATGGGATTAACCGCGGGCGTGGTGAGTCCGAACTGATCCTGTACAATACCTATTATGCGTACTGGACACTGACCGGGGCTGGCGGAAGAGAATACCTCGTCCGCGATGGCAGGATCGTAGATATCCATGATGCGAACTCGGTTATTCCCGAAGGTGTAGTGGTCCTGTCGGTCAGCGGTCGGCAGGCCTGGTTGATGGCAGATCTAAAAGTCGGCGATTCATTGAAAATCGTTCAAACACTGGGCCCAGTATGGGACAAGGTGACGCAGGCCGTGGGCGCGGGCCCCCGTCTGGTGAAGAACGGTGAAATCTATATGACGACGCTGGGGGAAGAATTTGGCAGTGATGTTGCCGGCGGACGGGCCCCCCGTACAGCACTGGGGATTACCCGCGAAGGGAAAGCGCTGCTGGTGGTGGTGGACGGACGGAGCCGAGCCAGTGTCGGATTAACTTTGCTTGAGCTGGCGCAATTTATGTTGGAACAGGGAGCGGTGGAAGCAATGAACCTCGATGGCGGCGGCTCCAGCCAGATGATTGTCGGCGACCATATCGTCAACGCCCCTTCGGATGGACGTGAACGTCGTTTAGGCGCCGGAATCGCCGTGATCAAATCAAAACGGCAACAATAAGGAGTGAATTCTGATGTTAATTCATAAGAAAACGATAACAGCACTAGTGGCAGTTCTGTTAGCAGCAACGATCTGGGTTGGGTCAGCGACCAACCTGGTCGATCAAAATAGCGTGCTATCTGGTCGCGTGGTAGCCCAAAACCTGATTATAGTCGGAGCTTCTGTCAAGGAAGGTGCGATACTGGCTACAGTAGAAAGCATTACCGGCCCCGCGCCAGTGGCCAGAGCCACCCGCGATGGCGTGGTACGTGAAGTATTGGTCAAACCCGGCGATGTTGTGCGCACCGGCCAGGTGATTGCCAGAATTGAGCCTGCCGTTAAATGAGGGATCTGTTACGACAAAATGTCGTTTTTGGGTTATGCTTGATTTTATTTTCGATCATGGGGATCGCCCAGGCGGCGCCGCCATTGATGCCGCTGGCGGAAATTCCGGTAGCGGCTCATGGGGTGGCGAGAACTGTTATTGCCGGCACCCGGATTGAAGAATTTGGCGTTGAAATACTGGGCATTATGAAGAATAAAGGTGCGGTTGGCGACTTGATTCTGGTCCGGACCTACGGCGATGTAATTGACCGGGCCGGCGGCGTTGCCCAGGGTATGAGCGGTAGTCCGGTATTTATCGACGGTCGGCTGATCGGCGCCATCGGTTACGGCTGGAGTCTGACCGATCAACGGACGGCGATGGTGACCCCGATCGAGGATATGCTAAAACTGTTGGACCCAGCTCCGCTGAAGCCGGTTGAAATCGTTGCGCCAACTGATGATAAACCGCTGTTGGCAACGCCGTTGATGGCCGCCGGATTTGGCGAACAGGCGCTGCGGTTCCTGACCAGAGAACTGAAGCCGCTAAAATTGACGCCGGTTGCCGTGGGGGACCCGCCGGCAGGGATTACCTATGGCGATCTGGAACCCGGCAGCGCCGTGGGGGTTCAGCTCGTCCGTGGCGATGTGAGCCTCGGTGCACTAGGGACCGTGACCTATGTCGATGGCGACAGGCTGCTGGCTTTTGGCCATCCGTTTCTCAAACGCGGCCAGACTGGTTTTTTGATGACCAACGCCTATATTTTCACCACGATCCGTGGCATTGAAAGCTCGTTCAAGCTCGGCGCCACCGGCGAAGTGATCGGTACGATCAACCAGGATCGGGGAGCCGGTGTGGGCGGCGAAATGAACCAGTTTCCCGGTATCGTACCGATGCGGATGAAAATCAGTTCGTCTGACCTGAACCGGGATCGCGATATGGCGGTGCAGATTGTCCAGGATGAGGAAATCATGCCGATTCTCGCGACGGCTTCGCTATTGAATGCAATAGATAAAGCAATCGACAGGACAGGTTCCGGCACGGCTCGTATCAGTTTCGAGATTTCTGCCCGGGGGATGCCTGGTGAAACCTATAAACGTGAAAATATGTTCTATAGCCCGGAAAATGTGTCGGAAGCATCCTTGGCAGAGTTTTATGAGTTTCTGGCCTTTTTGGCCTCAAATCCGCATAATCTGGTTACTGTCATGGATATCCAGACGGAGATCAATGTCAGCCCGGACCGGCGTACGGCCCGTGTCTTGTCGGCTAAGCCTCTGCAGCTTTCAACCAGGCCGGGGGAAAGCGTTGATATTGAAGTGAAGCTGAAACCTTACCGGGGAGAACCGATTACCCGTACGGTCAGTTATAGTGTTCCCAAAGAGCAAAAGGCGGGAGTATTGAATTTGACTGTGCGCGGCGGCGGTTTCTTTTCGCTGGCTTCCCTGCTGAAGAAACTGGGAACAGAAGGGGAAAATCCGAAACCAACCCGCAAACCACCCAAATCATTTGAAGAAATGATGAAGGAATTTTCGGCGCGGGATCGCAATAATGATATCGTGGTTGAACCGGCCGGGGCTGGCGAATTTGATGACGAAGGCAGCGGTCTGGACAAAAAGCCCAAGCTTAGTTTAGCTGACAAAGAAAAATCAACCAGAGATACCGCGCCGGTCAAACCGGATAAATCAACAAAAGCCAAGCCGACCGGCTCCCTGCTCAAACCGGCAAAACCGGACAAAAAGGACAAAGGCTGCCTGACGACTGACTATATCATTGAAGGCGATGCAGAAGTCAGCATCGAGATCAGTACGGAAGCAACCAAATAATATGCGGCTGTTTTTGACTGGCGCCACGGGTTTTTTGGGTGAATATCTGCTCCGCGAGCTATTGGACAGGGATCACGAAGTGTGGTGCCTGTACCGAAATCCGGCTAAACGCTGGGATAGCGTGCGGTTTCTTTCCGGCTTCGGCTTACCGCGTCAGGCTGACCATTTGCACTGGCTGCAGGGAGATTTGCTGTCAGTGCCGGAAATGTGGCCGAACTGGGTCAGTCAGTATCCCGATTTGGCCCGGGTCGACCAGTTGCTGCATTGCGCGGCTTCCATGCAACTGCATCTGGCTGCTGATGGCGAACCGCTGCGAACCAATGTCGGCAGTGCGGCGGCGTTGTTGCGACTATTGGAGTTGCAGCCGATGCAGGCCCATCTCGTCAGTACGGCATATGTCTGTGGACGGGTCGAACAGGGCTGGGTCAGCGAGACCTCGCATCCGCGCGGCCAGTTCGTCAACAGTTACGAAGAAAGTAAATGGGAAGCCGAACAGTGTTGGGGCGGCCAGGTGACACTGTTGCGTCCTTCGATCATCGTCGGCGATTCGCTGACTGGTCGATGCACTTCTTTTTTTGGCTGGTATATTTTTATGCAGGCTGTTCAGTTACTCAGCCGCCTGATTGGCGGCGGGGCGACTGAGCAGCCTTTTGATTTGCAATTGGGGTTGCCGGTCGACGCATCAGCTACGATGAATGTCGTGCCGGTTGACTATGTGGCGCAGGCAGTGGTCCGACTGATTGAAAACCCGCGCAACCATCGGCGGATTTTTCATCTTACCCACCCCAATCCACCGACCTATCAACAAATATGGCAATTTGTTGCCCGGCGGTTCCAACTGGAGGGTGTTCGCTTTTTAGGCGCAGGCCCCGAACCGATGGCGCCGCGCAACGACCTGGAACGGATGGCTTACCGGCAGATGGAATCGGTGCTGGATTACTTCGGCAACAATCCGCTGTTTTGCCGCCGGCATACGGATCAGGCGCTGCCGGGTCTGCTGCCGCCAACCGTGACCGACGATTTGATGAATCTGTGGCTTGATTACGCCATCAATAATGACTGGGGACAATGAGAGGAGCGATATGATGTTTCGATTCTTCTGGCCAGCAGCGAGTCTGACACCTGCAGTGAGTCATGCGATGGAGGCCGTGTCGGCACGGGCGGTATGCGACCTGACGGGTGCAGGCTTCAAAGCGGAACTGGAACAGCTGGGCCGGTTTACCAGGCTGGCAGAGTCACCGACTCCTCTCGATTATTATCTCGATCCGGCCAGTTTGTCGGAGCCTGATTTTCAGCTGCTGTTCTCCCGCAACCCGGCGGCGAGGGCTTGGTTGACAGCCCCGGCATTCCCGGTTGCTCTTATCCAGCAGGCGCAAAAAAATGCCGCAGGCCGGATTGGCTGGGTTGTTACTTCTCTCAGTGACTTACAGGCAATCCTGACGGTTTCCTGTGGTGAAAGTTGTTTTGTGATCAAAGGAAATGAAGCAGGCGGGATCGTCGGCGCCGATTCCCTGTTTTCGCTTTATGCGGCGGTAAGTGACTGGCTTGAGCAGACAGGCAGAAAACTCGAACTCCATGTTTGGGGCGGAGTTGCAACGCCTGAAGCTGCGGCTGCCTTTATCGCGACCGGTGCCGCGGGTGTGTTTTTTGAAAGCGTACATTGGCTGACTGATTTAGCCGGCGTGCCGGAAGCCTGCCAAAAGAAAATTGAGCAACTCCGGCCGGATCATACCCATTTGATCGGTGTGCAATGTCAGCCATCCTGCCGGGTTTTCGACAAAGGCAATTCGCGTGCTGCCAAAACTGCGCTGCAACACTCATATTCCAGCAATAGCCGGCAGGAATGGCTGAATTATTTACAGAACCATTTGATCTCGCCGCTTCACAGCCGCTGGAGCACGGACCAGCTGATTCCACTCGGCGTGGAAGCGACCTTTGCCAAATCATTCGTCTGGCGTTTCGGTCACGAATTCAAACAGGCGGTTCAGCAATTTCAACGTTGTGTGCAGGATCTGTTGGACCAGCGGCGTGAGATTGTCAGCCGATTTGCCGACAGCAACGTAGCCAGGCAATGGGGGACCCGCTTTCCGATCATCCAGGGCGGAATGTCATGGATTACCGATGCCCCGGCTTTTGCAGCGGCGGTTGCCAGGGCTGGCGCCTTGCCGACCCTTGCCCTGGGGATGCTGGATGCCGCGACCCTGCAGGATAAATTTGGTCAGCTGGCAGTTCAATTGGCTGGCTATCCCTACGCGGTGAATATCATCACATTGGCGGAAAATCCACAGCGGGAAGCCCAACTGGAATGGATATTGTCACACAGGCCCAGATTTGCGGTCATTGCCGCTGGCGAACCGGCGCAGGGGAAGCCGCTGCTGGCTGCCGGCATTGAACTCATCTATATTGCGCCCAATGCAGATCTGATGCGGTTGGCGCTGGAAGCCGGCTATCGCTATATTATCTGCGAAGGCTGCGAGTCCGGCGGGCATATCGGCACGAATAGCACCTTTGTATTGGCGCAACTGGCCGGGGACTTGAAACGACAGCGGCCAGAATTGTTTGCCGGGCGGACGTTGATCCTGGCCGGCGGAATCTGCAACCGGACTACGGCGCAAATGGCGGCCATGCTTGGCGCCGATGCGATTCAGATGGGAACGGCCTATCTGACTACCGAAGAAATTGTGGCGACTGGTACATTAAGCCCTTTGTATCAGCAACAGATTTTAACGGCCGGCCATGCGGCCACGGTTGTTACCGGCGAATCGGTCGGCCTGCGGGTGCGGGCGCTATGCAACGACAAAACCCGATCTATCCTGCAGTTGGAACAGGACTTTGCCGCCAACCGCGGCGATGACCAAGATTTTCGCTGCAAGCTGGAGCATTTTGCCACAGGGAGCCTGCTGATGGCATCGCGGCAAATCGATGCGCGTTCCGGCCAAAAGGTTGATGCAGCAGTTGCTGCCAATGCCGGACAATTCATGAGTGGCGCCTGCGCTGGACTGCTGAATGAAATAAAGACGCTGGCCGAGTTGCATGCAACCGTCGTAGGCATAAAGCAACCGGCGCGATCAACCCAAGAGAAGCCTGAACGGATCGCGATCACCGGGATGAGTCAGGTCAATTCGCTTGGCAACAGTCCGAATGAAGTCTGGCAAGCCTCATTAGAGCTGCGGAGCGGCGTTGTTGCCGTACCGCCGGAAAAATGGGATCACGAGCGATACTACGATTCCCGACCGATGGTTTCCGGCAAAACGTACTGTCGTGTCGCCGCCTTTCAACATTTGACGGTCAATCGCAGAGATATCGACGTGCCGCCGCAGGATTTCAAAAACATGACGACTGCGACGAAACTGGCACTTTGGATAGCAAAACAGGCGATTGCCGATGCGGGGATTTTACAATCGGATATCGACCGGCAGAAAATCGGTGTGATCATGTCGCAGAATGCTACGGAAATGACGCCAATCAGCGGCGATCTGGCTGTGCGGGACGCCATTCCCGATATTTTGGCTGCAATCCGTCGGGTGATGAATGTATCGCCGGAACAGGCAACGGCGCTGGCCGAAGAAATTGCGGTCGAGCGCAGTATTCAGGACGATACATCGTTGCTCGGCAGACTGAGCAGCATGGTGCCAGGTTTTATCTGCAATAAATTTGGCTTTACCGGCCCGAGTTACTCGGTGCTGGCAGCGTGCGCTTCTTCCCTGGTTGCGCTGCACAGCGCGGTGCAGCTGATGCGAAACGGAGTATTGGATGCGGCCCTGGTCGGTGGCGCGGAAGAGCCGCTTTCTGCACTACATTTTCTCGAATTTTCCGTACTCGGCGCTTTGGCTGGAATCACGGGACAAGTCCGGCCGCCGGCAGAAATGTCGCGCCCGTTCGACCGGGACCGGGATGGTTTTGTAATGGGTGAAGGCGCTGGTATGATTGTGCTGGAACGCGAGTCGGTGGCCCGCCGTCGCGGCGCAAGAATCTATGGCTATATCACCGGGGTGGGCGCCAGTAACACGGAAACCGGCATGGTCGAATCTTCCCGCCATAGCCAGATACGGGCGATCGAGGCATCCTTTAGCGGCTTACCGTATGGACCGGCGGCGGTCGACCTGGTCGAATGCCATGCCACGGCAACCCGACAAGGTGATCTGGAAGAAGTCCATGCTTTGCAGGCCCTGTATCCGGCCAATAAGCAAACTGTGCTGGCCGGATTCAAATCGCAAATCGGCCACACGCTGGGCGCCGCAGGAATCAATAGCCTGATCCGCGGCGTGATGGCAATGAATGCCGGCATTTTCCCGGCTACGCTAAACTGTGTCTGTCCCGATCCCGGAGTAAACTGGAGTGAATCGGGGTTTGTTGTGCTGGACAAACCGGCAGAGTGGAAAACTCCGGCTGGCCGCCCGCGACGGCTGCAGGTCGACGCCTTCGGATTCGGCGGCTCCAACTTCGTCGTGCAACTGGAACAGGCGGAAAGTTGCCAGGAGCAGACAGGAAAATTTTCAGCGCCGCCAGCAGCTTGCCTGCCCGGCGTGCAGATGTTTAGCCGCTGCATGGATGATAAAAACTATAATCTGGCCATTTTGGCGGATTCGCCAGTTGCTGCCGAACTATTATTGGAACAGAGCGGCGTTCTGCAGAATATGGCAGCCTTGACAGATAAGCGGCGGCGCTCTTTGGCACGGCAGGGGCTACATGTTTCCCAGCCTGATGCTTTGCCCAGCCGGGCAGCGTTGGTTTTCCCCGGTCAGGGGTCGCAATACGTCGGCATGGGCAAACAACTCTGTGACGAACTGCCCGAGTTTAAATACATGCTGGTGCAAGCAGGCGAACACTTTGGTTTTGATATTCTTCAACTGTTATTTGAATCCAGTGAAGAAAAACTAAAAGATACCCGCTGGCAGCAGCCGGCTATCTTTGCACTGGAAGTAGCGATTGCCAGGGTATTGCTGTCGCACGGGCTGCAACCGGTCGTTTTGGCAGGGCATAGTCTGGGTCAGTTTGCCGCCTTGTGTGTGGCTGGCGTTTTTTCGTTCACCGATGGCTGCAAAATTGTCAATCAACGCGCGTTGTGCATGGAAAAAGCCGGTCGGTTGTCGGCGGATCCCGGGGCTATGCTGGCGGTTCATGCCGCCCGGGAAGCCGTCGAACCACAGCTTGCTTCTACAACCGGGGTGTTTTTGCTCAACAACAATTCACCGCTGCAAACGGTTGTCGGCGGTGATACAGCGGCAACGCTGATTTTTGCGGAAACATTGTCGACCCAGGGAATTCGCAGTACCCGCTTGCCGGTGGCGATGGCCTTTCATTCGCCAATGTTTCAAGCGGTCGCGGCAGAATTTGCCGGATTCCTGCAGACGATACCATTTCTGCCGCCGACGATCCCGGTGCTGTCGAATCATACAGGCGCGATTTTCCCGACCGAAAGCGGCGAAATTCGCCGACTGTTGGCAGAACATCTGTATTCGCCGGTGGACTGGCTGCAAAATGTCACCGCTCTGCAGGTCGATTATAAGGTGGATCTGTTTGTCGAAGCCGGTCCGCGGGAAACGCTCGGCAACATGATCCGCGATAGCTTGCAGCAGGCGCAGTGTCTACCCACCTGCCTGCCCTCGATTGAATTTTCCGTTCTGCAAAATGCGATTGCCCAGCTATTTATTGCCGGCTGCCTACCGCAAATTAATCAGCAACAGTCGGTGTTGCTGCAACCTGCGCCAAAGCAAGCCGCGGTTTCTGAACCGGTGGTAGCCTTATCCCCGGCGGCCGCGCCGGATTGCGATTGTCCGGTCACCTCGGAAACCCTTGACGCCGTGATCGCCGTCATCGTGCAGACGACCGGCTATGAACCGGATGAAGTGGCGGCGGATATGGATTTGCGGGACGATCTGGCCATCCGGTCCAGCCGGTTGCCGGTCATTGCCGACGCCTTGGAGACCCGATTTGGCATCAGCCTGGATCTGCAGGATTTTGCCGGAGTACGAACCGTGCGCGACATTGCCGGACGGATTGAGCTGATCAGGCAGCGGCGTGGCGGCGCGACCGCGAAGCGAAGCGGGCCGTCAGTTCAGCAGCAGACCGCGCCGGAAGTTGTCGCGGACTCCGTGCCGCCGCGCCGGATTGTTTTCCGCAAAGAACCGTTACCAGAAGGAGAGCCGGATTATCTGCAGTTTTCACCGCTGGACAAAATCGGCATTGTCTGTCCGCGGGGCGGCTGGCGCGAGGCGAAGGCTGCCGCTGCGGTCCTTAAACGTGATCATGGCGTAACGCTGATCCGGGTTGATTCGCCGGAACAAGCCGGCGCCGGGCTGGCCGGATTATTGCTATGGATTGACGATCAGGCGGAGCAGGAAGCTGCGGCAACGACGCAACTGATAGAGAGTTTTTTGTTGATCCAGGCCTTTGTCATGCAACCCACGGCCCGGGCAATCCTGGTAGTCCATCGATCGGTAGAACACCCCTCTATCAATCAGATATTGGTTGCCGGGCTAGAAGGAGTGCTGCTCAGTCTGGCCTGGGAATACCGTTCGCTACTATTTCGCTCGATCCATTTAAACGCTGGTGCGGTATCGGACCGGCTTATCCGGCGGGGGCTGGATCAAAACCTGAAACCACTCATTCTGTTCGGCAACGATGCGGGGGTATCAGGGGAAATCGGCCAGGAAACGTCCCTGGTTACTTTGCCGGAATCTTCGTGGCGATTGGGGCCAACGGACGTGGTCGTGGTATCCGGTGGCGGAGCGGGAATCCTTCAGGAGTGGGTACGTGCCCTGACTCCGTTTGGCTGCCGGATTGTTTTGCTGGGCCGCACGAAACTTGTGAACGGAGCAGGGCAGACCCGGTCGGCGGAGATACATGCTCTGCTGGCGGAACTGGCCGCTAAAGGAGTCGTGGCAATCTATCTCCACTGCGATGTAGCCGACGCAGCGGAGACGGAAGCGGCAATGGCAACAGCAGCGGAAAAATTTGGCCGGATCAGTGGCGTGATTCATGGCGCAGGGATTCTGCGTGACAATTATTTGCCGCAGATTACAGCGGATGACTTTTCCGCCGTAGTGAACGTCAAACTGCAGGGCGCGCAAAATTTGTTCCAGGCAGCGCAGGGACTTGGCTTGCGATTCTATGCAGCTGTTTCTTCCGTTGCCGCCGCTAATGGGAACGCCGGACAGGTTGCCTATGCTGCTGCCAATCGGGCGATGACAGGTTATCTGGAACTGATGCAGCGGCAAAACCCGCAGATCCGTTGCCAGTCTCTGCTGCTGGGACCGGTCGAAGGCGGCGGTATGGCTGAGACCGAAGAAATTCGGGCATTGATGCGGTGGAGCGGTTATAGCTATGTACATGCCAGGGAAGTGGCGCAGCTCTTCTGTCGCGAGATGGCCAGAGCTGATCATGACTCAGCGCCAGTTCTGTTTGTGCGGGAAATGCCTTTGGTTCAGACAACCCCAGTTGTGCTAAAAACGGATAGCGGTGATACCTCAATTGTTTATCCATTGGTTGACGAAGTGACACTGGAGCTGCGGACCCCATCGCTTTCAGCCACACGCTGCTTCCAGGCGGCACGTGACCTCTGGCTGCCAGAACATCGACCGTTGAACATACTTAAACAGCCTCTCGTTTCAGGCATCATGATGGTTGAGATGTTTGCCGAAGCGGCCAGGGCGTTATATCCGTACCTGTCATTGCAAAGCATCCGAAACGTAAAATTCCTCGACCGGATCGACTGCCCGACGGCCCAGCCCCGACATTCGCGTATTCAATGTCAAGCAACGGAAATGAACGCGGGTAGCCTGCATTGCCGGGCTGAACTGCATACGCAGGAACTGTCGCCGACGGGACGGCAACTGGAGCGGTGGCAGATCAATGCCGAAGCGACCGTAGTTTTGGCGGCGGCGTATGACACGGCGCAGCCCGAAGGATTTCCGCTGCCGGAGACTGTATTGACGGTGCGGTCAGTGGTTGACCGAGCCGGATTGTTGAGCCTATATGAACAGTATACCGGCTTGACCGGACGATACCAGGTGCTGCAACAGATCAGCAGCCTTCATGCAGGAATGGCGGAAGCGACGATTGTGTTGCAGGACGCAGCTGATTTTGCCGACCGGCAGCAAAACAACTATCAGACATCACCGTATTTGCTGGAAGCGATGTTCCAGACAGTCGTGTTTCAGACACTGCTGGAACAACAGGGGAAAGTCGGAACAATCGCACTGCCCTATGCAGTCGGCGAGATTCAATACTACCAACAGGGGATCAATCGGGGGAGTTTTCGGGTGCAGGCCCGCCGGCGCAGTGAAGATCCGACCGGCACAATTTGGGATGCGATGGTATATAACGAAGCAATGGAACCGGTTATAATGGCGCGGGGGCTGGAGATGCGATGGCTTTCGTTATAAGAGGTGGAATTGCAGGGAAGCACTTGATTGTGATCGGCTGTCAACCTCGCCGGGGGGATGATACCGATTCGCGCAGGATCGCCAAAGCTGTTTTGCAGGCAGATCTCAGCCGAAAATGGTTGGTCCGGAACTCATCCGGTTTGCAACTGCACTATTCATATTCCCATCTTGCCGACCAGACGTGGGCCGCGGTAACGGATCAGTCCTGCCTGATTGGGATTGATGCAGCAAGCGACAGTGAGTTTGACAACGCGTACCCGCTACACAAGGTGTTTCATGACGACGAAATTGCTACAGGGCGACCGGCGCGTATCTGGAGCGCCAAAGAAGCGGTATCAAAAGCACTGGGGTGTGGTTTTGACGGAATGAATCCGCTGGATATCCGTATGCTTGGTTTCACGATAGCTACCGTAGCCAACTATGTTGCGCTGCGGGTCTGGAGTCGGCAGCAACCGGATGGTGTATGGGTTTCTGTTGCCTATGGAAAATAGCAGTTCCTGGCAGAAAAAAACGCGCCAAAGAAGGGAAAAATTGCGGCGTCATGGAATTAATACAAAATGATTAGCTTGAGCAATTGGCTGGGCCGACAAATCTTCGAATTTCTTGAATCCACCGGACGGGTCGCGCAACTGGTCTTTCAGACACTGATTCAGCTGCGGCGGATCAATCTGCGCCATGTCATCTATCAGATGGCTCATCTGGGCGTGGACACGATGCCGATCGTGTTTATGATGATCGTGTTTACCGGGATGGTTATGGTCTGGCAGGCAACACCCGCTTTGTCCCGGGCTGGCGCGCAGTCCACGACTGGCGGCCTGGTCGCTTTGGCGATGTTTCGTGAACTGGGGCCGGTGCTTAGTGCGGTGGTGCTGGCTGGGCGGGTCGGCGCCGCGATTACGGCGGAAATCGGCTCGATGAAGGTCACCGAACAAATCGACGCGCTCAGGGTCATGGCGACCGATCCGATCGCTTACCTGGTAGTGCCGCGGTTTGTCGCCTGTATTTTGATGACGCCGATGGTTGTGACTTTTGCCAATATCATGGGAATTGCCGGCGGATTTATGGTGGCGACCACCTATACGAATGTCGGTCCCTACACATTTATTTACTCGATTGAAACTTTCACCGAGTTTTCCGATTTTACCGGCGGCTTGATCAAGTCGATGGTTTTTGGCGGCATTGTCGCCATAGTTGGTTGCCTGAAAGGGATGGGCGCAAAAGAAGGCGCCGAGGGGGTAGGGCGAGCGACTACCAGCTCGGTGGTCACCTCGATCGTCTGGATTTTTGTCATGAACTATTTTCTCTCAACCTGGTTGTATAGGTGATGTATGGAACAAAGAGCTGAAAACGTGGAAACAAAATCTGATATAATGATTGAACTGAAAAATGTCAGCATGTCGTTCAAGGAGCGTCGGATTCTTGACGACGTCAGTTTTCAGGTAAAAACCGGCGAGACAATGGTGGTGATTGGCCCGAGTGGTGCCGGCAAGAGTACCTTGCTGCGGCTGATGATTGGGCTGTTGAAACCGACCAGCGGCAAGATTTTGATCGAAGGTCGCGAAATAACCCGGTTAAAAGAGGCCGAGTTGAATAAAATCCGCCGCCATATGGGGATGGTGTTTCAATATTCGGCGTTGTTCGATTCGATGACAGTCGGCGAGAATGTTGCCTTTGGTATTCGGCAGCACACCGATATGCCAGAAGAGAAAATCCTGTCTGTCATCCGCCGAACGTTGCGGATGGTCGGCATGATGGGGCGGGAAAATGTCATGCCCAACGAATTGTCGGGCGGGATGAAAAAAAGGGTTGGCCTGGCCAGGGCGATTGCACTCAATCCGCAAATCGTTTTATATGATGAACCGACGGCCGGACTTGATCCGGTGATGTCATCGACCATCAATCGCCTGATCATGAGCACCCGCCGTATTCTCGGCGTGACGGCGGTCGTAGTGACGCACGACATGGACAGCGCATTTACGATTGCAGATCGCATTGCCATGATGTATGATGAAAAGATCATCGAAATTGCCACACCGGAAGAATTCAGACAGTCGACGAATCCGATCGTGCAACAATTTATCAGTGGCGTACGTAATACTTGCATTCCGATCAGAAGGAGGGCGAGCGAAGAATGATGAATTCTGAAACTAAAGTTGGTGCGGTCACTTTGCTCGGTCTGGCGTTATTGTTTGGAATCGCTGCATTTTATGGTGTAATCAAGGTCGGTGAAGCCGGCTACCCGCTGCATGTCGATTTTGAACGGGTCGATGGATTAAAGGTCGGTGGTCAAGTTCGCTATGCCGGGGTTGATGTAGGCAGAGTGACCCAGATTGGGGTTACCGAAAAGGGGAAGGCGCGTGCGTCGGTCAGGGTTTGGTCCGGCAACTCCATTCCGGAAGGCTCGGCCTTTACGATCGGTTCTGATGGATTATTGGGCGAAAAGTATGTCAGTATTTCGCCGCCGGATCAGCGGGACAAGTTCTTGCCGCCGAATACGGTAGTCGAAGGGCTGCCATCGCAGGGAATCGAAACCTTTATTTCTACGGCTGATCGTTTGTTCAACCGAATGGACAAACTGGTGACTTCGCTCGAAGAGGTATTTGGCGATCCCAAAGTCAAAGGGTCGATGAAAGATACAGCCCGCAACATCGACCAACTGACGGTCGCTCTGTCCCGGATGGCGCTGAACAATGAACAAAATGTCAACGCGATTGCCCGCAATCTCGCCGTGATGTCGGCCAGTCTGCGCAATGTTGCCGGCAGAGTCGACACGATGGCTTCGGCGGTTGATAATGATGGCAAGACAGTCAAAGATCTCAAAGAGACACTGACCAACCTGCGTAGTGCCAGCGCCAGAATTGAAAAGATGGCAGCAGCGCTTGAACCGGTGGCGACCGATCCGGAAACGGCCCGCAACATTAAGGATACCTTGAAGAATGCCCGCGAAGTTTCCGAGAAAGCAAATAGGCTGTTGAATAAGGTAGAAAAAATCAAAACGCAGGCAGGCATTGATGTGATGTATAGCGGTGGCGCGGAAAAATACCGAACCAACGTAGATTTGCGGATTAATACCGACTCCCGTTCTTTTGTCCATATGGGACTGAGTGATATCGGCGAATCCAATCGGCTGAATTTCCAACTGGGACAACAGGGCCCGTCTATTGGCGGTCGTGTCGGCGTAGTCGAAGGGAAAGCCGGCGCTGGTGTCGATCTGAAACTCGGTAAAAATTTTAAAGTTTCTGCCGATGCGTATGACCCAAACGATTTCCGAATCAAGTTGCGTTCTGAGCTGCGGGTTGCTCCCGATACATATATTGTGGGCGAAAGCATCAGTGTCAATAAAGATGCCCAGCGCAGCACCTACGTTGGAGTTCGCCGGTCATTCTGACCGTTGCTTTTAGGGAAAATGGAGGAATTTGCATGAAAAACAAACAAACAAGAGGTTGGATGAACAAAGTGGTGGGTTGCATGGTAGCAATGCTGCTTCTGACAAGTGCTGTTTATGCCGCACCTGGCGCGTCAACCGCAGCAAAAGAGCTGACACTGGATGAAGCCGTCCGGATGGCGCTGACCAATAACCCGACCGGCAAGATTGCCGTATTCGAATTTGAAGCGGCCAAGGGCGCGCTGACTTCGGCCCGCTCCTATCGCTGGTTCACGATCAGCGCACAGCATAAAGACCTGCGGACTTGGTCGGGAGGAACTGCCAAAGAGGTTGACACTTACAGCAATAGCGCCAGTCTGAACTGGACCCTCTGGTCCGGCAACAGGATCGAGAGCCAGGTCAGCCAGGCCAAACTGGATTTGGATTCCAAAAATTGGGGCGTTGCCAAGGCACGCCAACAACTGAAATATGAGGCCACCGACGCCTACTTCAAGTTCATGGCGGCGCGTGACAACGTCAGACTGAACCAGGAATCGGTGGAACGGCTGGAACGTTACCTGCAGGATGTAAAACTGCAGTTTGAGGTCGGTGTCGTTGCCAAAGTCGATGTACTGCGGTCCGAGGTTGAACTGGCCAAAGCAAAACAAAATCTGATCGAAGCGCAGAACACCTATGACGTGACAATGGCCAACCTGAACAACATCATTGGCTTTCCCCTGACGACCGAGTTGAACGTCAAGGGAGACATGGGATATGCCCGTTATGAAAAGGAACTGGCGTTCTGCGTCGACGCCGCCCTGCGGCAACGGCCGGAGATCAGCCAGTATACCGATGCCGCCAAGAGTGCCCAGGAAGCGATCACCATTCAAAAAGCAGGGTATTTACCGACGATTTCAGCCGTATATACAGCCGGTTGGTCTGACAGCACATTTCCCGGCGGGATCAACTACAACTGGTCTGCGTATCTGCTTACCAGCTGGACTCTGCTGGATTCCGGACTGACCGCCGGCAAAGTGAAACAAGCGGTGGAAGGGTACAAGAAAGCGCAGGAACAGCTGAAGCAAACGGTGGACAGTGTGCAGCTGGATGTGCGGTCGACCTATCTGAGCCTGAAGTCGGCCGAACAGAGTATCGCTACCAGCAGTTCGGCAGTAGGGTTGGCGGAAGAGGACTACAAGATCAAAGTCATTCGCTACCAGGCCGGCGTGGGAACGAACCTGGATGTGCTGGACGCGCAGGTGGCGTTGACCACAGCCAAGAACAACTTCCTTAAGGCGATGTATGAGTATAACAACTTCCGGGCCAAACTGGACAAAGCCATGGGTGCGCCTGTAAACTAAAAGGAGAAGATCCATGCGACGTAAGGCCTATTTGGCTGCGTTGCCGCTAGTTGCCGTGGTTGCAGCGCTCATGTTCTGGTGGGCGATGCGGGGTCAGATGCTGCTGGGCGAAGTAAAAGACGCGGTAGCAGTGGAACTGACCCGCGCCTTTGGGACAAAAGTGTCTGTGGGAGCAGCGGAATTAACGGCGTGGAACGTGGTGACCCTCACAGATTCAAAGGTATTTGATCGTCAGGGACGAATTGTTGCCCAAATTGCGGAAGCATCCGTAGAGGTTGATCCTCTGCGTTTATTGTGGACCCGACGGATTGTAGAATCGATTGCCAGAGTCCGGATTGACCGTCCGGAAATATCTTTGTACAGAAATAGCAGCGGTAAATGGAATATTGATGATCTGCTCAAGGAGGACCTGCCGGAAAGCCGGGTGTTCAGGGGAAAACTGACGCTGGCGGATGGACAGGTTCATTTCCATGACCAAAATCGTTCCTGGGAAATAACCCCGATTGCCGGTTCGCTGGATTTTGCGGAAAACCCTGCAGTCAAATTCCGCCTGAATTTGCGGGGACAGGATCAACGGGCCCGGACCTTCGGTACAGTGAACTCCCGGGGATATGGCGTGGTAACGTTGCAGGGGCAGAATCAGCACTTGGAAGACTGGCAGGGATTATTTCCCCAGGACTGGCCGTTGGCCGACCTCAAGGGCCGGGTCACGGGATTGGATGTCACGCTGAAAAAGGACCGGGATGGCCTGGTTTTTGCTGGTGAAATGCGGCCAGGCGGCGTTGGCGGAAGATTTGCCGGGATAGAGTGGAGCGATGTAGTTGGCCTGATTACTTTTTCCGACCAGCAAGTTCAGTTTTTTGATGTTGTCGGCAAATTAAACGGACAGCAAATGGCGGTGAATGGGAAAGTTTTGCAGCCGATGCGCGAACCGGAGCTGCAGATACTGCTTCAGGCTACCGATATTGACCCAGCGGCATTTTCATCAGGGTTTCCGATCGCCGGCCATTTCGGCGTTGATGCGAAAATAACCGGGGCCTGGAATGCACTGCAGGCGGAAGGGAAACTGACGGTTGTCAAAGGTGCGATTAATAATATCTGGAGCATTGACGGTTTTTCTACTCTTTTTTCCGGGCATCGGCAGGGTGAGGACTGGACAGCTCGGTTTCAAGATGGACAGGGGGTTTTCGCTGGCGAGGCGCTGCGAAATCTCGAACTGGTTCTGGCCAGGCAAAACGGACAGCTGCTGCTACGATCTTTATCGGCCAGAGTAGGGTTGGGTTCTCTTGCTGCTGATGGGATTCTGGGGCCGAATTCGGTTGATCTCAGCGTACTGGGGTCTGCATTGCCAATCGGAGCACTGTCAGGAAATTACCCTGAGCTCAGGGCAACCGGCAGTCTTGACTTTACCGGGCACGTGACCGGAACGTCTCAAACAGTAAGGACAAGCGGTCGATTTCAGGCATTAAATGGCATGATTTTAAGTCAACCTTTTACCAGAGCCACCGGCAATATCGCTTTGGGCGGTGGAACTGTTTCACTTGATGGCGTGGAAGTTTATAATGGCAAGGGAGTGCATCAGATCAATGGCTGGGTGGCGCTTTCAGGCAACCGGGCGCTGGATCTGAAAATCAAAACCCAGGGCGCGCGGGCCGAAGACCTTGTCGCACTGTTAGCCCCCGGCGAGCCATTGACAGGTAATGTGGAAAATGAAGTTGTGCTGGGCGGCACGCTTGATTCCATCGAAGCGGATGGAAAGCTGACCCTATGGGAAGGCAGTTACCGGGGTTATTTGTTGACCAAAGCTTCCGGCGCCTATCGCCGTATGGGCGGGATCATTTCGCTGGATAATTTTGAAGTGGATTCCTTTAATGCAAAAGCCACGATTTCGGGAACGTTAAACCAGCAGCGGCAACTGAACTTCAACATCACCGCCCAGGACGTCGAAGTGGCCTATATTCAATTGCGTTATCCTTACCCCGTCCAGGGTAAGCTGAGCATGAACGGAGTTTTGACCGGCAGCCTGGACAAACCGGAATTTAGCGGCGAAGTAATGTCGCGTACGCTAAAATTGAACGGCCAGGATCTGTTTGATATCGGTGGAACAGTTTTGTTGCGCCGCAATGAGGTGCAGATTTCAGCGGTTCATTTTTTGCTGGGCAAAGGACAAGTGCGGGCCAATGGCGGCTATCGTGAAACCGACAGCGAAGTATATGGCGGCTTATCGGTTGAAAATACCGATATCAGTGCATTGCTTTCCATCCTGAACACTCCGTTGCCAGGTGTTTCCGGTCGTCTCGATGGTCAGGTCGCCCTGACCGGCACTACCACATTGCCAGCGCTGCAGTTGTTCGGCACGCTGCATGGCGGGCGGATCAAGGGTTATTCACTGGACCGGATTGACCTGGATGTTGCGCTGCGCAACCATGTTATTACGATTAATGAACTGCGGGCCCGTCAGGGAACCGGCTTCGTCGTGGCTAAAGGTTCGGCTGACTTGCAGGGCGTGTTGGCGCTGGAAGTCGGTGGCAAGGATATTGATGCCGGTATTTTGGCTGCCTGGCTGGATACAAAGTCTGAAATTCAGGGTAAGCTGAACTTTCTAGCTCAAATCGGCGGGACCGTCAAATCGCCCCAGGCTGGACTTTCATTGGATATCCGCAATGGCGGCGTGACAAATGCAACTTTTGATCAGTTGTTTGGCTTGTTTGTGCTAAAGGATGACATCATTCAAGTCAACCAGCTTTATATCAGTAAAGGCGAGCATCGAGCCAGCGCCTATGGATTGTTGCCGCTGAAAGCGCTGAACCGGCAGCAACGTGCGCAGGCAACCGGGGCCGATGTAATGGACCTGCGGTTTCGCCTTGACCAGGCCAATTTGAGTATTTTGCCGCTATTATCGACAGAAGTGCAGTGGGCAACTGGGGCGACGCATGGCGAAATCCATCTGGGCGGTACATTGGCCAAACCGATATTTACCGGACGCCTCTCAGTCATTGATGGTGCGCTGAAATTAAAATCCTTACAGGACCCGCTAGAAAAATTAGGGATTGATATTCAGTTCGAAGATGATAAAATGAACGTGACTCAAGTTTCCGGCTCAATGGGCGGGGGAACCTTTCAGTTAACCGGGCGGGCTACTTTGAACAGCGAACAGGGGTTTGCCGCCTATGACGTAAAGTTGTCGCTGAATCACCTGGGTGTTAAACACAAAATTTTCAAAGGCCCGTTAAATGGCGAAATAACGCTGTCTCAACAAAATGGCAAACCAACTGTTAGCGGCACAATTTTATTTGAAAATGCAACGGTTAATGTTCTGGGATTGCCAGAGGCGCCGCAAAGCCAACTGGATGTAGCGATGAACCTGGACGTAACGATGGGCAAGAATGTTCGCGCATACTCGCCATCTTTGTATGACATCTGGCTAGGCGGCGGTTTGCATTTTGGCGGGACATTGCACCAACCACAGATCACCGGTAAAATTAATCTGGTACGCGGCAGTCTGGAATATATTGGCGCCCGGTTTCGGATTGCTGAAGGGTCGATTGATTTCCCCACTCCCCGCAGCCTCGATCCGCAGCTTCATTTAGAAGCCTATGCAATCTTGTCGCGGACGAAAGTGATGCTAAATATTAACGGCCCTGCTTCGCAAATGGAGATGAAGCTATCTTCGATCCCGGCGCTCAGTCCGCAGGAAATCAGGACGATATTGGCGCTGCGGCCGCGTAGCGGCGAAACGTTGCCGCCGGGGATGATGAATTCCGATGACCTGGCGCGCGAAGAGATGCGGGCACTGGTGACGACAGGCCTTCGTATGCAAGTGTTTGGCGGGTTTGAAAACACCTTCCGTGAAGCCTTTGGCCTGGATGATTTCCGGTTGGTATCCAGCTCCCGGACAACTTCGCGTGAACCAGTCACGTTTGGCTCGGCGGTGGCAGCAGGAAAACCTGCCTCCCTGCAAGAAGTATATAATCTGGAATTCAGCAAATACCTGGGTGACCGGGTGGAAGTGACTTATTCCATGGGCCTGAATCGCAGTGAGTATCTGGCGACAATCCGCTATGATGTGACTTCATCGTTTAGTTTCAATGCATCAATGGATGAAAAAAACAGTCCCCGCATGGGCATTGAGTACCGGCTGCGTTTTTAATTTAAACCCGCGCGCGGGCAGAAGGAGGTGAAGTGGATGAGACTACAGGACTATCTGGCTGAAGTCACAAAGATCGTATTGCTCGAACCGGCTGTCGAGAAAGAACTGTGGTTGCAGTATAAAAATCAGGCTGATTTGGATAGTCGCCGCCAGTTAATCGAACAATACCAGCCCCTGGTAGTCAAAGCACTTTCACCATGGCGGGCCAATGAAGCGATCTTGATGGACCTGGTCCAAGAAGGAATTGTCGGCTTGATTGAGGCCGTAGAAAATTTTCAACCGGAACGCGGGGTAGCGTTCAGTCTTTATGCAATTCACCGGATACGGGGACGTATGCTCAATTATCTTGAAAAAGAAAGCAAGACGATTCAGGTGACCTTGGCCGAAACATTGCCTGACGGCGCCCCCTCAGTGGCGGAAACCGCCGAACGCAATTTTTTGGTTGATCAATTGCATTCGGCCATGGGGCGATTGCCCAGTAAAGAAAGGTTGGCGCTAAGCGGCGTTTTTTTTGAGGAGCAGGCGCCGAGGCAGGTTGCGTCAACATTGCAGATCAGCCCATCACATTTATATCGTTTGCAGCAACAGGGAATTCGGCGGGTGCGGGGAATGTTATCCCGATTGATGGCGGAAATGAAAAAATAATAGAAAGCGAGTTATTGAAGCCGGAAAACGGCGAAAAATTAAAGAAAATATAGGTTAAAGCTGAAATTTAACGGGATATGGATGATGAAAAAACCTATTTTCAGTTGAATATATAAACGTATTTTCAACAATGCCAACAGAGCAGGCGGGAGGTGGGGGAAAGTGCCAGAACCGGTATGCAAAGCGCAGGGGAAAATCCGGGCGGCAAAACACTGGCTGACACGGGCGGAAAAGCACTTTGACTTAAACGCTCCTGTGCGCGGGCAGATGGATTTATTGCTGGCGGAAGCGGAACTACGTTCTACCAGGGAAACTGTTGACTCTCACTCCGGTTGGTTCAAACTGAACTGGGGTGTACAATTAGTTGCATTGAGTCTGGCTGCCATCTTAGTTGTGGCTGGAATCAGCAGTGCGTGGTGGTGGTATGATGTACAGGCGTTAGAAGCGCCTGTATTGCAGAGTGTAATGCCGCCCACGCCAATTACTGCTGCGCCGGTTCAAAATAGTTCGACAGCGCCTGTTCGCAGTGCGGAGACGCCTGCGGCAACCGCCGTTGACGCCACGATTTCCACACAGGAGGTGAAAAGAACCGAAAAATCGACCGCCCCGGAAGCAGCCCTATCTCCGGAGGAGATGAAACGTCTCATCCAGGCTGCCGGGCAGACACTGCGCGGGCGGACGAAACCATAAAAGCCGAAGGGAGGGTAAGAAAATCAGAAAATACAGCAATAACAGGCCGGGCATCCTGATCATGGTCTTTGTACTGATGATGATGCTGTCGGTCGCAGGGGCCGTTCAGGCCGCGCCGTTGGCGGAGGGGCCGCCACAGGACCTGACTGGCAAAACTGTGGCATTTGTCGACGTCGCCGGCGCCGTCAATATCAAGCCGGAAACCGTTCTAGCCGCAACCCGCCTGAAGCCAGGCGATTTGTGGACGCCGGACAAAGTCCGACAGGATCTTCGCCTCATTTACGAAATGGGAACCTTCTCTGACGTGACGGCCGATTTTTCGGCGATCCCCGAAGGGGTCAAGGTAGTCTATAACGTCAAGGAAAACCCTGTTTTGAAAGGAATTGTCATTCAAGGCAACCAAAAGGTGGCCAAAGAAAAACTGCTGCCTCTGGTGACCGTCAAAACAGGAACGGTACTCAATTCTAAGACGGTGGCTACTAACCTGCGGGCAATTGAGGAGTATTACAAAGGGCAAGGCTATATTTTGGCCAAAACCGGTGATGTAAACTTTAGCCCGGAGGGTATTCTGACCGTCAAGATTAATGAAGGTATTGTCGAAGACATTATCGTCAAAGGCAATACCAAGACCAAAACGCATGTAATCACCCGGGAAATGCGGACCAAGAAGGGGCAACCCTTCAACTCCAAAGATGCCCGGCGCAGCATGCAGAAATTGTACAACCTGGGTTTTTTTGAGGATGTCAACCTGAAGTTGCAACCAGGAAAAACTCCTGGCGGTACGGTGCTGGAAATCAGTGTCGTCGAACAAAAGACCGGTACCTTTTCGATTGGCGGCGGCTATAGCGCTTCCGACGGATTGGTCGGGATTATCAATGTCGGTGACAAAAACTTCCGCGGGACTGGCGACAGCGTCAATGTTCACTGGGAATTTGGCGGCAAAACATCAACCACCGGCAATTATTCCCTCAGTTATCAGAAACCATGGATTGACAGCAAACAGACATCCTTGGGATTTACGATTTACAACATGATTAGCCAATATGCAGACTACAACCCGGATGGGAATGTTATTTCAACTTATAACCGGCGCTATCGGGGATTTGATTTTACACTTGGCCGACCGGTAAACGACAACCTGTCGCATTTCATCACATTGAAGAATCGCTGGGATGAATATGTGGAATGGGTGTCGGATACAAACTATCAAACCAACTCGGCATATGCGCCCAATTATATCCCCCAAAACTTCGGTCTGACCCGCAGTATCATCCTGTCGCGTGTGTTTGATTCCCGCGACAGTGTCACCAATCCTTCCGAAGGAACCCGCTATGCGCTAACTGCAGAACTGGCCGGACTCGGCGGCGACTTCAACTTTAACAAGTATACAGCGGAGGTTCGCCATTACTGGAAAGTTGGTAAGTCCCAAGTAGTAGCGGCACGGAGTCTTTTGGGTTATGGAACGGGCAGTATTCCGACAATGCAAACATTTAGCGCAGGCGGAATTGATACCCTGCGTGGTTACCGGGATGATCAATTCAAAGGTAACCGCATGTTTACGGCCACGTTGGAATATCGTTTCCCGGTTGCCAAGCGAGTTCAGGCAGCCTTGTTCGCTGATATTGGCGATGCCTGGGGCGACACCTGGAACGCGTACAGGTCCATGAGCCTGAAAACCGGTATTGGTTTTGGCATCAGCGTAGTCACACCGTTTGGGCCCGTTCGTATCGATTATGCTTTCGGGAACCAAGGCGGCCGCACCCACTTCAGTTTTGGCGGCAAGTTCTAAGTTAATCTAAGACAAATAAAGCAGGGAAGAACCAGGCAGTGTCCTGGTTCTTCCTATAAAGAGGCTGGAAAAGAAATGGGCAGCATGGCAATTTTGTATAGCAGAGCCTTACATAGCGGGTTTGCTTTAGTCTGGATCCTGGTGATGTCACTGTACTCAGGGACAGGTGTCTGCTCGCCAACACCACCTGTTTTTGCCGATCCGGCAGTGGAAGCGGTCCAGGTACAGGTCATGGCAACCGCTGTTCCTTCGACACGGGTTTTACGGCGGATGTCAGAAAGCGTGAAAACAATCGGCGAGCACTTGTTGCTGGGCCGTTCGACGATAGAGGTATCCGGGCGTCGCGATCACTATGAAAGGTTGGTCAGGGATGTATTCGACCGGGTACTGGTTGGTTATACGGTGGAAAGAGTGGAGATCGAGCCGGCTGCGGTGACGCAGATCCGGATTAGTATCGCGCCGTGGGGCGATACTGTCAGAAACGTTTCGGTCCAAGTTGATTATAGCGGGATTGCGCCGGAAGCAGTTAAGTTGGTAAAACTGGACATGGGCAAACTGGAACCTGATATCCAGGCAGCCTTGCTGGGGTTGCCGGTGGATGCGGTGGATTGGGCCACCGGAGTGGCGCGGGAACTAATCAGGGAGCTGTTGCGGCGACAATTGCCCGAGTTTCATTTTAGTCTTGATGTGGAAGCGGGACGGGATACGGCGGTGAGGCTCTCACTTTTCCCCACAGGGCAAGTTGTCAAAGAGACCAAGGTTTCACTGCGATCGGTTACCATCCCCAACCTGCTGCTGATCCATGCACGTCCGGCCATTGAGATACAAGCCCGCAGCATGCGGGGGTTGCCGGTTGCTTATGTGGAACGACGCCTTGCCTATTTTACGGAAAATATCCGACTGACGACAATCTCAGATCCATTGATACGGCAGTTTGGTCTCAAAGTTTCACCGATTGTCCGTCCGGGAACCGATACGGAAGTGGCGATAACGCTGGAAGCGGAACGGTTCCGAATCACGGCCGATGTTATGCTTGATATCGGCAAGGATCGCGACAATATTTCCGGTAAGGTTCACTTGGGGCAAAGAATCAGCAAACGGGACGAAGTTTTCCTGGAGCTGAAAGTGCTGCCAGGGATGATGACCTGGGAGGTGATGCCCGGCTGGGGCCACCAATTCGCCGCCGAGACCTGGGCGGGATTCCGCTATCGGACCAATGACAAGGAGTGGGTGACCTGGCTGGAACAAGGGTTAGGGGGCCGATGGTCACTCAGGGCGGAACGCTGGCCCAATCTTAATTACAATGAAATTGGCATCCGTTACAAGTTGCATGACTTTCTCAGCGCCGAATTCGTGCTGACCAATGACCGCAACTGGCTACGCATGGTTGGCCATTTGTAAAAACTGCCGCTAACTTTTCATTGCGCAATATTGTGCATTGGGCGCCTGCCTGTTATAATGAGAAGGGTTAAATGCCTTCCGCTAATAATTTTGAGAGGGGTCTTCTGTAAGTGTTCAAAAACAACAAGAAAAATGTAAAAATCGTTGCTCTCGCCATCGCGGCAGCGTTCCTGTTCGGAGTTGCCGGATTGGCTGTATCGCAAACGACTCAAGTTGCATCGGCGGCGCCGGCTTCCAATGTTGGCAAGGTCAATTATCAAATGTTGATTCAACAGCATCCCGACATGGCAAAAGTTCAGACTGCGATGCAGGCTGAATCCGAAGCCGCTAAAAAGGAATTCGATGCCAAAGCGGCCAGCCTCGGCGAAAAAGAAAAGCAAGAATATTTCATGCAACTGCAACAGCGGTTACAATTGAAAAACCAGGAAATGATGGTGCCGCTGTTTAACAAAGTGGATGCCGTCATCAAAGAAGTATCGGATGCCAAAGGGTTGGTTGTGGTAGTGGATGCTGCTGCTGTGATCTATGGCGGCGCCGATATCACCGATGAATGTGTGAAGAAAATTACCGGGAAATAATCTAAACACAGATGAAAGAGCGGCCGGGCGGGGGAGACCAGCGCTCGGCCTTTTTTACGGGGAGGAAGGCCCATGCGGCTCAGTAACAGACCGAATTTTATCGCCGTCGTGGCTCTGACTTGCATCCTGGCCTGGAGCGCCGGTTGTGGGTCAACTCCGTCGACACCTCCCGCTCCGGTCAAAGCGCCGGAGCCTACGTATGCCATGGTCGACATGCAAAAATTACTGGAACTGCACCCGTCACGCGTCAAACTGCGTCAAATGGAGCAGGCATTAGCTGCGTCGGAGGCTTCGGCAGCCGACAAAACTGCGTTGCTGGCTGCCGCCCGGCTTGAATTTGAATCGGCGATGAAAATTCGTCAAAATCAGGACAAGGCCGCATTGGCGACAAAACAGACACAGCTTGGCGATCAATTAAATGAAGAACGTCGGTTGTTTATTGAAAAACTGGAAGTGGAATACCGGCCGCTGCTGTTCAATATCGATCTGAAGCTCAAGACGGTTCAGCACTCGCCAACGGACGCGCAGGCGCTCCAGCAGGAGAAGACGCGCCTTGAAGCCGAACGGCAGCAGAAGCTGAAAAGTAAGGAAGACGAGTTAGGCGCGCGTTTCCAGAAAGAAATGGATGCTGCGGCGCAAGAACTTGCTGGGCAGACCGATTCGTATGCGAAAAAGTGGATGGATGACCGGATGCAGGAACTGCAAAAACCAGTTGTTTCGCCGGAACAGGAAAAACAACGCCAGGAGATCGTCGACCTTTCCAGCCGTATGATTCAGGAAGTCCGAACGGCGGTGAACAAAGTTGCCGGGCAGGAAAAAGTAGATATCGTCTGGCTGAAACAGGCTGTGCGTAAACCGGTGAAAGATATTACCGACACTGTCGCACGAGAAATCACAAATGGGAAATGAGTGGAGGAACACAACCATGAAAAAACGAAATCAATGGATTGTACTCTTGATTGCTTTAATGCTGTCGACTGGTTTGCTTGCCGGCTGCAGCAGCGAAAAACCTTCAACGATCGGAATTGTCGATATGCAAAAAGTGATGACCGAAAATGGCAAGATTAAAGAAATGCAGGAACAACTCAATAAAAAAGCGCAGGAAATCACGGCTACGCTGGAGAAAGAGCGCGCTACGCTGAAACCGGAAGAGTTTCAACAAAAAGAGCAACTTGCCTATGCCGAATTCATGAAGATGAAGCAGGAGTTCGAAGGAAAAATTCAACTCCAGATTCAAACGGTACTTGAGGGGATCGCCAAGGAAAAGAAACTGGGTGCGGTCATCTATAAGAATGGATTGGCCTGGGGCGGCGTCGACATTACTGAGGACGTACTGAAAAAGCTGCAATGAAAAAAACATTGCGCGAAATAGCCGAATGGATTGATGGAAATGTCCTGGGTGATGAAACGATCGTAATTGATGGAATTACCGGGATTGACGAAGCCGGACCCGGCGATCTGACTTTTGCTGTGCCGCCGCATCTGGAGCGGGCTCTGTTGTCAAAGGCTGCAGCGGTGATCGTGCCTGTTGCGGTGGAAACCTATGCAAAGCCGGCCATCCGGGTTGCCAATCCACGGTTGGCCTTTACCCGCTTGCTGACGCTGTTCAATCCGTTGCCGCAAGTCGAAAGCGGCGTACACCCAACGGCAGTGGTCGGCAAAAATGTCAGGCTGGCTGATGGCGCGGCGATCATGGCCCAGGTTTTTGTTGGCGATGATGTCAGTATTGATGCTGGGACTGTTATTTTTCCTCAATCCTATGTGGGGTCTGGCTCAGTCATCGGCAAGGACTGCCTGATTCATCCCCAGGTCACACTGCGGGACCGGACGGTGCTCGGTGACCGGGTCATCGTGCAGAGCGGGGCCGTACTGGGCGGTGATGGATTTGGCTATATCACCGTTGACGGAGAACATTTAAAGGTACCCCAGGTCGGCAACGTTGTGATTGAAGATGATGTCGAAATCGGTTCCAACACGGCGATTGACCGGGCAACTACCGGTAGTACGGTAGTTAAACGTGGAACGAAAATTGACAATCTGGTGCATCTCGCCCACAATGATATTATCGGCGAGCACTGTTTCATTGTGGCTCAGACCGGAATTTCCGGCAGCGTCACGGTTGGCGATCATGTGACCCTGGCCGGGCAGACTGGGACAGCCGGACATATAAATATCGGCGCCAATTCGGTTTTTATCGGCAGAGCCGGTATCACCAAGGATACACCGGCCAACTATTTCGGCGCCGGTACGCCGGCCCGTCCCCATCAGGAATGGCTCAGGGAACAGGTCGCATTGCATAAATTGCCTGATGCGCTGAAAAGACTGCGGGAAATGGAAAAACGCCTGGCGGAAATCGAGCGCCGGGGAAACAACGCCTGAACGGAGGTGCGTTATTCGTGAACTACGGACAAAAGCTCATCCGTGGCATAATGATCGGCTATGCTCTGTTCATGCTGGCAGCTCCTGTAGCTGCGGCGCCTTCACTCTCCGGTTCCACCGGAATGATTCATATTCCTACCGCCGACTCCCTGCGTTTCGGACAGTTTTCTGCCGGTTACTATTACTGGAATGAGAACGGCGCGGCAGTAGCTGCTGTCGGCTTGCCCCGCGGCGTTGAAATCAGCGCTGCGCTGCAACGCAAAGGCGGGTTGTCAGATACGGGAATAGTGAATCTGAAGTTCAACCTGAATCAGGAAGCCCTGCTTTATCCAGCTGTGTCATTTGGCATCGAAGATATTGACGGACGGGGGCGCCGCTCGGTTTATGGCGTGCTTTCCAAAGCGTTGCCGTATGGATTTCGTATCCATATCGGAACCGGTACTGGTCGGTTTGATGGAATGTTTGCTGCTTTGGAAAAAGTATTGAACCCGGTTTCATTGCGCAAAAAACAAACGGGGTTTCCTGTTACTTCCCTGATAGTGGAGATGGACGGGTACAAAATGAACTATGGAGCCCGCATGCGCCTGGCGCAGGGATTGCGATTTGATGCAGGCTGGCTGGGGAAAGACGAAAGAGTTTATTTTGGTCTGACATTTACGAATTGACTGACACTAAAGTGACGGGAGGAGCTTTTTTGCCGAAGCAGACAACCTTGGCGAATACAGTCCGTTATACGGATATCGGTTTACATTCAGGGCAGCCGGTATCGTTGGAATTAAAGCCGTCGCCAGCAGGCAGCGGCATTGTGTTTTGCCGTACTGATCTTCCCGGCAAACCGGGAGTTCGTGCGGAAGCGAACAATGTTACCTCGACGATGCGCGCCACCACTCTTGAGGCCGGCTTGGCAAAAGTGTTCACGGTAGAGCACTTAATGGCAGCTTTATATGTGATGGGCGTAGATAATTGCATTGTTGAGATGTCTTCGGCCGAAGCACCGGTTGGTGATGGCAGTTCATTACCATTTGTCCGCCTGATTGAACAGACAGGCATTACAGTGCTGACCGAACCGCGCAACGAGTTTTCGGTTAGCGAAACGGTAGCAGTCGTTGATGGGGACCGTTCAATTCAAATCGCACCGTATGACGGATTGAAAATTTCTTTTACTTCATCCAACGATCATCCCCAATTAGGGCGACAGTTTGCTGAATTTGAAATTTCACCGGCAGTTTTTGCCCGCGAAATCGCGCCGGCCAGGACCATTGGCTTCATGCATGAAGTCGCCGCATTAAAAGCGCAAGGGTTGGGTTTGGGCGGCAGTTTGGACAATACGCTGGTTTATGATGAAACGACGCATCTCAATCCCTTACGGTTTGCCGATGAATTGGTTCGTCACAAGATACTTGACGTGTTGGGGGATCTGGCATTGCTGGGTCAACCGCTGCGCGGCCATATCACTGCCGTGCAGTCGGGGCACTCTCTGAATACCGCATTGGCCGCGAAATTGTGGCATATGGTTCATAATGAGAAGAAGGAGTGGAAGTCATTGCTGGATGTGACCGAAATTCAAAAAATCTTGCCGCACCGTTATCCGATGCTGTTCGTCGACCGGATTATCGAAATGGAACCGATGAAACGGGCGGTGGGAATCAAATGCGTTACCTTTAACGAACATTTTTTTCTGGGGCACTTTCCCGGTCGTCCGGTGATGCCCGGGGTAATTCTGCTGGAAGCGATGGGGCAGGTAGGCGGTGTCATGGTCATGTGTTCTGATGAGCATAAAGACCGAATCCCTTATTTTGCCGCGATGGACAGGGTAAAATTCCGACGGCCGGTAGTACCTGGCGATCAATTGCGCATGACGGCCGAAATGATCAAATACCGTGGTAATATTGGCAAGGTCTGGACGCAGGCATTTGTTGACGGAGAACTGGCCGCCGAAGCGGAGCTGACTTTTGCCTTAACTTAAAAAAAGATGTTAATCAGCCTTCCGGTGATGAAAAATAGAAGTTTTGCCAGATAAAATGAATTATTCACAGTTTATGTCTGGATTAGTCGACGCACGGAATCACTGTGTCAGGCGGACTATACCCCATGAGGAGTTGATACGCAAGTGAAAATTGATAATGTAGTGGTTCCCCTGCGCAAGATTCATGAAACCGCAGTAATATATCCAGGCGCCCGGTTGGGGCGTGATGTGGAAGTAGGTCCCTACTCGGTCATCGGCGAGAATGTTTTTATCGGCGATGGAACCAAAATCGGCGCTCACGTTGTCATTGAAGGCTGGACCACTATTGGCCGTGAATGTATGATCTATCATGGCGCCTGCCTGGGTGGCCCGCCGCAGGATCTGAAATTTAAAGATGAAAAGTCGTTTTTGTTTATTGGTGACAACACTGCGATCAGAGAATACGCTGTGATTCACAGGGCCACCGGCGAAGGCGAAGAGACTCGCGTTGGTTCGCATTGCATGATTATGGGCGCGACTCATATCGCCCATAACTGTCAGGTTGGCAACCACGTAATCATGTCCAATAGCGCCGGTTTGGCAGGGCACGTAATTGTTGAAGATCGGGCGATTATCAGCGGCATGTCCGGCGTGCATCAGTTTGTCAAAATCGGTCGCAATGCCATGATTGGCGGTGCTTCAAAAGTTGTGCAGGATGTCCCGCCTTTTGTTATTGCCGATGGCCGCCCCGCCAGAGTTTGTGGACTAAATAGCGTAGGAATCGCCCGGGCTGGAATTAATGAAGAGGCTCGCCGTGATCTTAAAAAGGCATATCGACTTCTGTTTCGTTCCGGCATGAAGCTTTCCGAAGCCATTGTGGCGATGGAACAGGAACTCGACTCCAGCGAACCGGTAGAACATCTGTTGCGTTTTTTGCGCAATGTGAACCGCGGAATTTGCCGCAGTCGTCGGGAAGAAGAAGCAACAGAACTATAATTTGAGGTGACTCATGAAAAAAATTGGCTTGATTGCCGGCGTTGGCCGGCTACCGGTTGAATTCGCCCGTGCCGCTCGCGGCATGGGCGTTCACGTGATTGGGATCGGGGTTCTGCCGGAAGTTGACCCCGAACTGGCCGGGATTACAAATAGCTACGAATATATCAATATCGCCAAACTGGACCGGATTTTCAAAGTATTTAAACGGGAAAAAGTGACGGAGATTACCCTATTGGGCAAGATCAATAAAGAGTTGGTTTATGCACACCGGGAATTGCCCGATTTTCGCGTATTAAAAATCTTTGCCCGGCTGAAAAATTTCAGTGATGATACCCTGACGTTAGCGTTGGTTGAGGAATTGGCGGCAGAAGGGATTACTGTGCTCGATCAGACGGAATTGCTGCGTCCATTGATGCCGGTGCCTGGCGTCCTGTCCAAACGCGCGCCGACCGCGCAAGAAATTGCCGATATGCGGTTTGGCCTGGCAATGGCGAAACAAATCGGTGGACTGGATATCGGGCAGACGGTGGTTGTTAAAAACCGCGCGATTATGGCGGTAGAAGCAATTGAAGGGACCGATGCCTGTATCCGCCGCGGCGGTCAGCTGGGGCGTGGCGGCGTTACTGTGGCAAAATCAGCTAAACCGCAACAGGATATGCGCTTTGACGTGCCGGGAATCGGCCCGGATACTATCGACTCAATGATACAGGCAGGCGCGGTCGCTTTGGTGATTGAAGCCGGTCGAACCCTGGTCGTCGACCGGGAAAAAATGGTGGAAAAGGCCGACCAACACGGGATCAGTATCGTGGCAATGTCAGGAGATGAAGTGAACAATCATGACTAAAGTCATGATTTGCGCCGGTGAGGCATCCGGCGATCTACATGGAGCCAGTGTAGCCGACGACCTGAAAACCTTGGACCCGCAGATCGAATTGCTGGGCATGGGTGGCTCGCACATGCGCACAGCCGGCGTTGACATTGTGTATGATATTGCCGATATCGGCGTGATGGGCTTTGTCGAGATTCTGTGGAATTTGCCCAAATTTTTTCGTCTGCGCGATTATCTGTCCAAAGTGATGGACGCGCGGCGCCCAGACGTGATTTTGCTGATTGATTATGGCGGCTTCAATATGGCATTGGCCTCGGTGGCGAAAAAGAAAAATATCCCCGTAGTCTATTATATCTGCCCCAAGGCCTGGGTCTGGGGTAAGTGGCGAGCGAAAGCAATAGCCGGTTGGGTGGAAAAGGTAGCGGCCATTTTCCCGTTTGAAGCCGAAATCTATCGTGAGGCGGGTGCTTCGGTTGAGTTTGTCGGCCACCCTTTACTTGACATCGTCCATCCGTCGATGGACCGTGAAGCGGCATACCGCTATTTTGGCGCCGACCCGCAGAGGCCGTTGCTATTATTGTTGCCTGGCAGTCGTTACCAGGAAGTGGAAAGTTTACTGGAACTGATGTTGGCGTCAGCGCGTAAAGTGCAGCAGCAGATTCCCGACTGTCAGTTTTTTCTGCCTGTGGCGCCGACAATTCCGCTCGAACGGATTGAATCGGTGGTCAAAGCATCTGGCGTGCCAGTAGTCTTTACCCGCAACAGCACTTACAACCTGATGCAGATTGCCGACTGCGCGATTGCCGCATCGGGAACGGTGACCCTGGAGGCGGCGCTGATGGAACTGCCTTCGGTGATCGTCTATCGGGTGAAGACGGCGACATATTGGCTGATCCGAATTGTCGCCAACGTTTCTCATGTTGGCTTACCCAATATTGTCACCGGGCGGCGGATATTACCGGAATTGATCCAGGATGAAGCTACTTCAGCCAATGTAAGCCAGGCGGCGCTTCGTCTGATGCAGGACCCGGCGGTCAGGGAACAGGCGCGTACCGATATCAAGGAAGTCCGCGTCAAACTGGGTCAGCCGGGAGCGGTATTGCGAGTGGCAAAAATCGTGATGGATGTAGCGGCGGGGAGAAAATCATGACTTCAGCAGCCATTTATCTCCGCCTGCTCCGCTATCTCCGTCCGTATATCCCCCAGACGCTGATGGCAGTGGTTTGCATGCTGATGGCGACTTCCGCCAGCCTGTATGTGCCCTGGATAGTTCGCGATGTGATCGACGGAGTGTTGGTAAATAAAGATGTCCTCCTGCTCAATGCCATCACGGTCGGTATCGTGGTCGTATTTGCCCTGCGGGGTTTTTTTGTCTATGGACAGACCTATCTGATGTCCTATGTCAGCCAAAAGGTCGTAATCGATTTGCGCGAGGCTTTGTTTCGTCATTTTCAGCGGCTGTCGGTTTCCTATTTTGACCGCAGCCGGACAGGCAAAGTTCTCAGTTACATGACGAATGACGTGGGGGCGCTGCAAGGAGCGCTGGCGCAGAATGTCATCGAACTGTCCACCGAATCGTTGACCCTGGTGGGTTCGTTGGTCGCCATGTTTTATCTGCACTGGCAACTGGCCTTGTTGACGCTGATTACGGTCCCGTTGGTAGCGCAGGCGATGAAACTGTTTGGCAAAAAACTGCGCAAAGCCAGTGGCACGATGCAACAACGGGCGGCGGAGATCACTTCGGTGCTTCAGGAAATGATTGTATCCATTCGGTTGATCCGATTATTCGTCAGAGAGGATTACGAAACGAGTCGTTTTATGCGTGAGAATGACAATAACTTTACCGCCCAGATGAAAGCGGCCCAATTATCGGCCACCTTGTCGCCGGTCATTGAATTTCTCGCGGCAATTGCGGTGACGGTGATCATCTGGTATGGCGGCCGCGAAGTCATCAGCGGCAACT
>CAZFSM010000002.1:0-225678 GCA_964521625.1 uncultured Veillonellaceae bacterium | reverse complement strand
TGTACGGTAGACTGCCACGTGTGTCATTAACACGTCGAAATATATTTTACCACACAGCTTTGACTACAGCAAGCAAATGTGACTTTACTCAGCCGACTTTTTCCGCAGTTTCAATAAAAGCATCACTTCACCTTTGCCAATACCCATTTTTTGCGCAATGTCAGTGACTGACCATCCCTGCTCCGCCATATCAAGAATTGTAGTCCGCTTATCCATGACAAGAGGTTTCGCCTGCGTAGCCGGCTTTATCGTTTTGACTACAGGCGGGTCTATGGGAGCAGAAACCGGCTCTAGAATCTGTCGCGGTATTTCCGGTTGAATCTCCCGTAACGACACTTTAGCCTGATTTGTTGCTTGAGCCCGGACAGCAGCTGTCGGGCGAACTGGAGCGGGAGTTTGTGCAACCACCGTCTGTTGTTGCAGTTGAGTCAACGACTGTTGACGCGAGACGAACTCCTGCTCTGTTTGCTGACGTTGCTTTTGTACCCATTCGGTCATCTGTTGCTGCTGCTGTTCCAGTTGCAGTTGACGCAGCTGGTTTTGTTGGCTTTGTTGCGCCAGCAGATTGCTGCGACGATCAATCTCTGCCAACAGAATCTCCATCTGGGCTATTTTAGAATCCAGCCTATCAATCGCCGTATCTGCGGTCAATAGAATCTGTTCTTGCATCTGTTCCACCGGACCGGATAAATTTCCCGATACCCGTTGAACCACGCGGCTCCGTCGCACGGCAAACCAAACAATCAGACACGCAATGGCCAGTGCCAGAATCGTCAATAAAACATTGAACATGGTTCCTCCTGTCAGGTTTTTATATCAATTATATGCCCGCGCAAAGGGTCCTGCGGTTCCGGGCGAGCAACGGAAATTGCTCCTCCCTCCGATTCGGCATCCTGTTCAGCGTCTTGCTTCTTCTGGCGACGTTCTCGCGGTTTTTCCTTATGCAAATCTTCGGTTGTCACTTTTCCATCATGCTGCGCCTGTTTGGTGGTCTGCACCTGCTGCTGCTGTTCAGCTACAGCTTGCTTCATGTGTGAGGCAAGTTGCTGTTGATGGGTTACGCTTTGCTGATCATTAACAGCAGCAACCTTTGCGGCGTCAATAGTTCGAGGGATCATAACCTGTAAATCCATGGGTCGAATATACATTGTCAATCACCCCGCTTCGCTAATGGAGCAGCGCTTGTCATGCAATATTATTTAAAGGGACGGAACTTAATTTCTCCGCCATCGGCATAGAAAACGACAAACCGAAACTCTTCTGAGATCGGTTTTACCAGCGAACCAATGACTATTTTCACCCCAGGATAAACATAATCAGCAACTTTGATCTGACCGCCCTTTAACTCTTCGTAGGCAGTTTCCAGTTCGATCATCTTTTTTCGCATTGATTCAACTTGCCCCATCGTCGAGAACTGGGCCCGGGTTATTTTAAGCAGTAATACCTGCTTTTCCGGCGGCAATTGATTCTTGTCGATTGAGCGAAGCGTAAAAAGACCTTTTTGCAATTGGTCTAGACTCGCTTCCGCCGCTTTTAAATCTTTGCGCATCGCCAAATATGCCTCACGCAATTTGGGATTTACCCCTGCCTGCAACTCGGTCGGCGTAGCCGAAGAAGAGCCTGCAGATTTTACCAGAATTTCCTCACCTGCAGAAATTACGCCGCCAACAATCTGGCCGCGCTTGCCTTCAACCCTGACTTTTTTTCCGGCACTCAAATGACTATGTAATACGACATCGCTGATCAAGATGTCCTGGTCGGCTGTTACTTTAGCATTTTCGACAAACTTGGCCGCAACAGTTCCTGTGGCGGCAATCACACCTTTGTTCAATCCAAGTATTCCCTGGCGGATTGTGATGTTGCATCCCTGAACATTGCCACCGCTCACCATACCTGCAATGTCGACATTGCCGCCAGCCTTGACATAAAAACCTTCCTGAACGGATCCATTGATTACTACATCACCAGCAAAGTCTATGTTTCCGGTTGAAAGATCAACATCGCTTTTGATATTAAGAATCGGTGATACTGAAAGTTTTCCAGCAGTCAACAGCACGGTTCCCGCGACTGCTGCCACCAGTTTCGTATCATCTTCAATCTGCACATTGGCGCCGGGATGCAATAACAAATCTTTCCCTGGTTTCGGCGGAATTGAATTGCCACAGACATCAAACCCCTCAACCCCTTTTGTGGGTGGATGTTTAACTGCCAGTACCTGCCCTTTTTCTACATTAATATACAAACCGAGATTCTTAAAATCAACGCCACCATCAACAGTTTCAGCCGGTTTGCCGCGGTGTTCCAGATCAACCTTGTACTCGATACTTGCATCCTGGGCATTCTCCGGAAACTGACCTTTAGCGCAGAGAACACGCAAACCAGGCTGTCGTATCGACAAGTCTATCGACTCCGGCATAAACCCGAACATGATCCCAGCTTTATCAATCCGCTCCATTATGCTATCCACGTCTGGCCGTAATGCTCCATCCGGCAGATCAATCTGCAAAAACGCTTCCATGCGGTCCCTTGACACGAGAACGCTGATTTCCGCCTGCGGACGGGGTTTCTGAGGATCAGCAATTTTCGCAGCTAACCCCGTCATCGCCCGGACGGTTTCTTCGACCGTAGCGCGATTAAAATTTTCAATCTTGTCAGCGGTCAATGCATCCCAAATCTGCCCGAGTTCAACTGGTGACGCATCTGATGCCGGCGCCTCTACGCTAAGATAAATCCCGTCCTCACGAGTCTGGATGGAAAAGCTACCATTTTTCGGTTCCACAAGTATGCTCCCTTCCTCTGCAGCTATCATAACAAACTGGATTTAATCCGGGCGAGTGCACCTCTTAGTCGAAAAACAGCTTTCGTATGCAGTTGTGAAATCCGGGCTTCCGACAACTTCAAGATCAAGCTGATTTCTTTTAGCGTCAAACCTTCATAATAATACAGTGAAACTACGATTCGTTCTTTTTCCGGCAATTTTTCAATCGCACAGGCCAAAGTATCCTTTACTTCACCTATTTCGGCTTGTTCACTCGGACTCTCCGCCGAATCTGAAATCGTGTCACTGTGTGTATAATCTTCAAGTGGCATCACTGTTGTAGCCTGCAATTGTCCAATAAATTGACCAAAATCTTGCGAAGTCATATTCATAGCGGCGGCAATTTCTTCATCAGTTGCTGATCTACCCAGCTGTTGCTCCAACTCAGCTAAAATTTGGGTATAGCTGCGTGCTTTTTGCCTGACCGAAACCGGGATCCAGTCCTGTGCCCGAATTGCATCAAGAATAGCCCCGCGAATTCGCACCACCGCATAAGTTTCAAACTTAAACCCACGTTTGGGGTCAAACCGTTCAATGGCTTCCAATAAACCAAAATAACCATTACTGATCAATTCTTCGCGTTCGACATATTGTGGCATCCCCATAGCAATGCGCCCTGCAACCACCTTTACAAGCGGCAGGTAATGATAAATAAGCTTTTCCCGGATATCCGGCGTATGATCACTTTGATAAGATAGCCACAATGATTCAACATCTTTGGCCTGTATCGGTCTCACCTCCGGAAAACAGTTCTCGTCAGACTTACAGTCTGTTTTCCCCTTTATTTACGGTCTTAATTAAGAAAATGCCAGAATCCAATAAGAGCTCCACAGTGCGACCATAATTTCCGCCAACATCTTCCGCCACCAGTCGAATAGACAAAGATTTGAGAACAGCTTTCACCGCTTCCGCATTTCTGTCGCCAATTCGCATCACATCTGTCGCCTGGGCAAAACTGAACATTTGCGACCCGCCAGCGATTTTAGCAGTCAGTCGATTACGGGAACCACCTAGGGCGATCACTTGTTCCAGTAAAACTGGTAGCGCGGTATCAGCAAATTTCGCCGTGTTATCAGTTGCCCGCGCTTGCGTACTATCGGGTAGCATAATGTGCGCCAAGCCGCCTACTTTGGCTTGCGGGTCATATAAGGCAATTCCCACGCAGGAACCCAACCCATAGGAAATAATGCTGTCAGGGTTTTTTCCTGCTTTCAGGTCGGCCATACCTACCTTAATCAGTTCCGGCATTATTCGTTCACCCCTAAAGTGTTAAGAATAACTCCCAACGAACCCGGATCCGGAATAAGGAAAAAATGTCCACGCACATCATTAGCTTCCGTGGCAAATTCGGTTTCAATTACCAATGCATAATCGCCCACTTGTCCTAACTGAATCAAAATAACACTTAAAATTGCTCCCGCCATATCCATCGCCAACGCCGGCAATGAAGGCAACAATGTCATTTTGGTAAAATAGGAAAGCGCATTCAAAAATGAACCCGCCAAAATATTGCCAATTTCCATCAACGCTGATTCATCCATCGCATTGAGAACATCCGTTGTTCCATTTTCGCGCCCCATCGCCATATCAACTAACGCAAATGCACTATCTCGCGGCAACAGAAACAAAATACTGCTTGGCGCCGGACCAAAAACTCGCAAATAAACTCCGGCGACCATTGTATCGGCGCCGCCAACAACATCCGGCACCTCACTAAGCGGCAAAATGTTGAGCCTTGGCACCGACATATCAATTTTTCGATTAATAATCTGCGATAAAGCCGTAGCTGCATTCCCGGCGCCAATGTTGCCGATTTCGCGCAATGCATCGAGCTGCATGGGAGTTAATGATAAAACTTCCTCTTTTTCCAAAACAATCACCTCACGCCTGTAGGATATTTACAATCGAGTCAGGGTTCAACATTATGAACAATCGATTGTCAGCTTTGGCAATTCCACTGATATATTCAGTCGAAAGACCAGTTGACAGTGCATGAGCTGCTTCAACATTCTGGGTACTGATTGTGGTTACTTCTACCACTTCATCCACGATAAATCCAACCGTTGTTTCGTTGGCTATAATAACGATAATGCGGGCAGCATCTCCCAACTCCGTTTCAATCAAGCCCAGCCGGGTCCGTAGGTCGATAACCGGCAACACACTGCCGCGCAGATTAATTACTCCCTTGATAAACGGAGGTGTCGATGGTACACGGGTGATACTCATCATTCGCTTAATTTCCTGTACCCTAAGAATATCCATGCCATACTCTTCGCGGCCCAGTTTAAAAATGATTAATTTTAGTTCATCATTTACATTCTCAATCTCTGACATCACGCAACCTCCTCTTTATCCAAGAGCATTCACATCAAGAATCAATACGACCTGCCCGTCTCCCAATATAGTCGCTCCGGCAATCTGTTTAATCCCGGTAAGAATCGTACCCAATGATTTGATCACTATTTCCTGTTGCCCAACCAAAGAATCAACCAGCAAGCCAATCTTATTGTCACCGGATTGGACGATTACAACATACAGTTCCTGCTCGGTTCCAAAGTCGGTCGCTTGCGCGATGCCCAATCTCCGCGCCAGTCTAACCAGCGGAATGATCTGACCCCGCAACAGGATTACTTCTTGTTGCTGAATCGTCCGGATATCTTCAGGCACTATATTGATCGTGCTGTCGATCGAGCCAAGCGGAATCGCATAGGTTTCTTCTTGAACCTGAATCAGCAATGCCTGGATAATTGCCAATGTCAAAGGAAGACGAATCCGCACCCTTGTCCCCTGCCCTGGCGTTGAATCAAGTTCAAGCGATCCACCCAAGGCTTCAATCTTGGTTCGGACAACATCCATTCCCACGCCCCTGCCGGAAACATCAGTAACCGTTTCGGCCGTAGAGAAGCCCGACATAAAGATCAGGCGCATGATATCATTCGTGTCCATTACATCCAGTTCCGCTTTAGTGACCAATCCTTTTTCCAGCGCCTTTTGCTTGATCGCCTCGGCTTTAAGCCCTTTGCCATCATCGGACACCATCAGCAATACATGATTTCCTTCATGACGCGCAATCAGACGAATTTCACCGACCGGATTCTTACCGGCAGCAGTCCTGTCAGCGGGTTTCTCTACTCCATGATCAATAGAGTTCCGCAGTAAATGAACCAGCGGATCGCCGATTTCATCAATAACGGTGCGATCCAGTTCTGTCTCTTCACCTTGGATGATCAAGTTTATTTCTTTGCCCAGGTTATGCGATAAATCGCGAACCATCCTGGGAAAGCGATTAAAGACTTGCCCAACGGGAACCATCCTCAGTTTCATGACCACACCCTGTAAATCGGTGGTTACCCGATCCATCTGCTCAATGGCTTCACTTAACTCTTGCAACTGATTGGAAAGCCCGATCTGTTGCAAGCGTGTTTTATTGATAACCAATTCACCGACCAGATTTAACAAGGAGTCCAATTTTTCAGCATCAACTCGCAACAAAGCCCGTCCTTTGGCTTTTGCAGCACCTGGATCTGCTTTTACCTCTTTTGTAACATCTCGCTTCTGCTCCACCACAGACTCCGTTCCCGACGTCGCAGTCGTTTCAACTGCTCTGGGACGATGAACTTCCGATTCTGAACTCGCGCAGGGAATCGCAACTGCCGTCGCAATCTCGGCAATTGATAAAATCGTTTCACAGATTTTTTCCGCACTGTTCTCCGTCACTAAAACTACACTGAATTCAAGACCAAAATTATCTTTTTCCAGCTCTTCGACCAAAGGGTCGGTCTTAATGACATCTCCCAGTTCATCAAGCGCTTTCATCGCCATATACGCTCGTACCGATTTTAGCAGCGTTCCTTCGCGAACACCGATTTTCAATTGATATACTTGCATCCCTTGCGTCAGCGCCGAGTTTACCAACTGCTTTTCTGTTTCATTCAGCGAAATGTCTGACGTTACAGGTGCACTCTCAACCACCGTGGCAGAAGCCTCTGTTGGCGCAGGTGCGACTTCACCTTTGGCCAGTGCAGCCAGTTTGGCTGACAACGCTGCAACTTCAACGCCGCCAGTTTGCCCGCTGACAACTTCCTCCACTAACTGTTCCAGCCTGTCAACGCATTGAAACAAGGTATCAATGATCCCTGCATGCGCTTTTAAAGTCCCTTTGCGCAACAAATCAAGCACGTTTTCCATTTCATGAGTTAATTCAGCTATCGCCGTGTACCCCATTGTGGCTGACATTCCTTTAATCGTATGGGCGCTACGGAAGATTTCATCGAGAATCGGTAAATTGCCGGGATCTTGTTCCAAATCCAGCACGCAACGATTTAACGTCTGCAAGTGTTCCCGTGCTTCTTCCAAAAATATACCCAGATATTGATTTACATCCATTTACTTGAGCCCTCCCTTCTTGAGACACTGTACGATTCCCTCCGCTACCTGGGGCAATGGCAATATTGTATCGACAACTCCTGCTTCAATCGCCGCTTTCGGCATGCCAAAAACCACTGCTGTCGACTGATCTTCGGCAATAGTGAGGCCTTTCAATCGTTTGATCGCCTGCATCCCTTTGGCGCCATCATGACCCATACCGGTTAAAATAACCCCAACCGTTTTGATTCCAAAAGTTTCTGAGACCGAAACCATCATTGGGTCTACCGCTGGCCGCAATCCACCGATCGCCGGATCCTTATTCAGCTTGACATAGGTCCCCGTGGCTTCTCTACGAAGCGTAAGGTGGAAATCACCGGGAGCAATATAAACCGTCCCGGCAACCAATTTGTCATTATCGGCTGCTTCTTTTACTGTCAGTTCACACAATGAATTTAACCGTTCCGCCAGCGATTTTGTAAATCCTGGCGGCATATGCTGAACGACTAGGGTTGGGCAGGGTAAGTTGCCGGGCAAGCGTGTCAAAACCTCCTGCAATGCCCGTGGCCCACCGGTCGACGTGCCGATTGCCACAATCCAGTCATCAACGCCTGAAATTGCTGCAGTTTTGACCAAGGTTGCGACTGGGACAGGTTTCTCAGTTGTCAGCGGTTTGTCGGCGGTTGGTTGCGTTGCCTGAACTTTTACCGGAGCTATCACCGGAGTTATCGCTGGTTTTATAGCCGCACCGATACCGGTACGGAGGCGAATTCCACTGACGCCTGCTGCTGCACGGCATTTCTGCAACAAATCTTTTTCAATTTCGTCAATCCTTGAAATAGCACCGGCGCTTTTGGCGACAAAGTCAACTGCGCCAAGGCTCAATGCTTTGATGGTAGCGTCGGCGCCGGATTTTGTCAGGCTGCTGACCATGACTACCGGAGTAGGTTTAACCGTCATTATTTGTTCCAATGCTGCCAAACCATCCATTAACGGCATTTCGACATCGAGAGTCACGACATCCGGTGAAAACTGTTTCACTTTTTCCAAAGCCTCAACACCATTTCTTGCAATATCAACCACTTCAAAGTCCGGCTGACTCTTGAACAAGTCAGACAGAACTTTTCTCATGAATGCGGAATCATCAACAACCAATATCCGTATCAAAAACTATCCCTCCACAGTATTAATCTCAAAGCCATTTTGATTTTCAATACCGACTCAGCCACGCGCAAGTAATCGTTGAAATAGCCCACGAATTCCCCGCGGAACCGGTAAGTCTTCGCCAAAAACCAATGAGTGAGCAATCCTGTCGATACACCGAGCTGCTACGCTATCAGGGTAAGCAATCATCAATGGAACCTGGCTGACAACAGATTTCTGTACCATACGATCCTCGAAAATAAAGCCCAAATGAGAAATGGACAGACCCAAAAATCGTTGCGACACTTTCGCTAATTTGTTCAGGACCCCTTCTCCCTCGGCAAGCTCCCGCACCCGATTGACAATCAGACGTACAGGGGATTGTCCGCCTTGTGCGGCATAGGCCTTGATGACGGCATAGGCGTCCGCAACAGCTGTGGGTTCAGGGGTAGTGACCACGATCACTTCGTCGGCAGCAAGAATAAAATTGAGAACCATCCGGTTCAAGCCCGCCCCTGTATCAATCAAAATAATGTCCGCCCAATTATCAAACTGTCCGACCTGATGCAAAAAATAATGAATTTGCGAGTCGGAAAGGTTGGACAAATCGTATATGCCGGAGCCGCCGGAAATAAACTTGATTCCCAGCGGACCATCAGCAACAACATCATTCAGATCCAGCCCATTATGAATAACCTGAAACAAATTTCCCGGCGCTGATGCACCAAGAATTACATCGACATTGGATAGTCCCAGGTCAGCATCCAAGATCAGGACTTTTTTTCCCAGACGGGCAAAAGCCACAGCTAATGCAACAGTGAGATTCGTTTTCCCGACGCCGCCTTTACCGCTGGTTACCGTAATAACCCGGGCTTGGGTTTGAATCGGCTTAAGAATGGCACTGCGCGAAGAGCCCATCATTTCATTTAATTGGCGGAGTCGATTTGCCTGATCGTTCATGTTCTGCCTCGCAACATCAATGTAGTAAGCCGATTTGGCTCAGCCAGTTCAATATCATCCGGCACATTTTGGCCGGTAGTGATATAAGATAAGGTTTTCGGAGCATGAAACATCAGATTAAATACTGTCCCTAGATTACAGGCTTCATCAATTTTTGTAAACAGGTATTTTTGCGGCTTTGAAGACTGAAATCGTTGGACAGCATCCAGACATTCGGTGAATTTGGTTGTCGCACTCAACACCAAATGTTTTTCGATATTATCATCCACCGCCATCAACGCTTCCAGTTCGGCAAGTTGCGGTTGATTGGACGGGCTCCGTCCCGCTGTATCAATCAAGACCAATTGTTTATCCTGATGCCTATACAATGCGGTTCTGAGCTCTTGTGGCGTATAGACCACATCAATTGGTATTCCGATAAGGTCGGCATATGTTTTGAGCTGTTCCACCGCTGCAATGCGATAAGTATCTGCCGTGACCAATGCAACACTGAACTTTTCCCGCAAAGCAAAATTGGCTGCTAACTTTGCGACAGTCGTTGTTTTTCCGACTCCGGTCGGTCCAATAAGCGCTACGATTTTGCAGTAGGCAGGGCGAACTTTTATTCCACCAACATCCTGAAAATGCTCAATAAGACGCTCACGCAACCTAGTTTTCAGCATTTCCGAGCTCAGTGAATTCGCATTGGGCATCCCATAAAACAAGGCATCTGCAGCAATCGGGTCAATATCATTCAATCGCGCCCATTCCTGCAGAACCGATTTCTTCCTTTCTGGAGCCTGCGCAAAAGGCGTCGAAACAGGCACAACCGTTTTCTTCTCCAAAACACTTTCCAATGATTTTCGCATACTGGCCAGTTCAAGATGCAAGGCAAGCATTTTTGCATCGTCAGACTCAACGACTTTAGCTTTCGGCTCGATAGGTATAGGCGTCTTTGGGATACGAACTGCATTTGTATCGATCGCAGCTGTAACTTCAACTACCTCAGTAGCCATCATCCCCAGAAATCCGCCTTGCCTGAGTCGACGAGTCTGCACGATCACAGCTTCGCGGCCAAGATCCTGTTTCACTTCCGCCAAGGCTTCGGCCAGCGTCGGCGCCCGATAAGTCTTGACTTTCAATTATATTTTCACCATCCCTACAGACTGAACTTCAATTTGGTTTTCCAATTCCGCAAAAGAGAGAATAACCAAGTTAGGAGCAATTCGTTCGGTAAGTTTTCTTACATAGAGTCTGGACGCAGGACTCGTAAGCAATACGGGATGGAACCCCGCAGTCGTGAGTTTTTGAATCTCCGCCGACAGGCTGGCAATAAATTGTTGCGTCGACCCGGGATCTAGATTAACAAAGCTACCCCGATCAGAATGTTGAACTGAAGAAACAATCATGTTTTCTGTTTGCGGCTCTAGGGTAATGCATGTTAAGGTGTTGTTTTGAATGTATTGCCGCGAAATATTACGCGACAACGCCCTGCGTACATACTCGGCCAGTACTTCCGGATCTTTGGTGAAAGTGGCTGTATCCGCCAAGGTTTCCATGATGCTGACGAGATCTCGCACGGAAACCCGTTCTTTCAGCAGGCAAACCAAGACTTTTTGGATATCGCCCACGGAAAGCATCGCTGGAACAAGTTCTGATACAACTGCCGGGTGATCTTGTTTGACCGAATCGATAAGGGTCTGAACATCTTGACGGCCCAGCAACTCATCACAATGGTTTTTGACAACTTCAGTCAAATGAGTCGCTAGCACTGAAATCGGATCGACCACCGTATAGCCGGAAAGTTCGGCCCGTTCCCGATAGGCTTCATGAATCCACAGCGCCGGCAAACCAAAAGCCGGTTCCATTGTTTCTTCGCCTGGGATTTCTTCCGTGACCGTCCCCGGATTCATCGCTAAAAAGTGATCAAGTAATAATTCGCCCTTGGCAACCTCAATTCCCTTTATTTTTATCACATATGCATTAGGTTTTAATTGAATATTATCGCGTATACGGATCGTCGGTACGACAATCCCCATTTCAAGCGCGCACTGTCGACGGATCATGACCACCCGATCCAGCAAATTTCCGCCCTGCGCAACATCGACCAAAGGAATCAGACTGTAGCCGATTTCCAGTTCAATCGGGTCGACCTGCAACAGCGAAACAATATTTTCCGGTTTGCGCACTTCTTCCAATTCTTTTTCTTCCTGCTGGGTAACTGCCGTTTCTTGCGCGGTTTTGGCGGTTTTTTGCAAAACATAACCGAGCCCTGAAATCACGATTGCGATAGATATGAAGGGAATCCCCGGCAAACCGGGCACTGCCGCCAATACAGTCAGGACTGCCGCAACCAGGAAGAACACGCGCGGATAGGCAAGCAACTGGGCGGCAATATCGTGACCGAGGTTATTTTCCGATGCAGCGCGGGTAACAACCAGGCCGGTTGCAGTAGAAATCAAAAGCGCCGGGATCTGGTTGACCAATCCTTCACCAACCGTCAACAACGTATACGTCTGTAACGCCTGCAAAATCGACATATCACGCTGTACCATGCCGATAATGAATCCGCCCAAAATGTTGACCACGATAATTACGATCGCCGCAATCGCATCACCTTTGACGAACTTGCTGGCACCGTCCATCGCGCCGTAAAAATCGGCTTCGCGCTGAATATTCCGTCTTCGTGTACGTGCTTCATTATCATTGATCAAGCCAGCATTCAGGTCGGCATCGATCGCCATCTGCTTGCCTGGCATCGCATCCAATGTGAATCGGGCGGCAACTTCAGCGACACGTTCAGCGCCTTTGGTAATAACGATAAACTGAATCAGGATCAGGATAATGAACACAATAAAACCGACTACTGCATTCCCCCCGACAACAAAACTGCCAAAGGCCAGAATAACTTCACCGGCATATCCCTGCAATAAAATTAGCCGAGTTGCCGAGACATTCAGCGCCAGACGAAACAATGTGGTGACAAGCAATAAGGACGGAAATACCGAAAACTGAAGCGGTTCAACGTTATATATCGAAATCATCACAATCGTCAATGACAAAGTGATATTGAGGGCCAACAGCAAGTCCAGCAAGAACGGTGGCAACGGAATGATCATCATCATAACAATCATTACGACGCCGAGTGCCAGCATAACATCGCTGAACTGATTCAGTTTATTAATCAAGGAATTATTGTCACCCATGAATTATCTCCATCCAGAAATCAAGAATACTTGCGTTTCAAACGATATACGTAGGCTAAAACTTCGGCGACAGCCTTGTATAAGTCGGGCGGAATAACATCACCCACCTCAGCATTTTTGAACAAGGCTTGCGCCAATGGTTTGTTTTCGACAATAACAACATCGTTTTCCTTAGCAATTTCACGGATCCGTTGTGCGATAAAGTCGGCGCCCTTGGCAACAACCGTCGGCGCTTCCATGCCGGATTCATATTTTAGTGCCACAGCAAAATGGGTCGGGTTGGTTACAACCACGTCGGCCTTGGGAACTTCCGACATCATCCTGCGCATAGCAATCGCCCGCTGCTTTTCTCTGATCTTGCTTTTGACCTGCGGATTTCCTTCGGTCTGCTTCATTTCTTCCTTGACTTCCTGTTTGCTCATCTTGAGATTCTGCATATGTTCCCACCATTGGTAACCATAATCCAGAATCGCCAGCACCAGGATCACCATTGCAATCTGAAAGGCCAGATCGTAGATAATTCCGGCAAGCAGCGCAAAGGAATCGGGAATTTCCGCCATCATTAAGGACGGAATGCGCAGGGTTTCTTTTTGGATAAACCGATAAATAAAGTACCCAACGACAAAGATTTTCAAAAGTGATTTGACGAGTTCAACCAGGGAACGCTTGGAAAATATGCGGCCAAACCCGGAAATGGGGTTGATGCGACTGAACTGCGGCATTATTGTATCGGGATTAAACGAAAAGCCGACTTGCATAACATTTACTACGACCGATACTACGAGAACTGCAATCATAACCGGTAGGGCTGCTTCAAAAAAATTTATGCCAGCCTCGGCAATTATCAAGTTAACTGACTGAATCGTAAAGTCGCCGCGCACATTCAATCCACCAAAGATATGCCGCATATAGCCGGAGAGTTTGTCATAGGTCCCCGGTCCAGCAGTCTTCAGCGCAACAAACGCTGCCAAAATCACAAAAACCGAGCTCAGTTCCGCACTTTTGGCAACTTGCCCTTTTTTGCGACTCTCTTCCTGTTTTCGCTGCGTTGGTTCCTCGGTTTTTTCCGACGAGTCAAAACGCTGCAAATCAAACTGGAATTTCCTATTGGGCCTCTTTTGCAAGAATTTCAAGCATTCGCGAAAAATCCCGAAAAATTCCTTCAAAGCCGACCTCCAAAAACGAAACATAAAAAGGTAGAATCAAATAAATCATAAACATGCCCACCACGAGTTTCCCGGTTATCCCGACCACGAAAACATTCATTTGTGGCATGATCCGAGCCAAAATCCCCAGTGCAACATCTGTCATCAGGACGGTGCCCATCACCGGTAAAGCAATTCGCAAAGACAAGACAAACATATTCGCTACAGCATCCACCATCAGGGCTGCTGCATTTTCCAAATGCAGCGGAACCCCCAGCGGAACCGAGCGGAAATTATCTGCAAGGGCTGTAATGATTACATGATGTCCTTGTAATGCCAGAAACACAACCAAAGCAATCAAAAACTTAAAATTGCCAACCAAAGGAACTTGCTGCCCATACTGTGGATCAAATACATTGATCATACCAAACCCGACTTGCATATCAATTAACTGGCCTGCCATCTGCACCGCCTGAAAAAACAGTGCGGCAACATATCCGGCTGCCAAACCATAGGTTAGTTCAATCAAAACCCACCAGGCAAGCATCAACAACGATCCAGGTTGCCGACCTACATCCCATTTTGACATTGGAATGAGTAACAGTGAAAGTAGCAACGCCAACCCAACCCGCACATAGACCGGGATCACTTTACTGCCAAAAACCGGTGCAGTAGTCATCGCTCCTGTCACCCTGGCAAAGACCAACAAAAATTGTAAAAATTGATTGGCAAGCGAAGCCGAAAAATCCACACCGTCCCCGTTTCTAGCGAATCACGCTGTTGAAAGAAAGGAATAATTCGCGGGTATAATCGACAATCATGCCCAAAATCCAGGGTCCAAAGATAAGAATCGCCACAAACGTGGCGACGATTTTGGGAACAAAGACCAGCGTCTGTTCCTGAATCTGGGTTGTAGCCTGAAAGATGCTTACAGCAACGCCGACAATGAGTCCGAGACCCAGCATCGGTGCAGATACAAGCATTACCATAAACAAAGCTTCTCGCCCCAGCTGGATTGCAATATCCTGCGACACGCTGCGTTGCCTCCCTTTCTAATTGAATGTCATCAATAATGACCGAATAACCAGATGCCAGCCGTCAACCAAGATAAACAACAATATCTTGAACGGTAGCGAGATCATGACCGGCGGCACCATCATCATGCCCATGGACATCAACGTGGATGCCACCACCATATCAACAACAATAAAGGGAATATAAATCAAAAAACCTATCTGAAATGCTGTTTTGAGTTCGCTGATGATAAAGGCCGGAATAAGCACGGTTGTTGGCACATCGTTTTGCGAGGTTGGTCGTGGGCCATCCATAAGATTGACAAACAAAGCGACGTCGTTCTCACGCGCCTGCTTGAACATGAATTCCCGCATCGGCTTCAATGCCTCGGTGGTCGCGACTTCTTGCGAGATGGTTCCTGCCAGAAATGGCTGCCAAGCATTTTTATAGACCTGTTCGAAATATGGCGACATAGTGAAAAAAGTCAGAAACAACGCCAATCCGACAACAACCTGATTAGGGGGCATCTGCTGCGTTGCCAGCGCGCTGCGCAGAAAGGACAATACTACTATAATGCGCGTAAACGCCGTCATCATAATGATTATAGACGGCGCCAGGGAGAGCACGGTCAACATTAACAGGATTTGCAGGCTTAATGCAACATCTTGCGGTTTGCTTGCCGGCTGAATGCCAATATTTAAGTTAGGAACTGGAATAAGCGGCGCCGCATCAACTGCGATGGAACTCAGCAAAATCAGCAATACGCCTATTAGCAAGCCTTTTCGCCATATTGGTCGCTGGATATTCTTGGCGTCAGGCAACTCCATCTTACCTCTTCTCATGATCATCATTTCGCCCGGAACTTCCCGTTGGTGGAAACACCGTCGGAAATCGTTCACGGATTTGCTTCAATGCCAAAATCTGCGATCCTAATGCCGCTTCAAAGCTTTGTGTAGTTGTTTTTGCGGTATTGCGGATCGTCTCAATTTGTTCCGGCGAGTCAATTTCAAACAACATCTGGATGGATTGTTCCGTCGCACCTACGACAAAAAACCGCCCCGCCATCTCCACAAGATGAATATTGCGATTCGGTCCCAATGCAAGTGTCATATGAATTGAGGAACCGGCGCTTTGACCAATTCCTCCCATTTTTGCGGCAATAAACCGCGATGTCAGATACGCCAACACAATCACGCCAATAAATAAAACAACCAATGATAACACATAGGCCAGGGTTCCTACGGTTGATCCCGCCGTCGCCTTGGCCGGTTCCTGATACTGAAGATATCCTGGCGTCGCATTGGGGGACGACGGCGTTTCAGCCGCCATTGACAACCCGGAAAAGCCGAATAGGACAAGAAACAGGATAGCGCAAGCAACCCTATGCTGCCCCGACAACCCCCGTATCATTTATCCAACGGCCTTGCGAATTGCTTCCAATACCCGATCCGGCTGGAATGGTTTGACGATGAAATCACGTGCCCCGGACTGGATTGATTCAATAACCATAGCTTGTTGTCCCATCGCGCTGCACATGATGATTTTCGCCTGTGGGTCAAATTTTTTGATCTCTTTCACCGCACTGATTCCGTCCATTTCCGGCATGGTAATGTCCATGGTTGTCAAATCAGGCTTGAGTTCCTTGTACTTTTCCACTGCCTGCAATCCATTGGCGCCTTCGCCAACAACCTCAAAACCGTTCTTGGACAGAATATCCTTGATCATCATCCGCATGAATGCCGCGTCATCAACTACCAAGACTCGCAATCCCATCAGCAATCCCCTTCCTTACTTCGTTGAAACGATCAATGTATATTTACTGCAACGTACTCGCTCTTTCCTGCATGCTGACAATCCCCGTGATACGAACGCCAAAATTCTCGTCAATAACGACCACTTCCCCTTTGGCAACTATTTTTCCATTAACCAGGATATCGACTGGTTCGCCAGCCAGTTTATCCAGCTCAACCACTGACCCGGGAGCTAAATCGAGAATTTCTCGGATCAACTTACGAGTTCGCCCCAACTCTACGGTGACTTGCAGCGGAACATCCATAATCATGCCGATATTTGAATCAGATACATTCATAATGTTCTGTTTCAACGGCGCAAACTGCGCAGGTTGCACAATCACGTTTTGTTCAGGCACAACAGCTGAGGGTCCGCGTTGCGGGGCTTGTTGCTGCTGGGGTATATAGGATGATTGTTGCTGTACTGGCGGCGCTGCCGCAACAGGTGCGGGCGCAGCTGCCGGTTTAGGCATTTGTTGCGCCGGCGCTGGCGCCGAGGAGTGAAGCAGACCGTCAACCATGTCGCGGGCAATCTTCAGAGGTAAGATCAACATGATTTCACTGTCAATCAAATCTTCGACCACCATGCGAAAGGCAATCCGAACCAAATCTTCACTATCGGTTACGCTATCTGTAATATTATCATTTCCTGCCAAATCAATCAACCGTACTTTAGGCGGCGCCAAATCAACACGACTTTTAAAGATGCTCGACAGCGAAGTAGCTGTCGCCCCCATCATTTGGTTCATCGCTTCGGCAACCGCGCTCATATAAAGTTCATTCATCCCTATAGGCGGATTTGAACCATCATTGCCCATCATCAGATCAGCGATAATCGCGGCATCGGTTTCTTTCATCGCCAGCAGATTAGTCCCATTGATCCCTTCAGTAAAGCGAACCTCCACGATGATATAGGGCATCGGGTAATCTTTGCGCATATCGTTTATTAACATAATAGATACCCGCGGCGTTGTTATCTCAACCTTACGGGACAACAAAACCGACATCGTTGTAGCCGCACTTCCCATGGAAATATTGCCGATTTCACCCAAGGCGTCAATTTCAACATCAGATAATGCGCTTGCTTTCGACGATGCAGCCGGCGCTGCCGCCGGGGACTCATTGCGCAACAACGCATCTATTTCATCTTGAGACAAAAAACTATCACTCATGTCCATCCTCCTCATCTGCTACAACCTGGGTAATCTGAACAGCAATACGATTGTTGGAACTCCCCGGTTTGCATTTGAATTTTTGATGTTGTCCAATGATTACAGGCAATTCTTCATTGACTCTAGCATCAAGCCGAACGACATCCCCTATGGTTAAGTCCAACATTTCAGCTACCGTAACATTTATTTTTCCCAGCTCTACCGTTAACGGAATCAATGTACGTTCGAGTTTTTTTTGCATTTGCGCCACATTGGTTTTCGATCCGGCCCGGGCAATGGAAGACGCCACCCAGAAAGAAGTTGTCAGTTTCGGCATGATGGGTTCCAATACCAGATAGGGAATGCAAAGATTGATAAAGCCCTCTGTTTGTGCGATACGGGTTTGCAACGTAATGATAACAACCATATCATTTGGGGGAACAATCTGGGTAAATTGCGGGTTACTTTCAATGACTTCCAATCTCGGTTCGACACTGACGACCTGGCGCCACGCCTCGGCAAGCGACTCCAAAGCTTTATTCACTATCCGGGCCACGATTGATTGTTCAATGTCTGTCAATTCTCTCGATTTGGCCGGCGGTGTGCCAACCCCGCCAAATAAACGGTCGATAATCGAAAAAACAATGGCAGGATTAATTTCCATCAATGCATTTCCCGACAGTGGGCGCATCTCAAAAATACTAATCACACTGGGATTTGGCATCGAGCGGATAAACTCTTCATACGTCAATTGGTCAACCGAGGCCACGCTGACTTGAACCATGGTACGAAGATGAGCCGACAAATAAGTGTTTAACAGTCTGGCAAAGTTCTCATGCAACATATATAGTGTCCGAATTTGGTCTTTGGAAAATTTGTCAGGCCGTTTAAAGTCATATAACTTGATTTTTCTCTGTTTCTGTTCCTGCTTAATACTCTCGGCATTGACTACGCCGGTGGAAATCGCCGACAATAGTTCGTCTATCTCATTTTGGGAAAGAACATCAGCCAACTGAAATCACCACCTTGTAAAACGACTTTTCAACGCAAAACCATCACTGCAACAAAATATTGGTAATATATACTTCCATTACGGCATCACGTCCGACTACCCGATTAACTTCCTGTTTGATCAGGTCTTTCAGTCGTTCCTGCTTCTGCGGATCATAGTCAGATATACCTTGCGACCGCAAAACATGCAACACCGCATCTTGTATTCTTATTTCCTCAGGCGACAGCGTTTTCCCTGCCGGTTTTGCATTCTTATCCGGTCTCAATTCCAATATTACGCCGATTTTAAGGTAACGTCCACTGGTCGTTGTCCCGATATTTACAATAAAACCTTCCTTGGGATCCCCCAGTTTCATCAATACCCCTGGTTCGCGCGGCGCAGCTGCCTTTCCTGCCCCCATAAAATTGGTCACAACATAATAAGCGGTTCCACCAGCTAATGCCAGAACCAGTACAAGCCCAACTGCAACATAAATAAAAATCGGTTTTTTGGTTGACGCCGCTTTCTCTTCGACTACTTCATCGGCCATGATTCATCCCTCCCTGGTAGTAACGCTCAAGCAATTTAACGGCCAAAACGACTGATTTCACGCCGATATTCAATGACCAAACGGATAATATCGTCCATGCTTTCTTCCACCAACACCTTGTTTCCATTCATCAGTGTTATCACTGTGTCAGGCGTCTCGTCGACCGTTTCAATCAAATCAGCATTTAAAACAAACTCATGATCTTTGGTTTTAAATTTAGTCAATTTTATCATCGCACATCTCCCCCTTCGGAATCAATGCCCCTCCGGAGAAAGTTCATTTCTCCGGAGGGGATGGTTTAGGATTAACGTTTCAGGTTGACGAGTTCTTCCAGCATGGTATCGGATGTAGTAATAATTTTGGAGTTGGCCTGGAAACCACGCTGCGTAATAATCATTTTGCTGAACTGGTCAGCCAGATCGATATTGGACATTTCCAGCGAGCCAGGAGTCATTGTGCCACGACCGCCGGTGCCGCTGGTGCCGATAGCTGGATCGCCCGAGTTGTTGGACGATGCAAACAATGTATCACCGACCCTTGTCAGACCGCCTGCGTTGGTAAATACCGCCAATGCAACCCGAGCCAGATTCAGAGTTTTTCCGTTGCTGAATTTACCAACGACCATCCCGCTGGTGTCGATAGACACGGTGTCTAATGCACCAGAAGCATTGCCGTTCTGGCTTGATGCCTGAACCGTGGTCGCGCCTCCGAACTGGGTTATCGCACTGACATCCATAGTAACGGTCGATTGTGTTGCACCTGGCGCCGTAAATGTTACCGGGCTGACAGTTGCAGCAGTACCATAAGTCGGATTACAGGCAGCAATAAACGCTGTGCCAACCGGCGCAACACCAGTTGTCGGATTACCAAGCGTAACCGTTGTCTTGGCTGCGCCAGTTCCAACATCAAAGGTGCTATTGTTAAATGCAGGAGTATAAACGTACGAGGGAGGCACTAACGTTGTATCCCATTTTACTGTACCGGAGAGCAATGAAGTTGCGTTGGTCACCCCAGCTTCGCTAAGCTTGTAAGACCAGTTGTTGTCAGCGGTTTGGGTAAACTCCATTTTAAGTACATGGGGAGTAAGAGCATTGTCGAATACTGTATAATACGACTGATGAACCGAACCGGTCGTGTTATCCATCTGGAGTGTCGGAATCGAGATATTCGACGTACCAGGGAGAATAGTAGCAACAGACCCAACAAAAGAACCGGCCGCAGGAATAACCCCATTAACGCTGATGGGCGTTATTCCACCTGTACCCCATGGATCAAACGCCGTTGTCGGAGCAAAGTAGTTTGGAGCGCCGGCAACTCCAGAATGGGTAATTGTACCAGCGCCAAGCGAGGTGGAAAAGGTCGTATCAGCAGCGTCATAAATATTGTAGGAATATACGGGCCCGGCAGCTGTTGTGATACGCATATTGTAATTGTGTGCCTGCCCATCCACATCATAAAGAGTAAAGCCTACATCATGTGAATTGCCAACAGTGGAATCCAGCTGCATACCAGACGCAAACCGAATGTTGCTCTGCGGCAAACCGGCTGAAGCAACCGAAATGTGAACATTGGCCGGCAACGCTGCCGGAGCTGTACCGATCGAGTTAGATAAAGTCAATGTAGGCAGTGTTCCTCCCGCTGTTGTCGTAAATGTATACGGAGAAGCCCCCCCCCAATTGGCTGTGCCAGTTTGAACCGTAGCGCCTAATGCATCGGTAATTGCATAGGTCCATGTGGAGTTGGCAACGGTATTAGTAAAGGCGATGTCGTAGGTCTGGGCAGCACCGGCCGCATCGTAGAGAGTCACCCCTGTCAGAGTACTCAAACTAGCCAACGTCCCATTCAATTTCAAGCCGTCGGCAAGTTGCAAACTATTGCTAGGCACTGCATGCAACACAACTTGCTTCACTGTATTCACTTTACCGGCTGAATCGAAAGTGATTTCTGTCAACGGGTTGGACACACCGATTGTCGAATCGGATAAGCTGGCTTTAGTCAACCAAGTCCGGGTCAAATCATCTGTTTTAATGAATTTTTGTTGCAAAGTCTGAACCCGGCCCAGCGAATCGTATATTTCTTTTGAGGTTTGGGCTGACGATCCAGGTTTATCGGTACCAGACAAATTGTTGATGAATGTCATTGAAGACGTCGCTACAGCTGGCAGGGTAATTCCCGAAGGAATCGTAATTCCTGTGACCTGTCCGCTAGTATCAACCACTCCGTTTACACCCAACCAACCCATGACTTTCAGACCGGTTCCCGGCACGACATAGTTGCCGGTTCCGTCAAAATCAAAGTTGCCAGCGCGGGTATAGTATTGGTTAAGCCCGTCGGAAACGATGAAAAAGCCTTGATTTTGAATTGCCAGGTCAGTTTGTTTGCCTGTCGGTTGATAACTGCCGCTAGTCATTATTGTGTCAATTGCTGCCAGCCCCATGCCAAGGCCAACTTGGATTGGATTGGTTCCGCCGCGGGTACCGGTTGCCGAAGCAGCCCCTTGCATCGTCTGGCTGATTACATCGGAAAAATTCGCGCGGCTTCCCTTATAGCCTGGAGTATTGACGTTCGCGATATTCGCGCCGATTGTGTCCATAGCTGTCTGATGATTACGCAGACCGGCCACGCCGGAGAACATTGAACGCATCATAGTGAAACGACCTCCCTCTTAAATAAATGGCCCTGAATCATGCGTCGTGCGGTTGCTTCAATCCTTCGGCAACCGGGGACTCCCTCGAGAGGTCCAGTCCTATACGATCACGGCGCTGTCAATGTTTGTAAATACATTGTCCCTGATACTGGAGCCATCCATGGCCGTGATGACCGTCCTGTTGGTCACACTCACTACAAGTGCCAAATCGTTGTTCATCAAAATCAACGATTCCCTTGCTCCCTTTTGCGCCGCTTTGTCTACGGCATTTTTCAATTGATTCATTTGTGTAGGGTTTAAATTAATGTTACGTGTCTGCAAGCGTTGTGTCGCATGCTGGGAAAATTTCACACCACCGATTGTCTGATTGAGGATTTGATCAAATCCGCCCGTCAAGTTCAGCATCCCTGCCGACTGGGTTTGTTTGGGCGAAGACGAAACAGGTTGAATCGGTTGATTGCTGAAATACACTCGATTGTCTGTCATCCAGTTGTCCCTCCGTTGTTTATGACGTGGTTGCCGCAATAGGGGCGGTTACAGACAGGATTTTTTTCAATGCCAGAGATTCTTCACCGACTTTTACGAGCGGCTCGCCATTGACAATGCGAACTGATGAAACAATACCGGTTTGCTCTACCCCGGCGTCATCAGCCCAGGTAACTTTCATGCCGATATAAGACGTAGCTTGAGTTATTTGCACCGCATTATTCATGTTTTTCATCTGTTCCAGGCTGGTAAACTGAGCCATCTGCGAGATGAACTCCTTGTCTTCCATTGGCGCCAGCGGGTCCTGATGCTGCAGTTGTGTCACCAGTAGCTGAAGAAAATCATCCTTACCAAGGTCAGTGTTGGTTTTGGTTGTGGAAGTATTGGTGTTGGATGAAACTCCATTCGTGTAGGTTGCGCTACTTACTGCCATTTGTCTCACCTCCTTTTGATTTATACTCGGTAATCAACCGCGGTTGCTGTCATAACCTGTAATCGCCCAGTGTTTGTAAAGGCCGTGGCATCGTCGTACTGGTCAGGTCGTGCGTGATTCATCATGCTGCGCATTTGTTGCTGTTGCGCCTGTTGTTGTTCTTGTTGGCCCAGAAACTCCTGCATGCCGCCGAACACGCCATCGGAATCAAATTGCCAGCCTTGCTGCGACATTTCCTGCTTTAATTGTGACAAGGAGCTTTCCAGTATCCCTCGCACTTCAGTACTAGCAGCATGGAAGGCAGCCGTCACTTTATCGCCGTCCACATTGATTTTGACTGTAACTTCACCGAGATGCTCCGGTTTTAATGTGATAATCACCTGCGAGCTTTTCAATTGTTGGGCCGGAGAAATCATCTCATCCATAATTTGCTTGACTACTTCATGCAAATCTGGCCTAGGTTGCGCTACCGGCGGAGTAACGACAACAGGTTCATTTACAGACGCCATCACTTTGTCAAATCCAACAGGCGCCGATAGTGAAGCATCATTTCTTTCGGATAAACCAGCTTCCATGTCGGTCTCCGAATTTGACATTGACCACTTCGGCACTTCCTGCTCAGTGGTTGGTTTGACAACAGTGTCAAGAGTTGGCTCCGCTTTGCCGATAACGGGCTTGGGATCCTCAGGATCGTTCGTTTCCGCCGCCTGCAAAGGAATAGGCTCGTTTGACTGCTTAACCGGAACTGTCGGAGTTGTTGTAACAGTCGAAACTTTGGCGGTGAGCAGATCTTGTTGGATTTGCTGTTGGACCGCACTTGCCAGTTCAACATTCGTTTGCACTACAGGCAGTGGCTGCAAATCAACCGGCTTTCCCTGGGATTGTTGCGGGGTAGCCGCCTGTTGCGGGGTTATCACAACATCTGAGTTTAGTTGATTTGCGTTGACAATACCCAGTTCATTTGCAACCGTAGCGACAAGCACGGGTGGATTTTCCTTGTTGACAGCCTCTTTTGCGACCGTTGGGACTGCAGGCAGATCATTTGCAGGCTGCTGCTGGGGCGTCGGCTGTTTTGTCAACAATTCTGCTGCAACAACACCATTTCTGTCTTTGCCAGCTTCCATACTCGATTGCAACACATTCTCCGTTTGTACCGGCATTTGTGGAACGCTTTGCGCAGCATTAGCATTTGCATTGGGGTTGGCGGGGGCTAACAACTCGGTCGCGGCATTGGCGACACTGCCGACTAGTGATGATAACACCGGGGAATTAAGGACTGTAGGAGCAACCGTTTGTACGATCATCGGCAAGACTGTCGCTGTGGCGGCTGCCAATCCCTGTAGCGCAGCATTCTTCAAATCGTCCAGAGCTTCTGCCCCGCTAGTCGCCGTTTGATTATTCGGTTCGGTTACAACCGGCATTATGCCAAACGGAACGGAACTCACCGCAGCTTCTGCGTTGGCATCAGCCGCTTTTTCCCGGCCTTTTTTCTCTGTAACTTTCCCTGCGGGTTCTCCCCTTTTGGATGACTCATCCAAGGCTGCAGATAATCGTTCAGAAAAGTCGGTTTCAACCGGTTGCAAGGAATCCTTTGCGGTTTGCTGTTTAGCGGGAATTTGCATCGAATTCGCTTGCGGCATGGTTGCCATGAGTAAGGAAAAACTAGCTGAGTTTTCTTTGTTGAATGTCATTTCCACTTTTTTCACCTCCTTTCATCGCGGTTTATCGCGCTATTTGCGCTTTATCATCGCCTGTGTCAGGCGCGCCGCTCGTTTAGGTTCCAGCGTACTCAGGACTTTTGCTGCTGCCTCTTCTTCCATCCGTGACAGAATTAACACTACTTGCTCATCTTCCAGGCTATTAAATACAGCAACTGCTTCTTCCGGTTTCATGGCGCCATAAAGTTTGGCCAATTTCCCATACACTTTGATTGTTTCCGGATCAAGCTTCCCTGCTACCGGTGGCTTTGCCGCCCCTGCCGGTTGTAATGGCGCTGCTGATGCAATCGCCGGAGATCCCGGCGTTGCAGCTACTGCACCTGGAGCTGCCGCAGGTTTTTTTTCATCTTTATCCAGTTCAACCAGCGGGAAGTTGGTCTGCGGATTTACCGCCGGTGTCTGCTCGGCTGGCTTACTACCAATGCCAATTTTCTCAAGCAAAGGCTCCGCTTTCTTCATTAGCGCTTCCGCTCCGCCAATGGCAGCTGCCAGTTGTTCCCGATAAGGATCAATTTTCGCATCCATCTCCGGGTCTAACGGAAACCAACGATGGTAAATTCCTGCTAATGCTAGCCCAAGTATTAAGAAAAAAACTAAAGAGAACTTCAGCAAAAGCCGACGTTTCTTAGGCGTTGGTTTTTGCGGAGTCCTTTTCACAGCCGCCGGGCCTGGTTTCGTTTTTTTCTGTTCCATCATCAGATGACTGCCTTTCTGCCAATATTTCTGCCAGCTAGTTGTTTCGGATGTAACGTTGACCTGCCAAATCGTCGAGGAACGCCTGTTCTTCGTGCAGTACTTCAGCTTGATACTGTTCCAGTTTCTTTGCGCGCAGATTATCAACTGCTTTTCGTTTGCGGGATGCCTCTTCAAATAATCTCAGGCAGGACTGACGCCTGTCGGCGGCGGCTGTCACTTTGACCGCTTGTAGCCTGATCCCTTCTCTTGTTCTATCGATGTAATCCTGAAACATCTTAAGCATTAACAGTGAACTCGCTTTCCCTTGCTCAGCCTTTAACAAATCAAAAGTTTCGACCAAGGTCGTTTCCATTTGACGCATTTTTTCCTTTTCAAGCAAAAAAACGCGAGTAGCCTTGGCAAATTCAGCCTGAGCTTGTTCCTCGCGAATTTTTCTATAATCCAACAGTTTTTGCAGCTTAAAATGAAATCGTTGCATATTATTTTATCTCCAACGCTTCATCAACCAACCAATTGTTTCATCCGGGCCACTGTTTCGGCAAGATTAGCCTGTTCCATAACACCTTGACGCAAAAAATCACGGATACCTGGATTTCGGTCAATCGCCTGATCAATCTCCGCGTTGCTGCCTTTGGCGTAAGCGCCGATATTAATCAGGTCTTCCGCTTCTTGGTATGTGGCCTGCAAACTGCGAATCCGCTGCGCTGCTTTAATATGATCCTCACCAACAACCTCCATCATTACGCGGCTCAGGCTAGCCAAAATATCGATCGGCGGATAATGGTTCTGGGTCGCCAGACGTCGCGACAATACGACGTGCCCATCAACTATGCTGCGAACATTATCTGCAATCGGCTCATTCATATCATCACCGTCAACAAGGACCGCATACAACCCGGTAATTGACCCTTTTTCCCCGGTACCTGAACGTTCAAGCAGTTTTGGCATCATCGCAAAAACAGATGGCGGATAGCCGCGCGTCGCCGGCGGTTCACCGATTGTCAGCCCGACTTCCCTTTGCGCCATCGCAACCCGGGTCAAAGAATCCATCATCAACATCACGTCCAGCCCCTGGTCCCGAAAATATTCAGCCACAGCCGTCGCCGTATTCGCGCCTTTTATTCTCAGTAACGCAGGTTGATCGGATGTTGACACGATTACAACCGATTTTTTCAAACCCTCTTCGCCCAAGTCTCGCTCGATAAAGTCAAGCACTTCACGGCCCCGTTCGCCAATAAGTGCAATCACATTGACATCGGCGTTCGTGTTGCGTGCAATCATCCCCATCATCGTGCTTTTACCAACGCCACTGCCCGCCAAGATTGCCATACGCTGCCCTTTTCCCAAGGTCATCAATCCATCGACAGCCCGGATACCTACAGAAACAGGTTCGCAAATTCGCCGACGCGACAATGGCGGCGGTGGTGTATTCTGGATCGCGTACTCACATTCACCAACTACTGGCCCTTTGCCATCAATCGGGTTACCAAGCCCGTCCAATATTCGTCCGAGCAAACTCTGACCGACTTTTACCCGCAACAGATTGCGCGAAGATACCACTTCACTGCCAGGACCGATTCCCTGCATTTCGCCAAGCGGCATCAAAAGTACCCGGTTTTCGCGAAACCCGACGACTTCCGCTGGCAATGGCGGGGCATCAATTCGCGGATAAATATAACATAGTTCGCCCAGGTTAATACTAGGCCCGTCGGCTTCTATCACCAGACCGATTATTTTGGTGATCTTTCCTTTCATTAAAACAGTTTCCGTGCTGTTTATCGCATTCAGATATTGTTCCACGCAAAAATCTTTCACGGCAACATCCCCTGAAGAACGCGACGAATCGACTCTAACTGGGTGTCGATGCCGGCTTCAACTGTGCCAAATGAAGTTTCAATCAGGCAGCCCCCTTTGCCTAATACAGCATCTGCTGTCACAGTAAGCGTCTGCTCCGCTCCCACGACAGCTTGCAATATGCGACGGGACTGAAGGATAAATTCGTAGTCATCCGGGCTGACATGAATAATGATTTGATTCTGGTCACGCACTCTTGACAACGCACCGCGGACCAACTCTAAAACAGCGGCTGGCCTAGTTTCGACTTCATTAACTATAATTTTTCGGCTAATCGCCATAACAAGGTCGATAATTTTCGGCTCTGCTTCCTGCAAAATTTGCCGGGCTTCCTGCTCAGCCGTCGCCAACATTGCATTGCATTGATCACAAGTCTGCTGAACCTGTATAGACATTTGTTGCTTTGCCTCATCAAGCCCCTGACGCAATCCAGTCGCATGTCCCTGCGCTTGCCCTTCTTCGGAGGCCCTATTTTTCAGTTGCTCTGCTTCCATAGCCGCTTCGCGACTCGCCTGCTGTTTCATTTCATCGATCGACAAATCAGCTTGTTGCAGCATCTCTTCGACCTGTTTTGTGCCGGCTAGGACTAACTCTTCATCAACACGCAGTTTTGGTTCCTCATGATCCAAAGCTGGATTGTCTTCATCCATTTCGGTCGTCGCCTCATCGCACTGCTCAAAGACAGCGACTTCGAAATCATCAAATTCATGCATGGCGATAACTACAGGATTCGAAGAAATTTTCGCATCCTTGATAATCCGATTCTCAGATGAGGACATCGTCGCCTCTTCCTGTGGAAATCACGATTTCGCCGGATTCTTCCAGTCTGCGTATTACTGCCACAATCTTTTGCTGTGCTTCTTCTACGTCACGAATACGAACCGGCCCCATAAAGTCGATCTCCTCACGCAGCATCTCTGCCGCTCGTTTGGACATGTTCTTGAAAATTTTGTTCGCCACATCCGATGATGCAGCTTTTAGCGCCAAGCCCAATTCCTTACTGTCAACTTCACGCAATACCATTTGCAAGGAACGATCGTCGAGCATAATGATGTTTTCGAACACAAACATCCGTTTTTTGATATCTTCGGCCAGTTCGGGGTCTTGAACCTCCAAGCTTTCGACAATGGTTCTTTCTGTCGTACGGTCGACTCGGTTCAAGATCTCGACTACAGCGTCGACACCGCCTGCTGAAGTAAAATCTTCAGTAGCTAACGACGAAAGTTTGCGTTCCAATATTTTTTCTACATCACGAATTACTTCCGGAGAGGTCCGATCCATGGTCGCCATTCTTCGCGCCACATCAATTTGGCGATCCGGCGGCAGCCCAGACAGAATTGCCCCCGCCTGATCCGGTTGCAAATAAGACATAATCAAGGCTATAGTCTGGGGATGTTCGTTCTGAATAAAGTTCAGCAGCTGTGCCGGGTCAGTTTTGCGGGCAAAATCAAACGGCCTGATTTGCAAACTGGAAGTTAGACGGGTAATAATTGCACTCGCTTTATCAGCGCCCAGCGCTTTTTCTAAAACATCCCGCGCGTACTCTAAGCCGCCAGAAGACAAATATTCTTTGGCAATGCACATCTGATGAAATTCATGGATTACCTTGTCTTTTTGTTCCTGAGTCAATTTGCGTTGATTCGCAATTTCGAGGGTGAGTTTTTCGATTTCTTCATCACCCAAGTGCTTCAATATTTGGGACGAAAGATTGGGGCCGAGTGTAATCAACAATACCGCAGCTTTTTGCTTGGCAGACATTTCGGCAACCTGGGCCATACCGACACTCCCCGTTGTTTATTCTTCGGCCAGCCAAGTCTTCAAGAGCATGGCAACCTCTTCCGGTTTAGCTTTGGACAATGTCTCAATTGCTTCCAATTCTGCATTACGGGCAATTTCTTCAGGTGATAATTCACGAATCGCATTAATAGCCTGTTGACTCACGCTTTCCGCATCATCGCCTGCCGTCATTTCACCCTCCATCATCGTTACTTCCAGTTCTTCTTCCTGCCGCCGTTTCAGCACCCAAAAACCAACTCCGGCAATCAACAGGACTACGGCAGCGCCGGCGCCGATTTTTGTCCATTGCGCCTTTTGCTGTTCTTGTGCCTGATCCAGTTCTTCTTTCTTGATTTTGTCAGCAATTTCAGTACTAAACGGCACCGTCTCAACACTAATAACATCACCTCGCGCCACATTGATCCCTGCGGCAGAGGCTACTGCTTTCGCAACACTGTCCTGTTGGGCTTTACTGATACTGGCATCAAGCAAAACGCCAACAGAGATCCGTTTTACCCCCCCGGGCGCTACGACCGTTTTTTCTTTGGTCTCATTAATTTCATAATTTCGCGTGGCGTCTTTCTTCTCAAAGGTAGATTGTGAGCTACCCGAATTGGTTACATACCCAGGTATATTCGAAGTAGTTCCCGGCGGTCCACCAGGCTGCGGGCTTGTTCCTTTAAAGGACTCGTTGCTTTCTTGGGTACTGCGTAAAATGCCCTTATCATCAACCACTGGTTCAAAAGTTTGTTTATCAACAACTTTTTGGTCAAAACTCAATTCCAAGCTAACCCGTACGGCAGCCTTATTAGGACCAAGCACTTGTTCCAGCAGTGTTTCTAGTGCTTTTTGCATCTCATCCTGTTTCTTGCGGGTCAATTCGACTTGTTTGATATTAATCGTCGCATCCAACCCCATTGGGTCAGGATTTTCATTCAATACTCGGGCAAAACTATCAACAACAGTAATATTTTCAGCTTTTAGACCGCGAATGCTATGCGCTGCCAGATTGACGATCCCTTTCACCTGTTCCGGCGAAAGTTTAGCTCTGGGTTTCAGCTTCAACATGATCGAAGCGGTAGCCGCTTTTTCATTTTTTTTATAGAGACTATCCTCGGGAAGCACGATGTGAACTCTGGCTTTATCTACCTCAGCCATCCCTTCAATCGTCCGCGTTAATTCACCTTGCAACGCTTGCAATAACTTGACCCGGTTTTGGAATTCAGTGGTACCAAATTTGCTTTCATCAAAGATTTCAAACCCTTTGTTTCCTCGGGGTAAACCCTGTCGCGCCAGCTCCAGACGTGTTTTATAAACATCTTTTTGCGGCACCGAAATAGCCGTACCATTATTGATGATTTCAAAGGGTATCTTCATCTCTTGAAGACGGGCGGCCACGTCTCCGGCATCTTTGCTCTCCATATCAGCAAACAACATTACATATTGCGGTTTTCCACCAACAAAATAACTGGCGGCCAACACCGAGATAAAGAGAAGCAACGCGGAACCTAACATGATCCAGCGTTGTCGTGGCGAAAATCGTTCCCATAAGTTTTTCAGCTGCTCCCGCAGTTCAGCCATCCTTCATTACCTCGCCGTCATCAGACTTGCATCCGCATCATTTCCTGATACGATTCTAACATTTTGTTGCGTACCTGAATTGTCAATTGAAGCGCAACCGCTGCTTTTTCCGCAGCAATAACAACCTGCGAAATGTCTTCGATTTTGCCGGTTGCCAAATCCGTAGAGGCCTGGCTTGCCTTTTTTTGCAAAACATTGACATTATCCAGCGCTTCCATCAGAATGTTGCCAAACGATTTTTCGGCAGTGGGCGTACTTGTCGAACCAGCGCCACCGCTTGGCATCATAGGCAATTTTGTCGCATTTACTGCTTGGATCGGCATAATTTCAACCTCCCGGCACTATCATTTGCAAGAATCACTTACCGATTTCCAGGGCTTTCAACATCATGCTTTTCGCAACATTCACTGCAGTGACATTGGCTTCATAAGCCCTCGACGCAGTCATCATATCAACCATCTCAGTAATAATATTAATATTAGGCATTTTTACATATCCATTGGCATCAGCATCTGGATGCCCCGGTTCATAAACCATTCGCGGCGGGGAATCATCCTTTTTTATCGCGCTAACCTTGACGCCATTCAATTGCGACTGCTGATTCGATTGCAGTTGCCGACTCATCATATTGGAAAAAGATCCAGTACCGGGTCGGGGTTCAAACACAACAAACTGACGCAAATACGGCCCGCCTTCAGTCGTGCGGGTAGTATTCACATTGGCAATATTGTTAGAAATAACATCCAACCGCAACCGTTCTGCAGTCATCCCCGATGCGGCAGCATCAATCGCCCCAAAAAAGCTCATCTCCATCAGCCTCCCTTGATCGCCAGCTTAATGTTGGTATAATAGCCGTTAATACGCTGAGCCACAGTATTATAAAAAATATTATTCTTGGTCATGGCTGCCATCTCAGCGTCAATGTCAACATTATTACCATCGGTTCGCAGCGAGGTGTTCTCGATGGTTCGAATCTGGTTGGGTACGGGAACCTGTCCGCGCGGAGCAATGTGCTTCGGGTGGGTCAACGCAATTCCTGAGCGTATTTCGCCTTTAGCTGCTACCGCAAGTTCTTCTTCAAACGATACTTCCATTCTTTTATAACCCGGTGTATTGATATTTGCAATATTATTGCTGATTACCTTATGTCGAAGTGATGACCCGTTTAACGCTTTTTCCAGCGCATTAATCGGTTGCGATTCGAACAGACGGTTAAACAAAGTCATCACTCCTCCATGAACAGTCTATACTATACTATCGCAATATCATCTCTATTCAATAAATCTTCGACACAAACAAAAAATTTCCTGCCGATTGCAATAAACCACCCTACAGGGTGGTTTATTGCAATCTATTTTTTCAGCTTTTTCAGTTCGTCGATCAGTTTTTCGTTTAGCACTTTGATGTAAGTCCCTTTCATGCCTAACGACTTCGATTCAATCACGCCGGCGCTTTCAAATTTCCGCAGTGCATTGACGATGACCGAACGGGTAATTCCCACACGGTCCGCAATTTTGCTGGCAACTAACAGTCCTTCATTTCCGTCCAGTTCACCGAGTATATGCATGACCGCTTCCATTTCAGAGTAAGAAAGCGTTCCCAACGCAACTTGAATTGTGGCCATTTTTCTTGCATCATCTTCAATGCGCTCAGTGCGGTCACGCAAAAATTCAATGCCGACAACCGTTGCAGCATATTCAGCCAAAATGAGATCATCATCGACAAAGGGCTCGTTAAACGTAGCGGCAATCAGTGTGCCTAGTCTTTCCCCTGCTCCATAAATTGGCACAACAGTTGTATACTTCTCATTGGCGATACATGCTGTCTCTGTGCTGAACGCGCACATACCATTGTTCAGGGTGAGATTTTCCGAAGTTTCCAGAACCTTCGATAACCAATTGACGTAACGCTCAGGAAAACGTCCGGTTTTCAGGACTTTTTCCATCATCAATTCACATTCAAATTCATCGACAATGCTGTAGCCAAGAATTTTCCCATCCCGATTTACCAGATAAACATTGGCTCGCATTACATCACTAAGTGTCTTCGACAAGTCGGCGTAAGCAATCTTCTCAACTTTTTCCAGCAACCGGCTAATTTTTCGGGTTTTTTCCAACAACACACTCGCCACGGGAAATTCCACCTTTCTTCAATTCTTTTCGACAATTTTGGTGATAACAATAAGGACTTCAAGCCCTGGGATGCGAATTTCGGTACACGGACAATAGTCTTTCGCTGGACACATGGGTGTAAACCTGCGTTGTTTTCAGGCTGACATGGCCCAACAACTCTTGAACCGAACGCAAATCGGCTCCGTTATCCAACAAATGGGTAGCAAAACTATGTCTGAGCGTATGCGGCGTCACTCTTTTTTTTACAGCCAGCATTTCCACGTATTTCTCCAAAATTCTGCGGATACTTCGATCACTCAAAGGAGTCCCGCTATGATTCAGAAACAGCTTGTCCATCAATTTGTCCTGTTTTTTACAAAGTAATGGACGACTGTTCTGCAAATAGACCGTGATTGCCTGTACCGCTTTCTGCCCGATAGGCACGATCCGTTCTTTGGATCCTTTGCCGAACACCAAAACATATCTTTCAGTCAAATCTATTTGGGTTAGCGTTAAACCCGTCAGTTCTGACACGCGAATCCCCGCACCGTAAAGCAGTTCCAAAACCGCCAGATCACGCCGGCCTAAAACAGTATTGGTTGGAAGATCCATCAGGTTGTCAATTTCGGGCACATCAAGGAATTGCGGTAACCGACGTTCCAACTTTGGCGTTCGAATCCCCACGAAAGGATTTGCCGCAAGCAGTTGTTCGCGGCATAAATAACGTCCAAAGGACCGCAGTGCAGCTATATGCCGTGCAATCGACCTGCGGGAATATTCCTGATTCACCAACGAGGCCAGATAGCGCCGGGCCAGGTAAGTGTCCAATATCGACAATTGAAAATCGCCGGGATCTATCCGGCGCAAAAAAACAATAAATTGTTCAATATCCCGACGATAACCGATGACTGTATGCGGGGAAACATTTTTTGCTCCCTGCAAAAACTCAAGATACTGTTCAAGAAAAGTCGTCAACCCATTGTTCATCCCTGATTGCCTCTAGCTATCTTTTGGAATTTATTGTAGCACAACAAAAAAAGTGTGGCAATAGCATTGTCACACTTTTCGCAATTGTTTTCAAAAACATCCATTTCTGGCATGCACTGAATTATAAGGGTTTGGGGCTTGTTTTAGTAGTTTTTTTCTTGTTTGCCGCCTTCTTTGGTGATTTTGATAAAATTTCCGTTGATTTTTGCACTGCAGGTTTAGGCACTGCAACTTTTGTCTTAGAATTTGATTTTGGTTTGATTTTTGGTTTCGGCTTCGTTTTCGCATTTAAGTTTGAAGCATCCCGAGTTTTTGAAGTTGCTCCTTTTACTCTGGTCACCTTGGCGCCCCTGCCCTCTGCGAGCAGATCAGAGTCGGCGGATTCAGCCTCTTTGCCTGCACGAGAGCTGCAGGCACTGTTGCTGCATTCGACAGTTGCCGATTGATTACGGTATTTTTTCTCCACCATAAAGGAGCCGCAAACCGGGCACGGTTCACTGACGGGCTTATTCCATGATACAAAAGTACAAGTCGGATAATCACCGCAACCGTAAAACAATCGGCCTGCTTTCGATTTTCGTTCCACTACCGGTTTGTCACAAACCGGGCAGGCGACGCCGATTTCTTTTACGATCGGGCGGGTTGTGCGACACTCCGGAAATTTTGTGCAACCAAGAAATGAACCGAACCGCCCATGCTTGACCGCCATAAAGGCGCCACAATTTTCACAGATAATATCCGTAATTTCTTCAGGAACTTTGACCCTTGCCGCTTCCTTTTCCACCCGTTCGATCGTTTCAATAAATGGACCATAAAACTCTTCCAATAATTTTCGCCATTCGACCTCGCCTTGCGCTACGTCATCCAGACTTTTTTCCATCGTTGCGGTAAAATCAGTATCGACAATTTTGGGAAAATGTTCCTTTAACAGGTCGCTGACAATAAACCCTAACGGCGTGGGTTGAAATTTTTTCTCGGCTTTTACAACATAGCCCCGCCCTTGGATGGTATCGATAATCGGCGCATAGGTGCTGGGGCGACCGATTCCTTTTTCTTCAAGCAGCTTGATTAGTGCGGCTTCGGTAAACCGCGCCGGCGGCTCGGTAAAATGCTGCTCTGGTCTGATTTCTTTTGCTGTCAGTTGTTCTCCTTCAGTTAGCGGTGGCAGTATCTTATCTTCTGAACCAGTTATCTGCCCTTCCACAGCATCAGAATAAACGGCTAAAAAGCCAGCAAATCGCAAAATCGAGCCACTAGCCTTAAAACCATACTTGCCGGCAGTAATCCCCACTGCCAGGGTATCAAAAATAGCCGGTCGCATTTGACTGGCGATAAAACGCTTCCAAATCAGCTCATACAGGCGTTTTTGATCCCGACTGAGTGTCGATGGCAAGCCAGCCAAGGAAACCTCCGGTACAGAGGGCCGGATTGCTTCATGGGCGTCTTGCGCCGATTTTTTTGCATATTGCGGCGATGCCGTCGGCAAAAAACTGACGCCAAAATTTGCTTCCACCCACTGGCGCGCCTGCAGCTGCGCTTCGGTTGAAACGCGGGTCGAATCTGTACGCATATAAGTGATGTGGCCTGCTTCATAAAGTTGTTGCGCCAGCATCATTGTTTTTTTAGCACTAAAGCCCAATTTATGGGAAGCATCCTGTTGCAAGGTGCTGGTGATATAGGGCGGATATGGTTTGCGTTGCCGGTCACCCCGTTTGACCATCTCGACTGAAAAATCAGCCTGCAACAAGTCTTGCTTAATCTGTCCGGCCATTTCAGATGAAGCAACAGTAACTTTTTTTCCGTCAATTGTGCTTAACTCTGCTTCAAATACTGCACGGGGATCTACTTTTTCCAATACCGCATGAATCGACCAATACTCCGTCACAACAAACGCTTCGATTTCACGTTCCCGGTCACAAATCAAGCGAACTGCTACGGATTGAACACGACCGGCGCTTAGGCCTCTACGAACTTTTTTCCACAGCAACGGACTGAGCTTGTAACCGACGATTCGGTCGAGTACCCGCCTGGCCTGCTGTGCATTGACTTTGTTTGCGTCGATTATGCGTGCGTGTTTAATCGCATCAACAACTGCCGTCTTCGTAATTTCATTGAATTCGATGCGACAAGCGTCAGCGGGCGGAATGTTCAGCAACGTTGCCAAATGCCAGGCAATCGCTTCCCCTTCCCTGTCCGGGTCAGTCGCCAGATAAACTTTTTGGGCCTGTGACGCCTGTTTGAGCAAATCCTTAACCAAATCGGTTTTGCCACGAACAACAATATACTTGGGCTCAAACCTGGCTTCGACATCAATGCCAAGCTGACTTTTGGGCAAATCGCGCAAATGACCCATAGAAGCTTTGACCGTATATTCGTTTTTGCCGAGATACTTTTCGATAGTTGCCGCTTTGGCTGGTGATTCAACTATTACTAGGTTCTTCGCCATTTCGTCACTCCCTGGCTACTTTTATATATCGCATAGATTGGTCTTTTTCAATCTTACCGGACATTTCAAGTTGTAACAACAAGACCTGAACTGCCGCCACTGTCATTTCAAGCGTTCCGAGTATCTGCTCCAACGACTTTGGCTGCTCATAGGACAATACAGCAAGAATCCGACTTTCCTCCGCTGTTTGATTGTCCGGCATTGCCGTGTTGGCGCTGGGCCGATGCAGCCCCAGTTCTTCCAACAGATCCTCGACTGAAGTAATCAGGCGCGCGCCTTGTTGAATCAGACGATGCGTTCCCCGACTGGCCTCAGAAAAAACACTGCCGGGAATAGCATATACATCGCGGTTTTCTTCCATTGCCAAATCCGCAGTAATCAAAGCGCCACTTTTTTCTGCCGCCTCCACCACCAGCACCCCCATAGACATACCCGCCACAATTCGGTTTCGGGCGGGAAATCGACCAGGCGCCGGCGGCGTCCCTGGCGGGTATTCGGAAATGACACAACCGATTTCAGCAATTTGATTGATGAGTCGGGCGTTTTCCGGCGGATAGCAAACATCCACGCCACAGCCCAAGACTGCAATCGTCGGCGCACCGGCAGTTAAGGCGCCTTCATGAGCCGCCGAATCGATCCCCCTCGCTGCTCCGCTCACAACAGTCACACCGTTGCGAGATAAGCTTTCGCTGAAAGACCGGGCCACATTTCGCCCATAAGGCGTTGAATGTCTGGATCCGACCACCGCCAGGCAAACTGCTTCAGGCTGCATTCGACCACGATAAAACAAATACGGTGGCGGGTCGTAGCATTGACGCAAAAGTTTCGGATATTCTGCTTCTTGCAGACTGCAGATGCCAATCCCTTGTGCCAGCCAGGCAGCTAAAGTATCCTCGACTACCAGCTTTCGTCGTTGCTGCAAGAGGCTCGCCAGTTCTTTGCCATTGAGGATTCCTGTTTGAACCAAAGCGCTTACATCCGCCTGCCAGACAGTTTCTGCATCGCCAAATGCTTGTTTCAGCTTTGCCAGTCGCGACTTGCCGATCCCCGCCGCGGTCAAAAGTAAGGCGTCATAGAAATGTTGCATTTTCACCTCAAACCGAAGTAATAATACGGACCTTATTATAGTCCCGCATGGAAAGCGGGGTCAAGCAATAAAAAAACGCGGTCAAGCCGCGCCTTTCCGCTGTAGCCTACACAAAACATTTTTCGCCTGAATTCCAGCGCACTTTTTTCCATAATAGAACATCATTTTGTTCACTCGCCAAACAAGCGTCCGCCATTTCGCCAACCGACCTGCCATTTGCCAAGTGCAGCTCTGATGCTATATCTTTCAATGGAATCAAGACGAAGCTGCGATTCATGATTTCCGGATGAGGTAATCTTAACTCTGGAATCTCTACAGTAATATCATTATAAATTAGCAAATCAACATCAATGATCCGCGGTCCCCAGCGCCTGGTTCTGACCCTTCCCATATCCGTTTCCACGGCTAGGCATCGTTTCAGTAATTCGATCGGCGTCAACGTCGTCTCCACCATTGCAGTCATGTTTAAAAAATCTGGTTGATCGGCATCTCCCACCGGTTTTGTTTCGTAAATATTGGATACGGCTGCAACACGGATATCAGCAAGCTCCGTCAATCTTTTCAGGGCTTGTTGCAGCTGTTGCTCACGATCGCCAAGATTACTGCCCAGACCCAGCAATATCATGAGTTGCGCTCCCGCACGATTTCGATCTGCACCCAGTCCAGCAAGCCATTTAACGGAACTGCCGGCTTACGGACACGGACAGTGACGGAACGAATTGCCGCCTCCGTCAAAACTTGATCACTAATTCTATGCGCCAAACGTTCCAGTAAATTGTAGCGTTCCGTTTCCACTATCCGCTTTACCTGTTCAAAAATGGCCACATAATTGACGGCATCAGTCAGACAATCAGTTTGGCCGGCTTTTTCGGCATCAACCATAATATCCAGATCGACCTCAAAAATCTGCCCATTTTGTTTTTCAAAATCTTCGCAGCCGTGATAACCATGGAATTTCATATTATGCAACGTGATCTTATCCACGTCCAAATTCCCTCCAATTCTGCAATGCATCAGTCATTATCGCCATGCGTTTTGCCATTTTAACGTCATGGACCCGGACAATAGCGGCGCCGTTCATAATAGAATGCACCACAGTGGCGCCGGTACCTTCGGCTCGTTCTTCCACCGACAGATTCAATATTTCGCCGATGAAGCGTTTGCGCGAAGTGCCAACCAATATCGGACAATCCAACGTTTTCAATTCAGCCAGGCGAGCCAGCACTTCCAGATTTTGCGCTGTGTTTTTGCCAAACCCAATTCCAGGATCAATAATAAACTGATCACGGTCAATTCCCGCCTGCAGCCCGATTTCCATGCTGCGCACAAAAAAATCAACCATTTCAGCCATAATGTCGCGTTTCGAATCACTGGCAGAAGCACGATTATGCATAATCACTACCGGGACTTGGTGCTTGGCTGCGAGATTTGCCATCTCCGTGTCGTGCTGCAGTCCCCATATATCGTTCAGGATATGCGCACCTAACTCCAATGCTTTGTCTGCCACAGCACTCTTATAAGTATCGACAGACACGGGTACACTTGATATTGACAGAATTTTTTCTAATACTGGCAACAACCGCGCTAGTTCTTCATCCGTTGATATTTTCACCGCCCCATAAGGGCGGGTTGACTCGGCCCCAACGTCAATAATGTCAGCCCCGTCCTCAATCATTGCCAAAGTGCGTTCCACAGCGGCCTCACTACTGTCATGTTGTCCGCCATCGGAAAATGAGTCTGGCGTCAGATTCAAAATCCCCATGACCAGCGTTTTACCAGGTTGAATAGAAATACTTTTTCCCTGTGTAACATACTGTCTGGTCGGATTATTCGCTTCAGCCGCCAAGGCGCGTTCAACCGCCTGCGCCACATCAGGCAAACCCCACGGCTGTTGCCGCAGTTGCGCCAACGCCTGACGATATTGTTTCAACGTCCCGCAGATCAACACTGGTGTCTGCGGAGCACTTAGGTCAGCCGTACTGCGGGCAACGGCCACTTCAGCCCCTTTGGCTAAAAAAGTCTGTTTCAATAGATTAGCTGCTTTCGTTGTAATACTCTCGATATAGATCGTTTTGAACAACGCTTTGGGTGCCATGATCGATATTCCCGCCGGATCGCAACCCATTTCACTCATCAGTCGCTTCACAGCTTCTTCGCCGGTAAAATTCAGCACTCTTGCCGAATAAGTCATACACATCCTCCTGTTGCAGCCAGACTACCGATATTGTATCATAGTAACAATCAACAATTGCAATACCATCAAGGAGGCCCTCTCGATGAAGCAAAGATTGCCCGCATCCCACTTCAACCTTCCGATAGATGATATTCGTAGTGGATATTTCAGTGACAGTTATTTTGTCCGGTCAAAAATGATTCTGGAAAAAGACCACTATAACCCGCAGGTCCTGATGCAAGTCTTTCAACGCCAGAATGCAGTTCTGTGCGGGGTTGACCATGCTATCGCCATTTTGCAGACCTGCGCCGATCACCCCGACAAATTAAAAATTCGAGCCATGTATGATGGCGACCGCCTGGATCCCTGGGATACGGTACTCACTATCGAAGGGAGTCTGGCGGATTTTGTCCACCTGGAAACGGTATATCTGGGGGTATTATCCCGCCAAACAAAAATTGCGACGAATGTTGACCGGGTAGTAAAAGCAGCGGCAGGAAAACCTGTTTTGTTTTTCCCATCGCGGTTTGACCACTATGCAGTGCAGGCGCAAGACGGGTATGCGGCAAAAATCGGTGGAGTGGCTGGCGTATCAACCCCGGCGAATGCTGCTTTTTGGGGCGGAGAAGCGTTGGGAACAATCCCCCATGCTTTGATCGCCGCCTATGAAGGCAACACGTTAGCAGCGACCGAAGCCTTTGACCGTCATATCGATCCTGCTGTCAACCGGGTCGCTTTGGTCGATTTTGATAACGATTGTGTAAAAACAGCGCTAGAGGTCGCAAGAAAATTTGGCCCCCGCTTATACGGAGTGCGCCTGGATACTGCCGATACGTTGGTTGACGTCTCCGTATTGCCCCACATGGGTTCTTTCAAACCGACGGGGGTTTGCGCACTTCTCGTCAGAAATGTTCGCCAGGCGCTGGATGCTGAAGGATTTAACCACGTAAAAATTATGGTTTCGGGCGGATTCACCGCCGAAAAAATCTTGGCGTTCGAAGCGGAAAAAACTCCTGCAGATGTCTATGCGGTGGGCAGCAGCTTATATAACGATAATATTAATTTCACCGCCGACATTGTATCTCTCGATGGAAAACCTTGTGCAAAAGTCGGTCGGCATTATCGGGAAAACCCGAGGCTTCACCCAGTTTAATCCTCTTGGCGGCGCGCATAGCGACGCCTTTTATTTTTTTCGCCAATTGTATCAGTATTGTCTGTTTAGTTCTTAAAATAAATATAGCCTTAGTATCCACCACTATTTGCGGCAACAACCAGACGGACTTGTATTGCTTCCGCCATGTGAGGAAGCTCGATTTTCTCCGCTCCTGACAAATCGGCAATCGTTTGCGCAACTTTGATAATCCGGTCATAAGCACGAGCATTCAGTTTCATTTTTTCGAACGCTTGCCGCAACACTTCCTGCGCATCACTAGTAATCTGGCACAGCCCTTTGAGCTGGCGGTGATTCATCTGTGCATTGCAAAACACACCCATCCCTGCAAGGCGACCCGCCTGCCGTAAGCGTGCATCGGCAACACGCACGGCTATGGCTGCTGAGGACTCTGTCACCCGCTCTGTTGCCATTTCTTCATAGCGTAAACGTGGTACGTTGATATGCAAGTCAATTCGATCCATTAGGGGACCGGATATCCTTCGCAGATAGCGCTTAATCTCTGCTGGACTGCAGCAACATTCATGAAGCGAATCGCCAAAATAACCGCAGGGACATGGATTCATGGCAAGGATCAACATAAAGCGCGACGGATAAGTATACGTCGAATTCACTCGGGCAACTGTCACCTGACCATCTTCAACCGGTTGCCTCAATACTTCCAGCACCTGCCGGGGAAATTCGGTCAGTTCATCCAAAAACAACACGCCATTGTGCGCCAGTGTAACCTCGCCCGGCCTAGGGATTCTGCCGCCACCAGCCATCGCTGCGGCCGAAACAGTGTGATGTGGTGAGCGAAATGGTCGCTGCTCGACTAAACCTGCCGCCGACCCTAATAAACCAGCAACACTATAAATTTTGCTTACTTCCAAGGCTTCATCCTGGGTCATTGGCGGCAATATTGAGGCGATCCGGCGGGCCAACATGGTTTTTCCTGCTCCTGGCGCCCCAGTCATCAGGACGTTGTGTCCACCCGCAGCAGCAATCTCCAGTGCCCGCTTGGCGGCAAGCTGACCTTGGACATCGCAAAAATCATCATTTTGTTGCAATGATTGCTTGCCAACTCTAGGATCATTGCATTGCGGAGATTCAATCAATTCTAAAAAATCACCTGTAATAGCTGCAATTGCGGCTTGTAGACTATCAACAGCCACTACTCCTATCGTATCAACAACTTTTGCTTCAGCGGCATTTTCTACCGGCAAAACAATCCGCTTTATGCCTGTTTGACGGCACATAATCGCCATCGGCAAGACGCCGTTGATACCCCGCAGTTTTGCATCCAATGATAATTCGCCAACCAGGACTACATCATCCAATGCTGGTGCCGCTAGCTGTTCCGAGGCAGCAAGGATCCCAATAGCTATCGGCAAATCCAGACCTGATCCATCTTTTTTTTGATCCGCCGGCGCCAGATTGACTGTTATCCGGCGACAAGGAACCTCATATCCGGCATTGCGGATTGCCGCCCGCACTCTCTCTTTTGACTCACGCACTGCAGTATCCGGCAAACCAACGATTTCCATTCCAGGAATTCCATTGGAAATATCTACCTCAATACTGAATAATACTCCATTAAGACCTAAAATTCCTGCGCCGAACGTTTTGGCAAACATAAAATTCCTCCTTACCCGCTGAATGCGTTGATGAAGTGTTGGATCTGCGGTTGATCCTGCTCAGGTTGCAGTATTTCGATTACATCAAACCGGCAACGCTGGTTTGATAAACGATATCGTTGCAGGTAGAGAGTTGCCACCTGCATAATTTTTCGCTGCTTGCGACCGTCGACCGCTTCAGCTCCTGTGCCAAACCGTATACTGCTACGACTTTTCACTTCGCAAAATACCAGCGTATCGCCATCTTGAGCGATAATATCAATTTCACCCGCTTTGATCCGCCAGTTCCTGGTTAATATCCGATACCCCTTTGCAAATAAAAAGGCCACCGCGAGGTCCTCTCCGCGGTGGCCTTTTTCAACACAGTTCATTTTTTTCATCGGCTGGCCTTTGCTTTTTCGGCCGCCCGACCATCCATTCGGTAGACATACGCCAGTACATTGGCAACAGCCTGATATAACTCCGGCGGGATTTCCCGGTCCAGTTCCACTGCCATCAACAGCTGGGTAACGGCTTGATTCTGATAAACCGGAACTGCATGACGCCTGGCGATGGCCAGTAACTGTTCGGCAACAAACCCTTTGCCTTTGGCAACGACCCGGGGGGCATTTTCCCGGTCCCGATCATAACGGATAGCTACCGCTTCCTGTTGTGGGTTCTTTTTTGCGTTATCCATTTCCCGTGCCTCCGGGATGAATTCTGCCGGCTACGGCAATTTTCTTAAGTTCCAATGAAGTCCCTGCCATCTCTTTACGCAATTCCGGCAAGGATGCCCTAAACTCCGATGCCGCATCCGGATTGGCAAACCGACTGAATATGGACAGGTATTTTTTGTCCTGAAGCCGGAAGCTGAGGTCGACTGTCCCTATATGGTCAGTTTCCAATGAAACACGGACCCAGACTTCCTGTTCTGGCAATTGCCCATTTCCGCGTTCTTTTTTTTCCTCGAACACCTGGATAAGTGCTGGATATGGCGTTTCTTGCCCAGGAGCATACAATGGAATCTGCATCATGAAACTACGGGAATTTGTATCTTCACGAGGTGTCCGAAATGCTTCCGGTTGCTCAAATGTAGTGTTAAGTTCTTTAAGTACCGCTATCAATTGCTGCCGCTCCAGGCGTTCCATTTTCAGCCACGGCTCCAGGTCAGCCACTTTTGCGGCTACCCAGAATTGTAATATCACCGGCTTTCCTTCTCGCTCAACCATTGCCTTAAGCCATTTGGGAGCCGCCTGCGTCAATGTCTCATAAGTCGCCGGCATTGCTTTACCGGTCTGCAATAATTCCTTTGTCGGCAAGGTTCGCGGCAAAAAAGCGATCAATTTTTCTAATAGTTCCGGGCGAGCAGCCACTGACGACAACAGCAGTTCAAACCGGCCAGCTTGTGATGTCGTCCCCTGTTGTGTATTTGCTGCAGAAGGCTGTGCCGTCACCGACAAATCAGCAATCTTTTCCACAACTGACCGCAGGAAATGCAAATTGTCTTGCGATGCTGGTAATGTCGTATTGCCTGGGCTAGGTGCAGGCAAAGGCAGATTTGCTGTTGGCGCAGCCATGGCCTGCGTAGTACGTGTCGGAGTTGCAGAAAGTTCCTGAACAGCCGCCCACACACGGACCAGTTCCGGTCTGCCAATTGTTTGCGCTAACCGCAAAATTTTCGGATCCACTTGGTTCAGCCATTTTGCTAAAACCGGCTCCAGCTCTGAATTGTTTGATTTCTGGTCAATCGTTGTCGCAACTTCGTCAACCCATTCAGAAAACTCCGGGGTAAGCTGTCCGGACTGCAGCGCTTGCGCTGCCTGGCGAAGAAAAAGCAGGGGTGGACTTAGCGGCGCATTTCCCGATGCCACCGTCGACTGCAGCGCTTGAAGCGTAACTTTAACAAGCTCGGGGATTTCTTCCATGGACACTGGCGGTAGTGTAGTGGTCGAATTTGTTGGTTGACTATCGAGTATTTCTCGGTTGAATAAACCGGGTTCAAGCTTTGGCGTCTGAGCAACAACTATTTTTTCCAAACCCGGTACACGCTCAACAAATTCCAGCTCTGATATGATCTGACGCAGTGTATCCATCACCATTCGGCTGTCACGTGCTAACCCTGATACCCCTTGAGGAAAGGTTGGGTTGACTGTTGGCGTGCTCTCAGGCGAACGCGCCGTAACAGTTTGCGGTGATGCTGAAGATCCAGGCGTTTCTGGCAATCTGCTTTGCACAGATTGCGGCAATACATCAAATAATTCCTGCCGACGTGAAAGTAATTTGCCAAACGCCTGCAACAAATCCGGAAAGAAAAAATCTGCATCCGGCATGCTGTCTGCAAGCAAAGCACCTAGCTCCGGCGACGCCGAAATACCAGCCTCCACTTTTCCTTTGGCGGCTGGTTCCATTTTGACCATCGTTTCCCGAATGAACTCGTCAATCTTCATCGGTCAATGACCTCCATGATTTGACTGGCGCAAAACTTCGCCGATGAATGGAACAGGGACCAAACGTCAGAATTGCTTTCAAGTGGGCTGCCGTTCCATACCCCTTATGTTGTCGAAAACCATATTCAGGATATAGCGAATCATACTCTTCCATGATCCGATCCCTGGTTACCTTGGCAATGATCGACGCAGCGGCAATACTGGCGCTAAGTGCATCGCCGTGGACTATTGGTACACAAGGAACCGTCAAATCGGGTAATGGCATTGCATCAGACAACACCAGATCAAACGAGTGACTCAGCCCTGATAGCGCCTGCATCATCGCCAGACGCGATGCCTGGTAAATATTAATTCGGTCGATGTCGACCGGGTCGATTCGGCTCCAGGCATAGGCAACTGCTTTCGACTGCACTTCGTCAATTAAGAGCCGACGGCGACGATCAGTCAGTTGCTTTGAATCATTTAAATAGGGAATATCGATTTCCGCTGGCAAAATTACCGCAGCGGCAACCACCGGGCCAGCCAGCGGACCGCGGCCAGCTTCATCGGTACCGGCAATCACCGGGTAGCCTTGGCTAGTCCAGTATCGCTCATAAGCAAACAAGCCGTCGGTGATTCGCGGACCTGCATCGTCAAATAAGCCTGACTGCAACTGACTATTTTTCGTCTGGCGCTTCAAAAGTGATCGGCCCCAGTCGGCCCTGACGAAAATCTGCCAACAGCATCCGGGCCATATTTTCTGTCTGCACTATCCCCTCTTTGCCGAGCTGACCTTGTGCTTTTGCCGCCTGCTCCAGCAGTTCTTCGGTCGTAGTTCCCACAACCGGCTTTCCTTTTAGAAAGCGTTCCTGGAATTTTCCTGGATAACGGATTTCCATCTGGCGAATCAGTTCCAGCGCTGCCTCACCCGTATCATAAATCGTATCTTTGATTGCGCCGCAAATTCCCAGTAGCAAAGCGCTTTGTTGATTCGGCAGACTCGGCGGTAAGATACCCGGCGTATCCAGCAAGTCAACCTCGCCATCGACCCGTATCCATTGCCGCCCACGCGTAACTCCCGGCTTATCGCCGGTTTTGGTCATCGCAGCCTTAACAACCCGATTGACCAACGAAGACTTACCGACATTGGGAATCCCGATAATCATCACGCGAACCGGACGCGGTCGCAAGCCCTTCTTGGTCAGTTTTTCCAGCGCCGGCGCACCGGCCTGCTTGGCTTTTTGAATTAAATTCCGCATCCCTTTGCCTTCCACCGCGTTGATCAAAGCAGCAGGGCGACCGTGCTTTTCAAAATAACGCACCCAGGCTTCGGTAACTGTGGGATCAGCCAGATCCGATTTGTTTAGCGCGATCACTGCCGGGCGGGTCCCGATCAGTTCTTGCAGCACCGGATTAGCGCTGCTGCGAGGCAGGCGGGCGTCCAGAACCTCAATAACCACGTCTACCACCTTGAGGTCATCGGCAAGAATCCGCGTTGCTTTGGCCATGTGGCCAGGGTACCACTGAATTGTTTTACTCATAAATATAACTCATTACGGTAACGTCTTAAACTCTGAAGGCGGCCAAAATACCAGCATAGCTTTGCCTTTAACCATTTGGAACGGTACAAAGCCAACCGCTCGGGAACGACTATCCTCTGAGTTATTTCGGTTATCACCCATGGCAAATAAATGCCCTTCCGGCACCTTGGTCGCCGGGAAATTTCCGCGGATCAGCTCCAATATATACGGTTCTTTAAGCAATTCACCATTACGATAAACCTGACCCTGCTGCACTTCAATCACATCGCCCGGAACGCCGATTACGCGCTTGATAAAATCGCGACTCGGATCGCGGGGATAACGGAATACAATAATTTCGCCACGCTCCGGTGTGCGGAAATAATAGAGGAACTTGTTGACAACCAGTCGTTCGCTGTGAACCAATGTCGGTCTCATCGAAGGCCCCTCAACAAGATACAGTTCCACGATAAAATAACGGATGAACAGGGCCAATACTACCGCGATAAGTATTGATACAACCCAGTCCTTGACTTCCTGACCCCAATTGATCGTTGACAAAAAAACACGACCTCTCCCGCAAATGAAGAAAAAGGGACTGCTCGCAGCCCCTTTTCTCTCGTTAAAATTCTAGCGTTTTTCTTTAATTCGGGCTGCTTTACCAGTCAGTTTGCGCAGATAGAAGAGTTTGGCACGACGAACCACGCCGCGACGAACGACTTCGATTTTTTCAACACGCGGAGAATGCACCGGGAAAGTTCTTTCCACGCCGATGCCGTAAGAGATACGACGAACGGTGAATGTTTCGCGGGAACTGCCGCCACTGCGACCAATAACCAGACCTTCAAAAGCCTGCAGACGCTCGCGGGTTCCTTCAACAACCTTTACCTGAACCCTTACGGTGTCTCCCGGCCGAAATGCGGGAATGTCGGTACGCAACTGTTCCTGTTCCAAAATCCTGATAATATCCATGATTGTTCCCCCTTCATCGGATGTTCATGGCGGTCATTACCACTCAGCGGACCATCCTGTATAAACACAGAAATTGTATCATAACTGATTTATAAACACAATGCCAAGGCCCAATTTAAGCCTTGTTTTTTTTTAGAGCCGCCAAATACTTTTGATCAGCCGGCGATAAGAGCGCAACGTCCAATAATTCTGGCCGTATTTCCCAAGTTCGTTGCAACGATTGCTGCCTGCGCCAGCGATTAATTTCTGCGTGATTGCCTGACAGCAACACCGGTGGTACTTCCCATTCACGGTATTGACGAGGCCTAGTATATTGCGGATACTCCAGCAGGCCAGACGAATAGGAATCTTCTGCGGCGCCATTATCGGCGCCAAGAACTCCCGGTAACAGACGGACGATAGTATCAGTGACGATCATCGCCGGCAATTCACCGCCGGTAAGCACATAGTCGCCAATCGACAGCGCCTCATCGCACAGATGCTCGCGCACCCGCTCATCGACCCCCTCGTAGTGTCCGCACAACAAAATAACGTGATCATACTGACTTAACCGTTCGGCGTCTGCCTGGCAAAAGCGGGGCGCGACCGGGCTCATCAGAATCACGCGCGGTTTGGTCGCCGCCGAGTCGGGAAGCAGGCTCTCGACACAGACAAAAAACGGCTCCGGTTTCATCACCATGCCGGACCCGCCGCCAAATGGATAGTCGTCGACGATGTGGTGCTTGTCGGTGGTAAAATCGCGCGGGTTAACCACGTTCACCTCGACCAGTCCTGCGTCGCGGGCACGGCCGATGATGCTGCAACCAAGCGGACCGTCAAACATTTCGGGAAACAACGATACGATATCAATACGCATCGTGTTTACCAATACTCAGGAACAACCACGATCATCTTGCGGGCGTTCATATCAATCTGTTTGACAAAACTTTCAATCGCCGGAATCAGCAGTTCTTTGCCATCCAATAATTTTATCGCATATACATCGTTACTACCGGTTTGTAATACATCCGTCAACTCGCCCAAGGCATTACCCTGTTCATCAAATACCGCCAATCCGGTCATTTGATAAATATAGTACTGGCCCTCCGGCAACGGTACCAAATTGTCTTCAGTGACATAAAGCTCTTTTTGCCGATACTCTTTCCAGACTTCCGGCGTGTCCATGCCGCGAAATTTAGCCAGTACCATATCCCTTTGCACACGGGCTGATTCCAGCACCAGTTTTTTTCCATCGGCAAGCAGCAGATACTCGGTGGATTCAAAACGATGCGGAAAGTCCGTGAGAGGCAGTAATTTAACCTCTCCACGGACTCCATGCGCTGCAGATATTCTGGCAACAGCGATCAAATTCTCTTTCACTGCGCCCTCATCTCATTCTCGAATCGCCAAAACTTTGCCGTCTTCCAGCAAAATCTCACGATTCATCAATTTTTGCAGGTCATCGCCCTCTTGAACCGTTACCATCTGTTCCATCGTTCCCTGAACAATCTCAGCGCCGAGTTCCAGCTGGCTGGTTTCTTTCAGTTTTTCCTGCAGATGATTTTTGAGTTCCAGCCGCTTTTGTTTTTCGCCATCGATTTGTTGCCGCAATGCAGTTAATCCCTGCACGTCGGAACGAACCTGTTCGGTCATCAATCGTTTGGCATGAAACTCAATCTGCTGAAGTTCCATGTCGACCTTGGTCATGGCTTCCTTGATCTCAGCGACCAATTGCTCCTTGAGAACTTCGGTAACTTTTGATTTGACCGTTACCGGGCATTTTAAAGTGATTGTACTCATCCGATTATCTCCACCATAACCCTTCGATTATCACGGGTGGCTGCAGCTTTGGCCAAGGTGCGGATCGCTTTCGCAATTCGCCCCTGTTTGCCGATTACTTTCCCCATATCTTCCTGAGCTACTGTCACTTCGTAGATCCAGGTATCATTTTCTACGCGTTCAGTGACACAGGCCTGATCAGGGTTTTTCACCAAGGAGCGGACCAACAATTCGACGAGTTCTTTCATCGGAATTAGCCCTCCTTCCGGGCTTGCTGTTTCATTTCGTCAATCTTTTTCAGAGTGCCTTGTTTCTGGAGAAGGGCTTTCACAGTATCAGTGACCTGTGCGCCTTTTTCCATCCACTCCAGGGCCTTTTCTTCGTCCATCTTCACTGTAGCCGGCTCAGTTGTCGGATCATAATAACCGATGGATTCAATAAAACGACCATCGCGGGGAGAACGGGAATCAGCCACCACAATACGGAAAAACGAGTCCTTCTTACCTCCCATACGACGCAAACGAATTTTTACCGCCATATCTTTCACCTCCTTTTCATAATCAGACCACGATTGGTATTAGATATTCATCGATCTCAGTTGCCGAACGGCATCCGGAAAGAAGAAAGTTTTTTGCCGGATTTTTGCATTCCCTGCATGCGTTTCATCATCTTTCGCGCTTCGAGGAATTGTTTCAGCAATCGATTCACGTCCTGAACCCGCGTGCCGCTGCCATCAGCGATGCGTTTACGGCGACTGCCGTTGATAATGGATGGATCGCGCCGCTCTTTTTTCGTCATCGATTGGATGATGGCCTCGACCCGGTTCATGTCCTTTTCGTCGACCTGCATTTCCTGCAGCTGTTTCGCTTTGCTGCCCAGTCCGGGGATCATGCCCAGTAGCTGTTCAAAAGAACCCATTTTTCGGACGGTCTGCATCTGCGACAAAAAATCATCCAGCGTGAATTCATCTTTCCGCATTTTTTGCTGCAAAGCGATGGCTTTATCTTTATCGAATGTTTCCTGCGCCTTTTCAATCAGGCTGAGCATATCGCCCATTCCCAAAATTCGCGACGCCATCCGATCCGGATGGAACATTTCCAGGTTTTCTGTTTTTTCACCACTACCTACAAATTTTATCGGCCGGCCAGTTACGGCCCTGACGGATAGCGCGGCGCCACCGCGGGCATCGCCGTCCATCTTGGTCAGAATGATGCCGTCGATTCCGACTACGCCATGAAAGTTTTCGGCGACATTTACAGCGTCCTGTCCGGTCATCGCATCGACGACCAATAGGATTTCATGCGGTTTAATCAGGTTTTTTATGTTATTCAGTTCATTCATTAAGTCGGTATCTACATGCAATCGTCCTGCTGTATCAACAATCACAACATCCCGTAGTTGCGCCAGGGCCGTTTCACGAACCGCGCGAACTACCGCCAGCGGGCTGGTTTCCCCTTCTATGGCCAACACAGGGATATCCAGCTGTTTGCCCAGCGTCTGCAGTTGCTGCACGGCAGCCGGTCGATACAAATCGGCTGCGACTAACAGCGGTCTTTTGCCTTGTTTGGCAAAATGCCTGGCCAGTTTGGCAGCAGTTGTAGTCTTGCCGGAGCCCTGCAAGCCAACCATCATGATCACCGTGGGCGGTTCCGATGCCATGGCGATACCGCGTTGTGCCCCACCCATCATTTCGGTCATTTCTTCGTATACGATCTTGACTACCTGCTGGGCCGGATTCAAGCTTTCCAGCACATCGGCACCGACTGCGCGGGCTTTGACCCGGGCAATGAAATCCTTGACCACTTTGAAGTTTACGTCGGCTTCCAATAGAGCCATTCTGATTTCCCGTAAACATTCATTAACATCGGATTCCGACAAGCGACCGCGGCCGCGCAAATTTTTGAAAATCCCCTGAAGACGATCTGCTAATCCTGAAAACAACACTACTTAGTCCCTCATCTCTTGTTTGAGAATACTGTCGATTTCACCCAATGCTTTTTGCAACAAAGTTTGATCCGTCTGAACTGCAACTTGGGCCGCCACCAGCAATGATTTGACATTTTGGAGGGCTTGCATCCGTTTTTGTTCCTGCGCTATTAAACCAAGTTTTGCTTCGTATTGTTCCAGCGATTCTTCGGTCCGTCGCAAAATATCGTTGATGGCCTGTCGGGAAACCGCTAGCTCTGAAGCTATTTCGCCCAGCGAAAAATCTTGCAGATAATGCAGCTCCAGGCATTTTTTCTGATGCTCCGTCAGTAATGCGCCATAATAATCATACAAACGGCCAATCCGAACCATCTTTTCAATCATGAAACGATTATAAAACAAACCAAGATCTCTGTCAAGGGTTTATCCTTGACAGAGATCTTGGTTATCAAAATATCTTTCAGTGCAATTTCGCCTGGAAACTTTAGCGGAGTTCCACTGCCAGCGGATTGCGTTCAACTAGGCGTTGATATTTATACTTGGGCACTCCCAGCATCAATGCGCCGGTAATCGCTTTGCCCTCGGGCACGCTGATCAACTCCAGCAGCGGTGCATAGTTTGCAAAAGCAGCCATCTCAAAAAAACCGGCCCAGCAACTGCCCAATCCAAGCACCGGGGCAAACAGTTCCGTATAGGTCAATGCATAACGCCCGTTATCCCGCCCGATCGGGTTTTTGCTTGCCGCCAGTGCCAGGACCAAGTGCGGCGCGCCGCGCAATACGACGTCGTATCCAGTCTCGCGATATATTTTTGCCATACCGGCATAAGGCTTGACCCAGGCCACTTCCTGCCGGATTTGTTCTTCCAGCCACTCAATCACCGAGGCGGAAATCTTCTTCAGAACCAATGGGTCACTCAAAACCAGAAATGAGATTCCCTGTGAGTTTCCACCCGAAGGCGCCATTCGCGCTACGTTTAGCAACCGCAATAATGTTTCCGGCGAAATTTTATCCGGTTTATAAGCCCGAATGGAGCGACGACCACGCAGAAAACGCTCTGCCTCGTCGGCGGTCATTTTGGCAAATTGTGCAATCTCGGTCTGACTACCTAAGGAGTTTCGGCTATGATCGAGCGCTGCCTGCGGGCAAACAGCCACACAGTGGCCGCACTTAATGCAGGCTTTGGGCGCGATCAGTGTTGGGCCATTTTCATCCACACGAATGATTCCTGACGGACAGACTTCACGGCAATACCCGCAGCGCGTACATTTTTTCAAATCAACTTGAATGGTAATTTCATTCAACGAACCGGACATTGTTTTCCCTCCTCTGATTAATTCACAAAGCAATTTAACTGTATAGTTATGAATTCGTTTTATTCACTGATTTCCCTGCCAACCGTTCAACATAAAAAAGGAGAAGCAAACTTTTAGCTCGCCTCTCCTTTGCTGATAGTAACGTATCGTATTATTGACCAAAGTTATCCTGTTATCGACACTCTATTAATCCAAAGTGAAAATTTTGCCGGGGTTAAGAATCCCTTTGGGATCAAGCGCTCGTTTAATATCCTGCATCATCGCCATCTCCACCGGATTGGTGTACTGCATCATTAATTCCCTACGTTTGTAACCGATTCCATGTTCGCCGGAAAGTTTGCCGCCCAGCGCGTATACTGCGGCATACAGTTCTTCCTGAAACATCACCAGCTTGCTGTCCCACTCTGTTTCCGGCATATTCCCCTTCAAAATATTCAGGTGAATATTGCCATCGCCGGCATGGCTGGCCGTCCGGGTAACCAGTCCGTATTTTTCGCTCAATTGCGCACCGGTTTTCATGATGTCAGGAATCTTATCATACGGTACCACGATATCTTCCTTGCACATAATCAGGCTTTCGTGCCGTACCGCTTCAGCGAAGGCTTTGCGGGCCCGCCAGATTTTCTGCGGATCGGCCACCAGGACTTCGAGCGCACCGTTTTCGACGCAAAGGTCATCCAGTTGAACACTTTTGTTATCCAGGTCGTCCTCGTTCTCCGCTTCCACTTGAATAATCACATAGTGTCCATCATCCATGCGGGGCAGTTTTTCGTTGAGGAAATGACCGATGCTTTGCACGGTGATATTGTCCATGAATTCGACACAGGTTGGCATTACACCGGCCTTGATAATTTTCGGCACGATTGCAATCGCTGATTCAACCGATGGAAAAATTGCCAGCAGGTCAACCACATGTTGCGGCAAAGGCATTAACTTAAGCGTCACTTCGGTAATGATACCCAGTGTGCCTTCTGAACCGATGATTAAATGTTCCAGTGAGTAACCGGTCGTGTTTTTTTGCAGTCGCCCGCCCAATCGGGTGGTTTCGCCTTTCGGAGTAACGACCTCGATGCCGTAGACCTGTTGACGGGTCGTGCCGTATTTCACTGCCTTGTTGCCACCGGCATTCGTCGCTACATTACCGCCGATGAAGCAGCTGTCGCCGCTGCAGGGATCACCGGCATAAAACAGCCCGGCCGCTTTGGCGGCTTTTTGCACGTCATCGGTGCGAACGCCTGGTTGCACGATCATATGCAAACTATCGGTATTGATTTCAAGAATGCGATCCATTTTTTCCAGACTCAGTACGATGCCGCCCAGAATTGCTACGGCGCCACAGGCGAGTCCTGTCCCGGCGCCACGCGGCACCACCGGAATCAATTCAGTGTTCGCCAACGCAACCACCTGCGCCACTTGTGCAGTCGTTTCAGCAAACACCACAACTTCGGGCATGTGGTGATAACGAGTGTCCGTCACCTCGTCATGGGCATAAGGTTCCATCTTCTCCACATCAACCGTCACATTGTTTTCACCAACGATGGCAGCCAGTTTTTGCACCAGTGCCGGGGTTACTGCATTATACTTGTACATGATTCTCTCCTCCATTGACTCAAATCGACCCGTGTTCCTTCAGCTCAGATTATAATACGCCGATCCACTTCCAGTAGGTGTAGACCATGACACTGAAGAAAGTTGCCGCCAACACACTCATACAGGCGCCAGTCTTCATCAGTTCACTGGCCTTTACCTGGTTGGTTCCATTAATGACCGCATTCGGCATGTTCGAAACTGGCAAAAGATATTGGTGCTGCATGTTCATGCCCAAAACAAGGGCAAACACCATCGGATTGGCGCCAATCGCCGTGGCATGGGCGATGACAATCGGCGTAAGCGCCGTGGTTTTCGGTCCGCCGCCGGTGAAGAAAATCTGCAACGCAGTGGCAATCCAGATCAACAGAACGATCTGCAGCGAGTGATCCATAGCCGCAATCGGTTTCAGCATGGTACCTGCCAACCATTTGGCTGCGCCTGACGTAACTAGCGCGCCCCCCATCGAAAGACCTGCGCCATACAGAACGAAAATGCTCCAGGGCACCTTGGTTTGCGCTTCTTTCCAGGTCATGACACCAATCCCCGGCCAAATCAACAGAATTACGGAGAACAATCCTACGATAGCAACGTTGATTCCGTGCATCGAATCCGATGCCCAGAGAGCTAGAGTAAGGCCGAAAACAAGCAAGGTATAGATTTCCTGTTTGGTTATGCCGCCGAGTTTAGCGAGCTCTGTTTTGACATAGTCCCCACCCTCGCCCAGCGTCGCCATTTCTGGCGGCCATAGAAGGCGGATCATGATTACTGAGATAAATGCCAGTGCAAATGCAGGCGGTCCGCCAATCCGGAACCATTCGGCCCAGGAAATACTCTGCTTGGTGGCAGCCTGAATCAAGCCCACGGTAATCGGATTGCCAACATGGGCGGTCAGAACACCGATGCTCATAGCCGTACCGCTCATCGCTACAATAAAGAGCAGTGCCTTCACGATGTTGCTTTGGCCTTCTTTAGCGTTAAATGCCTGTCCGATGCCGAGCACGATCGGCAGCATCAACAGTGTCCGCGCCGTAATGGATGGAACCAGAAACGTCATGACGAGCATGACCATTGCGATAGCCCAATAAATTTTGTTAGCGTTGCCACCGGCCATATTAACCAAGTACAAAGCAATGCGTTTGGACAAGCCGGATTTTTCCATTGCTGCCGCCATAATGAAACCAATAACAATCAGCCATAATGCGGTATTCGAATAACCCGAGAAGGCGCCAGCCAATGTAGTTGCCTTCAGGGCCGCCAGAAGAAAGACAATGATAAGACCGCTTAATGCATCCTCTACCGCCTGTGTCACCCAGATGATGATGGCAAATACCGCTACTGCCAGAGCCATTTTGGCCGCCGGCGGAAGCCCTGGCACTGCCGGCATTCCAAAAGCAATCAACAGTAACGCCGCAATGCCACCCCAGAGACCGATTCGAGCTTTTGTCATCCTGATTATTCCCCCCATTTTAATTTAACGCTTTGTTTACCCATGTTGTTCCAAAGATCGGCCAGAATATTCAACCAATTAAACTATAGGTTATTTTTTGCTTAACTGACCCGCTAACACGCCTGAATAGGACAGAATAGGCGGCAAAAGCACCAAAAACAGCTCTGATTTTCCGCTGATCAAAAATTGATATATTGCTCCAGTTTCTTGGTATGTGCCCTACTGACCGGAATTTCCATGCCTTTGCCGCCTTTGAGTGTCAATAGCAAACCACGATTAAACCATGGTGAAACGGTTTTTACAAAATCAATATTGACGATGAAATTGCGATGACAACGGAAAAAACTCTGAGAATCAAGCTTCTGTTCGATTTCCTGTAGCGACTGCTTCACCGAAAATCTCGCCTCATCGGCAGTATAGGCGTATACTTCTCCCCGTTCGACCAGAAACAGTTTGATATTCTTGACATCGACGATCTCCATACGCTCACCGGCATAGAGACAAAACTTCGACGGGCGGGATTCCTTTATCTCAGGCATTGTGTCCCCCTGCGGTAACGGGGTGGCTTGCAGCGCGCGAAACCGACGTATTTTACGCAAAACCCGGATAATATCCTCGCGGTCGAAAGGCTTCAATATATAATCAACAGCACTGACTTCATAAGCTTTTAGCGCATAATCATCGTAAGCCGTGACAAAAACCACTTCCGGCGCCAGATCCATTTGGTCGAGAACCGCAGCAACATCAATCCCGCTGAGTCCCGGCATGCGAATATCCAAAAATACAATGTCCGGTTTCAGCCGCTCCACTTTTTCCAACGCCTCGCTGCCGTCCTGGCATTCACCTACCACTTCAATTAAAGGAAATTTATCAAGCTGCTGCCGTAATGCGGCGCACATGATCGGTTCGTCATCCACAACGAGCGCGGTAAGTTTTCTCATGTTTATCGCCCCTTTTTGCAATAAATCGGCAAGCGGATGGTCGCTTGCGTTCCTTGTCCCAGTTCACTTTTAAGCTGAAGCCCATATCCCTCGCCATAAAACCGCTGAATCCTACGGTGGATGTTCATCAAGCCAATTCCGTTGCCGCCTGGTTGCTGATCTGGAGCATCGATGAGAATTCCGGCCACCTGTTCCGGCGTCATCCCTACGCCATCGTCATCCACTTGCACATAGAAAAAATTCTCACCCTGCCAGACATTGATCCGAATCGTGCCTGGACCTTTCTTCATACTAAGACCATGTCGAATCGCATTTTCTACGAGCAATTGAAGCGAAAATAGCGGAATATGCTGTTGCATCAGTTCAAGGGGAATTGATTCGACCACGTTGATTTTGTCACCGAAACGCACTTTTTCAATCCGTACATAATTGCGGACTGATTCAAGCTCTTCTTGCAGCACCACCGATTCTTCACTCTTTCTGAGTGTCCGCCGATAAAAATCAGCCAAATCTTTGATCAACCCGCTGGCTTTTCGCGGACTTGCGTCAATCAGCGCCTGAATAGTACCCAGTGTGTTAAAAAAGAAATGCGGATTTATCTGTGCCTTGAGCATCTGACACTCAATCTGCATGAGCAAAATCTGTTGTTCATCAAGTTTTCGTTGTGCCAGCTGTAAGCTGAGAAAATCAGCTATCCCCTGAATCAGTTCTGCTTCCTGCGGCGAAACAATTTCTTTGTTGGCCTTGAACAGTTTTATGCTACCCACCAATTCGTTGCTCACCATCAGCGGTGCATCAATAACCGCCGTAAGTGGACACCCAGAGGCGGGGCAGCCTATCTCCTCCCGGTTGTTGAATATAACGGTGCTTCTGCTTTCCATCATAATCTTGGTTGCAGTGGTTACGATAGGTGTCCCTGCATTATGATGATCTGCACCCATGCCCACAAAGGCCAGTACTTTGTCCAGATTGGTAACGGCGACCGCTGCGGCTTTGGTTTCACTAAAAATAATCTGCGCAACTTTTCCTGCCGTCTCCGCATTTAATCCATTCTGCATAAATCCGCTTGTCTTGTGAAGCATTCGGATCGCCTGCTGCACCGAAATCGCCTGCGCCTTGGCCTGTTCTCGGAAAATGTCGTGAACGATGTAGACGAAAAAAACAACAGCCAGCGTATTAAAAGTCATCGTCGGCAATGCAATAATCTTTTCCAGTTCCCATGCCGCTTCAAACGGCTTGGCGATCACCAGTACCAAAATCTTTAGAATACACTCACCGGCAAAAGCAGTCGACGCTGCAATCCGGAGATTGATCCGTTGGGGCCCGTAACGATTATAAATCAGACCGGCCAGATAACCCGCCATGATATTTGAAATCACCGATGCCCACATGGTGAAACCGCCCATAAAGTAACGCGGAATCGCGCCAAGGATCCCCGCCCCCACACCGACAAGCGGACCACCCAATAAACCGCCCGCAATCGGTCCAACAATCCGGGTATTGGCCAATGCCCCCAAAAAGATCGGAATCCCCATCCAGTTTCCTACTGCCGAAAAAGCGCCGAATATCAGGATCAAAATTATTTTATCTTTCAACCGATACTGCGAATAAGTCAACGCATTTTTTATTGCCGGCAACCGGGTCGATAAAAAAGCAGCCAATCCTATGCTGCTAACATTTTGCGCCAATTCCAGAACCAGTGCCCAACCAGTCAGAACTACATCATCGCCTTCCATCTCAGCCATCCGTCACGTGGTAGCTATTATTGGCCCAAGACAGTTTTCCTTTTCGGTTGAGTAAAGCTTTAGTCTTTTTTAGTTTCGGCAATTATTAAACAAATTCCTCCCCCAGACAAGAAGTCGGTTGATATCGGGCCTAGATCACAACTTTGATAGAAGCCCCTTGGCCAACATGGCCAAGGGGCTTCTATCAAAACAGTCCTATGATTATTGTGTATGAATCTATAACTTGATCCGTTTCCCTTCCTCTGCCGACCAGTATGCCGCATATGTCGCCTGTATCGTTTCAACGGCCAAATCAATATCTGCCAAGGGTTGGCGACCCTGAGCCACACACTCCATAAAATCCTGCATCTCCTGGATGTACCCTCTGGTCCATTCTTCCTCCAGACATACATACTGCCAGCCCGTTTTGCGATCAACCTTTTCGGTAATATATACGTCCTGGAGTTTACTTTCGTCAGTAAGGTAGGTGGTCATTCCCGTATTGGGGCAAACATTGGCATTGAGAATCCCGCCAGTGGTATAAGTCTCCACCTGGTTTCGCACGCCGCCGAGAATCATATCGCCGGCAAAAACGGTACTCTTGGTTCCATCAGTAAAGGTCAGATTCATCATCGCCCAGTCCTCCACATCGACAGGGCGGGATAAGATATAACGGTGATCTTCCGCAGAAAGTTTATCACCAATGTTACCGACATCTGCAGTGATGGCGGCAATATTGATTTTTTCACCCCGCGCTTTTGCTTCCACATTTTTGAGATATAATACGGCGGATAATGGATGGCAGCCCTGACGTATCAGCGCTCCGCCGCCGGTCATATCCCAGCGGGCCGCGTGTTCGGCATGGGAACCGCTATGACTCTCTTCGGCTTTCATGAAGAGAATCTTATCCTTTGTTTTCTTTAGAATTTCGGCACTTTTGGCTATTGCCGGTGCATAAACCCAATTTTCCGCGTACATGAACAACTGCCCACTTGCGTTCATTCTTTTTTTTGTCTCGGTCATTTCTTCCATGACCCGTTCATACATCAGCGCTTTGGACAGCTTATGCCCAATCGGTGTGGGATCATTGTGTCGTCCGAAATAGCCGGTGAAAGGTTTTTCACAGATTACATGCTTGCCGGATTCCATTGCGTCGACAATCATCGGTGCATGCAATACTGCCGGTGTGCAGATATCGACAACATCAATTTCCTTATCTTTTAACAAGTCTTGATAGTCGCGGTACACTTTAGGAATGTGGTGCCGTTTCGCAAAATCCAGCACATGGTCGCCGCGGGACACAACTGCTTCTACCGAAGCAGCGACCCCATACACCCGATGGTAGGAATGCATGTGCAACTCGGCAACAAACCCGCTACCGACCAAACCAACACGAATGGGTTTCATTTTTTCGTCACTCCTATTCGGGTTATTCTTTGAACTCATCATGCGTCAGCAATTTTTTTAACCGGCTGAACGCATTCATTTGCGAAAGCGCAAGCAATACAATGCCTGTAACAAAAATCATGCTGAGGGGGCGAGTGAAGAATGGCGATGGATCACCATTCGATAAAATTAGGGCACGCCGCAAGTTATTGTCCGCCATCGGTCCAAGGATAATTCCCAGTAGGAAGGGTGCGGCAGGATAGGCCATTTCTCTGAGAAGCAGGCCGATCAGACCAAAAATGAACATCAGATAAATATCAAACATGCTGTTGTCAATAACAAAGGCGCCAACCGTGCACAGCACATACACGACAGGCATCAGGATCGTACTTTTCACCGCCAAAATCTTCACTGTGGCTTTGGAAAGCAACAGGGCCAAAATGATCATAGTGAAAGCGCTGATTGTCATATAAATACTGATGGTATACACGAACCCTGGCGTATCACTCATCAAAAGAGGTCCCGGGCGCAATCCGTGCAGCCAGAGAGCAGCCAAAAGAACCGCCGCCGGCGCACTGCCGGGAACAGCCAGAGCCAGGACCGGGATAATGGCTCCACCGATGCAGGCATTGTTGCCGGTTTCCGCGGCAACGACCCCTTCATAAGCCCCCTTGCCGAATTTTTCCGGGGTCTTGCTGGAATTCTTTTCTGCCCAGTAAGACAGCCATCCGGCTACATCTTCGCCAACCCCAGGAATAATACCGACAATGACACCAATTACTGATGATCGGACCATGTTTAATTTATTTTTCAGCAGAATACTGAAACCCTTCTTAAATTCGAGGGAAGAGGATTGTATTTGCGCCCGGGCGGTGCTGGACACCAGGCCGTAGAGAATTTCCGGAAATCCAAATAGACCGATCATCACAGGAATTAAGGGTACTCCAGCCATCAAATCAACCATGCCGAAAGAAAATCTCGGGTAAGCATTCATTCCATCGAGACCAATTTGTGCGACGATGAGTCCGATGATCCCTGATATCCAGCCTTTCAACGGATCTGTACCTGCAGTCAGCTGCCCGCAGATCATTACACCAAACAAGGCCAACAGAAAGAATTCATACGCACCAAATTTCAATGCCAGCAGCGCAAGTGGCGGTGTCAGGAGCAACACGCAAAATGTTCCCGTCAGGGTTCCAAAAAACGAAGCTGTTGTCGCCAAAAAAATACCCAGCCCACCTTCGCCTCGTTGAGCGATGGGAAACCCATCAACAGCGGTTGCTGCGGATGCGGGTGTACCGGGAATATTGATCAGGATGGCGGATTGACAACCGCCGGAAATAGCGCCGATGTAAACGGCAACCAGGGACAATATCGCCATCTCAGGGGCAAGTCGGTAAGTCAGACCGGTGAGCAGAGCCACCGCCATAGTGGCTGTCAGCCCGGGAAGCATGCCGACAACAAGGCCGAAAAAAACCGAAATAGCCATTACAAACAGGCTCATCGGTTCCGTCACAAATTGCAAAACAGGCGAAATATATTGCCATTCCATTATAATTCGGCCCCCTTATGGCAGCGGAACATGGAAGATCATCTGGAACACACCATAGATACTTCCGACAACAGCTGCTGTAATCAATACATTTTTCACAATGGAAGTGGCGTTAAGGATTCCCATGATAAAGAGCATGAAAATTGAGGTAGAAATCCAAAATGGCAACCTCGGCGCTAAAATAAATGTATAAAGTGCCAAAACCATGCCGCCAAGCAACATTTCCTGGGCCGGTTTCGATTTGCGGAAACTATGAAACCACGACAAAAAATCTGACACATTTTTGTTGACACCATTCAACCGAATGCTGCGTTTCAGCAGTAACCCGCTTGTGACAAGAAGACATATTGCTAGCACCATGGGCATCATGCCCGGCGATGCATACATGGGACCGCCGACATCCGCTCCCATCCGAAAGCTGTCAACAATCATAATCACAGACAGAATCATCAGAAAAACACTTGTCACAAAGTCAAAATGGGTATGTTTTTCCAAAATTTACCCCCCCCCAGCATTAGTTGAAGCCGCCGACAAAGGAAGAAGTTTGTCTATCATCTGCCGGCGGCTTACCTTAGAACCTCGGGTTGTTTTACTTGAGTCGGGGAATGCCGAATTTTTCCGGCGAAATTTTGGCGGTTCCACCATCAAACAATGTCCATGAAACGATGGAAGAAAGTTTTGCCACATGGGCCTGTGCTTCTTCCCCACTGAGCGCCAGCACTACCGATCCTTTTTGTTCGGCAAATTTCTTGACGGTTTCGCTCTTTACTGCAATTTTGAATGCGTCATCGATGGCTTTGACCACATGGGGCGGTGTATCTTTGGGAACCATAATGCCGAACGACTCGCCCATCGGCAGGTAGGGTTTGATTTCTGGAACCGCTGCTGAAACGCCTGGAATATCAGCGGCGCCAGATAACTTGAACGGTTGGTCCATCAAAACTGCCAGTGCATTCATTTTGCCAGCCCGGATGTGGTCAACCATCTCCATCAGGAGCTGGGGCACGACATCCACTTCGCCGGAAAGCCCTGCAACAATTGCGGGAGCTCCGCCCTGATAGGGAACATGTTTGTACGCAAGTTTAGTGCCTGCTTTCAACACTTCAGCACCCATGTACCCGCCAGTACCGACACCAGCCGTGCCAAATGTGATTTCACCGGGCTTGGCTTTCAGTGCTGCTAAGAGATCGTTCATGTTCTTGTATTTTCCACCTTCGCCTTTAACTACAATAGCGTTTGGCGAAAAAGTCGCAATCCAAATGTGCCAGTCTTTTTGTGTTTTGTCTGTGAAACCCATGACAGGATAAGAGGCAAAAGCCAACAAGCCATTCGCGGCAATTGTGTATCCGTCATGTGGCTTGTTCCATACGGCGATGGTTCCCACCGAGCCACTGGCGCCTGGCATATTGAGTACGGAAACATTGGCTTTGAGCGCTTTTGCCATTTCGTCGGCCAGCGCACGGGTGGTCAGGTCGGTGCCGCCTCCGGGGGGATAAGGAACGACAATGGCAATATCCTGTGTCGGCCATTTTTTGACCTCTTCCGTCTTCTTGTTCAGTTGTGGCCAAAGGAAGGCCAAACCGACGATGACAACTGCAGCGATGATCCAGATCATTTTTTTACTCATGCTCAATACCTCCTGCTAATAATAGGGCTACACCAGGAAACGGCACTTTCACCTCCTGAGTACGGATTCGCCTTCTGTCACAGTACATGAAAACAACTGTTGATTCGGTGGTTTATCTGGTTTTCTGATGGTGTCAAGCAGTAACATTGAGGCGGAACGTCCCATCTGTTGTTCCGGGCGCTGTATGCAGGTGATCCGCGGGCGCAAGACTCCGGCCCATTCTGGGGTACCAATCATAACTAGGGAAATATCTGTTGGCCAACGGACGCCCATATCCTGAAAATATTGTAGCGATCCCTTGGCTGTATCATGTTGCCCCAAAACGGCAGCAGTAACTTTTGCGGCAGTCAATTTTTCCGCCATACGCAGTCCCGCAGCTTCCGATAATTCATCCGTTAGAATCAATTCGGCTTCCGCCGGCACATCATACTCCCTCAGGGCAGCGCGGTAGCCATCCACTCGCTCCCTGACATTGGGAATCGGTGAATCCCAACCGGAAAAGGCAATCTGCCTGTGCCCAGCATCGAGCAGGCGTTTTGTCGCCAAATAACCGGATTGAAAATTGTCATGGCCAACAAAATTATGCATTGAAAACGACTCTGGAAACGAGCGTTCCAAGATTACATAAGGAATCCGGTGTTGTTTCAGTAAATCCGTATTATCTTCTCTGGACAATGCCGGGCAGAGGATGCAGCCATCGATTCGTTGCGCCACTAAGCGTTCGAGAATGATTCGTTCCTGCAGCAAATCTTCCTCGCTGTTGCACAGAGTCACCACATAGCCTTCCTGGCGGGCAATCGAGACAATTTCCACACACATGCGGGTAAAAAACGTGTTGCCAAACTGGGCCACAACGACCGCTAGGATGCCCCGACGCTTCCCCTTGAGGCTGCTGGCAGCGGCATTTTTTACATAACCGATTTCAGCTGCGGCCTGCAACACGCGCTCACGCAATTCCGGCCTCAGGTAACGTTCCTCATTGCTGAAAACATAAGAAACCGTGGCAATGGAGGTACCAGCCTTCTTTGCCACGTCTTTAATCGTAACGGATCCGCGGGATCGGGACGAATGCGTCATAATGAACAATCTCCTGATGGAAACGTTTACATATTAAGTATGGTAAATTCAGACTAATTTGTCAATACTAAAAAATAAAACTTTTTACTGCTGCAAAAAAAAAGAAAGTCCCGTATCTATTACGGAACTTTCGGCTTATCTACACCGAATTATTTTTCACTGAGCAATGCATGCGCGTAAGCGTTAGCGTCAAACGGCGCAAAGTCTTGCTTTTTTTCGCCCAACCCTACCCAGCGAACTGGCACACCCAGTTCGGTCTTGATGGAAATCGCAAAACCGCCTTTGGCCGTCCCTTCCAGCTTCGTCAGGATTACACCAGTCAATTCCGTGACTTCATTGAAGATTTTTGCCTGATGCAGGGCGTTTTGGCCGGTAACGGCATCAAGGACCAACAATGTTTCCTGTGGCGCTGCCGGCAATTCTCTTTGAATTACGCGACGGATTTTTTTCAGTTCTTCCATCAGGTTGGTTTTTGTATGCAACCGTCCTGCCGTATCGATAATCAACACATCTGTCTTGCGAGCCTTGGCCGCCGCCAGCGAATCAAACACTACTGCCGCCGGATCGGCTCCCTCTCCATGACAGACAATGTCCGCACCGGTTCGTTCCGCCCAGAGGGTCAGCTGTTCACCCGCCGCAGCCCGAAAAGTATCGCCTGCTGCCAGCAAAACATTTTTACCCTGCTCAATATAATGATGCGCCAACTTACCGATTGAAGTGGTTTTGCCAGACCCATTGACACCTACGACCAGAATAACATGCGGCGTGGCAGTAATCGCGAATGGTTCGGGACTGTCATCCGCCATCAATGAGGCAATTTCTTGCTCCAATACCGGTAAAATTTCGGCCGGATTCTGTAAATTTTCCTGTCGGGCAGCCTTACGGGCTGATTCAATCAAGCGACTGGCAACAGCTGAACCTGCATCCGACAGAATCAAGGTCGCTTCCAGCTCTTCAAAAAAATCGTCATCCAACGATGAAGAGCCCCGAATCAATCCGCCCAGCTTTTCCGCTAAATTTCGACGGCTTTTTTCCAAACCGCTTTTAAATGAATCAATTAGTCCCACGCATCATTCGCCCCTCTTCCATTGTTTTTCCATCTTCCAAAAATTTCACTGAAACCAGGCGCGAAACACCAGAATCTTCCATGGTCACACCATGCAAGATGTCGGCAGCTTCCATCGTTCCTTTGCGGTGGGTTACCACAATAAACTGACTGTGTTTCGAGTACTCACCCAAAAACTCACTGAAACGACGCACATTGGACTCATCCAACGCAGAGTCGATTTCGTCAATCACGCAAAAAGGCGCCGGTCGATAGGCCAAAAATGAAAACAAGATCGAAATAACGGTCAGCGCCCGCTCGCCCCCGGAAAGCAGCGCCAAATTTTGTCGCCGTTTGCCCGGCGGTTGGACAAAAATCTCCACCCCAGACTCCAGGATATTATCAGATTGTGAGAGTTCCAGCACGGCGCTGCCACCACCAAACAATCGGACAAAGATATCGGCGAAATGAGCATTGATTGCCGCAAACCCTTCTGCAAACCGTTCAGCCATCGTTCGATCAATATCGGCGATAATTTGCCGCAGCGATGCAGCTGCCGTTTCCAGATCAGTGGCCTGAGAGAGCATAAAGTCATAGCGATCAGCAGCTCGGCGGTATTCTTCGACTGCAGCCGGATTCACCGGTCCGATTTCCTGAATGGCAGCATCGCATCGTCCTGCCTCTGCTTCAATTTCGGCGATTGGCGCATCGATTCGGTTCTTATGGGCATCCTCAAGCGTCATGTTATATTGCGTTTCAATCTGTTCCCGGCAATGTTTCAGTTCATATTCGAATTTCGCACTATCCAGTCGCAAGGAATGCGCTTTTTCTTCGAGGTCGTGGCAACGTCGTTTCAAATCCCGTAGACTGCGGTCCAGTTTTTGCACTTCGACTTGCAAATTGGTCTTGGCAGTATATAATTCAGCGCGGAAGGCTCGGTAATTCTCAGTTTTCTTTAGCAACTGCTCCCGCTCGAGCAAAGCATTATTTAGTTCATCGGTAGTCTGCTCGGTTTGCCCGGCAACGGCAGCCAGTTCCGTATGTAATAAAGCCCAGTGTGTGTCATGTCTGGCTTTTTCTTCCGCTTGGCGGTTTTGGTCGGCGACTGCATTTTCCCTACGGTGACTCAAGTCATTTTGGCGAATCCGCAGTTCAGTTACACATTGATCCTGCAAATCCCGTTCAGTCTGGGTTTGCGCCAGACTGGCCTGCCACTCATCAATTTTCCCTTTGTTTTGAGCTTCCCGTTCCCGCAGTGATTCCAGGCGTGTCTTGGTTTGATCAACCAGGGCAATCTGTTGCCGCGCCCGAACTTCACCTTGTTCCAATTCCTGACGGCAGGTTTCCACCGCCAGCTTCAGCCGCTGTTCATCTTGCCGCCAACGGACGAGCCCCCGGTCGGTATCAGCGCGCTGCAATTCCGATTGCGACTGTTCAACGCTGTTTTGTTGTATTGACGCTTCTTGTTTGGCCAGTGCTTCCGTCGCCTGGCTTATCTCAACTGCCGCCTGCTCCATCGCCGCTTCTGCCTGCCCAATATTTCGGGTCAATTCGTCGATTTCATTCTGGCGGCTTAAAAATCCCTGCTCTTTCTGGCTGGACCGACCGCCGGTAATCGCACCGCCCGGATTGATCAGCTCCCCATCCAGTGTAACAACACGAATTCGTTGTCCGCTATTTTTGGCTATTCGCATGGCGGAGTCCAGATCCGTAGCGACTACGGTCCGGCCTAGCATCATTTCAACCAATACCTTATATCGGGGCTCCGTCTGGACTAGCGACGACGCCAGCCCAATCGCTCCTGCGGAAACGGCGGCAGCCACATCATGTTCACGCGGCGCCTGGGCGCGAATAGATTGAAGCGGCAGAAAAGTGGCGCGCCCCAATCTCCCCTCTTTTAAGAAGTTCACCGCAGCCTTGGCGGTTTGTTCATCTTCGGTGACAATGTTCTGCAGCGACTGCCCCAGCGTCGTTTCAATCGCCGTAACATAAGCATCCGGCACTGTCAGCAATTGGGCTACGGCCCCCAATACGCCTTTTTTCCATGGTTCTGTGCTCCGCAACACACTGCGACTGCCAAAACTGAAGCCTTCATAGGCGCTTTGCATAGAGGCCAACACTTTACGCTTGGAAAGATACTCCTGGCGTTGGTTTGTCAGTTGTTGCTCCCGTTGTTGCCGCTTGCGCAGCTCGGTTTGCAGCGTTTCCTTTTCTCGCAGCAAAACTTCTTGTTGCCTTACCAGCGTTTGCAAAAGTGTCGCCTGCTGTTGCAATTCGACTTCTTTGTTACGTCGCAAGTCCCAGGCCGCCTGATATTCAGCTGACAACGACTCCATTTCGCGCGTAAGCCGGTTTTTCTGTTGATTCAGCGTTTCAATTTCCCGTTCGGCCTGTCGCAAATTATTGCGTTCATCAACAACTTCCTGCAACTGGTCAAAAACCAGATCACGGGTTTCATGGATTTGTTGTTGCAAAGATTTAATCAACTGTGTTTGCTGATCTAGCCGCGTCGCGGCTTCATTCAATTCAACCGTCGCTTCTGCTTCTTCGTTTTGCAAAATGACCAGTTGTTCTTTGCACTCTGATAATGACCCTGCCAGAAACTCAAGCCGCGTTGACAATGTGTCTTTCTCGCTGATTAACTTTTCCTGGCGTTGGCCAATATGCTCCAGACGCTCACGGCCCACCTGAATCTGACCATCAGTTTTTTGCAGTGACAGATTGCTGGCCGCCAGCACTCGGTCGTAATACAACAATTGTTCATCGGTGTTGGCCAATTCGGCGCCAAACAGTTCCCGTTCGCTTTCGGCGACGGATGTCTGGGTCATCGCGGCAATGGCTGCGTCCAACGCTTTCTTTTCTTCCGTTGCCAAAACTGTCAGTTGCTGCTGCGCCACGTCATACCGATTTACGTACAGGGTCGTCTTACATTGGACATATTGCGCATAGAGGCGATTATATTGATTCGTTTTCGCAGCGCTTTCTTTTAGCGGCTCAAGCTGAGATTCAATTTCTGCAATGATGTCGCGGACCCGGGTTAAATTCTGTTCCGTATCATCCATTTTGCGCACAGCATCTTTGCGGCGTTGTTTATAGCGGGCAATACCAATGACTTCCTCAAACAATAGCCTTCTTTCTTCCGGCTTGCTGTTAAGAATTTCATCAATTTTATTTTGTCCAATGACCGCCATAGATTCACGGCCCAAACCGGTACCTGCCAACAACTCATGCAAATCTTTCAGCCGACACGGTGTTTTGTTGATCATGTACTCGCTCTCGCCCGAACGAAACACACGCCGGGTTACCGTAACTTCGCCATAATCCAGCGGCAGCAGTGCATCATAATTGTCAAATGTGAGTGAGACTTCAGCAACTCCCAATGGTCGTCGTTGGGTAGTGCCGGCAAAAATCACATCTTCCATTTTCGCGCCACGCAGGGTTCGGATACTTTGTTCTCCCAATGCCCAACGAATCGCATCCGAGATATTGCTTTTGCCACTCCCATTCGGACCCACAATTGCATTGATGCCTGGGCTAAATTCAAGTTCGGTCTTGTCGGCAAATGATTTAAATCCAAAGACCTCGAACTTTTTCAGAAGCAAACGATCACATCCAGTCTTTCATATCATGATTTCATCAGCAGTATCGGCAAAGCCGACCAGAGAAATTTTAACACGAGACAGCGCGAATCACAAATTTAACCTGTCCGTATGATAACGGACAGGTTAAATTTGTCTCAATCAACCTTCATCGCGGCTCAACAACAAAATGAATTGCCGTTTTCAGTTGCTCGTCGATTTCAACATCAATAAAAGTGGGAATTGCCACCAGATTTACTCCTGCCGGAGCAAGATAACCCCGGGCAATGGCGATGGCCTTCATAGACTGATTGACTGCGCCAGCCCCTATCGCCTGCATTTCGGCAGTTCCCTGTTCTCGCACAACAGATGCCAGGGCGCCTGCGACCGACTTTGGATTGGACTGGGCAGAAACCTTGAGAACCGTCATGCAAAAACCTCCCTGCGACATTGATTCGAGTAACCAGTAGTATTTAATTCTGCGTCTGTAACATAAATCCTTGCAAAAAAAACAAGAAAAAAACAGCCAGAATTTACTCCAACTGTTTCATTGATTCAGAGCTGCCTGAGCCGCTGCCTGCTCAGCCATTTTTTTACTTTTCCCTGTTCCTATACCCAATTCGACGCCGTCGACCGATACCGATACCGTAAACTGGCGAGCATGGGCCGGTCCCGATTCTACCATTACATCATAGACAATATTTCTTGGGCCTTCTTTCTGCAATTCTTCCTGCAGTTTCGTTTTATAATCCTCGAACAAGAGTCCGTCTCTTGCCTGAACCAGCATTTCGCCCAAAACATTTTCCACAAATGCAGTCGCCACAGCCAGCCCGCCGTCGAGATACATGGCGCCGATCACTGCTTCAAAAGCATCGGCTAAAATCGAGGGCCTGCCTTTAGAGTCGCTCGCCTGTTCCCCGCAGCCAAGCAGCACGTATTGATGTAAGCCGATCCGACGCGCAGCAGCTGCCAGACTGCGTTCACATACCACCGTAGCACGAGCCCTGGTCATTGCCCCTTCGGCTAATTCCGGTTCCACTCTGAACAGCCAATTGCTGACAATCAGTTCAATCACTGCATCACCCAGGAACTCGAGCCGTTCATTATGTGCAAGTTGCAACTTCGGATTTTCATTTGCATACGAAGAATGCACCAATGCCTGAAGCAAAAGTTGCGGCTGTGTAAAAGAAAAACCGAGAGTCGTCATCAAGGTTTGAAGACGCTCCCGGTTTTGATTACTGTTCAAACTTCTTGACGAGCAGGGTTGCATTGTGGCCGCCAAACCCAAACGAATTGGATATCGCAACTTTTACCACTTTAGCCCTAGCTTGGTTGGGAACGTAGTCAAGATCAAGATCCGGATCGGGATTATCGTAGTTGATCGTCGGAGGTATCATATCATTGGCTACAGTCAATGCTGTTGCCACACATTCAATTCCCCCAGCGGCGCCGAGCAGATGTCCGGTCATCGATTTAATTGAACTGACAGCAATATTTTTTGCATGTTCGCCAAACAGGCGTTTAATCCCCAGCGTCTCATTCTTGTCATTCAGCGGTGTAGAAGTCCCATGCGCATTGATATAATCAACGTCGGTAATCTGCAGCCCGGCATCTTGGATTGCCAGCTCCATGCAACGAGCCGCCTGAACGCCTTCCGGCGCCGGGGCAGTCACATGATAAGCATCAGCATTCGTGCCATATCCGGCAAGTTCAGCATAAATGCGGGCACCACGGGCCAACGCATGTTCCAGTGACTCCAATATCACAATGCCAGAACCTTCGCCCATGACAAATCCATCCCGATCTTTTTCAAACGGACGGGAAGCTTTTTCCGGCGCTTCATTACGGGTTGATAATGCTTTCATTGAACAAAAACCTGCCATGCCTGCTGGTGAAATAGCGGCTTCAGTTCCGCCTGCCACCATCACGTCAGCATCACCGCGTTGAATGACTTTCATTGCATCGCCAATACAATTGGTCCCGGTCGCACAGGCAGTCACCACACAGCTGCTCGGCCCCTGCAGACCGAATGCAATGGAAACCTGACCGGCTGCCATATTGGCAATCATCATGGGGATAAAAAAAGGACTGACGCGATTCGGACCTTTTTCAAACAAATTCTTATACTGGTCATGCAAAGTATCCATGCCGCCAATGCCAGAGCCAACAAAGGAACCGATCCGTGACTTGTCTTCTTTCTCCATATCCATGCCGGAATCATCCAATGCCATTTTAGCGGCGGCAATGGCAAACTGCGTAAAACGGTCCATGCGGCGGGCTTCTTTTTTATCGATGAAAACAGTCGGATCGAAATCTTTTACCTCACCGGCAATTTTCGCATCATATTCTGCAGCATCAAAGCGCGTAATCAGCCCAATCCCCGATTTCCCCGCCAATAGCGCCTGCCAAAATTCAGCTGCCGTATTGCCGATCGGCGAAATAGCTCCTACACCGGTAATAACTACACGTTTCTTCAATTCAGTCACTCCTCATCATTCAGTCGCTTCGGCTTCTTTAACCAACGTTGCCATGATTTCCTTGACTGATAAAATTTTATCGATTTTAAAGACGTTTTCACCGGTAAAGACCAGGCCGGTCTCCACATCACCCTGCTGGGCACGGATAAGTGCCTTAATGATGCAGAATGACTGGGAACAATGCTTCAAACAAGCATCACAGGAGTCCGGTTTGGGAACCGTCCCATCGGCAATCTTTGCTGCAAATGGATTGCGTACCGCCTGACCAGGCAAACCTACCGGACTATTGATCAACATGACATCTTCCGGTTTGGCTTTCAAATAGAACTCTTTTAATGCCGGGCCGGCATTTGATTCTTCACTGGCCGCAAAACGAATCCCCATTTGGACGCCATTGCCGCCGAGACGAATCACATCGACAATATCACGGCCATTCATTATACCGCCAGCGCCAATTACCGGTATTTTCACCGCGGCGCGCACTTCTGGCACAATCACCCGCATCGAACGGTCGGTACCCAAGTGTCCGCCAGCTTCCTTGCCCTCGACAATTACTGCCGCAGCACCCAGCACTTCCGAGATACGGGCAAGTTTGGCACTTGAAACAATTGGAACAATTGGCGTCCCCGACTCTTTGCCCAAAGCAAACATATCACGGGAAAAACCCGCACCGGCAACAACCAAGTCAATGCCTTCCTCAATGGCAGTCTTTATCATTACTGCAAAGGAACGAGCCGCAACCATCATATTGATACCCACGATCCCATCAGTCAGGGATCTGGCCAGTCGAATTTCATTGCGCAACTCGTCCACTGTCATCCCAGAAGCGGCAATCAGGCCAATTCCGCCCTCACGGGCCACTGCCGCTGCGAGTGGCGCCGTCGAAAGACGAATCGCCATGCCACCTTGAATAACTGGAACTTTTGCAACCAATTTTCCTATTCTTAACTCCGGGAGTTTCAATTGCCTTAATCCCCCAATCGACATCTACAGATAACCTATTAATTTCGGTCGCTCTAAGAAAGTCCCGCGAAACAGTTCCGCGGGACTTTCTCACGCAACAATCAGTTAAGCCTGTTTTTCCTTTTCAATATAGTCCACCGCGTCCTTGACGGTCTTGATCTTTTCGGCAATTTCGTCAGGGATTTCAATGTTGAATTCCTCTTCAAAAGCCATGATCAATTCCACGATGTCCAGAGAGTCTGCGCCAAGATCATCAATAAACGTGGAATCGATTTTGACGTCGTCGGCAGCTACCTGCAGCTGATCTACCACGATCCGCTTGACTGTTTCAAATGTCGACATGCTTTTCACCTCCTTCCAAAGTGTGTCCTGTTGTTCACATTACCATTCCGCCATCTACATGAAGTGTCTGGCCCGTTATATAGTCAGCGCCGGGCGATACCAGAAACAGTACCGCACTAGCGACATCTGCGGGAGTTCCCAATCGTTGGAGGGGAATCTGGGTCTGCAGATCTGTTTTGGCCTGTTCTGGCAAATCAGCAGTCATATCCGTAGCAATATATCCCGGGGCAACTGCGTTGACGGTGATATTGCGCGACGCCAGTTCTTTGGCCATCGATTTGGTGAATCCAATCACACCGGCCTTGGCGGCTGCGTAATTCGACTGCCCGGCGTTACCCATGACGCCGACTACCGATGTCATGTTCACAATCCGTCCATAACGCTGCTTCATCATCAACTTCGTGACAATTTTGGTGCAGTTGAAGATTCCTTTTAGATTCGTATGAATCACAGCGTCCCAATCTTCTTCTTTCATCCGCATAATCAGGTTATCGCGGGTAATTCCGGCATTGTTGACCAGAATATCTATGGAGCCGAAACGCTCTACGACGGATTTAATCATGGCGTCTACCGCAGCAGAGTCGCCGACGTCAGCTTGAACCATAAACGCCTGACCCCCAGCTGCTTCAATCATCGCCACCACTTCTTCGGCTGCAGCACGATTTCCAGCATAATTGACGGCAACCTTAGCCCCGGCTTTGGCCAGTTCAAGCGCGGTCGCCCGGCCAATTCCTCTCGATGCACCAGTAACAAGAGCCGTTTTGTTGGCTAATAGCATTTTAGCGGACCTCCTTGAAATAATCAAGCGTTTTTTGCAATGACTCCAAATCTTCGACGTTCAAAGTATTGATTTGCGGCGCGATTTTCTTGGTAAAACCGGTCAAAACTTTTCCCGGCCCCACTTCAATACTCACATCCACGCCATACTCCGCCACCGTAGCGACACAATCTTCCCAGAGCACCGGGTTAGCAGCCTGAGTCACCAACAATTCTTTGATCCCCGCCTTGGAAAAAGAGGCTTTACCATTAACATTGGCTACAACGGGAATTTTAGGTTCATGAAACTCGACTTTTGCCAGTTCCACCGCCAATTTTTCAGCCGCCGGCTGCAATAATGAACTATGAAACGGTGCACTCACCGGTAATAGGATCGCTCGTTTTGCGCCTGCAGTTTTCAATGCTTCCGCCGCTTTTTCCACTCCCGCGGTTGTGCCTGCAATGACAATCTGTCCAGGGCAATTGAAATTGACAGCTTGCACCGCACCATGTTCTTTTTCCACTTCTGCGCAAATTGCCACTACCTTAGCCCGTTCAATCCCTAGTACAGCTGCCATGGCGCCTTGCCCGATCGGCACCGCCTCTTGCATGAACGCTCCCCTTTTGTTGACCAAACGGACTGCATCAGCGAAATCTAGCACGCCTGCCGCAACTAACGCCGAATATTCACCCAGGCTATGTCCTGCAGTGATGTCAACCTGCACGCCAGCTTCCTGTAATACACGAAAAGCGGCGACACTGACCGTCAAAATGGCGGGTTGGGTGTTGACCGTTTTGCGCAATTCATCTTCGGGACCCTCAAAACATAGTTTGCTAATGGAGAAGCCTAATGCCTGATCCGCTTCTTCAAAGGTTTTTTTTGCAACCGAGAATTTGTCAGATAGCTCTTTACCCATTCCCACCGACTGTGACCCTTGTCCCGGGAAAAGAAAAGCGGTTTTAGCCACGAATACCCTTCCTTCCAAATCAAAATCATCGATTAATATGTTATTTTCCCCACCGGAATATAACTGACGCCCATGTAAGCCCCGCACCAAATCCAACTATAAGCACAATATCTCCTGGTTTGATCCGTCCATCCACGACCGCTTCTTCCAGTGCAATCGGGATAGATGCCGACGATGTGTTCCCATATTTGTCCAAATTAACAATAACCTTTTCCATCGGCATTTTCAGTCGCTTTGCAGCCGACTGAATAATTCGCATGTTTGCCTGATGCGGGATCAGCCAATCAACATCACTTTCCTGCAATCCAGCATCTTCAAGTGCTTTTCCGGCTGCTTCGCCCATGGCTCTCACAGCGAACTTAAACACCTCATTGCCTTCCATATGCACGGAGTGCAAATCCTGCTGCACTGTTTCCACCGTAGCAGGCATTCGGGTCCCGCCAGCAGGAAATTTCAAAAGTTCACCACCAGATCCGTCAGATCCCATATATGCACCCAGTATACCGTACGGAGCAGCCACTTCGCCAACAACCACCGCGCCTGCTCCATCGCCAAATAAAATGCACGTATTGCGATCTTTCCAGTTAAGCATTTTGGAAATCTCATCTGCGCCAATCAACAAAATTTTCTTGTACATTCCCGAACGGATAAATTGTGTCGCCACAACCATCCCATACGAAAAACCCGAGCAACCGGCCTGTAAATCGAATGCAGGAATTTTATTGGCGTTAAGTCGTGTCTGAACCAGGCAGCCTACCGAAGGATAAAACATATCAGGGCTAGAAGTCCCCACAATAATCAAATCAATATCATTGATTGTAAGCCCGGCGTCTAACAAAGCTTTTTCCGACGCCCAAACAGCCAATTCAGATGTCGGAACATCCGGTTTGGAAATTCGGCGCTCTTTAATTCCAGTCCTTTCTATAATCCACTCATCATTCGTATCTACCATTTTTTCCAGGTCTTTATTGGTCAATATTTCTTCCGGTACAAATTTTCCAATCCCCAGAATCCCCACATTCCTATTTTGTGCTATCGCTTGTGTCATTAGACAAACCCTCCCTAATCAAATTCTCCCGAATATGCTCAACCACGTTTTGGTCCGAAAACTCTTTTGCTGCTCGTACGGCGCTCTCAATCGCCCTGGCTTTGGAACTGCCATGACAAATTATGAAGCCGCCATCAATTCCCAACAACGGGGCGCCACCATACTCCGCATAATCCAATTTTTTCTTTAATTTGCGCATCGCCGGCATGATCAGCAAACCACCCAGTTTGGCCATAAATCCGCCCTGCATGATAGTTTCTTTGACCAGCTGCATTAAAGACTTGGCCAACCCTTCCGCTGTCTTGAGCACGATGTTGCCGACAAATCCATCGCATACCACCACATCGACAGTTCCTGCCGTAATGTCGCGGCCCTCAACATTGCCGATGAAATTGATGGTCTTCAGGTCAGATAGCAACGGAAATGTTGCTAATGCCTGTTCATTTCCCTTAGACGGTTCCTCGCCGATATTTAGCAAACCAACCCGCGGCTTCGGCATTCCCAGCACATATTCGGCATAGATCGAACCCATGATCGCTGCCTGAACCAAGTGTTTGGGTTTAGAGTCAACATTGGCCCCAGCATCTAGCATAACTGTCTTGCCATTCATGTTCGGCAACACCGTGGCAATAGCTGCGCGTTCAATTCCGGCAATGCGGCCGAGCCCAAATAGTGCAGCCGCAACTGCAGCCCCAGTGTGCCCTGCAGCAATTGCCACATCACATTTTTTTTCTTTGACCAGTCGCGTTGCCACAACAACCGAAGCATCCTTTTTTCTGCGCACAGCAGCGCCCGGTTGGTCATTCATGTCAATCATTTCCGAAGCATGAACAATCTGTATGGGCAGTTTCTCCCAATCCGGAATTTTGCTCAACACATCCCGAATTCGGGCTTCATCACCAACCAAGAATATTTCACAATCGTAATTTCGAGCGCCGTCGACTGCGCCCAGCACTATTTCTGCAGGGGCAAAGTCGCCACCCATTGCATCAACAGCAATTCTTATCATTCTTGTCATCCTTCCAGTGAAACCATTATAAATTTTGCCCTAAAAACTTCTTGCGCACCGGAACGGATCTTGACCCAAATAAAATTCTTATTACCCCTTGTTCGCACGATTTCTGCTTTAGCCAACAATTTTTCACCTTCACGGACAGGCGCCTTAAACTTGATATTGGCGACTCCCGTAACGGCAGCGGGTGCATCCATGACTGCCAACGCCAACGAATTGGCCTGAGCAAAAATATGGTGTCCGCGGGCTAACTTTGTTTTTTCAAATACCATTAGCGGTGTAACGACCATGGTTGAAATACCCGTTTTACCCAGTTCCAGATCCAGGATTTCGCCAACCATATCTTGGCTGGCAATTGCCTTGGGATTGGCATGGGCCTCTTGCGCTACTTGGCGCGTACGCTCGCGTAATTCAGGAATCCCCATTTCCATCCGGTCTAATCGGATTGTTTGAATGCTGACGCCAAACCGGATTGCTAAGTCCTCATCTGTTACAAACGGCGAATGATCAATCAGCTTTTTCAGTTGTTCGTGCCGAAGTCTTTTGGCTTGACGCGCCATTTTCACCACACCATTTATATCACTTGATATTATTATCTGCTACTATAAAAATTATAGCGGGAAGATGCGACGAACGCAATAGTAATTTAAATAAAAAAACCGGTCACTGACCGGTGATAATCAAAGGAATTATTGGAGTGAATACCAATAGGCGTCGCCCCGCCATTCACATTTGACTTTATCCTGGGCCAGTAAAAAACGCAGATGCGCCAACGCTTCGCCGGTGGCAAAGAATTTCTGGACCGGCGCCACTTCATCCCAACAGCGGTAAACCATATCCCACGTCATGTAAGACGCCACCTGATAGCCGGTCATCGGCGCTCTCTGTAAAATTGAGTATGCTTCTGACAAACGCTTTTGGTGATGCTCTTGCAATTCTTGAATCCTGCCCCGGCAGTCGCCGAATAATCGTCGATGGCCCGGTAGGACTTGCACAACGTCTAGCTGTTCGATCAACTCCAATGAGTTCCAGAATTGTTGCAAAGGATTGTGTTCGCCCCAATAATAAGTGATATTAGGACTAATATCACCCAATATATGATCGCCGGAAATCAGCAGTTTACACTCCGGTTCATATAAACAAATATGCCCCTGGGTGTGTCCCGGCGTAGCGACACAGCGGAAATTATAAGGACCTGCCGCGATGATATCGCCATCTGCAACGAAATTAAATTCCAAACCGGCCTTTGAACCGATATCATTGCCAGGATGACGCCGGATTGCAGCAACCGCTTCATCAGGCTCGAATCCATTTTGACAGGCCGCAACGCGTAGCGGCTCCATCGGATCAGCGGAGGTAAACATATGATTGATTACTGCCGCATCCTCCGGGTTAGCAAAAAGTCGCGTTGTTTCAGTCTTGAGAAACGGCAGTAGTCCCGAATGATCGGCATGCATATGGGTCACAAATATATCCGTATGTTGTAAATCAACCTGCAATTCAGCTAATCCTGCCTGAATCGCCGTCAGCGCCTCGGCGCAATTTTGCCCGCTGTCAATCAACAGCGTTCGTTCCGAACCTTTAATGACATAGGCGTTCGTAGCCTTGAGCGGACTGCGGGGAATCGGAATTTCCATGCGGTATATTGAAGGATAGACTTCTTCGACCATACGATCTTACACATCCTATGTACCAAGTGATGCAGGAAAAAAGAGCATAAAAAGAAAGGATCAGGCACTCCCGATCCCATCTTTATTGCAGCACTTTTTCCGACCTACTCGGCCTTTTTGATAATTTCTTTACCATCATAATAACCGCATTCCGGACAAACCCGGTGAGGCATTCTCAGTTCGTGGCAATGTGGGCAGGCCGAAAGATTGGGAGCTGTGAGTTTCCAATTCGCCCTACGCCGATTTTTTCGTGAATTCGATAGTTTCCGCTTGGGTACCGCCATGTCATTACACCTCCTTCACGTGCCACTCTATATTGTACAATAGAGTCTTCACAATTCATTATTCCAGCAAACGGCCTAATCCGGCCAACCGAGGATCCATCACTTTTTTTTCGCACTTGCACTCGATTTTATTACGGTCAGCTCCGCAATGAAAGCAGAGTCCTTTGCAAGCATCACCACAAAGCGGTTGCATCGGTTCGTAAAAAATCAATGCGGCACGAATTGTTTCGGCAATATCCAAAGTGCCTGCTATGTGATCGATTTCTTCCGTCTCAACATCATCTTCCAGCGAAAAATCAATCGGCTGTTCAAATACTTTGAGACACCGACCGCATTCCAAAGTGGCCTGCCCGGTAATACGAGCGTTAAAACGGAAAGCATTTCCCAGATTGACGATTTCGCCGGAAATAGATATATTTCCACCAAACCAAGGTTCAGTTTCACCAATGGCTGCGGCATCGACAACTAAAGAAAAAGGCTGATTATCGCCGACTTGTGAGAGAATTTGAGAAACATCGACTTTTATCAATGGTCAATCACCTTACCCATTATAGCGACGCAGCCAAAGCTTGTCAAGAATTCTACCTGACCAAAGGCAAGCAGATCGTTTTAGTGTCTCTGGCAATAACCAACTCTTCATTGGTCGGGATAACAAAAATTTTAACCTTTGACCCATCGGCGCTGATTTCCTGTTCTTTGCCGCGACTTGCGTTTTTCGCAGCGTCAACGCGGGTTCCCAAAAACTCAAGCCCATTACAGATCTGATCACGTATTTGCGGTGAGTTTTCTCCAAGTCCAGCCGTGAACACGATGGCATCCACGCCACCCATTGCCGCAATATAACTGCCAATGTATTTCCGCACTGTATAGGCAAAAACGTCGATTGCCAGCTGAGCTCGCTCATTACCCTTGTCTGCGGCTTCTTCCAGGTCACGAAAATCGCTGGAGAGTCCAGACAAACCAAGCACGCCGGATTTTTTATTGAGGTAAGTGTCGATTTCGTCTGGTGTCATACCTTCTTTACGCATCAGATATGGAGGAATCGCCGGGTCAATATCGCCGCATCGGGTTCCCATGACCAACCCTTGCAACGGTGTAAAGCCCATGCTGGTATCAATCGATTTTCCGTTCTTGATTGCTGCTATGCTGGCGCCATTGCCAAGATGGCAGGTGATAATCCGCAGGTTGCTTATCTGATCGCCCATCATTTCAGCGGCTCGCTCGGAAACATATTTGTGCGATGTGCCATGGAATCCGTAGCGGCGAACACCATACTTCTGATATGCTTCGTAAGGAATTCCGTAAAGGAATGCGTATTTTGGCATGGTTTGATGGAATGCGGTATCAAAAACACCGACCTGCGGAACCTTGGGCAGAATTTCGGCGCAGGCATTGATGCCGGAAATGTTTGGCGGGTTATGCAGCGGAGCCAATTCTGTAAACTCGGTAAGCGCAGCCATAACCGCCGGCGAAATCAGTACCGAATCGCTGAATTTTTCAGCGCCATGTACAACGCGGTGACCAATCGCATCGATTTCCCCGATATTGGCTACCACTCCATGCTCTGGATCAGTCAAGGCATCCAGCACCATTTTAATTGCGAAGGTATGGTTTTTTATTTCTGCCGTCAGGGGCACTTTCGGTTTGCCAGTCGGTTGATGATTCAACACCGAACCATCCATGCCAATCCGGTCGACCAAACCTTTGGCCAATACGCTTTCATCTTCCATGTTGAACAACTGGTACTTGAGTGAGGAACTACCACAATTTACAACGAGTACTTTCACTTTTTTCCCTCCCAAAATAATGAATGAATCGAACGAATACTTCGATCCCGGCAGGATAATTAGCCCTTCCGCCCGAAACATATGTCTTAGTAATTATATTACAAAAGGAACAAACTGACAATGCGAGCAATCGGTATCATAGCAGAATATAATCCCTTTCATAACGGGCATGCCTACCAGGTGACGCAAGCAAGAAACCTCGGCCAGGCCGATGCTGTAATTGTCGTAATGAGCGGTCATTTCACCCAACGCGGTGAAATAGCTATCTTTGACAAATGGCGACGGGCAGAAGCTGCAGTACGTTCTGGCGTCGACCTGGTCCTGGAATTGCCGGCGGTTTTCGCCGTTCGCAGCGCTCAGTACTTTGCTGCGGGCGGCGTACGCCTGCTAAATAGTCTTGGTATTGTCGATCACTTATCCTTTGGCGCCGAAAATTCGGATCTGGATTCCCTCAGCGCCGCTGCCGCCGGTTTGGCCGACCCGCAAGTGATTGCCCAGTTGAAACAGGGGCTTGGCAATGGCAAAACTTATGCCGCTGCTTTAGCGTCCGCACTCGTGTCCGGCGGCTATACGACGGCTAATTTTATTATCTCGCCCAACAATATTTTGGCCGTTGAATATCTCCGTTCGCTGGCGCAATATGCACCATCCATACATCCATTGCCAATCTGTCGTATCGGCAGCGGCTTCCATGACCGGCAGTTGATCGGTCGCTATGCCAGTGCGACAGCCATTCGTCAGGAACTTTACCAATTACGTCAATTTTCCGCGCGGCTCCTTGACACTCTCCCCCCCGCCACCATCGCAACTATAAGTGCGCAGATTGAGTCCGGCAGGGGATTGGCCGATATTTCAGCGCTTACAAATGTTATTCTGGAAAAGCTGCGTCGCATGCCAGATACAGAACTGCTTGCCACACCAGAAATATCTGAAGGGCTGGAAAACCGCCTGCGAACCGCGGCCCGGCAAGCGGGAACTTTAAGCGAACTGATGCACCTGCTAAAAACCAAACGCTATCCATATTCGCGCTTACAAAGGCTACTGGTTCATCTTCTCCTTGGAACAAAAGCATCGCAAATAAAATCTTTTGATGAATCCGGCCCTTTATATGCAAGAGTTCTGGCACTGAATGAACGGGGCCAGTCCGCTCTGCGGCAAATCTCCCGGCGCGGAACCATCCCCGTCATAACCAAGACAGCCACTTGCCTGAACTCTCGCAGCTATCATGCCAACTCATTTTCACCGCTCCAATCAATGCTCGCCATCGACATTGCCGCTACTGAACTGTTCAGCCTCTGCCTGCCGAACCCTGCGCAAAAAAAAGGCGGACTCGACTTTCGTCAGTCCACCATACACGTATCAGAATACTAGCCTGCGCTTGCAGCCCGTTTATTTACGAAACTGTTGTTTCAATTCCTCATGCCCTTTGCGTACGGTATCCAACGACTGAGACAAGTTTGTTTCCACCAGGTTAAATACCTGATCCGCATATACCATGGCATCCACCGCCAATTCCTGCGCATTTTTCTGAGCGATCGCCAGCATATCGGCGGCTTTTTCTTCAGCTTCCCGCAGCGTCTGCTCAGATTCCTTGCGCGCGCTTGTCACGATTTCATTGGCTTGTTCTTGCGCCTGACGCGTGATCAGGTTTTCATCAGTCAGCTTGCTATGGTATGCTTTAGCTTGTTGAATGATTTCGTCTGATTTTTGCTGAGCCTCTTCCAGGATACGCTGGCGATCACTCACGATACGGCCTGCCTCTACCAACTGAGATGGCATGGCATCTCGCAATTCATCAATCAGGCGAGCCATGTCATCTTCTTCTACCAACCGCTTGTTCGTAAAAGGAACCCTCCCGGATTCCAACAGAATGTTCTCCATTTCTTCCAAAATCTCTTCGACTTTCATGAACGCCACATCCTTTCTTACGCCCGGTCATTTAACCGACGAACGATCTGTTCTTCCACGCTGGCAGGAACCAGCCCGCGAATTGAACCGCCAAATTTCGCCAGCTCTTTTGTTGCCGAGGAGCTGACAAAAGAATACTCACTGCTAGTCATCATGAATACCGTTTCGATGTCCGGGTCTACATGCTTAATCAACAAGGCCCGCTGGAACTCATATTCAAAATCGGTAAGCGCCCTGAGGCCACGAACAATAATGTTGGTATTGCGTCCACGAACATATTCATTCAGAAGACCAGAAAAGCAGTCAACCTGAATGTTGGGAATATGTTTTGTCGCATCCCTGAGCATTTGAACCCGTTCCTCCATTGAAAAAACCGGTCGCTTGCCCGGATTATGAAAAACAGCTACGATTACCTCATCAAACATTTTTGCCGCCCGCTCGAAAATATCGAGATGGCCGCGTGTCACCGGGTCAAAACTACCCGGGCACACTGCAGTTCTCACTATTGATTCCCTCCTGTTTCATGAAAAAACTCACAACGGTTTCTCCATAAAATTCGCTACGATATGCAACAATCCTTTTTAATCCGTCAGGAAGTTTTTCATGCCTGGAGTGTTCCAATACGAGAATTCCGCCCGCACATAAAACATTATTCGATTCAAGACCGAGCAAGACTTTGGGAGCAAGCCCCAGATTATACGGCGGATCGCAAAAAATCAGATCAAAAGATTTTTCTTCCGTTTGTAATCGTCGCAATGCCTGCATCACATCCTCGCGACAGATGACAGCGGCGCGAGTCAAATCAGTCAGGATAGCATTTTCCAGCATAATCTTGACACTCTGAATATTTTTGTCGACCATTGTGGCAGAGGCCGCACCTCTGCTTAGCGCCTCAAAACCTAGATTGCCAGTTCCGGCAAACAAATCCAAAACTTCCGCATCAATAACGGCAACGCCCAGGATGCCAAACACTGACTCCTTGACGCGATCTGCCGTCGGCCTCGTATTCATCCCTTTCGGGGTCTTCAGTCTGATCCCTTTTGCAGTACCGGCAATAATCCTCACGTCAGTAAAACCACCAACCATCCCACGGCAAAATCTCAATACTATTATATTAACCGAAAAGCAACCATATGAAAACACTTTTAACAAGGGAGACAGCATGATTCGCAGTTTTTTTATTCATATCTGTCTAATATGCATTTTTCTTAGTACCGCGTTGGCTTTTCTTTTTCACTTCAACCTGACACATACGGCCACCCCGCTCGGCCCGGTCCGAATTTTGCCCAAGGGATCAATTGCGCTGATTCCGCTGGACAGCCGTCCTCCCTGCACCGATTACGTCCAGCAGCTCGCACTGATGGCAGGGTATCAGGTAACTCTACCCCCTGCCGGCCTGTTAGATAATTACCGGCGCCCCGGCAATACGGTTGCACTGCGTGACTGGCTCTCACAGGAAATTTCTCACTCCGACTCTGCCATCATTTCGGTTGACATGCTGGTGCATGGCGGTTTATTGACCTCCAGGCATGGCAACGCCTCACCATCTGACATCGCTGAAGTGATCGAATTATTGAAAGTTTTGCACCAAAACTATCCCAGGGTTCGCTTGTATGCTTTCAATATTATTCCCCGCCTGTTCATCGCCGATAATCCGCTCACCGACAAATTTAAACCGTTGATGTCGGAATGGTCAATTTTACAAGAAACGGTCCTATTGTTTGAAAACCCCCGTGATTTTGCACGGTTGCAGAAAATTGAAACCGATTTGCCAATCGAGTTGATCCAGCGGTATCGACGCCTTTATGCCGAAAACACGCAGTTGAATTTTCAGTTGCTCAAGTTAATCCAGACCGGGGTACTGTCCGGGTTGGTGCTGGGCCAGGATGACAGCGCCAGTTTCGGTTTGGCCAATTTGGAACGTCAAAGGCTTGACCTTTTTCTAAACAATAACCCCAAGCTTCAGGAAAAGGTTTTTATTACCCGCGGCACTGATGAAGTTGCCCTCAGTTTTCTTGGACAGGTACTCGTTTCACCCATTGGCCGAAAAACAAAGGTCTTCGTTTACTATACTGAAGCGCTTACTCCCGATATTACCATGCCCTACATGCCTGGCCCGTTATCCCGTTCTGTAGCTGAGAAATTAAAACTCAGCAATGCAGAGCAAAGTGGGAATATAGAAGACTCTGATTACATTTTGGCAGTTCACGCTGGTACTTTACGCAGTTCAACGAAAAATCTTGCCAAAGCAGCCGACCAGATCAAACTGTGGCTGGATACAGGAAAAAATGTCGCTTTGGTTGATCTGGCTGAAAATTGGCAAACCAACCAAACATTATTACCATATCTGCAAAAAAACGCGGTGCCCTTTGATCGCCTCATTGCTTATGCCGGCTGGAATACAACCAGCAATTCCATCGGAACTGCGGTGACGCAGGCCTCAATGGTTCTTGCTGGTCGCGTAAAAGACACACCGAACGAGCTACTCAGCCGTGATCTGCAGCGTGTAGGATTTTTGGCCAGCAGAATCATGGATGACTGGTATTACCAAAAGAGTTTTCGCCCCCTATTGAATGACAGCTTGCAACGTCAAGCAATTAACCCGTATGATTTACAAAGCGCCCGGACAAAGGTTAACCGGAAAATTGAAAGTGAACTGGGTTCTGCTTTGCCGCGACTAATTCAACGCAATTGGCAAAATACCATATTCTCTTTACCAGCCGCGACCGACTATTCCTATGCGATTGCCGGTTGGCAGCTGCATAGTAAGCTGCCATGGGATCGAACCTTTGAAATTAAAATTGACCTTGCACCCCAACCTGCAATAATCAACCCTAAACAAAATTAATCTGATAGGTTGTGTCCGCCGATCAACAATATGATTCGCATGAAAAAAGCCGGGCGTAACCCGGCTTGTCGATTATTTGAGAATCCTGCGAGCCCCAAGATATCGGTCCCGATGATATGGATTTGACATTGGCGTCACAGTTACGTGCCCTGCGCCGGAACTGGCATGAATAAATTGGTCATTGCCAATGTAAATACCGACATGAGATGGCCCGGGTTCATAGGTTTCAAAAAAGACCAAGTCGCCGGGTTCGAGTGCATTGCGTGATACAGGGATTCCCACTTCAAACTGGCCATCCGCCATACGCGGTAAACCGTAACCCATCTGATCAAACACGTAATAGATAAAACCCGAACAATCAAAGCCACTGGGAGATCTTCCCGCCCAAACATACGGCACGCCGACAAATTGTCGGGCCATACTTAACAATATCTGAGCTTTTCGAGAATCACCCCTGCCTCTACTAATAGAGCTGGCGCCACGGAAATTTTTCAAAGATTCCCAGGTCGACAGACCCACAACCCCATCAGCTGCTAATCCGGCATCAATTTGAAACTGAATTACAGCACTTAGAGTATTTGCGCCGAATCGACCATCGACAGGATCCTTGTAATAACCATATTCTTTCAATTTATTTTGCAGTTTGGAAACTTCATCACCATACATTCCGCGTTTCACCGGCATATCAGGGCTTGCCGGCTGCGCATCGGCATGGGGAATCGCCAAAAACACCATAACACACAAAATCAGGATAACTACCAGTTTCATCTGCTTAAGCGGTTTTACTACCATGGCTCACCTCTTTATGATTAATTTCAATTACGTTATTTTATCTTTTCTCTCTCAATCACTTTTTTCCTTCTTTTCTCACCTTAATCACAAGATGCATTATATCAGACCGCTTTTAAAGTTGACAATCCCTGCGAGAGTGTGTATAATTTGAAACTGTGAACTCCGGGGCGTAGCGCAGTTTGGTAGCGCGCCTGGTTCGGGACCAGGAGGCCGCAGGTTCAAGTCCTGTCGCCCCGACCAACTCAATATAACAAAAAAAGACTTCGTTATGAAGTCTTTTTTTGTTATATCAATTAATTCTAAACTTTACGTGCACACTAATCGATAATTGTAAGCACTTCCGCCAATGGTTTGCGAGGTGGTGACGCACCATCGGCAGCTGGCACTCCCAGTGGCGTGAGCGCTGCCAAATTATAACCATCTTTACTAAAACCAACTAGTTTGGCAATTTCCGGCCCAGCATAGGTGGGCCCGGTCATCCAACATGTTCCATAACCCAAAGCGGCAGCAGCCAGCAACAAGTTTTGCATTGCTGCCGCAACATTTTGTATCCCCGGTTTTGTCTGCTTCAATGCATCAATTTCCTGTTGTGTCAAACCCGGTCCTGCCACCAGATCGTCAGATGGTACCGGGTAAGCGCCGGCAAAGGCCAAGACAACGGCAGGAGCATTTTTAAAGATGGTGTGGTAGCCTACTGAGCCTTTGAATGCCTTTTGTTTTTCGGCATCTGGAATAAACGGCAACAACATTTCATGTTTTGCCTCAACCAACTTTACCATGTCCTGAATCTTCTGTTGGTTGCGCACCACGACAAAATGCCAATTTTGTTGATTTTTTCCCGACGGGGCATGCACTGCCGCATCAATCAATTGCTCGATGACTTCGTTGGAAATGGTCTGTTCGGTAAATTTTCGTACGCTACGGCGACGGTAAATAAACCCAAGTTGCTGTTTGTTTTGTTCTAACACAATTTCATTCCTCCACTGCTTCTTCAATTAGTCTATCCCAAACTTCGTCCAATACTTCGCCATCCCAGGAGATGACGCTTTGGTCCATTAGCTTGCGACAAATATACTCACCAAAATCCGGTAATTTTACCCACCAATTCCGCCCACCATAATTGATGGCTTCACGTAGCCGCAATATCTGATTTCGCGTCAACAGATCACGCAGAAATCCGACGGCGGCGGCAATTTCAACCGGATTCAGTTTTTTAACTTTTAATAGGATTTGTGCCCGTTCTGGCCCTAATCTCAGCAAACAATGCATGCAAATCAATTCTTGCTGCAGAGGATACGATGTAGACGCCAAGAGTTCTTCACCACATAACGGACATGCCGGCAACTCACCTGCTTCTACCGAAAGACCAGTCTGCTTTTGAAAACAGTTTTCACACCATTGCTTCCCCATCCATAAGTGAACCACACTTTCGTCAGTTCCGCAACGGTGACATTTTTTCGTTTTGTCCATTTTTTCGACCTCTTCCATGCATTCACCATAAAAATCGGACGAGATCCCGTTGGCGGGATCTCGTCGCGACAGGATCAATCTTCGTCTTCTTGTTTTTCCTTCTTGTACGCCTCGATGATGTTGTCAGCCTGACGTTGCGGCACTTCAGCGTAATGATCGAACACCATGTTGAAACTGCCGCGGCCTTGCGTAATCGAACGAAGGTCAATTGCATAACGGAACATTTCGGACATTGGCGCCATGGCCCTTACGATTCCCAAGCCGCCGCCAATCGGCTCCATACCGAGAATACGTCCCCGCTTTCCATTCAGGTCGCCGATGATGTCGCCCATATAAGATTCAGGCACTGTTACCTCTACGCTGTAAATCGGTTCCAGCAGTATCGGTTTGGCCTGTACCACACCTTTGCGGATTGCCAGGGCGCTGGCCACTTTGAAGGACATTTCCGACGAATCCACATCATGGTACGATCCGTCAGTCAAAGTCACCTTGATATCAACCAGCGGGTAACCGGCGATAACGCCTTTAGCGAAAGCTTCACGGACACCCTTTTCAACAGCCGGAATGAACTGTTTGGGCACTGAGCCGCCAAAAGTCGCGTCAATAAATGTAAATGGCGAACCGGACGGCATCGGGTCAAGTTGCAGCCAGACATGTCCGTATTGACCGTGGCCGCCGGTCTGTTTTTTGTGTTTGCCTTCTACCTTGACCCCGGTACGGACCGTTTCGCGGTAAGCAATCTTGGGATCGCTCAGTTTGACTTCGACACCAAACTTTCGTTTCAATCGCTCACCCATGATGGCCAGATGCAGATCACCCATGCCGCTGACCAACAATTGGCTGGTTTCAGCATCTTTTTTGAATTTCAGCGTCGGGTCCTCATCAGCCAACCGATGCAAGGCATTGCCGATCTTGTCTTCATCGCCCTTGTTTTTCGGTTCCATGCACAACGTAAACATCAGCCCCGGATAATCAATCGGCGCAAAAACAACGGATTTATCCTTATCGCACAAGGTATCGCCGGTTCCTGTTTCAGCCATTTTCGCCACGACAACAATGTCACCTGTATTAGCTACAGTTAAAGGATCTTGGGTTTTCCCCCGCATCGTGAACAAATTGCCGATTCGCTCGGTTTTATCTTTAGTTGAATTATACAGGATGCTATCTGGTTTTAAAGTGCCCGAGAACACACGAATAAAGCTAAGCCGACCAACAAAGGGATCTGCGGTTGTTTTAAACACAAGGGACGAGAATGGATCGCCGCTGCTCCTTGTTACAATCTCTTCCGATTTGGCCTTAGTCCCGCTGACGATCGCCTTATCCGCCGCCGGTGCATATTTGACGATCGAGTTCAACAACTCAACAATACCGATATTTTTGGTTGCCGAACCACACAAGACCGGGACAAAGCGGTTTTCGGCAATCCCCTTCACCAGACCGGCAAAGATCTCTTCCTCGCTCAGTTCTTCGCCTTCCAGATATTTTGCCAACACATCATCATCAGCTTCCGCTGCCGCTTCAATCATTGTCATGCGGGCAAGCTCAGCCGTATCTTTCATGTCATCGGGAATCTCCGCTTCGGCGCCTTTACCGCCCTTATAAATCAAGGCTTTCATCGAAACAACATCAACAATTCCCGTAAAACTCTCCTGCGATCCAATCGGCAATTGCAGCGGCACCACATTCCCGCCAAAAGTCGCTTTCATCCCTTCTACCGCCGCATCGAAGTCGGCATTTTCCCGGTCCATTTTATTGACAAAAGCAATTCGGGGAATTTTTTGATCAACGGCATATTTCCAAACTTTTTCAGTCTCGACTTCCACTCCCGATGCCGCGCACAAAACAATCAAAGCAGCATCGACTGCCCGTAACGCTCCTTTTACCTCAGAAACGAAATCGGAATAACCCGGGGTATCAACAACATTGATTTTATAATCTTTCCATTCACACGGAGCCAAAGCGGCGCTGATACTGACCTTACGCTTTACTTCCTCCGCTTCAAAATCGGTGGTCGCCGTGCCGTCGTCAACACGTCCCAGGCGGGTTACCGCGCCGGCATTAAACAGCATCGCTTCGGCCAGAGAAGATTTTCCGGCGCCACCGTGAGCTACAATGCCCACATTTTTGATCCTGTCACTCTTGTACTCTTTCAAATCGGGCCCCTCCTATTTTTTCCTATTTTCTTTCACGTTGAATATCGCGTTACATGTTTTTATAGATTCTCGCCTTTGCGGATATTTTCCTGCTGATTCTGACGATTCCAAAAAGTATAAATCAAATTATTTGCATGACAAAAAAACCGCCCTGAACAAGTCAAGGCAGTCACTGTTATGAATTATTCTTCCTGCTCTATTTACGGCAACTCAGTCTCGATCCGTGACAAGGTAAAACAAAGATCGGACAGGCGATTTAGCGCCACAATCAGGGTCTCGTCAATTTTTTCCTGCCGGGACAATCGCCACACCTGCCGCTCTGCCCGCCGAGTTGTGGTCCGTGCCACGTCCAACGCAGCCGCCCCCAGGCTGTCGCCAGGAACGATGAAATGATTCAATGGGGCCAATTTGCCGGTAAAGTTGTCAATCAGATCCTCAAGCCATGCAATATCTGCTGCTGTGGTGTAACTGACTTCCCTGTCAAGACTTGCCAGGTCCGACATCACTTTTTGCATCAATAATTTTTGCAATTCCAAAATGACGCCGCGGACTTCAGCATTCTGCACCTGAGCCCGAGCCATACCGAGCGCCGAGTTAATTTCATCGACGTTCCCGTAAGCCTCCACCCGCAAACTGTCCTTATCGATCCGCTGACCGGTATATAATCCGGTCGTGCCTTTATCACCGGTCTTGGTGTAAATCTTCATGGTTTCTTCCCCCTCTGGTCAAAAAATTTCGCCCTCTGTAAAAAATGTTGCCATCTCACGAACAGCGCTATCCGGTCCATCGGACCCGTGAATCACATTATTGGAAAGCGCTAAGGCAAAATCGCCGCGAATCGTTCCCGGCAAAGAATCCAGCGGATTTGTTGCTCCCATCATCGTGCGGACAGCTTTAATTGCATTTTCGCCTTCAATGAGCATCGCTACGATTGGGCCTGAAGTAATAAAATCAACCAACCCCCCGAAAAAAGGTTTCCCGACGTGCTCCGCATAATGTTTTTCCGCCATCTCCCGAGTCATCTGACACAACTTAAGTGCCACAATTTTGAGTCCGCGTCGTTCAAAACGGGCGATGATTTCACCGCTTAACTGACGTGCAACGCCGTCTGGCTTTACTAACACCAACGTTCTTTCCACAAAACACATCTCCTTATTTTTACAATTCACATCAAGAATAAACACATTTCTGTTCGGGTTAGCTCAATAAATCCTGCATTTTTTTTGCATCAAGTTTCCGCATCAAAGCGACAATCAACTGAACCGCAGCTTCATAATCCTTGCGATGAATGATCCCGTTATGAGAATGAATATATCGCGTCGGTACCGACAACACAATACTGGGCACTCCCTGAGCATGCAGATGAATTCTGCCGCCATCCGTACCGCCTCCCTCGGAAAATTCCAATTGAAAGGGAATTTTCTCAGCCCGGGCAGTTTCCAGTACAAAATCACGCAATTTGACGTGCGGGATCAGCGATGCATCATAAATGCAAACCGCCACGCCGCCACCGAGTTTTGCTGAAGCCTGATCTTCGCTCATGCCCGGCGTATCACCGGCAATACAGGTGTCGATCGCAATCGCAACATGCGGGCCGATCACATCGGCGCTTGTCTTGGCGCCGCGGCACCCTACTTCCTCCTGCACCGTCCCCACGCCGAAAACTGTATTGGGATGCTTTACTTTGGCCAATTGTTGCAAAACATCGATGACAACTGCGCAACCGACCCGGTCGTCCCAAGCCTTACCGACAAGCAATTGCGGATTCGCCATTGGTGTAAACGGAGCGTAGGGAACGATGGGGACCCCAGGCGTTACGCCTAAACGTTCTTCCGCATCTTTTTTATCAGCAGCGCCGATATCAATATACATTTCGCGCTTCATCACCATTTTTTTCCGTTCATCCGCCGAAAGCACATGCGGTGGTTTGGAGCCAATGATACCGGGAATATCGCCAAGCGGCGACATCACGGTAACTCGCTGTCCCAGCATAACCTGTTCCCACCAGCCGCCCAGCGTGACAAACTTCAAAAAACCTTCTTTGGTGACCGTTTTCACCAGAAAGCCAATCTCATCCATGTGGGCAGCCAGCATAATTACCGGATCATTGGCACGTCCCTGTTTCTTGAAAATAACACTGCCAATCCGGTCTTCCAGTACTTCGCACTGTCCGGCCAAACGCTGCGTCATCAGATCGCGAACTCTGCGTTCAAAGCCCGAAGGTCCGGGAACTTCCGAGATTTCCTTGAGCCAGGTTAATAACTTATCCGTTTTCTGTTCCATATTTTCTCCTTCTCTTTTGCGCTCATTAAAAACAACGCTAATAAAGACGGCCCTCTGACATATTGCAGAGAGCCGTCCACGGCGTGCTACTAAAGTTAACGCATCGTACGCGCCAATTCCTGCAGTTTCCCAATCCGGGCTTCCGTGGCCGGGTGTGTGCTAAACAGGCCGGTAAGCCAGGTGCCCGAACCAGCAAACGGATTGATAATAAACATGTGCGAGGTTGCCGGAGTAGCTTCCGGCATCATCCGATGTTGGGCATAATACTCAATTTTCTTTAACGCAGAAGCCAGCGCCATCGGTTGTCCGGTTAACTTACCGGCCGATTCGTCCGCCAAAAATTCACGTGACCGTGAAATCGCAAACTGAATTAAGGCAGCTGCCAGAGGCGCCAGAATGATCATGAACAAATAGCCGACAATTCCGCCGGAATTTTCATCGTCATCATTGCGGCCAAAACCAAAAATCGCGGCCCATTGCGCCATATTGGCCACCATGGTAATTGCCCCCGCCAGCGAAGAAACCATCGTGCTGATTAGCGTGTCTCTGTTTTTAACGTGGCTAAGCTCATGCGCCATAACCCCTTCTAATTCCGCTTCCGTCAATCCCCGCATTAGGGAATTGGTGACCGCGACTGCGGCATGTTCAGGGTCTCGTCCTGTTGCAAACGCATTAGGAGCATCTGTATCAATGATATAAACCCGCGGCATTGGCAGGTTGTCTTTGCGCGCCAGATTCGCCACCATTCCCACCAACGCAGGCGCAGTCTGCATATCCACTTCGGTTGCGCCATACATTTTGAGAACGATTTTGTCACTGTACCAATAGCTAAAAAAGTTCATCAGCATGGACACTGCAAACATCAAGGTCATCCCGCTCGTCCCGCCGAAAAAACTCCCGGCCGCAATCAGCAGGCCAGTCAATGCAGCCAGCAATACGGTCGTTTTAATGGTATTCACGTTTTTATACACCTCCAGATAATATGCAGATCTTTATTATGACCTACAACATATATTATAAGGGTTTTCAGCAATATTCTCAAGATATCCGTACAACGTGACTAAGGCAAGGCTATTGCTAAAAGCAAAAACCGCAGACGCCGCTGCGGTTTGACAACAAATTATAGATCCCCGGATTTCGCTACTGCCGATTTACAGAGCAACAACCAAAAGCAACTTATTGTTTTGCCGGTTTTTGACTGCGAATAATCCACACTTCCACTCGACGATTTTTAGCCCTGCTTTCATCACTGGTGTTCGGCTGAATCGGCCGATATTCTCCATGTCCAACCGCACTAAAATTAGCCGGTTTCAACGTCTGTTCGATGGAAAAGAGGAAACGCATAAAGTTTACAGCACGCATGCCGCTCAATTCCCAATTGGAAGGAAACAGCCCAGTATTGATCGGCACATTGTCGGTGTGTCCGGCCACAACAATCTGTTGCGGCAAGCCGGCCAACAATTTGGCAATGTCACCAGCCAGTTTTCTCGCCTCAGGAAACAGTTCAGCTTGACCCGAAGCAAACAACGCTGAATCTTTTATCCGGATCCGTAATCCATCCTCCATCAACTGGGCTTCCAGTTCGCCACCCAAACCTTGTAATTTGATATAGCGATCCACAGCCTCTTTCACCTGAAGCAGTTGAACAGTCTCACGGAGAGCAGCTTGCATCTCGGCGGAGGATTGTGAAGGGTTCATAATATCCTTTTTAATTTGATTTTCTGATGGCGGAATATCCATCGGCACCAACTGTGGCGGTGATTGGTTAAACGAAAACATGGTCGCCGATCCACCACCAAAAGCGATGTTAAAGGAGCGCCCCATTTCACCCAATTTTTTTTCATCGGTTTTCCCCATAGCAAATAAAACAATAAACAAGGCCAGCAACAATGTCAGTAGGTCTGCATAGGGAACCAACCAGGTTTCGTCCGCATGTTCTTCGTGATGTTCCGCGTGCTTGCGTCCCATCCGGGATCAACCTCCCTCGGGCGCTTTAAGCGATTTACGTTTAGCAGCCGGTAAAAAGACAACCAGTTTTGCTTCAATCGCAACCGGCGAATCGCCAGCCTGTAGCGACAAAATCCCTTCGACCATCATCCGCTTCAGTTCAACTTCTTCCTTGGACATCAGTTTCAGTTTATTGGAAAATGGGTGCCACATGACATACCCTGTGAAAATACCGAACATCGTCGCAACAAATGCCGCCGCAATTGCATGTCCCAAAGCATCAATATCAGCCATGTTGCCAAGCGCTGCAATCAAACCGATAACTGCTCCCAACACGCCCAACGTCGGCGCATACATCCCGGCTTGTGAAAAGATCAAGGCGCCGGTCCTATGCCGCTCTTCCATCAGCGCAATATCAAGCTCAAGCACATCACGGACAAAAGCTCCGTCCATGCCGTCGATAACCATCGTCATACCACCGCGCAGAAACGGGTCTTTAACATCATTCAGGCTATTTTCCAAGGCCAGCAAACCTTCGCGCCTTGCTGTCTGGGCGAAGCTAACCATGCTTTTGACTAATTCTTCCGCGTGCATTAGTTGTGGTTTTTTAATCAGTAACTTGAAGTACCCTGGCATTTTTTTAATGATTTCCATGGGAAAAGCGTTAAGCAAAGCGCCAAAAGTACCAACAAAAATAATCAAAACTGCTGCCGGATTAAGTAATACTTCCGGCGGTGCACCTTTCATTGCCATACCAACAACAACAGCCAACAGTCCGACAATCATTCCAGCAACTGTCGAAATCTCCAAACTTATTCCCCCTATTCCGCCGCGAGCTCCAAGCATTCCTTTGCTATTATCAACTATTCGCCGGCATACAAAATAAGTCCTGCCCCAAAGGAAAGGCCCTCTTGCAATATTTACCTGTCATTTTATTATCGGCAAAACAGGCAAGAAGCTGAATCATTTTGACAAAAAGCTAGGAATTTTTTATAGGATACATTGCCATAGACTGAAAAATCAAGCCAAACAGCCAATTATATCCGCAACGTTTTTGACGAAGTAGGTAGGCTTTACCGCAAATAACTCTTCCTGCGTCCCGTATCCGTAGCCAACTGCCAATGAGTCTATCGCATTGATTCTCGCGCCCGCAATGTCATGTTTGCGATCGCCGACCATTAGCACCTTTGATTTGTTAACTGGCGGAAGATGTTGCAATGCATACGCAATGACTTCCGCTTTTTCGACCCGAGTTCCATCCAAATTGCTGCCAGCAACAACGGAAAAATGTTCGGCGAGGGAAAAATGCTGCAAAATTCGATTGGCGAAAATCTGAGGTTTGGATGTCGCAACAGCCAGCACTGTTCCGTTTATTGCAAGCTGGGTAAGCAATTCGGGGATTCCTGCATAAACCCCATTTTCAAAGATACCGATCTCGCTAAAATACTCACGATAATACCGAACGGCTTGCTGAGCCTGCCCATTGGTCATGTCATAACATTCGCGAAACGACTCCGCCAGTGGGGGGCCGATAAAATGAATTAATGTTTTCAGCTCCGTCTCTTCAATCCCCATGTGTTGCAAAGCATATTGCACTGACTTAGTGATACCAACCTGCGGATCAGTCAGCGTCCCATCCAAGTCAAACAAAATCGTTGTATACTTGTTTCCCATTTTCTTCACCTGTTTCTTCAGATCAAACTACTACCAGGCTCTCATAACAAAAACTCGGCAAATCAGCGGGCGATCCCCGGTTGTAAGATATCGGCCAGCAGTTCATACGGAACTTGCATCTGGATAATCCCCGCACTATACGGAGCAATTTCATATTGTTGAAAGAACAGCACAACTCCGGCATCTGACAAATAAAATGCCGATTGCGCCCCAATTCCTTTAAAATCCCACATAGGCAGCTGGCGGGCGCGACCTTCTTCCAGCACGAAACGATTCAGTCTCTCCGTATAACTTGCTCCATGCACAAACAAATCCGCCAGATTCAGACGCCGCCCACTTGCCCGATCAATCGTGTGGCCCGCCTGTCTAGTCATACCATGCGCACCGCCGGTATACTGATACACCCGCTGAATCAAACTGACAATTTGAGCATCCGTACGAAACACTTCATATTCGGCCATAAAAGTTAGTCCTGCTTTGATCGATTCAGGCATGGAGTCAATCAGCCGCGTTTTATAGGCAACTGTTTCAAAACTCTGTAGTTGCTGCAAAACTACCTGACGAAACACTTCATTAAAATGACTCATCAATTCCGGAGTTAGGCCATTATCAAACTGAGGGATTTGAGCGGAAATCAACTTGCCCTGTTGCAACTGCATAGGCGTGATTTGGGCCGGTTCAGCCGCCATGATCGGAATGGCCGGCGTCAGGATTAATGTCATAAATAAAATTGCACATCCGCTGCGAAATATCGTTTTCACAAAAACAGCCATTACAGCGCCCCCGTGCCTATTTTTTCTAATCATTGATCCAAAGAATACAGCAAAGAATTGTATAGCGGATATTTCTAATGTAAAATAGTAATCAATAATATTTCGCCACGGGAGGTGTTGAGCAAATGCCCGATCTGAAAATAAGCATCCTTGCGAGTGCCAGGGAATATATCCTGCAACATGGAGGATGCATTGTGTTAATTGAAACCCGCAATGCAGGAGTCGGTTGATGCAAGGTCAATTTAGGCCCGTCCGTGCGATTGGGCAAACCTGCAGCTAATGAATTAGTCAAACATCACCATCTCATCATCGACGAAATAAGTGTTTTTTTGCCAAAATCTCTTTTGATCCCAAATGATTTCGCCATAGCGTTTTGGCGTTTCCTTTGGTGGAAAGGGCTGGCAATCGATGGTTGGCGCCTGATTTAACCAACCGATGCTTCAGCCAACAACAGGGAAAGAAACGCCAATTCACCTGTTTCATCCTGAAGTGCCCTCACCTGACTGCTAAGTTTACTTTTGCCAACCGTCACCGTAACGCCGCCACAACTTTGATGCAGTTCATACATCAAAGTATTCAACGAAAACAGCACACGACTGTCCAATTTGGCCACTTGACCAAAGTCGAATCGCAAACCCGATCGTTCCTCAGTACAAAAGATCTTTGCTTCCGCTGAAAATGCCGCCAAACTGCCCAGAGAAAAGTTGTCATGGATTGCTACATGCAATAAGCCATCGGCAGCTTTTTCTATGTCAAATGGCGAATGAACCTCTTCGCCGCTATTTTCTTCATCATTATGACCCATTTTATATCGCCGGTACATGCGAACTTTCTCGCGATGCTCGCTCGTTGAAAACGGTTGCGCTAAAATGGATGATACCGCCTCTAGTACTTGCTGTTCGGTAAACGGCTTGAGCAAAAAGCCCCGCGCTCCCCGTTGCAATGCTTCGAGAACCACTTTTTTCTCTTCAACCGCGCTGATTACAACAAAGCGCGCATCCGGGTATGGCGCCAAAATCTTTGACATGGCAGTCAAGCCATTCATTGTTGGCATACCGAGATCCATCGTCACGATATCCGGCTTGCACCGAACATATTCCAGATAGCCTTTTACACCGGTATTGGCTTCACCAACAATCGCGTGTCCAGCCTTGGCGAGAATATCATGCAACATCCGTCGGATCGTGGATGAATCATCCACAATTAGAACCCTTGCCACACTATAGTCCCCTTCACTCTAAACTCAAGGTTTTGTGACTGACGACTACAACAATACTATGGTAATGCCGGGATTGCCCCGTCCCAAATCCCTGTCGCGCGATAAATCTGGACACTGTTCCAACAACTGCCGGGAATCGGCATGGAAAATATCCCAATCTTCACCCGACACAAATAATTTGATTATGTTTTGGCGTTTTTTTGTAGCGAGAAATTGCCGGACACCGATGCGTAATTTGCCGCCCACTCCGCTGGAGCCATAACCATGGATCAGTTTGGCTGCCTTGGCGCCGGATGCTCTGGCGCGGGCAAGTTCAGTCCCCAGTTGCCGCTGAGCTTGCTCCAGCGTCGGCATCCCGTCTTCCAAATTCACTATCATCATTGTTGCAGCCATTATCGATCCTCCAGACGGTCCGTCCCTTTCATCATCTGAATAAAACGCACTGATTTTAGCGGGCGCTCAATACGATGGGCAATAAATTCAATCAACATTTTTTCCGCTTGCAACAATGTAGCACCGGTAACTTTAAACTGTGGCGGCTGTTTCCAATTGATATTGAGCAGTTTGTCGACAAACCCGCAAACAGCATCATCGAGCGGCTGCATGCCATCGTGCTCGCAAACCGGACAAACACCCCCGCCAGCGCAGGCATCAAAAAACGCCGGCATTGCCAGCACCTGACCACAAGTTACACACCGTTCATATTCGGGATGAAAACCAGCCAAAGCCAACAGTTGCCATGCTCCCGCCAAAGAAACCAGTCGTGGATTACGTTCCAGCAGCAACGAAAAACTACCGAGCAACACATCATACGCAGTTGGTTCCGGCGAGCGGTCCGGCCAAAGTTCAGATACCAGTTCTGCAAGAAATGCTGCGTAAGTCATCAATGTAATATCTTCCCGTAATTCGCGAAAGCTCCGCTTGACTTCGCACTGTCCTATCGTATCAAGATTACGTCCCGGCATCATAGAAATATCGACCTGGGTAAAGCTTTGCACCGCACCAGCCAACCGGCTGCGCTGTCGGCGCGCTCCATACGCCGCGGCAGAGATCTTGCCATGTTCACGCGAAAAAATGATCGCTAACCGATCTGCTTCCCCCATGTCCCTTACCGACAATATCAGCGCCTCTGTCGAATATTGTTGCTGCGTCAAGATAACATACTCCCCATATTAGCAGCATTTACTTCCAGCGGCCCTTTTATTGGCGACGCCAAGACACGGAGAATACGGAACCCCTCTGTTTTTAGAATTCTAAACCTGTACTCGCCAATTTCGACAATATCGCCTTTATTCGGCTGGCGGCCCAATAACCCGAAAATATAACCACCGACCGTATCTTCCTCGTGGTCATCCAATTTTATATTCAGCAGCTTCAGCACATCATCAAGCAATACACCACCGTCCAGTTGGTATGAACCATCCGGCATCCGTTGAATCTCTGGCTCCTCCGGTTTGTCATGTTCATCCTGAATGGCGCCGACAATTTCTTCAATGACATCTTCGAGTGCGACCAGGCCTGCCGTTCCGCCATATTCATCAACCACCACCGCCAAATGAATCCGACGGTGCCGCATCAACTGCAATAGTTTAGCTACCGACATCCCTTCCGGCACCATAAGTACTTCACGCATAACTGAAGTAAGATCCGGATTTTCCACCCGTTTTTCCATATAGTTCATCAAATCTCGTATATGAACCATCCCCAGAACATGGTCCTTATCTTCTTTACACAGTGGATAGCGGGTATGCGCCGACTCCTGAACCGTCTTCAGGTTGTCTTCAAATGGATCGTCAATAAAAAGACAGACCATGTCACGACGCGGGATCATCACTTCCCGCGCCATGCGATCTGCAAAATCAAACACATTATCGATCAATTCGCTTTCCATCTGATCAAGGATGCCGCCACGCCGACTGGCGCTGACAATCATCCTCAATTCTTCTTCGGAATGCGCCACATCTCTCACGTTGGCTGTTTGCATGCCAAACAGGTTGAGCAGGCTCTTTGCCGAACGTTCGAACAGGACGATCACCGGCCAACCCAGCTTGTGAAAAAGATATAACGGCCAGACCACAAATAACAGAATTTGTTCCGTTTTGTGCATGGCAAGGGATTTAGGAATTAGCTCCCCGATCACAACAGTCACATATGTTACGATGGCAAAACTGATTAACAAAGACACGGAATGGAGTAATAGATTTGAACCCGGAAAATAATGAAACACCATCGGTTGAATCAAGGCGGTTATCGCCGGTTCACCCAGCCATCCTAATCCGAGAGAGGCTAGAGTAACACCAAGCTGAACTGCTCCCAGATAAGAATCAATGCGGGAAATCATTTTGAGCGCCAAAGAAGCCCGCCCATCGCCTCGTTGTGCTAATTCTTCGAGACGAGTCTGGCGAATTCTCACCAAAGCGAATTCTGATGCAACAAAAAAACCATTCAGCCCCAGCAGGACAATAATCCCCACTAGGGCGGTCATACTATGCGCAGGACCGTCTATGTCCGTTCACCCCTTAATAAAGAATCTGCGTCAAAAACTTTTTTCGGCATGATACTACCAGCCGTTAAAACATACTGTAACGCGCTTTCACTAGTTACGTCAAGTATCCGCACTTCCGAACGGGGCACAAAAATATTGAACCCGGCGGTAAGATTGAGACTCATTGGCACAAATACACAAACATGATCATCTGGCAACTTTTCCGCCAGGCTTTCACTTACGTCTCCCGTGATGAACCCGAGCGAGAAAGAACCTGGATAAGGAAACGGAACCAAAACAGGACTGCTAAGCAAACTTTTCGAATCCAGCATGGCCGACGAAAGTTGTTTAACACTGTTATAGATAAACTTCACGCCCGGGATACGGTTCAACATTTTTTCGCCCCAGGCCAGTAGCCACTGAAGCGCCCAATGTGTTGACAGGAGTCCGATAAGAACAATCGCCGCCAGCATGACCAACAGAGCTATTCCCGTAAACTTCATATAAGCAGGCAGAAAGCGACCCACTAGCCATTCCGTAAACGTAAAAACCTGTGTTACCACAAACATGGTAATTGCAATAGGAACCAATACAATTACGCCGTTAATAAAATACTTCGAAACCTTGCCCATGGTCATCTCCTTCGATCTTCCGGGCGCGCCCTACCGGTTGTCTTTCTTGTCATAGCCAAACATACGCAGGCTACCTTCCTTGTTGCGCCAGTCATTTTTTACCTTTACCCACAAATCAACAAAAAAGCGACTGTCAAATATACTTTCCAAATCCAAACGGGCCTGCTGTCCAATTTCTTTTAACATAGCTCCCTTGGCGCCGATAATGATTCCCTTTTGCGATTCCCGCTCGACATAAATTGTCGCTCGCAAAAAAACATCGCCGTTAGGCCTTGTTTTCATCTCTTCTACTTCGACTGCTGTCGAATGAGGAATCTCTTCCCGCGTCAGACGAAAGATCTTTTCCCGGATAAATTCGGCGGCTACCACTCGCTCGGGCTGGTCCGTCACTTCATCCTCCGGATAATACTGCGGCCCCTCCGGCAATAAGTCCTTGATTACTGACAAAAGGCGATCCGTATTGCTGCCGGAAAGCGCCGAAACTGGAACAATCGCCGTAAAATCACGGAATGCAGAATACTGGGTGATGATCGGCAATAGTTTCTCTTTGGGCAACAAATCAACCTTATTCAATACCAAAACAACAGGTGTCTTCTCTTGTTTAAGCATTTCCAGAATGAACCGTTCGCCCGGCCCTACCGATTCGCTTACATCCGACACAAATAAGATCAAATCGACTTCGCGCAAGGCGCTACGGGCACTGTTAACCATATACTCGCCCAATTTATGTTGCGGCTTGTGAATACCTGGCGTATCAAGAAACAAAACCTGCGCATCAGGTAATGTAAGAATTCCTAGAATCCGATTTCGTGTCGTTTGCGGGGTATCTGACACAATCGCAATTTTTTGCCCGACCAGTTGATTCAACAGAGTAGATTTGCCAACATTAGGTCTGCCCACTACAGCGACAAACCCTGATTTATGATTATTTACAGTGTCACTCAATTTCGGCAGCCCCTTTCATTTGTTCCGGCCCAAACGCATACGGCAACAATGCGGCGGTTTCAACTATTTTGCAGAGCCCTGCCGTATTGTACATCATTACTTCGGTAATGCCAAATTCAACCATCACTTGGCGGCAGGCGCCGCACGGCGCCACTGGGTCCGGACTGTCCGCCGCAATCGCTATCCGTCGCAATCTGGTTTCGCCGGCCGCAACTGCCTGAAAAATTGCTGAACGTTCGGCGCAAATCGTCAATCCGTACGAAGCGTTCTCCACATTGCAGCCAGTAAAAATTCGGCCATTTGCCGTTTCTACTGCAGCGCCTACCGCAAAACGAGAATACGGCGCATAGGCATGGTCTCTTACCGCCAAGGCCTGTCGCTTTAACTCTTCAAACACCTGTTCGTTCTTCACCGCTCAATCCCCAACGCAGCCAGAATGCGTTTTTCTTCCGCCTGCATGGCAGCCTCTGCTCCCTCTCCCGGTTCATGATCATATCCCAATAAATGCAACAAGCCATGAACGGTAAGAAACGCTAGTTCACGTTCCACTGAATGTCCGTATTCAGCAGCCTGGGCAACCGCCATTTCGACAGAAATCACCAAGTCACCCAACAACCGCTCAGGTGGCCCGCCAATCACTACTGGTTCCGGTTCTCCGTCCATTGCTTCCTCCATCGGAAATGACAAGACGTCTGTAGCGGCATCCTTATCACGATAATCACGATTTAACGACCGGATAGTTTCATTATCAACCAACATTACGCTGATTTCCACTTCTGGTCCCAATTCGAGCAGATCAGCCGCTTGTTGCAGAACGTTCTGCACTGTTTCCTTTGTTTTCGACGGCAACAAGAGGTTTTCCGGCTGAAGATTTAGTTCCATTTCCATTGCGGGGTCTTCTCCTTTCCAGTTCGCGGATGGCTTCCGCCGGATATTCAATCCGGGAATGACAAGTACTGCACAAAACGCGAATGAACACGTCACCGATTACATTAAGATCTCGCAGGGTCAAGTCGCATTCATTCAGTTGTCCGTCACGCAAACGTTCATTAATCACCCGGCGAACCGTGTTCTCAATCCGGCTCATATTGGGTTTGGCAATTGAACGGACCGCGGCTTCGCAGCCGTCGGCCAGCATAATCAGAGCCGCTTCCTTGGTCTGTGGTTTAGGTCCCTCATAACGGAAATCTTCTTCAATAATACACTCGCTATGTTCACCCTCAGCAGCCTGTTTATAGAAATAAGAAACAAGCGAGGTGCCATGATGTTGCCCAACGATATCAACAATCGCTTCAGGCAACTTGTATTCGCGACAAAATTCTAATCCATCACGGATATGCGAAGTAACAATCATCGTCGACAAGCTCGGTGATAGCTTGGCATGCGGATTATCCATATTCGCCTGATTCTCGACAAAAAAGTAAGGTCTCTGGATTTTTCCGACATCGTGATAATAAGCCCCGACACGTGAGAGAATCGGATCGGCGCCGATTTTGTCAGCCGCCGTTTCGGCAAGATTTCCCACCAAAATACTATGATAATATGTCCCCGGCGCCTCCAAAAGAAGCCGCTGGAGCAGGGGATGATTGGGCCGGGCAAGCGTAAGTAGTTTCTCTGAAGTGGTGATGCGAAATGCCTGTTCAAGATAAGGCAACAAGCCAATCGAGAGAATTGCCGCAGCAACCCCGCCGATAGCTCCCATAGCGGCTTCAACAAAATTTTGTCGCAAATCCAGTCCTTCAATCAACCCAGTGCTGAAGATCGTTAAGACGTTAGCAATCGAAACCCATAAGCCAGCGCGAACCAAACTATATCCCTGAGAGCTTTTTGCTATGCTGTAAACTCCTGCTGCTGCGCCAATCATCACAAAAGAAATAATCCGCAGATTGGGATCGGCAATCAGACCAAACAGCAATGCCGAAACAACGCACAATATCAGTGCAGCGCGCGGACTGACCAAGATGGCTGTCAACAAAGGGCCCACCGCAATCGGTGTTACAAAATCGGAATAAAAATGTCCGATACGACCAATGACCAGCGTCAATAAAACAACGAGTCCGACCAGCAGCAATCTGCGGTCATCAATAAAGATATCCGGCACGAATTTGTAGAAAAACGCCAGCAACATTCCCATCATCAATAAGACGTACAATGCCAGACCCAGGATACGCTCCATGCCGACTTGTGCACGATGCAGACCCAGTTCAGCCATCATCTGCATTTGTTCCTCGGTCACCACATCGCCTTTGCGGACAACGATCTGACCGTTTTTTACCGTGATGCGAACCGGTTCAATACTTTTGATCGCTGCACGTTTGCGAATGTCAGTCTCCCTTGTATTGAGCACAAAGTTAGGTCGCAAGTGCGGTTGTGTAATACTCACGACAACTGCGACGCCGCGTTCACCCCACCCAAGTTTCTCAGCATCAGCTACCGCTTGTTTGCGCACGCTCTCGGTTTCTTCATCCCGGATTCCGCGATAAAGGTATTTACGCAAAATCGTCCGGGCATTTTCCTCTAGCGCTTCCAGTTCAGCAGTTGAAAAAGTCAATAATGAAACCAGCGTTTGTTCTGGCAGCACTCCCGCCAACAGACTGCGCAATTTCCCCAGTTTTTCTTCTGACCTGACAAGCTGTTTATCAGCCAACACGGAGCGTACAGAACGAAAAATCCGGCTTACGTCATCTTCAGCCGTGGCGGCGGCGCCTGTGTCCAGGTCGTAAACATTGGCCACGCTGGCAACCACTTCGTTTTCCAGTTTGCGGGTTCGCGGTTCATCAACAAAAGACACAGTCCGCGAGGCGACAATATCGCGGTCACTGACTTGGCCCAAATTAAGAGAAACCTTATCTGGCAAAAAATCAATCGACAATAGAACCGTGTTTAAAACAAAAAACAGCAAGAATAACACAATTTTCCGTATCGGCGAGTGCTCCCGCGCGACCGTCGAATCGGTAAAAAATGAATCTATTAGATTCCACAATCCCATTTTTTCGTTTCCTGCCTTAGCTTGCTTTAGGAAGCATCATACGTTATGCTCCATTAGCCGCCGATATATTTGGCATGCATTTTTTTAATGCAGGTATCCATTTGAAACAGCAACCCTGCTTCCGTAGCAATGAGTTCTGCTGCCGGGTTGATAACCTCTTCCTGCAGCCAGAGAACCTTGGCGCCGATTTTCACCGCATCGCGGGCAATCGCCTCGCAATCTTCCGATTTGCGGAACACATCCACAATATCGACAGGATGCGGGATGTCCATAAGTGAGGCAAAAACCGGTTGTCCCAGGATCTCTCCGCCGCCAGGACGCACTGGTACTACATCATAACCATGCTCGATCAAATACCTACCCACACGGTAACTTGGCCGGTCATCCTGGGGAGACATCCCTACCACGGCAATTGTTTTCAGGGCAAGAACCGAACGGACTTTTGTCTCAAATCCTTCACAATCCGGCCCTTCACCACGAACACATTCTGCCATCTCAATACCGCCTCATGTTCCGCCGCATTTGACGTAATGCCAGCGGCGGCGCAATGATTTCAGACCAGACAACCCCCTGTGCAGCCTGCTGTGCGTCAAAACAGAACACGGGAACGCTGAATATTTCACTCTCTGCAATACCAATTGCTGGCGCAGTCATTCGCACCTCCCAGGCCGGATCGCCTTCATCGCCAGCCGTGCCTTCACCGCCCTGCAAGGCATAGACCGGCATCGGCGGCGGTTTCATCCCGCGGGACAATTCGCCGGGGATGCCGGGGGGTGCGGGCTGCGGTCCTGTCGGCGGTATTGGGGATGGGAAGTTTGGATACTGATACGGTTTTTTCTTTTTAAACCGTTTAAGCAGCTCCGGAACGACATAGACCACAATCATCAGGACAATAAATAACCCGATGTCCATGCTATTTTCCTACCGTTTCGAATCTTCGGGTTTGATTGACACCGGACTTGATTTGGCAATGTTTTCACGCATTCCCGTATCCGCCAGAATATTGTTCATATTGTAATAATCCATGACACCCAGTTTACCCTCACGCAATGCCTGGGCCAGCGCCTGCGGCACTTCAGCTTGCGCCTCGACCACTTTCGCCTGCATTTCCTGTGTGCGGGCCCTCATTTCTTGTTCATGCGCAACTGCCATAGCCCTGCGTTCTTCCGCTTTGGCCTGGGCAACTTTCTTTTCCGCCTCTGCCTGGTCGGTCATCAATTGAGCGCCAATGTTGCGACCCACATCGACATCAGCGATATCGATGGATAAGATTTCAAAAGCCGTCCCGGCATCCAACCCTTTGGCAAGCACGGTCCGTGAAATATGATCTGGGTTTTCCAATACATCCTTATGATCTACAGCCGAACCGACACTGGTAACAATCCCTTCGCCGACACGGGCAATGATGGTCTGTTCACCGGCGCCGCCGACCAAACGGTCAATGTTGGTCCGTACCGTAACCCGGGCTTTAACTTTCAATTCAATCCCATTCTTGGCAACAGCCGAAACGACAGGAGTTTCAATAACTCTTGGATTTACGCTCATTTGAACTGCTTCCAATACATTACGACCAGCCAGGTCTATCGCGCAGGAACGCTCCAATGACAGAGGTATCTGTGCCCGGGCTGCTGCAATCATCGAGTCGATTACCCGGTCTACATTACCGCCGGCTAGGTAATGAGCTTCCAATTGATTTACATTGACGTCCAATCCTGCTTTATTCGCTTTAATCAATGGCAATACAATCTGTCCGGGCGGAACCCGGCGCAAGCGCATCCCGATCAGGGTAATAATCCCTACGCTGGACCCTGCTGCCATAGCGGAAATCCATAATCCCAGCGGCACGAAATGCAAGAAGATCGCCAAGCCGACAAAAAAAGCCACCAAAATGATCAAACTACCTACCAATGTTGTTATCACGGTTATTCCTCCTCGTTACGCTACTTGTGGCAATTATCACTATTATTCCTCAATCGCCCTGACTACAATCCGGTTTCCGTTCACACCGAGAACTTTAACCCGGGCGCCCGGTTCGACAAACCGTCCCTCAGAAACCACATCAAATACCTGTTCACCAATTCTGACCGTACCTGCCGGTCGTAAAAGCGTCAGAACCACACCTTCCAACCCTATCAACCGGGTCAGATTATCACTGGCAGTATACCCTTGTTCCGTTTTCAGCTCATTCTTCAATACCAAGCGGTTCCAGAGGCCGGACGATGGCAGATAGCGCAACAAGAGCAAGAAGACAGCCACTGCCGCCACAGTTCCAGTCGCCATGATATTCAACGCGCCGATGCCGCCGCCCAGCGTCATAAACAAACTGAGCAATATACTGGCCAGGCCGGCAATACCAAAAAAGCCAAAGCCAGGCACAAAAAACTCGATAGCCAGCAGAATCAGGCCTGCCAGAAACAACAGCACTTCCACCCATGTTGCCACACCGGTAATCCACTGTGTACCGAAAAACAATGCGGTTGCGACAACACCAAACAAAGCGGCGACGCCCGTTCCGGCTGTCTTTATCTCTGTCATCACTGCCAGAAAAATAATCCCGACCAATGCAGACTTGACCATTGGGTCAGATAACCAGCCGGCAATCCGCTCCGGCCAGCCACTCTGTACTTCCACAATCGGTGAATCCTGCAGGGCATAGTGTTTTAAAACAGCCGCCCGATCTGCCGCCACTACATCTGCATAGCCAACTTCTATCGCCTGCGAATCAGTCAACGACAAAATTTTTCCTGGTGCGGCGTATTTTTCAAAACCGAGTGATTTATCCACCATCGCTTCCGCAACCCGGGGATTTCGTCCCATTTTAGTTGCTGTAGCGGCGAATTCGGCCCGAACGGCCGCAACCGTCTTTTCCGTGGTCGGAATCGGTTCAGCAGCACCGATCGTGCCACCGGGAGCAATCGCAATATTTTTGTGCGAGATGGCCACCAGAGCCCCGGCCGACCATGCGCGATTCTTGATATAACAAATCGTCTGCAGTTTCGAATCGCTGATCATGTCACGGATCTTAACAGCAGCATCGACCTGTCCACCAAATGTTTCAATTTCAACCAGCAACGTTGAGGCATTTTGCGCCTTTGCTTCATTTAGCGCCTTAAACACCAACGCCGTCTGACCCGCATCAATTTCGCCGCGGATACCGACAACCACCACCGGATTTGCCGCCGCCTGGCCGATGCTCAGGCACCCCGACAAGATAGCAGTGATTAAAACAGACACTCTTAAGCTATAAGACCACTTTCGTTTGCCGTTCATGCCACAACTCCTCAATTGTCGTTCATTTCACAACTAGTATATTATATTCGCGTTCCAAACTGACATTCCTGTTTTACTGCTGAGAAAATCGACCAACTGGAGAGAAAAAAACCAGCGTCCATCAGAACGCCGGTTTTTTTGAATTTCAAATATCGTCGACCTATTAACTTAACAGCTCTTTGACAATTGTGTTCACTAGTTTCCCATCCGCCCGGCCTTTGACTTTCGGCATCAAAAGAGCCATCACTTTCCCCATGTCTTTGGCACTTGCCGCCTGTGCATCAGCAACCGCCTGTATAACCAAGGTCCGGACTTCAGCTTCACTCATTTGTTCCGGCAAATATTCCATCAAAATGGCAATTTCCTGCTCCAGGGTTGCCAACAACTCCGGACGGCCCGCCTTGCGAAACTCGTCCAGTGAGTCGCGTCTCATCTTGACTTCTTTTGCCACAACATCCAACAACTCATTGTCATCGAGTTCTTTGCGCCGGTCGATTTCGACATTCTTGGCAGCGGATCGGACCATACGAATAACAGACAACTTAAGCTTGCCTGCTTCCTTATCCTTCATCGCCAGTTTCATGTCTTCCATCAGCCGGTCCCTGAGTGTCATCGCAAATCCTCCGACTTACTTGAACTTCCGCTTGCGTGCAGCTTCGGACTTCTTCTTCTTCTTCACGCTCGGTTTGTCATAGTGCTCGTGTTTGCGTACATCAGCCAATACCCCGGCTTTCTGACAGGAGCGTTTGAACCGGCGCAGCGCGCTATCCAATGTTTCATTTTTTCCTACATGGACTTCCGACAATTGTTCTCCCTCCCTCCACATCAGCCTTCGGGGAGTGTAACGGGTTCTTACCAGCAGAATTATACACGACAACAAGGGTCCTTGTCAAACTAACGTCGAAAATTCCATGTTCCAGAGCCATATTTGTTTTCAGTCAGGCTCCGGATGATTGCTTCTTCCCCTTCAGTCCGACAGCCCGATTGCAGCACAAAGCCGCACTCCGCCTCAAAACCCGCCTGGAAAGCTGTCACCATTACTGCAAAGTCAATCTGTCGCCCCAATACATCAAACAGGCCAATCGCCCGCTCTGACAATGCATCGGCCAGGCCCTTGCCAGCGACGGAATGCGCTGATTTCATGACCGCAGCCTGATGTTCCGGGTTCAGGGTCAGGATAATGGAACCATGCTGCAACAGCACGCCCTCACGACGGACCTGTGCACTGCCAACCAGCTTACGCCCGCCAACGGTAATCTCATAATGCGACGGCCCGTCAAAACAGGCAGCCGAGGACGCTGACCGGACCTGTCGGCGCTGCGGCTCCGGTTGTTGCATTTGCGCCGTGACACCCATTTGTTGCAACCCGGCGACAATGGCCCGGCTAAAATACAAGTAGGAATCTGTCACGCTGGTCGGAATACCGGGAGCGTCTTCGCGCACCACCAGACTATAAGTCAGTTCCGCCTCATGCAGAACAGCCCGCCCGCCGGTCAATCGACGCACAACATCTATTCCTTGCTCTGCACAGGCAGCAATATCTATTTCCGTGTTCAGTTTTTGGAAATAGCCTATACTAACTGCCGGCGGGTCCCAGCCATAAAATCGCAGGCTGGGAGAAATTTTCCCCTCGCTAAGTGCGATCAGCATCGCCTCATCGACTGCCATATTCCATGCAGCAGGGGACGGTTGATCGCACAGGAGTCGCCAGTTGGCGGCTCCTGTGTTTTTGTTGCCAGGCAGCATCAGGCGGGTTTCCAGCACAAGTTTGGTTTTCGCGCCGCAGCCGCTTCATCCAGCCGCCCCACGACAGTAGTGGTCGGCGCCTGATGGATCAGGTCAGGATTGTCCGTCGCCTCCCGGGCGATTTTCCGCATAATCTCCACAAAGGCATCGAGTGTCTCTTTGCTCTCGGTTTCCGTCGGTTCGATCATCAACGCTTCCGCAACAATCAACGGGAAATAGATGGTCGGCGGATGCACGCCATAATCCAGCAAGCGTTTGGCAATATCCAGGGTTCGAACTCCCTGCGGATTTTGCTTTTGTGACGTCAGAACACATTCATGCATGCAATGCCTGTCAAAAGGCGCATGGTAAACATCACGGAGTCTGGCCAGACAATAATTTGCATTCAATACCGCATCTTCGCTGACTTGCCGCAATCCTGCCGCTCCCATCGACAAAATATAGGCATAGGCGCGGATGAGGATACCAAAGTTGCCGTAAAAAGCATGCATGCGACCAATTGACAGTGGCCTGTCCTCACTGAACCGGTATACGCCGTCAGCGTCCTGGATAACGACCGGAATCGGCAGAAACGGTTCCAATATCTTCTTGACACCGACCGGACCCGAGCCTGGACCGCCACCGCCATGCGGAGTGCTGAATGTTTTATGCAGATTGAAATGAATCACGTCAAATCCCATGTCGCCCGGTCTGGTCAATCCCATCACCGCGTTGGCATTCGCCCCGTCATAGTAGACCAGTCCGCCGGCAGCATGAACGATTTCTGTCACGGCGCAGATATTCTTTTCGAACAACCCCAATGTACTCGGATTGGTCAGCATCAACGCGGCAGTATCCGAATTGACAGCCGCCCGCAATGCATCGAGATTAATCGCGCCATCAGGATGTGATTTTATTTCCACAGTTTCCATGCCGCATACGCTGACTGTCGCCGGGTTTGTACCGTGCGCCGAGTCAGGCACAATCACTTTGGTTCGGTTTTCGCCCCGATTTCTATGATAAGCACGGATTAGCTTCAAGCCGGTTAGTTCGCCATGTGCCCCCGCCACCGGTTGCAACGTCACTGCATCCATACCGGAAATCTCCGCCAGCATCTGCTGCAGTTCAAACATCAGCTGCAACGCCCCCTGGGCATCTTGCGGCGCCTCAAACGGATGCAAGCCGGACCAGCCCGGCATGGCTGCTATATCCTCATTCACTTTCGGGTTGTATTTCATCGTACAGGAGCCCAACGGATAGAAGCCCGAATCAACACCAAAAGTGCGTTGCGACAGTGCGGTAAAATGACGCACCAGATCGAGTTGACTGACTTCGGGCAGCATTGCAGACTCGCTACGGCGGAATTGTGGCGGAATCAGACTGGCAACGTCTACCGGCGGAACATCCGACTGCGGCAAATCCATGGCGCGTCGCCCCGGGCGACTCAGTTCAAAGATTAATGCAGCAGAACTTCTCATCCGACTGACACCTCCTTCAGCAATCCAGCCAACAGTTCGATTTCTTCCCGTGTCCTTTTTTCCGTCACTGCTGTCAACATGCAACCCGCCAATTCAGGATAGTATTTGCCCAGATCCAGTCCTGCCACCACACCGGCTTCGCGCAACTCATCATTGAGCTCCTGCGGCGGCGCCGGACAGCGCACGACAAATTCGTTGAAAAACGGCTGGCTGAATTCCGGTTTGAACCCGGGGACTGCGGTGATCTCCTGCAAGGCAAAGTTGGCTTTTTGCAGGCACAGCTCCGCCACCTTGCGCAACCCTTCCTTGCCCAGCGCCGATAAATAAACGGCAACGGCCAGCGAGCACAGGGCTTCATTGGAGCAGATGTTAGATGTCGCCTTGTCCCGGCGGATGTGCTGCTCCCTGGCTTGGATAGTCAGCACGAATCCCCGGGTTCCGTCCTGATCTATCGTCTGTCCGACAATCCGCCCCGGTGTACGTCGCAGCCATTTGTCACGCGTTGCCAGAAACCCGATATATGGCCCGCCAAAAGATAGCGGCAACCCCATCGGCTGCCCTTCGCCAACGACAATGTCTGCCCCCAGTACGCCAGGAGCCTCGAGTACGCCGAGCGAGATCGGGTTTACGGCTGTAATAAGCAGGGCGCCCTGTTGTTGCGCAATTGCGCCGACTGCCCGCAAATCTTCCAGACAGCCAAAAAAATTCGGCGTCTGACAAATAACGGCTGCAGTATTCGCTGTCACCATTGCGGCAAGTTTTGCCTGGTCAATCGCCCCGTCACGATAGTCAAAAGTATTTACAGCCATGTCACGGTCCCGGGCATAAGTTGCCAGAACATCCCGCCAATGCGGATGAACCGTGCGGGAAACTAAAATTTCTTTGCGCCCGGTAATACCACAAGCCATCATGGCTGCCTCCGCCATGGCGGTCGACCCATCATAAAGCGATGTCACCGCCATTTCCATCCCGGTCAAAAGACAGATCAGACTTTGGTATTCCCAGAGCGCCTGCAAATAGCCTTGGGCGATTTCAGGTTGATACTGGGTGTAGGCAGTGAGAAACTCCGAGCGACCGACAATATGGTTCACCACACTGGGAATATAATGGTCGTAAGCACCCGCCCCCACAAAACTTAAGGTTTGTTCAAAGTCGCGGTCTTTCATTGCCAAAGTTTGAAAGTGCTCCTTCAGTTCCATTTCTGAAAGCGGCGCTGGCAACCGTAAGGAACGTTTCAGGCGGACTTCCGTCGGGATATCGCCAAACAGGGCTTCCACCGAAGAAACCCCGATCGCTGACAGCATCTCGAGCCGGTCCTGTTCCGTGTGCGGCAGATAACTCCAACCCGTCACTTCAGTGTCCCCCTTTCGCCACCTGCTCCGCATAAGCCTGATCGTCCATCAGACCTGCCAGCTCCGAACTGTCCGCCAGTTCGATAACCGCAATCCATCCCTCGCCAAACGGATCCTGGTTTACTTTTTCCGGTGCATCATTCAGGGCTTCGTTTACCGCCACGATGGTTCCGCCCACTGGCGCAAAAATATCGGAAACGGCTTTTACTGACTCGACAACCGAAAAACGCTTACCGGAAACAATCGTTGCCCCCACAGCCGGCAATTCAACAAATACAATGTCGCCCAACTGTGACTGGGCATAGTCGGTAATGCCGACAACCGCCCGGTTCGCTTCCAGCCGTACCCATTCATGTTCTTTGGAATACTTTAGATTGCTTGGCGTCTGCATTGTTAATTCCTCCTTCGATAAAATGGTCTGGCAATAATCTTCGCAGCAACTGGTTTTTCTCTGATTTCAATCTCGATTTCCGTTCCTACAGGCCCGACATCACTGCTCACCAGCGCCATCCCCAGATTAGTTCCCAACGAAGGGGCGACAGAACCGGAGGTAACAGCGCCAATTACTTTTCCCGCCGAATGAACAGGATAGCCAGCCCGGGCAACGCCACGGCCAATCATCTCAAACCCGATCAATTTTCGGCGCAAACCTTTTTCCCGTTGCTCCAGCAACGCCTGGCGACCGAAAAAGTCGCCTTTATCAAAAGAGATAAAACGGGATAATCCTGCCTCCAAGGGTGTTATCTCCGCCGAGAGTTCATGCCCATACAAGGGCATCGACGCTTCAAAACGCAAAGTGTCGCGACAACCAAGACCTGCCGGTTGCAAACCGTATTCTTTGCCGGCTTCGAGCAAGGCATCCCAAATCGTTGGCACATCGGCAACTGCACAATAAATTTCAAATCCATCTTCGCCAGTATACCCCGTGCGGGAAACCAGCGCTGATACCTCGGTAATCTTCCATTGCGGCAGGAATTCATAATAGCCCATTTCAAGCTGTTTGCCTGCAGAAACTTTCTGCAAAATTGCCGCGGCAGCCGGACCCTGCAACGCGACTTCCGCCGTTTGGTCAGATTCATCGCTGATCTTTACGTCAAACCCATCCGAATTGCTCGTCATCCAGGCAAAATCTTTATCTTTGTTCGATGCATTGACGACTAGCCAAAATTCATTATCCGCCAGCCGGTAAATCAAAATGTCATCCACAGTCCCGCCATTTAAATAACACAAAGGAGAATACCTAACCTTGCCTGCCGCCAAATCGGCCAGGTTATTCGTCACAATCTTTTGCAGGTATAGCTCCGCATCAACGCCAACGACACGAATTTCACCCATATGCGATACATCAAAAACCCCGGCCTGTTCACGCACCGCCCGGTGCTCTTCCAAAATCCCCGCATACTGAATCGGCAACCACCAACCGTTAAAGTCAACCATACGGGCCCCCATTGCTACATGCCTGTCACAAAGCGCCGTTTTCCGCGGTTCGCCCACTACAAACCACTCCCTTCTTAGAAATAGAAAAAGACAAGGAAAAAAATTCTTCCCTGTCTCTGTCTTATCTACCTGAGAGATTTGCCTTACAGGCTCCCCTTCGGTGACGCCATCCTGCGCTGGTGGCGTTCTCTCCAGAGTCTGGTCCGGTTGCGGTTCCTTTGCCTGAGAGTTTACCAGGTTAGCCTGCCCCTTCGGCGCCGCTTCGCAAGCGGTCTCTTCCACAACCATCATTCCTCGGTATTCAATTCGTTGACCATAAATTATTACCAATACTTTACTATATGGTTTATTTCGGCGCAAGCAAAAAAAATCCTGCTACAAACACTTACTATATCGGAAATGAAATCCCATATTTTTTTAATTTCTTTAACACAGCTGTATGGGAGAGGCCAAGCGCCTCGCCTAGCTTGCGCGACGAACGGTAACGGGTGACCGCTTGCAGCAATGCTTCCCGTTCTGCCTCCGCCACCGAATCTCCCAGTTTCACCTGCCCTTGGGGCCGTTGTTGTGTTTGGCGCGGTATGCCAATTTCCTGAACAAAAATATGTTGGGCTAATATTGCCGGTCCATCCATCAGATTGACCGCCCGTTCCAACACATTCTCCAGTTCCCGTATGTTACCTGGCCAATGATAACTAATGAGCTTGGCCATTGCCGCCTCGCCGATGATCGGCGCTGGTTTTTTTAATCGGGCCGCAAACCTGCGAAGAAAAAAATCAACCAACAATGGAATATCTTCCGGTCGCTCACGCAGCGGCGGCAAAAACAACGGGATTACATTAAGCCGATAGTACAGGTCGGCGCGAAACAGATCCCGCGACATCAATTCCTCCAGATTGCGGTGCGTTGCCGCCATCACTCGGACATCGACGTCAATTTCCCCCGTGCCGCCCACGCGGCGAATTTTCCCATCCTGCAGTACCCTGAGCAATTTTGCCTGCAACGTACTGGAGAGCTCACCCACTTCGTCCAATAAAATCGACCCGCCATTGGCATACTCAAATAAGCCTCGCTTACCGCCTCTTGCAGCACCGGAAAACGCGCCTTCTTCATAACCGAACAATTCACTTTCCAGCAATTGGTCCGGTATCGCCGCACAATTGATTGGCACGAACATACCAGATGAACGGGGCGATGCTTCGTGGATAGCACGAGCAAAAAGCTCCTTGCCGGTACCGGTTTCACCACGCAGTAGTACGGTTGACTCTCCTCGGGCAATGGTTCTGGCCATCGCCAGCGTTCGTTTCATGACCGTACTTTCATGGACAATCCGGTGAAACGCTGGCGGCAATTGCCCCGTAACCGATTGGACCAATTCCCGGACCTCGCTGATATCTTTCAAGACAGACACAGCTCCGATAATCCGGCCAGAGTGGTCAAAAATCGGTCGGCCGCTGGCCAAATAATGGCTTTTGGTTTTTTCCAGCACAATTTCGCGATTATTATAGGAAGCCCCATTACGTAATGTTTCTATTAATGGAAGATCCACTGGAAAATGCTTTATCAGAGGATTACCGAGGATTTGGTTTCGCGACAGATGCAGGATTCGTTCCGCAGCCGGATTGTAATGAGTGACGACTCCCGTGGCGTCGATTGCCACTATGCCTTCACTCACAGAAGTCATCACCGCCTTCAGTTGTTCGGTCCTGACTTGGTGCGGCATTAAATCGATCACGATAACATCCAATACCTGCGGAATGGCAAGTAGAGCCGCAACTACCTCCTGACTGGTTGTCGCCGGCATGTTTTCCAGCTCCAGGTAGGTAGTATTCGGCTCCACTTCCATAGAAATAATATTAATTTTGCGTGCGGCCAAGACTTTTGATATGTCCAACACCAAGCCGACACGATCAACATTCGGCAGTTTTAACCGGGTGGTTTCCACGATACGCCTCCTCTTATCGGTGGCGTATCCGCGAGGTCTTTCTACAGCAAGCTTGCCAGCTCAGTGTAAGGAAGTTTCAACGCATCAGCCACCGCCTGGTAAGTCAGACATCCCTTTGTAACGTTAATCCCTTTGGCAAAGCCGGCATTTTCTTTCGCCATCGTCTGCCAACCGCGTCCGGCGATTTGCAATGCATACGGCAGCGTCGCATTAGTCAGGGCAAGCGTCGAGGTACGGGCGACTGCTCCCGGCATGTTGGCAACGGAGTAATGAACCACACCATGTTTGATAAAGGTCGGATTGCTGTGGGTAGTGACATGATCGCAAGTTTCCACGCAACCGCCTTGGTCAATCGCAACGTCAACAATAACCGATCCTGCGGTCATGGTTTTCACCATATTCTCAGTGACCAGCTTGGGCGCCTTCGCCCCATGGATCAGTACTGCACCAATCAGCAGATCGGCCTTGCGGGTCCATTCGGCAATGTTATAGGAATTGGAACTGATCGTCATTACTGTTCCCTGAAATAAATCATCCAGTTGGCGCAAACGTTCGGCGGAACTATCGATAATCGCCACGCGGGCGCCCATGCCTTTAGCAATCCGCGCTGCATTTGTGCCGACAATCCCGCCGCCGATAACAACGACCTGCGCAGGTTCAACTCCGGGAACACCACCGAGCAGAACCCCTTTTCCGCCTTCATGTTTCTCCAGAAAATGCGCGCCGACTTGTGTCGCCATCCGACCGGCGATTTCGCTCATGGGGATGAGCAGGGGCAGACTGTGGTTTGGCAATTCAATTGTTTCGTAGGCAATTCCGGTGACTTTCGCCTTTAACAGGGCATGAGTCAGTTCCGGTTCTGGCGCCAAGTGCAAATAGGTAAACAGCAGTTGTCCCTCGTGGAAGAGCTCATATTCTGGCTCCAATGGTTCTTTTACTTTCATGATCATCTCTGCTGCGTCAAAGAGCTTTCGTTTGTCGCCAATAATTTCGGCGCCAAAATTTTCATACTGCGCATCAGAGAAGCCACTCCCCAAACCGGCGCCCGCTTCCACCAAAACTTTGTGACCAGCAGTCCGGAATGCCTCAGCACCTGCGGGCGTCAACGCCACCCGATTTTCATTGTTTTTGATTTCTTTAACTACACCAATAATCATAATCTCTGCCTCCGCTTCTTTATGTAAAGGATTGCCCTTCCATCATAGAAACATTGCAAAAACCATGCCAATGAATCGACGCACTCATACACGACCCGTACAAACATCTACATATCAAGGTTTAGCTAATGTATCATTTTTTTCCTTCGATGGGTTAAGCTTTATCGACATGACTTTCCCTCCCCAACTGGAAACATTAAATTACAAATCGGTAAGAAATTGTTTCCAATACGTTAAAATTAGTTTCCACTCAGTTTACATAAAAACCTTCTTGATTCCAAGAAGGTTTTTATGATTATCAAATGTTATTTTCAGCTAGGCGATTAGGATAGAAGCACAAAAAGCCCTTGAGACCATTCCAAAGCCTGACGATAAAGTTTGGCCACATCCTGCTCGGGGATGCCGATTGTTTGGGCCATGGCTGAAAATTCATCCCATTCCGCCTTCTCATAATGGCGTGCCATATTATGCAATTGCCCGAGATCATTATCACCCCGCAGCAAAGCGACAACGATTTCATCTTCCAGCGGCAGTTCGCGCAATACATCCCCCATCGGTCGATCAAGCATAGCATCAACCAGCGAGAACAGGCCAACCAGAAATGCCTGATTGCTCTTTTTGCTCCACCCCATCTGGAAAGCCAGCAACTCGCCAAACCGCGCCCTAATCAAAGATAGAACAACCACTTCGTCCGGTTTTTCCTGAGCAATATTTTGCAGTGCCAATAATGAAATCCATTTTAAAATTTCTTTACGGCCCAACATAACAAGGGCTTGCCGTACGGAAGAAATCTTACTGCGAACCCCAAAGAAAGATGAATTAATAAATTTCAGCAATTTAAACGAAAGAGCCACATCGCGGCGGAAAATCTGTTCCATTTTGTCGAAATCTATCTCAGCCCGGCTGGCTTCACGCAACATATTAAGATAGTTTACAGTATAGCCGGGAATGTCACGACCAGAGAAAATTTCGGGACGACCAAAGAAATACCCCTGGAAATATTGATAACCAAATTCTTTGGCCTGCTTAAAATCAAAATAGCTTTCCACTTTTTCGGCCAAAAGCGCAATCCCCATTGGGATCAGTTTAGCAGCAATCGTTTTACGGTCTGCTTCTTTAGTCTGGACAAAATCGACCTTGACCATATCTACTAATTTTAAAATCTCAGTTGAACTTTGATGATAAACGAAGTCATCCAGAACCACCATGTAGCCCTTCTCTTTCAGGTGACGACATGCAGCCACAACATCGGGATCTACATCAACTGTTTCCGAAAACTCCACGGCCAGTATCTTTGACGGCAAGATTGTCATCATCTCTTGTTTCAGCAATCGAGGCGTGAAATTGACGAACGCCTTTTTTCCGCCTGCCAAATCATCGACAATTTTGAGAAAAAAACTACTGTTGATTACATCTGCGGTGGCTTGATCCCGATCCGATCCTGGGAAAAAATCACCGGTTCCATTGCGGAATAAAAGTTCATAGCCGATGACCTTTTTGTCCACGTTAAATATCGGTTGTCTCGCAACATGAACTTCCACTGCAATCCCTCCATACGTCTATGACTCAAAAAAAGCTTTGACTGTTCGGACAATTTCTTCCTAGCATTATATTTTCGCCTTAATCGAATACATTTCCTGCTTTCTTTCATCCATTTCCTGCATATTATTTTCATCAGGGAACGGAGCCAACTCTTGTATAATAGTCGAACTCACGCCGCAACTCAAACATCCACTGACGTAAAGTGATTATACCAAGCAATTGCTTCACTATAGGACTTAGCGACTTCTGTCCCTGTAAACCCAAACAAGGCTGACAATGAAATGACCGCCAGCCAGTCGCCTTTTTCATAGGCCAACAATAGTCGATGCAACTCCGTCGCCAACCCCGACTCTCCCATAAGAACGCTGCGAACCTTGGAATCGGTCGGCATCTCCCTGGCAATTTCCACCATAGGATGCCCCAAAAAAACATCGAGCATCGAGAACATCCCAGTCAAAAACACCGTCGCTGGCGGTACTGGCAGCACAATTCGCTGCGCCAGCAGTTCGCCGAATCGGGCTCGAATAACGGCGGTAGCCATAAGTTCATCAGGTTTTTTATCCCCAATCGAACGGAAAACCATCAACATCAGCCATTTCTTTGATCTCTTGCAGTAGCTGCAGGCGCGACAGCTGCGAATGCGCTATCGCCTTGCCTTGCAAGATCAACGGTTTGCTGAAGAAAAAACCTTGAAAATATTTACACCCCAATGCAATCGCTTCATCATACATCGCTTGTGTTTCCACTTTTTCCGCCAACATTTCTACCGAAGCAGGCACCTGTTCCCGAAATAAAATGGCGCGTTGCTGTTGCGTCGTATTGAGGAAATCGACCTTAATAATATTGGCAAGCTCAATCAAGGGCACAAACTTCTGTTCAAAAACAAAATCATCCAGCGCCAACGAATATCCCGCTTCTACAAGCTGTCGGCAAGCCTGGATGATCTGAGGCAACGGTTCAACCGTTTCCAAAATTTCAACTGTAAGCACTTCTTTGGGTAGTAAATGGGCAAGTCCAGACAACAATAACTCTTGCGTAAAATTAACAAAGGCTCTTTTACCGGAAGTAACCTGCAAAATATCCATGGAAAAGAACCCATTCGTCAACACTTCACTCGATGCCTGTTCTTGATTGGCAGCGTCAAAAAAATTGTGTCCGCCACTTCGCCTAAACAGCAGTTCATAGGCATAAACTTTCATATCGCGGTCAAAAATTGGTTGCCGGGCGAGAAACACATCCATTTGTCGCACGCTCCTATTCAGCCAGTTTCAAAAACCAGCTTTCGCATTCTGCCACATCAGTGCCGAGCAGTGCCAATGCCGCCGGATTAAGTTTTGGCATAATTAACGCTTTCTTTTGTTTCCACGCATAATAGTCTGCAACATGCACTGCCGATACGACCTCTCGGTTCAAAACAGCTTCATTCATCGGATCATGGTGGAACATGGCGGCTTCCACAATCGGGTGCGGCAAACTCCACCAATTTAGCAAAAATCCTCCCACTTCATCGTGAGAGATTCCCATTAAGCTTCGCTCCGTATCACGAAATGTCGTTGCTTTATTTTGAAAAACAGAGCGAGATACTCCTGCATAGGGTTGCGCATAATCCTTAAGCAATAACACACGCCCGATATCATGCAGCAATCCTGCTGTAGCCTCACTATCCTTCATAGTTCGCCCCAAGCAACGTTCAAACAATTTATGAGTCATGCGATTTACCCGGTCCGCATGGTCCCACAACACATCGTTGGAAAAAAAACCGCCGTGTTTCCCCTCCATCTGTTTGAAAACTGTAAGACCCAAAACTACCGTTTTCAAATTGGTCAGTCCCATATACATAATAGCCTGGCGGATCGAGCCGGTACTCATGTTATAATATACCGAATTAGCAACCTGCAACAGTTTGGCTGCCACGGTCTGGTCCTGTTCCACTACACGGGAGATTTCTTCCATGCCAGCTTCTTTGTCTATCAATGCGCAAACACGTGAGTACAGTTCCGGTACGGTTGGCAGATCTTGCAAATTATTAAACACTTCCAGCAATTGGCGACGTGCAAACATTTCACCAAGCTGCAATAGCTTATTAATCTCGCTAAGTAGTTTATCGTTATCCCATGGTTTTAAAATGTACATGCGAGCTGACCCGTCCCGCAGGCAGTTAATCACATCTTTTCCCTCGGCAAACCCGCTCAGAATTGCCCGCATTGAAGTAGGATAAAGTGCGCGAACCTGTTTAAGCAGTTGGTGTCCGTCCATCCCTGGCATCCTCATATCGCTGATTACCAAATCCACTTGTTCAATTGCTAACACAGCAAGACCGGCTTCTCCGCTTGTAGCAGTCAAAACGCGATGCCCTTCCGGAGTAAAGATTCGCTCCAATGCACTCAAGACATTTTCTTCATCGTCAACCAGCAATATTGTCTTGCTCATATATAATCACTCCCGTTTTCGGCTAATACATTCCAAAATCAATTGCGCGACGAGGGGTCCGGACGCTCAATCCGGCCAACCGCTTCCAGCGGTGAAACGCCTGCATGTAAAACATCCGTAAAAGCTGCAAAATAACGATCGGTAGTGGAAATATTTACGGCAATCAGAGTTTCGACCATCCGCGTGCTTAATTCGCCGCCTTCCACGTCGATACTGGTCTTGTAGCGGATTTCTCCATCATTCATATCCAATTCGAAATTACCGATATTCAAGCCATAATTGATTCGCGTCACTAGCTCCGCAGCGGCACTGCGCTGTTCTTCCGACACACGAATCGGTATTATAGTATAAAAGACAAAAATCTCATGATCTTCGTTAGCTTGTCCGAAACACTCATAACGCGCATTTTTACCAGAAAAACTAAACCGAATGGCTAGTTCTCCCGGGATTTCCTCATACCGCCAATCATCTTCATGCAAAAAAGCGATCACCGAATCAAATATCCGCCCCATTGCCGTACCTCCCGCTTCTTTTCGCTTCTTTTCGCTTCTGCCTGCGTATTATTCTATCATTTCACCCTACGCGCCGCAATGAACCGTATGGTGAAGAACATAGTGCGAGAACATTGGCATGGATGCTCCGGTAAGAAAATATGATAAAATGAAGAAAAACACTGAAAGGGCCACACTTTACATGAAGACTCGCATCTTATTTATCATTTCAGATACCGGCGGCGGTCACCGCAGTGCAGCAAACGCCATTATGAATGCGCTTGTACAAACCGACCCGGAAATCACCTGTGAAATGGTCGATTTGCTCAGGGCAAGCAAAATACCAGGCATTCGTAACGCGCCGGAATTATACGCCTTTTTTTCGGCGAAAAGCATTGGCCTCTATAATTTGCTGTATCGACTCTCGAACTATACCGGATTTATGGATTTAGCCTCAAAATTTTTATACCAGTTCGCCCGCGCTCACATTCATCGAGCAATTGAATTTTTTGGCCCGGACCTTGTTGTCGTAATTCATCCGCTTGCCGTCAGACCCATCTGCGACTACCGCGATGAAACAAGCGCCACTTGGCCAATTGTAACCGTTGTGACGGATCTTGTCAGTATTCATGCTTCCTGGGCAACCAATCGAGCTGATCTCTATCTGTTGCCCACTGCCGTCGCCGTACAACGGGTAGTGCAACTTGGTATTGCGCCTGATAAAACTCTGCTCACCGGGTTCCCAATCCATCCCCGATTTTTCAACATACCGGTCGATAATGCCAGCGCACGCAAAAGTTTGGCTTTACCCGCGGAACAATTCACCATACTGCTCACCAGCGGCGGCGCCGGAGGCGGGCAAGTGGAAACGTTGGTCAAGGAACTGGAAAAGCAATGTCCAGACTGCACGTTGCTCGTTGTCACCGGGCGCAACCAGCTTTTGTTTGAACGACTAGGCAATCGCCCTGCGGCTTCGCCCAACACGCGAATTTATCAATTCATTGATAACATGGAAATATTGATGGCAGCCTGCGATATAGTCGTCACCAAAGCCGGCCCGGGAACCATCATGGAAGCGGCAACGCTCGGAAAAACTGTCGTTTTGACTGGCGCTGTCGGCTTACAGGAGGAAGGCAATATCAAATTTGTCATCGATTCGCAGTGGGGTGTCTATTGCCCGACGCCTTTGAAAGCTGGGCAAACAGTTGCCGATCTGGCGGCAACAAAAGCAATTCGCACCGTCCAGCCTCCAACAAGTGCTCCACCATCAGCCGGCACCTATCGTATCGCACAAACATTGTTGTCCATGTTGCAGCAATGAGGTCGCTAATGCCAACTCCAGTTCGTCGGGACGGAACGAGTTCAGGCGCCACATGATAGCTTTTTGAACTGGCTAGCAACGCAGTAAAAATTTGGCAACATAGTATCTATAACAAAAACAGCCCAACACGGGCTGTTTTTGTTATAGATACTATGATCTCTTTCATCCTAACTCTCTCCCTCAAACTGCAACTGCGCCATAAACAAATCGTTAAATTCAGGTTTCCGCGACAGGTCAATGATTGATGAGGCGTGAATCAGCAAATTAATTGCTTGCCGTCGTTGTCGATACAAAAGATAGGTAACGCATCCTCCCAGCGCGCTGTTACCGATAGCCTGGATTTTCCCGCGCAGTTCAACAGGAAACATTCCCACCTCGATGGCATTCTCCACATCGATTTTTGCACCAAAACCACCGGCAAGAAATACCTGTCCTACATCAGCCCAACTACATCCATATTCATGCAACAGGATTTCCAGTCCTGACCGGACAGCAGCTTTGGCCAGTTGAAACTCTCGGACATCTTTCTGCGTGAACCGAATCGCTTCACCAACATTATTTTTAGCGATTTCCAAACCGTCACCAGCTGCTCCGGTCACTTGCATTCGTCCGGTCGGATCGATAAGCTTTTCGCGCAGACCGACGGCAACCACATCAACTACACCTGAACCACAAATTCCAATGGGTGACTCGTTGGCAATAGTTTTTATAAAGGTTTGCCCTTCTTTAATATCAAACCGGGCTATCGCCCCGGGAACACTACCGCTGCCACAGCTAATGTTTGCACCTTCAAATGCCGGCCCAGCCGAAGTAGAAGTACAGAGTATCTTTTCACTGCACCCCAGCGCCATCTCACCGTTGGTCCCCACATCAATCAGCACGGATAGCTCCAAAGACCTGTCCATTTGACAATATAACATGCCTGCGATAATATCTGAACCCAAATAAGCACCGAGCGAAGGCAGTACCGTAACATCGCATTCAACTGGAAATACTCCAAATAATTCTGCGGTCGACAATTCCAGCTTTGCGTTCGTTACCGGGTTAAATGGAACCAAAGCCAGCGAGTCCGCACGTACTCCCAATAGAAGATGTATCATCGTCGTATTGCCGGCAATCACCATCCTAATTACCGAGTCTGTTTTTTGCAGGCAAAGCGAAGCAACCGCCCGTGAAATATCATCGCGAACGCACGTCTGCAATTCCCCGCTAAACCCTTCCGCCGCTTTTTGGATTCGTGAAATGACATCGGCGCCAAACTGGCGTTGCGAATTTAGCAGAGTCAGGCTATTCTCGACCACGCCTGATTCAAGTTCAACCAGTGACAACGCAATCGTTGTGGTTCCAATATCCACCCCAATCCCATAAATCGGTGCAGATTTATCAGTGCGAATATGAATCACCTGGTTTTCCTGGACCGTGAGAAAAACCGGCGCATCTTCACCAGGGGCTAAATACCGGTTTTGCAAAGACAAGTTAAACCAGTTGGAAAGTTGCCGTAGCGCTTTGGGCGAAAACACAAAAGATCGCTTCAAAGCGACGCAAATGACCTCAGTGATACTCTGCCCCGATTCCCAGGTCCGTTTTGTCGGAATAAATTCCAGCACTTCGTAGCCTGCTTCAACCGGTTCGGCACTCTGCGTCGTAAAATCGGCCAGCCCCGCAAAATCCCGCTCTTGTAGGTTACTAATATCAATAGTACATTTTTCAATGACAAAACTATGACAGGCCAAACTGGACTGCCCTTCTTCAATAAAGCAGGGCTCTTGTTCCGTTCCCTGCTCAGATACCAGACGCCCTGCCATTACGGTAATCCTGCATTTGCCGCATGTACCCCGGCCGCTGCATGGAGCATTGATATAAATCCCCTGTTTACGGAGAACATCAAATACACGCGTCCGAATCGTCGTGCGGACAACCGCAAAGGATACTCCGTCAAACATTGTCAATTCAATACTTTTCATTTCCTCAAACAAAGGGATTTCCACCTTTCTCAGGGGCCAGGTTCAACATTGGCATCGACAATTTTGGCATTCTCAATGGCAATCGAGGCAAAGGTTGCTAACTGCTCCAATCCTTCGATTTCAGCGGCTGAATACTTTTTTCCCTGTCCAGTATGCGCCAAAATCAGAACGCCCCAAACAGTATTATTCACGAACAAAGGAACTGCCAAGGTTTCCTTCATATCACCCCAATATGGCGCCGGCAAACGAAAAGAATAAAGATTGTAATCTTCCGTCACAACGATTTGGCCTGTTTCCCACGCTTGCCCGCTGATCCCTTCGCCTAGCCGTATTACATAGTCTTCTGGCAACTCTCTAATCGTGCCGCGATAAAAAGCGACCCGCATCACATCTTCATATTCGTCCCGCAGCGCCATATACGCCAAATCGGCGCCAACAAATTCCTGGGCGCGTCGCACAATGTCCGGCAGCAAGTCTTGCAATCTGCTATGCCGCATTAGTTCGAGCGAAACATCTTTTAGCAAAGAGTACAAAGGACCGGACATTCCCACAGTTTTCCCCCCCCGTCAATTTCAGCGTCACAATTCAACTACTTTTACTGCAGTTGCACTTCAACCCGCCAAACCTTGACAGCATCAGGCAGCAGGGCTGGCATATCGGATCGAAGCGATCTTTCGCCATAATACTCCCGCGCTAATTGATGACTAGCCATCAATCGCAGCGATAAACCCCGCATTACAGACAGTGCCCCTCCACTCCAATTTTGCCTAATATAACCGCCATAATCCCAACCGAACCCTAAGAACTCAAAAGGGCGTCCATTGATTCGGTTGAGTTCGTCAATACTGCTTCCCGGTCTAATTCCGTATACGGTCCGCCAGCGACTCTGCTCCTGACTAATGGAAACCCGCTCGGGTGTTGAGCCATAGATATTTTCATGCCAAAACACAATGATTTCATTATCCGTGCCCGCAAAAATCACAGTGGTGTCAAATTTTTCGATACCTTCTGCTCCATATACAATTCGCCTTGTCACATTTTGTGCGCCAAATATGCGGGTAATATCCTTGATTGAGCTGGTCGGTTCAATCGGCCCGGCCCGCAAAAAAGGAATGCACATCCAATCATTAGCATCGGATTTTCGCTCGGGGACTATGTGTTGACGCCAGTCCGCCAATGGTACATACGAATCGCCGGTAAGAAAATTCACCCACAAGATTTCCGTTCTTGCCTTGTTTACCAAAAACGTGGCCCAACGCGAACGGTGACCCGGCCCGCCATCCTGGATATTAAAACCAACATATACCTGATAATACTCACGCTCTATCCGGGTAGCAGCCGTCAGGTCAGGCATCTGTTCGACTGAAAGCACCAGAGTGTTTGCTGGGTTTTTGCGGGCCAGATCGCCAATTTCCGTTACAGCGGTCGTCAAATAATCGATTACTATCTTTTCTTCCTCTGCCACCGGTCCGGCTATAGCCGTCCGCGTTGCAGCAATGCAGCAACTTGCCAGCACACAGACCAGCAGCATCGTCACGCAACAAAACAGTCTATTTCGAGTCCATTGCATCAGCCACACCCTCTCTTCGGTCAATAGATGACCTTATCCTGTTTCGTCGACCATTGTTCAAAAGTTTTGAGGCAAACTTCCCGGTCCATCGGAATCAGCTGCAAATCAGCCTGATAGTGTGACGGGTTTTTAATATACTCATAAATGGCGTTATCATCAAAACCGATGCCTGCAGCATCCTCTTTGGTGCAGCCATAGTACACTTTAGAAATCCGCGACCAGTAAATGGCCGCCAAACACATCGGACAAGGTTCGCATGAACTATGAATCTCGCAGCCTGACAGGTCAAAACTGCCCAAAGCCGCCGCCGCCCGGCGTATCGCAACCATCTCGGCATGCGCGGTTGGGTCGTTGGTTTTCAGCACTTCATTATGACCACTGGAAATCACTTTGCCTGCTTTAGTGATTACAGCGCCGAAGGGGCCCCCATCATTGGCCGACGAGCCTATCCGCGCTTCCTCGTTTGCCATTTCAATATACGGATTCATAATCTATACCTTCCTTCCATGATCACAGTCAAAACTACTCGAAGCAGTATCTACCATTTCATCAATTCGTCGTTAATTCGTCGGTTCCCTGCTCTATTTACCACACTCGTGCTGCTAATGGTCAAAATCTGAAGCGCTACATGCCTGTATCAGCCAAGTTTCCAAGCCAGCAGCAACTCTGTCCCTTCATTATTGTAAGTCATGCGGTCGGCGGTCGATAACATGATCGGCAATCCCCGCCCCATCCCGAGATCTTCGCCATAGGCAAAAAAATCTACTGGGTTTGCTCTCAGTCGTCGCAACATCGAGTTTCCGGCAAAACCCATCCGGCTTGTTTTCACCCGCACAGAAAACCATTTGCCAATCCTGTTAAATCGCAATTCGACCCGATGTTGCCTGGAAACCCCGTCTCTGCATTCTAAAGCATTCGCCAATGCCTCATTGACGGCTACTTCCTGCATTGAGTGAGGCTTTTGAACGGTTTCAGCCAAAAATCGACTGACTTCACCGCGAAAACGTTGATAATCTCCATATCCATTAAAGTCAAATACTTGAGGCCATTCAAATACGTTGTTTTTTGCGATCGGTAACGATTTGATCTTTATGCATACTGCAGTTGCATCATCCCTTCGCTCCGGCGAATCAGCCAAAGCAGTAATAAGCTTAACCATTGACTCAAAGTTTTCAAACGGCAAATCTGTGTGCATACCCAGCCGATCAGTCAAACCATCGGTGAGAAAATAGAAGGTATCTCCTTCATCGATGGCAAGTTCATGAACATCAAAAGTTTCTTCAAGATTAATCCCCAAGTATAGTCCTGAACGAGCCAAAATTCCGCGAACCGCCCGTGTAGCAATCCGAATTTCAGGAATCCCGGCGCATACCCATCGTAGTTTTCTCGTTGTCAGGTCGATTTCAAAACCAATCGCCGCAGCAAACGATGCTTCATCAAAATAGTGGTGCGCTCGGCGGTTGAGCCACGCCATTTGATCTGCCAATGGTAAATTCAGCTCATTGATTTCGCGTAACAGAAGATGGATTGCCGATGTATGCAACGCAGTACCCAATCCATGCCCAGAAGTGTCAAGTAAAAAGCCACGCAACAATTGCCCATTATAGCGCCAGTCCATAAAATAGAGATCCCCACCGACAAAACCTTGCGGTCGGTATACAGTAACCACATCCAACCAGGGGGACGGTTCTATCTCGCGCAACAGTGCTTCCTGTACACGAGACGCCAGCTGCGCTTCCCGGATAAAAACCTGCTCACGACGAACCTCTTCCGAGACATCACGCAAAGTAACCAGCAGCAACTGCCGACTCCCATATTGCACCAGTGATGCCGAACGTTCCAAATGAACCAGTGCTCCGTTTCGGTGACGTCCGGTCCGTCTTTGCACCGGCAAGATTCCACTCCGTATGGCCGCATCGAGATTTTCCCGGATCTCGGTTTTCTTTTCTTCAAATAAGTCAAAAACATTTAATGGACCATCATTGTTCAGATTGTAGCCAAACTGAGCAATAAATCTTTCGTTTGCCTCGACAATTTCGCCAGTAATAGGGTCACACAACAATAAAGCCTCGGGTGCCTGATGAACAAGCGCTCGATAGCGTTCTTCGCTTTCAGCCAATTCTTTCGCTGCTTTTCGACGTTGCATCGCCAAAGAAAACTGGGCAGCGATAATAACCAAAACCTCTCGGTCTTCCGGTGAAAAACAATTCGATTGATCCATTTCATATAATACAACCAGACCAAACACTTTGCCATTCAGGTCGATCAGCGGCGCCCCCAGCCACTCCATTGGCGGCGACTGCTCCGGGTCGACTTCGCCCGTTTGTTGCAGCCGCGCAAAATCTTCCGGTAAAAAATGTGCGGCCAGTCCTGTCCTGGCAATATATTCCGTCATACCACGTCCCTTAGGCCGTTCGCTCGGCAGAACTTTTGCCTTTCCGACACAGTAAGGGAATTGAATCAATCCTTGCTCGTCATCCACAAAAGATATGTAAAAGTTATTTGCCGGTAACACCTTCGCAATCAGCCGATGTACCATGGCATAAATATCATCCATAGGCAAAGGAGATACGGTAATTTCGGATATTTCGAGTAAGACCGCCAGCACTTCAGCTCTTCGGCTGGCTTCCTGTTCGGCCCGTTTTCGGTCCGTGACATCAATAATTACGCCAGTCATACCTGCCAAATTCCCCTCTGGATCCCAGAAAGGCACTTTGTGAAATACAACGTCATGCATTTCGCCATAGGAATCCCGCAATTCCGTTTCGTAAACCTGCAGACGCGGGTTATCAAAAAGTTCCTTGTCATGTGTATGATAAATATTAGCCAGTTCCGGCGGCGCAATATCGAATACCGTCTTGCCAACCATCTCATTTGAGGTTTTCCCATAGAAAGCTTCAAAAGCCTGATTGACACCCAGATATTTTCCGGCAGTATCTTTATAGAATACCGGCATAGGAATAGCATTTAATATAGACCGCAAAAATTTACTTCCCTGCCATTTTGTCAAATAATCTCCGTGGAATCTGCTACGCAAATTGACCACGCTCCCAACGCTTTGAATCAAACTAATTGTTTCACCAACATAACTTCATTTCCCTTGCGGCTGTAGATGACCGCATCCATCCATGCCATCATAATCAGGATTCCGCGCCCCCCTTCGGCATACAGGCGATCTAAAAACTCACTTTCCATATCTGCCGATAAAAAGGTTGCCACCCGCTGTTTGCCGTCAAACCCTTTTCCGCCATCACTAATCCTGACTACCAGTCGCCGCCCAAACAGGTTCAGTTTCACCCTTACATCCATCGATTCACGCGACGCATTGGCCAACGCTTCGCCGATCGCAATTTCAATTCTGGGCGCCTCTGATGCCGACACGTTCTGCAACAAATCGCGGATTCGACTACGAATACGATCATATTCGCCATAACGATGAAATTCCAGGCGAACCGGGAAACGCGGCTGGTCATTAACGCGAACGCAGACGGCCGAGCAATCATCGCGCCGACCCGGACTGGCAGCGACATCCCGCAGCAGCTTGACCATTTGGGCATAGTTCGTGGTCGGCAACTCCGTACTGCGGGTTACAATATCAAACAAGCCATCACTCATGAAATAGAAAATGTCTCCGGCCTGAATAGGTACAGTCCACTCAGTATACTCAGGATCTTCCAGTATTCCCAGCAGGGAACCGGGGCGTTTTACCAACCCTGGCAATGCCTGTGCAGATGCTAAAAATCCATATATGCCGGCAGTAGCAAAGGTGAGAGTCTGCCGCTTGAAGTCAAACTCAAACCCCAACGCCGCCGCAAACGTCTCATGGGTGAAATATCGCAGCACATGACGATTGACCCATTTCAATCGCGCATCCAAACTCATCGGCGAGTTCAATACATCGCGAAAATAGGTACTCACTGCGATACATTGCAATGCACTGGAAACCCCATGGCCGGAAACATCAAGGATGAAACCGGATAAGCGTTTATGGTCTTCACTCCAGGTAAAATCGAAAAAGTCACCACTAACCATATGATGCGGCTCATAAACCGTATCAACCGACACCAGCAAATCATCGAAACCTCGCGGCAACAAGTCTTGCTGCACACCAGAAGCCATCGCAACATCCCGCAGGATTAAGCCCTGCAATTTGCGTTCCGCCGACAGATCCCGGTTCGCGAACATGAAAACACGTTTACCTGCATACTGAATAATCGTTGCAGTCCGTTCTACGTCAATTATTTGGCCATCTTTGCAACGAATTTTCAGAATCCGCTCAGCCAATTCCGTTCCATTGCGAATCGCATCCATGCGGCGGTCAATATTCTCCGGCGAATCGGCAACCAAGTCATAGGTCGTCATTGATAACAATTCCGTTTCGCTATAGCCAAACATGGCCACACAATGCGGATTGGTTTCAAGAATTTTGCTGGTGTCGATATCTACCAACAAAATGGAATCATTGGATTGCTGCATCATCGCACGATAACGCTCTTCATTTTCCCGTAGCGCCTGTTCCATCCGCTTGCGATCAGTAACGTTATTGAAAACACCCATAACAAAATGGCGATCAGCACGAACAATCGGAACTCCAGTCGATTCCACCCACACAGTATTTCCCTGCAGACTTACCAACCGATGCTCACGTACGCTAGCAAGCATACCCGTCATATTTGACTGAATCCGGCGCGAGCTTTCGGCTCTGTCATCCGGATGAACAAAATCAAGGTAACTGAGACCGATCAGTTGGTCTGGCACGACGGCTTCCAACATCAGTGACATGGATTTATTGACATAGACAAAACAGCCGGTTTCATCACGCAAGCCAATCCCTGCAGTTGAGTTCTCTGCCAATGCTTCGTACAATTGCTTGCTTTCCCGTATTTCATCCGCGGCATTGTTGCGCGTCTCGAGTTCCACAATCAAGCGACCATACAGCATTGTTGCTATGGGATAAACCAACAGCACGGGCAAAGAAATATCCGCCAGGACTTTCCAGCGGATTGTTTCGGGCAGAATTAGCATACATGCTAACATGGCTACATGAATGACCAGTCCTGAAACATACAGAAACAAGATATTATTCTTCCAGGCGAACCAAACTCGCATATGTCGAAACAACAGGCCCAGAAACACGGCAGAAAAAATCGTCGCCACGCCAGCCCACAGGCCTACCCCGCCCTGCCAAATCCGCAGCAGACCGGTTAATCCAGCCGCGACTGCCGCTGCCAAACCGCCGCCAAACAGACCGACTGTTCCCAACAAAATGGTCCGTCCGTCAAAAATCAGGCCTGGCGAATACCGCACCGGCAATACCATACCAATCATCGCAACAATGCCGAATAAGAAACCGGCAATCAGCTGCCCTTTGACTGTTTTGATGTCCCAGCGCCGGATGCTCACAGAATACAGGAATCCCAGCACAAGCAACAGCGTGATATTGTTGACAATGCCGATAAAAAAAGACGATTCCATACTGCCTCCTTCTTGCATCCAAAGAACCTTAATGAAAAAGAGACGCAGGAGGTATCCTGCATCTCTTTTCGCCGCGCAATAATATTTTTCCTGTTTTTGTAACCAACAAATGTGGTTATGGTTTTACAGTCGATTTGAAAACCTGTTTTCCATCTTTCATTTCGATAATCACTGCACTTTTTACTGCGTCATGGGTTGCATTCAGTGTTGTCGATCCCGTAATCGCCGAAAATGCTTTGGTGCTCGCCAAGGCTGCCTGAATCTTGGCTTTATCCAGGCTATTGGCCCGTTTGATCGCGTCAATTAACAGATTAGCCGCATCATAGCCAAGCACTGCCAATGCATCTGGAACCTGGCCGTACTCCTTTTTATACGCCTCGACAAACGCCTTAGAGGCAGGACTGTTGTCTTCAACAGAGTAATGGTTGGTGAAATAGGTATTATTCAACGCCGCTGCACTACCAATCTCGACCAGTTTCGGTGAATCCCAGCCGTCGCCGCCAACTACCGGCACACTAATCCCTAATTCCCGGGCCTGTTTGACGATTTTACCAACTTCTTCATAGTAACCGGGCACGTAAAGCACTTCGATGTTCATCGATTTCAATTTGGTCAGTACTGATTTAAAATCCTGATCTTTCTGCAGATAAGCTTCTTCAGCCACAATACTGCCGCCGCCTTTGACAAAAGCTTCACGGAAGAAAGCCGCCAAGCCCTTGCTGTAATCACTGCTGCTGTCTACCATGATCGCCGCTTTTTTCAACTTTAGCGTATTCAGGACGAAATTGGCTCCGACCGTTCCCTGGAATGGATCGATGAAACAAACTCGATAAGTGTATTCTTTAACTTTTTGGGTTTTTTCATCAACCGTTACCTTGGGATTGGTCGCGCCGACTACCAGAAACGGCACTTTGGCCGATTCTGCGACACTGGACGCTGCTATTGCATTGGAGCTGGCGAAACCGCCGGTTACAGCCACCACGCCATCCTGCATCGCCAGTTTGGTCATTGCGTTGGCTGCCTCGGAGGGTTCACTTTTATTGTCGGCAATCACGGCAACAATTTGTTTCCCCAACACACCGCCTTTTACATTGGCCTCTTTGAACGCCATTTTGGCGCCATTGGCGGATGAAGTGCCGAAAGTTGCATTGCCGCCGGTCATCTCGTTGATCAAACCGATCTTGACACTGTTGGAGTCGGCGCTTTTACCACAACCGGCCAATAATGTTCCCATCAGCAGCATTGCCGTCACTACGGCTACCAGAATCAATCCTTTTCTGTTCATCTGAAAATCCCCTCTCTCCCCTTTTGCCGGATTTCATGCGGCCAAAATAAAAAGAGCCAAATCAAACGATCTGACTCTGGCGACAAAACAACAGCATGGCGAAAAAAGCCATCCTATACGCTCTGTCCTTTTGCCTGAGAGTTTCACCTGTCCGCGGACCGGCTTGCACCTTCGGCGCCCTACCAAGCGGCAGGGGCTCTCCAGAGTTCCATTCATTTACGGTTCTTGTTCGGCTATCGCCTACTGTTCCGCAAACTTCACATGGACTACTTTTATTCAGTTATTGAGCATGAAATCCAACGCTTTTGATTATAGTGAAAAGTTGAACGGATTGTCAAGCTTTTCGTTTTAAAGTGATCAGGTTGACTTCCGGCGGGCAGTTGAGCCGGAACGGCAACCAATGGCCCGCGCCGCTGCTGACATAGCCAATACTCTGTTTTTGCCGGTAAACGCCGCGCATATAGGGATAAACAAACTCAAACATTGACCGCTCGCCCCAACCAACCTGACCGCCATGAGTATGACCAGCCAGCGTCAGGTCCACTTGCCTTGCGAAAGAGCCGGGCAGAAAATCAGGATGATGCGCCAGCATCAGTGTGAATGCCTGACTTGGAATTGCAGCACAGGCGACATCGAGATATTTCTCCGCCGCCAACCGTCGTGCCCCGGCATCGACATTCATCGGATAATCAACGCCGGCCATGAACAATGTGCCGCCGTTAAATGTCAATTGCCGATGTTGGTTGTCCAGAATGTTGACGCCAAAGTTCTGCAATACACTGCGGATTGGCGCCGCACCGCGCAAATGTTCATGATTTCCCATACAAAACCAGGCGCCGAGTGGCAAAGCAGAAAGCATCGGTTGCATTGCGGACATCGCTGCCGGCAGCATCCGGACATCATCAACCAGATCACCCGTAATCGCCAGAAGGTCTGGCGCGGCTTTCTGTAAAAGCGTACTTATCTTTTGGATATCGAGGACCGAAACATAAGGACCGATATGAACGTCTGTCATATGGCCGATTTTCATACCGTCCAGTTCCGGCGGCAAGCCGGCAAAAACAAACTCCATTCGCCGCAGGACAACGCCGGTTTCAGCATCGACCAGTCCCAGCGTGTTGATCCCGGTCATGGCAACTGGCGGCGCCATAGCCGCATAGGATAGAAATGCCCGACGGGTCATCAACGGTTTGTTAGTGTCCCTGTCGATTGCCGGCGAATCGATCACAACAGGATTGCAACGCGACCTATTCCATCGTTCAAGCAACAGCGTCAACAGCCTGGAAACCGGCCAGGCTAGCAGCAGCAACAACTGCAAAACCGTCCAGAACGGACCAAAATAAAACAATATTGAAACAGCGCTGGCGCCGTCAAATTGGCCGGCAACCCGGATGCCTAAATAGGCGGCGGCACTCAGCAAGGTCAAAATGGCATACACAATTCGGAACTTGCGTCGCCGTTCCGGGCGAATCAGCTGGCCGAGCCAGTAACTGTTGAGAAAAGCCAGCAGAAACAGTAGAAAAACCACCGTAAGTGTAAATACGCCAATGCGCATCAATAATCCCTCATTTCGGTCGACGACGGAAAGGCCACTTCTTCCCTCTCATGTTTTTTGCTACGCGTCATCAGTTCCAGCACCGCAGCGTGCGGCGACAAATTCTCATAGAGCACCTGATACAACGTTGCCGTAATCGGCATCGCCACTCCTTTTGCCTGCGCCAGTTTCCAGGCGGCGGCGGTGGCTCTGACCCCTTCGACAACCATCCCTGATTCAGCCTGGATTTCACTGATACTCCGGCCTGCGGCAAGCGACAGCCCTGCCCGGCGATTTCGGCTGTGTGAGCTGGTACAGGTGGCGATCAGGTCCCCCAGGCCGGCCAAGCCGGAAAAGGTGGCGGCCTCGGCGCCGCAGGCTGCTCCCAGGCGAGCCATCTCGGTAAGACCCCGCGTCATCAGCGCCGCCCGTGTATTGTCGCCAAAACCCAGACCATCCGCGATCCCTGCGGCCAGGGCGATGATATTCTTTAACGCGCCGGCCAGTTCCACTCCGGCCACATCATGATTGGTATATATTCTAAAATAATCCGTCATCAAAACATCCTGGACCTGTTCGGCCAATTCACGGTCCGCACTGGCAACCACAGCGGCACTGGGAATTTTGCGCCCCACTTCTTCGGCATGGTTGGGTCCGGATAATACAGCCAGACGTCGGTGCAATGACGGAATTTCCTGCATCAGAACTTCGCTCATCCTTAAACAGCTGTCGGTTTCCAGCCCTTTGGCAACAGAAATCAGCTTGCATTCTGGCGGCAGCAACGAAGCAAATTGCCGGGCCGCCTGCCGCACCCCATGTGAAGGCGTTGCCAGGACCAGCATCGCGGCATCTTCCATTGCCGCAGCAGCATCTGCCGTGATCTGAATTGAATCCGGCAATAGTACCCCCGGTAAATACCTCTGATTGCAACGATCTTGCTGCATGCTTGAAACCAAATCAACATTTCGTGCATATAACCAAACCTGTTTGTGCTGCTGGGCCAACGTCGCCGCCAAAGCCGTACCCCAGCCGCCAGCGCCGAACACTGTAATTTTCACTGCTGCACTCCTATGACTTCTTCTCTGCCGCTTTGATTTTCAATTCCTCGCCCCGCAGCAATCGTCCGATGTTCGGTCGATGCCGGACGATGACAAAAATTGCCGCCGCCACACCAAACAACAATACTTCGGTCCCTGCGCCAAAAAACCACATCAATGGCGGAACCAGCGCTGCAGCGATAATCGAAGCCAGCGATACATACTTGGTCAGATAGACCACAATCGCCCAGACCACAAATACGATCACCGTAACTTTAGGCGCCAGTAAAGCAATTACACCCAGACCGGTAGCGACGCCACGGCCGCCTTTGAAACCAAGAAAAACGGACCAATTATGCCCGCTGATCGCGGCAATCCCGCCCAGGACTTCGGCGAACGAACTGCCGAGCAGAACGGTTCCCAAATAAACGCCAGCCATCCCTTTTGCTGTATCGCAAAGAAACACCAGTAAGGCCGGCCAACGCCCCAATACCCGATACGCATTGGTTGCGCCGGTATTTTTGCTGCCGTGCTGCCGCAAATCGATCCCGAACATCCACTGGCCGATCCAAAGACCAAATGGCAATGAACCTAGCAGATAACTTGCCAGAATGACTCCAGCCAGTTCCATGCGCTATTCCTCCTGCTGGCGCGGACGCACAACCATCTTCAGCGGCGTCCCCTCAAATCCGAACGCTTCCCTGAGTTTATTCTCCAAAAATCGCAAGTAGGAGAAATGCATCAGTTCCTGATCGTTGACAAAAAATACGATCGTCGGCGGGCGCACAGAAGCCTGCGTCGCGTAGAAAATTTTCAACTTGCGGCCGCGGTCGGACGGCGGCGGGTTGATACCGACGGCGTCACGCACCACTTGATTCAGCAAGCTGGTGGAAACACGCATCGCATGTTGTTCCGCAACAAATTTTACGACTTCAGGAATCCGGTTTACTCTTTGTTTGGTTAATGCGGACAGAAATACCACTGGTGCGTATTGCATGAAGCCGAGTTCCTGACGCAACATTTCGGTAAACCGCAACGAGGTCTTGCCGTCTTTATCCAGCAGGTCCCATTTGTTGACCACCAGAACCGAGGCCCGACCTGACTCATGCACATAGCCGGCGATTTTCTTGTCCTGTTCCGAAACACCATCAACTGCATCAATCAGCATCAATACGACATCAGCCCGGTCAATCGCCCGCAGGCTGCGGATAACGCTATACCGTTCCAATGCCGCGTCGATTCGTCCACGTCGCCGCATGCCGGCGGTGTCAACAAAGATGAAGGTTACGCCATCTTGTTTGAAGTACGTGTCGACAGCATCGCGGGTCGTGCCGGGAATATTGCTTACTACAACCCGTTCCTTGCCCAGCAATGAGTTGACCAGTGATGATTTACCGACATTAGGCCGGCCAACGACCGCTACGCGGATCGTATCAGGCTCTTCTTCAACTGGTTCTTCCTCCGGCAAAGACTGCACGATCGCATCCAACAGGTCGCCCAAATTCAAAGCATTAACCGCTGACACCGCAAACGGCTCACCAAGTCCCAGCCCGTAAAATTCGTAACTGTCCGTCACGCCTTTTAGATTATCGACTTTGTTGACTGCCAACACAATCGGTTTTTTCGTTGTACGCAGCATCGTCACAATCGTCTGGTCAACATCGGTGACACCAACCTTGCCGTCAACCACAAACAAGATAACATCGGCTTCTTCTATCGCCAGCTTGGCCTGATTTCGGACCGCCGGCAACAATTCGTCAGTTTCGTTGAAGTCGATGCCGCCAGTGTCCACCAACGCAAACTCATGCCCGGTCCATTCGGCATCGGCATAAATCCGGTCACGGGTTACACCGGGTGTATCATCGACGATAGAAACCCGTTTTTCAGCAATCCGGTTAAATAAGGTCGACTTGCCCACATTGGGGCGTCCGACAATGGCTACAATTGGTTTTGCCATTAATGATCAATCCCTTCACGACTATCGACGCCCTTGGAGTAAGGGTGCCGTATGTTCTTCATTTCGGTAACCAGGTCAGCTGCATCAAGCAAGGCCTGGGGCGCCCAACAACCAGTCGCGACCACTTCAGTCGCTCCCCTGCTGGTGGACAGGAATGGAATCACCGCAGCCGGGTCCAGCAACCCACAAGATAACGCCACGTTAATTTCATCCAGTATAACTATATCATATTGTTGCGAGTGAATAATCTCCCGCGACTTGTCCCAGCCGGACCTAGCGAGCTCAATATCAATCGGCGCCGGATTTTTCAGGTTGACAAAATCGTGCCGACCGACTGGAATGATTGTCAGTCCCGGCATTTTTTCCGCCAAACGGACTTCACCGTAAATATCACTGTTTTTCATGAACTGAATCATGCAAACCTTCATTCCATGACCGATTGCCCGTAAAGCGAGGCCCAGGCTGGCCGTGGTCTTGCCTTTTCCATCGCCGGTATACACCTGCAACAGGCCCAATTTTTTCGTCAACTTCACCCCTCCCCTGCCAATCGCTGCCGTAACGCTGCTGCTCCATCCACAACCAGGACCGGAATTCCGAGAATCTGTGTGAGTTCAGCCAAGGTCATTCCATCGAGAAAAACCTCAGTCCCCTTGCGCAGGGTCGTAGCCGGGAGGATTAATCGTTGCGGCTGCTTTGCCAATGAACGGACATGCGCGGCAATATCGTTGCCGGTCAGCAGCCCGCTGACATTTACCGCCGAACCAAAAAACCGGTTCACTACGGCATCCACTTGGACTGCAGATGAAATCGACCGTAACATTTCAGCCAAGATCGGAGCAAATGCAGTTCCCGCAATGACTAGGACCGTATCTTCCTTTGTTTTAGTATTTACAACCAGTTTGCTGCAACCACCGGCAGACTCCCAGTCGCTGATAAAACTGCGTACCAGGCCAATCCCGTTTTCCAATTGCGGATAGTCGTCATAAATGTCATCGGCAGGCAATGGTCGTCCGGCTTTCAGATAAAACTCATCGGAAAGATAGACGAACGAATTCTCCGTTTCGGCCCGGAACTGCTTTTGCCATCCGTCAACTTCATCAACGATGGCCGCCGCCTCAGACGGTGTTAAAGTCCTGAGCGGGGGGCAAGTCGTCCGAAAACGGGTCAAACCGACCGGCACAATTGCCAGGGACAGAATTTCCGGCCGTAATGCCGCCAGTTCACGAATTGTCCTTGTTAGATACTCGCCGTCATTGTGCTCTGGACACAGCACCACTTGCGTATGCATCTCGATTCCGGTGTCAGCAAACCGCTGCAGCTGCTCCATGATTTTTGCGGCGCGCGGTATGCCAAGCAGGCGTTCGCGCAGCGGGCCATCCGTCGTATGTACGGAAATATAAAGCGGCGACAGATGCAGTCGGCGAATTCGTTGAAAATCGGCCTCCGTCAGGTTGGTCAGGGTGACAAAGTTTCCATATAGAAAAGACAGGCGATAATCGTCGTCTTTTACATACAGTGTGTCGCGCAGCCCTATCGGCATCTGATCCACAAAACAAAAAATGCACTTGTTCGCACAGGTTCTCACCCGATCAAACACGGCACTCTCAAACTCGAATCCCAGCGCTTCGTCCATTTTTTTTCTGATTCTTAACCTTACGACCTCGCCGGAATGTTTTTTGACTTCAAGCTCGACTCGTTCTTCTGACAGTGCAAAGCTTAAATCAATCAAGTCAACTAATTTTTCGCCATTGATTCGCAGAATAGCATCCCCGGCAATCAAACCGGCCAATTCAGCCTTGCTCCCCGGCTGAATTGCTGAAATCAAAGCTCCTGCTGACATGGTCCACGCTCCTCTGCCTGACAACGCCGGGCGTATTTTGGGGTCGAAATCCCGCGTGCTTCAAGCCATTGCCCAACACTGCCGCCAATGATCATTGGATGGGTTCGCAGCTCTCGCAAGGACCTGCACCCCAGCAGTAATGAGGTTTTTCGCAACAGTATCAGATAATTTTCCAACCAACTCACCGCCGCGTCGACGCCTGCCTGTTCGGTTTGCCGCAACAACGGCGTTGCGATCCCGACTGCCGAAGCACCGATGGCAAACGATTTCATTGCATCCAGCGGCGAGCGGATTCCACCGGAAACAATCAAATCAATGGTCGATGGTAAAACTTCTACGGCCTCCAGCGCACTGATTGCCGTTGGAATTCCCCAATGCAGCATCTCCAGCGACTGGTCACCGCCGATACGTGAGTTTTCAATTGCAATAAAATTAGTTCCGCCTGCTCCACCAATATCAATCGCCGCTACTCCGACGGACGCCAGTAAACGAACTTGTTCCATCGCCATGCCGCAACCGGTTTCTTTCACAATAACCGGCACCGGCAACTCCTTGACCAATTGTTCGATCCGCCGCAACCAGCCGGTAAAATCAGCATCGCCTTCCGACATGCTGGTCTCCTGGGCTGCGTTCAGGTGAATCTGCAACGCATTAGCCTGAATCATTTCCACTACCTGTCGCGCCTCCGTTACAGTGGCATAAGCGCCGATGTTGCCCCAAATCAGGCCGGTCGGATTGACCTGGCGAACGACACGGAACGAATCGGCAACCTCCGGCTGCTTGATCGCGGCATATTGCGAACCGACAGCCATAACTGAGCCGGTACGGACCGCCAGTTCGGCCAGGCGGGCATTTACTGCCGTCAAAGCCAATGCGCCGCCAGTCATGGCATTGATCACGACAGGATGCGTCAAACGCATCCCGGCGCACTCAGTCTCTAATGAAATATCAGCCAGCTGGAGTTCCGGCAAGCAGTTATGCAGCAGCGTAATGTCGGCAAAACCAGTCGTCGCCGGTCCATCCGCCAATTCCAGCGTATGCCGTAAATGATCGATCTTTCTTGATTGTCGTGTCGTCAACGCACATTACTCCTGATTTTTGAACAGGTGGCCCAATTTATCGCCGATCGTGGCGCCGAGCGAGGTCGAGCCGCCGAGAAATGGTGCGTATTCCTTGCGGTCAGCATCTTCCTGGGCCTTGACCATGCTCAGGCTGATCCGTTTAGCAACTGGATCGACCGTGAGAATCTTCACAGCAACTTTTTGCCCAACTTGAACAACTTCTTCCGCATTGGCCACCCGGCGATCCGACAATTCGGAAATATGAACCAGGCCTTCCACGCCGGGAACCAATTCGACAAAAGCGCCAAACTTGGAGGTGCGGGTTATTTTGCCGGGAACCGTTGTCCCTTCGGCAAATTCACTGACAGCAGTATGCCAGGGGTCTTGCTGCAATTGCTTCATCCCTAATGATACTTTTTTCAGTTCATGATCCACTTTCAGTACCTGAACTTTGACCTCATCACCGACCTTTAACAGATCAGCAGCATCTTTAACCCGATGCCAGGCCATCTCGGAAACATGCACCAAGCCTTCAATGCCACCCACATCGACAAATGCGCCAAAAGAAGCCATCCGGCGCACAACTCCGGTAATCACCTGGCCAATTTCCAGCTTTTTGATTGCCTCGGCTTCCGATATTTGTCGCTGTTGATCCAGCAAAGCCCGGCGCGAGAACACCGCCCGCTGTTTTTCCCGGTCGACGTCAATCGGCAGCACGGTCATCGTCTGTCCGACATAGGGGGCCAGATCCTCAACAAATGCAGCATCGACCTGCGATGCCGGGATAAAGCAACGAATCCCGAAAGCGCTGACCGAAAGCCCGCCCTTTACTGCAGCCGTAACCACAACTTCGATCGCTTCGCCGTCCCGTTTTGCTTCTTCCATACGGTCCCAGGCCAATAACCGGTCGGCCTGGACTTTTGACAAACGAACCGAACCTTCCGCGGTTTCCGGCTCCACTACCAGTACACTGATCAACTGACCTACTTTCACCACTTCGTGCGCATCCGCCGGCGCTGGCCAGGCCAGCTCTTCCAACGAAATAAAGCCTTCCGATTTTTGTCCAATATCGATAAATACGAGGTCTTTATTGACCCCGACCACTTTACCGGCCAATAGCTTGCCCTGTTCCAAACGGTCCTGTTTCTCCAGTGTGACTTGTTCCATGTTCTCCATCTTGTGTTTAACCTCCTCAATAATCCACTCCGGCGTCGAAGCGCCGGCCGTAATGCCTGCTCTTTTCACCCGAATAAACTGAGCGGAATCCAGTTCCGCCGCGGTTTCTATAAGATAGGTCCGAACCCCGGTCTTGCGGCATACTTCCGCCAGATGCCGGGTATTGGCACTGTTGCGCCCACCCACGACCACCATGACGTCCACCGTTTCCGCCAGACTTCGCGCGGCCTGCTGACGCTGCTGTGTCGCCGTGCAGATCGTCGGCGCTATTTCCAGCTCCGAAGTCCGCTGTTCCAATTCAAATTTAATCCGGTCGAATACGTCGCGTTCCAGTGTGGTCTGTGAAACCAGCCCCACTTTCTCGCCGACTGCCAGCGCAGCTATATCTTCTGCCGTTTCCACCGCCACAGCCCCCGGACCGGCCCAGGCCAGAATGCTTTTGACTTCCTGATGATTCTTCTCTCCTGCGACCACGACCTGAAACCCCTTCTCCGCAAACTCCCGAGCCTGATGCTGGGCCCGCTTCACATGCGGACAGGTGGCATCCCTGACCGTAATATTCGCTAATTGCGCCTCGGCATAAATCTCTGGTCCGACACCATGTGAACGAATCAGCACGTCCTTGCCGCCGGCAGCCGCGAGCGAATCGACGACATGCACTCCTTCGGCAGCCATCTTCGCAATCATCTGCGGATTATGGATGAGGGGACCCAGGGTGACGAGGTTGCCGGTCGCAGCCATTTCAACCGCCCGCCGCACCCCATAACAAAATCCCATCTGTTCTGCAAGCACGATCTCCATGTCAGCCTCACCCGTTTCTTTGGCGAAATTCTATCGACAGCTACCTTTGCCATGGTAATGCAAATCCAACTTTTATGCAAGTTATCCGCAGCCAAAAATTCTTATGGTCAGAAAGACAATAAATGATTATAATAATGAAGAAACTTGCTTATAGAAAGGATATTGATAACTATGCCAGAAGCAAAACCTTCGTTATTCACCCGTTTATTTAGAAACTTGGATCCCCGCTTGACCGGCGGCTTGATTGCCAGCAGTATTTTTCTTTTTCTTGTAGCGCTGTCCAATCTGTTTGCGGCTTATGAGGCCATTGTTGAAGCGGATATGCAGGCTCTGGCGCTTCGTATTTTTGCCATCTTACTCTATGCCGCTCCAGCAGTTGGAATCTTGCAGCTAAACCGATGGGCGCGATTTCTGGGAATTTTTTTATGCTGCGTTGCCATCCTGCTGGGAATCCTGACCTTCTTATCCGACAGCAACGCTGACGGAGCATTTATCATCCTGACTCACGGGGCTGTCCTTATATGCCTGTTGTCGAAAAAAACGCGCCGAGCCTTCGCTACTGCCCTATAGCCTTCAATTGGACTTTGATCTGTCGCAGCCATTCTTTTTGACTATCCACGATAAATTTATACTCCTCGTCGCGAATACTGATGATGCGAATAATGTTGTTAAATAATCGAAAGGTTTTTTCCGGCCGCACTTCCCTGATTCGGTAAAGCGATACATCGCAAGACACCCGTGTCCTACTATTGGGAATATATCCAACGAAGACCATTCGCTCGTTGGTCAGATACAAGCCGCCGTTGGCGATCAGGTCATTATCGTGCATGTTGGCCAGTTCCTTGTGCAGAATCACTTCATTCTCATTCATCGCAAATCCATAATGGAATTCTTGCTTCAACTTTCTCACCAACCCGATGTTATTTCCAGATCACGACAAGGCCCACCCTTCGACAGCCAGCCATTTAAGCCAGAGGAAGCGGCTTAAGGTAATTTTCAGCGGTATTGACGGCAATTCATGAGGCAGGTATATTTCAATCCCCTGAATCCGCCGCAATTCATAATGCTGGAGGTCTTGGGGCGTTCCCCAACGCACGGACGGACTTTCCCTGATTGTAATATCACCCTGAATGATAATCGGCATTTCAAGAAAAATCGACCGCTGGCGAGATTGTATATGCGCCAACGCGCTTTCAGTCACGGTGAGCATCCGGTCCAGTCCTTTCTGCTGATGTATTCGCCATGAACTTTATTATACATGAAAAAGTACTCCAAATAAAACACAAGAAGGCGCATGCGCCTTCTTGTGTTTTATTGCTTAATGAGTATCGCTGTTTTACGGCTGTACATCCGGCATTTTTTCGGTTTCGCCGTAAACGCAGACATGAGTGATTTCCGTGTTCATGCCTTCGAGTTCAGGTTTTGAGCAGAGCCTCATCCAGAGTCGGATGCAGTCGATCAAAGTGACGGCAACCAATGTCAGCAGGATGATGCTGACGACGCCATTAATTTTACCGAGCATTGTGGGCAAACCGAAGAACATTTTGGTGTTCATCACTGCTGCCGTAACAACGGTTACGGTAAGGAATGCCAGTGGCACTCCCGGAACCAGAGCATAGACACGTTTTTTACAGATTTTGAGCACAATGGTAACACTGAGCGCCAGCGCAACAACGGCCAACAATTGGTTGGCTGCGCCAAACAGCGGCCAGATGGTCGCCACATCACCGCTGTATAGCAAGTAACCCCAAGAAAAGGTGACAACGAAACTGGCCAGTAATGATCCGGGAATCCAGCTTGTTTCCTTGAACTTGGGCCAGAAGTAGGTGCCTACTACGTCCTGCAGGATGTAGCGGCCCACACGGGTGCCGGCGTCGATTGTAGTAAGGATGAACAAGGCTTCGAACATGATGGCAAATTGATACCAGTAGGCCATCATATGCTTCATGCCGCCAATGCTGGAGAAGATGTGAGCCATACCGACGGCAAGCGAAACTGCGCCACCGGGACGATGACGGATATCCATCTGCACCAGGTCGGCCAGTTGCTTGATTTCCACGGTGGGAAACATGGGCGCCACTTTGGCCCACACTGCGGCAGGCGTGTTGATCATGAAATAGTCGCCAGGTGCGAGCACAACGGCTGAAATCAGAGCCATAACCGCTACGAAGCCTTCCACAAGCATGCTGCCATAAGCGATGGGTCTGGCTTCCGATTCTTTCTGCAGCATTTTCGGTGTTGTTCCCGAGCTGATCAGCGCGTGGAAACCGGAAATGGCGCCGCAGGCGATCGTGATAAACATGTAAGGCCACACGGGTCCCGGAATGATCGGCCCACCGCCATTAACAAACGGGGTAGCCATCGGGAACTGAATCTCCGGCATGACCACAAGGATTCCAAAAGCCAGTAATGCGATGGTGCCAATCTTCATATAGGAACTGAGATAGTCACGAGGTGCAAGCAGCAGCCATACCGGCAAAACCGCCGCAGCAAAACCATAGACCGGCAATGCGATTGCCAGTTGCTGTTTTGTCAGGGTGAACATCGAAGCCATACCGGCCCATGCGCCACCAGGCATCAGCCATTGTCCGGCTACCACGCAGCCAAGAACCAGGAGAAATCCGGCGATGGAGCCCGAGCGGATAGCGCCCGGGGAGATTTTGAACATCCACAGGCCGATCACGATAGCCACGGGAATGGTCATCGCAAGGGTAAAGGTACCCCACGGGTTTGCGAACAACGCGTTGACAACGACGATGCCCAGACCAGCCATGGCGATGACAATGATGAACAGAATCGCCAGAGATGTCGTAACGCCTGTAATCGGACCGACTTCCCGGCGTGCGATGATGGCAAGGCCCTGTCCATTATGACGGACTGAGGCCAAAAGAATGATGTAGTCGTGAACAGCACCGGCAAAAATGGAGCCGAGCATAATCCACATGAAGCCAGGGCCCCAGCCCCATTGAGCAGCAAGTACCGGTCCAACCAGGGGGCCGGCGCCGGCGATCGCGGCAAAATGATGACCAAACAAAACCCATTTGTTCATAGGGATAAACTCCCGTCCGTCATTGCAACGGAACGCAGGCGTTTCGTTCAGATCACTGGTCATTAAAACTTTAGCCTCAATGAAAGCTGAATAATAGCGATAGGCCAGAACAAATGCGCAAGTCGCTGTAATCAATAGATAGACCGAATTCATACTATCACTCCTGTTTTTTGATTTCGCAACACGCTGTTGCATCTAAAGAAAAGTCTTGTTCACCTCTCTTCTTGATGTAATGCAATTACTCCTCGCGTAATCGTGAAAGTGGAGCAACCGGGGCTAGCGGTGCTAGTATTCACATTTTTAAAGTTTTCGGCATAACACCGAAAAATCCTTCTATTTCAAAAATTTTTATTGATATTATTACTTTTGCCGCAACTTCATAATCGATTCCCGCAAGGCTTCATTTACCTCCTCAACCGGTTTTCGGCGTTCTTCCCCACCTGTGGCGCTAACGGTATCGATGGGCACTCCAAAATGAATGCCGACCTGAGGAAAAAAACACCCCTGCCGAAAAATCCGGTTCGTCCCTGCGATAGCTGCCGGAACAAGCGAAACTCCCGCCATGCTCGCTATCATTGCGGTTCCCGGAGCAAAAGTTCCAAGTTCACCGTTCTTGCTCCGCGTTCCCTCCGGAAATATCGTCACAAGGTCGCCCTTTTTCAACTGTTCACCGGCATGACGAATCGCGACCCGGTCCGGCGCCCCGCGCTTCACCGGAAAAGCAAGCACGGTCCGGATGCTCCAGGAAACCACCGGATTTTTGAACAACTCGCTTTTGGCCATGAAATGGGTCCTGCGCTTGCGCAGCGCCAACGCCACCAGCGGGATATCCCAGAAACTCTGATGATTGGGGGCGATGACCGCGCCACCGGTTGGAATATTCTCCAGGCCGGTCACCTGCCACCGGAACAGGAATCGGAATATAAGCCAGGCAATAAACGAAGCAATGGAAAAGAAAACTCTATACATTTTCATTGCACCGCGCCTGGTAGACTTCTACGATCAGCGCCACGACCGCCTCGATGGAAAGTCCCGTCGTGTCGACAAGCTGCGCGTCTGGGGCCTGAAGCAGTGGAGCCAGTTCACGCTCGCTATCCTGCTTATCCCGCTGTTCCATTTCCGCCTGCAACGCAGCCAGATCCTGGTCGTAACCTTTGTCTTTCATTTCCAGCCAGCGGCGACGAGCCCTTTCCTGCGGGGAAGCCGTCAGAAAAATTTTCGCGCACGCCTGAGGAATTACGACAGTGCCAATATCACGCCCATCCAGCACGACTTTTCCGTCGGCGGCCATTTCCCGCTGCAGCCGCACCATCGCCTCCCGAACCAAAGGGTTTTGCGAAATTTCAGGAACCAAAGCCGTCACTTCCGGCGTACGAATCGCTTCCGTGACATCCGAGCCATCGGCTCGGACCCTCAACACACCCGCTTCCTTGACAAAACGGACGCAGATCCGCTGCGCCAGCGCGGAAATGCCTGCCACGTCTTCAGGCGATAATTTCTGCTGCAAGGCACTGCAGGCAACCGCCCGATACATGGCGCCGGTATCAATATAGACAAAACCAAGCTTTTCCGCCACCATTTTGGCCACCGTGCTTTTGCCGGCCCCAGCCGGTCCATCGATGGCAATGACCTTTTGTTTCATTTGCAACAACCTTTCATCACATCAAAGAAACCGGGGAATGAAATGCCGACACAGCTTGCATCGTCCAAGATTACGCCTTCGCTGGCCATACCGGCAACCGCCAGCGACATGGCAACCCGATGGTCGCCATAAGTCAGGCACTCGGCCGGTTTCAATTTTCCCTGGCCCTGAATCAATAAGCCATCAGGCCTTTCTGTAACAATTCCGCCCATCCGGTTCAATTCTGACGCCATTGCCCGCAGCCGGTCCGTTTCCTTGACCCGCAGTTCCTCAGCGCCCTGAATCAAGGTTTCCCCTTCAGCAAACAATGCAGCAACCGCCAGAATAGGGATTTCATCAATCAGACGGGGAATTAGTTCCGAGCCGATTGAAATCCCCCGCAACTTTGCCGAGCGGGCGCGCAGGTCGGCGACAGGTTCCATGCCGCTAAGCCGTTCATTCAACACTTCAATTTCCGCCCCCATCTGACGGAGCACATCCAACAGACCGGTCCTGGTAGGATTGATACCAACGTTGGTAAGTGTAACCGCACTATCAGGAATAATTGTCGCCGCAATCAACAAAAAAGCCGCCGAACTAAAGTCACCCGGCACCTCGACAACTGACGGCGCCCGAAGAGAACTGGCGGGATTGACTTTGACCGAAAGACCGTCGCGGAAAAGTTCAACACCAAACTGGGCAAACATTCTTTCCGTGTGGTCACGTGACAGGTAAGGCTCTGTGATAACAGTCGGAGAGTCGGCGTAAAGGGCAGCAAACATCAGCGCCGATTTCACCTGGGCGCTGGCTACCGGCATTCTGTATTCGATTCCATGCAAACTGCCTTTGGCATCAATCGCAATCGGCGCACAGCGCGACTTTTCCCTGCCGAGAATACAAGCGCCCATTTGGCTGAGCGGTGTGATAATCCGGGCCATCGGCCGTCGCCGCAGTGAATCGTCGCCGGTGAGAACGGAAAAAAATGACTGGCCGGCCAACAGACCGCTAAGCAGCCGAATCGTTGTACCTGAGTTACCAGCATCCAAAACATTGTCAGGTTCGCTGAGACCGTACAAGCCTTTGCCCTGGACAAAAACCCGACCATCCGGCTCAATATCGACCAAAACGCCCAGCGCTCTCATGCATGACACTGTTGACAGGCAATCTTCAGCTGCCAGAAAATTGCGGACTTCCACCCGCGTATCAGCCAAGCCGGCCAACATAATACTGCGATGCGACAACGACTTGTCGCCAGGCACCGCCACCGCCCCCGCCAATGCCCGTACCGGTCCGACTTTCAACACTCCCGCCATGCTGAACCCACCCCTTCATTCCTACATTCCTACATTCCTACATTGCTACAACTATACGATATATACTTTATTTTCGCCCGTTTCCGGTCAATTCCTGCAACCGTTGCAATTCAGCCTGATCGAGATGCCGCAATCCGCCAGTCGGCAGTCCGTCCAATGTCAGAAAAGCGTAACGAACCCGCTTCAGGCGACGAACCACCAGCCCGACCGCCTCGACCATCCGTCGGACTTGCCGATTCCTACCCTCATGAATCACGATACAAAACCGCCAAAATCCATTCTCAGCCAATACCGGCGTGGATGTCTGCGCCGGGGCCGTAGCGCCATCGGCAATAATCACGCCTTTCTCCAGCGTTTTTAGCATCGCTGGTGTCGGATTTTCTTCCACATCTACCATATATTCTTTTTCCACTTCAAAACTGGGATGGGACAAACTTTGGGTCAGTGCCCCATCATTGGTCAATAGCAGCAATCCTTCGGTATCGTAATCGAGCCGCCCCACCGGATACACTCGATCGACAATCCCCGCCGCCGTAGCCAGGTCGGCAACTGTTTTTCGACCTTGCGGATCATACAGTGAAGTTATGACTCCATAGGGTTTATTCATCAATATATATACTGTCTGAGCCCGGTTCAACTGCTTCCCGTCGAGTTCTATCCGATCGGTCTGCCAATCGGCTTTAGCGCCCAGTTCTGCGACAACCTGCCCATTGACCGACACCCGGCCCGCCAAAATCAGTTCCTCGGCCTGACGGCGTGAAGTGACGCCTGCCGCGCTGATGATCTTTTGCAAGCGTTCTCTGCTCATGTTTCACCCAGACTGGTTTCCTCAACTGCAGCCTCCGGTAGCGCAGGCAACTCTTCCAGGCTGTTCAGACCAAAACAGCCAAGAAATTCGTCCGTCGTGCCAAACAAGATCGGTCGGCCGATCGTTTCCTTGCGACCCACTTCTTTGATCAGCCTGCGTTCGATCAGAGTATTGATTACACCGTCTGACTGGACGCCGCGAATATATTCGACATCCTGTCGGGTAACCGGTTGTTTGAATGCAATGATCGATAAAGTTTCCATGGCAGCCGGTGATAATTTTGGATCTTGATGCGCCGCCAATTTTTCAACCACAGCGGCCAGTTCTGGTTTGGTGCAGATCTGATAACCGCCAGCGACTTGCATCAGACAGAGCCCCCGTCCGGGTTGCTCCATGTCTTCCTGCAGTTCTCGCAGCATCGCCTGGACATGCTCGATCGGAATATCCAGCAGTTCCGACAAGCGCTCCGGCGTCATCGGATCACCGGCGGCAAACAGCATCGCTTCCATCGGGCCTTTAAGATGTTGATAAAACATGCGCTTCTATTCCCTCCACACCATGACGATAGGCCCAAACTGTTCCGGTTGCTGCACACGGATCCGTCGCAGGCGAATCAGTTCCAGAATCGCCAGAAAGGTACTCACCATTTCTGTCTTCGAACCGGACCGCTTCAACGCCTGGCGAAATTCCATCCGGCCCTGAAAAGATTCCAGCAGGGACAAAATGTCGGTCATTTTGTCCTGCACGGTAATTTCTTCACGAATAATCGTCCGAAACTCATCGGCGACCGTTTCCCACAGTGCGGCAAATGACGCCAGCAAGTCATCAATTGTTAAACCGCTTGGCAATGCCCGCTCAATGGTAAAAACCTGCGGGGAGCGATGATAAAAGCGTTGGCGCCGCCGCAGCAATTGTTGCAGCACTTCACCCGCTTCGCGGTACCGACGATACTCGATCAGTCTTTCCACCAAAGCCGCTCGCGGATCTTCTTCTTCCAGTTCGGAAGTTTCCTCGATCTTGACCGGTTTGGGCAACAGCATGCGGGACTTGATCAACAACAAAGTCGAGGCCATCGTCAAAAATTCCGTGGCCACTTCCATATTGTATTCACTCCAGGCCCGCAGATAGGCGATGTATTGTTCCGCCACCGCAGCGACCGGAATATCATAAATATCGATCCGGTTCTTTTCGATCAAATGGAGCAGAAGGGCCATCGGCCCCTCAAATCCCTCCAGTTTGATCTTGTACTCTTCCGCACTCATCCCATGTGCATGACGGAGCGCACTTGTTCCATCGTCTCACGGGCCGTTTCACGCGCCCGGTTTGCCCCGTCGGTCAAAATGTCCCGCACATCATCCGGCCGGGACGCCCAGTCCTGCCGGCGGTGATGAATGTCGGCCAATGCTTCGACCATATGCTCGGCCAGCCGTTTCTTGCAGTCGACACAGCCGATCCCCGCGGAACGGCATTCGCTTTCGATCGTCGGCAATTCATTCGGGCTGTAGAGCTTGTGGAACGTAAACACCGGACAGACTTCCGGATGGCCGGGATCGGTCCGCTTGACCCGCTGGGGATCGGTCACCATCATACGCACTCGGGCCCGCAGATCGTCCGGGCTGGCAGCAAAGGCAATCTCATTGCCATAGGATTTACTCATTTTACGCCCGTCGATACCTGGAACCACCGGCGCCGCGCCAATATAGCCTTTCGGCTCCGGAAACACTTCCTGCTTGTAGATGAAGTTAAACCGGCGGACGATTTCCCGCGCTAACTCCAGATGCGGCAGCTGGTCTTCGCCGACCGGTACTGTATCGGCCCGGTACAAAATAATATCAGCCGTCATCAGCACCGGATAGCCGAGAAATCCGTAAGTATTGATATCTTTGCCCTGGTCGCCCAGTTGCTGCAGCTTATCCTTGTATGTCGGCACCCGTTCAAGCCAGGACAGCGGCGTCATCATCGATAGAAGCAGATGAAGTTCCGCATGCTCTTTGACATGCGACTGGATAAAAATCCGGTTCTTGTTTGGGTCCAGTCCAGCGCTGAGCCAGTCCAGCGCCATATTGTGCGTATAGTTCGGCAAACGGGACGGGTCTTCAAACGAAGATGTCAACGCGTGCCAGTCGACAATACAAAAGAAGCACTCGTACTCATGTTGCAGCTTGACCCAATTGGACAACGCGCCGAGGTAATTCCCCAGATGAAAATTACCGGATGGCTGCATTCCGCTGAATATACGACCTTTTACCATGTGTTACCCCGCTCCTTAAAATACAATTCCCAAAATCAAACTGGCCAGACCGCGAATCACAAACTCGATGATCCGATAAAAAGGCGTGACGACCATGCTGAGCAACCCCGGGATTAACACCAGCGCGATCAAAATATAATTACCGTAGGGCTCGAGTTTTTGGTATTGATACGCCAGATGCCCCGGCAACAGACTCATCAGCACTTTGGAGCCATCCAGCGGCGGTATCGGAATCAGGTTAAACACCGCAAACATCAGATTGTAGCGATACAATTGCCAGAGAGTCTTTTGCCAGACCATGCCGATCAGGTTCAGTTCACCCAGCAACATTAATAAGAACCAGGCGATAAATCCCAACGCAATATTGGCGCCAGCGCCCGCCAGTGAAACTACAAACATACCCCTGCGCCCATCGCGAAAATTACGCGGGTTCACCTCCACCGGCTTGGCCCAGCCAAACCCGGCGATAAACAACAAGATCAAACCAATCGGATCAATATGGGGAATTGGGTTGAGCGTCACGCGGCCCAAAAAACGCGGCGTCGGGTCGCCCATCGCTACTGCGGCGCGGGCATGGGCATATTCGTGAATCGTCAGCGCTGCAATCAGGGCTGGAATTCGGAACAGCATATCTGAATCAAATCCGAACACGAAGGTCCTCCTTTATTTTGCCGCTTAACCGGCAGTTCTCCTCGTTTATTATACCCGGAAACCTGCCTGAACGCAAAAGAAAAAGACCCGCGAACGCAGGTCTTTGCTCTCTATGCTTCCATGGTGAAAATGGATTGCTTATTCAGCGGGAAAAACATCATTACGCAGCAAATCATCATAGGTTTCGCGCTTTACTGCCAACCGGGCCTTGCCATCCATAACAAACACCACCGCCGGCTTGACGTTGCGGTTATAGTTGCTGGACATGCTGTAATTATAAGCGCCAGTCGAACTCACTGCCAGTATGTCGCCAGACTGCGCAACCGGCAATTCGAGATCCCAGATCAACATGTCACCTGATTCGCAGCATTTGCCGGCGATGGAAACTTTCTCCGCCACTGCTTCATTCATCCGGTTCGCCAGCGCCGCTTCGTATTTCGCCTGGTAGAGAGCTGGTCGGGGATTGTCGGTCATCCCGCCGTCAACCGCCACATACTTGCGTACACCGGGGATGTCTTTGATCGCGCCGATTGTGTAAAGCGTCGTGCCGGCTTCGCCGACAATCGAACGGCCCGGTTCGACGATGATTTTAGGCAGGCTGAGGCCGTATTCGGCTGCACAGGCTTTGACATTCTCAGCCACGCAGTTTGCATACAACTGAACTTGTCGGGGTGAATCGCCTTCCGAGTAGTAGATCCCCAGTCCGCCACCAAGATTAAGCTCGCGGACCGGCTTGCCGACTTTCGCCGTCATATCCCGGACAAACGCCATCATGGTGCGGGCTGCCTCGGCGTAAGAATCAAGATCAAATATCTGTGAACCAATATGACAATGGACGCCCCATAACTCCAGCGCCGGATATTTTTCCGCCGCTAGCACCGCTTCCATAGCCTGACCATTGGCGATGCAAAAGCCGAATTTCGAGTCTATGGTACCCGTCTTGATATAGTGATGGGTATGCGCGTCAATCCCTGGCGACAGCCGCAACAGGATGTTCGCTTTTTTGCCCAGTTCAGCCGCGATAGAATTCAGCAGTTCCAGTTCATAAAAACTGTCGCAGACGATTCGATGGACTCCATTCTGCAGTGCCATGGCCAATTCTTCCGGCGATTTGTTGTTGCCGTGAAAGTAGAGCCGGTTTATCGGGAAGTTAACGCTAAGTGCGGTATGCAGTTCGCCGCCGGAAACCACATCCATTCCCATATCTTCTTCCTGAATCAGCCGGCAGATCGCTTTCGTCGAAAACACCTTACTGGCATAAATCACTTCCGAGTTGTGATAAGCGGCGCGGAACGACTGCACATAACTCCGGCAGTTTTGCCTGATTAACGCTTCATCCATTACATAAAGGGGGCTGCCAAACTGCTTTACCAGCTCTGTGGCATCACAACCGCCGATTTCCAAATGACCAGCCTTATTAATTTTCATCGTACCATGCAATTTCATTGATAAAATCTCCTCCCGTTGGATTAGTTTGTAAAAAATAAAAAAGTTGCGGGCCTTCCCACAACTTTCCGGCAAGCTTTGCAGCATTGCTGTTCATCATTTTGCGAGATAGCGCCCCACCCGGGCCCTAAAACCCGGATGACAGTCCTGCAGCTATTTACTGCAGACCCAGCAAAAGAACATCGCCTATTCCCTGCTTCGGCGGCGGTCCCTTTCGCTCGGATCTTTGCCTGCCGGCTCCCCAAGTTACTGATGACGCGTCGCACCTCTATGCCCATGAGCTATTAAGTTGTGTCCTATTGTAGTATACAAACCTGGTGTTTGTCAATGCGGAAGAGAAACATTATCGTTTGACTGCTGCTTTTCCGATTCATAAGCATGCCAACCGGCCGCATCGACAATTCCGGCGATTAACAGTGCGCAGGGCCTTGGCGCTGCAGTGATTTCGATTGACTGCGCCACAATATTGCCTGCTTGCAATGGATCAATCTGTGGATTAAAAAACAAGGTTGCCAACACTTCGCCAACTTCAACCGCATCGCCACAGCGTTTATGGATTTTGATGCCAGCGTTCAGATCAACCGCATCACCTTTTTTCTCACGGCCAGCCCCGAGCAGAATCGCCGCCCGGCCGAGTTCCGCCGAATGCATGGCACCGACAAAACCGGTCGCCTGCGCCGTGATTGGCAACGAACCGGCGGCTCTACCCAATAAACTTAGGTCCGCAACCACGCGTCCATCGCCGCCCTGAGCTTCGATAAATTCACGCAGTTTAGCCAGACCAACGCCAGTTACCAACAACTGACGAATCTGTTTTTCTGCCGCCGCGATCCCTAGTTCCGGTTTGGCCATTACTATCATCCGCGCCGCCATTTCAAGACAAAAATCGCGCAGCCGGCTATCGCCGCCACCTGACAATACGTCGATTGCTTCAGCCACTTCCCGGCTGTTGCCGATTTCAGTTCCCAACGGCTGCTCCATGCTGCTGAGCATGGCTTCCGTTTGCCGGCCAATTCCCGTGCCTATATCCACCATCACCTGCGCCAATTCAATGGCCTCCGGCAGTGTTTTCATAAACGCCCCGCTACCAAATTTTACGTCCAACAAAATCTTGTCCGCTCCGGCAGCGATTTTTTTGCTCATTACCGACGCGGCTATCAGCGGCAAACTGTCGACAGTCGCCGTCACATCGCGCAGCGCATAAATTTTGCCGTCAGCTGGCGCGATATCAGCCGTCTGACTGATTATCGCCATGCCAACCCGCCTGATCTGATCAATAAACTCTTCGGTGGATAAGCTCGTGCGAAACCCGGGAATCGACTCCAGTTTATCAATCGTTCCGCCGGTAAAACCCAAGCCCCGGCCTGACATTTTTGCGACATTCACACCAGCCGCCGCAACCAGCGGAATCACGATCAGCGTCGTAGTATCCGCCACACCGCCGGTGCTATGTTTGTCAATTTTCACGCCGTCAATTTTCGACAAGTCCAGCTGACGACCGGATTCGGCCATCGCCAACGTCAAGTCGACCGTTTCGGCGCGGCTGAGCGAGTGAAACCGGACCGCCATCAGCCAGGCCGCCATCTGATAGTCGGGAATTTCGCCTGCGGTATAGCCATTCACAATAAAACGAATTTCAGCATTATCGTGCACGCCAGCCAGTTTTTTCTTTTCAATCAGGTCAACCATCCGCATTGCCAGCGCCCCTTTCTTATGCCCGTGGATGGGTTTTGTCGTAAACTTCTTTGAGCCGCGTTCGGGTAACATGCGTATAAATCTGGGTGGTTGAAATGTCGGCATGGCCCAGCATTTCCTGCACAGACCGTAGGTCTGCCCCATGATCAAGCAGATGGGTGGCGAACGAGTGACGCAGCATATGCGGCGTCACCGTTATTGCGATCCCTACCCGCAGGGCAGCGGCTTGAATGATCTGCCAAAATCCCTGTCGGGTCATCTTGCGACCATGATGGTTTAGAAACAACGTGTCTTCAGCCGCTCGTTTGACAATTTTCGGCCGGGCCCGGTCCAGGTAATCCAATAAAGCATTTTGCGCTGATCCACCCATTGGTACGATACGTTCCTTGGACCCTTTGCCAAAACAGCGGATATAGCCCATATCCATGTTGATATCGCCGAGTTTCAGCGAAACCAGTTCAGAAACACGTACGCCCGTGGCATACATCAGCTCCAGCATCGCTTTATCCCGCAAATTTGCCGGCTTGGCAGCCCCTGGCTGCTCCAGCAGGCGGACGATTTCTTTTTCACTCAAAACCTTGGGCAGGCGTTGCGGCGTCTTGAGCGAATCGATCGTCACCGAGGGATCGACTTTCAGATGCCGTTCGCGCAACATGTACTGAAAAAAACTGCGAATCGCCGCTAATTTTCGCGTAACCGAAGAAGGTTTCAGGCTTTCCTGCTGCAACTTGCGCAGATAATCGACCAACGTATGAGAATGAATCTCCGCGAACGTGTCATAACCTGCCAACGTCAAAAACGCGGCAAACTGGCGCAAATCCCTGGCATACGCTTCGATCGTATTGCGGGACAGGCCGCGTTCCACCGTGATGTAGTTCAGAAACTCCTGAATCAGTTCATTCATGGGGCCTCCGTTCACGGCAAACCGACTTTGCCATAAGTTCCGCCACCACCACTTTGTACGGTTGCAGTCCCCGTCCGAACAGCGGCAATCGCCAAAGCTGCCCGACGACCGCCGACGCGCTCGATTTCCGCCAACGATATCGCATGAATCAATTCCATTTCCGTTCCCAGTTCATTCACCAATTTATCGAGTGTTTTGCTGCCCAACCCCGGCAACATATGCAGCGGCGCCTGATAGCGGTAAGTCGGTCGTGTCGGCGGATGAAGGTCTGTCGGCGCATCGGCGATCTCCTCGATGCGGTCCGCGACCCCTTTAATCAGTTTTTTGCAGCCGCAATTCGGGCACAATGGTGCATTCATCGTTGCGGCAAAAATCGTTTCACACTGCTGGCAGCAACTGTGGTGATATTTGCCCAACCGCGGGTCCAGGCCGAAATTTTCCAGCACACGCCGTCTATTCTGTCTTTTGAAGGCCAACGCGCACTCAGCATAACTTGGCGCCGCCAGTTCCAACAAATTGTATTCGCGGCCGATTTTTTCCGGTGAATGAGCATCAGAGTTGGTTAAAAATTCAAAGCCCCACAATTCACGGATCCGATCCGCCATCGCCGTATCAGCAGATAATCCCAACTCAATCGCCGAAATTCCGGCAATATCGATTTCCGAAAGCACGGCGGCCATTTGGTTGGTACACGCGCCGTACAGGCTTTTATGCGGTGTAAAGGCATGCGCCGGTACAAACAGCGCTTCATGCGAACGCGCAATTCCGGCTAGCTGCCGCAATGGCATGTGAGCATTTTGTGAACTGAGTCCAATGTTACGGATATGTTGTGACATTTCACGCGACAACGCCTGCATCGCAGGCAAGTCCGGCAAATACAGCAATGAGTGGCACATGCCGCCAACTGCTTCGCAAGTTTCAATCTCAGCGCCAAGCAACAAAGTAACGCCATTATGGTACCGATAGCCGCCGCCTGATTGCAGGGTCAGGCTGCCTGCATCAACCAAACGCTGGATATCCTGTTGGACCCATGGCGACATGGCGTCGACAATGGCGACAATCTGCAGACCCTTACGTTGTAATGCGGTATCCAGAATTGTCCGCACCGTCAGGTTGCGAGAAGTGGGAATCTTCACCCATTGACCGGTTTCACTGATGCCGACATGAATGTGAAAATCGGCGAAATAACGGTTCATTTTGTTTCCTGCAGCAGATAAAACCCGGCGATGGTTTTGGCGTCACAAATGACTCCCGACTGGATCATCTGTTTGATTTCTTGCCGTTCATATGCGATGATGTCGAGAAATTCGTCCTCATCCGGATTCACTGCCGTTTTTTGCAATTCGCCGGCAATATATATGTGAATGACTTCATCGGTAAACCCCGGCGCGGTGAAGATCGAGGCTTTGCGCTCGAGTGTTCCTGCCAGATACCCTGTCTCCTCTTCCAGTTCACGCCGGGCACATTCGTCGGGATCTTCACCGGGCGCCAACTTGCCAGCCGGAATTTCCAGCAGCACTTGCCCGACTGGATGCCGAAACTGCCTGACCATCACAATCCTGCCATCCGGCAGCAGAGGAACGACTGCGATCGCGCCCGGATGCTCGACGATTTCCCGAGATGCTTCCCTGCCGTTGGGCAAGAGCACCATATCGCGGCGTAGACTGATCACTTTGCCCTCATACAATCGTTCAGCGGAAACAAAAGTCTCCTTCAGATTCTCATCCATTCAACTCTTCCCTTCATCAGCCTTGAATTGACATGCATAGAAAGACACGACCCGCAGAGGTCGCGTCAGTTTAGTCCGCTATATCGTCCCATGGGTATTGCGTCATCGGTTGCAGCGGCAATACCGGCTCATCAACCGACACTTTGCCGAACAACCAGGCTGGCAGAACCAGCCAGCGTAACGGCAGCCCCTTGACAGCCGACACCTGCCGTGTCATATGCAATCCGTCCATCACCTGTTCTACAGTCGTCTCCGCACCGAGATTGGTATTGCTGACCAAACCCGTCACAGCCAAACCTGATGCCGCTTCAATATTGGCGATCGCCGCAACGATATCCGCCACCGTCGCCGAAAATGGCCGGCAAATATTCACCACCATCAGGATTTCAGCGCCGTTCTGGCGAATGCGATCACGCATTTGGCCGAGCACAATCGCGGCTTTGGCGCCGCCGACATCCATGACTACTCGATACTCGGGGCTCAGCAGCACGCGGGTCACATCCGGCGGCATGACCGGCAGGTCGGCGTGCGCAAGTTTCACCGGCGGCGCCACCACCGTGACGCCCTGCGCTTCCAGTCGCGCCTTGTGTTCCCGTGTGCGAAAACAGGGCTTGACCAAGTCCATGTCAACGACAGCGGCAGCCATACCTGACTGTTGCATATATGAAGCTAACGTCACCGCCAGTTCGGTCTTACCGCTGCCAAACTCGCCCACCAGCACTTTGATCCGCGGTTTGGTCTCTTCAATCGCACGAAACTCCTGAAGATCAAAATCCACAATGCACTCCCCTATTCGAAAATCCTGGCCGCTTCTTCTTTATGCAGCACGCGCAGCGCACCTTCCGACAAAGCCAGCAGTTCATCCTCGCCTGGATAAATCAGGACTTTTCCCATGAATTTAACCCGTTCATTGATCCAGCCGACCAATCGGCGCGAATAAGCCAGCCCGCCTGTCAGCACAATCGCGTCAAATTCACCGTTGACCACCGTTGTCATAGCCGCGATGGATTTGGCGATCTGGTAAGCCATCGCTTTATACACCAATTCCGCTTGTTCATCGCCTTCATCGATCCGCCGTTCCACTTCCCGGGCATCGTCAGTCCCGAGATGGGCAATCAGGCCACCCGTGCCAATCATTTTGCGGATCATTTCCTGCCTGGTATATTTACCGGAATAGCAAAGGTCCACCAGTGGGCTCAGCGGCAAATTGCCGGTCCGTTCCGGCGAAAAAGGCCCGCCGTCCATTGGATTGGTCACATCGATCATTCTGCCATTTTGCTGGACCGCCACCGAAATTCCACCGCCCAGGTGCCCCATAATCAGCGTTGTCTCATCAAAAGATTTGCCTAGCTCTTTCGCCGCTTTTCGCGCCGTGGCTTTCAGGTTCAGGGCATGAAAAATGCTGCGATTAGGCATCTCCGGCCAGCCGCTCAACCGGGCGATCGGCTCCAGTTCATCGACGCAGACCGGGTCCACTATGAAAGATGGCAGTCCCGCATGATCGGCAATTCCCTTGGCGATCAGTCCGCCCAGATTAGAGGCGTGATGCGTCTGCACCCGATGCTGCAGATCATAGATCATCGTCTGATTCACGGCGTAAGTTCCGCCGGGAATTGGTTTCAAAGCACCACCGCGGCCGACTACGGCATGCAGATCGTCAAGAGAAAACCCATGGCGTACCAGCGCCTGTTCCACCAAATTCCGACGATAGTCATACTGGGCATAAATATCAGCAAACGGACTCAATTCTTCCTTACTATGCCGGATCACTTCTTCAAACAGACAGTGGGTCTCTTCGTACAGGGCTATTTTTGTTGAAGTCGAACCGGGATTGATTGCCAATACACGATACTTTTTTTTCATGGTTCCGCCTCCACTCACTCATGTCTTTTTGTTCAATTATTTATCTGGCGCCTGGCTGCATCGCCTGTTTAAACTCAGCCGCCGTTCGCACCATCTCCGCCGCATTTTCCAGCCCTGCTTTAGTGATCGGATCGCCGCCGATCATCCGGGCCAGTTCATTTAGTCGCTCCGTCTCCGGCAATACCCGCACGAAAGTCTGCGTGCGTTCGCCCACCGGCTTCTTTTCGATATGAATGTGCCGATCCGCCATCGAGGCGATCTGCGGCAGATGCGTGATGCAGAGCACTTGCTTCTGCCAGGCCACCCGTGCAATATTTTCCGCCACTTTTCGGGCCGTATGCCCGCCCACCCCGGCGTCGATCTCGTCAAACACCATCACTTGCGCTCCGTCGTTGCGGGAACATACCGTCTTGATCGCCAGCGCCACTCGGGAAAGCTCGCCGCCGGATGCAACTTTTGCCAAGGGACGAAGCTCTTCGCCCGGGTTAGCGGAAAACTCAAACAGAATCGAATCTCGTCCCGTGGGCGAAAATTTCTCCACCGTCTCCAGCAGCACGCTGAATTTGCCGCCGGGCATCCCCAGCTCCTGCAGATAGGTTTCAACCAGCCGCCCCATCATCAGTGCGGATTTGTTTCGTTGGTCACTCAAGGCCACCGCTTTGGCCTGCAGGTCATTCTCCTGCCGCTGCAACTGTTTTCGCAAATCCTGCAGGATCTCATCATGACATGCCAGCTCCGCAACTTCCGCGCTGGCGCGCTGCGCATACTCAAGCACTTCCGCCACAGAACCGCCATACTTTTGTTTTAATCGATGAATCAAATCCAACCGGTCCTGCAGACGGGACAATTTGGCCGGATCGTACTCTACCTGATCCAGATAGTCCCGCAGTTCCGGCGCCAGGTCATCAAGCTGAACCACGATCTGACCAATTTGTCCGGCATATTGCGACAGTGACGAGTCAAAACGAGCCGCATTGTCCAGATGACGTCGGCATTCCTGTAAAATCGTAATCGCGCCTTTTTCCCGCTCATCGCCGTCAGACAGTCCAGCCCAGGCCGCGCCGACCGCTGCGCTGATTTTTTCCGCATGGGCCAGCAGGGAAACTTGCGTCGGCAGCTCAGTTTCCTCCGCTTCTTTAAGCCTGGCCGTCTCAATTTCACCAATCTGCCACTGCAACATATCCAGCCGTTGAGCGCGTTGCCGTTCATCGCGATCAATTTCAGCAATCTTCTCTTTGGTCTGCCGCCACGCATCGTAGCTGGCCTGGTAGGCAGCCAGCAACGGGGCGACCTCGACATCCGCTCCGTCGAGCAGCCCCAGATAGGATTCCGGTCGCAGCAAAGCCTGGTTTTCATGTTGCCCGTGCATATCGAGCAACAAGTCGCCGATTGTGCGCAGCAAAGACAATGGCGCTGGCGTGCCATTCACTGTTACGGTATTCTTGCCTTGACGAGATACAGATCGGCTAAGAAACAACAGTCCGTCAACTTCCTGCGGAATCGCCTGTTCCGTTAGCAATGCCTGCAGCGATTTGTGTTGCCGCAATTCAAACACCGCATCAATCCGAAACTGTTCGCAGCCACTACGGACCATTTCAACCGACGACCGTCCGCCCAGCACTACGCTCAGGGCATCAACAACCATCGACTTGCCTGCTCCGGTCTCGCCGGTCAATACATTAAAGCCTGTGTAAAATTCGATTTCCGCCTGTTCAATTAATGCGAAATTGAGGACTTTTAATAATTGCAACAATTGAATCGCCTCTACATCATGGACTCAAAACGTTCCACAACTTTATAGACATCTTTTTCCGGCTTGACCACAATGAAAATCGTATCATCGCCAGCTACGGTGCCGATGATTTCCGCCCAACGGATATTGTCCAGCACATAAGCCACCGCCTGAGCTGTTCCCGGCAATGTCCTGAGAACGACGATATTGCCGCTACTGTTGATGGTCAGCACCGAATCCTGAAAGGTCTTTTCCAACCGGGCCACAGAAACCGTTATACTGTGTTCGGACGGAAAAGCATAACGATGGCCGCCGTCTCCGGTAGGAACCTTGACCAGCATCATTTCCTTGATATCCCTGGACACAGTCGCCTGCGTCACATCGATGCCTTCACTGCGCAGGGCATCCGCCAATTCGTCCTGGGTCCGGATCACCAGACGTTCTACGAGTTCTTTGACTTTAATTTGCCGATGAATTTTCATGTGGATTCCCCCTCGCTTTGCCAATAGTATAGAGGATCGCTGGATTATTGCATTGGTTGATAAAATTTAACCGCGCCACGATAAACTGCTGCTGCGGATACTGGGATAAAGTTGTTTCAAGAAATTCTATTTCAGCTTGGCCTGGTCCATGACCCGGATAAGCAACCAGCGTAATACGACCGCCCGGAGCCAACAAGTTGATCAGCCCCTTTAACGCAGGGCCAATGGAGACAGGGTCGGTAGTAATTGAGTGGTCTTGACCTGGCAGATAACCCAAATTAAATACCGCAGCGTCAACCGGGCCGTCAACATGTTCACTCAGATGCGCATGATCAGCATGAATCCAGCGGACCTTTTCCAGATAGCCATGTCTGGCAATCAATTCTGTAGCGGACTGGATCGCCGCCAATTGGATATCCACGGCCACAACCCGGCAATCGGTTGGCGTTTGTTGGCATAGAAACAAGGTGTCGTTGCCATTGCCGGCTGTAGCATCTACAACACAGCGGGAATTTGGCAATACAGCCGCCAAAAACTGACGCGCCGCCATCAATGCATTAGACGGGATCATCGGGGTCGCTCCGTCGCAGTTTGGTCCACAGCGAGTCATAATAGCTACTGCCGACAAACTTGGCAAAACGAGCCCGGAACGGCGAGCGGCTTACAACAATTTTATCGCCGCTCTTTAGATTGTATACCGTTTGCCCATCAACCGTCAGCACAATATCGTCATGCGTGGCCTGCGGTTCAATTCGCACTTCTTCCTTGTCGGATACAATCAAAGACCGCGTATTGAGACTGTGCGGACAAATCGGCGTGATCACAGTCACCCTTAGCGCCGGACTCACAATGGGGCCGCCGGCCGACAGGGAATAGCCGGTCGATCCGGTTGAGGTGGCCACAATCAGTCCATCGGCAGGATAATTGGCTGTCAGATGACCATCAATGAAAAGTTTGAGCCGGATCATGCGGGAAAACCCACCTTTGGCAACCACGACATCATTCAGGGAAGAAGCGACTACTATCTGCTCATTATCCCGGATAATCGCCGCATCCAGCATTTGTCGTTCTTCAATATAGTATTCGCCGCTGATGAGTTTTTCCAGGCACGGCGTCAAATTGGCCAGTTCAATTTCTGTCAAAAAACCCAGTTGGCCCATATTTATGCCGCAAACAGCGATTCCATGCGGCGCCAGCTCGCGGGTCGTGCTCAATAATGTGCCATCGCCGCCCAACGTTAAGGCGACCGTCACCACCTCGGTCAAAAGTTCCCGGCTGCAGCCAAGTTCCGGGCGATTCATTGCCGCCGCCGCTTCTTCAGGCATCACCACCGGCACTTTCTTTTCCTGTAAAAATTGGATGATCCACTCCAAAATCGGTGCGACTGTATGTTTTTTCGTATTGGGAAACAAACCAACTGTGAACAAGATATTACCTCCGCATTGGTTGCAAACTATCGTGGGCCGCAGTCACCGTCTGTTTAACCCTTGTCGGAAAATCTACCGGCGCTTCGGTTGTAGCGGCAAGATGCAACAAATATTCGATATTCCCCTCCGGTCCGGTGATCGGTGAAAAACTGATATTCACCGGCATCAGGCCCAACCCCTGAGAAAACTCGGCGATACGATTAATTACAGCCTCGTGCACTGCCGGATCTTTAACCACGCCCTTTTTGCCGACCTGGTCCCGGCCCGCTTCGAACTGCGGTTTAACCAGTACCACAGCTTCTGCGCCGACATTCAGCAGTGGCGGCAGTACCGGCAACACTTTGGTCAACGAAATAAACGCCAGATCCGCCGTGACAAAATCCACCGGTCCATCGATCGCTTCCAGCGTAAGATAGCGAGCATTAGTTCGTTCCAGCACTTTCACTCTGGAATCGTTACGCAAATTCCAGGCCAGTTGTCCATACCCGACATCGACGGCAACCACCTGCGCGGCGCCGTTTTGCAGGGCGCAATCGGTAAATCCACCGGTAGAAGCCCCCATATCCAACACCCGCCGGCCAGATAAATCAATCGCAAATTCAGCCAATGCCTTGGCCAGTTTCAATCCGCCCCGGCTAACAAACGGATTTGTTTTTCCGGCAAAAATAATCTCGGCAGTATCCGCTACCATAGCGCCAGCTTTGTCAACCCGATGTCCATCGACCATCACTTGCCCTGACAAGATGTACGCCTTGGCCTGATCGCGGCCGGAAGCGATCCCCTGCTGGACCAGCAAAGCGTCAAGCCGTTGTTGCGCCATGCGACTCCACTCCAATAAAAGCTGCAACCTGTTCGGCAATTCCCGCCGGATCCAGCCGCAAACAATGCAACAATTCAGCTCGCGTCCCCTGCTCAACAAAACAGTCCGGCAAACCCAGTCGTAAAATTTTCGGCCCTGCCAGCCCGGCGCTGTTCAAAGCTTCCAGAACCGACGAGCCAAACCCGCCCATCAGGCAGTTTTCTTCCAATGTTACAATCCAGCGAGCAGTTTTCGCCACCTGAAGTAGCAGGTCCGTATCCAATGGCTTGATAAACCGTGCATTCACTACGCCGGTCTGGATTCCTTTCAGGTTCAAAAGCTCGGCTGCTTTCAATGCCGACTGAACCATGGTTCCAACAGCCATAAACACCAATTCTTCACCATGTCTAAGCCATTCCGCCTTGCCTACCGGTAACAGGCAGGGTTCCTGACTCAGGTTAAACCCGTCATCACTGCGACCCCTTGGATAGCGCAACAACACCGGCCCATCCAGCTGCAAAGCGGTATAGAGCATATCACGCAATTCGGCTTCGTCCTTTGGCGTCATAACCGTTAGGTTGGGAATGATGCGGGAGAAGGACAGGTCAAATGCACCATGATGCGTCGGCCCGTCTTCACCAACCAGTCCGGCGCGATCCAGCGCCAGGATGACTGGCAGGTTCTGCAGACAGACGTCGTGGATCAGGCTGTCAAAAGCCCGTTGAGAAAAAGTCGAATACACGGCCACAACCGGGCGTTTCCCCTGCGATGCCAGACCTGCGGCCATCGTCACTGCATGTTGTTCGGCAATCCCGACATCAAAAAACCGCTCGGGAAATTTGGCGGCAAACCGGTCGAGTCCAGTCCCATCCGACATTGCCGCGGTAATCCCGACCAGTTGGGGAACCCGTTCCGCCATTTCAATCATCGCATCACCAAATACTGAAGTATATGTCGACGCCTGCGCTGCCTTGATTGTTTGGCCGGATTCCACACAAAACGGGCCAACGCCATGAAATTTATCGGCCCGGCATTCCGCCGGCGCATAGCCCTTTCCCTTCTGGGTCAGGACATGGACCAACACTGGAGTATGCAGGCTTTTGGCCTTTTCCATCACTTCAACCAACAGCGGCAGATCATGCCCGTCAATCGGTCCCAGATAAGTGAACCCCAGTTCCTCAAAGAACATGCCTGGCACCAGCAGATATTTGACACTGCTCTTCATCCGTTCTGCCGTATTCGCCACACTGTCGCCGATTGCCGGGATTCGACGCAGAAAGAACTCAATATTGTGTTTGGCCCATGAATAAGTCGGCGTCAGACGCATTTTCGCCAGATAATGCGAGACTGCCCCAACATTCTTGCTGATGGACATCTCATTGTCATTCAGAACTACAATCAAATCACGCTTCAGGTGCCCGGCATGGTTTAACCCTTCAAAAGCAAGTCCGCCAGTTAGCGAACCATCACCAATAACCGCGATCACTTTATGTTTTTCGCCGCACATATCACGGGCTAAAGCTATGCCAAGGGCTGCCGACACGGAGGTGCTGGAATGGCCGGCGCCGAAAGCATCGTGCTCGCTCTCATCCCGCCGGGGAAACCCGCAAATGCCTTTGAACGTCCGCAGTGTTTCAAACTGATCCTTACGACCGGTCAAAATCTTATGCACATAGGACTGATGGCCAACATCAAATACGATTTTGTCCCGCGGGCTGTCAAATACTTTATGCAGCGCTAGGGTCAACTCAACAACCCCCAGATTGGAGGCGAGGTGACCACCGGTCCTGGCAACCGTCTGAATCATCAGTTCCCTTATTTCTTCGGCCAACGCCGCCATTTGTTCAAAGCTAAGCGCGGCAAGATCATCGGGTGAGCAAAGGTTTTTCAAATAGCAAGTCAAGTGAAGAGCCCCTTTCAGGTATAGATGATCCGACAGACAAACCAGCCGACAAACAGACCCTGCAGTGCGCCGACCAGCACTTCCATCGGCGAATGGCCGATTAATTCCTTGAGCCGGATATTTTTCAGCGGATGTTCCGCTTTAAGTTCCTGAATAATCCGGTTCAGGGTCCGGGCATGTCGACCGGCATGACGACGCACGCCTGCCGCATCATACATAACGATGCCGGAAAGGACAAATGAAATCGCGAAAAAAGGACTGTCAAACCCAATGGACAAACCCGAAGACACTGTCGTTGCAACGACCATCGCCGAATGGGAACTTGGCATGCCGCCGGCGCCGGTGATTCGTTCCCAGCGAAAAGCGCCGTTAAGGACATCCCGTAAAATTTTGGTAAGCTGCGCTACGGTCCAGGCTGCAATTGCCGCCATGAATACCTGGTTGCGCAACAGAGCAAAAAACCAATCACTCATTCGTCAGGCTCCTCAACTATCCCGAGTCAGCAGATATTCCGACAAGCTGCGCAAAACCCAGGCCTTGTCGCCAAAACCTGCCAGCGCGGCCAGCGATTCCCGGACCGCCTGCTGCGCCATCTGCTCGGCTTTCGCCAAAGAGTAAACTGTGACATAGGTAGCCTTATGGTTTCGTTCATCGCTGCCGATTGGCTTGCCGAGAGCGGCTTCGGTTCCCGTCACATCCAGGATATCGTCGGTAATCTGAAAAGCCAGGCCAAAGCTTTCAGCAAACTGGGTCAAATCAGCCAATTCGGAGTCCGTTGCTCCGGCCAGTATGCCTCCGGCTCTGATGCTGGCCCGAAATAGGGCGCCGGTTTTCAGCCGGTGCATCAGACTCATGATGTCAGGGGACGGAAACTTGCCTTCTGACAACAGATCGATCGCCTGCCCGCCAACCATGCCGGATGGGCCAGCTGCATTCGCCACTTCACGCGTTACCCGGTTTAGTGTCTCAGCCGGAACATCAGGCTGGGACAACAATGTTTCGAAAGCCAGTGTCAGCAAGCCATCACCCGCCAATATTGCCAGGCCTTCACCAAAAACTTTATGGTTGGTAAGAATGCCGCGCCGGTAATCATCATCATCCATCGCCGGCAGGTCGTCATGAATTAAGGAATAGGTGTGAATCATCTCCAGCGCGCAGGCAGCAGGGAGAAATTTTCGCCCGTCCTGGCCCACAGCATCGGCAGCAGCCATCAGCAGGATCGGCCGTAACCGCTTGCCGCCGGCAAACAGACTATAACGCATCGCTTTCATCATTTCGGCCAACGGGTCGTCAGCCCGGGCAGGAACCACCGTTTCCATCCAGGCTTCCACCTGGCCCTGCCGTTCTTTCAGATAGTTACGCCACATTATTCTTCCTCCGGTAATATCAGTTCCATTTCAGACAATACCCCGTCCGATTCCTTGAGCACTTTATTTACCGCCAGTTCCGAAGCCTTCAGCTGCTGCAGGCAGAACGCCGCCAGCTCAACGCCTTCAGCATGTTTTTGCATCGCAGATTCCAGCGTCAATTCACCGCGTTCCATTTCTTCAACCAAGGCCTCCAGCTTGACCAAGGATTCATCAAAGCCTCGCTCGGTGGATTTACGCGCAGCTTTCTTCATGATTCTCGCCCCTTATAAGTTGCTGTGACCTGTACTGCGAGCCTGCCTTTGTGCAGCCAGACGTCCAGCGCTTCTCCTGGAGTAACCGATTCGGCCCGGCCGATAATTTCGCCATCGGGCCGGCGAACCACACTATAGCCACGCTGCAGTACTCCCCATGGATTCAGCAGATGCAGTTTTTCGCTAGCCATACTCAGTCGTTGCGCCTTATGTGCTAGCAGCCCCTGCATCGCATTCGCCAAACGATCGGTCAGTTGATCCAGCAATTGCGACCTGTCGCGCAGCAGTTCCCCTGGACGACGAAACAGTGATGACCGCAGACAACGTTCCAGCCGCAGCCGCCGCTTAATTAGCCGGTGCCTTAGTGCCTGGTTGAGCCGCCCTTGGGCTGAGGCCAGCCGTCGATATAATTCCAGCCGCTCCGGCACAACCAGTTCTGCTGCCTGTGAAGGGGTCGCCGCCCGTAAATCGGCGGCAAAATCGCTCAAAGTAAAGTCTGTCTGATGCCCCACCGCGGAAACGATCGGCGTCGTTGCCGCCGCTACGGCGCGAACAACCCGTTCATCGTTGAAGGCCCAAAGTTCTTCGATGCTGCCGCCGCCGCGTCCGATCACGATCACGTCGACCCGCTTGGATTTGTCGAGCAGCTTGATTGCCCGGACAATCTGCTCCGGAGCTTCTTCACCCTGCACCTGGGCCGGAACCAACAAGATCGGAATCCCAGGGTGCCGCCTTTTTGCCACTATCACAATATCCCTAAGTGCAGCTCCTGTCGGCGAGGTGACGACCCCTACCGCCTTCGGCATAAACGGAATCGGCTGTTTGCGGCTTTCGTCAAACAAACCTTCCGCCAGCAGTTTTTCACGCAATTTGGCGAAAGCGACACTGAGATCGCCCAGTCCATCGGGCAGCATCGAATCTACATATAGTTGGTAATTGCCGTCCCGTTCATAAACCGACACTTTGCCGGTCAGGCGAACCCGCATCCCGTCTTTCGGAATAAATTTCAGACTCATCGCTCTACTGCGAAACATTACACAGCGCAGCGAAGCACCCGTATCTTTAATTGTAAAATAACAATGGCCCGAATGGTGCCGGCGGAAATTCGACAGCTCGCCCCAAACGCGCAAACGGCCCAAAATATCGTCCAGTTCGAACAACTGCCTAATATATGCGGTTAACTCGGTCACGCTGAGCGCAGCAGACTGTGTTTGAAAGTCCAGAGTCACACCGCCTTTTGTCGCAGCGCCCACCAAGCGGCTCCGACAGCATTGTCACCGCTAAATTCCGGCGCAGGCCAACTGACCTCGGCCCGCCTGGCCTGCAGCAATCCGGTGCGGATATGGCTGCGAATATACTGATTGGCAGCGACACCGCCCACTAGCAACACGCGCTTTATCCCGGTCTGGTCGATAGCTGCCGTCAATGCAAGCCGCAATGATTCAGCCACACAGTGCTGGGTGGAGGCTGCCACCGCGGACGGATCCGGTTGTTTTTCCAACCATCGCTTCACATGACTCTCCGGGCCGGAAAAGCTGATCTTGGCGTCAATCACGGAAACCGGTGTCAATGGAAAAATCCCCTCAGCCTGCGCCGCCAGCTTTTCCAGCGCCGGACCGGCCGGAAACGCTAACCCCATGGCTACACCGACACGGTCGATAAACTGTCCGGCATTAAGGTCGCAAGATCCACCAATCAACTCAATCGCAAAACCGGCAACATTCGCCTGGACTTTTAAAACTTCGCTGGTGCCGCCGGAGGCATGCACTGCCAAAAATGCCGGTTCGGCTTCCATTTTGGCTGACCAGAGGCCTGCCAAAAGGTGATTTTCCTGATGACTTATTTCATACACCGGACAACCAATCGAGAATCCAATAGTCTTTGCCGCACCCAGTCCGGCCAGAAAAACAGGCATGTACGAAGAATCCACCGGACGCGGTCGCCCTGAAACGCCAATCGCCACAACACAGGCTTCAGAACCGATCGACAGGCGCAGTCGCTCCATCACCACCGGTAGATTACGCACATGCTGAAAAATCATTTCTGATTGGGCCAATCCTTTGCCACCCGGTTTTACCTGCAACGGAATCCTGGCATCTGCCATCAAGCATCCGCCAAGATCCATTGCGGCAACGGATGTCGTATAACAACTGGTATCGAGCCCGATTGATATTTGCATCTATTCCGGCATGCCTCGCACCAGAGATCCCAAAATTCCGTTGACAAAACGACCGGATTCATCGGAACCAAAATGTTTGGCCAGTTCAACCGCTTCATTGACTGCCGCCCGCGGCGGCACCTTATCTTCACCGTATTTGATCTCAAAAATCGCCATCCGGGTGATGGCGCGGTCTACGCCGCCCATACGTTCCAGTTTCCAGTCCTTGGCCAGTTCAGATATCTGTTGATCGATCTCGTCGCGATGCTCCAGCGTTCCGGCGACGATCCATTCCACATAGTCATTGACCGACTCGGAGTAGTCGAGTTCCTGCATGGTATATACCGCCGGGATAATCTCCTGCGGCGATCCACCGGTAAAATCAATATGGAACAGCACTTGCAGTGCAATTTCCCGGGCTTTTCTTCGGCTCATTGTTTTTTTGACGCTCCTATTCTATCGATGCGTGCCTGGCGGAAGCAGTTTGTCCAATATCTCCATCAAATCTTCTTTGTCATCAATTCGCTTGCCGATAATATAACCAACAATCATGCAGATTAAGACAAATAATGCCTGAAAGAAGCCAATGGCAAGGATCAGCAATCCCAGGATGAATCCAATCGAAACCCCCATGATTTTGCCACTGTGAGCCCGCCAGATTTCCTGAAACAATTCCGGATCCATGTACACTACACCCCCTGATATCAATCAACACGCGTCTTGCTTTTAAACTCATTGGAAATGTCGTTGACCATGATACGAACTTCAGTCATCGAGACGCCGACAGTATTTTTCAGATACTCCTGAGTCCGTTGTTGGATTTCTGCGGCCACCTGGGGAATGTTATATTCCGGTCCGACAACGATCCGCATATCTACCTTGACCTCATGCCCCAATTGCCGGATATGAACCTTGGCATTGCGAACACCCCGGGTATGCCGCGCAGTTTTCGCTATCAGATCTTCCACCGCGCCAATCGAAATCTCGACCACACCCATCTCGGTCTGGTGCACGATCTTGTTCGGCCCCCGCCGCGATCGCACCCCTGCCAACAACAGCCGGATGCTGACCAGGAAAAACACCCCGCCGATCAGCGCAGCTTCCCAGCGACCATAAATAAGGGAAAGCCCCTGCTGCCAATAATCCTGGGGTAAAATTTTCAATGACAACATAATGGAGGTCAATGAAAGCAACATCAGTACAATGGTGTAGATAGAAAGAATAATCCGGTCAATAATACTCATAGCAGTCCTCCTATCTCACCCTGAGATCTTCATCTGTATCGCCAGGCGAGAAACCGACTCCTTGCACATGGACGTTTATTTCCAGCACCGTCAGTCCCGTCGCGGTTTCCACGGCTTCCTTCACCTTCTCCTGGACCTGAAGCGCCACATCCGGAATTCGCAAACCATATTCAACGACAATAAACAGGTCGACCGCTACTTCGCGAGCGCCAACCTGAACCTTGACCCCTTTTGATGTGCTTTTTTTCCCCATCATCTCGGCCATGCCGCCAATGAGGCCGCTACTCATCCCGACCACGCCGGGAACATCCATCGTGGCAATACCTGCAATGGATGCAATCACTTCATCGGCAATCCGGACACTGCCCAGATCCATTACTTCGTCGCCCACCGGGCCGCTTTTCCTGGAGTTGTCCATTTCGCTCTCCTCTGCCAAAGGCCGAACGCCTGTATTATACAGTTTTATTATTCAACCCTGCGAGTGAATATCCCTGCTTTTTTATGCATATTCACCAACAGCGCTTGCCCAATTCCACATTATCGATTAAAAAATCCCGCCGAAACGGGATTTTCAACAAACCACTGTTAGTAATTCAAGCCAAATTGGGCTAGGCCCGTTCGAGGTAATCGCCGGTTCGCGTATCAACACGCAGTACATCACCGACATTGATAAAGAATGGAACTTTCACGACATGACCTGTTTCCAGCTTGGCCGGTTTGGTACCGCCGGTAGCGGTATCGCCGCGAATCCCCGGATCAGTTTCAACAACACGCAGTTCGACGGCAACCGGCAGTTCCACGCCCATAATTGCGCCTTGGTAAAACTGAACGCCGATATTCATATTTTCCTTGAGGAAATTTTTGGCGCTACCCAATTGCTCAGCAGTCATCGAAGTCTGTTCAAAATTTTCGTTATCCATAAAATTGTAGGCGCCATCAGACTCATACAGGAACTGCATCTGGCGATTATCCAGGTGGGCGCGCGGCAGCTTTTCACCCGGATTGAAGGTTTTTTCCACTACTGATCCGGTCCGGATGTTCTTCATTTTCGCCCGCACAAATGCAGCGCCTTTACCGGGTTTGACATGCTGGAAATCAATGACCTGCCAGGCATCTCCATCCATCTCCACCGTCACGCCGTTACGAAAATCATTACTCGAAATCATCTACACTCCACCCTTTCATTCTAATGAAAATTTCAAATCACCGAGATGAGCTTTACGTCAACTCCAGCAATTGCTTGTCAGTTTTACTGAGAATCTTGCAACCGTCAGTAGTCACCACGACCAGGTCTTCAATCCGGACGCCACCCCATTCAGGCAGATAAATTCCCGGTTCCACCGTCACCGCCATCCCCGCCGCCAAACAGGCATCGCCAGCCAGCGCCGACAAGCGGGGCATTTCATGAATCTCCAACCCCACGCTATGGCCCAATCCATGACCAAAATAATCACCAAATCCAGCTGATGCGATAATACCTCTGGCCACCCCATCAACTGCCAGACAGGATGCCCCTGCGCGAATTGCCGCCAGGCCGGCCAACTGCGCTTCCAGCACCGTGGCGTAAATCTGGCGCTGACGAACGGTGGCGGGACCCAGACATACAGTCCGGGTCATGTCCGAATGATAACCGTCATATACTGCGCCAAAATCAAATACAACAAAATCGCCCGCTAAAAGCCGTCGATTGCTTGCCACTCCGTGCGGCAACGCCGAGCGAGGGCCACTGGCCACAATTGTCGCAAACGCAGCGCGTTCAGAGCCAAGGCAACGCATTTCATATTCCAGTTTTGCCGCCAGCGACTGTTCCTCCACGCCGGGTTGGACGAGCGGCAGAATCCTGGCAAAAGCCTGATCGGTGATTTGCGCGGCAGTACTGATCTTTTCAATCTCGTCCGGCGTTTTCACTGCCCGGAATCCATCTAGCAGCACAGGTTGCCAATGCGGCTCGCCAATTTGCGCTACCAGTCGTTTAAATTCGGCAACAGTCAGGTTCTCTGCTTCAAATCCGATATGATCGGGCTGCGTTTCACGCAAATATTCCACAGCGGCATCCAGCGGATTACCTTTGCTTTTTATGATTTCATAAGCCGGGGCAGTTTGCCTCGCCTGTTCAACATAACGAAAGTCGACAAACAGTTTTCGCACTGTCGGTGTAACGATCAATACTCCGGTCGACCCGGCAAAACCGCTGAAGTAGCGAACATTGATCCGCCGGGAAATCAAGACCGCCGATAGCTTCTGTTCATTCAGCCAGGCAGCTAATTTTTCATGTTGATCTGTCAAATTATTTTTTTCCCCCACGTTCGATCAGATCCACTGCCGCATAGAGCGCCAAAACATAGCCCTGGGCGCCAAATCCGGCAATTTGGCCGACTGTTATCGGCGCGGTGACGGAATGTTGCCGAAATTCTTCGCGGCGATAAATATTCGACAGATGCACTTCAATAGCCGGTACGTCAATTGCCGCCAGTGCATCACGGACCGCAATGCTGTAGTGAGTGAACGCCGCCGGGTTGATAATTATACAGTCGAACCGCCCTGCGGCAGCCTGGATGGCGTCTACCATGACGCCTTCATGGTTTGTCTGGATGCATTCGACAAGGGCCCCCAGCTCGCCGGCTTTGGTGACAATTGCCGCATTCAGTTGTTCCAGCGTCAATTTGCCGTAAACCTCCGGCTCCCGTTTGCCTAGCATATTCAAATTCGGTCCATGAATGACCAGTATTTTTTTGCTGTTCGCTTTCATTCACTCGTCCACGCTTTTTTTTAGTTTTCTAATTTTATCACAGGATACGGCAGCTTGGCTACTCACGCCGTTTTCTTCGCAACATTGAGAACTCACCGACCGGTTCATCCAGTTGCAAGAGCAGCATCTGCTGAGGGTGCGGCGCACAGTTCAGCGGCTTTCCTTCAACATCTGTCATCAACGTCAGTTTTTGCCGGGTAACGGGGCCTGCCGGTCGCAAAACTTCGATTTCGTCACCGATCTGCAGATGATTGCGTTGTTCCACCAAGGCCATCCCGTCCAGCGCGTTCCAGCCTTTGACCAGACCGGCATATTCCCACTCCGGCAGGGTACGGACGGTTTCGTATTCCTGCGAATCATCTTCCAGCTGCCCGGCAAAGAAACCGGTTGTATAGCCGCGACTGCCCGCCTTTTCGATTTCTTGCCGCCACGGCCCGTCAGCCGGAAAAACTGTGTTCGCTTGCATCGAGATTTTATCCAGCGCTTCGCGGTAAACCCGGACCACCGTCGCCAAATAGTGGACACTTTTCATGCGTCCTTCGATTTTAAAACTCTGCACGCCAGCGGCGACCAGCTCAGGCAATTGCTGCAACAGGCACAAATCGCGGGAATTCAGGATATAGGTCCCCCGTTCGTCTTCTTCCACTGGAAAGAACTCCCCCGGGCGCTTCTCTTCGACCAGAGCGTAACGCCAGCGACAAGGCTGGGCGCATTCGCCCCGGTTTGCGGCGCGACCGGTCATATAGGCGCTCATCAGGCAACGGCCCGAATACGAAACGCACATGGCGCCGTGCACAAAGCACTCTAATTCCAATGAAACTTTTTGCCGGATTTCCTGGATTTCCGCCAGTGACAGTTCCCGGGCCAGCACAACCCGTTCCGCACCCAGGTCCTGCCAAAACTTAGCCGACCGCCAATTGGTGGTATTGGCCTGTGTACTGATATGGACCGGAATCTGCGGTATAACTTCGCGCGCGATGGAAAACACGCCCGGATCAGCGACCAGAATGGCATCGCAACCTGCGGCTGCCAAGGACAGCAAGTAGGCAGGCAAATCCTGCATGTCCGCATTATGAGGAAATATATTCACTGTAACATATACTTTACGACCGCGTACATGCGCGTAATCACAGGCCTGAACCAGTTCCGGCGGTGAAAAATTATCGGAAAAAGCACGCAGCCCAAAATTTTTGCCGCCCAGATAGACGGCATCAGCGCCATATGCCAGCGCCACTTTCAAACGTTCCATATCACCGGCAGGCGCCAGTAATTCAGGTAATTTCATTCTGTTTCCTCATTTCCCGATCCGTTGGATCGCCGCTTCATGTTCCGCCAGCGTACGGCTGAAACGATGTCCGCCGGTTTTGCCATCGACGACGAAATAAAGCCAGTCGCCCGCCGCCGGATTCAGGGCAGCCTGAATTGACGACAGGCCAGGGTTTGCTACCGGTCCCGGCGGCATCCCGGCATTCAGGTAAGAATTATAAGGCGAAGGCAGCTGCGTATCGGCGATAGTCAGTTCTTCCTTGGCGTAACCCAGGATGTATTGTATGGTCGCACAGGACTGTAACGGCATCTCAATCTTGAGCCGGTTGAGAAAAACCCGGGCTACCATCGGTCGTTCTTTTGCCAGCTGGACTTCCCGCTCAATCAAAGAGGCCAGCACAATCACTTCATACGCCGATAAGCCGATATCCTTGGCTTTCGCCTGCAATTCCGGCGTAAACTGGCGTTCGAATTCTTTGGCCATAATCAGCAAAATATCTTCTTCGCTGGCGCCACGATTGATTCGGTATGTATCAGGAAACAGGAATCCTTCAGCGCGGTACTTAACGTCCGTCCGGCTGGGCTGTTTGTAGAAAGGCGAATACTTTTGGGCCAGAGTCAGGAATCGATCTTTGCGGGCCAACCCTTTCTCTTCCAGCAGGGCAGCAATCTGCTCCACGGTAAACCCTTCCGGTACCGTGAATTCGGAATAGACAGTGATCCCTTTAGCCATGATTTCGATGATCTGCGGCACATTCATCGCGCGGGAAAAAGCAAATTCACCGGCTTGCAGTGACTTATCCAGCCCAGCCTGTCTGGCGGCAAACAAAAAGACGGTCCGATTACGGATCAAATTACGTTCCAGCAGAATATCCGCAATAGTTCCTGTTGTCATGCCGGATTTCACTTTGAGAATCACCGGTTTGGCATCAGCCGGGGCAACCGATTTTAATTGGTCGTTATACCAAAAAACACCGCTCACCAGTACCGCCAAAACCAAAATCAACAAGCCAACCCAAATCGTGCGCTTCCGCGGGGTGCTCTCGACCGATCCGGCCCCCTTGCCGGAATCGGGCCCACAGAAAAAAAGAAGCCGGTTAGGCTTCATAAGGTTCGGAATCCATTAGCTTTTCGTAAGCCTCGCATACTTTATCGTATTCGGGATCTTCCGGATCGATGAAGACAAAAGCCTGTTCTCCATCCTCCATTATTTCCACACGGGCGATTTCGACTTCACAATCATCATCGCACTCGCAGGCCTCGTCGCCACAGCCGCATTCTTCGCTGGCCTCGTCATATTCGGCTTCGTCATCAATATAAACCAGGATGGCATATTTTTTGTCACCGACATCTACATAACGATGCACGTAATATTCATTGCCTTCTTCGTCTGTAAAAATATCTACTTCTTCCGCTTCATCATGTTCAAAATCTGCCATAGTGCACCTCACAAAAATAATTAATATGGATTAATCGTATACCATAAACAGGGCTCTGTCAATGCCGCTTCACTGTGAGGAAGAACCGGCCCGGCGGGCCCGCAGGTCCATGTAGCCTTGCAGAATCAAACCAGCCGCAACCTTATCCACGACCTTGCGACGACGGGAACGACTCATGTCGGCCTCCACCAGCACGCGTTGCGCAGCCGTCGTGGTCAGTCTTTCATCCCAGTATTCCAGTACCAGTTCAGGTTTTCGCGCCGCCAGTTGTAGTCCAAAAGCTTTCACTTTATCCACCATCGGCCCGCTGCTGCCATCCATATTGCGCGGCAGGCCAAGAACCAAATGGGTCACCGCGTACTGTTCGATCAGTTGCAATACCTGGTCAAGATCATTGGCAATACCCCGGCTATTTATAACACAGAGCCCCTGAGCCGTCAGCAACAGTTCATCGCTCAGTGCAACTCCTATCCTGCTTTCGCCCAAATCCAGTCCCATGATGCGCATCCTTCAATCTCCTCATGCTTTCATCTCTACCTTACCGCTAAAAACGCCGCTGTGAATTCTCATCACAGCGGCCGCAATCTGGTCACATTCTTAACGATCTTTCAGGTAATAGCGCACCAGTTCTTCCAGTAGTTCATCGCGTTCCACCCGGCGAATCTGACTGCGTGCTTCCTTATAATTGGTGATATACGTTGGATCACCGGACAAAAGGTAACCTACCAGTTGATTGATCGGGTTATAGCCTTTTTCTTTCAATGCGGCATACACGGCATCGAATATTTTGCCGGCTTCGGTTTTTTCCGTTTCCACAACAAATTTCATTGTCTCATCAAATGCCGTGGCGGAAGAATCCTGACCGAGAAGTTCGCCGACCTCCAGCGGTTTGTGAATTGTCTCATCGGCTGAAAAGCTCATGCGCGCCACCTCCCATCATCCATCATTGCGACCTAGGGCTCTTAAGAATAAATATTCTACTTTTTTACGCAAGGTTCCTGCAAAATTGCGCAACCGTCTAGTGTAATTGTTTCTCCAGAATCGACGGGACCAGTGCCAGCGCAGCCGCCAATTTTTCAGGATTCTTGCCGCCTGCCTGCGCCATTTCCGGGCGCCCGCCGCCGCCGCCGCCCGCTGCCGCCGATACTTCTTTAATGACATTTCCGGCATGTGCGCCACGCGTCACAGCCTCTTTGCTCGCCATCGCAACAAAATTTACTTTGTCGCCAACCACTGCGCCAAGTACGACCACACCAGCCTTCAAATTGTCGCGGACCATATCGGCCATCGACCTCAGCGCATCCATGTCTGGAGCATCAACGGCCGCTGAAACAAAGGGAACGCCCTTGATTTCGACAACCTGTTGCAGCAACCCCTGCGCAGCGCTCTTCGTATGCTGCAATTGCAACGTGGCAAGTTCTCTTTCCAGCTCCTTGCTATGGCTCAGCGCCATCTCCAGTCGACTGACCAATTCTTCGGGCCGGGTTTTCAGCAGTTGCGCCGCCTGTTCCAGCATCGCCTCGCGCTGGTTGGCGTATTCCAAAGCCGCCAGACCGGTCACCGCTTCAATCCGGCGCAGACCGGAGCCAACACTTGACTCGCTGACAATTTTAAACAAGCCGATCTCGCCTGTCGCAGCCACGTGAGCCCCGCCGCATAATTCCTTGGAAATATCACCGACAACCACAACGCGGACTTTTTCGCCATATTTTTCACCAAACAGAGCCATGGCGCCCATTTGTTTGGCCATATCCTGACTCGTTTCCAGTACGCCGATCGCCGCATTCGCTAGAATCGACTGATTGACCGCCAATTCCACGCTTGCCAACTCCGGCCCGCTCATCGCAGCAAAATGCGAAAAGTCAAACCGCAGCCGGTCGGGGCCGACATAGGAACCCGCCTGGTTGACATGCGTGCCCAGCGTATCCCGCAGGGCGGCATGCAGCAAATGGGTTGCCGTATGATTGCGGGCGCTGGCCGCTTTGCGTTCTACATCAAGTTCAATTTGCACCTTGTCACCCTGTTTGAGGAATCCCTCAACCACGGTACACAGATGATAAACGGTTCCATCCGGCAACTTGCGGGCAGTAGTGACTTCCAGCTTACCCAACGGTCCGGTCAACATTCCGGCATCGCCAACTTGTCCGCCGCCTTCGGCGTAAAATGGCGTCACATCCAGAATCACCGCAACTTCCTCGCCGTCACGGGTTTCTTCGACTATACGTCCGTCACGAAATAGGCAAACCACCGTGCCTGTTGTCGCCGCAGCATCCACTTTAAATTTTTCGGTTCCCAGTCCCGACAAATCGGGGATCGCAACGACCGCATCCGATTCATGGCGGGCGGCTCGGGCCCGTTCGCGTTGTTCGGTCATTGCCCGGTCGAAGCCGGCCTTGTCCAGTTTCAACCCCTGTTCTTCGAGGATTTCCGCCGTCAATTCCCAGGGGAAGCCAAAGGTATCATACAGTTTAAATGTGATAGCGCCATCCATGATTTCGCCACCAGCAGCCTTGACAGTTTCGATATGCTGATTCAACAACTCGGTTCCCTGGGCCAACGTCTCGCTAAACCGGGCTTCTTCCAGCTGAATTACTTTCTTGATATAGTCGCGCTTCTCGCCGATATCCGGATAAGGCTGGCGGAAAATTTCCGCCACTACGTCGACAATATCGACCAAAAATGGTTTTTCAATCCCGAGCAGGCGTCCATGGCGTACCGCCCGGCGCAACAAACGCCGCATCACATAACCGCGGCCTTCGTTCGAAGGCAGAATGCCATCGGAAATCATTACGGTCACGCTGCGGGCGTGATCGGCAATCACTTTCAATGAAACGTCTGTACGAACCTGTTGTCCGTATTCCACCCCGGCCACTTTCAGCGAATGTTCAATGATCGGGAATAGTAGATCAGTTTCAAAATTGGATTTTTTGTTCTGCATGACAGACGCAATCCGTTCCAAGCCAGCGCCGGTATCAATGTTCTTTTTTGCCAGTGGTGTATATTTGCCGGCTTCATCGCGATCAAACTGGGTGAACACCAGATTCCAGATTTCCAGGTAGCGGTCGCAATTGCAGCCTACCGCACAATCCGGCTTGCCGCAACCGCGTTCCTCGCCCAAATCCACATAGAGCTCCGAACAGGGACCGCAAGGGCCTGTGCCGATTTCCCAGAAATTGTCCTCCATCCGGATAATCCGCTCCGGCGGCAGACCGATATCTTTGTTCCAGATTTCAAACGCTTCGTCATCATCCGTATAAATCGTAATCCAAAGTTTATCAGGCGCCAGGCCCAGTTCTTTGGTGACAAACTCCCAGGCCCAGGCAATCGCTTCTTTCTTGAAATAATCGCCAAACGAGAAGTTGCCCAGCATTTCAAAAAAAGTATGATGTCGGGCCGTGCGACCGACATTTTCGATATCGCCGGTACGGATGCAGCGCTGCGAAGTGGCGATCCGCAGTTGCGGCGGTTTCATTTTTCCGGTAAAGAAAGGCTTGAACGGAGCCATACCGGCGCCGATCAACAAAAGACTCGGGTCATTATCGGGGATGAGCGGATAACTGGGCAGAATCAAATGTTCCTTCCCAGCGAAGAACTGCAGGTATTTTTGTCTCAATTCATTTCCGGTCATGTTTTTACCTCCCATTGGCCTACAGGGCGCATTCTAAGGAATTATACACAATTTTACGAACCCTTGTCAATTTGAGGCAGTGACGCAAAAAAAACCGAGGTTGCGGCTACAACCTCGATTAATCAAGCTTATACACCTATTCGTTCTGGCTATTTTGCGGGATGTTTAGCGATATAATCCTTAATTGCAGCATGCACCGCATCCGCCGCCAGATTTGAACAATGCATTTTTACCGGCGGCAAACCGTCCAGGGCTTCGGCAACCGCTTCATTGGAAACCCGCAGCGCTTCCTCCAGCGTTTTTCCCTTGACCATTTCGGTCACCATGCTGCTGGTGGCAATAGCGGCGCCGCAACCAAACGTCTGGAATTTTACGTCCTCGATAATCCCGTTCTCCACTTTGAGAAAAATCTTCATGATGTCGCCACATTTGGCATTGCCGACTTCACCTACGCCATCAGCGTCTTTCAGTTCGCCGACATTGCGCGGATTGGAAAAATGGTCCATAACTTTCTCTGTATACATAACTCATGACCCCCTGATTTCACATTCTGATTCTTTGCATGAAGCCGACTCGCAGCGCTGCGAACTTTGATTGCCGCGGGTTGCATACAAGGGAGACATGCCCCGCAATCGCGCCACAATGGCGGGAAACTCGGCCAGGAAATAATCCACTTCGTCATCTGTCGTCAGCTTGCTCAGACTAAGCCGGAGCGAGCCATGCGCCGTCGCATGATCCAATCCCATGGCCAGCAAAACATGCGAGGGATCAAGCGATCCGGAGGTACAGGCCGATCCGCTCGATGCGGCAATCCCTTTCATGTCCAGGTTTAACAACAACGACTCACCTTCGACATAAATCACGCTCACATTGACATTACCCGTCAAACGCTGGGTCGGGTGGCCATTCAACTTAATTTCCGGCACGTTTTCCATAATACCGGCTAACAAACGGTCACGCAATTTTCGCGTCCTGTCGTTTTTTTCCACCATTTCAGCCAGTGCTTTTTCCGCCGCCATTCCTATTCCGACAATACCGGGAACGTTTTCCGTGCCAGGACGCATGTGGCGTTCTTGACCACCGCCCTGCTGCAGGGAACGAATCCGGACTCCTTTGCGAACATATAGGGCGCCAATGCCTTTGGGTGCGTGAAATTTATGCCCGGACATCGTCAACAAATCGATATTCATTGCTTTGACGTCAATTGGACTGCTACCTACCGCCTGCACCGCATCGGTATGAAAATAAATTCCTTTTTCTTTGGCCAATGCGCCAATTTCAGCAATCGGTTGGATCGTGCCAACTTCGTTGTTGGCAAACATGATGCTGATCAGGATCGTGTCCGGCCTGATCGCGGCTTTCAATGTCCCGACATCTACCCGACCATATTCGTCGACAGGCAGGATGGTAAGGTCAAAGCCTTCCTTTTTCAATGCCTCGCAAGGTTCGAGAACCGCATGATGCTCAATCGCAGAGGTAATGATGTGATTGCCGCGACTACGATTGGCGTAAGCCACTCCTTTGATTGAAATGTTGTCGCTTTCGGTGCCGCCGGAAGTAAAGAATATTTCATTAGGTTGCGCTCCAATTAGTTTAGCCACTTGCTCGCGAGCCACATCAACTGCTTTTCTAGCCTCGCGGCCATAAGCGTGAACGCTGCCCGGATTGCCGAAAGTATCCGTCATATAACCGAGCACAACCGCTGCAATATCTTTATCAGTAGGAGTCGTCGCTGCGTTGTCGAAATAAACCTTTTTCATAAGTCCTGTTCGCCTCTTTCCTTCTCATTCGTTGCTTGCTCATCCCTACACAATGAAGTCAATGAAATTGAATCCAACGTAACATTGATGCTGTCGCCCATTTTTTGCCAGATATCTCTACGGATACAATCGCAGGTCTTTTCACAGTACGGGTTATCTTCGCCGCGCTCTGCCAACAAACAATCGACCGGCGCAATCGGCCCTTCCATCGCCCGCACGATGTCTCCCACACTGATGGTGTTGGGGTCACGGGCTAAAACATACCCTCCCTGGGCGCCGCGGATACTGCGGACAAAGCCGGCTTTTCGCAAACTGGACATCAATTGTTCCAGATAGTGTTCCGACACCTGTTGCCTTGCTGCCACACTGCGGAGGGCCACCGGTCCCTTGCCATGCTGCTCGGCCAAATCAACCATCGCTGCCAAACCATATCTGCTTTTGGTTGAAACTTTCATATAGGCTCCTCTTATTCCGACTAATTTAATCGGATTTATGTTTAAAATATAACATACTCGTTTAAAATAGTCAAAGCAGTTTCAAAAAAAAATAGAGTGTCGTAAAAAAATGTGCGCTATTACTTACCCCGCCGCTTCTGCCGCTCTTGCATCAGCGCCGCCAGAGTTTTTTCTTTCCCGTATTCCGTTGGTTGATAATAGCTAGCTCCTGTTAGTGCATCCGGCAAATATTGTTGACCGACAAACCCGCCCGGGTAATCATGCGGATACTGGTAACCCTTGCCATGCCCTAACAGCTGGGCGCCCCGATAATGGCTATCGCGCAAATGCGCCGGCACCGGCCCGCAATCGCGCTCGCGCACATCCGCTAGTGCCCGGTCGATCGCCAGGTAAGCTGCATTACTCTTTGGAGCGGCAGCGATGTATGCCACCGCCTGTGCGATGGGAATCCGCGCTTCCGGCCAACCAACCAGTTCCGCCGCCTGCATCGCAGCCACCGCCAGCATCAGGGCTGCTGGATCAGCGTTCCCCACATCCTCTGCCGCGCAAATCACAATTCGGCGGGCAATAAACCGGGGATCCTCGCCGCCTTCGATCATCCGGGCCAGGTAATGCAGCGCGGCATCCGGGTCCGACCCACGCATGCTCTTGATGAATGCCGAAGTGACATCATAATGGTTGTCGCCCTTTTTATCGTAAGCTTGAAATTTCTCCACCGCTACGGTTTCCACAACTTCACGGGTCAATACAACTGCCGGGGCACTCTCATCCGTTTCCGCGGCCAGCATCAGCACCATTTGTTCAAGCAGATTCAGCGCAACCCTGGCATCGCCGCTCGCCCGATCAGAAAGTAGTCCCAGTACATCATCCGCGGCGGAAACATTATAAGTTCCCAGTCCCCGCTCTTGGTCCGCCAGTGCTCCCTTTAGAATCCCGATGATTTCTTCGCGCGATAGCGCCTGCAGCCGCAGCACCCGCATACGGGAGAGCAACGGCGAATTCACTTCGAAATAAGGATTCTCTGTCGTCGCGCCAATCAAAGTAATTGTGCCGTTTTCCACATGCGGCAACAATGCGTCCTGCTGCGACTTGTTGAAGCGGTGGATTTCATCAATGAACAAAATGCTGCGGCGATTGGTCCGCAACAATCGTTCGCGAGCCTTGTCAACCGCTTTGCGGATATCGGCAACTCCCGCCGACACGGCATTCATTTCTTCAAAATGCGCGCCGGTTGAATGCGCCACAATGTTGGCCAGCGTCGTCTTGCCTGTGCCGGGCGGGCCGAAAAACAACAAGGATGGCAACGAATCGGACTGAATCACCCGACGCAAAAATCGCCCCGGCCCGACAAGTTCGCTCTGTCCGACAAATTCATCCAGCGTGCGTGGACGCATCCGCAGCGCCAACGGCTCGGCCTTATGCGCTCGAGCCGACAATTGATCAGCAAACAGATCCACGCTAAGCTTTTTTCATCAGTCGGTTCAATGTATCTACCACCCGACTGACTTCCGCCGCCGTAATGCCATGATGTGTAACCATGCGAATCCGATACTCGCCGAACACGCTGGCCAAAATTCCCTGTTTCTTCAATTTCGCGGCAAAATCGGCCGCTTTCAGGCCCATGCGGGATACATCAATCATCACGATATTCGTCTGAACTGTCGATAAATCGATGGCGAATCCGGCGGTAGTCAGCGACTCCGCTAACAATCGCGCGTTGGCATGATCTTCCGCAAGCCGGTCAATCATGGTTTTCAAACCGACAATCCCGGCAGCAGCCAGTATTCCAGCCTGTCGCAAGCCGCCGCCGAGCATCTTGCGATAGCGGCGAGACTTGGCGATAAAATCGGCTTTGCCGACAAGCAGGCTGCCGACCGGCGCACATAAACCTTTGGACAGACAAAACTGGACCGAGTCCGCATACTGGGCTATTTTATCGACGGTTACCCCTTGGGCCACCGCTGCATTAAACAAACGCGCACCATCAATATGCAGCGGAATTTTGTGTCGGTCAGATACCTTGCGGATCGCTGCCAGTGTTTCCTGCGGATAACAGGTCCCGCCGGCCCGATTATGACTGTTCTCAAGACAAATCAGTCCGCTGCGCGGCTGATGGATGTCCGCGGAGCGGATTGCCGCTTCAATCGTTTCAGCGCTAAGAATGCCCTTCACCGATGGTAGCGTCCGCGTCTGAACGCCGGCCAGCACAGACATCCCCGCAACTTCAGAATAATATATATGCGCTTCCGCCTCGCAGATCACTTCGTCGCCCCTTTGGGTATGCGCCATCACGGCGATCTGGTTTCCCATCGTACCGCTAGTTACGAACAATCCGGCCTCTTTGCCTGTCATGCGGGCGCCGAGTTGCTCCAGTTCAATGATTGTTGGATCTTCGCCATACACATCGTCGCCCACTTCCGCCTGAAACATAGCCTGCCGCATTTCCGGCGTCGGTTTGGTCACGGTATCGCTGCGCAAATCAATAATTTCCATCGTTGTCACAATCCTCTCCGCTAAATCACAATCATATTGCATAGTGCGTTTAAATAAAAAAATACTACTCTGTATTATTTCGTTCACTTCGTCAGCATTCCTGCCAAAACAGTAAACGAAAAAAGAGTAGAAAAATCCCCGCGATGCCGTTTAACCCGTGTTTTGAACCTGCCTAAAGCAGGTGGGTGCGTGCCTGTCCACTTAATGAGTCCCCGAACAAGCAGGGCATTCGCGCAGCGGTCAGAGTCAGTGCTCCCGATGTAAAAGTGTTGGATCAAAACAATGGGTTTATACGCACACAGCAGGGACAAGGATGAGTTATGCAACTATTCTTTCTACCATGAGTGTACCAGACTGCAGCCGTACTGGCAACAGCTGCGCCAAGATTACTTCGGGGTTTTCTTGGCGGCCACTTCGGTCCGGATCGACAGTTCTTTCAACTGACGCAGCGAAACTTCCGACGGCGCCTGCGACATCAGATCAGTCGCGCTTTGCGTTTTGGGGAAGGCGATGACATCGCGGATCGAAGATCGTTTTGCCATCAGCATGATCAATCGGTCCAAACCAAAGGCAATCCCGCCATGAGGCGGCGTACCGAACTCGAAGGCTTCCAGCAGATAGCCGAACTTTTCGTTCGCCTCTTCTTCGGTCAACCCAATTGCTTTAAATACTTTTTCCTGTATATCGCGTTGGAATATCCGGATACTGCCGCCACCGATCTCTGTACCGTTCAGCACCATGTCGTAAGCCTTGGCCTTGATCCGGCCCGGTTCTGTTGCGAGATATTGGATGTCTTCATCACGTGGCGAGGTGAACGGATGATGCATTGCCACATAACGTTTTTCTTCTTCGTCATATTCAAACATCGGGAAATCAAGCACCCAGGCAAATGAAAGCTTGTCCGGGTCGATCAGGTTCATCCGGCGCGCCATTTCCAGTCGCAATTGACCCATCGCATTGACGGCAACGGCAGGTTTATCGGCGATGATCAGCACCAGATCGCCTTCTTCGGCTTGTGCCGATTTGCGGATATTGTCAAGCTGCTCCTCAGAGAAGAACTTGGAAATTTGCGATTTTAGCCCTTCCGCCGTATAGCCGATCCAGGCCAGGCCTTTGGCGCCGTACTGGCCGACATAGTTGACCAGTCCATCCAGTTCGCGACGGGGAATGGCTGCATTGCCTTTGACATTGATTCCTTTGATACTGCCGCCGGCGGCGAGCACTGATTCAAACACCTTGAAATCTGACCCCCGCATGACATCGGACAGGTCGAACATTTCCATGTCAAAACGCAGATCCGGTTTGTCCGAACCATACTTTGCCATCGCTTCGTCATAAGACAAACGGCGCATTGGCAAGGACAGTTCGGCGCCAATCGCCACCTTGAATACTTCGGCAATCATCTTTTCCATGATTGCCAGCACGTCGTCCCGTTCAACAAACGACATCTCGACATCCAGCTGGGTAAATTCAGGCTGACGGTCGGCGCGCAGATCCTCGTCGCGGAAGCAGCGCACGATCTGGAAGTAGCGTTCATAACCGGCCACCATCAGAATTTGTTTAAAAATCTGCGGCGATTGCGGCAATGCATAAAACTTGCCGGGATTGACCCGGCTGGGCACCAGATAATCACGCGCGCCTTCCGGCGTGCTTTTTGTCAGCATCGGTGTTTCGATTTCGATAAAATCGCGGCTGTCAAAGAAGTCGCGCATCGTCTTGGCGACGCGGTGCCTGAGCAGCAGGTTATGCTGCATTTCCGGTCGGCGCAGATCCAGATAGCGATATTTCAACCGGACGGTTTCATCAACATCCACATTGTCCTGAATATAGAACGGCGGCGTCTTGGCCGGATTGAGAATACGCAGTTCTTCACCGCAAATCTCGATTTCGCCGGTTGCCATGGCCGGATTGACGGTTTCCGGCGAACGAAGTCGCACGGCGCCTCTTACGCTGATGACAAATTCGGTACGAATTCCATCTGCTTTCAGCAGCGCAGCCTGATTAATTTCCGGAGAAAAAACCAGCTGTACAGTTCCCGAGCGATCACGCAGATCGATGAAAATCAATCCGCCATGGTCCCGCTGCCGTGAAACCCAGCCGCACAACACAACTTCCGTTCCGGCATCCGACGCACCCAGTGCGCCACACGAGTGAGTCCGTTTCATTCCTGACAGTGTATCCATTTTAACCGTTCAACTCCTGTTTCAATTGATTGAGGGCTTCTGCAACCGGCATGACTTGCTGTTCACCGGTTGTCATATTCTTCAGCGTCACTTGGTTTGTCTGGATCTCAGTTTCGCCAAATATAGCGACAAACTTTGCGCAGACCCGGTTAGCCTGTTTCATCTGCGATTTCATGCTACGCCCGCCATGATCCATATCTGCACGGATTCCCTGCTCGCGCAGCTGATTCAGCAGACTGAACGCCGGCAACACTGCTTCCGTTCCCATCGGGATCACCCAGACTGGCACTTCATCCTGCACCGGCAACAACAATTGTTGCTTTTCCATCGCCAGCAACACCCGTTCCAGGCCAAGCGCAAAACCGATGCCCGGCGTCGAAGGACCGCCGCATTCCTCAATCAGCCCGTCATAACGACCGCCGCCGCACACTGCACTCTGCGCGCCAAGCAGCGGATACTGGATTTCGAACGCGGTCTTGGTGTAATAGTCAAGCCCGCGCACCAAGCGCGGATTCAGTGTGTATTCAATGTCGGCGGCTTGCAGGAATTGCTGCAAACCGGCAAAGTGACAGCTGCATTCCTCGCACAGGCAATCAACCATTTGCGGCGCTCCTGCCGAAAGATGGTTGCACTTTTCTTCCTTGCAGTCGAGTATCCGCATCGGGTTACGTTCAAACCGGGACTGACAATTTTCGCACAGGCCCGCCTGCTTGTCCCGCAAAAACTCCTGCAGAACCAGTCGGTACTGCGGGCGACACTTGGGGCAGCCGACTGAATTGATCATCAGCTGTAGGTCGGACAAACCCAGACTCTCGAAATAACGAACTGCCAACGCAATAATTTCAGCATCTACCGACGGACCGGACGGACCAATCGCTTCAATGCCGAACTGATGGAACTGACGCAAACGGCCAGCCTGCGGACGGTCATAACGGAACATCGGCCCAATATAAAACAGTTTTGCTGCCTGCCCATCGGCGCCCAGTTTTTGTTCCAGGTAAGAACGTACGACGGCAGCCGTGTTTTCCGGCCTGAGTGTCACACTGCGGCCACCCCGGTCAGTAAAAGTATACATCTCTTTTTGCACTACGTCCGTCGTTTCGCCAATTCCCCGTAAAAACAACTCCGTATGTTCAAAAATTGGCGTGCGGATCTCGCCGTAATGGTAACGGTCGCAAATTGATCGCGCCGCTTCTTCGATCCGAATCCAGTTTTTTGCCTCGCCAGGCGTAATGTCATGCGTGCCGCGTGGTCCTGATGTAAGCATGCGGAGCCTCCGTTCCCGTTTCGGCCTAGTCGGCCGCAAATAGATTCTTGATCAATTGTTCCCGTTTTAGGGCGAGTTCTTCGATTCTACGAACATAAGTTGGAATATCTTTGGGAAAAAAACAGCCGTCCAATCGCCAGTCGGCAGTCCGCACCGCCTTGGTTGTCGCCGAAGGCCCCAGTCCAATGATCGTACGCCGTTCTTCGATGATATCAATATTATAGATACATTCGGCGCCGGGCCGGGCATAGCCCACGTTTTCCTGACTACCGGGTGAGTTTTTTTGTCGATAGATATAATAGGGAACCAATCCGGCAGTCCGGATGCTTTGGGCGGAACTTTCCACCATCTGCTGCACCACATTGCTCTGCGGCAAATCGCCGCTTTCAGCATTTTCAAACAAGGCCGCCCGCCGCTTCAACGCGAGCGTATGAACCGTGATATTCTCCGGTTTCAGCGCCAACACCTGAGCCAGCGACCCCTGCATATCCGCCAGTGTTTCCCCTGGCAAGCCTGCAATCAGGTCCATATTGATCTGATCAAATCCTGCCGCACGAGCCATGGCAAACGCACTAAATATCTGCTCAACTGAATGGTTGCGCCCGATCCGGTCCAGCGTGCGCGGCTGCATGGTCTGCGGGTTGACGCTGATCCGGCTGGCGCCCGCTTGCTTTATCAGTTGCAACTTAGCAGCAGTGATGCTGTCCGGGCGTCCCGCTTCCACGGTAAATTCCAGTAGAGACGGGATATCAAAAGAACTGGTGATCCACCGTAGCAGCCGTTCCAGCAAATTTTCCGGCAGGCAAGTCGGTGTCCCGCCGCCAATATAGAGTGATCGCACCGTCAGGCCGCAAGCACTCAACAATTTTACCACAGCTTGTATATCCTGTCCAATGGCCGCCAGCAGGCAAACAATCTGCTCCTTGTCCGTCGGCAAAAGCGCCGAGGGGAAGGAGCAGTAAACGCAGCGGGATGTACAATACGGGATGCCCAGGTACAGGGAAACCGAACGTTTTTCCTGCTCGGCTGTCTCTGGTGTCGAAACCAGGCTACGGTTTCGCAGCGCCACTTCCATCAACAACGCAGCTTTCGCGGTCGAAACGCTATACCGGGTCTGCAGAAACTGTTGAATTTCTGCGGCAGGCTCCCCTTGGTCCAATCGGCGATGGACAATCTTGGCTGGCCGAACGCCAGTAAGGCTGCCCCATGAAAGTTCACTGGTCATTGTGTTTGCGACAGGCACTGCAATAACCGTAAAACTTGACCTGATGATCGGTGATTTCGAAATCGGCAGTCCGCGATACAAACCCTTCCAGCGTCTCCATCAGGTCGTCGCCGAACTCCAGCACGGCGCCACAGGAAAGGCAAATCAGATGGTGATGTGCATGTGTTGAGTCGCCGGTCGCCAGTTCATAGCGGCTCTTGCCGTCGCCAAACTCAATTCGGTGCAAAAAACCAAGCTCTTCCAGCATCTCGAGACTCCGGTATACTGTCGCCAGGCCAATGTCAGGCGAGTCCACCTGCAGCAACGAATAGACATCTTCCGCGCTGAGATGCTTCTCCTGGTGCTCAACAAACGTCTGGAGAATTTTTTGCCGCTGCGGAGTAACCTTATAATGTTTTTCGCGAAACCGGCGACGCAAATCGGCCATATCGATTGACATGAAACCTCACCTGTCTTTCCTGTTCTCTGCTTACTGGATAAAAGGATTCTGACGCCGTTCCCAACCGATTGTGGTTGCCGGCCCATGGCCGGGATACGCTTTGACTTCATCATCCAGCGTCATCAGTTTTGTTTTAATGCTGTTGATCAGCTGGCTGTAGGAGCCGCCAGGAAAATCGGTCCGCCCGATCGATTCGGCAAACAACGTATCCCCGACAAACACCGTTTTGTCGAACAACAGACTGATTCCGCCGGGGGTGTGTCCCGGGGTATGCAGCACAGTGAGGGAGAAATCGCCCACCGGCAGCACCTCGCCGTCAGCCAGCAATCGATCGGCCTTGCCGCAACTGGTGGCGCCGCCCAGAAAAGCGGACAAATTGCGGGAGCCGCTGCCCAACATATCGGCATCGGCGCTGTGAATCCAAAGAGGCGCAGCGGTCGCTTCCTGAACTTTTACATTGGCCAGCACGTGGTCGGCGTGTCCATGCGTATTGATGATCGCTTCGACCAATAAACCCTCCCGCGAAACCGCTGCCATAATTTTAACCGCATCACCGCCGGGATCGATTATCACCGCTTTTTTCGTATTTTCACAATAGGCAATATAACAATTTGTCCCCAGGCTACCTACTTCCAATTGAATAACCTTCATCACTGAACCCCCTGTTAAAAACTTTTCCGACTGTCAATCAATAACGTCACCGGTCCCTGATTTTCAAGCGTCACAACCATCTCAGCCTGAAATCTGCCGCAAGCCACTTCAACCCCCTTGGCTCGAAGCTCCTGAACAAATTTTCCATACAAACAGCGGGCTGTTTCCGCTGGCGCCGCTAAATCAAAGCTTGGTCGCCTGCCCTTGCGGCAGTCGCCATATAACGTGAACTGGGATATTGCCAGAACCTGCCCCGCTACATCGAGCAGCGAACGATTCATTTTGCCGGCTTCGTCTTCAAAAATCCGCAGATTGATTATTTTATCGGCCATATAAACGGCATCCGCCTCGCTGTCGTCGCGGCCCACTCCCAGTAACACCGTCAACCCCGCAGCCGCCCGCCCGACACAAGTCCCGTCGACGCTCACCGTGGACCAGCCGGTCCGTTGCACCACCGCCCGCATCAGTTCAGTCCTGAAGAAGCAGCCCGGTGCACGGCAAAAACATCCCTGACCCGTTTCATCTTGGCCATGATGTTCTCCAGTTGATTGGTATTGCGCGTATCAATGCACAAGCTAATCGTCGCATGTTTGTCTTTAAACGTTTTGGCATTCACGGTGCTGGCATTGATCTTGTGCTCCGACAGCACCATCATGATATCGGTCAACATGCCCGGTCGGTCCATCGCCGTAATTTCAATCGAAACCTTATATAGGTCATCGGTGGAAGTATCCCATTCCACCTCAATCATCCGTTCAAATTCGTCCGGTTCGGCGGAAATATTGGGGCAATCCGCCCGGTGCACCGATACGCCGCGACCACGTGTGATGTAGCCGACAATCACATCGCCCGGCACCGGGTTGCAGCAACGGGCCAACCGGACCATTAAGCCGCCTTCGCCTTTGACGAGAATCCCATGACTGCCCTTGCTTTTTGAGCGCTTCGGTTTAAGCTCGGCCAGCACCTGGCTCATATCCGGCGGAGCCGTCTGCTTCAGTTCTTTTTTGTATTGCTCGATCAATTTTACCATGATGCCATGGACCGTGATGCCGCCAAAGCCGAGCGAAGCATACAGATCTTCTTCATTGGTGAAATTCATCCGTCGGGTGATATCTTCCAGCCGACCGCCTTTGACCAGTTCCTTCCAATCGTAACCGAGCCTTTTGCTGTCTTTCTCCAGCGCCTCGCGGCCTTTGACAATGTTCTCGTCACGCTTTTCCTTCTTGAACCAGTTGCGGATCTTATTGCGCGTTTCCGGTGAAGCCACGATATTGAGCCAGTCCCGGCTGGGAGTGCCCTGTTTCGACGTGATGACTTCGACAATATCGCCATTTGAAAGCTTGGTTTCAAGCGGCACCATCCGTCCGTTCACCCGGGCGCCGACGCAGCGGTGCCCCACATCCGTATGGACCCGGTAGGCAAAGTCGAGCGGTACCGAGCCTGTCGGCAAATCGAGCACATCGCCCTTGGGCGTGAAAACAAAAACCTCGTCGGAAAAAACGTCCAGTTTCACCGACTCGACAAACTCATGCGGGTCGCGCAAATCCTGATGCCATTCCAGTAACTGACGCATCCAGGACAGTTTTTGGTCAAAGCCCTTGTTCGGACCTTTGGCGCCTTCCTTGTACTTCCAATGTGCCGCAATGCCAACTTCCGCGATATGATGCATCTCAAAGGTCCGGATCTGAATTTCCAGCGGTTGCCCCTGGGTACCAATCACGGTCGTATGCAACGACTGATACATGTTGGATTTTGGTACGGCGATAAAATCCTTGAATCGATTGGGAATCGGTTTCCACAGCGTGTGCACGATACCCAACGCGCCATAACAATCCTTCACCGAATCAACCAGAATGCGGACTGCTGACAGGTCGTAAATTTCACTCAGTTCCTTGCGGTCTTTTTGCATTTTTTTGTATATGCTGTAGAAATGTTTGGGACGTCCATCAATATCGGCGTTGATTTCTACTTCCTGCAGTTTGTCCTTAAGGATGACCATCGCTTCCGCGATGATCGCTTCGCGTTCCTGACGCTTCTGCCGGACCTGGTCGACCAGTTCATAGTACCGCTCTGGTTCCAGATAGCGAAAAGACAGATCTTCGAGTTCCCATTTGATGTTGGAAATCCCCAGCCGATGCGCCAGCGGAGCAAAAATTTCCAGTGTTTCACGGGCAATCCGTTTCTGTTTTTCCGGCGCCATTGGTTTCAGCGTCCGCATATTATGCAAACGGTCAGCCAGTTTGATCAAAACCACGCGGATATCCTTGGCCATCGCCAGGAACATTTTGCGATAGTTTTCCATCTGTTGCTCTTCTTTGGACTTATATTCGATCCTACTTAACTTGGTGACACCATCAACCAGAACGGCGATTTCTTTGCCAAAGTCCTTTTCAAGTTGTTCCAGTGTGATCGTCGTGTCTTCCACGACATCGTGCAGCAGCGCGGCGGCGATCGAATCCGCGTCAATTTGCAGCTCAGCCAGAATCCGGGCTACGCCGAGCGGGTGATGGATGTAGTCCTCGCCTGAGATCCGGTGCTGTCCATCATGGGCCTGCACCGCAGTCGCAAACGCTTTTTCCAGCAGCGGAACAGCTGATTCGGACTGATAGCCGCGAACCAGTTCAATGATATCAGCAATATTGGGGACTTTCTCACTGGTCATGCGCCACCCTCACCCTGACCTTCCTTATGTTCACGCCAGGCCGATGGCCCGGAACTGCATCGTTCTCTGATAGTCGTTATATTCCCAGCAACCGACAAAATTCCGTTCCTGCCCGATTTCAACTTGGTCGGCATTTTCCCACATTGCGAACGGAAAGTTGCGCCCGCCGACGGTCAGAGTGCCCACTTTCGGATTGCCCGGTCGTTCCAGAATCCGCCCTTTCGAAACAGTGCCGGTCACCTCCCAGACAAATGGCGGAAATTTGTCACCATGCGGTTCCATTTGCAATAAATTGTCGAAAAATGCTTCCGTTAGTTCGCTTTCCGTTAACCGTCCATCGACCCAGCGGACTTTTTCCCAGGTATCTTGCGGCATAGCTGCCAGTTCGCTATTGATCGCCCCAAAAAACGGTTCCATTTTTTCGCGTTCGATATTCAGTCCGGCCGCCATCGCATGCCCGCCCCACTGGATCAACAAATGTTGATGCCGTTCAATGAGTGAAAACAAATCAACGCCCGGGATGCTGCGAGCCGATCCTCGCAGGACTCCCGTCGCAGCGGTTTCTTCAGTATGAGCCATCACAAATGCCGGACGGAAAAACTTTTCCGCCAGTTTGGAGGCAACAATACCGACGACACCTTCATGAAACACGCCCTGCACCAGCGACAAGTATTCAAACCCTGCTGCGGCATCGTCCGCCAATTGTCGTAACCCCGCCTGAATCGACTCCTCCTGCTCCCGGCGGCGTTCGGTGTTGAATTCTTCGAGCTGGGCGGCGATTTCGGCGCAGCGCTGCTGATCTCGCGACAACAACCACTCCACAACCGGATCGGCGCCGTTGGCTTTATTCATTCTACCGGCAGCATTAATGCGGGGACCGATCACAAAACCAAGCGTATAGGTATTGACCCGACGCCAGCCGCAAGCCTCGCGCATCACCTGAAAAGCAGTCCGTTTGCCCCGTTCGATTTGGCGCATCCCTTCACGGACAAAATAGCGGTTCTCCGGTTCATTCAGCGGCATAATATCACAGACGGCGCCGAGCGCCACCAAATCCAGCAAATCCTGCATCAGCCAATCCGGGCTGGTTTTTCCGTTTACTTCCCACAAGCCCCGCATCAACTGCCAAGCCACGCAACAGCCGGATACAGCCGCCAGCGGCCCTTGTGCGGAAAGACCGGGATGGATCACCGCCACGGCAGCATCGGGGTATTCGCCTTTTAAGCCGTGATGGTCCGTGATGACGACATCAATGCCAATCGCCTTCAGGCTGGCAATTTCGACGCCGCTCGACACACCGCAATCAACAGTAACAACCAGATTAGGCTGCAAAGAAATCAGGCGGTCCAGATTTTTGGCATTCAGTCCATAACCCTCGGTAAACCGATCCGATAGCATCACTGCCGAAGAAAAGCCATAATGGGCTGACAGCCGTTGGAAAACTTCCTGAATTAAAGCTGAGCCGCTAGTACCATCCACATCATAATCGCCAAAAATAACGATTTTTTCTTTATTCTCAAATGCCTGGCGCAAACGGGAAACCGCTTTTGTCATCTCACCGCCAAACCTGACCGGATGCAACAAATCAGCCGTATTTGTCTGAAAAAATTGCTGCAGCCTCTCCTGCGTGCAAAAGCCACGGCTCCAAAGTCCCGGCGCAAACAAAGGCGACAGGCCGGCTTGGGCAAGCCATTCATTCATTTGCGGTTCGGCGGGCTTTGCACGATATCTCCACTTCATAAAGGATATATATTCTCGCTAACAGCCAAATTCTCCTTTTCTAGATCAAAATCCGGCAACACATTCGCCTGTCCGGCGCAAAATCGGTTGAAAAAACTCCGGCAGAAACTGCCGGAGTCGAGGAAGCATGATGAGTTTATTTGCGTTTCATCCATTCCGGGATTTCTAACGCAGGTCCCTTAAATTTAGGAATCGGAGCAATTTCCAGTTGGGCTGCTGCACGGACTGACGGTTTAGTGCGTTTGGGTTCAAAGCCGGTGGCGATGATCGTCACCCGGATCTCATCGGTCATATTATCATCAATAACGGCGCCGAAAATAATGTTTGCTTCCGGATCAGCCATATTAGCAACCATACTGGCAGCTTCATTGACTTCCAGCAAACCCATGTCCGGTCCGCCGCAGAAACTGAGCAGAACTCCCTTGGCGCCCTCGATCGAAGCATCCAGTAGCGGACTCTTGACCGCCTGCTCTGTAGCAATCATCGCCCTATTTTCACCCCGACCGACGCCAACGCCCATCAATGCCGATCCTGCATCTTCCATGATGGTTTTCACATCGGCAAAGTCAAGGTTGATCAGACCCGGGATAACAATCAAGTCGGACATGCCCTGAACACCCTGACGCAATACATCATCTGCAATTCGGAATGCATCCATAATCGAGGCGCTCTTTTGCACGATCTGTAATAAGCGGTCATTGGAAATCGTTATCAAAGCGTCAACCTGATCCCGCATGCGGCCAACGCCCCACTCGGACTGGCTCTGACGCCGACGCGCCTCAAACATAAATGGACGGGTAACTACCCCGACAGTCAGCGCTCCCAGTTCCTTGGCGCATTCGGCAACTACCGGCGCAGCTCCGGTCCCGGTTCCGCCACCCATTCCTGCAGTAATGAACACCATGTCGGCGCCGCGAAGCGCTTTCATAATTTCATCCCGGCTTTCTTCCGCCGCTTTCTGCCCCACTTCCGGATTTGCGCCAGCCCCCAGCCCTTTGGTTAATTTTTCACCAATCTGAATACGATACGGCGCCAGCGAAGACAATAACGCCTGGGCATCCGTATTGATGGCGATAAACTCGACTCCCTTGACAGAAGAGTTGATCATCCGATTAACAGCATTGTTACCGGCGCCACCGACACCGACGACTTTAATGGCGGCAAATGGTTCCGTATCGATTTCCAGTTCGAGTCCCGGCATAAAAATAGCCCCTCCTGTTACCTTGGCATTATTTTAAGACTATATTCCACACAAAACAATTTATTCCTGCCGGCCTATTATTAATCACCGGCGAGTTTATGGGAAAAAACAATTTTCCCGGCCTGAATTTGCTGCACTACAGCACTTTTAGCCAATGGACCATGAGTCCCAGTATCCATCGTCAGTTTGCCGGTCAACACAGTTACGTCGGTAAGCGTTGCCATTTGATCAGCAATTTTTACCGGATCGCTACTCGCAGCTTTTTGCATTGCCTGCACCACAATCAATAAACCTTCGGCCGCGAGCACCGCATTAGGCAGAATCGGTTCCTGACCAAATTTACTGCGATACTCGGCGATAAACGCCTGAATATCCGGGTCGCCCAAGCCAGTCTGCGTTACAAAATAGGCTCCGTCCATCGCCTGACCGCCAAGGGTCAGTATGTCCGGATGGCTCCAGCCGTCACCGCCAATGAATTTGGCTGTCAATCCCAGATCGCGGGCCTGTTTGACCAATAGAGCCGCTTCCTTGTGCAGCGTCGGCACAAACACCACTGTCGGGTTTTCTGCCAACACTCGGTTCAGGATCGGACGAAAATCAGTGTCATTGGCTTTAAATGCTTCATTAGACAATACTTTTCCACCCTGCTTGACAAACTGTGTCGCAAAAGACGCCGCCGATACGGAAGACTGCGCAGCCCCCGCATCATGAATCACCGCTGCAGTTTTGGCATTGAGTTGCTGTCCGGCAAATCGGGCGGCAACCGTTCCCTGCCAGGAATCGCTGAAACCGGCGCAAAACGCATACGCCTTCACTTTGGCCGTGTTGACGTCAAGCGTCACTTTCGGGCTGGCGGCAGTTGTGGCAATGAAGGGAACTTTCGCTGGTTCCATCACCGCATTCATCACAATCGCTGCGCTGCTCTGCGCCGGACCGATAATAGCCGATACCCGGTCATGACCGATGAGACGTTGCGCCGCTTTGACAGTTTCCGACGCATCACCGCGGGTATCATAGGAAATAATCCTGATTTTTTTGCCAGCCACGCCTCCGCTGGCATTCAGCTTGGCTGCAGTTATTTCCAGGGCATTTTTTTCCGCCTGCCCCCAGCGGGACAAATCACCGGTCAGAGCCGCCACATGGCCAATTACAACCCCTTGCTCCTGCTTCGCTGTTCCACCGGAACAGCCGGTCAGGCTCAGGACAAAAACAATTGCAATCATGCAGGTCAATCTACCCTTAGCCATTTCAGTCCTCACTTTAAAAACAAACCTCACTTTTTCAAGAAAAAACGTCGAATAATAGCCAGGTTTTGAAAAATACGCAAGCCAAATGCCAGTGAGGCGACATAATAGAGGTCAATGCCCAAACGATCGCCAACAAACACCAAAACGACCGCCAATAATGCATTAACAAAAAAACCACTGATAAATACGGCATTATCGAATTTTTCTTCCAAAGCGGATCGTAAGCCGCCAAAAACCGAATCCAACGAAGCCAGTAAAGCCACTGCCAAAAACTTGCCATACTCCACCGGCATGCTCATTGGGGACAGTATGCCAATGGCGATCCCGATCAATACTCCCACAATTGGCAACATCATTTCGTCAGTTCCTCCTTGAGCGGCTTGGCGAACTGATACTTATGCGCCCCTTTGAATGATGCAATCTTCACTTTGGGCTGAGTCTTCACAGTTACCTGAATTCCCCAGAACTGCAGTGTCTCAATGACGCCGCCGCGCATTTTCAGCGAAGCTTCCAGCGTCTTAGGGTCACCAATCGCCCGGATCTCATAAGGCGGAGTATGCCGTGTACTATTCACCGAAATTGTCGGTCCGGTACAGCGGATTTCTGAGCCTACCACCAACCGCTGGTCATTGATGGAAATTGCCTCGGCGCCGGCTGACCAGAGCTCATTGATTACCTTAAGCATGTCATCATCATGAATTAAATATAAGTTCGGGTTTTCGCCGGGTTTCATCGGGCGTTTGCTGTCATCGATACTGACAACCACACCTGGCCCCTCGACCGGCAGATAGCCGGCAGCCATACGAAACAATTCGGCTTCTTTGGCAACGGACTCACTGATCGTAGAATTTTGCAGTTCCTGCAATTGACGCAGGGCAGTATCGCGTTCCTTTTCGGTTTGCCGCAAACGCAAAGACAAGTCTTCAGCACGTTGGAACGGGATGGTCGAACGAATATCCTGGGTCGTCCTAAACTGTACTGCCAGCATGACGCCTAACACCACGCAGACAAAGGCCAGGGCCACTCGCCCCTGTTTCAGGGCACTCAAACAAATTCCCCCTTGATTTGTTTTCTATAACCGGAATCTTAGTACAGGCTTTTCATGCACCAAGTCGATTGATTCGACCGGTACGCCTTTGGCAGCAACTTCCTGTAGGATGTCCTGTGTCAACCGGGCCTTGTCGCGAACCCGTTCCAAAGTTCCCAGCCGAATTTTAATATTGTCCAGCGTGATTACGGTCACGCCCTTTTGCGGATTTATGTTCACTTCGGAAATTTTATCACGTGTTTCCCGATTCAGCGAAACCAAATATTCCAAAACTCCATGCACACCCGAATCACCGATTTGGCTGCCCGGATAAACGCGGCCTGCTTTAAAACCGGTAATCAGCGGCGCTTCCATGCTTTTCAGGTTACGGGAAATCGCAGTTATGGTCCCTGTCGCATCTATATCCAAAAAGCCGTGCTGACTGGCCAGATAAGCAAGCGAACGCCGCTCTTTGACGTGAATAGTCAGTGAAGCCGGCCATTCATAGACAGTTGAAACCTTTTCCACTCGCAGGTCATCGCGCAACAAGCTGAAAAATCGTTTGGCGTCCCAAAACCACAGCGCCGCCTGGTCAGCCGAAGCTCCGGCCATTTGGAGAATTTCTTCCGTGGAAATTTTCTGATTGCCTACAACGGTGACGGTCTGCAAATAAACAAACACCGGCCGGGAATAACACTGCCAGGCAGCGATAACAGCGAGAATAAGAAAAAACAGCATCCATTCAAAAAACCAGCGCGATCGTTTTCGTTTCTTAACAGTAACGGAATTATCCATAGTTTACTGTTCCAGTGTCAATAATAAAATCCGTTCACACAATTCCGGAAAAGACATACCGATGGCCGCCGCCGCTTTGGGGACCAGGCTGGTCGACGTCATACCCGGTATGGTGTTGACTTCCAGGACATACGGGTGATTTGAGGGGTCCAGCCGGACATCAACCCTGGCAATACCGGAGCAATTAAGGATTTTGAAAGCTGTCAGCGCCACTTCCTGGGTCAGGCGGGTTGTCGCTTCGTCGATACGCGCCGGCACAAAATATTCGGTCGCCCCTTTGGTGTATTTCGCATGGTAATCATAAATACCGGAATAAGGAACAATTTCGATGACCGGCAGGGCTTCCGGCTTAACGCCGCCGAGAATGCCAACTGTCAATTCACTGCCGTCAATGAATTCTTCAACCAACACTTCTGTGTCGTAAGTAAAAGCTTTTTCCAGTGCTGCGGTCAATTCTGCCGGCTCCTGCACGATGGTAAGGCCGATAGTCGATCCCTGGGTGGAAGGCTTGACGACAAACGGCGCCGCGAATTCGTCCAAAATCGACGCCAGTACGGCTTCGCCTATCCCGCCCTGCTTCTTCAGCAGCTGGTAACGCGGTGTCGGGATGCCGGCAGAAATAAACAACCGTTTGGAAATCCCCTTGTCCATCGCCATCGCGCTTGCCAAAACACCGGACCCGGTATAGGGAATGCCCAGCAGCTCCAATGCCCCCTGCAATTTACCGTCTTCACCATACAGGCCATGTAAAGCGTTAAAAACGATATCAATCTGATTTTCCTTCAACTGTTCAACAAAGTGAACCGGGTCCAGGTCAATACCAACCACATTGTAGTTTTTTTCCTGCAAAGCCGCAACAATCGCTTTGCCTGTATTCAGGGAGACTTCCCGTTCGGCGGAAGGGCCGCCCATCAATACACCAATTTTTTTCCGTTGCATATGAATCACCTCCAGCGAATGTTTGGTCAACCGTTCTATAATCCGCTCACCCGTCTGATAAATATTGCCGGCCCCCATCGTAATCACCAGATCGCCTGGCTTTAACAAGGGAAAAATGCACTCTTCCAGTGTCTGCTGCGCTTGACAGTAATGTACAACCTGACCGGGACGGACCTGAAGTTCCCGCAGGATCGTTTCGCCGCTGATTCCGGGGATCGGTTCTTCGCCGGCGGCATAGATATCGGTCAGTACGATTACATCAGCCGGAATAAATGCCGTACCAAATTCGCGGGCCAATAGTTGCGTCCGGGAAAATCGGTGCGGCTGAAATACACAGACTACCCGACCGTCGGTCGCTGACTTGGCGCCATACAGGGTAGTCAAAATTTCTGTCGGATGATGACCATAGTCGTCGACAACCCAGATCCCGTTAGCTCGTCCTTTGGTCTGAAAGCGTCGTTTGACGCCGCCAAAACCGGGCATGATTTCGGCAATCTGCGCAAACGAAATACCCAATTGCATGCCGACAGCAATGCAAGCAAGACAGTTCATTACATTATGCCGCCCAGGCACGCTGATCTGCATGGTTCCCAAAACTTCACCATGCAGACGCACTGCAAATGAAGTTTCCATGCCTTGCGTAACCAAATCGTGAGCCGTAAAATCGGCTGCCTGCCCCAATGCATAGGTGATAAATGGTTGAGCGGCTTGCTCTGCCAATTCCCGTACCGCTTTGCTGTCAACACCCAGCACTGCAACGCCGCCCGCTTTGACCTGACTGACAAACTGGACAAACGCCCGATAGATTTCCGCTTCATTGCCATAGTGGTCCAGATGATCATTTTCAATATTCGTTACCACTGCAATCTGGGGCAGGAATTTGAGAAAAGACCCGTCACTCTCGTCGGCTTCCGCCACCATCCAGGAACTGGTTCCCACTTTGGCGTTACCACCAATCGCATCCAAATCGCCGCCAATCAAAACGTACGGATCCTTGCCGGCGCGTTCCAGCAAAAAGGCGATCATCGAAGTCGTGGTGGTTTTTCCATGCGACCCGGCCACGGCTATCCCATCACACTCGTTCAATAGCGCGGCTAACAGGTCGGAGCGGTGAAAAATCGGCAAGCCGCGTCGCTGCGCTTCCAACACTTCGGGATTTTCAGTTCTGATGGCGCTGGATACTACGAGCGCCTTTACATCAGTGAGATTCGCCGCTGCGTGACCAAGAAAAATCGTCGCGCCACCATTTGCCAAACGGGCTGTAGCCTCAGATGCGTGCAAATCAGAACCAGAGACCCTGCAACCTTTCTTGAGCAGAATATATGCGATCGCGCTCATTCCCACTCCACCGACGCCGACAAAATGGAATGAATCGATTTCGTCAAACAACAATTGAACCTTCCTCCTCAAAACAGAAACTAATATTATTTGGTCCGTCCGGCAAGCTCTAGCACCAGATCGGCAATCGCCATGGTCGCCGCCGGGTGCGCCGCCTGGGCGGTAGCGGTTCCCATGGCCTGCAGCAGTCCCGGATCATCAAGCAGACGGCTCACAGTCTCAAACAACCAATCGCCGCTAAGTTCAGCGTCACGCGCGACAATGGCCGCTCCTTTGCTTTCCAGGCAACGGGCATTGATTTCCTGGTGATTTTCCGCAGCATGCGGGTAGGGGATCAATATCGACGGCACGCCGCACAGCGACAACTCGGCCAGCCCGATGGCGCCAGCGCGGGAAATGGCCAAACTGGCGGCAGCCAATGCCTTGGGCATTTCATGCACATACGGCAAAACTTTGACCATGGAATCAGGGCGATTGATCTCGATTTGGGCTAAATCCAATGCACGTATTGTATCATTATAATCTGTTTGGCCTGTAATATGAAGTATTTGTACCGGTTTATTTTCTTCGTGGATACGCATATGTAGTGTCAACGCCGCCTGATTGATACTGCGGGCCCCCTGACTGCCACCAGTTATCAAAACGACTGGCAGATCGGGACGAAGAGCAAAAAAGCGCCGCGATTCATCCTGCTGCACCGACAACAGATCGGGCCGCACCGGATTACCGGTTACGATCAGCCGGGCCTTGCAGCCGCTAAAACCAGCCTCAGCCTCAGCATAACCCAACGCCGCTACGTCGACCATGCGGGCCAGAATCTTGTTCGTAACCCCCGGCAGTGCATTCTGTTCCTGAATCAGCGTCGGTATCCCTGCCCAGGCCGCCTGCGCCAGAACCGGCCCGCAGACATAGCCGCCGGTTCCCACTACGACATCCGGCCGAAACTTTTGCAAAATCCGTCGAACCCGCCACATGCTGCGGACCAGCAGAAAAATATTCTTGGCATTGCGCCAGGAAATCCGCCGCTGAAACCCGTATAGTTCGATTTTTTCCAGTCGATAACCGGCCCGGGGAACCAAATCGGCTTCAAGACCATGCCCGGTACCGACAAACAGAAATTCGGCCGCCTCATCCAGGGTACGCAAAGCACTGGCGATAGCCAATGCCGGATAAATATGCCCGCCTGTCCCGCCGCCGGCAATCAAGTATCTCATTCGCGACTGGCGCCTTGCCGCACTAATTGCTTGAATATCTCGCCGCGTTGTTCATAGTTGTCAAACATATCATAACTGGCGCAAGCTGGCGACAACAAAACCACTTGCGGCGGTTTCGCCAATTGGCGGGCAGTTTCGACAGCCTCGGCCAGGGAAGCGGAGCGCACGACCTTTTCAACCCCTGCGCTACGCGCAGCTGTTTCAAATCGCTCCGCCGCCTCACCGATCAAAATCAACAAGTCTACCTTGGTTTTAATCAGACTGGCGAATTCGCTCAAATCGGTATTTTTATCGCGCCCGCCGGCAATCAAAATGACCTGTCCGGCAAAAGCCTCCAGCGCTTTGATCGATGATTCGGGATTGGTCGCCTTGGAGTCATTGAACCAATGAACTCCGTCCAATGTTGCCACCGGCTCAATCCGATGCTCCACACCGGTAAATTCCCGCAGTACCTTTGCCATCTGCTGCGGCTCTACGCCAGCCAGATAAGCAGCCGCACAGGCAGCCAGCGCATTTTCCACGTTATGGCCGCCAAACAGTTTCATTTCGTCCACCCGGCACACCAACGTGGTTTTTCCTTGCCAACGCAAACAAATACTGCCATCTGACACAAAGGCCCCTGACTCCAGTTCCGTGCGGCGACTGAAGAAAAAGACCTGTGAACGGCAACGATTCGCCATATCCTTAACATTTTCATCATCCAGATTTAATACCAGAAAATTCTGTGGCAGCTGATTGGCAAAAATCTGTTCCTTTACAGCGCCGTATCCGGCAAACGAACCATGCCGATCAATATGATCGGGAGTCAGGTTGAGAATCACTGCAATATGCGGCTGAAAAGTGCCGGCCGCTTCCAATTGAAAGCTGGAAATTTCCGCGACGACATAGCCATGAGAGCTGGCCTGGCTTACTTCCTGCGCTAAGCCAACACCGATGTTGCCGCCAATTACCACTTCACTATACTTCATTTTCATCATTTCACCGAGTAGCGTCGTCGTCGTCGTTTTGCCATTGGTACCGGTGACTGCCACAATGGGCGCTTTGCACAACCGTCCCGCCAGTTCAACTTCACCCCAGACGGGAATCTGCCGGCGTAACGCCGCTTGCGGCAAAGCATGGTTGATTGATATGCCAGGCGATAGAATCAGCAAGTCTTTGCCCGCAAGCAGCGATTCATCCTGTAGCCCCAACGCCAGGTCCACCTTGCCGATCAGTTCGTCCAGCCCCTCGGCATGTTTGAGTTCGCCGCGCTGCTTACCATCAGCCAACGTCACCAGCGCCTTTTGCCCCAACAATGTCGTTGCAGCGGAAAATCCGCTCACGCCGGCGCCAAAAACCAAAACATTTTTTCCTGACAGATCCATTTATTTTAGCCCTCCAACCGTTGAAGATAGTACAACCCATAATCCCAGCAGCCCACAAACCAGTCCAATCAGCCAAAATACGCCAACCACCTTGGTTTCAGACCAACCGCCCAGTTCAAAATGATGATGCAATGGACTCATGCGAAACACGCGCCGCCCGGTAGATTTGAAAGAAATAACCTGGATAATCACCGACAATGCTTCGGCGACAAAAATCGCGCCAATCAACGGCAAAACCAATTCGGTCCGAGTTAGTACCGCGCCTGCTGCCAGTGCGCCGCCCAGAGCCAGCGACCCCGTATCACCCATGAAAATTTTGGCCGGATGACGGTTATAGACGAGAAACCCGAGTGAAGCGCCGGTAACTGCCGCAAAAAATCCGGCTACGGCAAATTGCCCCAAATAATAGGCGATGCCAGTATAAATCCCACATGCGGCGACTGAAGTTCCCGCCGCCAGTCCATCCAGTCCATCGGTCAGATTGACCGCATTCGTCGTGCCGACAATGATAAAGAACACCAGGACATGAAACAGAAAACCAATGTCCAAAAGTTGATCCAGACCGGGGATCCAGATCTGCGTTCCCCGCCCCATATTTTGCGTGACCAGCCAGGAAAACAGCAAAGCGATCACAATCTGCCCCAGCAGCTTCTGTTTAGCCTTCAGGCCCAGATTTCGTTTCAATACGACCTTGATATAGTCATCGATAAAACCCAGTCCACCGCAAAACAAGGTAACGAACAGCATCAGCCAGGCTTGCGGCGAATCGCGGTAGACAACCAGTACTGCCGCCGCAATCCCTGCCAGCATCATCAGTCCGCCCATCGTCGGTGTGCCGGTTTTCGCTTTATGCGCCGCCGGCCCGTCCTCCCGGACCACCTGACCGAACTTCAGCCGCCTGAGCAGCGGAATCGCCAGCGGACCAAGCAAAACTACTACGCCGAATGAACAGGCCAACCCAAAAAATATAGCTTCCACGAACCCTTACCCCTCCGACACTGGTGCAAAAACAGTTAACACCTTTTCCATCTGCATGCCCCGCGATCCTTTGACCAGCAGCGTGTCACCCGGCAACAGCCGCTTTTGCAATTCGCTGACCGCCTGTTGGTGATCCCTGCAAGCAACTACGTCCGCCACACCGTGCAAGGTCGCCGCTGCCGCGGCATAACCGGCCATTTCACCGACCGTCAATACGATCGCTACACCGACATCAGCTAGCTGTTTCCCTACACGTTCATGCGCCTGACGGGCTGCCTCCCCCAGTTCCAGCATGTCGCCGATGACAGCTATTTTACGGCCTTGGGCGATCTCGCCGAGAACATTCACCGCCGCCGCCATCGACAACGGGCTCGCGTTATACGTATCATCGATTAAAGTAATCTCCGCCTGCTGGCGAATATTCAGCCTCATCTTGCCCGGTTGGTAATCAGCCAGCCCGGCGGCTATCTGCGCCAATTCCACTCCCAATAAACGACCGACGGCAATCGCCGCCAGTGCATTATACACGGTATGTCTGCCTGGCAGGGGAATAAATACCGGGAACCGATTCTTCCCATCCCGGCATTCAAAAGATACGCCCTGGATAGTCTGGACAATATCGGTTGCCAGAATATCGGCCGCCGCGTCCACCGCAAAAGTGCAAATCTGCGCCGCTGTTTTCTGCTGCATTGCCTGAACAAAATGATCGTCTGCATTCAGTATAGCAAACCCGCTGGCCGGCAACGCTTCAATCAGTTCGGCCTTGGCAGCGGCAATGTTTTCGACTGTACCCAGTCGCTCCAGATGAGTCTCGCCCACATTGGTCACCACACCGATCGTCGGCAATGCAATCGAGGTCAGTTCAGCTATTTCGCCGCGGCCCCGCATACCCATTTCAACGACAACCGCTTCATGCGTGTCGTCCATTCGCAATAAAGTCTGCGAAAGACCAATTTCATTATTAAAATTCGCTTCAGTCCGCAAAACGTTCAGCTTCGTTGACAGGACAGCGGCAATCATATCTTTGGTAGAGGTCTTGCCGTTGGAGCCGGTCACCGCAATCAGCGGCAACTGAAACCGGCAACGATGAAACCGGGCTAGGTCTTGCAAGGCAATACGCGTATCAGCAACCAATACAACCGCCGCCGTTGCGCAGGTCAGCGGACGTGATATGACAACTCCCGCCGCCCCCTTGCGGATTGCTTCCTGCACATAATCATGTCCGTCGAACCGCTCACCGGACAAAGCAATATATAATACTCCCGGCGTCAGCGCCCGGGTGTCGGTGCAAATCCCGTCAAACTGTTGGCCAGCATCCTGGGCAACACAGGCGCCGTGCGTTGCCGCCAGCACTTCCGCTAGTGTAAACCGTGCTGTCATTGTCCACCTCCGGCCCATTCCCGCACAACTTCCCGGTCATCAAAATGAATCGTCCGATCAGCCAGAATCTGATAGGTTTCATGCCCTTTGCCGGCCACCAGAATAACGTCGCCCAGTCCAGCCATCTCCAAAGCCCTGTGAATTGCCTGCCTGCGGTCAGTGATTCTTTCCGTGCGGCTTTGCGCCTCGACAGTATCGATGCCAGCCATAATCTGGCCAATAATAAATTCCGGTTCTTCCGAGCGGGGATTATCCGAAGTCACGATAACCTTATCGGCGTAGCGGGCAGCCAGAGCACCCATAATTGGGCGCTTGGTCCGGTCGCGATCACCGCCGCAGCCAAATACCGCGATCAGGCGGCCGCTGACAAACTGTTTTGCCGTACGCAGCACATTTTCCAAACCGTCCGGGGTATGGGCATAATCGACAATTACGCTGAACGGTTTTCCAATATCGACACGCTCGAAGCGGCCCGGCACATGCGAAAACGTCTCCAGCGCCGCTTTGATCTCATTGGCGCCAATCCCTTCGGCATAAGCCACACTGGCAGCCGCCAACAGATTATAGACGTTGAACAAGCCGGTCAGGCGGGACTGAATCAAAAAATCCTCCATTGCACCAACAATCCGGAACTGACAGCCTTCAGGACGAATACTTACATCCACCGCCCGCAGCTCGGCGTCCTGTTCGATGCCGTAAGTGATTGCCCGCGCTTTGGTCTGCTCCAGCATAAACCGGCCAACCGGATCATCCATATTTACAATCGCTGTTTTACCAGGCTTTACGGCATCAGCAACATCGAGTTGGCGGAACAGCTTCGCCTTGGCGTCCCGGTATGAGTTTAAATCACCATGAAAATCAAGGTGATCCTGGGTCATGTTGGTGAAAACCGCGGCGTCAAATTCACAGCCCGCCACGCGGCCCAAAGCCAGAGCATGGGACGAAACTTCCATTGCGACAGTCGTCATGCCGCCAGACACCATCTCCGCTAGCGAAGCCTGTAAGTCAAGCACATCCGGAGTCGTATTTTTCACTGGAATCACACGGTCGCCGATCAGCGTGTGCAATGTGCCGATCACGCCGCAGGGACGACCGGCCCGGTTGAACACATCCCTGATGATATGGGTTGTGGTCGTCTTGCCATTGGTTCCGGTCACACCAATCATCCGCAACCGTTTGGCAGGGTCGCCAAAAAACCAGGGGGAAATCGTTTCCAATGCCTTTTTCACGTCCGGCGCCAACAAAACCGGAACCGAACCCGTATCCGCTATCGGATGTTCGGCCAAAATCGCGACAGCGCCTTTGCGAATTGCCTCACCGGCAAAATTATGACCATCTACAGTGGCGCCCGGAATGCAAACAAACAGAGTCCCTGGCTCCACCTTGCGCGAGTCGTGGGCCAGGGTCAAAATCAACGGATTATCAGTTTGCGGAGTTTGCCATGCCAACTGGGGCAGTTTTGCCGCAATATCATTCAGTGTCGTGTTCATGGGAACCTCCCTGCCTAATCATTCCATGGCAATTATTTTATCACTTTTTGCTAAAGTCGCCAAACAAAGAAGCAGGCTACGCACCTGCTTCTTTGTATTACCTGGCATTATGCGCTTCTGCCCGGGCATTGCCAAACAAAATCGAGCTACGGGCTGCCACTATTTCGCTCGAATTTTCTTTAGCCGGCTTGCTAGTCTTGGCAACCTTGGTTTCCTTCGCCACTATGTAGACTGCCTGCGGCTTAATCATACCCAATTGTGTTGTCGCAATCTCCTGAATCCGTTGCGGCGATTTCAACCGGGCCATTTCCAATCGTAGCAGTTCATTCTGTTTTTCCACCTGGGTCAGACAAGCTCTGGCCTGGACCAATTCATATCCGGCCTTGACGATTGACGAGCTGCCCCAGGTCACGAACATTGCCAACAAACCAACGACAACCGCAGACACCACACACTCCGTGCGCAAACATCTACGCGGTTTCGCTAACGAGCATCGTTCTGTTTTCTCCGGCAATAAGGACGCTCTTCGTTCATGAATTCGCGGCATAGCCCTGGCCTCCCTGTCCAATTTTCTCGGCAATCCTTAATTTTGCGCTACGGGAACGTGGATTATTTTCAATTTCTTCCACAGAAGGAGTCAGCGACTTTCCACACAATTTCAGTACGGCCTGTGGGTGACAAATACAGAAAGGCGCTTTAGGCGGGCAAGTACAACGTCCCAACATACTGGCAAAGACATTTTTTACAATCCGGTCTTCCAGAGAGTGAAACGAAATCACACCAATCCTGCCACCAGGGGCCAGTCGTCCGATTGCATTTTGCAGAGCGCCGGCCAAAATACGCAGTTCCCCATTTACTTCAATCCGAATCGCCTGAAATGTCCGTTTTGCCGGATGCGGACCCTGTCGTCTGGCTGCAGCAGGAATCGCCGCTGCAATCACTTCAACCAGTTCCGCAGTATTTAGCAACGGTTTTATCCGCCGGGCTTCCACGATAAACTTGGCAATCCGGCGCGCCCAACGCTCTTCGCCATATTCAAAGATAACCCGATTCAATTCATCTTCCGAATACTCATTGACCACTTGCTGCGCTGTCAGCAGTTGGGAAGGATCCATACGCATATCGAGCGGGCCGTCCTTCATGTAGGAAAAGCCGCGCTGGGGCAAGTCCAGTTGGTGAGAAGATACCCCTAAATCAAATAGAATCCCGTTGACCTGCTCAACACCAAGTCGTGTCAACAATATATCGATTTCGGCGAAATTCCCCGGCACGAGCCGAACTTGCGAAGAAAAACGCACAAGCTTGCTCGTGGCCGCAACCAGTGCAGCAGGATCCCTGTCAAACCCGATCAACATTCCCTGAGGGTTCAAGCGTTCCAAAATCCCAGCGGAATGACCGCCGCCGCCCAAAGTACAGTCGACATAAATCCCACCGGGATCGGTTACAATTCCGTCAACGCTTTCCGTTAGCAAGACAGTCTCATGTCGAAAAACCTCATGCATCATCAAATACCGAAATCAATCAATTGTTCGGAAAGTTGTTCCACTGTCGGCCCCATCCGTTCATTATAGTTTTGCCAGGCTTCTTTGTTCCAGATTTCCACCCGGCTGGCCACACCAATCACTACGACGTCTTTTTCCAGTTTGGCATATTCGCGAAGGTTTGTCGGCAGCAGTACTCTACCTTGTTTATCGGCTTCCAGTTCTGCCGCACCTGAGAAAATATAGCGGGAAAAAGCCCGCGCTTCGGGCTTTACCAATGACAACTGTTTCAGTTTTCCTTCGAGAACCGCCCATTCTTCCATGGTATAAATGAACAGACAATCATCAAGACCGCGGGTAGCAATAAATGTTTCACCTAGACCTTCTCTAATCTTGGCCGGCAAAATTAGTCGCCCTTTGCCATCAAGAGTATGTTGGTATTCCCCCATGAACACATTTATCCACCCCCTTCTCGAATTATTTCCACCACATTACACCACATCAAACCACTTTACGTTATTATTATTCTAAAAACATAAAAAAAATCCTTCAAAAAATTGAAGGATTGGCAAAAATATTTAAAGTCAGGACTAAAGTCCTATTGGGATACCTCGATAACCCGGGCGGCCAAAATTTCTCGCAAGCGTTCCGGCGCAATCGGCAAAGCCGAATTTGCCGTCCCGGCCGCCGCATAAACCACTTCATAATCGTATAGGCTCTGGTCCAGACAAATGGTGATTGAATCATCCAAGCCGAACGGGCAGACGCCCCCCGGAGCAAATCCGGTGTAACGCAAAACACTGTCAGCATCGGCAAAGCGAACTTTTTTGGCGCCCAATGCATTACCCAGTTTCTTGGTATTGATTTTGCGATCGCCGCAGGCAACAACCAACACCGGGTTTCCGTCGGCAAGAAACATCAACGTTTTGGCGATCTGCGCCACTTCGACACCGACCGCAGCGGCGGCAAGCTCAGAAGTATGAGTGCTTTCATCAAACAAAATAATCTGCAAATCCGGATACGGCGCTAAAGCCCGTTTCACTTTATCCAAAGCAGTAGTCATGACATCCTCCTAAAACACCTTTTTGCCCATTGCATCATAAAGCCACTGAGCCAACAAAGATATTCTACTGCAGCGAAATCAAAAAAACCAGCAAGACAGAATAATCGCGCCTATGGTATACTTAAATTATAAACATATGGAGGTGTTGTCCATGGCTACTATTGAAAAAACTATGAGCATTATCGATGTGGTGCAAAAATACCCGCAAACTGCCGAAGTCTTCATGAATTTCGGCATGGGCTGTCTGGGGTGCATCGCGGCCCGGTTTGAAAATATTGAACAGGGCGCAATGGCGCACGGAATTAATGCCGATGAGCTCGTCGCCGACCTGAACAAAGCAGTCAAATAGTCGCTGTCTTAAGTCTGTTAGAAAAGCCGGCCCGTATCCCTTTGTTTTAAACTGAAGGGACGAGGTCCGGCTTTTTTATTTGCGTCGATTCCGGAGGGAAAACGCAGAAATTACAGCTTGGCGCTGACTTTGTCAACGATTTTATTTTTTGGCATAAAACCAATCAAACGATCCACTTCGCTGCCATCCTTAAACAGCAACATCGTCGGCAAACCTTTGATGTCAAATTTTTGTGCAAAATCGCGGTTTTCATCGACATTCATTTTCATCACACTGATTTTTCCGTCCATTTCTGCCGCGACTTCATCCAGCAGGGGCAACAGCTTTTGGCAGTGTCCGCACCAGTTTGCGTAGAAGTCAAGCAAAACCGGGATTGTTGATTCGAGCACCCTTTCTTTGAACCCGTCCGCGTTTACCACTTCAACTTTTGCCATGTCTTATTCCTCCTTTAACAATAACCTATTCTCTCGCTGGCCAAAACCGTCTCTATAAGTAGGGATCTTGTTTACGAAGCTCTACCAATATGCAGGCCCGGTAGATCACATCCAGCTCAGCCAGGTTCGCCGCCGCAACCACATTATCAGCATTGGCGCCCGGTTGCAGCCAGACATGCTTGATTCCCAAGGCAGCGCATTCCTTAACAATCGCTTCACCAACCTTGGGCGGCACAACGAAATTAACCGCATCCGGTTTTACCGGCAATTCCGTAAGCGATGGGTAGCACTTTTCACCTTGAATAGTCGTCAGGCCCGGGTTCACGGGGTAAACTTTGTAACCGGCTTTCTTCAGCATCTTGTAAATCTTATAGCCAAACTTGTCCTCATTGTCGGTTGCGCCGACCACAGCCCAGGTTTTCAGGTCCAACATTTTATGTATCTGATCGATCAAATCCATATTTATAACTCCTATTCATTAGAATTTCTTATTTATATTGTAGGCCGGTAATCGCTCGGGGTCAAGCGATTCCCAATCATAGATGTGATTCACGTCATTCACCAGGCGGATAATATTATGTCGTTCTTCATATTCAACGATGTTGACTGCTGTATTATCCTGGCGGAAAGACCAGAGTGCGTCAAGCGGAATGCCCAGCGCCGAACATAAAATGGTCCGGATAGCGCCGCCGTGGGTCACGACGGCGATGCATTCGCCATCATGGCGTTCGCACAGCAGCTTCAATCCTCGGTCAGTCCGTTCTTTAACGGCATGAAATGTCTCACCGCCGGGAATCTCGACCTGGCTGGGGTAGAGGAAAAACTTGTCAATCTCGGCGGACCAGCCGGCATATATCTGATCATATTTCAGGCCTTCCCATTCGCCGAAACCTACTTCGCGAAATTCTGGCATCGCCACAACCGGCAGCGAATGGTGCTCCGCCACTTTTTCGGCGGTAATAAACGCCCGGGAGAGATCGCTGCTATAGATGGCGGTAAAGGGCTCCCGCCGCAGGCGTTTGGCCACCCGTTCCGCCTGCTGTAATCCTTCTTCGGAAAGAGCGATATCACTGTGTCCCTGATACTTCAGTTCCTTGTTCCACAAAGTCTGCCCGTGCCGGATAAAAAAAATCGTAGTCATGCTTCCTCTTCCTTACACATTATCATTTTTAACAATTCAATCAACCGCTGGTTCTCATCTGGTTGCTTAACCGCCAACCGGACATAGCGATCTGAAAGACCTGTGAAGCTGGCGCAATTGCGGATTAGAATTCGTTCCTGCCACAATCGCTGTTGCAGTTGCGCCGCCTTCCATCCCGTTGTGCCCAGATCAACCAAAACAAAATTCACCGACGGCGTCAATACTTTAATCCCTTGAATTTTCTGCAGTCCACACGCCATGGCATCCTTTTCCTGTCCGACCAAACGAATGGTTTCCTGTCGGTATGCCAAGTCCTGGAGTCCGGCCACGCCGGCCGCCTGAGCCATCACATTGACATTCCAGGGATCTCGCATTTTTTCCAACTTTTGCACTAGTGTCGGTTCTCCCAACAGAAAACCCAACCGCAAGCCCGGTACCGCCAAAAACTTGGTCAACGAGTGCAATACTGTGACACCGCGATAGCGAGCGACCAGGCCTCGGCAACTTTCTGCCAGTTCTGTCGGCCGAAAATCAATGAATGATTCATCGATGACAACATGGGCGCCAATCGCAGTCGCTTGTGCGATCAAAGGCTCCAGCTGTTCACAGGTCATAATGACACCGGTCGGATTGTTGGGGTTGCAAAAGAACAATAGATCGGCTGGCTGCAACGCAGCGCTGATCGCCGCAATGTCGGGAATGAAATTTGCCTCGGCTGACAGTGGGATTTTGCTGATCGGTAAGCCGGCAGCCCGCGTCGCTCCCTCGTATTCGCCAAACGTCGGCGCAGGCAACAAAACCCGCCTGGACGACAAAGCCCGGCAAAGTAGATAAATCAGTTCCACCGCGCCATTGCCTGTTTCAATGCACTCGCCGGAAACCTGATAAGCGTCGGTAATCGCCGTTTTCAGCGCTACCGCATCCGGGTCGGGGTAACAAACAACCAAATCCATCGATGCCAATACAGCCTCACGGACCTGTGGCGATAAACCCAATGGATTGATATTGGCGCTAAAATCAAGAAAATCAGCCGCCGTAAGTCCGCTATCGCGGGCGGCAGCATAGATATTTCCTCCATGATAGCGAATCAAATCATCCGACATCACTGAGTCCCTCCACAACCGAAAGTCCGCCGCTGGTCAGCCGGGCCTGTCCAAAATGCCGGATATCCGGATATTGGAGACAGATTTCCGTCACACAGCTTTCCATTCCGGCAATAGCGGCAATATCAAACAATACGCCAATCACCGTGCCGCTATGGGCAGCGTTTACACCTACTGCGCCAAATGAACGTGACAATTCTATTATACCTTCCAGCGACGGTTTGAACAAAATGGTCTGGTTTGCCAGCGCACTCAGCGTGGCCCCGGAGCCGATCAGTGAACAGTCACCGCTGTGAATCCCTTCCTCTACCATCTGCAAGGCGTCCAGTACCTGAGCTTCCTTGGCCAGGTTCAGGGCGGCCAGATCACTGCGAAGATTAAAATCAATCGTGTCGACTTCGCCGCCGACATCAAAAATTGCCATCGCAATCGCTGGCGGCTCTCCCAGAGATCGGCGAACTTTTCCCGTGACGTGATCAATCAGCGTGATGCCTGGCAAAAAAATCCCGTCGGTCGGTTCGATAGCCAGCGCAATGTCACAAATCTTATTCAGTTCGATCTGCCGCCCCGCCGCCAGGGCTGTCGCCAAACAGGCAGCGCTTATATCGGCGCTGCTCGAAGCCATTCCCTTGCCGAGCGGCAATTCGGATTCGACCCGGACACCGACCTGTTTCCAGGGCAACTCCAGATATTCCAAGGTCCGGCGGACCGCTTCCAACGTCTTATCGCCAGCTCGCCAGGGCGTTTCACATTCGGTCGATAAATCCACCGATACCTGAGAGTATAACGTAACCGGGCAGGTAACCAAAAAATTCATCCCTGCTACAGTACCCTGTACCAATTCACCGCAGGAACCGGGGCAGCGGACAGTCACTCTCACAAGTTCACCTCTATCATTTTACATAGGCTGACAGGACAAAAACCAGCAGCACCACTACTTCACCAAGCTCGGTCGCCGCCCCGTACATATCGCCGGTCAGGCCGCCCAGTTTTCCTGTCAGCCAGCCGCCAAACAGGAGCGAGAACAACGATGCGGCTACCACTGCCGCCAATCCGATCCCTGCAACCATTGGGCCAAAAAAGTTCAGGAATAGCGCCAGAACTGCCCCCACCGTCACAACGGCAATTAGCAGCGCCCTCCAGCCTGCATACAGGGAAAACGCCTTGCCCATGCCTTCGGCCCGCGCATAAGGGAACCGCAAAATCGCCAACACCATACCGAACCGACCGAAGCACATCATGGCGATTAATGCCGGCGCGAGCAATGAATCGGGCATGTCATGGATCAGCGACCATTTCCAGAGCACCAGTAGAATCATCGCAACGACGCCAAAAGCGCCGACCCGGCTGTCCTTCATAATTTCCAGCATTCGCTCCGGCGAGCGACCGGACAGCACGCCGTCCGCCGTATCCATCAAGCCGTCGCAGTGCAGGCCGCCAGTGATGAAAATCCACAGAGAAACGATCAACGTGCTGCGGATGGTCGCCGGCAGCCAACCGCCGGTTGCCACCACGACCAGAGCCAGTATACCGCCGGCAATCACTCCGACCAACGGAAAAAAAGCCACGCTGCGGCCAAACGACTGTTCATCACAGGCAGGCTCGCGCACCAGGCGAATCCGGGTCAAAAATTGCAATGCGGTAATGAATTCGTTGATCATGCTTGAACCCCGTCAACTTTCTTCAAACTAGAATACCAGCCAGTGCTGAAAACCCCAAAAACCTAGGCCGGTAATCAGGCAGCAAAACAAAAAAGTCACGACATAAATAATCCCTGCCGCCTGACGGATATGGACTGAACACAATTCCTGCAACGGCAATCCCATGGTGGCCCGCTGCGACGCAATGCCGCCGTAGTAATTCAGACCGCCCAGCTGAATACCCAAAGCACCGGCCACACCGGCTTCACTGATTCCGCTGTTGGGGCTGGGGTGTTTGGCTGCATCCCGCCAAATCGCCTGCGCCGCCCCGACTGCATTGCGGCCCAGCAAACTTGCGGCGATAATCACCAATACCCCGGTGATCCGGGCAGGAATATAATTGCACACATCATCGACCCGGGCAGCGACCATGCCAAAATCACCATAGCGTTCATTACGATAGGCGATCATCGAATCCATCGTATTGACGGCCCGATAGAGAAAGGCTAAAGGCACGCCGCCCATCCAAGCAAAAAACAGCGGCGACACAATCCCGTCGACAATATTTTCGGCCATTGTTTCCACCGTCGCCCGGGTGATTTCCCGTTCCCCCAGATTATGCGTGTCGCGACCGACAATCATGCCGACCTGGCGCTGTGCGTCCGGGATATCTCCGGCCAGAATCCGCCCGCGGATTTGCAGACCAGCCTGTGACAAACTGCGCGGCGAAATAGTAAATGACAATAAAAACGCTTCCAGCACCAGGACCACCGTCGGACTGAAATACACCGTCAACTGCTTAAGCAAAAGCCAGCAGCTGCCATAGGTCGTCGCCAGTACAACCACGACCAGTACAGCCCCTTTTAGTCGCTTTTGCAGCGCACTGTCGCTGATCACCAGCAGCAAACTCTCCAACCAGGCAATCAGCCGACCGATCAACGCGACCGGGTGCAAAGCGGAGCGCGGGTCGCCGACAATCGTATCAAACAGCAGCGACAACGGATAAATCCAAGCCGGAGTGATCACAGGGCAAGTCCCATCGCACGCCGGATTGCGTCCATGTCCAGATTGGCCCGCACCAAATCGGCCAACCGGTCATAGGCCGCTTCTTTCTGGGCCGAGTAGGCCAGCGTCTGCCCGGCCAGCGCCGGCAACCCTTTACGCTGCCGCAGCGCGTCGAGGATTGAGCGGCGGAATTCATCGTTATCAAAGATTCCATGGATATAGGTCCCCAACACCAAGCCGTTCTCACTGACAACCCCGTCGGCGAAATCAACCGGTTCGCCGGAGCGACGGGTGATCGAAAACGCTGGGAACACCGGGCCGACAAACTCGGTTCGCCCCATGTGGATTTCATAGCCGCTCAGCGGGGTAAGCGAACGCCTCACGCCAAGCAACGAGTGCTCGCTTTGGGTCGCTTCCACCTGATGAGTCAGTTTTTCAGCTTCAAACGTGGTCACGACCGGCAGCAGGCCGATACCAGCCAGTTCAGTCAGCTCTGACTCCGTGTGCAACGGGTCCAGCACGGTTTGCCCCAGCATCTGATAGCCGCCGCAAATACCGACCACCGGCGTTCCCTGCGCCGCCAGCGCTTGAATTTCCGCTTCGTAGCCCTGCTCTTTCAGATACAGCAAATCTTCGGTCGTGTTCTTGCTGCCGGGTAATATGATCAGATCTGGCTGCCCCAGCGACTCACCCTGACGGACATAGCGCAGCGAAACGTCCGGTTCGCGCGACAAGGCGTCAAAATCGGTGAAGTTGCTGATTTTCGGCAGACGAATCACCGCAATGTCCAGTTCCCGGTCGGCCTGGCTCTTTTTGTCATCCAGCGACACCGAATCCTCATCGTCGATACCAATGTTTTCAAGATGCGGAATGACGCCGACCACCGGTTTGCCGGTCTTGGCCAATATGATATCGAAAGCCGGTCGCAGCAGATTGATGTCGCCACGGAATTTATTCAGGATAATCCCCTGCACCCGCTCCTGCTCCTCCGGTTCCAGCAGGCTGATCGTGCCGACCACGGAGGCAATCGCGCCGCCCCGGTCGATATCGGCGATCAGAAATACCGGCGCCTGGACCATCAGCGCAATTCGCATGTTGACGATGTCATTCGCCTTCAGGTTCACTTCGGCCGGGCTGCCAGCCCCTTCAATCACTACGATATCGTAACGCTGCTGCAATTCATCAAGGCAGTCGCCAATTACGCCAAGCAACTTCTTGCTATAGCCGGCATGGTATTCCGACGCCGACATTACGCCAATCGGCCGACCCATGACGATGACCTGGGAGCGTGAATTACCGGTTGGTTTCAGCAAAACTGGATTCATTTCCACCGAAGGTTCCAGCCCGGCCGCTTCGGCCTGAGCGACCTGCGCCCGGCCCATCTCACCGCCACTCGGCGTGACATAAGAATTCAGCGCCATATTCTGCGCCTTGAACGGGGTCACCCGGTAACCATCCTGTTTGAATATCCGGCACAACGCGGTGGTCAGGATGCTTTTGCCGACATGGGAGCTGGTTCCCTGGAACATGATCGTTTTTGCCATTATTGATTGCCTCCTGCAGGAAACAGTGCTCTGCTCTTAATTTCGACCGGCAGTCCGCAAACCACCAGATACACTTCACTGGCAGCCTGCGCAACCCGTTGGTTCACCAAGCCGGCCAGGTCGCGAAACTCGCGGGCCAGGCGGTTGTCCGGCACAATGCCGTCGCCCACTTCGTTGGTGACAAAAATGATCGTCCCGGCATATTGCCGCGCCGCCGCCAACAGTTGATCAATCGCAGCTAATACCGCCTCGCAGCGTTGATCGGCGGCCAGCTCTTCCGGTTGCGCCAACAGACAGTTGCTGGTATACACCGTCAGGCAGTCAAACAAAATCACGCCGACCTGTCCGGTTACCTGTCGGATCGCCTGCTCGGCTGCATACGGAGCTTCAAAGGTTGTCCAGTGTTCCGGCCGCCGCTGTTGGTGCAGCGTAACCCGTTCCGCCATTTCCTGGTCCCAGACTTCGGCGGTGGCGATATAGGCGACCGGCTTACCGAAGCTCTCCGCCAATTGTTCGGCGAAACGGCTTTTGCCGCTACGGGCGCCGCCGGTGACTAAAACTAGCTTTGCCATCAGGTTTCCCTCCGCGCCGGGTTTCGGTAGTCGGCGCACTGTTCGACAAAACGCCGCGCCGCCGCCAGATTACCGGCGAAATGGATGTGCAGGTAGGATGCAACCAGATTTGGCCCGGCAAAACCACCGGGCGCGCTCAAACCGGTTCGGTTCTTGGTGATCTGAAACGCCGGTTGGCTTGCCTGAGCAGAAGCTGCCGGTTCCATCCGTGAAAAATGGAATTCGTGTCCGCGCAGCGTTTCACCGACCTGGCACAACACGCTGTCCACCATGGCGGTCGCTTCGACATAGCCAACCGTCTGCAATCGCTGTTCCATCAGGCAATTCGCGGCAATCAGGCCGACCAGCGGGTATTGTTTGCCCAGAAAATCCGTCACATTGCGGCACAGATACATATAGCCGCCGCATTCGGCCACGATCGGCATTCCTTGCCCTTCTGCAGCCCGGATACTGTCAAGCATCGACTGATTATCAGCCAGTTGCTGCAAAAACATTTCGGGAAAGCCGCCGCCAAACAGCAGTCCATCCACAACCGGCAGTACAGCGTCCCGCAGTGGACTGAACGGTACCAGCTCGGCCCCCATTTCTTCCAGCACCCGCAAACTTTCCGGATAGTAAAAGGAAAATGCTTCATCTTTAGCCACGCCAATTTTGACCTGTCGATCTGTCGGCAAGGCTGGTGTCGGCGGAATCAGCAACTCCGGCGCGGTGGCTGCTAAACTCAACAGAGCTTCAATGTCCAGTTGACCGGCGATCGCCGCATGGATCGACTCCAACACAGCATCTGCGGCATTTTCGGTCACCGGCAACAGGCCGAGATGGCGTTCCGGTACTTTCAGACTGTCGGCGCGACGAATCACGCCCAGTACCTTTACACCGATCCGTTCCACCGCTTCTACCACCATCGCCTGATGCGAATCGGAGCCGATCTGATTCAAGATCACACCCGCAAGCGTTATTGCCGGATCGTACTGTTTGAAGCCAAGCACGACTGCAGCCACACTTTCGCCAGCCGAGCGGGCATTGACGACCAAAACCACCGGCGCCTGCAAGAGGCTGGCCAAAGAAGCAGTGCTGGTCACGCCGCCGCGCCCGCCGTCGAACAGGCCCATCACACCTTCCACCACGGCAATATCCATGCCTTGGGAAGTCGCGGCGAACATCGAAAGCAACCGTTCCTGCGGCATCAGCCAGCTGTCCAGATTGTGGCAGGGCCGACCGGACGCCAGTGCATGATAGCCGGGATCGATATAATCCGGGCCGACTTTATAGGATTGCACCTGCAACCCACGCTGACGCAACGCCAAGAGAAGTCCGCTCGTAATTGTCGTCTTACCGACACCGCTTTGGGTCCCGGCAATCACCAGCCGGGGAATTTTGATCATGTCCGTCAATACTCCACGCCCCATCTGCCGAAGATTCCCTGCGAGATCGGATGTTTCACCATTTCACATTCGGTCGACTCGTCCGCCATTGCAATCAGTTCCGGCGGCATATTGCGCCCGGTCAGCACCAGCCTGACCTTGGGCGTCGCGACCTGGAGCCAGGCAACAAATTGGGCCAGATCAAGCATGCCTTTGTTAATCGCATGACTCAGCTCATCCAGCACTAACAGATCCCACTGACCCGATTCCACAGCCTGCCGGGCGTAGTCGAACGCCTGATCGACAAACCTGTTTTCCGGCAATTTATTGGCCCGGAAGCAACTGCCGCAACGCCGGCACTCAGAAAGTCCTTGTCGAATTTCCTTGGAATGCAGGCAGCCGGCGCCAAACTGCTTTATCGCCAGCTGTCCCGGCCAATATTCAGCCGACTGCAATTCACCGGTATAACCAGTTCCTTTGAGAAACTGGACCACCAGGACTTTCTCGCCAGTCCAGGCGGCAAGCACCGCCCGTCCCATCGCCGCCGTGGTTTTGCCCTTGCCGTTGCCAGTAATCACAGTTAGCCGGGGCAGCATCGTCACTCCGCCTTGGGACCGATCATATACATCAGCGCATTGAAGATCGAAGCAGCAATCGGGCTGCCGCCCTTGTTGCCCTGGACCGTAATATATGGCGCATTCGATTTTTCGGCCAGCATCGCTTTTGATTCGGCCGCGCCGACAAAACCGACCGGCACGCCGATCACCATCGCCGGTCTGACATTTTCCTCCTGCATCAACCGATACAGCTCAAACAAGGCAGTCGGCGCATTGCCGACCGCGACAATCGCACCATCCATTTTGTGGCCAAAAGTCCGAAATGCAGCCATCGAACGGGTGATCCCCTGTTCTTTGGCCAGAATCGCAACACCAGGATCAGCGATCAGACAATGCACCTGTCCGCCGTATTGGGCCAGCGTTTTTTTGCTGATCCCGGTGCGAACCATCTCCACATCGCAGTAAACGTCGGCGCCGCGCCGGATAGCGGCACTAGCCGCTTCGACCGCATCGGGGTGAATCTGAATATGGTTGGCGTAATCCGGGTCGCCGGCTGCATGAATTACCCGTGATACGATCTTTATCTGCTGCGCATCCAGGTTCCGCCCCACCAGATAGGGCGCGATCAGTTCCATGCTGCGGCGCTCGATCTCCTGCGGATCCTTTATATAATCCATTTCGTCACTTCCTTTTCAAATACTCCAGCAAAGCGTCCAGCGAGTGAAACACCTGTTGTTGAACCAGTGGCGGTCGCTGTACGACCACAAGGATCAGGCCCAACTCGATCGCGGCAGCTATTTTGGCATCAGTCCCGCCAATCGCGCCGCTGTTCTTGGTTACCACTACGTCGGCGCCGTAATCGCGAAATAGGACCCTGTTCAGTTCTTGTGAAAAAGGTCCCTGTGCAGCGACAATATCAGCCGGCGAGAACCCATTGGCAATGCATTCGGCGATCACATCCGGCTGCGGCAATACCCGGGCAATCAGCCGGCAGTCCGTACCAGCCGCAGCAGTGCGGAACAAAGGCAGCGAATGGCTGCCTGTCGTCAAAAACACCGTCTTGCCAAGACTTACCGCCATGCGAGCCGCACTTTGCAGATCCGTCGCCAAAACCAACCGCTCATATATCGGCAGAACCGAGTCGGGCCGTTCATAGCGCAGACAGGGGATATGCAATAGCTCGGCCACCCTGCTGGCATTGCGCGATACATTGACCGCATAGGGATGTGTCGCATCAATGATCAGGCGAATCCCCCGCTGCACCGCGAACTGCTGCAACGCCAGCTCATCCATGGCAGCCGCCTGTACAGGCACGCCGGATTGCTCGGCCAGCTCACGACCATATTCACTGACAACTGAAGCAATCACTTCATGCCCAGCATCTCGAAGACCGGCGGCGATTTCGCGGCCATCCTGCGTACCGGCCAAAACCAGAATCACAGCGTATAGCCCCGTGGCGTGATCATAAATGATCCCGACTGGAACGTCTGGCTATTGCCGATAATCACGGTGGTGAACATATCGATTTTTTCTTCGGTAAAACGGTCCAATGTCGTAATGACCAGTTCCTGGTCCGGTCGCGATACGGAACGCACCACGCCGACTGGCGTCTTGGCTTTGCGATGCTGCAGGGCGATTTCACGTACTTTTTCAATCTGTTCGGTCCGCTTCGTGCTCTTCGGATTATAGATCGCGATGACAAAGTCGGCTTCGACCGCCGCTCTGACCCGCTTTTCAATCACTTCCCACGGCGTCATCAAATCGCTCATACTAATTACGGCAAAGTCATGCATCAGCGGTGCGCCAAGCGCCGCCGCCGCCGAACTTACCGCACTGACGCCGGGAATGATCTGCACTTCTGGTTGCAGCGCTTCCGGCAGCTTGACCACCAGTTCCAACACCAACCCGGCCATGCCGTAAATACCGGGATCGCCGCTGGAAATCACCGCAACACAGCCGCCGGCTTTGGCCCGTTCGACTGCCGCTTCACAGCGCTCTACTTCCTGCATCATGCCGGAACCGATCACTTCTTTGCCGGCAATCAGGTCCGGCACCAGCTCGAGATAAGTATGATAGCCGGCGATCACATCCGCCTGCTCCAATATTTTCCTGGCTTCCAGCGTCAAGCCTATGCCATGGCCGGGTCCGATTCCCACCACCGCAATTTTACCTCGGCAAGGGCTACCGTTACCTTGGGATATACCGTCTTGGCCAGCAACAGGTTGGATGCCCTGCCGCCCAATAGTGCTGATGCTTCGCATACGTTCCCCACTCCTATTTCTTCCTGTACGAATTTTGACTTATCGAGTCGATACACATCGATTATTTCCTGCAACTCTTCATTGCTATAAAACTTCACCGGAATCTCCAACTGGTCCACTACCGCCAACAAGCCGATTTCTTCATGCTTGGCAAAACTTGATGCCAAAATTGCGATGCTTTGTGGGCTGCGACCAATTTTCCGGCAAGCATCGTTAATGGCGCTGCTGATCTGGCTGCTGGTCGCGCCGCGGCGGCACCCAACACCAACCACCAACGTGGCCGGTCGCAAATAAATATGCAGTTTCGGCAGATACAACTCCTTGTCGCTAATCACCACAGCCGCGTCATAATTGCCGCCGTCCTGCAGTTGCTGCATATCCAACAGCTCAAGACCCATTTCCGCTGCGATCCTGACATATTTGGCCGCCTGAACCATATCCTGGTCGATAAAAAACGGTACCCGCTCGCCAGCCACAATCGCCGCATTAATTAACTTCAATTCTTCAAATGGTTCAATCATCAGGTCCATTTTTACCGAAACAACATCCGGCGCCGGCAAGTTGGCCACATCGGTAGCCGTTGTAATGACCGGACGTGCGCCAACCGCAGCCGCCACTTTTTCCGTCAATTCATTGGCTCCGCCGAGATGTCCAGCTAGCAAGCTGATCGCATGAATCCCGGCATCGTCCATCACTACGACGGCCGGATCGGTTCGCTTATCTTTAATATACGGTGCAACCATCCTAACGACAATCCCGGTTGCCATTATGAAAACCAGCCCATCGTATTGAGTAAAAATCACGCGGACAAGATCGCTCAGATTTTCAAAGCCGGTTGTCGCTTCCGGTAGCCCCCGTCGCTCACGCGAATAGCTATCGACCGCCATCGGCAAGGACTGGCGTAGTCGTTCGCCCAGCAGGGCCCCTTTCAAAGTTACCGAAATTACAGCTATTTTCACAGTTTGGCCTCCCGGAACATATGACCGAATTCAGGCGCATAGAGCCTGGATTGTTCAAATTCCCTGGCCAGGACATCACCAACGATCACCATCGCAGTCCGGCTAACCCCGGCGGCAACCAGCTGATCGGCAATTGTCGTCAGGGTTCCCCGGAAAATCCGTTCTTCCGGCCATGAGGCTTTCTCGACAACAGCTACTGGAGTATCCACCGAGTAGCCGCCATCCAGCAATTCTTGGACCAGCTCGCCGAACATGTGCACGCTGAGGAAAATACACATCGTCGTCTGGTGCGCCGCCAGGCTGCGGATCTGCTCTTTCTCAGGCACCGGTGTGCGGCCTTCCATGCGCGTAATAATCACCGTCTGCGATACTCCCGGCAAAGTATACTCCTGGCCCAGCGCCGCCGCCGCCGCCAGGAACGAACTGACGCCCGGCACCACTTTCCAGCTGATTTCTAGTTTGTTCAGCAAATCAATCTGTTCCTGGATCGCGCCATAAATGCTGGGATCGCCGGTGTGCAGACGAACTACTTTTTTCCCTTGGACTACCCCTGCTTTCATCACCCCGATCACTTCATCCAGGGTCATCGACGCGCTGTTGTGGATTTCACAGCCAGGCGGCGTTACCGCCAATATCGCCGGATTGACCAATGACCCGGCATAAATGACCACATCGGCTTCGCTCAGCAGTTTTTGCCCTTTTACAGTAATCAGGTCCGGATCGCCCGGTCCGGCCCCTACAAAATAAACCTGCACTGTACTCATTCCCGTCCTCCTTTGCGGCAGATCACCGCGTACACAGAATTTAACGCACGAAACATATGTCGCCGGGCAACCGGTTCGACCCGTGTGACCTGCAAACCACACGCTTCGACCGTGAATCCTGACAGTTGATCGGTAAACTGAAGAGTGTCATGCAGCGTCTCCACCAGCACCGCCGTGATAATCAAGCGCCCACCGGCTTTCAGTCTTCGAGCGGACTGTTCAAGAATCTGCCGCAAATTTCCGCCACTGCCGCCGACAAATACCACATCGGGGTCCGGCAACCCAAGGAGAGCGTCTGGTGCTTTGGCTTCAAGCACCGTAATGTTATCCAGACCGAAATTTCCGGCATTGCTGCGCACCAGGCCGCAGGCTTCCGCGTTGCCATCGATGGCGAACACCTGCCCCGCAGTGGCTCGCAAGGCCGCCTCAACCGACAGTGATCCGGTGCCTGCGCCGATGTCCCACACGATATCGGCGGGTTGCACCATGGCATGCGCCAGCAGAAAAACCCGGATTTCCTGTTTGGTCATCGGTACCTCGCCGCGCTGGAACTGTTCATCGGGAATCGCCGGAAGCATTAGTTTCACTCCATCACCACCATCACACAACTGTCAAAGCCAGAAATCTCCAGTGCTTCCACCAGTGATAAACATAGTATTGTTTCATCGGGGTAGGAAAGATTCTTGCACAGCCATATCCTGGTCTGCAACGGCCAGCCTTGCTCCTGCAGCCAACCGGCAATGGTCGCCGGATGCTGCCTGGCGTCAGTCAGAAAAGACAACACCAGCCCAGCCTTATATTCCAGCGACTCAGACTCCGGTTTGCGACCATGCGCACTTAGTAGTCGCGCCGTTTGCCAGGGCAGCCCGATACGAGCAAAGGCCAGCTGAAACGAGCTGATGCCGGGAATGACCCGCAGTCGAACTGCCGACAGTTCGCGACGAAACGTTTCCAACAGGCTGTAATAACCGGGATCGCCGGAAACCATCACTACGACGTCGCCTACTGCCAACTGTTGCCGCAGTCTTTGCAACAACCCGGCGATATCGGCATCAACCAGCAATGTTTGCTGATGCGGCCTGGCATAGGTTTTCAGGGCACGACTGCCGCCGACCAGAAAGCTCGCTGTTTCAATCGCCCGCAAGGCTTCCGGCAGAATATAGTCGGCTGAGCCGGGACCAATTCCCGCAACAATTAATTGATGTTCCAACCCAGACTTCCCCCAATCCGCCGGGCAGTTTCATCCAGACCCAGCATGTCGCCTTTCATTGACACAATCGCAGTCCCGACAGCCGCATCTTCAAAAATAAACCGTTGGGCCCGCAAACTAGCCCGCGCAGCCAGAACCGAATAAACCGATTCAAGTTTATACTCCTGCAAAATCGGAATCGCCGCCTCGGTGGTAGTACATGCGAGCACCGAACGCACCGCCGCCTGCGGCGCCCCTTCAGCCGCCATATAGGCAGCGATGGTTTCCATCCGGGCGTCGGCCATCCGGTTATGCGTATGAAAAACGCCGCCGGCCACTTTCACCAGTTTGCCCAGATGGCCAAACAACAGAATATCCTTAATGCCGAATTCAGCGGCCGACTCCAGCATAAAGCCAATAAAATTACTGGTCTGCACCACCGCAGCAGCCGGTAACCGGTAGCGGTGCACGGCGAAGTCCTGACCGATTTTGCCGGGAACCATCACGATTGACTGGAACCCTAATGCTTTGGCAACGCTGATCTGGGGCTTCAGTGAATTTTTAAACGCTTCTTCCGACATCGGTTCAACAATACCGGTAGTGCCAATGATCGAAAGGCCGCCGACAATCCCCAGTGTCGGATTCAGTGTCCGCCGGGCCAGGTTTTCACCTTCCGGAATCGACAAGGTAACAATCGCGCCACAGCCAGCCGGTAACAGGGGCTGGATCGCGTTGATGATCATTTGTCTGGGTACCGGATTGATTGCCGGTTCACCGACCGGAATCTGCAAGCCAGGCAAAGTTACCGTGCCAATTCCGGCGCCGGCCCTGAATACGATCTCCGGTTGCTCAGGCGTTAGCTGAACCTCAGCAAAAATTTCAACGCCATGGGTTATATCCGGGTCGTCACCAGCATCTTTGATCACGCTGGCCCGCCCTGCATGACCGGACCCTTGCGCCGATTGTACCGGTATCTGCAGAATCGTACCTGCTGGTGTTGTTATTTCAACCAGCTCGGGCACTTCACCCCGCGCGGCCAGCAATGCGACTTTGGCCGCAGCAGCGGCGCAGCTGCCAGTTGTAATGCCTGATCTCAGTTTCGCTTCTGACAAAAAAGAACCCCCCTGCGAACAGGGGGGTATCACAAACAATATAGCAAACATATTATTCATTCTACCCACCTGCCTATCTCTCGTAGGTCATAACGGCGTGTGTTGGAACCGGCAGGTCTCCTGACTCCGGTTCATCGCCCTGCCCCGCCTTCCCAGGTTGCCCCAGTGGCATTAAAAAGTAGCAGCGCTCACCGTTACAGTGGCGGGACCGCGCCGGGTTTTCACCGGGCTTCCCTATTAAGCAAAATGCACCTGTTCCCTTGTCAATATAAAATTGGGGATTATTTATGCGCTTTATTTTACCCTGATTTCACAAAAATGGCAAGAAAAGAAAAAGGCCGGAAATTACCGACCTTTTTCAAAACACAACAATAATATTGGGGGGTTACACTGGGTTTGGCTTACTGCGCCTCTTGCGCCAACCTAAAGCCAATATCAATCGCCTGGGTGTTCTTGGCCTCGGTACCCTTGGGCACCCGGGCCA
>CAZFSM010000001.1:0-273441 GCA_964521625.1 uncultured Veillonellaceae bacterium | reverse complement strand
CGTTTCTGTTGATTTTCGCGCTGAACAGCTTTGCTTTTGCGGCAAAGAGCAGTTCGAAACCATCAAGCCCGTCGCATCCATCAACCAGCGCGCCGGCTGCCAACACTGCACCGAACAGCGGTTACAAACCCTCTGCCCCTGCCAATACCTATAGCGATAAAGCACCGGCCGTCAAACCGCCAGCCCCGCCCCAAGCCGCCCCACAGTCGACTGGCAGCAGTTGGTTGCGCAACGCGGGCATGCTCGCAGGCGGGATGATGTTGGGCGGAATGCTGAGCAATATGTTCGGACATGGCAACTCGGGCATGCTGGCCGATATCTTGGGAGTTCTTCTCTCGGTAATCCCGTTTATCGCCCTGTTCATGCTTGGTCGTTTCTTTTGGCTCCGGCACAAAGAAAAGCAACAGGCGCAAACTAGCAACCGTTACTAATCAACGCCCCCGCAATGGAACAACTCAAGAAGTCGTGTTAAAACAAATGTTTTAACACGACTTCTTTTTGCATTGACATAGTACGCAAAATCATATAACTTGAAAATCCCGGGCAGGATTTTCGACATCTGCGGAGAATAGCCAAGCAGAGAAAATGACACGTTGAGTCAGGGGTAGATTATAATGACAACTCTCCACACTCCCATATTTGCAGCCAAATTTTTACGCCCCAAACTGGGCAAGCATGTTATTGAGCGGCCTGAAATCATCGGGCGAATCAGCGAAGCTGCGCTGTTTCCGCTGACACTTGTCCGCGCTGGCGCCGGTTATGGCAAAACAACTTTGTTAAACCAGGCGTTTGATGATCGTTTGGCAAAGACCCTTTGGATCAATTGCAGTGATGAAGACGGAAACCCACAGACGTTCCTGTTGCACATCGTTCATGCACTGTTGCAGAGTTTCCCTGCAATTGGTGAAAACGCCCTGCAACTGCTGATCTGGGATGAACGGCAAGGTGCTGCCGACCCGGCGGCAGCGTTTGGCGAATTGGCCGTGGAATTGGAACGAAAACTGCCGCACAATGTCTTCATAGTGTTGGACGACTATCAGTTAATTAACAACCAAGCCAGAGTCCACCATTTGCTCGAACAGTTTGTCGGCCAATTGGGTGAGAAAGTTCACGTCATCATTTCTTCACGCGAAAAAGCGCCGCTCCCCGGGTTGGCCATGATGCGAGCCAAAGGGATGGTGTTGGATATCGCTGAAGATGAGCTGGCGTTTAAGCAATCAGAAATCAGCCAATTATTTCAGACTCAGTACGCATTACCGCTTGATGAAAAAATGGCTGGCATTCTTTCCGTCAAGACGGAAGGCTGGATCATGGCACTACATATGTTAGGGCAGCTGATGCGCAAGGGTTGTTCCTGGCATTCGGCCCTGGACTCTTTACCACAGTCAATGATGGATTTATTCGAATACCTGCTGGCCGGCTATTTAGCGGATCAAACGGAAGAGACGCGCATTTTTCTCCGCCAGACTGCTTTTCTCGACCTCATGCAGGGTGAAGATTGCGATCAAATCTTTGAGCGGAGCGGTTCGGCCGATTTGCTGAGGGGATTTGAAACGAAAGGATTATTCACTTTCTGCATCGGGGAAGGCATGTATCGCTATCATCATCTGTTTCGCGATTATCTCCGCCGCACTGCCGGTTTTAGCGTCGCCGTCCTTTGCGCCATGCACCACCGTGCTGCAGATCATTACCGACGCAAAGATGATCGCCGACAGACGGTGGAGCATCTGCTTGCCGGCGAATTTTTCGCTGAAGCTGTCGAGTTGATGATAGAGTTGACGACCGAATTGATGACCACCGGTCGGCAAGGTGAGTTGCAACGATGGTTGGATCAGTTGCCGGCGGGTATCGTGGTCGCAGTTCCCGAGTTAATGCTCTGCCGCGGCGATATGCATCGTCTGTCCGGCGATTTTGCCGTGGCGCAGAAGTGTTATGCAGTAGCGGAAAAAGGATTCAATGACGCCAACAATGCCACTGGCCGCTATCAGGTTGCCAAAGCCTATGCCCTGATCTACCTCGACACTGTTCAACCAGTGTTAGCGGAACAACATTTGGTTGTCGCACTGGCTCTGGTCGACGATAGCGGTGCACAAGAAAAAGCCCGCCTATATCAGATGATGGCGGAAAACATGGTAAATTTGGGTCGGGCCGAAGAAGCCGCGGCTTTATTTCAACAAGCAAACGAGCTGTTCCTGGAAGTCAGTCGCGGCGACGTGGAAGCCCGCATGCATCTGCGCACCGGCCGTTTATATACAGCAAAAACAATCCTGTCGCGTCAGGGCGAACAACGAACGCCTTTTCAGCTGCCCCGCTCGCATCGGGAAACACCGCTGCTGTTATCACTGATTAACGCCTTTATGGGGGAAGTTGACGAGGCATCTTCCAATGCACAGGAAGGGCTAAATATTGGCCTGCGCATGAAAGCGTTATTTGTTCAGGCCGTGGCATACATGCGGCTGGGACACACGAAGCAGTTAAAATCTTGGTCCGACCGGGAAGAAGCGCTGGAATGTTATCAACAGGCGCTTGATATCGTTTCTTCGCTGGGAGTGGAGCGAGGCAAGGCCGAACCCCTGTTTGGACTTTGCCTCTTATATGGTCATCAAGGCAGTCTGGATATCGCACTTCGCTACGGCATGGAGGGACTCCGGGTCAGCAACCAGTCAAAAGACGACTGGATGGCAGCCATGATTGAGCTCGGAATCACGATTGCTTATTACAAGTCCGCCGCTTATGACCAGTCGAAAGAATGGGCTGACCGCAGTCTGCAGTCTTTTGTCCGTTGCGGCGACAGCTATCTTTCGACCGTCGCGATGTTCTGGCAGGCCATGACTGCAACAGCTACCGGCGCCCAGGCAGACTTGCGCCGCGTTGGCGAAACCTTGCTGACTCGAACCCAGGCCAATGACCTCGATTTTCTGTTTACGAGGCCGACGCTGCTTGGTTTACGCGACCCGCAGGAAGTGATGCCGTTGTTAATGCAGGCGGCTCGGGCGGGAATCTGCCATTCATATGTGACGGCATTGCTAGCTGATCTAGGCTCCACCAGCGATCTTGACCGCCATCCCGGCTATACCCTGCGGGTGCAAACTCTCGGCCAATTCCGTGTCTGGCGCGGGTTCGAAGAAATCCGGGCAAAAGAATGGCAGCGGGAAAAAGCGAAACGATTGCTGCAATACTTCATCACTTGCCGTAAACAGCTCATTCATAAAGAACAATTAGTGGAAGCGCTGTGGGGAGAAGACGGCTCCGATGGCGATTTCAAAGTGGCGATGAATGCGTTAATCAATGCGCTGGAACCCTCGCGCGCCCGTGCGAATTCTTTTTACATCCTCAAGCAAAACAGCTCTTACGGGCTAAACCTGGCGACAGGGATTCTGCTGGATGTCGATGAATTTGAAAGCTATGTCGCCCGCGGTTCCCGTGTCGCCGCTAAAGATCCCGATCAAGCGATTCGCCTTTACAGGTTGGCGCTCAACCACTATAAAGGCGACTTTTTGCCGGAATGTTGCTATGAGGACTGGTGCCAGGAAGAACGCGAGCGTCTGCTGATGCTATACATAACGACGGCGGAGCGCATGGCGCACATGCTGTTTGATCAGGGTGAAATTGAGGAATGCGTCACCTTATGCATGCGAATTCTCGGCAAGGACTGTTGTTGGGAAGAGGCCTATCGCCTGTTGATGAAGTGTTATTACCGGCAAAACAATCGGGCCATGGTTATCCGGGTGTTCCGGCAATGCCGCGATAACTTGAAAGCAGAACTTGCAGCGGCGCCAGCCAAGGAAACTCTCGAATTGTACAAGAAGCTCGCCGCCGATGAAGAGAACATTTAGAATTGCCGGAATCTTTGTAACTCGTCTGTAACTTATCCGTCATATACTAAACCCAAACTCAAGCAACGGTATTTTGCTTTGCCTTACCGCGCCGCTTGGAACAGGGGTGAACTTATGACTGAAAAGATGCAGCATATCGGTGTAGTCGGGACCGGCCTTTATTTCCCAGCAACATACATGACGGCAAAAGAAGTAGCAACAGCAACTGGCGGCCGTTGGTCCGAAACAGATGTCATCAACAAACTGGGCTTCGCCAAGAAACCGATCCCCGGACTCAATGACGGCACGCAGGAGATGGGCGTGCGGGCAGCCAAGAATTGCCTGCAGCGGACTGGCATCGATCCATTGCAGCTGGATCTTATTCTATGCATCGGCGAAGAATGGAAAGAATATCCGCTCACCACATCAGGCATCTATATTCAGGAACAAATCGGCGCAACGAATGCCTGGGCGGTTGACGTACAACAGCGCTGCTGCAGTTGCGTAGTGGCCATGAAAATGGCTAAAGATATGATGCTCGCCGACGGCGAACTGAATACGGTCCTGATCGCGGGCGGCTATCGCAATGGCGACTTTGTCGATTATCAGGATCCCGCTTTGTCGATGATGTATAACTTGGGTGCTGGTGGCGGCGCGATTATTTTGCAAAAAAATCTGGGCCGCAACGCCCTGTTGGGAACACACCTAATTACCGACGGTTCTTTGGCCCGCGACGTCGGAGTCCGCTTTGGCGGCACTGTCGAGCCAATCAACGAAAAAAATCTGCCCCAAGCTTACAAAGCCCTGCAAGTCTTTGATGAAAAACACATGAAAGATCGACTAAACGCAGTATCGATGGACAATTGGCTGCAATGCATCGACCGCGCCGCAAAAAAATCGGGATTAAGCCGCCGCGACATCGGCTATCTGGCTGTGCTTCATTTCAAGTACTCCATGCATACGTTTATGCTGGAGCAACTTGGACTATCGGAAGAACAGTCTATTTATTTGTCAGACTTCGGCCATATCGGCCAAGTCGATCAAATTCTGTCGCTGCAGCTGGCGCTGGAACAAGAAAAAGTCATAGACGGAACGGTAATCGCCATGATCGCCGCCGGAATCGGCTACGCCTGGGCTGCCAACATCATCCAGTGGGGCCCGCTCAAACAGTAAAATCGTTTCAATAAATACGGGAGGCCTGAACGATGGATCATCAGTCACTTTACCGACAAAAACTGATTTCAACTGACACAGCTCTTACTAAAGTTAATTCCGGAGATCACATCGTCGTTGCCTTAGCCGGCGCTGAACCGCAGGGTTTCATGAGCGCTTTGCACACGCTCGCGCCGCAGGTCAAGGAAGTGGTTGTCTCCACCTGTTTAAACATGCAAAATTACCCCTTCTTTGTCGAACCTTCCATGAAAGGCCATTTCATTAACGAAGGCTGGTTCTACAATCCGGCTATGCGCAAGGCGCATGAACAAAAGACCGTCTCCTATATTCCCAACCACCTACACTTTGCTGCCACCAAGCGCTTGTTTCACCGCAAACCAAATCTGTTTGTCGGAACCTGCACCCCGCCGGACAAGCACGGCTTTGTTTCACTGGGACTCAGTGTAACCTATGAACAAGAAATGATTGAAAATGCCGACATCGTAATCTTGGAAGTGAACGCCAATATTCCCCGAACACTGGGAGATACCGCATTGCATGTCTCCGAAGTCGATTTCTTCATTGAGCATACCCAACCGGTTCCGACTCTATCAATTGTTGAGCCAAGCGAAAAAGATAGGCGAATTGGCAGTTATATAGCTGATCTCGTCGAAGACGGATCGACAATTCAACTTGGCATCGGCGGTATTCCTAACGCTGTGGCCCAAGGATTAATGCAGAAAAAAGATCTGGGCGTTCACACTGAAATGTTTACCGACGGTATGGTTGACCTATACGAAGCTGGCGTAATCACTAGTAGCAAAAAAACGCTGCATCGCGGCAAAATAGTCGCCGCCTTCGCACTGGGCACAAAAAAATTGTATGATTTTATCGATGACAATCCCGCCGTCGCAATGTTGCGCGGCAGTTACGTCGTCGATCCGTACGTCATCGGCAAAAACTTTAAAATGGTCTCAATCAACACTACGCTGGAAATCGACATGACCGGCCAATGTTGTTCCGAATCGATTGGCCACAGCCAGTTCAGCGGCACCGGCGGTCAGGCCGACACTGCGATCGGCGCCCAACTGTCACCGGGGGGCAAATCAATTATCGCTCTCTATTCCACCGCGAAAAATGATTCAATCTCCAAGATCGTGCCTTTGCTAAGCGCTGGCGCAGTGGTCTCGTTGCAACGCAACGATGTGGACTTTGTGGTTACCGAATACGGCGTAGCCCAACTACGCGGCACATCAATCCGTGATCGCGTCAAGCGACTGATCGCCATTGCTCATCCCGACTTCCGCGATCAACTGACTGACGAAGCGGAAAATCTGCAGCTCTGGTGAACCATGGATAAAAACAGCATTGTCATGTCTTACATGGTCCGTTACTGCCTGGAACCCAATGGTTGTTGCCGTATTCTGGTCCGCCAGATAGCCAGCGGCGAGGAACGCAGTTTCACCGACCTGAAAGATGCCACCGACTATATCCAGCGTCAAATGCAAGTAGCGAAGAAAGCGCTGGTCCCCTAGCAACAGTTCAATGAAAGGAGCCTACCTATGCTTGCTGATCTCCTTATTGGCGGAAGTGTCAACGGCGCATTCTACGCCCTGCTCGCCCTCGGGTTTAGCCTAATCTATGGCGTGGCCCGGATGGTCAACCTTTATCATGGTTCGTATTATTTATTGGGTGCTTATTTCTACTATGTTTACAGCGTATTGGCGAAATTACCGTTGATACTGGCTGCGCTGGCCTCATTGGCTTCGGTCGTGGTGCTGGCCATCTTCCTTGACCGTTACGTCATTAGCCGGGTTCGCCACTCCTCGACCACGGTCATGATCCTGACACTTGGCCTGGCCAGTTTTACCCAATATCTGGTGCGGATTGTCTTCGGCGCCAAATACCTCAATGTACAGGGGTTTGCCACCGGCAGCATTAACTTGCTCGGGGTCGTTGTGCCAGCCACTCGTTTCCTGGCCTTCGTCGTGGCGATTTCACTGATTGCCGCCCTGTGGTATTTCATCCGCCGCACCTCCGCTGGTCGCTCGATCATGGCGGTAGCACAGGACAAACTGGCTGCAACCTATATGGGCGTCAATGCCAACCAAGCCTACCTGCTGACTACTGGAATTTCGGCGTTTTTGGCGGCAGCGGCAGGCATTCTGGTAGCGCCGTTCTTAACGGTGGAACCGGCAATGTGGTTGTTCCCGTTAATTAAAGCGTTTGCCATCGTTATCCTGGGCGGCCTGGGCAGTCTTGAAGGCAGCGTTATTGTCGCGTTCCTGCTGGGATATATCGAAACTTTTGTATCGCTGGCGATCTCGACCAATATGCGCGAACTGGTCTTCCTGGCGGTTGTCCTGGTGGTCCTGATCGTTAAGCCGTCCGGATTGATGGGAAAGGAGGGAAAAGTATGAGCAAACTCACATTATCGGCAAAACTCCTCGCTGTTTTTGTCGCCGCTCTGCTCCTGTTCCCGCTGATATATGACGATGCCTATCTAATGAGCGTACTGGTGCTGGCCTGTATCTACACCGTATATGTAGCGGCTTGGGATCTTTTATCAGGCTTCACCGGTCAGGAAAATTTCGGCTTTGCTCTGTTTATTGGCGCAGGCGCTTATATTGTCGGCTTTATGACAAAGTTCGGCGGCGGCATCACACCGCTCTGGGGAATTCCCCTGGGAGGGCTGATCGCAGCAATTTTGGGCTTGGCTCTGGGTGTTCCCTGTCTGCGGCTCAAAGGTCCGTATCTGGCCCTGGCAACCTTGGCTGCCGCGGCGATCGCCGACCGTCTGGTCATCATCTTTTCCAACTATACCGGCGGTGAAGACGGCATCTACGGAGTCGCTTATTTAACCGGCGACCCAGTCGCCGACTACTATGCAGCACTGTTGTTCATGCTGGTCAGCGTAGCGATTTTATACTCTATCGGCCATTCCTATATCGGTCTATTGTTGAAAGCGATCCGCGAAGATGAACCAGCCGCCGAAGCAGGCGGCGTGAACGCCACTTTATATAAAGTCGCCGCCTTTGTCGTCAGTGCGTTCTTTGGCGGAATGGCCGGCGCTTTCAACGCTCACTATCTCGGCTATGTTGGCCCTGACGCAGTACTTGCCTCCCACATATCGCTGAACATAATCATCATGGCGGTTGTCGGCGGCACCGGTTCGATCATCAACGCTTCGCTGGGGGCGTTTGCCCTGGCAGTAGCTGCAGACTACCTGAAAAACTTCGGTGAATATCATTTGCTGATTTACACCTCATTACTGATTATCGTCCTGTTGTTTATGCCCAAGGGGATTTTTACCACATTAGACGAAAAGCTGGCCCTAGGCCCTGCGGCAAAGGGGGGCAAGTGAACATGACCATCTTGGAAGTTTGCTCGCTCTATAAGCGGTTTGGCGGTCTGGAAGCCACCAAAGATGTCAGCTTCAGCGTCAAGCAAGGAGAAATACTCGGTATACTAGGTCCCAATGGAGCCGGGAAGACAACGCTGTTCAATCAAATTGCCGGCAATTTTGCGCCGACAGCCGGAAAAATCATTTTTTCCGGTCAGGAAATCACTGGCCAGCGGGCCCACACGATCGCAAATCTTGGTTTGGCCCGGACGTTTCAGATCCCCCGTCCACTGCACGGACTAACCGTGCTGGAAAACGTGCTGGTCCCCTGCTACTCGCCGCGGACAACTGGGCTGATTGGCGGACGTAAGAATGCAGTTGCCTGTGCTAAAGAAGTGTTGGCTACCGTCAGTCTGGAAGATAAAGCCAATCTGGCTGTAGAAAAACTGACGCATGGCGAACTGAAAAAACTTGAACTGGCCAAAGGCCTAGCGTTAAAGCCACAGCTGATCATGTTGGATGAACCGTTTGCCGGACTGGGCATTCAGGAAGTCGCCCCGATTGCCGAGGCGATCCGCAAACTGAATGTAGATCATGGCCTGACAGTCCTTATTATCGAGCACAAACTGCGTGAGTTTATGAAACTGGTCCACCGGGTCATCGCACTGAATTACGGAGAAAAAATCGCCGAAGGGTCACCCCGCGAAATCGTCGACAATCCTCTGGTTATTGAAGCTTACTTGGGGAAAGGGGGCGCTGCACTTGCCGGTATTGAAAATAAGTGACTTGTCGGTCCGTTATGACAGCGCACTCATTCTGGATGGAATTTCGTTATCTGTAGAAGAAAAAGAATGTGTTGCTGTACTCGGACCAAATGGCGCAGGCAAAACGACCCTGCTCAAAGCAATCTCCCGCGTTGCCCCATCGACTGGCAGCATCACATATCAGGGTGAAGAAATCAGTCGCTATCCCACCCACGAATTGGTGAAAAAAGGCATCATCCACTGCCCGGAACATCGCCGCCTATTTCCCGATTTTACGGTGCAGGAGAATCTGGCCATGGGAGCTTTCCTGCGGAAAGACAAAGCGGAGATCGCGCTCGACTTTGAGCGCTGCTACACGATCTTCCCGCGCCTGAAGGAGCGTCTTAGCCAACTGGCCCGCACCATGAGCGGCGGCGAACAGCAAATGGTGGCCATTGCCCGGGCGATCATGGCCAGACCGCAGTTATTGATGCTCGATGAACCTTCGATTGGCCTGGCGCAAATTGTCAAAGAGCAAATTTTTCAAGGTGTAGCAGAAATCAAACAACTGGGTGTCACGATTTTACTTGTCGAACAGGACTCCAACATGGCTCTGGGCATCGCCGACCGCCTGTATGTACTCGAACACGGCCGGGTGGCCGCCGAAGGAACTCCAGCAGAATTATCCCGCAACACTCATATTCGCGACCTCTATCTAGGAATGTAAAACACTTCAGGCAAAATCTAAAGTAAAGTGGGGGAAAAACAAATGGCAGGAAAACACAAAAAATCGACAGCCCTGTTTCTGACGGTACTCTTCAGCCTCAGCATTCTGCTGCTAAGCGGTTGCGGCAGCGCCAAACCGGCTGCGCCCAAAGCGGATGCGCCGCTTAAAGTTGGCGTCATCGGGCCCTTTCAGACTGAACACGGCGTAGCGATCAAAGAATCGGCTATGTTGGCAGCGGAAGAAATCAACGCCGCAGGCGGCATCAACGGCCGTAAAATCGAATTAGTCTACGGCGATGATGAAAACTCCGCCGAAAAAGGACTGGCCGCCCTGAAAAAGCTCTACACGCAGGATAAAGTCGACATTTTAATGGGCGGCGTTGCTTCCGGCGTAGTCAACGGCATGATGGATGTCATGGCCCAAAACAAAAAAATCTGGCTTGGCACTGGCGCCGCGACGCCGGTTATCGTCGAACGGATTGCCAAAGACTATGAGAAATACAAATACTATTTCCGCGTGGGAACACTGGACTCCACCAATCAGGGCAAATCAATCGCTGAATTCATCGTCGACGTGTTCAATAAAAAGCACGGCATGACCAAAGCGGCGATTCTGTCCACCAATCTGAAATATTCGCAGGACATCAGCGAAGCGGTCGCCAAGCAAATTGAAGCCGCTGGCATAAAAGTAGTTTATCGCGAATACTTCAACTCCGACACCACGGACTTCTCGCCCAACTTTACCAACGCCCAGAAAGCAGGCGCTGAGTTTATCATCAACACCATCCTTGGGCCCGAAGGGATCACCTACGTAAAACAATGGAACGACAACAAAGTACCGTTACCGATTGTCGGCGCCATCGCCTTTGCAACCAAAGACGAATTCTATAAAGAAACAGGCGGCAAGGCCGCTTTTGAAACCACTGCCAATCCAAACTCCGGCCCAGCTCCGCTGACACCGAAAACCGTTGCCTTCGCCAAAAAATTCAAGGAAAAATATGGACATTCAGCCAACTTTATCGCCTACCCCGCCTATGATGCGCTTTATGTACTGAAAGATGCAGCTGAACGGGCCAAAACCTTCGATACCGATCCTTTGATCAAGGCGTTGGAAGCTACCGATTACAAAGGAGCTTCACCGATTAAGTTCACCAAAGACCACGATTTGGTCTATGGCGGAACTAATGCCCGTTTCGTCTTCTTCCAGTTCAATGAAAAAGGCGAACGCAACGCTGTGTACCCGAAAGAGTTCGCCAGCGCCGAATATCAGCTGCCCGCCTGGATCAAGAAGTAATTTCTAAGACTTAAATGGTAAAGAGGCTGTGCCGACCCCAATGGGTTCTGCACAGCCTCTTTACATTGATTCGAAATTTATACAACCCGGCAGAATCTGCCGACAGTCGGTTTCCGTCGCAAAAGCCATCGGCACACCCATGAGACTCTACAGCTTTTTCTTCCGAGAATCAACCTGCATACTTCTGAAGGTCGTGTCCACTTCGTCTTTGGGCGCAGACAACCAGGAAGTCCAACGGACAGCAATCCAAATCACGCCACAAAGCACTGAACCTTCAACTAGCAGATTTTGAAACACTGAATCGAGCAGCCAAACACCGGTTGCTGCATGATGCAAGATCAGGTTCATTAAGGCGAAGGCGGCAACAATCTGGAACAACCCCGAATACTCCCGGCGCAGAACCATCACTGCCAAAAAAGGCAACTCAGGCGGCGTCCAACCTCTTAAATCGGGAATGAAGGCCGGTGTCCTTTGCCGCCACTCAAGATAAGCCGAGCCGAACCGGCTAGCGAGGTAGGCTTCTTCGGCAACAATGATCGTCCGGTGATAAATATAGGAGATTAACAGAATCAAACCGGAAAGCCACCACTGGTGCAACATGGAAACAATACCGAACCAGATAAGCATATTTCCAAAATACAGTGGATTGCGTACCACGGAGTAAAGGCCGCTGGTATTCAGGCGGTCAGCCCGGGGCGTGGAAAGTTCACGTCCGGAAGAACCTTCACGAATAAAAGCAACAGTCAACCCCCGAACGAACAGGCCAAACAGGGAAATCGTCAGACAACCCAACTCCCAGTAAATTTGCCTGACGTGGCAATTTTGGATGAATTGAAAAGAATCCAGCGCCGGCAATAAAGCAACCGCCAAAAAGGCTGGCATTACACTGCGACGACGAAACAGCCATTGCCCAAAGTTCAGTGTCCATTCCGCCTGTTTCACAACAACCACCTCCCGCATCAAACATTCCATATAATATATCAAAGTTCCTGCGACAGATTACTCCCACTTCAACTGCCCCAGCATCGGGTTGGCAATCTTCTCCCAAAACCGCCGGTCGCTGTCCGGCACGAAATAGCCCAATGCATATACTCGTTCTTTGTGCATGAAAATATATACGGTGGCTGCCATCGGCAGCGGCACTTTTTCGCTCATGGTCAGTCTGGCTGAAATTGTCGGCACACCGCGGCCACCGAGCGAGGTTTTGCGAGCCGGCGACCATTCGAGAATTTTGCCGCCATTTTCAGCCAGGCTTTTTTCCAACAACGGTCGCGCCAATTCCCCTAGTGCCGACGGGTTGGTTTCGACAATGCCAAACAACAGCGCGACCGGCCCCAGATTCTGCTCCAAGCGGTAAACGACGATCCGGGCATAACGCCAGGCATCGCCGGACAGCCCGCTCAGGTCATACTGTCGTCCTGCATTTGGCTGGTTTTCCAACCCCTTTGCCGCAGTCGCCACCAGCCATTCCGGCAATACGATTTCGCCTATACCGGGCAGTGCCAGACTGCCGGAATCGTTTGCTAGCAATGCATTAGCCGACTGCACCGACATCAACCATAACCCCGCCACCATAAAAACTACCATCAGCAACCGAGCCCATCTACTGATTATCAAACAAACTCCTCCTCGATCCTTTACGCAACCTGTAACCCTAAAGGCATTATCTCACATTAGTAAACCTATAATTGAACAATTAAGAAATATAATACCTCAATCTGCAGGATTGTGTATCACTGTCAGAGAATTGAAAATTAATTAGACGTTTTGTTCCAGGCTAAACTACGCCGCCGGAATTTGCCGGTACGACAATCCAAGTGAAGGGGAGGGTATGATGGAAAAGCGCATGACATTGTGGGATTCATTCAGCAAACGCGGCCTCAGCCGACGCACATTTCTCAAAACCTGTACGGTGTTAACCGCTGCGATGGGCCTGCCAACCACCGACTACAAAAAGGTCGTCGAGGCAGCGACCAAACAGCCCTTGCCTGTAGTAGTCTGGCTGCATGGACATGAATGCACCGGCTGCGACGAAGCATTTATCCGCTCCCAGTCACCCTTGGCGTCCGATCTGCTACTAAACATGATCTCGCTCGAATACTCGGACACACTGGCCGCGGCTGCCGGCGAACCGTTTGAAAAACATCTGGAGAGCGTCATTAAAAAGTATGACGGCAAATTCATCCTGGCGGTCGAAGGCGGGGTCCCCCTGGCCGACCAGGGCATCTCCTGCATGGTCGGCGGCAAACCGTTCGTCGAAGTATTAAAGGAAGTCGCCAAACACGCGGCGGCAATTATCGAATATGGATCCTGCGCCGCCTGGGGCGGCATTCAGGCCGCCAAACCGAACCCGACTGGCTCCGTTTCTGTAAGCAAAGTAATCAGCGGCAAACCAATCATTAAGGTGCCTGGTTGCCCGCCAATTCCCGAAGTAATGACCGGGGTTGTCATGCATCTGGCCCTGTTCGGCCAAATTCCGCCGCTCGATGCTCAGGGACGTCCGAAGCAGTTCTACGGCAACCGGATTCACGATACCTGCTATCGCCGCGCCTTCTTCGACGCCGGCATGTTTGTCGAGCGATTTGACGACCCGGGTGCCAAAGCCGGTTGGTGCCTCTATAAAGTGGGCTGCCGCGGCCCGGAAGCCTACAACTCCTGCGGCAATATGCGCTGGTGGAATGGCCTGTCCTATCCGATCCAATCGGGTTCGCCCTGTTTTGGCTGCGCCAGCGACGGGTTCTGGGACAATGGCCCGTTCCATGAGCGGTTGCCAAATATCGTAATGCCAAACACCCTGACAACCGCCGACACCCTAGGCGCCGCTCTTACAGTAGCCGCAATGGCGGGAGTCACTGTGCACGCAGTGGTTTCTTCAATTCAGAAGTCCAGACACGCCGAGAAAGAAAATGAGCAAGACGAAGAATAACGGAGAGGGAGGAACGAGCACTGATGAAACGAGTAGTAGTTGATCCTGTAACTCGGATCGAAGGCCATCTGCGGGTGGAAGTCACTGTGGATGAAGCCACCGGAAAGGTTCAAGATGCCCTCTCCAGTGGCACTGCCTGGCGCGGCATTGAAATCATTCTGAAAGATCGCGATCCTCGTGATGCCTGGGCCTTTACCCAACGGTTCTGCGGAGTCTGCACAACTACGCATGCACTGGCCTCCGTTCGAGCGGTGGAAGATGCCCTGAGTATCGAAATCCCCAAAAACGCCAACTATATCCGCAACCAGATGGCTGCCTCGCTAGCGGTACAAGACCATCTGATTCACTTTTATCACCTGCATGCCCTGGACTGGGTCAGCCCTGTGGAAGCCTTGAAGGCCGACCCCGGCGCCACCTCATCGCTGCAAAATGCCATTTTGGCCAAGTATGACCTCGGCCTGTCCGGTCCGTTCGATTTCAACACCGACGCCTATCCTAAGGAATTCCCCAGGGCGACGCCGTCCTATTTCAAAGCGATCCAGGCCAAAGTTAAATCGTTGGTCGACAGCGGACAACTCGGAATCTTTGCCGCCCACTGGTGGGATCATCCCGATTATGCGCTTCTGCCGCCGGAGGTCCATCTGATGGCGGTAACCCACTACCTGACCATGCTGGACCGTCAGCGCGAGTTGGTGACTTCGCATTTGGTCTACGGCGGTAAAAATCCCCATCCGCAATATATTGTCGGCGGTATGCCCTGCGCCATTTCGATGAACGAGATGAATGCGCCGATAAACACCGCTAGACTCGGCGTCGTAGACGTTGCAGTCAATCTGGGGATTTCCGCGGTAAATTATTTCTATCTGCCGGACCTGCTCGCTATCGGCGATATCTATGTCACGAAACACAAGGTTGTGGACGGTGGCGGTCTGGCCGGAAAATGTGTGCTCGGGTACGGCGACTATCCGGAAGATAGTTACACCGGTATTGCCAATGGCGACTTCCACAAACGGCTACTGTGGCGTTGCCAAGGCGTGGTGGAAAACTTTGCCGCCGGCGTCCTAGCAGCCAAGTTTACAAACTTGGAAGGAAAAGATTATGTTGACCCGGAAATCATCACCGAAAATATCGAACATTCCTGGTACAATTATCCACAGGCCGGCAAGGGACTTCATCCGTTCGCCGGCGTGACTGCCCCCAATTATACCGGTCCCAAGGAAGGCACAAAAACAAACTGGAAATACCTTGATGAAAAAGGCAAGTACTCCTGGATCAAAACGCCGATGTGGCGTGGCAAGATGGCCGAAGTCGGACCGCTGGCCCGCTATATCGTGACCTATGTTAAAGTAAAACAGGGACTGCTGTCACAACCAACCTGGGCTGAGAAAATGATCGTCGATCAGATTGACGGCGTATCCAAAGTTCTCGGCGCACCGGCCCATGTCTGGATGTGCTCTACTGTCGGTCGGACAGCCTGCCGTGGTCTCGAGGCCCAAGTCATGGCGTACATTAACAAATATTTCTTTGATAAATTGGTCAAAAATATCCGCAATGGCGATACTGCCACTGCCAACATGAGCAAGTTCGAACCATCCAGCTGGCCAAAAGAAGCCAAAGGCGTCGGCCTGCATGAAGCGCCGCGCGGTGCGCTTGGACACTGGATTCAGATCAAGAATGGCCTGACCGCCAATTACCAGGCCGTCGTTCCCACCACCTGGAATGGTTGTCCACGCGACTCCAAGGCAGGCTTTGGCGCCTACGAATCAAGCATGATAGATACCAAGGTAAAAGTCGCCGACAAACCTCTGGAAATCCTCAAGGTCATCCACTCTTTCGACCCTTGCATCGCCTGCGCAACCCATCTGTACAACACGGACGGCAAGGAAAAGGCCGTAATCCATAGCGACCCTTCATTTAATGTAAACACCTGTGGGGGGTGTGGCAAGTGAAAACCAAGCGGGTTGACGGCATCTACATCTTCAGTCCGTTTTTGCGGCTGTTCCATTGGATTATGGCAGCGGCGGTCTTGATGTTGTTTTTGACGGGCCGCTATATTGCCAATCCGTTTTTTCACGGCTCGATCGGCATAGATCCCACGTTTTCGGTCGGCAACCTGATGTCGATGGAAACCGTTCGGTTCTGGCATTTCTTTTGGGCCTATGTCCTCCTCGCCTCTTTCATTCTGAGGATTTACGGTTGGATCATGTACAAAGGCGACCGGTTATTACCAAAGTTCTGGACCAAGCTCTACTGGACAGGCCTGGGACAGGTATTGCAGCACTATCTATTCCTAAAGACTAGTCATCCGCCTTTCTTGCGAAACTCACTGGCCCGGACGACTTACCTGATCTGGTATATCGTCACGTTTGTGCTGATGGCCACCGGTTTAGCGATGTACGGCATGATTAACCCGACCAGCTGGATGGCAAAACTGTTTTCCCCAGTGATCAGCCTGCTGGGCAACGAATATAACGTCCATGTGGTTCACAACTATGCCGCCTGGTTTTTCCCGTTGTTTCTGACTTTCCATACCTATTTCGCCTATCGCTCGGATATGATGCATGGCGACGGCGAAATATCGAGTATTTTCTCGGGAATAAAATACCTGCCAGGCAAACCAGCGGATGCGGAGGACCTCAAATAGTGGCTAAAACTATAGTTCTCGGCGTTGGCAACATTTTATTGTCGGACGAAGGCTTTGGTGTGAGGGTTGCGGAGGCGCTGTTGCAGCGCTTCCGTTTTCCTGATGAGGTGGAAGTTCTTGACGGTGGCACTTTGGGTATTGAGCTGATGCGATTTCTGGAAGGAGCGAATCGACTTATCCTGATTGATGCCATCCATGGTCCGGCGCAGCCAGGCTCGTTTCATGTAATCCGCGGCGACTCGGTACGTCTGTATTTCAAAGATAAAGTCTCAATGCATGAACTGGGGATTCAAGAAGTGCTGGCCTCGTTGGTTGTGATGGAAAAACCGATCGGTGAAATCGTCGTGATCGGAGTCGTACCGCTCAGCCTGGAAATCAGCCTCGATTTAACGCCGCTGATTGCCGCGCGCATCGACGAGGCTGTAGCAAGCGTCATCCGCCAGTTGGCGGACTGGAATCTCGAATGTAGCGCTCGCTTGCAATAATCGCCTGCCCCAGTGATATCCCGCCGTCATTGGTCGGCACCCTACGGTGTAGGTATACGGTAAGTTGTTCGGCCTTCAATTGCCCCTCCACGGCTGCAAGCAACCGCAAATTCTGAAACACGCCGCCGCTTAGCGCAACTTTTCTGAGCGCGGTTTCTTTATTTATCTGTTTGACCATCTCAATGATCGCAGCAGCGACCGTATTATGAAACGAAGCGGCCAAATCGGCCGGCGATTCTCCGCTTTGCAACCGTTCAGTCATTGCAGCGAAGGCCGGCAGTAAATCGAGTTGCCGGGACTCTCCCTCAATAACAGTATACGGCAATATATACCCACGTCTGCTACCTGCCGCCAGTTCCAATTCCACTGCCGCCTGTCCTTCGTAATGAATTGAGCCGCGGATACCGAGCAGCGCTGCAGCGGCATCAAACAGTCGGCCGGCGCTGGAGGTCAGCGGGCTGTTGAATTGCTTTTCAGCTGCTTTGAGCACTGTCGGCCATTCCGGCGGCAACGACCTGACGAATGAAATTGGCAGCGTCGCAACCTGGTCGCCATATAGCTCAGCCAGAATCCATGCTGCCAATCGCCACGGCTGCCGGATCGCCATAGCGCCGCCTGGTAGCGGCAGATAACGGCAATGGGCGACGCGTTTGAAATCAAGGCAATCGGCTACCAGAAATTCGCCGCCCCAGATTGCGCCATCCGGACCATAGCCGGTCCCGTCAAAAGCCACGCCAATGACTGGTTCATAAAGGCCATGTTCAGCCATGACCGACACGATATGGGCATGGTGGTGCTGCACACCGATCTGCGGCAACGACAATTCTTTGGCGTATTTCGTTGCCAGGTATTCCGGATGCAGATCATAAACGACCACTTCCGGCGTGATGTTAAGAAGGGTTTTATAGAACTGGATGGAATCTGTATAGTATTGATAGGTGGACAGGTTCTCCAGATCGCCGATATGGGCACTGACAAAAGCCTGTTGTCCATGGGTCAGGCAGAATGTGTTTTTCAGTTCGCCGCCGCAAGCCAACACCGGAACTGTCGGTTTGGCCAGTCGGATCGGCAACGGGGTGTAGCCGCGACTACGTCGCAGAATATACTGCGCTTCATCGATAACCCTCACCACCGAGTCATCGGCCCGACGCTGAATATCACGGTTATGCAGCAGAAAAAAGTCTGCAATCCCGGAGAGCCGAATCAACGCATCTTCATTCGTATAGGCAATTGGTTCGTCGCTGGTATTGCCGCTGGTCATCACCCAGATATCGCTGGCATCAAGCAACAGTTCATGCAGCGGTGTATAGGCCAGCATCGCGCCTATTCGCGGATTTCCCGGCGCCACACTGGCCGCCAGATCATAGCCGTCGGCTTTGTCCAAAAGCAGAATCGGGCGAATGGCGCCGGTCAGCAGTTCCTGCTCGACGGGCGATATGATGCATCGCTGCCGAACCGCCTCAAGCGAACCGGCCATGACGGCGAACGGTTTATCTTCCCTTATTTTCCGTTGACGTAGCGTCGCCACGGCAGTTTCGTTTTTTGCATCGCAGGACAAATGAAACCCGCCCAGCCCTTTGATCGCCACAATCTTGCCTGAGTGCAACAAAACCCGTGTCTGATCAATAGCATTCTGACCATTGTCCATCGGCAACAGGTTCCCTTGCCGGTCGACCAACCGGTATTCCGGCCCGCAAACCGGGCAGGCGTTGGGTTGGGCGTGAAACCGCCGATTGGCCGGATCGTCGAATTCGCGCTGACAGGCCTCACACATCGGAAAGACATCCATCGTAGTCGACCGCCGATCATACGGCGTCTGACGAATGATCGTGTAGCGCGGACCGCAGTTCGTGCAATTGGTGAAAGGATATTGGTAACGCCGGTCAGCCGGGTCGCTGATTTCACTGCGGCAGGCGGCGCAGGTCGCAATATCCGGTGAAACGAATGGCACCGCTGCCGATGCCGCGTCACTTTCAGCAATAATGAACCCGGTCTCCCGGCGTTCAGGAATATCATAAGCAGTCAGCGAATAGATTTCGGCTTGCATCGGCTTTTCCTGTTGCAGGGCATGCGCAAACGCGTCGAGTTCGGTAGCGGCACCTTCGACTTCAATATGAACGCCGTCGGTCGCGTTTTTTACCCAACCGGTCAAACCATGCCGCGTCGCCAATCGATAGACAAACGGACGAAACCCGACGCCCTGGACTATTCCGCCAATGACCAAGTGCCTGCGCATTGCGTTGCCTCCCGCTTGTTTCTACCTGAAATATATTACGACAGACGCCGTAGCAAACCCTTTAAGGAGACTGAAGCAACCCATGCATGAAGTATCGATCATTCAAAGCCTGCTCGATCAGGTGGAGCGCTTTGGCGCAGAATATTCAATGACCAAAGTGACCCGGGTCGTAGTCCGGATCGGTGACCAGACAGGCGTCTGCAAAGAGTCGCTGCAGTTTGCCTTCGCGGCAATCAGTCAGGGCACTTTTGTCGAAGGGGCCGAATTCGTCATCGAGCGGACGCCGAATCGGGAATTGGACTTACAGACAATCGAGGGAGAGCAGGAGGAAACGACCGGTGAAAATTGACATCAACCAGCGGATTCTCAGCGCGCATGAGGCAAAAACCGCCCAGAACAAGCAACTGTTGGCTGCCAAACGAATCGTAACAATCAACCTGATGGGATCGCCCGGCGCCGGCAAAACTTCGCTGCTGGAAGGCGTGATGGCCTTGTTAAGCAATGATTTGAAAGTGGCTGTGATTGAAGGCGACCTGTTTACAACCAAGGATGCTGAACGGGTAGCTGCTCTGGGAATTCCCGCCGTGCAGATCAATACGCGGGGTGCCTGCCATCTCGACGGCAGCATGATCGAAGGCGCGTTGGCCCAGCTTGCACTCGACGAGATCGACCTGTTGATCATTGAAAACATCGGCAACCTGGTTTGCCCGGCCGAGTTCGATCTGGGCGAAGATTTCCGGCTCTGCCTGCTCAGCGTCACCGAAGGCGAGGATAAAATCACCAAATATCCGTTGATGTTCAAAGACGCCAACGCGGTCGTGCTGAATAAAGTCGATCTACTGCCGTATGTCGATTTCGCTCTGGAGCAGTTTTATCAGGACCTGACTCTGTTGAATCCCAAAGCCAACATCCTTGAAGTGTCCTGCCGAACCACGGCGGGACTATCGGAACTGGCTGGATGGATCAAACAATGTGTAGCTGCGAAACGACAAGAAAAACCCCAACCCGGAATTCAAGAGAAGGGATGAACAGGAATGTGTATAGGAGTGCCCTTAAAACTGCTGGAACGCGATGAATATAGCGGAATTGGTGAAATCGAAGGCGTGCAGCGGCGCATCTCACTTGCGCTCGTGCCGGAGGCGAAGGTTGGCGATTATATCCTGATTCATGCCGGCAGCGGCATGAAAGTGATCGATGAACAGGCGGCGGCGGAAACGATTGCGCTGCTGCAAAAAATCCACGATGAAACAGACTGACACGTTCCGTAGCGCGGACCTGGTCAGCGCGCTGACAGCCAAACTGCAGCAGACCGTAACTCGCCCGATCAAGATCATGGAAGTCTGCGGCAGCCACACCATGTCGATCTTTCATCACGGCATTCGCGATCTGCTGCCAGCCAATCTGCAACTGCTGTCCGGCCCCGGTTGCCCGGTCTGCGTCACGCCGCAGGGCTATATTGACAACGCAATCCAGTTGGCGCAAAACAAAGAGGTTATCCTGACCAGCTTCGGCGATATGCTGCGGGTGCCGGGAAATCACAGCAGCCTGCTGAAAGAAAAGGCTGCCGGTCACGATATCCGGTTGCTGTATTCGCCGCTGGACGCCGTGGAAATCGCGGCAGCCAATCCGCAGCGGCAGGTAGTGTTTCTCGGCGTCGGCTTCGAAACGACCGCCCCGGTAGTGGCAGTGGCAATTCTGGAAGCCGCCAGACGAAATCTGGACAACTTCAGCGTGTTTTCCGCCCACAAACTGGTGCCGCCGGCCATGGAAGCCCTGTGCGCAGATAATTCTTTGCAGGTCGACGGGTTTCTTTGCCCCGGCCACGTCAGCACCGTTATCGGCCTGGAACCCTATCGATTTCTTGCTGAAAAACATCATAAACCGGCGGTGATCGCCGGCTTTGAAATCGTCGATATCCTGCACGCTCTGCTGCTGATCGCTGAAATGTTGGACCAGGGCAAGCCAGCCGCTGTCAACGCCTATCCCCGCGCCGTGGCTGATGCCGGCAACCCGACCGCCCGCGAGATCCTGAACCGGCTGTTTATGCCAACAGCCAGTATCTGGCGGGGCCTGGGCGAAATCGCCGATTCCGGGTTGCAGCTACGGCCCGAATTTTACCGTTTTGACGCCGCAGTACAGTTCAACCTGGCAGAAACCGAGACCCAGACGCCAAACGGCTGCAGTTGCGGCGACATCCTACGCGGACTGAAAACACCGCCGCAGTGCCTATTGTACAAAAAAGCCTGCACGCCGCAAACGCCAATGGGGGCCTGCATGGTTTCCAGCGAAGGCACCTGCGCCGCCTATTACAAATACATTGTCGATTAAGGAAGGAACGGAGAATATATGGATGTCGTCACCCTGGCGCACGGCTCCGGCGGCAGCCTGACCGGCTCGTTAATCAACGACCTGTTTCGCCGCCACTTTGATAACCCTTATCTGGCAGAAGCCCATGACGCCGCCCGCCTGCCGGCAACCACCGGCAAACTGGCCTTTACCACCGATTCCTATGTGATCAACCCGTTGGTGTTTCCCGGCGGTAACATCGGTAAACTGGCCATCTGCGGCACGGTGAATGATCTGGCGATGAGCGGCGCCCGCCCGCTATTCCTCAGCTGCGGTTTTATCATCGAAGACGGCCTGCCGATAGCGCTGTTGGAAACCGTCGTGCGCTCGATGGGCGACGCCGCCCGGGAAGCCGGTGTGCTAATCGTGACTGGCGATACCAAAGTAGTCAATCGGGGGGCGGCTGACAAACTGTTCATTAATACTGCCGGCATCGGTGAAATCCCTTCAGGCATAGACATATGCGGTAGCAATGCAAAGCCTGGCGATGTGGTGATTGTCAGCGGCACACTTGGCGACCATGGAGCCACTATCTTGCTGGAACGCGAACAGTTGGGACTGTCCATCACCACCCTATCCAGCGATTGCGCTCCGCTGGGCGGCCTGGTCGCCGCCATGCTGGCCATCTGTCCGCAGATCCGGGTACTCCGCGACCCGACCCGCGGCGGCCTCGCCACCGCATTGAATGAAATTGCCAGCCAGAGCCGCGTCGGCATTGAGCTGGACGAAACCAGCGTTCCCGTTGCAGCGCCGGTACGCGGCATCTGTGAAATGTTGGGCCTGGACCCGCTGTATCTGGCCAATGAAGGCAAGTTGGTCGCAATCGTCCCGGCGGATAAGGCGGCGCAAATTCTGGCCGTAATGAAAGAGAACCCCTACGGTGGCGAAGCCGCCATTATCGGACGGGTACTCGATCAACCGGTCGGCAGGCTGTTTATGCGGACGCCTTACGGCAGCCACCGGATTCTCGACGTGATGGTTTCCGACCCGCTACCGCGAATTTGTTGAACAGAAAGGAGTGAATCGAATGTGCAAGACATGCGGCTGTGCTGCAGGCGCACAGCAACTCCGGTTGCAGGTCAGAAGAAATGAACAAACGATAGAGTTGCAGTCACTTTACACGGATCTAATCGGCACTCCCGGCGTATTGCAGATAGAAACCGAAGAAAAACCCGGTCAGCTAACGGTCGATTTCAATCCGCTACGCACATCGCAGCAGGAAATTGAGCAGCTCATAACCGGACTGGGCTATACAATCGATAACGCCGAAGTACGCGGACCGGCCCACCATCATAGCATCAGCGGATTCTTCAAACGAATTTTGGGTCAATAGCAATAGGCTTGCCGAAGAAATCCGGCAAGCCTTCATTATTGCGCAAAATGTCACTGAACACACTGGTCACTTTGGTTTTGAACTGGGAGGGCGGCGTAATCAAAGAAAATTTGCGCTGAAACGGTGTGCCGTGCACATTCAGGATTTGCAGGCTGCCCAGGGAAACCTCTTTCTGAATCGTGCAATGTGACAGCAATGTTACTCCCAGTCCGACCTGCACCGACTCTTTGATGATTTGCGTGCTGCCGAACTCCATGATTTTTTTCGGTCGAAACACTAATTCGGCAAACATTTTTTCAGTCGCTTCACGAGTACCGGAGGCTTCTTCGCGCACAATCCAGGTTTCATTTTTCAGTTCGCCAATAGCGAGCGGCTCCGGCGCCAATCCTTGATGATTGGCGGAAGCAACGATATACATCAAATCATCGGCAAAGGCTTCCAGCGGCAAGTTGCTATGGTGAATCTCGCCGTCGACAATACCGACATCGAGCTGTCGGTTGGCCACCCACTCCGAAATCCGCTTGGTGTTGGCAATCGTGATTTTGGGTTTGATCAACGGGTAATGAACCCGGAGATAGCCGACGATGTGCGGCAGAATATACTCGCCAAAAGTGTAACTGGCGCCGATTGCCAGATTGCCGCTGGCCTTGTTCATTGCATCATCCAGCAGTTTCTGCATCTGCGTATACAATCCGATGATCTCATTGGCATGATGATAGACGATTTCACCGGCTTTATTCAATTGTACATATTTATTGTTGCGGTCAAGCAGTTTGGCGCCGACATTTTTCTCCAGCGTCTGGATATACTGACTTACGGCAGGCTGGGTCATATGCAATGCCTCGGCGGCACGGGTAAAACTCTTTTTCTCCGCCACAGTCACAAACACAAGCAATGACTGGTCTATCATAATGCGCTCCTCTCGGTTCCTCTATCCAAAACCCTTGCACTGATAATAAGCAATCCATTATTGTAAATATCAGAATAATTTATTTTATTTATTTTCAATTATAATCTATACTTGAAATTAGTTGAAGAATTTTTTGAGAGGTGGCGTGCAAAAATGAATCTGGCGCAATTTCCACGTCGACGTTATACAGAAGGACAGACCCCCCTGGAATTCCTGCCCCGACTTACCAAAGAACTGGGCGGTCCGAACCTCTGGATCAAACGCGACGATATGCTCGGTCTGGCCGGCGGCGGCAATAAAACCCGCAAACTCGAATTTCTGGTCGCTGATGCCTATGCCCAGGGCGCCGATACCCTGATTACCTGTGGCGCGGTTCAATCGAACCATTGTCGGTTGACACTCGCGGCCGCTTGTAAAGAAGGCCTGCCCTGCCATTTCATTATCGAGGAACGCGTGCCTGGCAGTTATAACGAGCAAGCCTCCGGCAACAATTTTCTGTTTCATTTGATGGGAGTCGCCAGCGTCACAGTCGTCCCCGGTGGCTCCAACGTAATGGAAGCAATGGAAAAACTGGCCGATTCTATCCGTCAAAAGGGCGGAAACCCTTACATCATCCCCGGCGGCGGTTCCAATGCGGTCGGCACGCTGGGTTACGTGGCCTGCGCCGAAGAAATCATCGCCCAAGCCTTTGACAAAGATCTGAATATCGATTATGTCGTGTGCACCAGCGGCAGCGGCGGCACCCATGCCGGACTGGCTGTCGGTTTCTGGGGCAACAACACCAACATCCCGGTAATTGGCATCAACATCAGCCGCCCAAATGAAACCCAGCGCCCGGTAATCATCAAGGACGCAGTAGCTACCGCCAAACGGCTCGGACTTGATTTCCCGGAAGCGATGGTCGATTGTGTCGAAGGTTACGTCGGACCAGGCTATTCGCTGCCAACACCGGAAATGGTGGAAGCTGTGACCCTGATGGCCAGAACCGAAGCCATTCTGCTCGACCCGGTCTATACCGGAAAGTCGTTCGCTGGCCTGGTCGGGCTGATTCGCCAGGGCCGATTCAAAAAAGGCGAAAACGTCGTCTTTGTCCACACCGGCGGCGCCCCCGCCCTCTATCACTACAAAGATTATTTTGCTGGGCAAGCCTAAATATAGGTTGCCGAACAGGATAAGAACGTGCGCGAAGTGAGTTATCTGACCACTCGGAAACGCATACCATACTTGACTCTGTTAAAAGAGGCTCAAATTTGTTACAACGAATTTGAGTCTCTTTTGCCATACTATAGATATAAGGGAAAAAGCGAAAACAGTCGGAAACTCTGGAGGTGCTTCAACAATGGTTTTATCCCGTTATTGTCAGCTCGACACCCCCGCCCTGCTCATCGACATGGATCTGGTCCGCGGCAATATCGCCGCCATGCAGACAAAAGCCGACAAATATGGCGTTGCGCTGCGCCCCCACACCAAGACGCACAAAATTCCGGAGCTGGCCAAACTCCAGGTTGCAGCGGGCGCCACCGGCATCACCGTAGCCAAAGTCGGCGAAGCCGAAGTCATGGCTGCGGCAGGACTGTCGGACATCTTCATCGCCAACCAGATTATCGGCATTAGCAAACTGGAACGAATCCGCCAGCTCGCCCGCCAGATCAAAATCCGGCTGGGCGTCGACAATCCGGTCCAAATTGACCAACTGGAAACCGTATTCCGCGATGAACCGCAACCGATCGAAGTGCTGATTGAAATCGAAACCGGTGAAAACCGTTCCGGCGTGATTGAGGAAGAGCAATTGATTCAATTGGTCAATCATATCCAGGCGCAAACCAAGGTTGCGCTCAAAGGCGTGTTTTCTCATGAAGGCCATACCTACAAGGCCAAAAGCAGTGACGACTGCCGCCGGCTTTGCCTGGAAAGCCAGACCCGCACCCTGTGGGCTGCCAATCTGGCCAGAGAACTGGGAGCCATTATTGATACAGTCAGCATCGGCGCCACCCCGTCATTGATGCACTCGGAAGTTCTGCCAGGCATTAGCGAAATTCGTCCCGGCACCTATATTTTCATGGACGTCGGTCAAGGTACCGCGATTAACGATTACAGCCGCTGCGCCGCCAGTGTATTGGCCAGCGTCATCAGTCTGCCGACCGACGAACGGATCGTGCTGGACACCGGCGCCAAAGCATTGACCCTGCAGACACGCAGCGAAGGAATTTGCGCCACCAGCGGTTATGGACTGGTGAAGAACTCGGCCAATGTAAGGCTGAGCGGCATGTTTGATGAACATGGCCTGATTAATGATGCCGCTTTGCGAAGCAAACTGAAGCTTGGAGACAAACTGGAAATCATCCCGAATCACATCTGTCCGGTCTGCAATTTGTACGACAGCGCTTATGCAGTTTCCCTGGGAAATGTACTGGGTGAAATCGCGATCCTGGGACGCGGCAAAACACGCTGACAGGTTGATTGCAGCAAATCTCCACAACAATGAATTATTTTAACTTTGAGGGGAGGAATCCGACATGGCCTACAAGTATGATATCCTACTCAAAAACGGCAGCGTTGCCGACTATGCCACAGACCGGGAAGAACTGCTCGACCTGGGAATCCTGGACGGAAAGGTCGTCGAAATCGCCGCCGGCATGAACCCGAGCCTGGCTCGCGAGGTATTCGACATGACGAACCAGCATATCGTGCCTGGCATCATTGACATCCACACCCACTTTTCCAACTGGATCGGCGGTCGCTATGGGCATAAGATGATGGCCCTGGCCGGAGTGACAACCTCACTCGACATGGCAGGCCCGGTCGAGGGCGTCTGGGATCTGGCCCGCGACTACGGGGCAGGCCTGAATATCGCCAGCATCGAATATGTCCGACCGGAACACACGGTGCAGACCAACGATCCCTGTGCAACAGAGTTGCAGACTCTGCTTGACCGTTGCCTAAGTCAGGGAGCGATCGGACTGAAACTGCTGGGCGGTCATTTTCCGTTGACCTCGGAGGCAACGGCGCGGGCGATCGAACTGGTCAATCGAAACAAAGCGTATATCGCGTTCCATTGTGGAACTGCCAGCTATGGCTCAAACATCGACGGCTTTTGGGAAGCGTTACAGTTGGCTAACGGACATGCCCTGCATATCGCCCACATCAACAGCTACACCCGCGGTCTCAAGCGTCCCTATATGACCGAAGCCGAAGAAGCGATCACCGCCCTTGTCAACAATCCAGCCATCCGCTCCGAATCCTATCTTTCGCCGATGAACGGCACCAGTGCCAAGTGTAGCCAGGGCGTGCCCGAAAGTCTGCAGACCCAGACTAATCTGTCCATGGGGGGATTTGCCAAAACCGAAGCCGGATTTGAAGAAGCGATCCGGGCCGGCTGGGCCAACATCAACATGGAAGAAGGCGGCCGGATGGTGCTGGCCACCGGTGAACGAGCCGTAACGTACTGGCGGGAACTTGGCACCGATGCAACAGTCAGCTTCAAGGTCAATCCGCCGGAACCGCGCCTGCGGCTGGCGGTTGCCAAACGCCCGGACGGCAGGTTTGTGGTCGATTGCATCAGCACCGATGGCGGCGGTATTCCCCGCAATGTCATCGTGTCGATGGGCCTGGCCCTGGTAAAACTGCAGGCGCTGACCCTAAAAGAGTTTGTCCAAAAAACCAGCTATAACCCGGCGCGAATTCTCGGACTGACCCAGAAGGGACACTTCAAACCGGGCGCCGATGCCGATATCACGGTGCTCAATCTGGAAAACCAGCAGCCGGTGATGAGTCTGGTCAATGGCAAAGTCATCATGCACAAGGGGTATGTCTGCGGTAGCGGCAGTCAGGCGATCACAACAGCAGCCGGAGCTTCCTTTGTCAGGGAAAAAGGCCTGTCGCCGATTGTTGTCGATCTTTCCCAAAGCGGCTTTTATCAACCGATCTGAACCCAAAATAAAAGGAGGCTTTATTCATGGTATATGTCGGCGCACTGATTGTCTGCATCACGATCTACCTGCTGGTCAAGCAATACGAAACAAGGATGGTTCTGTTCTGTTCCGGTGTGCTCATGGCCACATTGGCGATGAACCCTCTGGCGGCTTTCGACGCCTTCGCCAAAACGATGGTCACCGGCGGCCTCATTGAAGCCATCTGTTCGGTCATGGGCTTTGCCCTGGTGATGAAAGCGACGGAATGCGACAAACATTTAATCAACCTGGTCGCCAATGCGCTGAAAAAAGTCCGGCCGATTCTGATTCCCGGCGCAACCCTCGGCACCTTCGCAATCAACATCGCTCTGCCCAGTGCCGCTGGCGTGTCAGCGGCTGTCGGTGCGATCTTCATCCCGATCCTGATCGCGTCCGGCGTTCACCCGGCAACAGCGGCAGCCGCCGTATTCGCCGGCACCTTTGGCAGCATGCTGAATCCCGGCCTGGCCCACAACCCTTTCGTGGCAAAGATCGCCAAAGTCAACGTCATGGACGTGATTGCAGTTCACTCCACGGCTGACATTGTCGCCGGTGTCATTGCTGCGATATCGATCACCATCGTCGCTTATGTGCTGAAAGAGGACCGCGGCTATGTCGCACCGGAAACTACCGCCAAATCGGCGACTCAGGAATTGAAAGCCAACTTTATGTATGCACTCGTGCCGATTCTGCCGGTTGTTCTGCTGGTGCTCGGCGCCACCGGGATCGTCCCCGTGTTGAAAAAACTGGGGGTTTCCCATGCGATGCTGATCGGCGCGATTATTGCCGTCGTGGTTACCCGCAAGAATCCGGCTGATGTGACGAAGGCCTTCTTTGACGGGATGGGTACCGCCTACGGCCAGATCATGGGCATCATCATCGCCGCTGGTGTGTTTGTTGGCGGCATGCAGGCGATCGGTCTGGTCAAGGCTTTCATCGACATGATGATCGCTTCGACGGGAATCGCCAAATACGCGGCAACTTTTGGTCCTTTCGCACTGGCCATCATCGCCGGTTCGGGCGATGCAGCGGCGTTTGCCTTCAATGAGGCCGTCACACCCCACGCCATGCAGTTTGGCATCGAACCGATCCGAATGGGTAGCATCGCCACGTTGGGTGGCGCTTTGGGCCGGACCATGTCGCCGATTACAGGCGCCTGCATCATTTGCGCCACCATCGCCGGGGTGAATCCGATGGAACTTGCCAAACGCAACGCTCCCGGCATGATTCTGGCGATTATCGCCGCGATGTTCATTCTGCTGTAGCTGTAAAGAAGAAATAAAGTAATAGTAAAGGAGTTGTTACGATTGACTGATCTGATCCGGCAAAAATCCCAGGCGATGCAGGCCGAACTGGTCCGACTGCGCCGGGACATCCATCGGCATGCCGAAGTCGGCTGGACCGAATTTCGCACGGCAGCCCTGATTGCTGCCCGTCTGAAGGAACTAGGTTACACCGTAAAAATGGGTGAAGCGGCTGTTAAAAAAGACGACATGCTGGGCGTGCCGACTCCTGCCGAATTGACAGTCCACATGGAACGCGCCGTAAAACAGGGCGCCGACCCCGAACTGGTAAAAGCGATGGATGGCGGCCTGACTGGTCTGGTTGCCGAACTTGACAGCGGAAATCCCGGTCCGCTGATCGCCCTGCGCTTTGACATTGACGCCAACGATATTAACGAAACAAAGCTCGCCGAACATCTGCCCCGCAAAGAAAGCTTCGCCTCGGTCAACCCCGGCGCAGCCCATGCCTGCGGCCACGATGGTCATGTGGCAATGGGACTGGGCGTCGCCGCCCTGCTGGCTGGCATGAAATCAGAACTTAAAGGTAATATCCGGCTGATTTTTGAGCCGGGTGAAGAAGGCAGCCGCGGTGCCCGGGCCATGGTTGGCGCCGGTGCGGTAGACGGAGTCGATCATATTCTCGGCGTGCATATCGGTTTCCAGGCCACCAAAACCGGCCAGCTGATCTGTAGCACCGGCAAATTCCTCGCCACTACCAAACTGGATGTCACTTACACAGGCAAGCCGGCCCACGCCGGCGCGGCGCCGCAGGAAGGCAAAAACGCCCTGCTGGCAGCCGCTTCCGCCTCGCTCAATCTACACGCCATTGCCCGCCACGGGCAAGGCGCAACCCGCATTACCGTCGGCACGCTGGTGGCCGGCGAAGGCCGCAACGTAATTCCCGCCCATGCCATATTCAAAATGGAAACTCGTGGTGAAACCAGCGAGATCGACGAATTTATGGCTGGGGAAGCCCGCCGGATCATCGAAGGGTCCGCCCTCACCTACGGAGTGGATTACCACATTGAAATGGTCGGTGGTACCAAGAGCGGCGAAAGCAGCCCCGCCACCCGCGATGTGCTGAAAAAAGTCGCCAGCGAAATGGGCTGCTTCAACGACATTCGCGACTACATCAATTTTGGCGCCACCGAAGACTTCTCGCACCTGATGACGGTGGTACAGGAAAACGGCGGCCTTGGGACCTATTTCATGCTTGGCGCCAACCTGTCAGCCGGACATCACAATGACAAATTCGATTTTGACGAATCGGTCCTGTCCACCGGTGTGGAACTGATCGTCAAGACGGTATTGGTCCTGCAGGCAAAATAGAAGTTCTCGCGCAAATAATGATTTTTTGATAGAATAAATAGTACCAACTGTCACGAACTATTTATTGGCGCGAGGAGTTCATGGATATCAGAAATTTTTTCTCGGGCAAGAAAATCTGGCGCCGTCTGTTGTTCGTCGGCCTGGTTGTCGCATTACTTGCGGTCAATGGGGCCGGTTTGTACATGGGCAACATCATTTATAACGAAATGTGCGTTCGCCATTCACGGTTGCATACCAACAATTCGGGGCGCTGGCAACAAATCCTGGAATCGGGTAAAAACGAAAAAAACTGGCAGGACATCAGCATGCCCTCCCGATTCGGCTATTCGCTGATTGGCACCTTCATTCCCAACCCGCAAGCCACCGACAAAACCTTGATTTTTTTGCATGGTTTCACCGAAAGCCGCCGGGCCGGGCTGAGTTATTTAAATATCTATCTGAACACTGGCTACAACTTGCTGTTGGTCGATTCACGGGCGCACGGGGAAAGCGGCGGCGAGTCGGTCACCTGGGGCGTATATGAAAAATATGATGTGGACCAGTGGGTGGATTGGCTGCGCAATCGCTACCCTGCTGGAACGATCGGCATGCACGGTATTTCGATGGGTGCAGCGACCGCCCTGCTACACGCAGGGTTGAACGAGTCCAACAAACGGGTTGCTTTTTACATTTCCGACAGCTCCTATGCCGACTTCGAATCCCTGCTGGCTAATCAGATGAACCAGCGATTGCAGTTGCCCGGCAATATCCCGCCGCAGGTCCTGTTACCCTATGCCAACGCAGTGGCCTACTTGCGTTCACGGTTCACTTTTGGCGATGCATCACCGATCAGGGTGGTGCAGCAGGTGACCACGCCGGTACTTTACATTCACGGTGAAGCTGACCGGCTGGTACCGGTCAGCATGTCGCAGCAACTTTTCAGTGCGACCAAGGGACAACGCCAAATCCAACTGTTTCCCCGCGCTGACCACGTCAGCTCGATTTTCACCGACCGCTCCCGCTATCGGACGGTAGTGCAGGGATTTACCCGTTCAATACAGGAACCGCAGACCGTTGCAGTGATTTGGCCCTAAATAATACGAAAAGAACTCCGACGCGGGGTTCTTTTTCTTTGTCCGGTTCTTTTTCGTTGTCTGTGACATGAAAGTGTTATAATGATAAAATCGTCAAAAAATCACTTCACGGGGAATTTTCAGGAGGACTCATGGACAAATCAAACGAGCTGGGCGAGGAAAAAATCGCCACTTTGTTACGCCGCTATTCCGGCCCGGCGATCATCGGCATGGTCGTCAACGCCTTATATAACGTGGTCGACAGTATTTTCGTCGGACAGGGCGTCGGCGAAGTCGGCCTGGTGGCCGTCACGTTGGTATTCCCGCTGATGCTGATTCTGATGGGGGTCGGCATGTTCGTCGGACTTGGGGCCGGTTCACTTATTTCGATCCGCCTCGGACAAAAAGACAAAGCTGGTGCGGAACTGATCCTGGGCAACGCCCTGTCGCTTGTAATCATCCTGGTATTGTTGACCACCGCTGTGTCGTTGTGGTTTCTCGATCCGCTATTGCTGTTCCTCGGTGCAACGCCGGAGGTGATGCCGTATGCCCGCGATTTTTCGCTGATCATTCTCGGCGGCAGCATTTTCATGCACGTAAGTTTTGGTCTGAATAACCTGATCCGGGCCCAGGGCGACCCGCACACCGCACTGAAAACGATGTTGATCGCTGCGCTGCTTAACGCGGCGCTCAATCCACTGTTCATCTTTGGTTTCGATATGGGAATCAAGGGTTCGGCCTGGGCCACCGTCGTCGCCCAGATCGTAGCGACTGCCTGGGTATTGGTTTATTTCATCAAAGGTACCGGCACGCTGCAGCTTAAAGCGTCGAACCTGCGCGTGCAACGCAAGATCTTCACGGAAATCGCCCGCATCGGCATGGCGCCGTTTCTGCTGCAGATTGGCGCGGGCTTGGTAATGGTTGTGCTCAACTTTAACCTGCTGGCTTACGGCGGTGGTCTGGCTGTGGCCGCGTTCGGCGTTGTCAACCGGGTGCTGATGCTGATCCTGATGCCGGTAATGGGTATCAGTCAGGGAGCACAACCGATTATCGGCTACAATTTCGGCGCTGGCAACTTCCGTCGGGTGATCGAAGTGGTCAAACTGGCAGCGCTGGCCGCTACCGGCTTTTGTTTGCTCGGTTTCGCCATCATCCAATTTTTTGCCGAACAGATTGTGCAGTTGTTTAACGGCCATGCAGAATTGGTGCAGCTGGGGGCCGATAGCTTGCGCTTTTATCTGTTGTTATTGCCAATTATCGGGTTTCAGCTGATTGGCGCCAATTATTTTCAGGCAGTCGGTAAGGCCGGTTACGCGATTGTCTTTAATCTGTTGCGGCAGATCATCCTGCTAATCCCGCTGGTCTATCTGCTGCCGCATTTTTTCGGCCTGAACGGCATCTGGCTGGCCGGACCGCTGTCCGACTTGGGCGCCTCTGTGGTGACAGGCTGGTTTATGCTCCGCGAAATGAAAGCGCTGGCAAGGCGCAGCAAATGGTCCTGCTAATCGGGCATTGAATCAAATTTTAAAAGCTCGCGGATTTTCGCCGCGAGCTTTTTTGCATCATTTGAGTTCTTTAAATTGCCGATTTTTGTTGATGTTTGGCGCTAAAGATGCCGAATACGCTGACGAGGACCAACGCCGCCCCCAGAATCGTCCAGAGTCCGATCGGCTCATTGAGTAGCAACCAGCCCAAAAATAGCGCCAGCACTGGATTTACATAGGCGTACGTCATTGCAATGTTGATCGGCAGCAGTTGCAGCGTGTAAATATAGGATGTGAAAGCAAACACCGAGCCGAAGCCGACCAGATACAACCAAGCCAACCAGGCCGACAGATTGGGCTGCGGCGCCGGTTCGCCAAGCAGCAGGGAGCTCAGTAAAAAACCAACGCTGGCAAACAGTTGATGATACGCCGACATCACCTGCGGTGGCAGATTCACCGGCTTGCGGGTCTGGATCACTGAGCCCAGGGCCCAGCTGACGGCGGCAACCAGCAGTGCGATCACTGCAAAGGCCTGTGAGCTGCCCTTGCCCAAAGAGGGGGCGCTCAATGCCGCAACACCCAAAAAACCGACCAACAGCGCAACCAGCAAACCCGTCGATGGTTTTTTCTTATACTGCACCAACTCAATCAGAGTCGCCCATATTGGGGTAGAGGCGACAATCAGCGAAGCAAACCCCGAATCGGCGAATTGCAAGGCCCAGAGAACCAGGCCGTTACCGCCCATCCACAGCAAGTTGCCGACCAGGGCGAGCGAAAGCAGCTCCCGGCGGGTTGGTTTTATCGTGTAATGCTGCAACCGGGCCAGCGCAAACAAAATCAGGGCAGCCACCCCCATTCGCAATGCGCCGAACAGGAACGGCGGAAAGCCATTAGCCGGATCGACGCCGACCCGCATTCCCAGATAAGTGGTACTCCAAACCGTATAAACAATAAATAGATGGAACAGTCCTTTTTTTGACAAGTGCTCGAGCATAGCTACTCCCTATAATACATATTGTCCTTATTCTACACCCTTGCCGCCCGAACAGCCAGTTTGATTTGGTCCAGTTTGGCAAACTGCCTGTAAGTATAATATTTGCCGCTATTTTCCGGGCAGGGATTTGCCGGGCCGTGAAGAACATTTTAAAGTAAGCTTATTTCCTGGTATTAACGAAGTCCAGGCTGACGAAAGGACATCAATGACGATTCGCACATCACTCCCCCAATTGCCGCCATTTTTTCCGCTGGTGAGAGTCATTAAAAAATGAAACTGAACATGTCCCTCCTGTCCATGATAATGATGGTTGTGCTGATCGGTTTTGGCGAGCGCATGGCGGAGCGTTTCATCCCCCTCTACATTACCTCCCTGGGAGGCTCCATCTATGTAGTCGGCGCTTTCAACGCCCTGCAGAATCTGCTTGGCGCGTTATATTCGTTGCCTGGCGGTCATCTCAGCGATAAAATCGGCTACAAGAAAGCTTTGCTTGTTTTTACCGGCATAGCCATGACCGGATACCTGATCGTCATCCTTAGTCCCACCTGGCAGGCAGTCATGCTTGGTTCAGTATTATTCTTCGCCTGGAGCGCCGTCTCGATGCCAGCGATTATGAGCCTGATCAACCAGGTTATGCCTGGTCGGCAAACCCTGGGAATTTCGATTCACTCGCTGGTCCGGCGGATTCCCATGGCCATCGCGCCAGTCATCGGTGGTCTGATCATTGGTGTCTATGGCATGACTGACGGCGTAAAAATCGCCTTTGTCGTTGCTTTTTTGCTGTGCGCTGCCTCATTGGCGGTCCAGTGGCGGTTGATGAAAGAGCCTGCCAAATCCGCCGAAAACAGCAATCTGCTCGGTCACTTTAAAAATCTCAATCCTGCCTTACGCAATTTGCTGTTTTCGGATATTCTAATCCGGTTTGCCGAGCAGATCCCTTATGCGTTCGTCGTCATCTGGATCGTACAAAATCTGGGCTTCACACCGGTCGAATTCGGCCTGCTTACCATGATTGAAATGATCACGGCCACTTTGATTTACTTGCCGGTTGCGTTCTGGGCCGACAAAATGGGGAAAAAACCATTTGTACTGGCGACTTTCGTCTTTTTCACCATTTTCCCGGTAGTATTGTACTATTCCCGCTCCTTCCCCGTGCTGATTGTCGCCTTTCTGATCCGCGGCATGAAGGAGTTTGGTGAACCGACCCGCAAGGCGTTGATCATGGACCTGGCGCCTCCAAATGCAAAGGCCGGTACTTTCGGCGTTTATTATTTGCTGCGCGATCTCGTCGTTTCGATGGCAGCCTTTAGCAGCGCTTTTTTGTGGAATATCTCGCCGGAAACCAATTTTTTCACCGCTTTTGCCTGCGGCGCCATTGGCACGATAATATTTGCGATTTATGGCAAAGACAACAATATCGTGCTTAAGAACAACTGACCTCATCACCGCTTAAAACCTTACATTGACGACAAATATACAATACAAATGGGGGGAACTTTAGCTTTCACCCGAAAGGATGATCATTATTCTCGTAGAGAAAATTATGGGCGACAAAACAACCTTTTCGGTTCGACACCGGCTACTAAACAGCATCTTGTTTCTTGGCGTGCTGCTGTCTTTTCTTGGCGCCGGCGCCAATCATATGCTGGCTTTGCCCTTAATCGCAATTATTCCTACCTTTTTATCGGGGTCCTTTCTTGCTGGTTGCTATTATCTATCCCGCTTTCGTCGTCATTACAACGTGCCGATTTTTGCCGCCCTGCTCCTGACCATGCTGATCGTTCCTGTCGGTTGGGTGAACGCAGGCGGGAGTTTAAGCCGAGCGCCGCTCTATATTGTTCTATTTGTCCCCATGATCTCCATCTTATTGGACGGTGGAAGAAGAAACCTGACAATCTTGCTGCTGCTGTTGCTGAGCAATGGCCTGATTTATTGGGAATATCTGCATCCCCAGGCAATACAACTCCCGCTGCATTCAGCCGCGCGCTATTGGGACCTCGGCCTGTCGCTGAGCTTGACGATTATTGCCAGCAGCACCGTGTTTAGTAAAATTTTCGGCTACTATCAGGAAGAGTATCAACGGGCCAATTTTTTTCTGCAAGAAAGTCAGCAAGCGCAAACTCATATGCGCTATTTAAGCTACCACGATAAATTGACCAACACCTTCAACCGGGCCTATTTTGAAGAAGAATTGCTGCGGTTGGAACAGGGCCAAAACCAACAAATCGGCGTCTTCTTTTTTGATGTTGATGGACTGAAGTTCGTCAATGACACTCTGGGTCACGAGCAAGGCGACCGCCTGTTGGTTCGCGCTGTGGACATCCTAAAGTCTGCGTTCGAGACTACCGAACCAATTTTTCGGATCGGCGGCGATGAATTTGTAATCTTGCTGCAACAGGTGCAACGTGATACCCTCGAATCGCTCTACGCTAAAGTCGAGCAGGCATTGAAAACAGCCAATCGGCAATGCCGCGAAATAGAAATCCCCCTTCATCTTTCTTTCGGTTTTGCGCTCGGTCAAAATCTGGTAATGCGCGACTTGCTGAAAGATGCCGAAGGGAAAATGTATCGGGAAAAATTGTTACACCACGCTAACGACAATTGGACAATCATGCAAACAGTCAAACAAATGCTGTCTGCCCGCGATTCCGACACTGGTGAACACAGCGAACGACTGGAGTTGTTGCTTTGCGAACTGGCGCAGCTCGCCGGCATGGCTGGCTCCAGCCTCGCTGATCTTCGGTTATTCGCCCGATTCCACGATATCGGCAAAGTTGGCATTCCGGACCACATCCTGCTAAAGCCTGGCGCACTAAGCGCTGAAGAATGGCAAACACTGAAAAAACATACTGAAATCGGCTACCGGATCGCCCATGCTTCGCACGAATTGCGGCCAATTGCAAACTGGATCTTAAAGCACCATGAACACTGGAATGGGCTGGGGTATCCCTTGGGCCTGGCAGGCCCGGGCATCCCGTTCGAATGCCGTTTGCTGGCAATTGTCGACAGCTATGACGCAATGATAAGCGACCGACCATATCGTAAAGGAATACCGCACTTATCCGCGCTAGAAGAACTGGAACGATGCGCAGGCAGTCAGTTCGACCCTGCTCTGACCCAGCTGTTCCTCGAAATGATGCACCGCAAAGAACCCGTTTCCGAATGTTGCTCGCATTTCAACAGCGCCAGATAACAAAAACGCGGCAATTAAGCCGCTTTTTTGTTTTGTTTCACATTGACTACTTTTGCTACACTCCCGCGTAAGCGTTGAAGCCACCGTCGACCGGTACCACGATGCCGCTGATAAAGCCGGACGCTTTTTCGTCCGCCAACCAGATCAGCGTTCCCAGCAATTCCTCCGGTCGACCAAACCGCCGCATCGGCGTGTGGGCAACGATTTTGGCTGCCCGGGGCGTGAAGGATCCGTCCGGGTTCGTCAGCAGGGTGCGGTTCTGTTCGGTGAGGAAAAATCCCGGCGCGATCGCATTGACGCGGATACCGGCATCCGCCAGGTGAATCGCCAGCCATTCGGTGAAATTGTTTACGGCTGCTTTGGCGGCGCTGTAGGCGCCAACCTTGGTCAGCGGATGATAGGCGCTCATCGAAGAAATATTGATTACGGTGGCGCCTGGCCGACCGAGCATCTGCTCCGCAAATACCTGGGTCGGAATGAATGTTCCCATGAAATTCAGTTGGAACACAGAGTTGAAACCTTCTACTTTCATATCGAAGAAGGTTCCCTGCAGCGGATTTTCATCGGTCGGTTGGTAAATTTCCTTAGCCGAGACTGCAGATGGATGATTACCTCCAGCTGCGTTGATCAGGATATCGCATGGTCCCAGTTTCTCCGCGACCACAAAAGCGGCTTTTTCCACCGCCGCTTTGTCCAATACATCGCAGGGTACGGCCAGTGCAATTCCGCCGGCTGCCTGGATCGCGTCCACCACCGCCTGCGCCTTTTCCACCGTCCGGTTCATAATCGCCACTTTTGCCCCGGCCCGGGCCAGTTCCTTGGCAAACGCGCTGCCGAGCACCCCGCCGCCACCAGTTACCACTGCTACTTTTCCAGATAATACTCCACTCATTTTAAGTCACTCTCCCTATTATTCACTTGGCAAAAAGCTATTCACCCTTACTTACAATCTGGTTGCGCCCGCTGCGTTTTGCTGCATACATCCGGCTGTCCGCCGTCATCTGGATGCTTTCTGCATCCTGTCCGTCAAGAGGAAAGACGGCGATGCCGATGCTGGTTCCCACTACCGTCGTCTGAGCGTCAAAACCAATCGGTTGACGAACATCGTCCAAAATGCGGCCGGCAATGGCTTGCGCTAGCTCCATCAAGTCATCGTCAGCACCTTGCAACAACACAGCGAACTCATCACCACCCATACGGAAACAGTCGCCCTTGGCTCCCACGCAATGCAACAAACGCTCAGCGGTCACCCGCAACACCTGATCACCGGCTTCATGCCCCAGATTATCGTTCACCAGCTTAAAGCCATCGAGATCCAGATAAATCAGCGCAAAGCTCCGCATCATTTGGCGTGCTCCAGCGATGGCAAATGATATCTTGTCATGAAAAAACCGCCGGTTGGGCAGGCCGGTCAACTGGTCATGCAGCGCCTGGTGTTTGATTTTCTGTTCATAGAGGTAACGCTCGCTCAAATCGCGGAACATTGCTGTATACATCAGGATATTGCCCTGCGGATCGCGAATCGACGAAATCGCCAGCCATTCCGGGTATATTTCACCATTCTTGCGCCGGTTCCATACCTCGCCGTTCCATCGCCCTTCATTAGCCAGTTTATCCCACATCTGTTGATAAAAAAAAATGTCATGCCGACCGGATTTGAGAATCCGCGGCGACATGCCGAACAGTTCATCCGCCGCATAGCCGGTAATCTGGATAAATGCGGGATTCACATACTGGATGATTCCCTGGTTATCAGTGACGATGATGCCGTCAAGCGCCGTGGCAAAGATCTGTTCCGACAGGCGCAACCGATTCAACATTTTTTCCTGCATCGTAGTATCCCTTAAAGTCACTACAGAGTACAGGTTGCCGCCGCAATGCAGTTCCAGCGGCACTTTCTCCATCATGAAACCGGGACCGGTCTTAGGTTGACAACGCACCCAGTGATCAGCCTCTACTCCGGTCGCAAGCAGAAAGGGTTTCTCGAACAACTGCTCCTCCTGCAGTAATCCGAGATGGTCTCGTTGATAACCGAACAAATGCAAAAATGCATCGTTCGCCTCCTCGATTACTCCATCTGACAACCGAATCAGGTACTGCGGGTGCTGTGACTGATTGGTCAGCAAATTTAGCTCCAGTCCATTCATCAAACGCTCCTTTCCGACTGACGGCTGCGGCTGTTGTGGTTCCAGGCCAGTTCCTGCGCCACAATCAGTTGTTCCAGGTCGGCCGTGTCGTTAGTGCCGATAGACCGTTCCATACAGGGGATGATCTTTTGCGCCAGACGGTCCAGTTGGTCCAAAAAATCAGCAATGCCACGTACATAGAGATTTTTGCGAAACAGGAAATTCGCGAAGTAGTTCTCTGCCAGCCAGCTGGCTGGACCTTCCTGCACCGGGTCCTGCCTGTCCGCCGCAGCATCCAGTTCATCGTAGTTGGCCTGAAACAACCGGTTCAACAACTGGCCAAACTCCGCTGGGGCCTGCCATGTATCGATCTGGCGCAAGCTACTCTGGACCAATTCCAGCCGCGCAGTCAAAGGTAACTGCCGCGCCTGCAGCAGATCAATCAGATGGCCTTCTAGTTCAAAATAGTAGCGCAGGACGCTTTGCGGCTTTTGTTGTCCTGGATAGACATGGCGGACAAAATCAACCGGCAGCATTGATATTGGCGAGGTTTCCGCGCGCACAATCCGCAGCGGCGCTTCGCGCAAAGCCAGTTTGACCGCCGCTGGACAACTGAAGCTGAGCGACAGTTCGATGCCGCGTTCCGTATCCATCGGATAGCGGGGGAACCACTGGCAAACCGAGTCCAGATGCTGATGTCCCGCCACCTGCTGAAGCCGGCATAGATTCTCCGCCGTGAGAAACCAGCAGCCACCAGCCGGCCGCTTGGCAACCCGGGCGTATTCGCCCAGTTCCGCCGCACTGCCCAGTGGAAGGAAAGTTGCGACAAATTCGTCACTCTGCCCTGCCTGCTGAAACAACTGCCGATTGCGCCAAAATCCGGCTTCATCGACAGTCACCAGCCAGTCGTTGTTGCAGCAGACGCCGCACTGTTGGCAAACAAAATCGGCCACAATATCAAGATAAACAAACATATTGCTCAACCGGGCTGGTTCCATTGATTCCACTGCTGCCACCAACGAATCAGGTCATCCATCGGCATCGGCCTGGCGAAATGATACCCCTGCACCTCGTCGCAGTGGCGGGCTCGCAGCGCGTTGAGTTCCGCCGCCGTTTCCACGCCTTCGGCAATAACCCGCAGATTCAGGTTGCCAGCCAGTCGGATAATCGTGTCAACAATCGCCATGTTCGTCTGCGAGGCCAACATCGCCCGGACAAACGACTGATCAATCTTTAGCTTGTCCAGGGGGAATCGGCTGAGATAACCCAGGCTGGAATAGCCGGTGCCAAAGTCGTCAATCGACAGCTTGCAGCCAATCGCCTTCAGTTTGTGCATAATATCGAGAGTCGCCGGCACATTGCGCATCATGATGCCTTCGGTGACTTCAATCTCCAGAAAGGCTTCCATCCCATAGCGTTTGACTCGGCGCGATACTTTTTCCAAAAAGGTCGCTTCATAAAACTGGACGGCCGAGATATTGACTGCCATCGTAACCGGCGGCAATCCGGCTTTAGCCACTTTTTGCCATTGGCGGCAGGCTTCGACCAGAATCCAGTCGCCGAGCGGCACGATCAGGCTGCTTTCCTCGGCCACCGGAATAAAACGATTTGGCGGAATCATCCCTTCCTCTGGTTGATTCCAGCGTACCAGCGCTTCGATGCCAATCACCCGGTTGGTCCGCAAATCGACCTGAGGCTGAAAATGTAGCAACAGTTCCTTGCGCTCCAATGCCTTGCGCAGCAAAGTCTCGATCCGCAGCCGCTCCGACACCATCGCATTCAATTCCGCCGTGAAGAATGTATATTGGTTGCGCCCGGTCTCTTTGGCATAATTCATTGCCACGTCGGCATTTTTGATCAGCGCGTCGCGATCTTTGCCGTCGCCGGGAAAGACACTGATGCCGATGCTGGCAGTCAGATTAAACTCCATTTCCCCAACATACAGCGGTTGGCGAATCCCATTGACGATTTTTTCCACTTGCGGCAGCGCTGCACTGATTTCCTGAACACTGGGCAATATTACGACAAATTCATCGCCGCCGGGCCGGCTGAGCACATCCCCTTCGTCCAGACAATCCTGCAGGCGTTGAGCCAGTTGTTGCAGCAGCAAATCGCCCATCGCATGCCCCAGTGAATCATTGACTACTTTGAACCGGTCAATGTCGATCGACAGCACCATGACCTGCCTGTTCTGCCGGCGGGCCCGCACCAGGAAGCGATCCAGGTGTTCAGTCAACAAGGTTCGGTTCGGCAGGCCGGTCAATGCATCATGGTGCACCAGGTAACGAATCCGTTCTTCGGCCGCCTTGCGCTCACTGACGTCGGCGAAGGTTGCGATATAGTGGGTGGTTTCTCCCTGATCATTTTTGATGCGGGTGATTGTCAGACCAATCGGGAACTCGCTGCCATCTTTGCGTCGGTCCCAGACTTCGCCCTGCCAAGTCCCGACTGTATTCAGCGCAGCCCAAAACTCTTCGTAAAAATTAGGTTCATGCCTGCTGGATTTCAAGATCACCGGGCTTTGGCCAACGATTTCCTCATGCAGATAGCCGGTCAGGCGGGTGAACGCATCATTGACCGCCAGGATTTTTGGCGATGCATCAGTGACAAACATCGCCTCGCCACTGTTGCGGAATAAGCCGTCCCATATTTGCAAGTGCTGTTCAACCTTTTTTCGCTGGAAAAAATTGCCCAGTTGAATGCCAACACTGTCAAATAGGGCGATCATCCCGGGGTCCGGCGGTTGGATTCGCCAGCTGAAAAAAACCAGCGAGCCAACCACTTCATTGCCAACAAACAACGGAAACCCGAAGCCGGAATGCAGACCGATCGCCACTGCGGCATAACGGCGGGCAAAGCGGACATGTTTCGTAATATCTTCGATCCAGGTCGGTTTGGCTTCGGCCCAAATGAGGCCGGGCATCCCTTCGCCCTTGGCAAAGGTCATTTTACTGCTTAGTGCCTCGAAAGAAGCAAACCGCACCGGATCATTGCCCCAGCCGGAATGCCAGACCATCGTATTTGTAAGATTGTCACACATCCAGACTTCGCCATAGTCCCAACCGAAGCGTTCACACACAGTCTGGATAAAACGGTTGACTGCCTCGGCAAAAGAAGCGCTTTCACTGAGAATTCGCGACAAGTCCTGATGCAACGCCAGGCGGAATTGCGTACGCTTCTGTTCGGTGATGTCCTGGCCAAAACTGAGTGAGCCGCTAATATTGCCGTCAGCATCGCGCAGCAGATGGTTGCTCCACAAAATCCTCAAACGTTGTCCTGTAGCACTAACGGCATCGACATCCGCCACTTGGGCAAAAGGTTCAATGTCACCGGACATGATCGCCTGGAACCGTTCCGTCATCAAGGGCAGCTGCTCCGGCGCAACAGTCAGCGCCAGCCAGGAGATTCCTGCCAGCACCTCATCCGGTTTGCCGAAAACCTGTTCGACTCTTCGATTGGCATAAGTCACCCGACCGGTCGTATCCAGCGCCACAATGAACAACGTATCGTCGTCCCGCAATTGTTTCATATAGTGTTGCAGATTCCGCGATTCCATCGATTTTTACAACCCCTTTGCCAGTCTGCCAGGTGTTCAGTTTCGCATAACCGGCGGCTTGGTCAGCGTCCAGCTATCCAGCAGTTCACCATTTTGACCAAAGGCGCCGACCCGCAATGTTCCGCCGTCCACCGCCACCGACAGAAACATCGGCTGGCTGGCTGGATTAATGAATCGGCTGTTCCACGGTTTGGCGGTTACGGTTGAATAGGTCTTGGTGCCGGTACGACCTGTCGCCACATGCAGAGTCCCCGCTTGCGGCTCCACAGCTGGCTCGCCGCCGTAAAATGGCCCGGAACGGGCGTACACATGGTCATGTGCGGTGAAAACGACATCGACCTGATGGCGGTCGAATACCGGTTCAAAAACTTGGCGTAAATTTCCCTGAATGCCTTCTTGCTTATTACCGTAAATCGGCCGGTGCATGAATACCAGCTTCCATCGCTTGGTTGTCGCCGCCAGATCAGCTTCCAGCCAAAGCCGCTGCTGTTCCAGCATGTCGGGCAGGAACCGGGCCTGTTCGCCAGCCTGACTGTCCAGCATCACCAGATGCACGTCGCCATAGTCCAGGGAGTAAACCTGTCCGGCCAACTCCGGCGGCCCGTTTTGCGGCAGGCTAAACTGGGCGGTAAAATACTCCGGGCGGGAAAAGCGCCGCTCTGGCGTATAACTCTCATGATTGCCGGTAATCGGCAGGATCGGCAATATTTCCATCACCCCGGCAGTTGCCGCAAACCATGCTTCCCACTCGGCATAATCTTGCCCGACATCGACCAAATCGCCCATGCTGACAAAAAATGCCGCATCGGGGTTATTTTGCGACGCTTGCTGCAGCGTTGCGCGCCATACACCATAGTCAATGCTCTGGGAATCCCCCATGATCAGAAATTTTAGCGGTTCAGTCAGCAGCGGGGCTGTGCGGAATTGCTGAATCTCACTCCAGTTCGTCCCGTCGCCCACTTGATATAAATAGCTGCTGCCCGGTTTCAGTCCGGTCAGATTGACCGAATGCAGGTTCATTTCACCGGTATTAGTCAACAGCGACTTTGTCACCGCCTGAATCAGCTGATATTGTGCAGTCTGCCTGACCGAGGCTGGCGACAACCGCACTTGTCCGCCAGTAACGCTACTGTCGGTACGCCAGGCAATCGTTTGCGTTGTCTGAGGATTTTGCTGCCAGGTAAGCGTGATATGGTCAGGTTGAGGTCCGGCGGCAGCGCCAACCGCAACAGCATTCACCACCAACAACAGCGCCAGCCAAATTCCAACCAGGCCAATTAACCAGCAATTTCGCAGTCTGAACCGCATCAACAGGAACAACTCCTCTGCCGCTGCTTTGCACCCCTGTCAAAAATTGGCCGGGCGAAATTCCCCGCGTTGATAAACGCGGTTGCTTCGCCGGCCAGCAAGACGGGGAGTCGCACTTTGTCGCAATGACATATCTGGTTTAAACCTTGGTTACCACCACAATGCCACTCTCGGTTACCGTATAACCGCGCGCCCGGTCAGCGTCATGGTCATAGCCAATCTCGGTCCCTTCGGGAATTCGCAGATCTTCATCGATAATCGCCCGTTTAATCTTTACATTGCGGCCGGTTTCCACATTGTCGAACAGAATCGAATCTTCAATCAGACTGTAGCTGTTAATCTTGCAGCGCGGCCCAATGATCGAACGCCGAACCGTACTGCCGCTGGTAATGCAGCCGCCGCAAACGTAAGCGCTGATATTTTCGCCCCGCCGTCCTTCTTCATCAAACACTGTTTTCGCCGGCGGCAGATTCCCCTGATTGGTCAGAATCGGCCAGCGATAGTTGTACAGGTTCAGTTGCGGCGCCACGTTGACCAGGTCCATATTGGCGTCATAATAGGATTCAATCGTACCGACATCTTTCCAATAACCGCGCTCTTCCGGTTTCATGCCGGGAATCATATTATCGCCGAAGTTATAGGTAAATACCCGGTCGCCTTTTTCCAGCATCATCGGAATGATATGTTTGCCGAAATCGAGATCGTCATGTTTTTTCTTGCCTTCCTTGAGGACTTCGATCAACTTGCGGGTAGAAAAGATATAATTGCCCATTGAGGCAAAGCAAGTTTCACGTTCAGGGATCCGCTGTGGTTTCGCCGGCTTCTCGGCAAAAGCAGTCACGCGGAAATCTTCATCGACGGCAAAAATGCCGAACCGGGTCGCATCGGCGGCTGAAACCTCCAATGCGGCAACAGTAATATCGGCCCGATTCATAATATGATAGCCGATCATCTGGCTGACATCCATTTTGTAGATATGGTCGCCGCCAAAAATCGCAATGTAATCGGCATCGGTTGCTTCGACAAAGTGCAGAAATTGATAAATTGCATCCGCTGTTCCTTTAAACCACTCTTCACTGTCACTGTTCGTTTCCGGCGAAATGGTGTCAAAGAACTCACCATGGCCAATTAAGCGCGACCAAAACTCTTTAATATGCTTGTTCAGGGGATAGGCCCGATACTGGGTCAACACATAAACCTTTTTAATACCGGAGTTAAACAGATTGCTCAAAACGAAGTCGATGATCTTGTACTTGCCGCCGAAAGAAACACAGGGTTTGGGGCGATTTGTGGTAATTTGTCCCAACCGTTCACCTTTGCCGCCGGCCAGAACCATGGCGATAGTGTTCCGAGTCACGTTGCCCAACGAAAACATGTTTCTACCCCTTCCTTTATTTTGGCATTCTCCTCACTTTTCATCTATAGTAATTATTTGACTTGCAACGAAGAATTCCTTTTTTTGAGCGCAATCTTTACTACGGCAGGAATCATTCACTCTATATGGAATTAAACCATTAGCACAAGCAGTCGGTTCCTGCAGCGAATAATTCCGGGGGTGTTGGGTTTGCAATCTCCCTTCCATCAGGCAAAAGGCCCTTTAACACAGGCGAGTCTGGAATTTTTTTATCAAATTCTCGATCAGACTCGGGATATCATCTGGGTCGTCCAGGCCGAAGGGAGAATTCTATATGCCAATCAGGCCGCAGCTAAAGCTTATGGTTACACTTGCGCCGAGTTACTGCAGCTGACGGTTTTTGATTTGCGCGCCAAAGAGACGGAATATCTGGTCACTGACCAACTCAAGGCGGCTCTCGCCTCAGGCGCCTTGTTTCGCACCCAGCATCGCCGTAAAAACGGCGAGGTGTTCCCTGTTGAGGTCAGCGCTAAAATACTGGAAATAGTCGGAATCGAAGCCGGTATCAGTGTTATTCGCGACATCACCGATATTGTATCCGTTGAACAGACCCTAATTGACAACGAACAAAAACAGCTGGCGCTAAATGAAGACTTGATCGCTGCCAACGAAGAACTCACGGCCGGCAATGAAGAATTGATGGCGTCCGAAGAAGAACTCCGGTCGCAGTTTTCCCTGCTGCAAGAAAAAGAGTCGCAGATCAGTCGGCAAAACGCCCTGTTGTCGTCATTGCATGAAACAGCGTTAGGACTGATGGGTCGGTGCGACACGAACGAACTATTGTCAATGATTGTTAGCGGCGCAGGCAAACTGATCGGGACCGAACATGGCTTCCTCTACGTCTTCGACAAAGACCGCCAAAGGTTCCGCCGCACACAGGGAACCGGTATTTACCAACAGGATATCGGCCGGGAAATTGATGCGGATCAGGGAATTATCGGCCAGGTCAAAAAAACTGGCTACCCGGTTGTCGTGCCTGACTATGCCGAATGGAAAAGTCACAACCCACAATCGACTCAGTTTGATGACATCAAAACCGTGCTACAGGTCCCACTGAAGGCGAATAGCGAAGTCATCGGAACCATTGGACTGGCGTATTGCGAAACAGGCAAGTCTTTTGGCGCGGCAGAAGTCGATATTCTCAACAGATTTGCCGAACTTGCTTCGCTAGCGTTAGCCAATGCCTTATTAATGGACTCTTACCAGCAGGAACTTCAGAAAAAGCAGGCTGCCGAAGCGTCGCTGTTAAAGTCGCAGGCTACAAAGCAGGCGATGCTTAGCGCGATTCCCGACCTGATGTTTATGTTCAGCAAAACTGGGACTATCCTTGACTTCAAAGCCGGCCCCGATCCTTTGCTGGTGCCGCCGGAAGTTTTTTTGGGCCGGACCATTGAAGATGTTTTCCCCACCGAGCTTGTTGATTTGACAGTTCGGAACTTGAAACGGGCCATTGACACCAAAGCTGTGCAAGTTTTCGAATATCAAGTGGATTCCAACGGAAAAACCGACTACTTTGAGGCGCGCTTCTCCCATAACGGCGACGATGAGGTGCTTGCTATCTGCCGCAACATTACCGAGCGAACGCTCATGGAGAGTCAGTTGAAACATCTCAGCCTGCACGATGCCTTAACCGGTTTATATAATCGAACTTTTTTCGAAGAAGAGATGCGCCGCCTGGAAAAACAGCGGGACGGACTGGCCGGACTGCTCATCTGTGACGTAGACGGACTAAAAATTATCAACGATTCTCTGGGTCACAACGCTGGTGATGCAATCCTGAAAGATGTCGCCGAAATTCTGCGTTTGGCATTTCGCGCCGGCGATGTGATCGCTCGGATCGGCGGCGATGAATTCGTGGTATTGCTCAATACAAATTCGACGCGAATCTTTGATAAAGCCTGCCGTCGCATCAAACAGCAGATCACTGCCTATAACGCCAAAAACCCGATGCCGATTAGCATGTCTGTCGGGTTTGCGCTGTCCCGCCAATCGCCGCCGGACATGAATCTGTTGTTCAAAGAAGCGGACAACAATATGTACCGGGTAAAACTTCACCAAAAACTCAGCGCCCGCAGTGCAATCGTGCAAGGGCTGGTAAAAGCCCTGGAGGCGCGAGACTTTATCACCGAAGGTCACGGTGACCGTTTACAGGTTTTGGCGGAATCCTTTGCCCGCAAACTAGGACTGCCCGAACGCAGCCTACCCGATCTACGGCTGTTTGCCCATTTTCACGACATCGGCAAAGTCGGCATCCCTGACAGCATTTTGTTCAAAAAGGGCGCCTTGGATGCCGAAGAATGGAAGATTATGAAACAGCGTTGCGAAATTGGCCACCGCATCGCCATGTCCACGCCCGATTTAGCGCCGATTGCCAACTGGATCCTGAAGCACCAGGAATGGTGGAATGGCAAAGGCTACCCGCTGGGTCTCAAAGGCGAAGCGATTCCGTTGGAGTGCCGACTTTTGTCGATCACCGACGCTTTTGATGCCATGACCAACGACCGCCCCTACCGCAAGGCAGTGGCGACTCAGGTTGCATTGACTGAACTGCGCCGCTGCGCCGGCAGTCAATTTGATCCGGTTCTGGTCGATCAGTTCGCCGCCCTGATGGAGCAATCCGCCCCGCATTGATAGCTGTACAACGTCAAGGTTTGCGTGACGCCCATAGCCCGCTGCCAACGATCAGCACCCCGCCGACGATATGGGCCTGGCCGATCGGCTCGCCCAGGGACCATGCGCCCAGTAATGCGCCATACAGCGGCAATGTATTGTAAAACACCATCGCCCCGCTGGCCCCTAAACGGGCCACGCCCTGATTCCAGGCATAAAAACCAATCGCGGCCGGACCAATACCGAGGTAGGTCACAACAGCCAGCAGTTTGAAACTTAACGCAATCGGCGCAGTATAAATTTCCCATATAGCCAGACCCCATAACACGGGAAGCCCGAGAAAGATAGACCAGGCGGTGGCAACAACGGCGGGAATCAGTCGCGTCACCCGACTGGACAACACAGAATAGATCCCCCAGGTGGCAACCGCGATTAGGACCAGAATGTCGCCCAGATTATATTGCGCCTGCTGCCAGAAATTCAACGAACCGCCGGAAATCAGATACAATACGCCCAGCAGCGCCACAACAGCCCCGACGATCTGACGTCCGGACATCGGTTCCCTGATCAGTATCGCTGCCAGTAATCCTGTCAGTAACGGGCCCGTGCCATTGATGATGGTTCCGTTGATCGCGGTTGTATAGTGCAACCCCAAATATAGCAACGGGGAGAACATCAGCACGCCGACCAGCGCCATACCCGCCAATAGCCATAGCACCGAACCCGCAGGCCGCTGCAACTTCGGCGTCTGTTGCAATAAAATGATAAAAAACAGGGCGGCGACCGTAAACCGTGCAGCCGAAAGCGTGATCGGGCCGATATCATCGCGGACCATCCGGCCAATTACCATGTTGGACGCCCACACAAGCGTCGCCAGATTCACATAACCGATCCCGGCCAGACGCCTGGCTTTTTCCTTGTCCATAGTTCCTGCTCCATTTCTGTCAAGCTTCCGCTGTGCGGTCCACCGAATTCTATAAGCTACCGCAAGTTAGCAGGGGAGTGTTGATGAAACACTCCCCTTTAGCTATGGCTACTATTCACATTATAGCGCAGCAAATTAGCCGGCGGCTATTACACTTTAATAAAATTCGTCGACCTGGTTGAAGTTGCCGGCGGTGCAGGTGCTAACTGCCTATCACTTATTTTTAGTGCGTCTTCCGGCCGCATCCACGGCAAGCCTTGAATCGCACTAGTTTCTTCGTGAGTCAGCACACCGTTATAGGTAGTCAGACTGCGCCTGATGTATCCATCCGTGACACAGGCCTCCGCGACGCCGTTATTCATGATGTTTAAAAACATTGGCAGCGCTTCAGCCGCAATAACTACCGACGTCGAGTGCGCGACTGCGCTGGGGATGTTGCTTACGCAAAAATGCACAACGCCATTCACGACATAGCGCGGATCATCATGCGATGTCTCGCGGCTCGACTCAATAGCCCCCGGGTCATCATTGCTGATATCAACAAGTACAGAGCCCGGTTCCATGAGCTTCAACATTTCTTTCGTGATCAAAAAGTCTTTTCTCTCTTTGGGCCAGCGGACACAGTTAATCACCATATCCGTTGTTGGCAGGACTTGTTGAATCGACTCTTTGGTACAATAAACCGTATTGATGTCATTTCCGTAGGTTCTTCTGATATCTTGCATAATGCCTAAATTTACATCCATCAATGTAATCGTCGCGCCCAGGTCGTGGAGGATTTCCAGGGCGCCTCTACCGACAATCCCGCCGCCCAAAATCAAAACGTTCATCCCTGGCGCACCGGCAAAACCGCTGACAAATTTTCCTTTGCCGCCGTTGGTAGTCAACATTGACTCCAAACCGAACAATGCCCCCTGTTTTCCTGCTGCTTCGCAGTTGGGCGACCCGTTGCGATGGCTGTCTTCAGCGGTAATCGCAGCAACTTTGTGTTTAAGCAGCGCCTGCACTTCTTCCGGATGCGCCGCCGGATGGATGCAACAGTAAACAATCTGGCCTTCTCTAAGCAGTTCATATTCTGCCGGCTCGATTTCTTTTACTTTAACGACAAAATCGCACTTGGCATAAATTTCTTCAGCCGAATGACAAATTTCAGCGCCGGCTTTTTCATAGGCTTCATCAGGAAAACCCGCCGAAAGCCCACTGTCACTTTGTACATAAGCTTTGTGACCATTTTCAACGATCGTCGACACTTCAAGCGGCGTAAGCATCACCCGGTTTTCGCCATGCTTAATATCTTTTAATACACCTAAAATCATTTTAACTCCTCCTACCTGCATAATGTGCACGCAACAAAATGATCGGGGGATACTTCTTTTAATTCAATATCGCTGCCTGTGCAAATTTCGGAAACAAAATTGCATCTAGCCGCAAACCGGCAGCCCGGTTTAACATTAATCGGGCTCGAGATTTCGCCTTTGATCAGCATAAATTCCTCATCGCGCTTCGAAATGTCAGGCTCCGGTATCGCTGATAACAACGCCTTGGTATAGGGGTGCAACGGATTCATGAACAATTCGTCCGACGGCGCCATTTCAACGCATTTTCCCAGGTACATGACCATTATTTTATTTGAAATGTGCTTTACCACGCTCAGGTCATGTGTAACAAACATGTAGGTAAGACCAAGTTCATCGGCCAAATCCATTAACAGATTTAAGATCTGCGCCTGAATGGAGACGTCCAGAGCTGATACAGGTTCGTCGCAGACAATAAACTTGGGGTTCAACGACAAGGCCCGGGCTATACCGATCCGTTGTCGGCGGCCTCCGTCCAGTTCATGCGGATAGGAGTTGGCATATCTTCTTGCCAGGCCCACCAGATCCATTAACTCGGCCGCACGGTTATAAATGGCCACTTTGGTCGGAAATGTGTTGTGAATAAACATATACTCGGCAATCACTTCAATGACTGACTTGCGCGGATCAATGCTTGAATATGGGTCCTGAAAAATGATTTGCATCTCTTTGCGCAGCTCGCGCATTTTACTCGACTTCAACTGTGTAATATCGGCGCCGTTAAACAGTATCTGGCCCGAGGTTGGCTCCAGCAATCGTAGAATCGTCCGGCCGAGAGTACTCTTGCCACAGCCTGATTCACCCACAACACCGACCGTTTCGCCTGCATAGACTTTTAAATTTATTCCATCAACCGCATGGAGATGAGCCCCACCAGGCAATTTAAACAACTTTCGTAAATTAACCGTTTCGAGCAACGGTGTTCTGGCGGCGCCCATTTATTCTTCCCCCTCTGGCTTTTGCCCAGCAGACGACTCACTGAAAAGATGACAAAGCAGCGTATGGGTGCCTTCGATTACCTTCCTGGGGTGTTCCTTGGTGCAAATTTCCATACAGTGCTTGCATCTGGGCGAAAAATAACATCCTTTAGGCAAATTTGACGGGTCAGGCATTAGTCCCTGGATCGGTTGCAACCGTGTAGAGCGCGAACTCAGACTCGGTATGGAATCGAACAGACCTTGCGTGTAGGGGTGGCGTCTTTTGCTCGTAAAAATATCAAACACTGTTCCAGATTCGATAATTTCTCCTGCGTACATCACGGCGACTTCATCGCAAATTTTGGCTACAATCCCCAGGTCATGCGTAATCATCAGCATTGAAGTACCCAGCCGATCACGCAATTCTCGGATCATCATCAGCACCTGCGCTTGGATGGTTACATCGAGGGCCGTGGTTGGCTCATCAGCAATCAGCAAGCTAGGCTCACAAACAATGGCCATGGCAATGACAACCCGTTGTTTCATGCCGCCGGAAAACTGATGCGGATATTCAATTTTTCTGCTGGGCAGGATGCCCACCATCGATAGCGCGTTTTCCACTATTTTTTCAGTTTCAGCCGCACTTAAATCAGGATTATGCAAATTAATGGCTTCGGCAATTTGTTCGCCCACCGTCATAACCGGATTTAAGCTAGTCATCGGGTCCTGAAAGACCATCGCAATCTGGTTGCCTCTGACCTTGCGCATTTCCAGTGGCGGCAGATTTAGTAAATCTTGTCCGGAAAAATTAATTTCGCCACTTAATATCTTGCCGGTTCTCTCTGGCAAAAGCCGCATGATCGAAAGTGCTGTCGTAGTTTTACCAGCGCCGGTTTCGCCAACCAATCCGAGAGTCTTGCCTTTACTGATTGTCAAATCAATGCCGTTTATCGCCGCAACGGTTTCCAAATCGGTTTGATAAATTACTTTTAGATTTTTGATATCTAAAATCGGTTCACTATTCATAAACTTTTTCCTTCCCCCATAGCGCTATGATTTCAGCTGAGGATCAAGTGCGTCACGCAGACCGTCGCCGATTAAGTTAATTGAAGAAGCAGCCACGACAATTGCCATTGTAGGGAAGAATAATAGGTGCGGCGCCGCACGCATAAATTCTCTCGCTTCGGCCAGCATCAGTCCCCATTCCGGTGCGGGCGGCGGCATACCGAGGCCCAGAAAGCTTAAGGTCGACTCATAGAGAATGATTTTGGCGACATTCAATGTGGTATTGACAATAATTACGCCCATGGCATTGGGCAAAATGTGGGAAAGAATGATGCGGGTACTGCCTGACCCCCCCGCCTTTGCAGCCTCGACGTAATCCTGTTCCGAAAGGGTTAACACCTGTGAGCGCACTAGCCGCACATAGTTGGTGAAATACGCCAGAGTAAGCGCGATCAATAAGTTTTGAAAATTTGCCCCTAACGCAAAAACCACTGCCATGGTAAACAGAATATCCGGAATGGACATGAAAATATCCAGAGACCGCATGATAATGCTGTCAACTTTGCCGCCGAAGTAACCTGATATCGCGCCTAGGGTACTGCCGATCACACAAGATGACATCGTTGCAATTATAGCGACAAGCAAAGATGTTCGGCCACCGTACAGAACTCTGGCGAACACATCACGCCCGTAAGAATCCGTACCAAATATGTGCGCTGCCGACGGTGGTTGGTTAATCTGAGAAAAAACGCCTTTGGTTGCCGCTGAATATGGAACAATTAACTCCGCTGCGGCAAGCATAATCAGAATAAACGAAAACAACACCAGCCCGATCATCGCGCCTTTATTTTTTTTATACATGCGCCATACTTCTTTCCATTGGCTTTGTTTTTTGAAAACTATTTTTTCTGCAGTTTCTGGAGCAGTTTGCGACGTGGCGTTTTCCATTAGATCACCCCTTAACTCTCGCATACTTGGCCCTGATACGCGGGTCAATATACGCGTAAATCAAATCAACGACGAGCATGACAACGGTAAAGCAGACTGAAATCAAAATTGTCCCGGCAATAATAACCGGCTCGTCTTTATAGGTAATACGGTCTACAATCAAGCTGCCAATCCCCGGAATGGAAAACAGTTTTTCCGCCACAACCGCACCGCAGATCAAATTACCCAGGCTCATGCCGACGTTTGTGACAACAGGCAACAATGCATTCTTCAGGGCGTGTTTCCAAATAACCGTACTTTCCGAAGCCCCTTTGGCCCGGGCGGTACGAACGTAATCCTGACGAATCGACTCCAGCATTGAAGATTTGGTAAAGCGCAGGTTAATCGCGGCCGGCGGAATCGATACAGCGAGCGCCGGCATGATATAGCTTTTGAATGATTCAATACCGTACGACGGGAACCAGTTCAGTTTTAGCGAAAATAAATACAACAGCAACATCCCCAGGACGAAAGACGGGATCGCCGCAATAAAAAAAGCAATCAGTGACGGGATCGTATCCCAGAGCGAATACTGTCGGACTGCCGTATAAATACCAAATGGTATGCCGATTAATGACGATAGAACAACCCCGATAAAAGCCAATTTTACAGTTACTATATATCGTGGCCAAATTTCTTCGAATACGGATTGTTTCGTGAAATACGATACGCCAAAATCTTGATGCACAACCATTTGGTAAACATAACGCGCATATTTTTCCAGGAACGGCAAGTCATAGCCAAGCTGACGATTCAATTCATCGATTTGCGCTTGCGACGCCGCGTCACCCAACAGTATTCTGGCCGGATCACCGGGAGTCATGCTCATAACCAGAAAAAGAATAAAAATTACGCCTAACACGGAAGGTATCAGAAACAGCAACCTTTTTATGACATATCTATACATTCTTCTGCCTCCTTAAATGGCACGGAACGCAAGAGCACCCATTAAAATTCAGGCTGTCTTAATTAAAGACAGCCTGAATTTTAAATTAAATTGAGTAATTTTTACTTCTTCCAGGAGAAGTCTTTTACTTTATAGTAAGTTGGTACCGGCTTGCCTATATTTAAGCCTTTAGCCCATACAATAGCAACCGGTCGATGGAGTAGCGGGTCAATTGTAGCTGAATCCATAATGATTTTCCACAACTCAGTGTAGTGTTTAAGACGTTCATTTGTATCAGCAGCTGCCGCCCCCAGTTCAACCAGCTTCTCGATCCGCTGCCAATCAAACTTGCCATCTTTGTATTTAACCAGGTACATACCCTTTGACTCACTGTGAACTTGTTGACGAATATTGTTAAAGTCAAAGTTGTTTGAGTCTGAGAAAACAGCCAGGTCATAGTTCTGGGAATACATTTTCGGTGTAATAATCGCGTTTTCAGCAATTTGAACTTCGGCTTTGATTCCGACATCTGCCAAATTCGATTGGATAACTTGGGCGATGATTCCGTTGAATGACGTCGGCGACGGATAAGAAATAATGGTACCAATTTCTACACCGTTCGGATAGCCAGCTTCTTTCAGCAGCTCCTTGGCTTTTGCTTGGTTAAACTTATAGGTTTCGAATCCGGTATTTGGTGATGTCGGAACATACTCGTTTGGCATATAGCTGACAGCCGCTGTGCCGTATCCAGCCGCCATCGCTTTGTTGATATCTTCCTTATTGATTGCGTAGAAAATAGCCTGACGCACTTTATCGTTGGCAAGGATGCCATTTTTGTTTGGCGATTGGTAATTGACGGCCAGGAAATGGATATTGTTACCCTTGATCATGGCATTATTCTCAGGCCCGGCCTGTTCTTTCAGGGTATTCCAGTTTGACAGCGCCACGTCTTCCAGGAAGTCAAGTTCTTTGTTGTGGAACGCCACTTGCACAGCCGAATCGTCGGAAATTACTCGGTACTCCAGTTTTTTTATGTTTGGCGCGCCGCCCCAGTAGCCGTCGAAGGCTTGCAGCTTAACGCCGGTAGCGACACTGTATTCGGTCGGAAAGTAGGGGCCAGTTCCGGCCTTGCTTGGCACAGTGCCAAATTTATCGCCGAGCGACGTTACTTCTTTTTCGTTCATAATTTTAAGCGAAGAGAAGGTGTGAAGAATCGGCGCGTAGGCTTCGGATAATGTGACTTTTACGGTTGAATCATTCACAGCCGCCACGTCTTTGATTTTGGCTGTCAAATAACCGAATCTGGGATCTTTTATGGCGCGCTTATAGGTAAACACGACATCCGATGCTTTTAGCGGCTCGCCATTTTGGAATTTTACGCCGTCGCGCAGCGTTATGGTGTATTCCTTTTTGTCGTCACTTAGTTTTACATCTTTTGCGAGTTCTTTATAATAACCATTCTTAGACTCGTCAATGCCATAAAGACCTTCATAAATTTGTGTCCATACTTTCGTATCCCTGATTGCTGTAGTATGTTGAGGATTTAATGACGAAAGTGAAGACGGAAGTCTGAGTTTTAATACCTTGTCGCCGGCTGAAGCAGCTGGCGCCGGACTACTGGGACTTGATGAACAACCGACTAGCACAAGACAAGCAATCAGGACCATAAGGGCAATTACCAAGTTTCTTTTTTTCACTTTCTTATCCCCTTTATTATTGATTTTTGTTTCAGCGTTCAAAAAGTCTGGTTGCGGGCGCTTTTGCCAAATTGCCATAAAATTGACTTGTATTAAGTATATTTCGTTATATTTCCAACGTCAATATGCTTTTTGTTGTTTTTCCAACATTGTCACGTTATTTGTTTGTTGAATCAGGGGCTCTATGAAATTTTTCGACAACGCCAAAAAAGCACAGATTGCTCTGTGCTTTGGTTGCTGATTATGGGCTGACCCCGGCTTATTGCACGACAGACGTTCACCTGCCAAAAGCAAACGCTCACTCAAAATCATCGGTTCGATGTTCGCCTTCTTTTATCCAGGCCTCCAGCAAACTATAAGTAACCGCCAACACCACCGGTCCCACGAATACGCCGATGATGCCAAGCGTCATCAATCCGCCGATAACACCCGGTAAAACCACAAAGATCGAAAGATCGACGCTTTTGCGGATTAGCATTGGTCGCAACACATTATCGACCGGCGTCACCAGCAAAGTCCAAATAGCAAGAAATATTGCCCAGCCGGTAGCATCGCTCCAAAATAGCCAGATTGCCGCCGGGACCAGCACTGGCGATGGGCCGAGTTGGGCCAGGCAAAGAATAAACATCAATGCTGTCAACAACAGTACTGCTGGAACGCCAGCGATCGCCAAGCCGATTCCGGCAGCAGCAGACTGAGCAACCGCCGTCACCACAACTCCCAACGCCAACCCCCTGACCGATTTCGCCGCCAACACCACCACAGTTTCGCCGCGGTCACCGGCCAGGCGGTGGGCAAACCGCAATACACCCTGTGCGGCAAGCTCGCCGGTGGAGTACAGCACACCGGCAATGATTACCGTCAGCAAAAAATCCAACAAAAGCTTGCCGGGATTGCCAGCCTGATTAAACAGCCACAACAGAATTTCCTTGATATACGGCGCCACTTTTCCCGCCAACCCCACTGTGCCGGCGGTGTTAATTTCATGCCAAAGTTCTGCTGCCTGTGGCCCAACCAGCGGAATCGATTCAAGCCATTCGGGCGGCGGCATTACGGCCAGTCGGCTCAGCGCTTCGATCCACTGCATGATTCGATCAGTATTGGCCAGGATAATTCCCACTGCGGTAACCAGCGGCGCCAAAACCAACAGCGTCAACAGAACCGTCATCGCAATCACAGCCAAACTGCGTTTGCCGCGCAATAGTGTTTCCATCCGCAACAAAATCGGCCAAGTTGCCGATACGATCATGCTCGCCCACAGCAACGGCAACAAAAACGGCTTGACAATCCAGAACGCAGCAATGATCAGTATGCCGATCGACAATACCGATAGGGTGGTTCGAGTTATATCGTTATAGGGTGTGTTATGTTTCAAGGTCAGCCTCCTCGACTATTGCCCGACCGACTAATCGATGACTTTTCCGAACGCCAATCGCTTCGGGGCGATGTGGATATTCAATTTATTCTGCAGGAACAAAATGCGTTTTTCTTCCGCCCGGTCAATAATCGATACCGTCAGTCCGGCAGCGCCGGCCCGCCCAGTCCGTCCGGCGCGGTGTTGATAAGCCTGGGGATCTTCCGGCAATTCCAGGTTGATTACGCAGGCAACCCCGGGAATATCCAGTCCGCGTGCCGCCAAATCCGACGCCACCAGCACTTGGGCCCGGCCATCGCGAAATGCTTCCATAGCGCCCTGGCGGTCCTTTTTAATCGAACTGCCATGAATCCCGGTAGCCGTCACACCGTGATGGCATAGCTTTGCGACCGTTTCTTCAATGGCGGCGCTGGTATTAATAAACACCAGAGCGCGCTCGACTTTCAGGCTGGCTAGCAGTTTGCGCAGGAAGTCAATCTTATCGCGGGTCTCGACCAGGAAAAGCCAGTGGCTGATCTCCGCCGGCACGGCTGACTCTTCCCTGATTGCGACCATTACTGCTGTTTGTGTCAGTTCGCTTGCCTTCTCCAGTGCAGCAGCCGGTATTGTCGCCGAAAACAGCATCAATTGACGGTCCTTTTGCGTAGCCTTGATAATCGCCGTCACCGCAGCCCGATGATTTTCATCCATCAGGCGATCCGCCTCATCCAGTACGATGGTTTTGACCGTCTGCGCATTGATTTTTCGCTTCTGGATCAGTTCCAAAATCCGGCCGCTGGAGCCCACGACAAGGTGCGGCCGTTCTTTCATTTTATCGATCTGCCGGGCGATATTAACATCGCCGATGATAACCGCCGTAGTTACCGCCACGCCGGAGTTTTGGGCCAACAGTTGCGCCTCGCGGAAAATCTGCATCGCCAGTTCATGGGTCGGCGCCAGCACGATTGCCTGTGTATCCCGTTTAGCTTTATCGATTTTCTGGAATATCGGCAACAGGAAGGCCAGGGTTTTGCCGGTGCCTGTAGCGGATTGCCCGACGACATCCCGTCCGGCCAGAGCATCGGGAATCACTTCCGCCTGCACCTTGGTCGGCACGCGAATGCCGGTTTTTTCCAGTCCCAGTGTCAGCGCGCTGCTAATTCCCAGTTCGATAAAAGTCTGTTCGTTCATATTTTCTCCTATATTCGCAGCATTATCCGCTGTCTATTCATTCGCCCATCTACTGTTAGCCTGAATTTTTCAGCACCAAGGTGTGGAACATTTTGTCATGCAGCCCCTGTTTACGGGCGGTAAAAGCGATCATCACCACCCCCAGGCCCAGGATCAGCACCGATAAAATCTTGGCAAAATAGCGTCGTGTCGCAAGACCGACCGTGATGCGCATTCCCTGCTCATCGGTAACGACCAGTCCCAATGCTTTCTTGCCGGGCGATCCCATCCAGGCCGAGCTTTCAAACACGACAAAATACATCCAGCTGATGGCAATGCTCATGATGTTGGCAGAATGGTCGCCGATCCCCATTGAGGCCAAAACCTGCGTCACAGGAAAGGTGATAGCGCCAAGAATTAATGCATCAATGATATAGGCGACCAACCGAATCCAGAATCCGGCGTAGCTCGGTTGTTCGGGCAATACAGGTGAAACAGGCATGTCCACTAAAGAAATCCTCCCTATAATCAACTACTATTTCTTGCTATAATTTTGGTCATTTATTCAATGCGCATAAGCGGTTGACCATGCTTGACCCGGCTGTTTTTTTTCACGCAGACTTCCCTGACGATGCCCTCCCTGTCACTCAATACGGGATTCTCCATCTTCAGGATCAGTACGATTGCCAAAACCTGGCCTGTTTGCACCGCATCCCCCACTGAAACATTCACAGTTGTCAGATATCCGTCGAGCGGCGATTTAATCGTTTTCACGCAGAACCTCCGAATCATTTATACCATGATGGTACTATAAAACAGTAGGAACAAGCAAGAAAATCTGCCAGTTGTCAGCCGAATCCGCCAGTAAGAAAATTTCGACAGAAAATGACAGGGGCAGGCTAAAATGCTACAATAATAGGCAAGCTTAATTCCACTATGAAGTTGGAGTGTTATGTTCGACAATATTCGCAGTGTAGGAATCGCCGCCATGTTACTGGCCTTAACCCGCACCATTCCGGATGAGGAAAACGTCAAAAAAATGCTTACCGAGCAGGGTTTCCGTTATGTCGTCACTGAAGTTGGCGGCAATTCTGCCATGTCCGAGTTTCAGATGAAGACAACCAAAGCAGTGATTGGCGCTTGCATGAACACCGGCCTGTTCACGAAAACACCGACCAACTATCATGCATTGCTGCATGCAACCGATGAAGCCAAGCGAGGCATCATGGTCAATGTAGCGAGTAGCGCCAGTGTAGCGGTAAAGATCGCGGTGGTCCGCGACGCAAAGTGGGTGGCCGTCGCCATGTTCGGCGAATCGGCCCTGCATCCGCTGACCAACCATGACCGGGCTGGACTTGGTGTCATGCATATCGGATCGGATGCTGGTTGAAATCTTGAAATCCAGCAAACGTTGTGCTATGATTTAGCAAATGGCCATTGAGAGTGTTTTTGAGTGTAAGAGTGTTAACTTGTTTGAACTTTACGGGTTGTACCTCTCCGGATTAAACGGCGTAACAAAATATGAGTGCAAGAGAGACAGTGCGGATTTATCCTTGGCTGTCTTTTTGTTTTTTTGTAGGTATTTTCATATATTCAAGCATCAAAAGGGGGAATTTCACGTAAACATATTGAATTAGAGTATTGGCTTATTTCGACAACAAATACCGGGCATACATTTTCATAATCGCAATTTATAAAAGAAGGGGAGATTTTCATGAAACCATTAGAGGGATTAAAAGTACTGGATTTGAGCCGGGTATTGGCAGGACCGTATTGCACGATGATGTTGGCCGACTACGGCGCCAATATCATCAAGATCGAACCACCCAAAGTCGGTGATGATTCACGGGCCTTCGGACCGTTTGTCGGCAAGGAAAGCGCCTATTTCATGAGTCTGAACCGCAACAAGCGCTCGATGACCCTCAATTTCAAAAACCAGGCCGAAATCGACGTGTTCAAGGAAATGGTCAAACAGGCCGACGTAGTCGTCGAGAATTATCGTCCGGGTACGATGGAAAAATTCGGTCTGGGCTATGAGGAACTGGTAAAAATCAACCCGAAAATCATTTATGCCGCCTGCTCCGGCTTCGGCCACAGCGGACCTTACCAGTATAAACCGGCCTACGACATTATCGTCCAGGCCATGGGCGGCATCATGAGCATTACCGGACCGGAAGGTGGGGAACCTTCGCGGGTCGGCGCATCCGTCGGCGATATCATTGCTGGCATGTTTACCGCCTATGGTGTAATGATGGCGCTGTATCACCGAGAAAGAACCGGCGAAGGCCAGAAGGTCGATGTCGGTATGCTGGACTGCCAGGTAGCGGTGCTGGAAAATGCGATCGCCCGTTATGTCACTTCGGGCAACGTGCCCGTTCCGCTGGGCAATCGCCACCCCTCAATCACGCCGTTCGCATCGTTCACCGCCAAAGATGGACACCTCATTGTCGGCGCAGGGAACGACCGCCTGTGGGAAAAACTATGCAACATTCTGGAAAGGCCGGAACTACTCACCGATCCGCGTTTCAACAACAACAATAACCGTACCGCCCATGTCAAAGAATTGACCGCAATTCTGAATGAAATCTTCTCCCACAAAACCATCAACGAATGGCTGGTCGTGCTGGAAGCGGCAGAGCTGCCCTGCGCACCGATCAATACCATAGAAAAAATCGTTAACGATCCGCAGATCAAAGCCCGCAACATGATCGTTGAAGTTGAACACCCAATTGCAGGACATCTCAAAATGGCCGGCATGCCGGTAAAAATGTCGCTGACTCCTGGCGCCATTGAACGCCCGGCGCCGCTGCTCGGCCAACACACCGCCGAGTTGCTGAAAGAAGTGCTCGGCTGGGATGAGGCCAAAACAGCCGCGTTCTTCGCCGACAAATAATCCAGCATCAACAGCAAAAAAAAACGAAGACTTGTTGCAAGGGGCTATCTCAAAAACAATTGAGATAGCCCCTTGCTTTCTTTGACCGCGGTTCGTTCCTGCACAACGAGGCTAGAATTTCGCTAATAATCGGGCCACGATCAGTCCCAGTTGCAATTGGAACTGATCCTGGCTGTTCTCCGGGTCCAGACCGGAAATCTCCCGAATCCGGCCTAGTCGGTACTTCAACGTGTGCCGGTGTATGAACAATTCGGCTGCTGTTTCTTTTAATCCGGTGTTGCAGCGAATGAACGCTTCGAGTGTCGGGATCAATTCACTATTATGCTGGATATCATAAGCAATAACTGTTGAAACCGTATTCGTGTAAAATGTGAGCAACTCTGACTCATTGGCTGCACCGGTGAATAAGATGTAAGGGCCTAGATCTTCGTAAAACAAAACAAAATCTTTGCTGCGCAACCGATCGCCAATCGCCAGGACCTGTTCCGCCTCCCGGAAGCTTTTCGCCATATCCGCCAATTGCTTATAGGTTCGGCCAACACCAATCGCGGTGTTTATTGCAGTTTCCGCAGCAATAATTTTGCGCAGCGCCGTGGCGATTTGCGTCAATTCTTCCTTGCCGCCATCCGGCGCAGCATCCCTGTCGACCTGGAGCAAGATAGTCAGTTTGTTATTTTTATACTTCAGCAGAGCCTGCTTCTGGTAAGTGTGCAAAGAAAACCGAACCAGGGCGAACATGCGTTGTTTCGTTTCCTGAAAATGCGCCTCACTGATGCTTGGGCTGGTGTTCAGGTTACTAAACTGCAGGATCAGGATGGCAAATTTCTTCTCCAAATTGAAGCCAAGATAATTCGCCCGACGCCGCAAAACAGTATCTGTAATAATCGCATTTTCCAACAGATCGTCAATGAAATCGCCCTTAACCCGCTCCTCGGTTTCCCATACCGCTTTTTCCTTTAATATCTCCAGCGTGCTGATCGTTGCCGCCGAAGCAATCGCGGTCTTATCCATCTCCGCCAGTGTTGGTTTGCTCGTCAGAACAGACAGGTAACCGAACACTTCCTGTCCTACAACGAGTGGGTAGAGCACTTGGTCAGGGCTCTCCGGCGCCGCTGCTGATCCAATGGCGATCAAATTTTGTTCCGGACAAAGCAACTGGCGTTTTCGTAGCGCCAGATATTCGGTCTGCATAATTTCCGGTTGCAGACTGTCGGCGGATTCCGCCAGCCGGGCCGATGCCAGCAAATTATAATGCGCGTCCATGATTCGCACCGGCGCATCCAGCAGCTCCGCCAAAACAATCGCAATCTGAGGCAACCCTTTGTTTTGCAGAATCACCTGAGTTAACCGATCATGAATTTGCCGGGCATATTCCAGCATTTCCATTTGCCTGTTGATAATCCGCTTGGTAATCGCCATGGTCAGTTCCGAAAATTTCAACTGTTTGGGCAACTCAATCAGCGGAAAATCATACTGTTCACACTGCTGAATGATCGAATCGGGAATTTCATCCAGATAGTAACCGGTCTGTATGGCCAGTCCCGCCAAGTTTTTCTGCGCCAAACGAGGAATCAGTTCGTCAATCAAACGGGGAATATCGGCTAGGCCAAAAGCCGTAGTGATAAGCAATTCGCCTTTTTGCAACAAATGAATTTCGTCCAACACTTCAATGACCGTTACCCAGACGATCTCCCTGTCCAGACCGTTTTTGCCGGCCAACAGCTTCGCTTGCTTCATTGCCTCGATTGCCAGAGCATCGTTGACTGTCAGTCCCATCACACACCGCCTACTTGTTCATTAGCCAGCAAGCGTTTTACTCTTTCCAATAGTACTGCTGTTCTTTCGCCAGTTCTTCAAATCGTTTAATTTTATCAATCGATTGATCATGAAATTTGGTGATGTACTCCATCACCAGCGTATTGATGATCACGACTGCGGCGCCCATGGAATCGGTAAAAGCGACCGAATGTGAAGGAGCGTAGATTGCATAATCGGCCAGCGGCACGAAGGGTGAGAGTTCATCATTGGTAATGCAAACAATCGGCCAACCCAGCGCCTTGGTATGCGTCAGTATTTCCATGGTCCGGGCCGGATAGCGGGGATAGCCGATCGCAATGACCATTACATTCTTGCCTTCCCATGGCAGAAAGGAGTCATACGTGTGGACCCCTCCCGCATTGATCGTCAGCACTTCCTTTGCCAGCGCCCGAATCAACATATAGCTGCAGTAATCCGCCAGCGCCGACGAAGAACGCAGGCCCAGAACTACGACCCGTTTGGTCTTGCCCAGTAATTCAATCACTTCCGCCATCGTCTTCGGTGAATATTTGGCGACCAGCTCGTTAAAGTTCCGTTCTTCTTTTTTGATAATATCCATCAGGATGTCAGTCCCTTTGCGCCGTGTTTTGGCTGACACCTCCACATACTTCGTCATTGTCATTTCATTGCGGACAAGGTTTTTAATATTTTCAGCAAAATCCGGGTAGCCTTTGTACCCAAGAAAGCGGACAAAGCGAATAACCGAAACTTCTGAAGTCCCGACTTCTGCTGCCCATTGTTGAGCCGTCATAAATGCAACATCAATAAAATGATTCATTACATACCCGGCAAGCTTGCGATGAACCCCGGTAAACTGTTCTTGCAGGGATTGGACCAACTGGAAAAAATCAGCTTTGCTATTTATCTGACCGGTTTTTTCAGGCAAACCCAGCACCTCGCTTCGTTTTACTCCAGTTTATATGCCATTTATTAGAGTATATCATTGGGATTGTCAGAATAACAGATAGATTATGTTGTTATTTCTGCATAAATTTTAATGACGTTATAATAACAACATTAGTGGAACATATACATGATGTACATGATGTACAAAAATCCATACCCCGTTTCATCGCCCCGGTACGATGAAATAAACTGATTAAATCTATATAATTCATCTTGATCCTCTATAGCATAGAAATACCTCAGTAAACAAAATGTACAATCGAGATGAAGGAGATGGCACGATGCGCAATTTTAAAGATATCCCTTTATGGAAAGATGTGTCCGATACCGACTGGAACAGTTGGCAATGGCAGGTCCGCAACCGGATTGTCAACAAAGACCAGTTGAAACAAGTCATTGACCTGTCGCCGGAAGAAGAGGAAGGCGTCGGGCAGTGTCTGCAAACTCTGCGCATGGCCATAACCCCGCATTATGCGTCGCTGATGGATCCGAACGACAAAAACTGCCCCATCCGCAGCCAGGCCGTACCGACCGCGAAAGAACTGCACCGGGCCAAATCCGACATGGCTGACCCGCTGCATGAAGAAGTTGACTCGCCAACCCCTGGCTTGACGCACCGCTATCCGGACCGGGTTTTGCTGCTCCTGACGGATCAGTGCTCGATGTATTGCCGTTTTTGCACCCGCCGCCGGCTGGCCGGCGCGACTGACAAGGCCAGAACGATCAAACAGATCGACGCCTGCATTGAGTACATCCGCAAAACTCCGGCAGTGCGGGACGTGGTGTTGTCGGGCGGCGACGCGCTATTGATTTCGGATGAACTGCTGGAAAGCGTATTGAAAAAATTGCGCGCGATCCCTCATGTCGAAATTATTCGGTTGGGCACACGGACGCCTGTCGTTTTGCCGCAGCGAATCACGCCGGAATTGTGCACCATGCTGAAAAAATACAACCCGATTTTTGTCAACGTCCACTTCAACCATCCCAAAGAACTCACCGCTGCAGCCAAAGCAGCCTGTGAACGTCTGGCGGATGCCGGGTTCCCGCTGGGAAACCAGAGTGTGCTGCTCGCCGGGATCAACGACTGCCCCAATGTCTTAAAGGATCTGTTCCAGAAATTGTTAAAAATCCGGGTGCGCCCGTACTATTTATATCAGTGCGATTTGTCGGAAGGCATCGAGCATTTCCGCACGTCGGTGGCTACCGGCATGGAAATCATCGAATCGCTGCGCGGACATACCACTGGCATGGCAGTACCGACTTACGTCGTCGATGCGCCGGGTGGCGGCGGTAAAATTCCGGTCATGCCGCAATACCTGATCTCCCAGTCAGACAGTCAGGCAATTTTGCGCAACTATCAGGGCAATATTTTCGCCTATGCCCAGCCGCCCAAGCATTACACCGACCCGGACGAACCCTGTAAACTTTGCGGCAAGGCCCATCTGGGAATCAGTACGGAGAAATGCATCAACGGAAAATAGACGAAGGAGTTGGCTATGATGAAAGGATCTCCCTATGGAATTCACCGTGTTCTGGAGCCGGCGGGAACATTGCCGCAGGCAGCCTGGAAAATCAGCAACAGCATGGAAATCTGCGACAATGAGATTTTAATTGATGTCGATATTCTAAACATCGATGCCGCCAGTTTTACCCAGATCAAGAAAGCCGCCAAACTGGATGTCGAAAAAATCAAGGCAACCATGTTAGACATCGTGGCAAAGCGTGGTAAGCACCACAACCCCGTGACTGGCTCCGGCGGCATGCTGTTGGGCCGGGTCAGTGCAATCGGCGCTGACTTGCAAGACCGGGACCTCAAGGTCGGCGACCGGATTGCCACCCTCGTCTCGCTGTCGCTGACTCCGCTGGTCATCAACAAAATCAAAGCGGTGCATATCGACCGCGATCAAGTGGAAATCGAAGGCCAGGCGGTTTTATTCGAATCTGGCATTTACGCCAAACTGCCGGATGACATGCCGGATGCATTGGCGCTGGCCATTCTTGACGTGGCCGGTGCACCGGCGCAAACCGCCCGTCTGGTCAAGCCGGGCGACACGGTCGTGATTATTGGCGGCGGCGGCAAATCAGGCACCTTATGTCTGTATGAAGCCAGAAAAAGGGCTGGTGTCACAGGCACGATCATCGGCATCGGTTCCGGCGCCAAAAGCTGCCAACGCATACGTGACCTGGGCTGGGCCAATCATGTGCTGGAAGTGGACGCGACCAACGCCGTGGCCGTGATGGAAGCTGTGTCCGCCGTCACCAACGGAAGACTCGCCGATGTCACCATCAATTGCGTAAATATTCCCGGCACGGAAATGGCTTCGGTGCTGGCTACCCGTGACTATGGCACCGTCTATTTCTTCTCGATGGCGACCAGCTTCACCGCAGCCGCGCTCGGCGCCGAAGGGGTAGGCAAGGACGTGAACATGATCATCGGCAATGGCTATACTTATCGCCACGCTGAGATCTCGCTGCATCTGCTGCGGGAAAGCCCCCAACTGCGACAGCTGTTTGAAACCATTTATGCCTGACCGAATCGAACAATCCAGCGATCTCCTGTCGCTGGTGCAGCACAGCGGAACAACCAGCGTGTCCTTCGTTGGGCTGGCCAAAAATGTCGGCAAGACGGTTGCGTTCAATCATCTGGTCGAACTGGCGGCGGCCCGGTCGCTGCGGCTAGGTCTGACTTCCATCGGTCGCGACGGGGAAAAACGCGACGAAGTTTTTCACACGCCAAAACCGCGTATTCTCGCGCCAACCGGCTCTTTGTTGGCAACCGCGACCGATACGTTGAAACGCTATGAAGCCACAGTGGAGGTTCTGCAACACACCGGCTTCGCCAGCGCGATGGGAGAAATCGTGGTTGTTCGAACCACTGCGGCCGGACTGGTCGAACTGGCCGGACCGACCCTTATCAGTCAGCATCAGGCTCTGCAGAAAATATTTGTCCAGCATGGCGCGCAGCTGACGTTGATTGACGGAGCCCTCGACCGCGTCAGTCCTGCCGTTCCCGGTCTGGCGCAAGCGATTATTTTGTCGACCGGCGCGGCGTTGGGGCAGAGTGTCGACCTGGTTCTGGCCAAGACACTGGACCGGATCAACCGTCTGACGCTGCCGCAAGTATCCCCGCCACTGCTGGCGGTTTGCCGGCAGATTACGGCCGCAAATCAGTTGGCGTTGCTGGACGAAGAACTGCAAATCAGCACCCTGAACACGCCGCACTCGCTGCTGGCCGGTGAACTGCTGAAACAAGCCATCACCAACCGGACCGAATCTGTGGTTTTATCCGGCGCTGTCGGCGACACGATTCTGGACTGCCTGCTAGCCAGCCAACGACGCGGCAAACTTCAACTGGTGCTGAAGAACGGCGCAGCCCTATTCTGTGCGGCGGAACTTTGGCGGCGGTTTGCCGCTGCCGGTGGCAGCATCCGTGTAGTGGAGCCGATTCGCCTGTTGGCGGTCACCGTGAATCCGGTTTCGCCGACTGGCGCCCCGCTGGACGCATCCGAATTCTTTACCCGAATTGCCGCCGGTTTGACACCATATCCAGTCTTTGATCTGGTTCAATCCTTCAGCACACTCGGTCGCAATGAACAAAACATGGAGATGAAGTGATGTCACACCTAATAATCGATGATGCGTTGGTTGCCAAGGCCCGAGAGTCGGCCAAAATCATTGCCTGCCAGGTAAAACAGGCAGTCAACGGACTTACGACCTCCACTATTGAGCGGGCCAGTTTGCGACTGCTCGGCATTGACGGTGTCAATAACGAGGGAGTGCCACTGGTCAACATCGTCGTCGAACACCTGGCCGAGCAGAACCTGTTGGCGCAGGGTGCACTGATGCCGGTCGTTGCCGCAATGGATCAGCAGGGGCTGACCGCTCAGGAAGTCGCGACGGCAGTTGCCTGTGGCACAATGACCCTGACGAAAACCGACAGCCACAATGACAAAATCAAAACCAAGACCCTGCAACTGGCCGGCGAGACTTGCCGTAAAATCGCCGCGAACCGTCAACAGCGTGAACAGCTGGTTCAGCGGTTGGGCAAGGGGTCTACTCCCTATCTGTATCTGATTGTCGCCACAGGCAACATTTATGAAGACATCAAACAGGCAACCGCCGCCGCTCACCAGGGCGCAGACATCATTGCCGTAATCCGGACCACCGGGCAAAGCCTGCTTGACTATGTCCCTTATGGTGCTACCACCGAAGGCTTCGGCGGCACCTACGCCACCCAGGAAAATTTTCGCCTGATGCGCCAGGCGCTCGATGAAGCTGGCGAAGCAGTCGGTCGCTACATTTACCTCACCAACTACTGCTCCGGCCTATGCATGCCGGAAATCGCCGTCATGGGCGCTCTGGAACGCCTGGACATGATGCTCAACGACTCCATGTACGGGATCATCTTCCGCGACATCAACATGCGGCGCACCTTCCTTGATCAGTTTTTTTCACGGATGGTCAACGCCTACGCCGGAATTATCATCAATACCGGCGAAGATAACTACCTGACGACAGCCGATGCTTATGATCAAGCCCATACTGTGCTGGCGTCCCAGTTCATCAACGAACAGTTCGCCTTAATGTCAGGCCTGAAGAACGAACAAATCGGTCTGGGTCATGCGTTTGAAATCAATCCCGACAGCGAAGACGGCTTTCTCTGGGAGATCGCCCATGCCCAGCTGATCCGGCAGGTTTTCCCGCATGCGCCGCTAAAGTATATGCCGCCGACCAAATACATGACCGGCAATATTTTCAAAGGCCAGGTGCAGGATGCGCTGTTCAATGTGGCTTCGGTGATGACCGGACAAACCATCCACCTGCTGGGCATGCTGACAGAAGCGATCCACACCCCCTTGCTGCAGGACCGCTATCTGGCGGTGGAAAATGCCCAATACGTGTTCAACACCATGCGACATCTGGCTGACGAAATCGAATTCAAACCAACCGGACGGATTCAGGCCCGGGCCAGCGAAGTCCTGGCGCAAGCCGCCCAGATGCTGGCTGAAATTGAACAAATCGGCCTGATGGAGGCGATCAACCGCAAAATGTTCGCCGACATCTCCCGCCAACCGGATGGCGGCAAAGGAACAACCGGTGTCATTGCCAAAAGCGCCGATTATTTCAATCCATTTATCGATTTGATGCTGGGAGGTGCAAGCAATGACAGTGCAACAAGCAGCAACTGACAGCGCCTGTCTGGTCAAACCTTACGGCGACACCCTCAATGACGGCGTTGTGCAGTTTTCCTTCACCCTGCCGCTGCCGCATAACGAACTGGCTTGTGAAGCAGCCCGCGCCATCGGTGAAAGCATGGGGCTCGGCGAAGTTTCCGTCACTTGCAGCCGCGATCTGGGCCAGGGCTTTTCGTTCTTTGTCCTGTACGGAAAACTGGCAACCGGCATAGACGTATCCCGGCTGACGGTAACCAAGGCCGAATTTGAAACCATGAAGAAAGAAGCCATCGATCGTTATATTCAGGAACACTTCGGCCGCAAGCTGGTTTTTCTCGGCGCCTGTATCGAAACCGACGCTCATACGGTCGGCATCGACGCGATTATGAACATGAAAGGGTTCAATGGCCACAAGGGTCTGGAAAGTTACCATGAGGTGCAGGCAATCAACCTGGGCGCGCAGGTCAGTTCGGACGATTTTGTCGCCAAAGCACTGGAAATGAAGGCAGATGCACTGCTGGTATCGCAGATTGTCACGCAAAAAAATGTACACCTGGCCAACCTGACCCGGTTGGTGGACATACTGGAGGCGGAAGGTGTCCGGGACAAGCTGGTGCTGGTGGTCGGCGGTCCCCGCATTTCGCATGAACTGGCCAAGGAACTTGGCTATGACGCCGGTTTTGGCCCCAATACCTATGCTGAAGATGTTGCCTCGTTTGTCGTGCAGGAAATGAAACGAAGGGAGATGCGGTAAGTGGAAAAAATCGAGAGTTTGATCCGGCTGCGAATCAGCGCCCATGACGCCCATTATGGCGGCGGGTTGGTGGATGGCGCGAAAATGATGAATCTGTTCGGCGATGTCGCCACAGAACTATTGATTCGTTATGACGGTGATGAAGGCCTGTTTGTCGCCTATGACAAAGTAGAGTTCCTCGCCCCGGTTTTCGCCGGTGATTACATTGAAGCGGTTGGTCGCATCGTATCTGCCGGCAAAACTTCACGCAAAATGGAGTTTGAGGCCAGAAAGGTGATTGCTTCCGTTGCGGTTGCCAACCAGGATTCCGCCGCCGATGTACTGGCGCAGCCTGTCGTTGTCTGCAAAGCCAGCGGCACTTGCGTTGTCCCGCTGGCTTGTCAAAGGAAACAGCATGAATAAGCTGATCATCACTGCCGCGCTGGTCGGCGCCGAAGTAACCAGGCAGGAACAGCCCCATTTGCCATTGACCCCGGCAGAAATCGCCGACGCTGCTTATGAAGCATGGCAGGCCGGCGCGTCAATCGTCCACCTGCATGCTCGCAAACCGGACGGATCGTCGACACAGTCGGCGGCCGTGTTCGCCGAAATCATCCGCTTGATTCGCCAGCGCTGCGATGTGATCATCCAGGTTTCCACCGGCGGCGCAGTCGGCATGACCGCAGCCGAGCGACTGGAACCTGTCACATTGAAGCCGGAAATGGCCACGCTGACGACTGGCAGCGTTAATTTCGGCGCGGATATTTTCGTCAACGGTCCGGCAGATATCGAACAGTTTGCCAAAACCATCCAGCAATTCGGTGTAAAGCCGGAAGTGGAAGTCTTTGACTCCGGCATGATTACGACGGCCCTGCGCTTGGTAAAAATGGGCCTCCTTACACCGCCGCTGCATTTCGACTTCGTGCTGGGTGCTCCCGGCGCCGCCCCGGCGACGCTGAAAACCCTGCTGCATCTGGTTGAAATGTTGCCGGCAGACGCCAGCTGGTCGGTGGCCGGCATTGGCGCGGCGGAACTGCCACTGGCGCTGCACGCAACCCTGATGGGCGGTCACGTACGGGTAGGCTTTGAGGACAATATTTTCTTTCGCAAGGGAGTCTTGGCCGAGAGCAATGCCCAACTGGTGGAGCGCGTCGCCCGCCTGAGCCGGGAAGTCGGCCGGGAAGTCGCCACGCCGGCCGAAGCCAGACAGCTATTAGGACTGCCCGCCATATTGACCTAGGGAAACCTGACGCAGATCCGGCCCCCTTGCTTTATCTCACCAACTAAAAACGCACGCTAAAACCAACGAGGTGTTAGCGTGCGTTTGATTTTTACAGCTTGGGCGCTTTGCGTAGCGGCATCGCCTGTTCCAACGCTCCGGCCAATGCGATCAACGTCCGCTCGGACCAGGGGCGGGCCACAAATTCGATGCCGATGGGCACCCCCAGCGGTGCCGTAGCCGACGGGGCAGAAAAGCCGGCCGGGATGGTGATCGACGGAAAGCCGGTGACCGAGGCCAGCACGCCGTTGCGTTCGACCTGTGTCTCGCCGACCTTCACCACTAGCCGCTGCTGATGCGGAAAAACCAACGCATCCAGCCGATTGGCCGCCATAATGTCCAGCAACCTTTCCTTGAGACGGTCCTGTTCGCGCAACCGCTGCAAATAAGGCAAGCTGTCCGGTTTCACTGCCAGAGCCTGCCGCAGATTGGCGGCAATTCCCGGGTGAAACCGACCGGAGTCAACCACCTCCTGCAAAGAATGCACCGGCGCGGTCGGTTCAAGGTTCTTTAAATAACTGTTTAAATCGCGTTCCAGATCAAACAGATGCACGCTCACCTCGCCAGCCAGGCGGCCCGAAGCAATCGGCTCTGCCACTCCAACAATCTCAGCGCCCAGTTCCTGCATTTTGTCGATACAAGCATGAACTGCTGCATTGACTTCAACATGCTCCGGTCCTTTGCCAAACAAACTATCAAGAATTCCCATCCGGCGGCCGCGCAGCTGGTTGTCATCAGGGACCGGGCCATAGCCTGCCGGCGGCATATTGCCGACACTCCAGGCGGTGCGGGGGTCTGCCGGATCATAGCCCGCCATCACACCGAGCAGCAACGCAGCATCGGCCACATTCCGACAGATCGGCCCTGCCGTATCCTGCGTAAACGAGTATGGAACAAGGCCGGCCCGGCTTACCAGTCCCGTTGTCGGGCGAATGCCGACCAGGCTGTTGGCGGAAGCCGGTGAACGGACCGAGTTGACCGTGTCGGTACCGATCCCGGCTACAGCGAATCCGGCAGCCACCCCGGTACCAGTACCACCGCTGGAACCGCCGGGGGTGCGGGACAGATCGTAAGGATTCAGGGTCTGCCCCTGCAGCGAACTGACAGTTTCACCCCAGACCGCGAACTCGTGTAGATTCACTTTCGCCAGGATAATCGCGCCAGCGTCTTTGAGCCGTTTGACGAGCCAGGCATCCTGCAGCGGCTGATGTTTTTCCAGGCAGACCGAGCCGGCGGTTGTCGGCATATCTATCGTGTCGATATTGTCTTTTAGTAAAATGGGAATTCCGTGTAGCGGACCGACCAGGCCGCTGCTGCTCTGTTTCCCATCCAGTTCATCCGTCAGTTCGAGCGCCCGAGGATTAAGCCGGATCACTACATTCAGCCTGGGGCCCTGCTGGTCGTAGGCTTCGATTCTTTGCAGGCACTCCTGTACCAGTTGGCGGCTGGTAAGTTCGCCCCGCTGCATTGCGGCATGAAGGGCGGCAATCGACGGTTCCATCATTGTGAATCCCCTCCTATTGTCAAAAAGACTTCCGACATAAGCCAGAAGTCTCAAAATACTCAGCTAATCCCAAGGTTCAACAGTTGCCGAAACCAACCGCGTCTCCAGCCGATACAGGAACCAGGTCACCGACAGTAAGTCGGCAACGCCGCCCGGACTGACGTTGTGCGCAATAAATTCCTGATCCATGGCGGCAAGCAGCTCCTGTCCGGCATCAGTATACAAGCCGCCGGCAGCCAGCACCCCTGCGGCCTTACTTTTCGCCCATAGCCGCATCTTATCGGGATGGTGGCGATTCATCACGGTCGTATCATCAACCACCGTCATCAGCACCAACAAAGTCTGTAGCAACGCATGGTTCACACCCAGATTGTCGGCCATCGCCTGCCGCAACGCAGGTAAGCCATGAACCAACACTGCCGGCAAGCCCTGCTCCATCTCGCCACGAATGCCAGTCACGCCATAGCGACGATACAGTTTTTCACCGGCAGTCAGATTTGCAGCCGGCTTGTCCAGATTGCCCAGTTCACGCGTCACCAGGCCCGCCGTCATCGTCGCCACGCAGCGCAGCACCGCCGCGCTGTCCATATTTTTCTCATTTTGGCGCAACCAGCCGACCGCCGCCACCACGATCCCCAGTGAAAACAACAAGCCTTTCTGCGTATTCACGCCACCAGTCATCTGCAGCATGCGTCTCTCGCCTTCCTGACCGATCTGGCGCAGCACCGGCAACAACGCAGGTAACGCGCCGCGATGATTCAGGCCAGCCTGCACACAGCGGGCCATGCACAAAGACAGCGCCGCCGAGCTGGACATGAACGAGTAAAAGTCCATATCGCGGTGGGCGCCGGAATTGACCCGGTCGACCAGTCCCGGCGACGGGGTGCAGGTGACTTCATACAGCATCGCTTCCACTGCCAGTGCCCCGACGGTTTCGGCAAAGCCGCCGATCAGTCTGGTTTCAGCCGCCGCATTTTCCGCCGGTTTCCCGGTGATCACATATTCCGTCATGCGCCCTCCTCAGGCAAATGATTCAGGCCGTAGCGGCTATTCCAACACCAGTCGGTGGAAACTCTTCTTTCCCTTGCGAATCAGCAGACTGTCTGCTTCAAACATGTCGGCTTTCAGTAACAGCTCCGGGTCGCTGATTTTCTCGTCTTTTACATACAGGCCGCCGCCCTGGATCAATCGCCGTGCTTCGCCTTTGGAGGCAAAGATCCCTGCGCCGGTCAGAATATCGACTAATTTACCGCCGAGTATTTCCCGGGAAATAGTTACGGTCGGTGCATTATCCAGTGCGCCAGCTCCGCCGAATAACGCCTCGGTCGCCTGCTGAGCCCGCTCGGCTTCTTCCTTGCCATGTACCAGTTGCGTCACTTCAAACGCCAGCACTTTTTTTGCCGTATTAATTTCCTGATCCTTTAACTCTGCCAGCTGGCGGACTTCTTCCATCGGCAGAAAAGTCAGCAGCGCCAGACACTTGGCCACATCCACATCATCCACATTGCGCCAGTACTGATAGAAATCGTAGGGCGATGTCTTGGCCGGATCCAGCCAAAGAGCGCCTTTTTCCGTCTTACCCATCTTGCGGCCATCGCTGGTCGTCAGCAGGGTGAAGGTCAGGCCAAAAGCCGGTTTTGCTTCCTTGCGTCGGATCAGATCGGCGCCGGCCAAAATATTCGACCACTGGTCCGCGCCGCCCATTTGCATGACGCAGCCGGTCAGCCGGTACAGTTCCAAAAAGTCATAGGCCTGCATGATCATATAGTTAAATTCCAGAAACGACAAACCGCGCTCAAGACGTTGCTTGAAGCAGTCTGCTGTCAACATCCGGTTGACGGAAAAGCTGGCGCCAACACTGCGCAGCATTTCCACATAGTTCAGTTTCATCAACCAGTCGGCGTTATTCATCATCAACGCCTTATCATCGTTAAAGTCGATGAAACGCCGCATCTGCTTTTTAAAGCACTCGCCGTTGTGGGCAATTGTCTCTTCTGTCATCATTTTGCGCATATCCGTTTTGCCGGACGGATCGCCGATCATCGCCGTGCCGCCGCCAATCAGGCATATCGGCCGATGCCCTGCCCGTTGCATATGCGCCATCACCATCATGCCCAAAAAGTGGCCGACATGCAGGCTGTCTGCGGTCGGATCAAAGCCGATATAAAAAGTGACCTTTTCTGTTTCCAGCAACTCGCGGATTTCCTCTTCATGAGTCAACTGATGAACGAAACCCCGTTCATAAAGCGTATCCAATACTGACAATGCGGGACCCTCCTCCATGTTCAGGCTACCGACTGTGAAAAAAAGGGAAAGCCCATCCCTTTACGGAACGGGTCTCACCCTAATACAGTTTGCACTCTAAATATAGCTGCCTGCTCCGGGATTGTCAACTTGTCTGTCGACTATTGTCCGGAGCTGGCCAGGTCGTCATTAAATACAGCCGGTCTTTTTAAGCCAAAGACTGGTTTTTGTCATGCTGTGAAAGCAATTGGATAGACGGCAAGAAAAATAAGGGAATCAAAGAAATTTTTATTATAACTAGCAGGAGTTTCTGCCGAGATGTCAAATAATTATAATTAATTCAAAATGTATACCAAAAGTATACAATCTTAAAAACAGTAAAGCGCGGAGGGTTATTAATGGTTTCTTTTCTTCGAATGGAACCTCACAAAGAAATTAGCTTGCGTGATCGGGCCTACCGCATAATCAGAAATAAAATTATTACCTGTGAATTTCCGCCAGGCAGTCCCTTAAATGAACGTGAGCTGTCCTCTCTGATTGGCGTCAGTCGGACCCCCATCAGAGAGGCGCTGAATCGGCTGGAGAATGACCAACTGGTGACACTGACTTCCCAAAAAGGTGCTGCGGTGACACCTATAACCCCTAAGATTATTAACGATATCTTTCAGTTGAGGTATGTATTGGAGCCTTATGTGGTCAGCATGGTTACTCCTGATTTTCCCGAAGCAACCTTGCTTAAATTTCAAAAAGGACTTTCTGACAGGTCACTGGACAAATATGAGGAGCTTGTGACTTTGGATGGTGAACTGCATTTTGCTATTATTCATGCTTTCGGCAATTCTTATGTGAATAATTTGATGGAAAATATGTACACACAAAATGAACGGATCCGGCGTCTGGCAACGATGATGCCGCAGCGTCTTGCTGATAGCGCTGTCGAACATCTGGCGATTGTGGAGGCAATGCTGGCCCGCGAACCGGAAAAAGCAGCGGAGGCCCTGCGATATCACCTGCAGAGTGCCAGATATGCAGCTTTTAAGCTTTGAGTGGTTGAGACCATAACTTGGTGAATATCCGTTATTGAGCATAAAATGCGCAAACAATTGGGAGGTGTTTTTTCTCAAACAGAATGTTGATGCATCGGAAAGATATTGTGAGTAGTAAAAAGAGAAGGGGGATTTTTGTTCAATCCCTGGACTTACAGTAGAGGAAAACCTAAAAGCAGGGACGGTGGCCTGGCGCGGTTTCAGCAGAACGAATGTGACGGAAGAGATCAAAAAAGTCTACGGTTTTTTCCCTCGATTGAAAGAACGCTATAAACAGTATGCCTGGAGCCTGATCGGCGGCGAGCAGCAGATACTTGCTATTGGGCGGGCCCTTATGGGCCGCCCGAAACTGTTGCTGCTTGATGAACCTTCGATGGGGCTGGTGCCGAAAATTATTGATGAGTTGTTTCAGCGGATCATTGAAATTAACGCGATGGGTGTGCCGATATTGTTTGTGGAGCAAAATGCACTGCTGGCGATGGAGGTGTCAAATCGGCTCTACATAATGGAAGGCGGCAATGTCGTACTTACCGGCGATTCCAAAGACATGATCAATGACGTACGGGTTAGAGAAGCATATCTCGGCAAAATGAAGGCAAAGTAAACTGCACTAACCATCAGATCGAAATCAAGCAAAAGGGGTGAATAGACAAAGTGTTGCAGGCAGTGTTGAAGTCAGCGAAAACGATTGAATATCGGGATATTCCGATACCGGAGCCGGCGGCAGGTCAGGTTGTGATGAAGGTCATGCGAATCGGTATCTGCGGGTCAGACATTCATGTCTACCACGGCAACCATAAATATGCGACACTCCCGCTCGTTCAGGGACATGAAGGATCGGGCGCCGTGTTGAAGGTAGGATCCGGCGTCAGCGAACTGGCTCCCGGTGATTTGGTCACTCTGCGACCGCAATCATTTTGCGGTGAATGCTTCCTCTGTAAGCAGGGCCGTTACAATCTCTGCGAAAGTTACAAAGTGATGGGCGTACTCGGGGGCCTTACCGGAATGGCCTCGGAATATTTTCTTGTAGACGCATCCAAGCTGCACAAACTACCGCCAACCATGACCTTCGATGAAGGCGCGGTCGTCGAGCCTGCAGCGGTGGGCGTGCACGCTGTGAAGCTCGGGGGCAAAGCAACCGGCAGCAAAGTGCTCGTGATCGGCGCCGGTCCGATCGGCAACCTGGCGGCGCAAGCAGCCAAAGCCCTGGGAGCGGATAAGGTCATGATCGCCGATATCAGCGACGTGCGGTTGGATTTGGCGAAACAATGCGGGGTTGATTTTGTTGTCAATACTCTGAATTCTGACCTGGAGGCCGCTGTTCTGGAAAGTTTCGGACCCCAGCGGGCTGACTTCATCCTGGACTGCGCTGGCTCGCCCAAAACGCTTGAACAGGCGATCCGCATCGCCCGTCGCGGCACGAACATCGTTCTGGTTGGAAACTTCTATGATTTTGTGCCTGTGGAACTGGGTCTGGTACAACGGCGGGAACTGAACCTGATCGGGGACATGAATTATGTTGCGGAAGATTATGAAGATGCAATCCGGTTCATTGCGGTCGGACAGATCAGGGTCAACGAACTGATCTCCAATCATTTCGCTTTTCGGGAATATGCCGATGCATATCAGTATATCGATGACAATGTCGGCGGAACCGTGATGAAAGTAATGGTCGACGTGGATCGATAAACCGGAAGCTGGAGCGCAAAGAAAGGAGGACACGGTTACCATGCAATCATTGGACCTGCAAAATTTCCCACCAATTGAATTGCCGCGTTTCGTGCGGATTAAACAAAAATTTGCCAGAGAAAAGATCAAGGACATCCCGGCAGAGGTGCGACGAAAGATGCAGCCACACCTGACGGACCTCACGGGAAAAAGAATCGCCGTGGGTGTTGGCAGCCGGGGAATCACCAATATCGCCCTGATTACCAAAACGGTGATCGACGTCTTGAAACAGGCTGGCGCCAACCCATTCATCGTGCCTGTGATGGGCAGTCACGGCGGCGCCACGCCCGAGGGGCAGGCTGGAATGTTGGAGTGCTTCGGTATTTCCGCTGCCACCATGGGGGTCCCGGTGGAGGCCTCCATGGAAGTCGAACTGCTCGGGGAAGTCGAGCCGGGTTTGCCGATTTATGTCTCGAAAACCGCGCTGTCAGCCGATGGTATAGTGATCATTCCCCGGATCAAACCGCATACCTGTTTCCGCGGCGCCATCGAAAGCGGTATCTGCAAGATGCTGGTGATCGGCCTCGGCAAGCAGAGAGGAACGGATATCATTCATGGCGAGGGATTTAGGCGGTTTGCCGAATTGATCCCCAAAATCGGTTGTTTCATCGCCGGCAGGACCAAGGTGCTGTTCGCAGTGGCGTTGGTGGAAAACGCTTTCGAAGATACTTTTCAGATTGAAGTGGTTACGCAGGAGGAAATCCTTAAGCTTGAGCAGGAAAGCGCCATGCTTCAGACGGCCCGCAAACTGATGGGCCGCATCCTGCTGCCGAAATTCGATGTACTGATCATCGATTATATTGGCAAGAATATCAGCGGCGACGGTCAGGATCCGAACGTGACCGGTCTTTATATCGCCCCATGGCTAACCGGAGGGCCGGAATTTCAAAAAAGTGCCATTCTCGATATGACCGAGGAAAGCCATGGCAACGCCAACGGTGTGGGCATGGCCGATGTGACTACCCGCAAACTTTTTGACAAGATCGATTACATAAGCATGTACACGAATGCTTTTACCAGTACGGAATGTGATGCCGCAAAAGTTCCGCTGGTCGCGGCTACGGCTGAAGATGCCCTGCGGATAGCGGTCAAGCTATGCAACGGCATTGCGCCCAGGCAACATAAAATCGTCTGGATCAAAAATACGCTGGAACTCACGGAAATGCTGATCAGCGAGTCGTTGCTGGAAGAGGCCGCTGCTTGCCCTGATATTGAAGTTTTATCCGGACCCAGCGAACTCAATTTTATCGATGGCGAGCCCCAGAAAGAATTGATCTGATAGCTACAATAAGGAGGTTTATACTTTGAAAGGCTTAGTCAAATATGCCAAGGGCGATGGAAATATGGAGATCAGAGATATTGCCGAACCAACCGCCGGCCCCGGACAGATCAAGATCGAAATCAAAGCGGCTGGAATTTGTGGTTCTGATTTGCATATTTACCATGATGACATTGCCGGGATTCCCCTCAATCCGCCGGTGGTTACCGGGCATGAGTTCTGCGGTGTGGTTGCGGCAGTTGGCGAAGGGGTCACACAATGGAAGATTGGTGACCGGGTGACCTCGGAAACAGCGTTTAGCTTCTGTGGCGAGTGTATGCATTGTCGCACCGGTCGCTACAATCTCTGCAATCAGCGGCGTACGCTGGGTTACTGGTACAATGGCGTATTTACCAAGTTCACGGTAGTACCCCAGGAGAGGGTGCATCGGCTGCCTGACCATGTCGACTTTATTGCCGGCGCCCTTTGCGAGCCGCTGGCCTGTGTCACTCACGCGGTTTTGGAGCTGACGACGGTCGTAACCGGAGACGTCGTTTTGGTCATTGGCCCTGGCTCGATTGGCCTGCAAGCGTTGCAGGTGGCAAAATCGGCGGGTGCGATTGTCATTGTCAGCGGCACCGATATTGATCGGGAAAGACTGGAAATGGCGAAACAACTCGGTGCAGATTACGTCGTAGATGTTACCAAAGAAAGCGTTTTTGAAGTGATCAACCGAGTCACTTGCGGAAAGGGTGCTGACGTAACGCTCGAATGTTCAGGTGCTGCACGCGCAGCCAATGATGGACTTCTGTTGACGCGCAAGGGGGGGCAATATACCCAGATCGGCCTGTTTGGCAAGCCGATCCAGATCGACTTTGAAAAGATCTGTTTCCGCGAGCTTAAAGTTACCGGCTCGCTCGGCTCAACCTGGACTTCCTGGGAAAAAGCAATCCAGCTGATTGCGGCTGGGACTGTGGATACAAAGATACTGGTGTCGGATATAATGCCGATAACCGAATGGGAAAAGGCTTTCCACAAATTCGAAAATAAAGAAGGCATGAAACTGGTGCTGACACCAGTCGATTAAAGGAGGATTGGACCATGTCAATGGACGCGGCCAAAGAGCAACAACTCAAAGACATTGCCAAACAAATGCGAATCGACATCATTGAAATGCTTCACAATGTAAAAACGGGGCATCCGGGCGGATCGCTATCCGCTGTGGAAATAATGGCTGTCCTGTATCACAATCAGATGAATGCAAGCTGCCAAGATGCCTGCAATTGCGACCGTGACCGCTTTATCGCATCGAAGGGGCACTGCGCGCCAGTGTTGTACACCACGTTGGCAGATAAGGGGTATTTCCCAAAATCGGAACTGAAAAAACTTCGCCAACTCGGCTGTATACTGCAGGGGCATCCTGACATGAAACGAACGCCCGGAGTCGATATTTCCACCGGTTCCCTTGGATTGGGGCTTTCTGTCGGCATTGGAATGAGTCTCGCTGCGCGTTTGGACAAGCAGGATCTTTACACCTATGTTCTTCTGGGTGATGGTGAATTACAGGAAGGACAGAACTGGGAAGCGGCGATGGCTGCCGCAAAATTTCAGCTGGACCGCCTTATTGCCATCGTCGATAACAATGGCGTGCAGCTTGATGGAACACTCGAAGAAATCATGCCGATGGGAGATATCGGGCAGAAATTTGAAGTCTTCGGCTGGAATGTCCTGCATGTTGACGGTCATGACGTCCGTGCACTAGATGCGGCGATTGATCAGGCCAAAAGCCTGCATGGCAAACCGACAGTTATCATTGCCAATACGGTCAAGGGTAAAGGTGTTTCCTTCATGGAAGGAAAGAACAGCTGGCATGGCAAGGCGATAGAAGATGCGGAGTATGCAATTGCCATGGCGGAGTTGGGAGGAAAACAATAATGAAAGCAATGCGTGAAGCTTATGGCGAGGCACTGGTCGAATTGGGCAAGGTCAACCCCAATGTAGTGGTGCTCGATGCAGATGTAGCCAGCTCCAGCCGATCGATTCTGTTTAAGCAGGCATTCCCGGAGCGCTTTTTCAATATTGGTATTGCTGAAGGCAATATGGTGGGAATAGCGTCAGGTCTTGCAGCAAGCGGTAAAATCCCTTTCGTGAACACGTTTGCGTTTCTGCTGGCATTGCGGGCGGCTGATCCGGTCCGCAGCCTGGCAGCTTACAACCATCTTAATGTAAAGCTGGCCGGTGCTTATGGCGGGTTTTCCGACTCCTACGACGGCGCGAGTCATCAATCAGTGGAAGACGTCTCGATAATGCGAACCTTGCCGAATATGACGGTTATCGTGGTAGCTGACGAATTTCAGGCCCGGCAGGCAGTTTTTGCCGCCGCCGAACTGCAGGGCCCGGTCTATCTTCGACTCAGCCGCGCAGAAGTTCCGGCGATTTATCAAGCTGATTCGGCCTATCAAATTGGCAAAGGAATTGTGCTCCGGAAAGGTACTGATGTAACGCTTGTTGCAAACGGCTACATGGTTACCAAATCTCTGGAAGCTGCTGATCTTTTGGCGCAAGAAGGAATCAAGGCCGAAGTCATCGACATGCATACCGTCAAACCGATCGACGCGGCGCTGATTCTGGAGTCCGGACGAAAAACCGGCGCTTTGGTGACGGTGGAAGAACATAGCATCTACGGCGGGCTCGGTTCAGCGGTAGCTGAGGTTCTGGCCGGAGAAATGCCTTTGCCGCAGGAAATACTCGGTATCCGCGACGTATTTGGCGAATCCGGAGCTTATGAGGCGATCCTGAGCAAACACGGACTAGATAAGGTTGCTATAGTTAACGCAGCCAAGAAAGTGATTGCACGGAAAAAATAAAATTCATCACACGATTGGAGGAATAATGTATGCCAAAATTTTCAGCGAACCTGAGTATGATGTTTAACGAAGTGCCTTTTACGGAGCGGTTTGCGGCAGCGGCCCAGGCTGGGTTCAAAGCCGTCGAATTCATGTCCCCCTACGAATATCCGGCCCAAGAAATCAAAGACCTGCTAGATAAAAATAACCTATCCCTTGTCCTGTTCAACCTTCCTGCCGGAAACTGGGCGACCGGGGATCGCGGCGTAGCCGTCGATCCCCGTCGCGTAGAAGAATTCCGCACCGGTGTAGCTAAGGCTGTTGAATATGCGAAGCTTCTTGGCACTCCGCGCCTGAACTGCCTCGTAGGAAAAAAACTGGCGGATGTACCGGCAGCCGAACAGCAGGCAACCTTAATCGAAAATCTCCGGTTTGCCGCTGACGCAATGGCGGCAGCTTCTCTGACCCTTTTGGTGGAACCGCTGAACGCCAAGGATATGCCCGGTTTTACCCTGAGCACCACCTGCCAGGTTTTTGATGTTATTGAAACGGTGAATCGCCCGAACGTCAAACTGCAGTATGATATCTATCATGCGCAGCGAATGGAAGGCGAACTCATGGGCACCTTGCGTAAGGAACTGGCGAGAATCGGCCACATCCAGATCGCCGACACCCCCGGTCGCCATGAGCCAGGAACCGGCGAAATCAATTACCGGTTTGTATTTGCCGCGATTGACGAAGTGGGATATGCCGGACATGTCGGACTGGAATATGTGCCAGCTGCCGGAACCGTAGCGGGGTTATCCTGGTTGGCTGATTTCGGGTACATACTCTAATATCACATCAGAAATGTGCACTACGGCTGATTCAGGATAGAGAAATGAGCACCGCCCCTAGAACGGGTGGTGCTCATTTCTCTATCCTGATGTGACGACTTATGCGCTAGAAGCAATGGAGCAAGTGTTCTTTAGCAATGGTTACTTCGACTGGTTTATCTTTTTCGGCACGCCTTACAGAAAGTCAGCATTACTGGAGCCAGAAAGAGAATCAGAGTGAACGTCAAAAATGCCAAAGCGATTGGTTTTTGCACAAAAATTGACGGGTCGCCATTGGAAATATCGAAGGCCTGCCGCGCTGACATCTCCAAGCGGGGCGTCAGTATAAAAGCCATGATGAATGGAGCGATCGGGTATTTGTAACGAGTGAAGAAATAGCCGGCAATGCCGAAAATGATCATGAGCCAGAGATCGAACAAGCTGTTATTGGCAGCAAAGGCCGACACCATACAAATGACGATGATGATGGGCGTCAATATGACCGGCGGCACCCGCAACATTTGTATCATGAAGGGAATGCTGAGGGCGGCGATGATCATGCACACAACATTGCCTACATACATCGATGCAATTAATCCCCAGGCAAGATCCGGATGTTCCGTAAATAGCAGTGGCCCGGGGGTTATCCCCCACATCATTAAGCCGCCGAGAAGAACTGTGACTGTGCCCGAACTGGGGATTCCAAGCGCCAGCAGCGGAGCGAAAGCCCCTGCCGCCGCGGCATTATTGGCAGCCTCGGGAGCAGCGACGCCCTCAAGCGCTCCTTTGCCCATGTTTGCACTGTTTTTGCCGGTCTTTTTTTCCAGGACGTAGCACAGAAATGATGCGGTATTGGTTCCGGCGCCTGGTATGCAGCCGATAAATGTGCCAAGAACACTGGCGATCACGGTGGGCCTGAAAATTTGTTTCATTTCTGCAAAGTTTAGATAGTTGCTTCGTATTGACAGTTTTTCCGTTGTCTTAAACTTGTAGCCGCCTTTCTGGAGAGCCATTTCAATAATTTCATTCATGCCTAACATGCCGATGACCAAAGGAATGAAATCAATTCCATTTAGAAGTTCAATAATACCAAAGGCGAACCGCGGCCTGCCGACCGCTGGGTCAAGACCGACGGTGGCAAGCATGATGCCCAGGCAGGTTGCCAGTAAACCTTTTACCGGGTCGTCCCCCAAAAGCCAGGCGATAGCTGACAATGCCAGCAGAATTACCGCTGTCATTTCCGCAGGACCAAAGGCCAAGCCGATATCAGCCAGCAAGGGGCCCATGAAAGTGAGGATAACAACGCCGATAAAACCGGCCACGAACGAGGACCAGTTAGAAACAGCCAACGCTTTCCCCGCCTTGCCCTGCAGCGTGAGCTGATAACCGTCGATGGTTGTCATTAAGGCTGGCGGATCACCAGGAATATTTATCAAAATAGCCGTGAATGCTCCGGCGTACATCGTCGAGTAGTAGAGCGCCGCAAGCATGATGATCGCAGTGGTGGGATCCATTTTAAAGGTGATTGGCAGCAGCAGGGCGACACCCATGACAGAGCCAATGCCTGGTAAGACGCCGATAATCAGGCCCATAAGTCCACCGGCCAACGCAGCAAAAAGGTTAGGCGCTGACAATGCCGTGGCGAAGCCGTTAAGCAAGTGATAAAATATGTTTTCCATCAAATTACCTTCTTTCTAAAAATCAATCAGGCCGAGAGGGAACGGCACTTGCAACCAATACCCGAAAACGCCCCAAATTGATACGATAATGGAAGCTGACAAAAATAAAGAAAATTTAAAGGAATAAGACCCTTGGTGAACTAGCCAAACGAAAAGAAGCAAAAATGTCGCTGGCAAGAACCCGATTAAATGAATAGCCAAGGCGCAGGCAATAATGGCGGCAATGGGAGCGATTGCCCTCAAGTCTATAGGTTCGGCGTCATTATCTTTTCTTAGCAGTCTGGCAATACACAAAATGACTGTCAAGCAACCGAAGATTACAGGCAAAAAACCGGGACCTGGTCCTTTGTTGACCCAAATTCCATAAGAGAACCAGCCGGTAGTCGCCCAAAATGCGCCGATTATGCCGCAAACAGTTGCTATCACACGATCAGCATTCATCGCCATCCCTCCTATCACCCAGTATCATATATTCACGTTTCCTTAAACATGTTCTCAAAGCGATTACTTCGCTGCAAGATTCTAAATGCAACGTGGCAGACATTCGACCGCCACGTTGCGATAACGCGATGTCTGTATCCAATCCTCTAAACGCAGGTGTTATTTAATAAAGCCTACTTCTTTAAACATTTTTTCATACAGTGCGGACTGTTCGTTAAAGTATTTCTTGGTATCAGCCGCATTCATATAGGCCGGAGTCATGGAATTCTTTTCAATGTAATTCTTCTTCCATTCCTCGCTGTCTGTGATCTTCTTCAACAGATCTTCATAAAACTTCACTGCTTCAGCAGGCATATCCGGCGGACCTGAGATTGCCCGAACTTCAGTTAACTGAATACCTTTATACCCGATCTCGCCAAAAGTTGGCACATTCTTATAATTTCCCGGAATCCTTTGTTTTGCATAAGTGACTAGCGGAATCACTTTTTCAGCTTTTACCTGTCCGTCACATTCACTGGGGTTGAAGATGCCCACATCAATATGTCCACCCAGTAATGCAGCCATTACTTCGCCTGAACTGTTGAACTGAACGTAGGTGGCTTTTGTGCCTGCATACTTGTTCAGCATTTCAAAGGCAAGATGATCGCTGTTGCCGCGCTGTGAGCCACCAATTTTCACCTTGTCAGGATTTTCTTTGGCATCCTTGATCAAGCTTTGAATATCTTTGTATTTACCATCTTTATTTACCCCCAGGAGCAGATCATCAAATCCAACCACTCCAACGTATGTCAGCATGTCTGCTTTTACCGGGGACTGGTTAACGATCGCGCTCATTACCTGACCGGAATGAAGAACCATCCAAACATGTGGATCCCCTTTCTTTCCGTACACATACGAAAAAGAAACTGCCCCGGATCCGCCCGGTTTATTCACGACCATAAAGCTCTTGGGTGAAAGTTTGTTTTTTTGCGAGAAATCGGCGATAACCCTTGCATTCAAGTCGCTGCCGCCACCAGGAGCCGAAGGCACAACAAACTCGATTTCTCTCGTCGGAACCCAAGCTTGGGCCGCTGCATCTTTTTTCTCCGCCGGTTTCGAGCCGCAGCCCGAGAGCAGTGTCGTAATGAGAGCCCCCGTAACCAATAATCCGACCATCTTTTTCACAAAACCATCCTCCTCGCAATTTTTATGGATTTTTCTGCTATTGCTGTCGCTATCCTGCCATTTTCGCCGCCAGAATCACTGCCAGTTCCGTGGCCTCCGTCTTGGCCATCCCTTTTCCGGCAATATCAAAAGCAGTCCCATGCTCTGGCGTGGTAATGGGATAAGGCAGCCCGGCCGCAACAGTGACGCCTTTTTCAAACCCGTGCAATTTCGTGGCGATCTGCCCTTGATCGTGATACATCGTAACCACAGCATCATAGGCACCCTTAAATGCAGCGATAAAGATGGTATCCGCCGCAAATGGTCCTAACGCCTCAATTCCTGCATCCTGTGCTGCTTCGATGGCCGGCATAATTATATCTACTTCTTCCCTGCCGCAGAGTCCGCCTTCGCCAGCATGAGGATTTAAAGCAGCTACCCCAATTCGGGGCCGTTCATATCCGGCAAGCCGTAACGTTTTATCCGCTAATTGAATAGCACTCAGGATATTATTTTTATTTAAACTGGCGGCCACGTCGCTGATCGGTATATGGCAGGTTACGCGGAATGTCCACAGCGTATCCAGCACATTCATTATACCGGCAAGTTTGTCCCATTTGAAAAAATCCCGAAACAATGCATGTTCATCTTCATAGTCGTAGCCACCTAAAATGAAAGCTTGCTTATTTAGCGGAGCGAACACCATGCCAGCGATGTCACCCTGCTTTAGCAGTTGGAGGGTCGCAACCAACGTATCACCGGTCGCCCGTCCGGACTCTACATTGAGTTTTCCCATCTCCAAATCGGTGGGATCGAAGTTCTTTAGATCCAGAATAGAAATTGGACCATTCCACTCGATAGCTGATACATTCTCAACAATAGCTACCGGAAAATTGACGCCTGCAATTTTTTTCCCCAGTTCCAGGACCCTTGCATCTCCGATGAGCAGTGGCCTACAGTATGGAGTCAAACGATTTTGCGCACACAATTTTGCCACAATTTCCGGTCCTATGCCGGCAGCCTCTCCCAACGTAATGCCCAAGATTGGTTTCAATTCATATTCCTCCCATCCTGGCATCCATGGAACAAACGGTATACCCGGATGGTCCATATATGCAACTCTGCTATTGCAAGTAGTGCACAAATCATGCCAATCTGACTGAATAATGAAAAAACCAAGCAGGCCGGGCATTTCAAGAAATGCAAAACTCGCTCGGGTTTCTAACGGTTCATATTTTGTTCCAAAATCGTTTCACTGTTTCATTACTTGTTTCTTTTTTCGTCTTCCCATGCCTTAATCCGGCGCCATAATGTTGTTCGGCTCATTCCCAGCTGCATGGCAGTTTTGCCATAATGGTTGTGGTTGTCTTTCAGGCTTTCATAAATCCGGGACACCCATAGCGGCTCAGGTTCTGCAAATTTTTGAGGCCTACTTTCGTTCGTGTCATCCGTTTTTGGCAACAGCATCCCGCGAATGCGCCCGGCATCTATTCCCGTTTGGTTGTATTGTCCGAGTACAGTTAATCTCTCGGCTATATTTCGCAATTCCCGGACATTCCCAGGCCATTCATAACCCAGCAGGTGTTTCTTGGCTTCCGCCGTCAACTCAATTAATGGTTTTTGAAACCTAACCGCATACGTCTTCATGAAATGTCGCATGAGCGGCATTATGTCTTCTGTCCTTTGCCGGAGTGGCGGCAAGTCCAGCTTTAATATGTCCAGTCGATAGTAAAGATCAGGACGGAACTGGCCTTCCCGCATCATTTTGAGCAAATTCTTGTTTGTGGCCGCGATAATTCGCACATCAATAGGGATAACCCGATCATCTCCCAATCTCATAATTTCACGTTCCTGCAATACGCGAAGCAGGCGACCCTGTAACCGAGGTGAAATCTCTGAGATTTCGTCAAGAAAAATGGTGCCTCGATGCGCCTGTTCAAACAATCCAATCTTGCCGCCTTTCGATGCGCCAGTGAAAGCCCCCTCCACATAGCCGAACAGTTCGCTTTCCAGCAAACTTTCTGGCAATGCCGCACAATTGATTGGAACGAAAGGACCGTCGCATCGTTTGCCGGCGTTGTGGGCGCTTTGTGCAAAAACTTCCTTGCCTGTGCCGGTTTCACCCACAATAAGCACATTGGAATCTACCTTTGCATACTCCTGTGCCAAAACCAAGGTTTCTCTCATGATCGGACTGACACACAAGATATCAGTGAAATTGAATTTAGCCACCAACCCTCGGCGATAAATCTTCTGCCGGAGCTTACTCTCCAACTCCTGGATTGCGGTTACAGGCTGAAAAGTTGCGACAGCTCCGGCCGACCGATCATTGATAACGATTGGCACACAGTTGATCGCTGCCTGATTTCCATTAACCTCTTCTAAAAGCCCGAGTTCCGCCCGTCTCGTTCGCAGGACTCTTTCGAACCCCAGGCTGGACACAACAGTTTTTGCTGTTTCACCAATGATTTTTTCGGTAAGACCTGTCAATTTTAGAGCTGCCTTATTTGCGAGCTTGATCTGCCCTGCTGCATCGACTGCAATGATCCCTTCCGCAGTATAGTCGAGGATGGTGCGAAACTGTTCCCCTCGTTCCTGCTCGTAACTTCGGACATGCGCCAAGTTCTTCGCTTCGAGAAAAGCTTGAAAGATAGCTTCCGGCCCGGATTGGATAAAAATACCGTTCATTTTTAGCTGGTTCGCAAGCTGCACAGCCATGCCGCCGCCTATGATGTCATTGAACCCTTTGTTGCGCAGCGATAAAAGCCCTTTTTCAGCTTCTTCCTCGTTCTCCACTGCAACGATCTCAACTTCCATATCCATAAAATCGCGGATGCTATCAGCGCCATAGAACATGTTCGGTGCTCCGACCATAGCTACTTTCTTCGCGCCAAAGCGCTTTTTGCACTCCAGCGCTGCGCGCATCACATCATATCCAGTTACTGATAACATCACAACAGGAGTGCCGCGCAATGTTCTCGCAATGGCTGCGCCTGTCACACCTCTTGCAATAACGGCATCAGCATGGAGGCTCGTCTTCAGGATAGGTCGTACGCCGGTGACATAGCCTGTTTCAAGTTCCCATTCACCGTCATTTTGACTCGCAAAAATTTGTTCGACAATCTGTTTATCTTCCTGTCTTGGCAAGAAGAATAGAATCTTCCCCAAAATGTCACCTCGTCAAAAGATTATGCCACATACAAGAAGCTTACGACATCTTTTTTGTTTTACCTTCCTAAAAAATGTATCTGTCCTTCCCGCCCGAAAAACTCTACCGCAGGGAATGAGACTTTTCTTCTCGAATAAAAAAGTCGAAGAGGAAACCCACAAACTAAAGCAAATTGTCGGCGAATTGACCCGGGAAATAATGCACTGCGCTGGTTCCTTCGGGTCCCTTCTGCACTGATCTTCAGCTCGCAGGGTCAGATTTCGCCCTTTAGTACGGCTGCTGCCACCAGTTCAGTAATGTGCTGATCTTCAGACGGCGCCAACGCACTGACCCCGATGCCGCCAAGAATTTCGCCGCTGCCGCCGCGCACTACATAGCCGCCCGGCAACGCTGTCAGCTGAGAGTCAGCAAAATAAGACACCTGCACATTTTCCCGCAGAATCCGGGCATAAAACTCGTGAGTGTGCACCCCCATCCGCACTGCTGTGTAGGCTTTACTCTGGGAGATGGCGATACTGCGGACCGGCGCGCCATCCATGCGGGCAAACCCCTGCAAAAACCCGTACGAATCACAGACACATACGCACATCGGTTTTTTATATTCAGTCTGTGCAATCTGCATGGCCAGTGCAAGCATCTTTTGCACGGTCTGTTGACTCAATCCACTCATCTTCAACACTCCTTCCAACTCCAGCTTCCAACTATTGCGCTTTTTTTACAGCCAGCACGATCCGGCACAACCGCGCCGCCGCCGGTTCAATCAGTTGTCCGCCCGCCGCCATGCACTCCTCGAGCGAGAGCGGACGGTCGCAAATACTCATCACGGCGTCGATTCCCTGGGTCAGGACATCGTCGGCTCCATCGCCCAAGCCGCCGGAAATACAGAATACCGGCACGTCAAATCTTTTGGCGACTTTGGCGACACCAACAGGCGCCTTGCCGAACGCGGTCTGAAAATCGGTCCGCCCTTCGCCTGTGATAACAAAGTCAGCATCCTTGACAATCTCGGCAAAACCGACAGCGTCCAGCACTATTTCAACGCCTGGTTTCAGTTGGGCAGGGGTGAAAAACATCAACCCGGCGCCCAGTCCGCCAGCCGCACCGGCACCGGCTTTTTCCGCCACATCGCGTCCGGTGGCCTGCTGGGCACAGATGGCGTATTTTGCCAAGCCTGCATCCAGTTGCTGCACCATTTCCGGTGTCGCCCCTTTTTGCGGCCCAAATACGGCCGAAGCGCCCAGACTGCCGCACAACGGGTTATCCACATCACAAGCCACTACGATCTCGGTCGTTTGCAGGCGAGGGTCCAGTCCGGCCGTCTCGATCTGACAGATTTCAGCTAACGACCCGCCGCCAGCCGCAACTTCCTGTCCGGCAGCATCAAGAAACCGAGCGCCCAGCGCCCGGGCCATACCAGTCCCGCCGTCGTTGGTAGCGCTGCCGCCGATACCGATAATGATTTTGGCCAAGCCTTCAGCCATGGCTGCTTTGATCAGTTCGCCCGTACCAAACGTCGTCGTGACCCGCGGATCACGCTGTTCCTTCGGCACTAGCGGCAAACCGGAAGCTGCCGCCATTTCAATCACTGCCGTCTGACCATCGCCCAAGATGCCCCATTGCGCCATAATTTTGTTCCCTAAAGGGTCCGTCACTTCAGTTTGACGCAACTGGCCGTCCGTCGCTGCCACCAGCGCGGCGACCGTCCCCTCGCCGCCGTCGGCAATCGGGATTTTGCGGACTTCCGCCGACGGAATTACCGACAATACGCCTCTTTCGATCGCCTTGGCCACTTCAAGCGCCGACAGGCATCCTTTGTATGAATCCGGAGCAATCACAATCTTCAACCTAACTCTCCTCCTCGATCTAAGAATCGAACCGTACGTTGAAAGATTCGACATCTCCAGCGTACGGTTCCTCTTTTAAGTCAATTAATGTTCACTGTCCGTTGTTCTGTTCAACTTTCCCGAACATAGGGAATCGTCAGTGGCCCCAGCGGCAACACGGCCACACGGACCTGCGGGCCAATCTGTTGGCAGAGCTGCTCCAATGTCGCCTCTACGCTCTCGATCGGGGTGAATTTGGCATTTTTCACAATTTCCGGATTCAGTGTAGAAAACAGATAACAGTCGGCTTTTAGTTGAACCATTGCCTGCACCTGCACCTGCCATTGATCAAACAGACAAAACTCCGGATCACAAATCATTTCCAGCAGTTCGCCTGCTGTATCACGCATTTTCAGGATTTTGGCGTAATTGCCGTGATCAGGCACACCATCGGAGCACTCAGAAGCGCTGATAATCGCTCCGCCTTGCTTGACAATCTGGGCGGCGGCGCTCATACCCTTGACGGTCTGATACAGATTCTGGTCCAGCGGATAGCCGGAGTTGGTCGTGACAACAATGTCAAACGGCTCATCGACCGCATACATTGCCGTTTCCTTGACAAACTTGCAGCCTTCGCGGTGTGCGGCGATCACATCGCCAGCCACTACGCCGGTAATCTGCTTCTCGCCGTTCAGGGTCACATTCAGCATGAAGTCCGGTTTGGCCATCAGACAGTTCTGCGTAGCCGCATCCTGCAGGATATTGCCCTCGATAACCCCCCAGGTGCTTAAAGGATGACCGATCATTTCGGCATTGTGAAAATCAAGAATCGTCTTGATACCGGCCACTGCCGGATTGATCCCCTTGGGTCCGCCGGAGAAGCCGGCAAAGAAATGCGGTTCAATAAAACCAATCACGATCTTGAACTTTGTTTCCATATAGGTTTTGTTGAAAAACACTTCGGAACCATAGCTGTTCTTGCCCACACGCACCAGTTTGCTGTCATCAAATGCATCATGGTTTTCAATCCGCACCGTATCGACGATTTCCCGGCCGAGCATCGCGACCAGTTCCGTCTCCGTATTAGCGCGATGACTGCCAAGACCATTGATGATGATGAAGTTCTCCCGTGGTACATGAGCGAGTTCTTCGAGAATCCAGGGCACCAGTTTGTGATTTGGCGTCGGGCGGGTGATATCGGAAATCACAATCGCAACTGTGTCTGTACTTGTAACCATGCTTTTCAGCGGCGGCGTTCCCATAGGCTGCCTCAGCGCAGAGACGACTGCCGCCTTGTCATCGGCCAACGCCGGCAAATGCCGCGGTTCAATCACCACTGCGGATTCGGGCACGTGGATGGCAAGGCCGGTTTTTCCATAGGCCAACTCAACTTTTTTCACACAAAATCCTCCCTCCAGGGTCTACACGCCAGAAGTCTTTAATCTGCCGATACGGTGGCTTTCTTGGGTTTGTAGATTCCTTTGCTCTCTTGGAATTTGTTCATAAACACAACCAACGCTGGACAAAGCAGCGCCGTGATGATGCAGGCTGCGGCAACCTGGGCTGTCGCATCGTTCATGATCGGTTTGTAGGAAGCATCAATCGCCGCAATCGCTGCCGGAGTGGCTACGGCATTCCCGGCGACCGATCCTTCCGCAGCACCGGCAATCGCATTCTTGTAGCCAAACAGGCGAAGCAGAAAGAATCCGCCCAAACCAGTAGCCAGTACGGTAACAACCCCGAGAATAATGCCTGAGGCGCCAGCTTTAAAGATAGTGAAGAAGTCCATTCCTGCGCCCAGTGAGAAGGCAAAGAACGGGATCAGCACCCGCTCGCCGAGGCCAAGGAATTTGCGCATTTCTTCGTCCAGATTGCCGATAATCATGCCAATGGCAATCGGGATCAACACGGCGAGAAAAGCAGTGAACGGAATCGAGGCCAGTCCAGACAGCCCCAGTGCGATCATGGTGAAGAACGGACCGTCGTTGAGTGACAACACGGAAATGGCGCCGACATCGGACTCATCTCCATATTCCGCGGTCAGCGACACATACAGGCCACCATTGGAATTGGTAATCGCGGCAATCAGAGCCAAAGGGGTCAGTCCGAGCAAGACGCCGCCAGGGACGAACATCGCCACCCCAAGGCCGATCGCCACGCCGATCGCATATTTCCCACCGGTCAGGATAACGCCTTTTTTCAGCGCTACCGGCGCAATATTGAAGTTCATCTGGGAGCCCATGCAGAATAGGAACATGCCAATCAGCGGCATCGCCCCGTTTTTGAACAACGCCGTCGTAAATCCGCCAATCTTGAAGAATTCCGGGGCGAACGTATTGATAAGAGCACCTAATAATAGGGGAACCACCATCATCCCACCGGGAACTTTTTCAAGAGTCCTCTTGATTGGAATCTGCATTCTTCTTTCCTCCTCTTTTTGTGTCAATGGGCTTGTTCCAGTTCAAGGTTCAATATTGACGGTAATTCGCTTCTATTTATCGCCCCTACCCCTCCCGCTTTCCAGATTGTGCACATGGACATGTTCGCCGCAACCGATTGATTGGGTCGCATAACCGATTGTTTCGCCGTATTTGACAATTGCGGTTCCTGTCTCAATTGCCTGCAGGGAAAACTTGTGTCCGAACGGAATCGCTTGCCTGACTGAAACCGCGACGTCCTGTCCGTCTATACTCACGACTACGGCCGCATTCGCTTCGATCGCTTCCACTGCGGTTGCCGTGTTGTCTTTGCTGTTCATCACTATAGCCCTTTTTTGCGCCATGTTCGCCACTCCTCCTATTTTCGCGGTAACGCTACATTGTCGGCCCGATCCGATGGATCGCAAAGTCATTAAATCCGAGAATTTCCGCTTTACATAACTTGCCGGAAGCCACTGCCAGCATTTCGTCGTAAATCAGCTTGCCAATCTGATCCACAGTCGCTTCACCGGCAACAATCGGACCTGCATCCAAATCAATATTATCGTTCATGTGTCGATACAGGTCACTATTGGTCGCCACCTTGATCGTCGGTGCAATCGGTGAACCGCAGCAAGTTCCGCGTCCGGTCGTAAATACAACGATCTGGCAACCGCCGGCCACCATGCCTGTCAGCTGCTCAATATCCTGTCCCGGCGTATCCATCCAGACCAGCCCGCGTTTCGTCACCGGCATAGCATAGTCGATTACGTCCTGTAGCGGCTTGGTACCCGCTTTATAGACGCAACCGAGCGATTTTTCTTCGATCGAGGACAAGCCGCCTTCGATATTGCCTGGCGTCGGTTGGCCGCCACGCATGTCCACGCCCATGTCGGTCGCCTGTTTTTCACAACGGGCGATGACTTCATAACAACGGTCGGCAACGGCCGGGGTCACAGCCCGGGCGGCGACAATATGTTCGGCGCCGATCAATTCGGTTGTTTCCGCCAAAATGACCGTGCCGCCGTCTTCGATCAGCAGGTCACTGGCTTTACCGAGGGCCGGATTGGCCGAAATTCCCGAGCAGGCATCCGAACCGCCGCACTCGGTTCCGAGGATCAGTTCTGCTGCTTCAACCGGCACACGGACTTCCTGCGAGGCTTGCCCCAGCATTTCACGGGCGGCCGTGGCGCCGACCATCGTCGCCTTGACCGAGCCGCCTTCATCTTGAATAATCACCAGTTTGACCGGTTTCTCCGGACAGGCGGCCTGAATTGTTTCGACCACCGCCTGAGCCCTGAGGGTTTCGCAACCGAGTCCGACTACCACGACGCCAAATACATTGGGGTGAGTGCCATGCGCCACCAGGACGCGTTTGGACAATTCGAGGTCTGCCCCCAGTTGGGTACAACCGTTCTGGTGCTCGACCCAGACTGCGCCGCTAACCATTTCCGCAATCCCGCGAGCGACCCGGTTGGCGCAGACCACTGCCGGTAAAATCAATACATGATTACGGATGCCAATTTTTCCGTCTGCCCGTCGATAGGCCATGAAGTTCATGTTGTTGCCTCCTTGATCATTGAATCTGGTTTATGCCGCACCGCTCAAAATAATTGCTCTTTCCAATATTTAAGCAATTTTCATGCCAAGCCTACCAAAACGGCTTTGCCTGACCATTTCAATTTTGTCGCAGAATAAAAAAACAGACATTTGCTGCTTTTTTCAGCAAATGTCTGCAACATTTTACTTCATTCTGTCAACCGATCAATCGTAGCCCTGTCTACGCCGAGTCGTTTCGCTGTCCGAGTTTTATTGCCGCCTTCCAGCTGGAGAACCTTTCGGATCGCCCGCCGCTTGATTTCCTGCAACGACCCCGTCAACAGCGTCTCCATATCCGGTTCTTCTGCTGGCTCGTGCCAAATTTCCTGCATTTCTTCCAGCAGCAGGCGTACGGTATCAGCCGCAATGCGGCCATGTTCAGCAGATAGAACCAACCTTTCCATTACATTTTTCAGTTCACGTACGTTACCTGGCCAGTCGTAACGATCCAGCAACGTAATGATAGAGGCAGGAATGGCGTCGACTTCCCGGTGATACTCCGTTTTATAGCGCAGAAAAAAATGCTCCGCTAAATGCTGGATATCTGCCTTGCGTTGTCGCAACGGAACCATCGGCAAATTCAGCACGTTCAGACGATACAGTAGGTCGATCCGGAACGCCCCCTGCGAAGCCCTGCGTCGCAAATCCAGATTCGTCGCCGCCAGCACCCGGATATTGACCGGAATCAGGGCGTCCGAACCCAGTCGCATAACCTGTCGTTCTTCAAGGACCCGAAGCAGGCGGGCCTGGAGCGCCCGGTCCATTTCACCGATTTCATCCAGAAAAATCGTTCCGTTATGCGCCAGTTCGAACAATCCGATTTTGCCGCTTTTTTTTGCCCCGGTGAAAGCGCCCTCCACATAGCCGAACAGTTCGCTTTCCAACAGCGGTGGCGGCAACGCCGAACAGTTGATCGCTACAAACGGGCCCTGTGCCCGCGGGCTGTAAGCATGTATGCTTTGCGCGAACAGTTCTTTCCCTGTTCCGCTTTCGCCTTGGATCAAAATCGTTGCATTCGTTTTTGCGTACCCTTTGGCCAGTTTGATCAGATGTTTCATTTGCGAATCTTTGGTCAGAATATCACGGAATGTGTAGCGGGTAATCAGGCCTTTTCCGTAAAGATTCTGCCTGATTTTTCGTTCCGCCGCTTCGATTTGCGACACTTCCTGGAATGTGGCGACCACTCCTTTGACTTCGCCATCAACCCGAATGGGTATCCGGTTGGTCAGGATATGACCAGCCGGCGCTTGTTGCAGTTGATCGAATTCCGGCGCTCCAGAATCGAGAACCTTGTCGATTCGTGTGTCCCGGATCACCGAAATCACCGGCAAGCCCAACACTTCATCCCGTTGCACGTCAAAGATTTTTTCGGCTACCGGGTTAACGACGGTCAACAACCCCGCTTCATCGGTCGCCAACACTCCGTCATGCACAAAATTCAGTACCGCCTCAAACCGTTGGGCATTTTTCTGTTCTTCTTCGCGCACCTGCAACAGGTTGGCCGCTTCTTCCACCGCCCGCAGAATCGATTCACGCCCGGAGGTGATCAATAGGGCACTGCAGCCAAGACTTCCGACGCCATTGGCAAATGCTACCGTATCGCCAATCAGGACATCAACCTTTTCGTCAACAATGATTCTCCTCAGACGGTCACGAATCGAGTCCCAGTCGATCTCGGTATAGTCGGTCGGTAAAATGAATTCCCTACTGGGAATTCCCAAGATGTCACAAACAATACGGCAGCCTTTTACCACATTAAAATAACCGACAATCCCGGCTATTTTTCCACTGCCGACCAGCGGTTGCATTACCCTCAACACATCGTAACCGGTCACCTGAATCTCCACGACCGGAACTTTGACTTTGCGTCGAATGATTGAAGCAGTGCCGCCCCGGCTGATGATCACCTGCGCGCCATCTTTTTCCGCCTGCACCGCACGCACGCCACCCATTTCCAAATTGCCTTCCCATACATCGAAGGAAACCGACGTCTCGTGTCCGACCGAGCAGGCTAACTCCGCCAGGTCAGAATAGGGAGCAATTATACATATCTTATGGTTCATGTTTTTTCTCTGCGGTGCCGAATATCCGCTGGACTCGCCCGACAATTCCCGATGTCAGGCGAACTTTGATTCCGCGCGAATGCACTGGACTAGAGGTCAACAAATCCTTAACAATCCCTTCGGTAAGCTGCCCAGATCGTTGATGCGGTTTCTGGATCACCTGGACTGCCGTTCCCGGCAGAATGTTTTTGCGCTGCGTATGCGGCATATTGACTCACATCCCCTGTATTTATTTTTGCTTACTTTTCCTGCCTGGCAGTCGACAGTTTCATGACACGGTGTGTCAGATAGACATAGCCGGCGGAAATTGCATATACAACCAAGAACCCCTGATTCAGTCCCAGCAATGGCAACAGCGTCATGCAACCGAGATAGAAAACTGCCAGCGCCGGCGCACTGCGGGCAAAACTCCGAATAATCCCCGGGTACACCGCATTGCCTGTCTCGAAATGGACAATCACCAACAACGCATACAAGGTCGCGGGGAACGAACTCAAGATGCCGGTCCATTGGCTACCGGCAAGTGGCGCCGCCAAGGTGACCGACGTGATAATCAGGCCGGCGATCAGGCCGCGCAACAGCAAGCCCCGCCAACCAATCGGCTTGTTGACGGCCACGCCTGTCGCGGCAGGCAATCGCCCCAACAGCCAGACATTGCCTGCTGCGACAACCAAAAATTCGATTGTGGCGCTCACCGCTGTCCAGTTCTGGCTACGCACCGCCGCACCGGAAAGAAAGAAGGCTGCCAACGCCACGCCGGAGGCAAGACCTATATTGCTCACCCGTCCACTGTTCAGGCGCCGTCCAACAAATAAGTAAACCGTACAAAAGATCAACGCCGAACTCAGTCCGGCAATCGCCCAGGGCAACCCCGGTGTGATGAAGTCCACGCCCTGTTCCAACGCGACAAAATAAACCGACAGGCCCGCTCCTAGCGGCAATCCCAGCAAAATTCCACTCAGCACCGGATCGACCCTTTTGGCTATTTCGGCCAGCGCCACCACCGTGACAGCCGAAATGATAATTTTAAACAAAATCAGATCCATATTCGCTCCCATAGCCGGCAAACCGACGGTCATATAAACGATAATTCACTCCGGGCCTAGCTGCCAAACTGTTTTCTTGGCGCCGACTGGAGTATAATAAGAAAATAGTCTTGCATACTGGAGGAATAAACATGAACATGTCAAGGATTTACTTTCTGCGTATCGCCGTCACTTTCCTGCTGATCTTTAACCTGGGCCTGGGGGCGGTCAATGCCAACGTCCAGTCGGTCAAAAATCCCTTTGACCCCGCCTATACACAAAACCCCTCAGTGTTGGAAATCAACTACTATCTCACGCAAATGACCCCGGAGGAGCTGGCGGCGACTCTGAAACTGTTCCGTGCCGTGCAGGTCGTGAAGGGGCAGTATGTCGGAACCGCCGAAGGTCCTCTATTGATGACAGGCTCGCTCAAGGGGATGGTCAACTCCCTCGGCGACCCCTATTCCGTCTATCTTGATCCAAAAATGTACAGCGAACTGATGCTGGAAACCAAAGGTTCGTTTGGTGGCGTCGGCATCGTACTGGGCGTCAAGGAGAAACAGCTGACAGTGGTCGCGCCGATCGAAGGCACCCCGGCCGAAACAGCCAGCATTCAGAGCGGCGACCTGATTGTGAAAATCGACAACCAGGATACCAAAGACATGGCGCTGGATGAGGCCGTCGGCAAAATCCGCGGTAAGGAAGGCAGCACCGTCAGCCTGACTATTCAGCGAACCGGTCAGGAGCCGCAGGAATACACACTGACCCGGGCCACAATTATTTTAAAATCTGTCAGCGGAAAAATGCTGGAAGGCAGTATCGGTTATATCCGCTTGTCAATGTTCAGCGAAACTACCGGCAATGACTTCCTGCAAAAAATGAATGAACTGACAGAACAAGGCATGAAGTCGCTGATTCTCGACTTGCGCAACAATCCGGGCGGATTGATTGGCGAAAGCGTAAAAGTAGCCAGCTTACTTGTCCCGCAAGGCCCGATCGTTTCAGTCATCGGCAAAGACGGCACGCGGGAAACTTCAGAATCGCAGCTGGACAAACCCACCATTCCCCTGGTCGTGCTAATTAACGGTGGTAGCGCCAGTGCATCTGAAATCGTCGCCGGCGCCATTCAGGATACCGGGGCTGGAAAATTGATCGGTGTCAAAACCTTCGGTAAGGGATCAGTCCAGCGAATCGTTCCACTCGACAAGGATTCGGCGGTAAAAATTACGATCGCCGAATACCATACGCCGAAGGATCGCTCAATTCACGGCAAAGGGATCGAACCGGACATCCTGGTGGAAATGCCAAAAGACAAAGACGCCAAGGCAGACACGCAACTGGATAAGGCAATCGAAGTTTTGAAAACGAAATAGGATCTGCGCCGCTAAACTCCTCATTGGGCAAATGCATATGTGCATTAATTTAAGACTACAGGGTTTCGTGTTTTTGCACGAGACCCTGTAGTCTTTTGCTCCGCGGACTATAGTCTTCAGCCCAGAACCTCCCGGATCACTCGCATCGCATTGCCGAAACAGATTTTTTCCAATTCCACTTCACTGAAACCTGCCTGCGCCAACCCCGTGACCAGTTTGCCGATTTCACTACTATCCGCCACTTCCAGTGGTGGTTTGGTTCCGTCAAAATCCGAACCGATGGCAATGACATCGATTCCGCCCACCTGGTGGATATGTTTGATATGCCGCACCATATCCTCCACCCGACAATTCGGTGGCTCAGCCAAAAATGAACGAGCGAAGGTCAAGCCGGTCACACCGCCTTTTTCGGCCAACAGCCGAATCATATCATCGGTCAAATTGCGGGCATGACCGGTAATGGCGCGGGCATTGGAGTGCGATGCGACAAAGGGGTGGTTTGATGTTGCCGCAACATCATAAAAGCCCTGATCCGACAAGTGGGAAACATCGACGAGCATCCCCAGGCGGTTCATCTCCACCACCACTTCCCGGCCGAATTCGGTCAACCCTTTGTCGCGGCAGTCTGCCAGGGCATTGGGAAACCCGAGTTCATTGGGATAGTTCCAGGTCAGTGTCAACAACCGGACGCCCAGACGATAAAAATTGCGTAAATTGCTCAGGCTGCCTTTCAGGGCCCCGCCTTCCTCGATGGTCAGGAAAGCAGAAATTTTCCCCTCAGACTGATTTTCCAGCAACTCGGCCTGATTGGTCGCAAGACGGATTGTTGCCTGATTTGCCTCCAGTTCCAGGTGGAACCGGTCCACCATACGCAGGCAATACTCCAACGGATTTTCCGTCTTCGCCATATCGATGAACAGGGCAAAAAACTGCGCCGCGAAATTACCGGCCTGAAGTTTGCCGATATCCACATTCAGGTCATTCTTGCGCAGCAGGGTCGTCGGCCCCAACTCGAGCAGTTTACTCATTGTGTCACAGTGCAAATCAATTGCGTGCATACCTCGCCTCCTGCTGGTTTCCGCTACGGTTAGTAGAAGAAGATGAAGTTTGCCGCCACCAGCGTGATCAGTGCGCCAGCCATCGGTATCGCGGTCCGCTTGACGACATCAAACGGGGAAACGCCGCCCATACTGGAAGCGACGACAATGACCGCAGTAATCGGCGACATGGCTCGGGCGGCGCTGGCAGCAAAATGCATCGGAAGCAGCATGACGACAGGCGCGACCGACATTTTGGCAGCCACGGTCGGCGTCAGCGCGGCAAAGGCAAAGAACGGGGCATTACCGGAACCCATCAATACCGAAGAAACCGCAATAATTGTAATCATGACCATAATCATGCCGGCAGCGCCAAAGCCGGAAGATTGCGCTGACTGAATAATCGTGTCGATTGTGCCAATCGTCACCAGGCCTTTGGCAAAGGTTTCACCGGCCACAATCAAAGTAATGACATTGGCCATCTGCATCCCCAGTCCGTCAAAGAACACCTGGATATCGGCCAGCACTTTCTTGCCATCGCGTACCCGGACATACTCCACAATCATGCCGATCGCCAGACCGATAAACATCGCCTTAATAATGTCCATTTTGATCCAGGAGATCCACAGATTACTGAACGATAGAATCAATGCCAGCGGAATCACCGGCAGGATGGCGTAAAACATCGGCGGCAGCTTTTCCGGCTCGCCGTCTTTGTTTTTTACGGCAACCAGTTCGCTTGCCTGCACCACATGGCCGTCGCGCTTGTCCATCCACTTCTGGGTAAAGTAGTGCAGCACTGCGACTACAGGGATTACAACGGCAGCAATGGGAACCTGATACTGGACCCAGTAGGTAACCGGGTCGATACCTGCCGTATTTGCCGCCAGCAAAGTGCCGGTATCACTCGGACTCCAGTCCAGACAAAGTGTTGTGGCAATCACAGCCACTGCCGACAAACGGCTGACGCCGAGACTGATCAGGATCGGGAACACGGTGACCATCAGCAGCATCGCCAATCCGGACGCACTATTAATCGCCAGACCAAGCATCATTCCAAGAATCCAGGCGGCCGCCATAACCAAGTAAGGAGCACGCAATGCAAGCAGCGGTGTAATTGTCATTTTAACCAATGCTTTGCTGGCGCCGATGTGGTCCATGTAGCGAGCAAATCCGGCGACGGCCATAATATTCAGACCCAGACCGCCGGCTCGCGAGCTGAAAGTCTGTTTGATGAATTCAAATGCATCAAACAAAACCAGCCCCGTGCTTTGTTTGGCAGGCAATATCTGCCCCAGCCCCAGGAAAGTCGCCGTGAACATTAGGACCAGGCCGGCAATAAACAGGACCGGCTGCGGTTTGTACTTCTTGACTATCAGGTACCCCATCCAGAACGTAACGATTAACGAAATAACAATACCCAAGCTAATTTCCTCCTTAACTTTTGATTTTAATTGCCAGTTTAAACTTTCGGTAATTGCCCAATATGGTCCGCTTCACTCCGCCAGTCTTAGCTCACGCTCCTTTGGTTGCATAATCTTTTGCATAAAAATATCCAACAGAATCAAGCCTTGAAGGCCTACCTGCTGGATTTCATTTACGTCCAGGCCGGGGATTGCCGGTTCGGCGTGCGGGTAAACAAAGCAGCTCCATATCCGTCTCTGGCGGACTTTTAAATCTACCTCAGATAGGATTAGACAAAGTCAGACAAATCCCTCTTTTTTTTGAACTCTTTCGCAAAAAAATTGGTTTAATCACTCAAATCGACAGTTTGACCACTTAAAATCTGGTTATATTTCTTCTGAGCATCTTTAAATGCCACCAGAATCGCCTTTTGCGAGGAACCGAAATAGCGGTTTTCCACCAGTTTTTTCACGCCTTCCGCATCATCAAGCAGGGAACGTCCGACAAATAAACTGCTGACAAAATCACTGGTCACACGGATCGTCGCCGAAACGCCACAGGCTAGAATTCTTCCGCCGGTTTTCTCAACAACAAAGCCAATAAAAAATTGTCCATACAACTGGGTGATCGGATTATTCTGCGATGATTTCGCATTGCCGACAATATAAATCGCGTTCTCGTCAAACGATATCCGACCTCCTGCCAACTCCCTCATTTCACTGCCTCCGCCGACAACGTCCTGATGTCCTGGCAACTAAGGAACCCGGCTAATGATACAGCTGAGCGAACGGCTGCCAGCACAGCCTGTTCCATCACTTTTGCCGCCATTGCGCCGATGGCTGAAACATCGGCATCCACCCCACCCACCGACAGTGTGAAGATCGTGTCGCCATCAAGCAAAGTGTGGGCCGGTCGCATAGTCCGGGCGTAGCCGTCATGGGCCATGGAAGATACTTTCGTGGCCTGGGCTTTTGTGAGGTTAGCGTTGGTGATGATTGCGCCGATGGTCGTATTACCGGTAAAGCGGTTGCCAGTCTTTTCGCACTGCTGCATCAATCCCGCTTCACTATCGAGAAACCGAAACGGCTCCGGTTGAAATGATCCGGCCACAATACGGCCAGTGGCCGGATCAATCACATCACCCAGACAATTGACCGCTACCAGAGCACCCACAATCAACTCGCCAATTTTTATGCAATGTGCGCCGAGTCCGCCTTTCATCGCCCTTTCCATGCCAAATACCTTGCCGACGGTTGCGCCTGTACCGGCGCCCAACGAACCGATGGCAAATTCTTCACACTCACTGTTCAGACAGGCCTGATAGCCCATCGCCTGATCCGGCCGTACCCGTGCATCGCCGCAGGGCAAATCGAACAGCACCGCCGCCGGTACGATCGGTACTCGCGCCACGCCCACATCAAAACCGAATCCATGTTCTTCGAGATAGCGCATCACGCCACCAGCAGCGTCAAGACCAAATGCACTGCCGCCTGCCAGCACCAGTCCGTGGATTTTATCCACCAAATTCTCCGGTTTGAGCAGGTCCGTTTCGCGTGTACCAGGCGCACCGCCTCTCACATCGACGCCGGCCGTGGCTCCCGTCGGGCAGAGAATTACCGTGCAGCCTGTGGCCGCCGTAAAGTTTTGCGCATTACCGAGCCGGATACTTGGGATGTCGGCAATATTCATAACCTTCATGCGCGTCTCCCCTTTATAAAGACTTTCCTGTTCAATCGGTCATTGAGTAAACGCCAGTTTCAATTTTTCCTGAATTAGCGACCATGCTTCCAGCGCCGCCGGCTCGGGTCCAAAATGGGTAAAAGCATGGGAACAGCCGGCAAACATCTTGTATGTTACTGTTACCCCGTCTGCGGCCAGTCGTTTGGCATACCGTTCATCTTCGGCGCATAAAGGGTCAAGTTCCGCGGTAATAATCAACGCAGGCGGCAACCCGACCAAGTTATCCGCCAGCAACGGCGACGCCAATGGGTTTGCGGCATCAGTCGGATCCTGCAGATAACAGGCGGTAAAAAAAGTCTGGGCACGTGCCGTAAGCAAAGGGTCACGATCTCCCTTTGTCTCTGGGTCAGTCAAAAAATCGAGTGGTGGGTAATTTAACACTTGATAGCAAAGAGCTACATCCTGGCGTTGCCTCGCCAACAGACAAAGTGCGACCGCAAAATTGCCACCGGCACTGCTGCCGCCGATGGCAATCCGTGACGGGTCTAAGCCATTTTCATCGGCTGTTGCCTGCACCCATTTTATAATGTCGTAACACTCTTCCAATTGCAGCGGAAACTTATGTTCCGGCGCCAGGTGATACTCGATATTTACTACGACACAACCTACCGCTGCGGCAATCTGGCGGCACCAGCCATCGTCGTCCTGCGTACTGCCCTGAATAAATCCGCCGCCATGGATATTCAGATAAACCGGCAATGGCTTGACCTGCAAGCCGCATGGTTTGTAGATCAACACCACTGTTTCGCCAGCTGCCGTTGGCACACTGCGTTCAGTTATTTCAATCTCCGTTGGCCGAGCCGCCAATACGGGCCCCATCCTTTCCATATAGTTCTGGCGACTGCGCTGCGCCATGAGAAGCATCTTTTCTTCCACCAACATTCCCTGTTCCCCTTTGCTTTTGAGTCTTTTTTATTCTGCCAAAGCCACTTGGTTGCGACCGGATGATTTTGCAGTATACAACGCCTGGTCGGCTGCGTCAATTAGCAGCACTGCTTCCGTTGTCAAATCGGGAAGCATAACAGCAACACCGATACTGACCGTAACAACACCGCCAAGATATGACCGTTGATGAGGAATCGCCGCCGCTTCAATTGTCGCCCGAATTTTCTCGCCTACCGTCATCGCACCGTGTTCATCCGTTGCCGGCAATATCACGGCAAACTCTTCACCGCCATAGCGTCCGGCAAAATCCATCGACCGTTTAATGATTCCGTTAATCGTAGCAGCGACTTTTTTGAGACACTCATCACCAGCCAGATGGCCATAGGCATCATTGAATAGCTTAAAATAATCTATATCAATCATCAGGACTGCCAGCTTCGCATGTTCTCTGACCGCCCGTTTCCATTCCCGATCCAGCACCTCATCCAGGCTTCGTCGGTTTCCAATTCCCGTCAATCCATCCGACAATGATAGGTGGTGCAATTCCTCGTTCAACTTAGTCAACTCGCTTGTTCGGGCCGCCACCTGAATTTCCAGTTCTTCTTTCGCTTTGCGCAACAAGTTTTCCGCCAGTTTCCGTTCGGCAATGTCCTCGACAACCCCTTCAATCCATTGCACGTTTCCGGATTTATCCATACGCGCCACCGCGGAACGGGAACACCAGAACGGTTCGCCGCCGTACCGGCGCATCAGGCACTCCTGATTTTTTATAAAACCTTTCTGTTTCAGTTGCTGCAGGAAAAAGTGGTGGTCCGCCACGTCATGATACAGCTGGTTGAGCGGGATCTTAAGCAACAGCACCATCGCCGGGTAACCAAACATCTGCACCATGGCCGGGTTTACCTGGATAAACCGGCCATCATCATCAATACTGGACTGATAGACGCCAATATTGATGTTATCAACCAACGAACGAAATCTTGCTTCACTTGCACAAAGCTCAACAGTTCTCAGTTCCAGCTGTTCTGTCATCTGATTGAAGTTGTTAGCCAAACTGCCGATTTCATCCGTGCGGTCAACCGGCAGACGGGTCTGAAAATCTCCTGATGCTACTCTGAGCGCCGCTTTGGATATTTCACTGATTCTGGCGGCAATCGCCTGAGCAATTGATAAACTGATCAGAATTGTTAACAACACCGAAGCAACAATAATGAAAAAATTGGCCGTGTGAACGTCGTTCACTTCTGCCATCGCGGCGCTCAAACTACTTTCCACCACAAGTCCCCAACCAACATTGGGCAGAAAACTGTAACCGGCCAGTATTTTTTGCCCGCCGCATTCATACTCCAACCAACCTGTTTCGCCCGCTAACGCTTTGGTTATCGGTTGCCGGCAAAGCGACTCTTCTGCGTTTGCTTGCAATGGGTCGGTGTGAATGATGACTTTGCCGTTTTTATTTACAACGTAGGCATAGCTCTGTTGGTCAACCAGCGCTTCTTCAATCATGCGTACGATACTGCTCAGTCCAACATTGACTACCAGCACCCCCTGCGCTGAACGATTTTCATCCAATATCGGCTCGGCAATGACCACGCCAGGCCAACCGGCGCTTTTCGATATCAATACATCAGAAACCGCCGTGGTGCGATTCTGCATCACTTGGGCAAAATATTCCCGGTCGGTATAGTCAAGACTTTCGGCAACAGCCACTCCGTCGGATCGGGCTGTCTGTCTCCCCACCAGATCCATCACCGCAGCGATATGGATCCCATCATAGACCCGAACCATTTCCTGCAACATCATGGTCTGTTGCGGGGTTTGCATGGAGCGGAACGAAACATCCGCCACCACCACTTTCATCATACTGATTTTTTCGGCAAACAGTTGATCGACATCGTGGGCAATATTCAAGGCAAGATTCTTATTTCGGTCAAAAACGAACTGCCGTAGCAGTTTGCCAGCTTCCCACTCGGTAAAGGCCGCCGAAACGAGCAGGGGAAAGAGCGTCATAACAACAAAAGCGACACTCAGCTTTTGCCGCAGATTCAAAACTTCCCAGCGGGATTGGCTCCAACGGATTAAACGAATCATTGCCACACCTTCCTGTCACCAACTATGCAAGGGTTGAGGCAGCGGTCTGGACCTTCGAATAAAGCAGGGATATTTCGCGCAGCTGAAGAAATGAATCGCATCAGATTTGTATGTCTGAAATTCGTCGTTTTCCTTTATTCTTCCTCTAAATCAGCGCAAATTGAAAGAAGGTTTTTCTATGCTCACATTTACCTTGGAAAAAATCAAGGAAGAGCACCTTGCCGATGTCCTGCTGATTTACAATCACTATGTTTTAAGCTCTACCGCAACATTTCACGCCGAGGCGCTGACAGCAAAAGAAATGCGCGAATTGGTTTTCTTCGCAAATCCACGTTACCAAACCTATGTTATTCTGGCGGGTTCCCAATGCTGCGGGTACGCCTGTATCGGTCAGCACAAGAGCCGAGAGGCTTACAACGCAACCGGCGAAGCAAGTATCTATCTGAAATCCGGTTATGCAGGAAAAGGACTCGGTCGGTTGGCGCTCGTGCAAATTGAAAAGCATGCGCACGAGCACGCATTCCATGTCCTTGTGGCAACAATCTGCAGCCAGAACGCAGCCAGCCTTCGCCTATTTCTACAACAGGGGTTTGAACAATGCGCCCATTATAAAGAGGTCGGTCGAAAATTCGACCAGTGGCTCGATGTCATCGCCTGCCAAAAAGTTCTGCGTTAATCCCGTACGTTCCTGTCCTGCACCAGGGCGCCAGGTCCGTCCTCGGCCACGCTGACCTCCGCTTCACCAAAGGTTTTCATGTCATTGAGCACATGCAGCGACGCATGAATTAGTGAAATCCCCAGCGCAGCCGCCACCCCCTCGCCGACATTCATTTCTAAATACAGATAGGTTGGCAGATTGATGAGTTCGAGAATTTCGGCATGCTGCGGTTCGTTGGAAAAATGCGATCCCACCAGATATTCACGCACCGACGGGGCAATCTTACAGGCTAGTAAAGCTGCCGCACTTGTCAGCGAGCCATCCAGTACGATTGCCGCTCCGGTCGCCGCCGCACCGAGCATGACGCCAACCAGCCCGGCCACTTCCAGATTACCGACCGCACTCATTATTGCCAACCCGTCACCGTCCGCGCGCACCTGTTCGACGATCCGTGCCAACATAGCCGCATCAGGGTCGCCCACACTACCTACGCCGATTAATTGCGTCCCATCTATGGTCGCCAAGCAGGCGATTTTCATCCCCTGTTCCACAACCCGAAGCACCTGCTCATCTGTTGGTTTTTTGACTGCCGCAACGTCAAAACAGATCAGCCGGGCCGAAACCTGCGCAGCAAAAGTATCGCTCATCCCTACGGTCCGCCGACTGCCGTTCATCAACACAAGCGCCGAAAATGTTCGTTGCGGTCTTGGCCTGCGGGTTATTCCAGCCATTTTACAGGCCAGATGTTCAAACGCGTGCAGACTACCCAAAGGTTTGGTCAAATTATCCAGCCGAAGTTGACACTTGGCCATAGCTACCGCATCCAGCGGTTTTATCTGTGCAACAACTTGTTCAAGCATGATCTGCGCCACCTTCTTTCGTCATGGTAGCCACCATTTTCACTGACATCTTCAGCATTTCCACCACGACAGAGGCGCCGATGGCCTCTCCTAAACGCACTCCCATATCCACACAGGGCTCAAGGTCCAAATATCCCAAGGCGTGTATGTGCGCCGGTTCACCGGATAAGTGCGATGAAAACAGAAACTGTCGGCAACGCGGCTGGATTGCATCAGCAACCATTGCTGCCGCCGTGGTATTAAGTCCATCAATGACGACGGCACAGCGATTGGCGGCAGCTCCCAGGACAACCCCGGCCAGGGCGCCAATTTCAAAACCGCCCACTTTCGCCAAAACATCAATTCCATCATCCGGGCATGGCCGGTTGCATTCTAGCGCCTTGCGGACCAATTTAATTTTATGCCGCAGCTTCGCATCGGAAATCCCAGTCCCCCGTCCAGTCACCACATCCGGCGACAGCCCGGTAAATGCGGCGACAATCAGGGCGCTGGCCGTAGTATTACCGATACCCATCTCGCCCAGACTGAAGCAATTGTAGCCGAGACGCACCCGGTCCTCGACAATTTCAATCCCGGTTTCCAGTGCCTGAACCGCCTGTTCGCGGCTCATTGCCGGACCGGTGGTAAAATCCTGTGTTCCGTATGCGATCTTGCGGCGCCATAGTTCCGGCGCATCCGACAAATCGCCGGCAACCCCCACATCCGCCACCACCATGCCAGCGCCGCAATAGTTGGCGAAAGCGTTTGCACTGGCGCCTTTGGTCACTACATAGTTGCGGGTCATCTGCAGCGTGGTATCAATTGGATAGGCGCTCACCCCATTGCGGGCCACTCCATGGTCGGCGCAGGCCACCACCATGCAGGGCATCGGGGCGGGCGGGTGTTTTTCCCTCATAATTCCGGCGTACTGACAGACCATTGCGCCCAAGTGCCCCAGGCTGCGGGACAGGGGCAAAATCTTTTGCAACTCCCGTTTTAACTGCCGCATCACCGGTCGGTCCAATTCACCAATACGTGCCAACGTTTGTTCCAATAAACTCATTTCAGCCTCCATCAAAATACAATTTCAAAGACAAAAATAGAAAAAGGCTTACTTTGAGCGCAATGTCTCAAAAAAAGCCTTCTTTATCCACGAAGGATTGAGTCTCGGTTGTGGCAGGTCTCCTGGCTCCCGGTTCTTCGACGCATTGCGCCTTCCCCTCGCGAGTGGCATTGCAAGATCTCCCCGGTACAGTGGTGGGCCCGCGCCTACGCATGCCAGACATGCTCAGCCTTCCCTATTCTCCCCGAACCATCGGGGCACCCCAACCCAAATTACAAATTCAGTTGAGGTTATTATACCAGCGATTGCTGAATTGCCGCAAGCAGGAAGCTGCGTTTTTTTGTTGAATACATCCACAATCAAACCAAAAAGGGGTGTCGCTACCTTGGCAACAGTACAGACAAAATACCTGGGTGCTTTACGAACCGAGTCGATTCACATTCAGTCCGGCAGCAAACTTATCACTGACGCGCCAACCGACAACCAGGGGCGGGGCGAAGCCTTTTCGCCCACCGATTTGCTGGCTACCGCCTTTGGCGCCTGTGTTCTCACCATCATGGGCATCGCCGCCAAGACTCATGGATTCGACATCGACGGGACCGAGGTTATGACCACAAAAGTAATGGGTACAGAACCCCGCCGTATCGTCGAGCTGATTACAACCTTCAAATTCCCCCACAATAATTACAGCGCCAAACACAAAAAAATCCTCGAACTGACAGCCAAAGAATGCCCCGTATTCAACAGTCTCCACCCCGATATCAAAAAGACCGTAACTTACAGCTATCCAGAATAAACATTCCCGCCAGCTTCAACCGCAAATATAAAACAGAGTCAGTAGCGAGTAGAAACGTTCTTTCGCCGCCGGCTCTGTTTTATTTCACTTCCTGCCTAGTTCATGGACAATTTCAGCTATTCCAGACTGGACGTGCAATGCGGGCAGCGCAATGCTTTCAACGGAATTGCCGAAAAACAGAATGGGCAGTCTTTGGTTGTCGTCGGCGCTTCGACAGGTTTTTGCTTGAACCGGTTGATCTGGACAATCATCAGGTAAATCGCAAAAGCTACAATCAGAAAGTCGATGACCGTGTTGATAAAGATTCCGTAGTTGATTGTCGGCGCTCCCGCAGCTTTAGCAGCAGCTACTGTTGGGTATGCCGTTCCGGACAGGTTGATAAACAGATCGGAAAAATTAATTTTGCCTAGCAGCAACCCCAGCGGCGGCATCAAAATATCACTGACAAACGACGACACGATCTTGCCAAAAGCGCCGCCTATGATAATCCCCACTGCGAGATCGACCACATTGCCACGCATAATAAATTCCTTAAACTCTTTTATCATCTCACTACCCCCACCAAAAAAATCTTCAGGCTCTATTCAACAACCGTTCAATCGCCGGATCACTGCCGCATGCTGCGGAAACAAGCGCAACAGTTCTGCGCCGGAAAACAGCTCAAAATCCCGGTAATCAAAGCCGGGTGAAACCACGCAGCTAACGAGGCAAAAACCATCCTGCCCGGCAAGCTCCGCGCCGAAAATATGGTTGCGCGGCACTAGCCTCTGTGGCTGTTCACCCCGATCAACAGCCAATCCCAACCGCTCTGTCGACAGATTGCCGGCATCATCGATTTGGTGGATCAACAAAGACGTCCCGTAGTGGTAAAACCACAGTTCATCAGACTTCAAACGATGGAATTTCGAAACCTGCCTCGCTTTCAACAGATAATAAATCGAAGAAGACAAGGGGCGTTCACCACTTTGCTCGGAACTTTTAAATAGTTCACAGCAATAGCCGCCTTCAACATGCGCTTCCATTTTCAATGCAGTGATAAAATCATCTGTAGTTAACATCACGACCCGCCCCTTGCCATCATCCCAATTTTCAGCCTGCCGCTCATTCAGCTTGCAGGCTTTCCGTGAGCAGTACTTTGCCTTCACGGGCCGCCCACTTGATTTCATTAGCAGTAACTGCGGCTTCAATCAGGCCGTGCACATAATAACTTCCAGTCAGTTTGCTTTGCCATTGTTCGATCGCTACGGTCAACCGTTCCCAATAGGCTTCGCTAATTGGTTCATGCTCCGCGGTTCCGCCATCAATCACTACTTTCCGCAGCTTGCTGTTTACCCGGTTGATGGTTTCATTGCTGCTGCCTAGGATTGTTAAAATCGCCCGAAATTCTTCACTAATCGGCGGATCGCCAGCGTCATGCCGCCGCTGCAACCGCGCCGGCAACAGATCATAAATCCGGTCAGCCTTGTCAGTAAGGGCTTCGTTGTAGCCGGCCAGCCGGCCAGCCATAGTAAGCCATTGATTTTGTTTCGAACTGCCAGCCAGCGCCAGTTCACTTTCGCGCGCCGACAGACTGATCAGGTTGCGCACCGCCTGATTCGTGCCATGGACCCGATTTTTTTCCTTTGGATCAAGCTCGGGTTGTTGATTTTCCAGTTTGACATATTCGTCGACAGCTTGACAAAAATAGGCCACCGCCGCTTCATTGGCCTGGCGCAGCTGGTCTTTCAGCTGCCGGTTATAACGGGGCGGCCAGAGCAACATGTTGACGAACATGGCGGAGGTCAGTCCGGTAAAAATAACACCGGTTCGATTTAATGCGTGCGGCAGAAACAGATCTTCACTGGAACCCATCACAAAGACCGCCGCCACAATACCCATCGAAATACCGCTATTCAAGCCCATTTTCAGATATACCATGATCAGCAGGATACTGACCAAACCCATGACCAGTGGCGTACCACCAAGCAGGTAGCCGAATAACAGGCCAATGGCGACTGCGATCAAATGAACCACGATCTGGTCTTTGGCTGTCTTGACAGTCAAAAACAGTGAAGGTTGCATGTTGACCACTGCGGATACGGCGCCAAAAAATGCTGGCTCCAGATTGAAAAACTTACACAAATACATTGTGATACTGACGGCAATCCCCGTCTTGATTATTCTGGCGCCAATCTTCACTTTTCACTCACCCGTTTCATTCATCCCTAAATATTTTATCTTCTTCCGTCTGCACTACAATTTCTGCTGTCTTGAGCAAGGCAGCGAACACACCGTCGCCCGCAATCAGCTGGCCGGAAAAACTACCGTCATAAATCTGTCCGCAACCGCACGAAGGCGATCGCGCCTTCAAGATCGCTGTCCGACAACCGGCTTGTCTTGCTATCTGCAGTGCAAGCTGCGCCCCCGCCTGATAGGCGGAGGTCACATCCTCGCCAGCAACTGTCACAACGCGACCAGCAACAATTTCCGCCGGCAAACGGGGGGTCGGCAGGCCGCCCAACACCTCCGGACAAACCGCGATGGCCTCTCCGGATGCCACCACTGCAGCCACTGCCGGGCAGATAAATCCCAGTCCATTATAGCGGCACCGTTCACCGGCCAGGCAGGCGCTGACCAAAAACATCGGTTACTGACCCAGGTTGACGGCAAAAATCCCATACCGCACCGGCGTTTTTACGCCAACAGACAACCAGGCTTCGCCATTGCCAACCATCACACCTTGCCAATTCACAAACAATTTGTCTACTTTTTGTTTCTGAATGGCCGCCTGAACCTGTGGTGTAAAAATTTCCGGGTAGTTATCCATCACTTCCTGCCGGGAAGTAAACTGTCGCGAAATTTTCCCCTGCGTTTCATCCAGCCAGCCATTGACCCTTAGCGGCAACAGGATAAAGTCGGCCACTTGACCACGATCACCGGCAGCCACTGCTTTCTGCAATGCGGCAAAGGCCGTCTCGAATTCCGTCGGATTCTCAATTCCAGCCACCAGATAGGGATTTGCCGCAGCTGACACGGTTGCTCCGCCTGTAATCAATAGGCAGATCCAGCTGCATAGCAACAACAGCACGATCTTTTTTCCCATATTCATAACCCCCTCCTTGATTCAAAGTTTCCTTTTATGATTGCCGACCCTGGTTCTGGATTTCTTCCGCCAGTTCATTCAGATAGGTCCATCGCTCAAGCAGCTCATCCAGTTTCGCCGTCAATACGGTCTGGCGGGAAGTCAGCGTCTGCAACCGCTCAAAATCGCTGCCGGCAACCGCAATTTCACTGTCGACAGCCTGCAGTTCCTGTTCTACGTCAGCAATCAATGCATCAATTGTATCAAACTCCCGCTGCTCATTAAACGTAAATCGTCGCACTGTTCGGGTCGGCGTTGTTGGCGCTGTTTTTGAGGCAGTCAGTTTCACTTCTTTCGTCTCAGCCTGCGTCGTAAGCAGGGCCTGTTTGGCCTGATAATCACTATAACCGCCAACATATTGCGTAATCAAACCATCACCGGCAAAGACAAAGATTTTATCCACCACCCGGTCCAGGAAGTAACGGTCGTGCGAAACTACGATGACCGCGCCGGGAAAATCATCCAGATAATATTCCAGCACAGTCAGGGTCTGCACATCCAGATCATTGGTCGGTTCATCCAGCAACAATATATTGGGTGCGCCCATCAAAATTCTGAGCAGGAACAAGCGACGGCGTTCGCCGCCGGACAGTTTGGCAATCGGCTGCCATTGGCTATTGGGGACAAACAGGAATCGTTCCAGCATCTGCGAAGCGCTGATCGTTTCGCCGCCTTGCGTGGTAATGAAATTGGCTTCCTCGCGGATATATTCGATCACGCGTAGCGACTCGTCCATCTCACTGCTTTCCTGCGAAAAGTAGCCGATCTTGACAGTCTGGCCGATTTCGACCGTTCCTTGTGTTGGTGTCAGTCGACCGGCAATCAGATTGAGCAGGGTCGATTTGCCGCTGCCATTCGGGCCGATAATCCCCAGTCGATCATTTTTCAGCACGTTGTAGCTAAAATCACCGATGAGATCGGCTACAGTATAACCATAGTGGATATTGTTCAGTTCGATAATTTTTCGCCCCAGCCGGGTCGCAGCCGCTTCGATCTCCAGCTTACCAGTCGGTGCGCTGGATTTTTGATTGCTAAGTTCTTCAAACCGTTCAATACGGGCTTTTTGTTTGGTGGAGCGAGCCTGCGCTCCCCGGCGGATCCAGGCCAATTCATTGCGCAGCAGGTTCTGGCGCTTCTGTTCGCTGCTCTCCTGCTGCTCTTCCCGTTCCGCCTTGCTGACCAGAAAATCGCCGTAATTCCCATTGTAGGAATAAAGCCGACCTTTGTCGATTTCGATGATCCGGTTGGAAACCCGATCAAGAAAATAACGGTCATGCGTGATCATCAGCAGGGCACCATTGTATAACTGCAGGTATTGCTCCAGCCAGGCAACCATATCGTTGTCGATATGGTTGGTCGGTTCATCGAGAATCAGCAGGTCAGCCGGATGGATCAGCGCCGCTGCCAACGCGACCCGCTTGCGCTGACCGCCCGACAAGGTGCTGACAATCGCTGTAAAATCGGCGATGCCCAGTCGGGTAAGAATCGTTTTGGCATCGTTTTCAAGTTGCCAGGCATGGGTCGCATCCATCTGTTGCGTCATCCGGATCAATTGTTTTTGCCATTCTGTGTTTTCCGGCTGGCTGTGAACTTGTTCCAGCGCCAGCTCATAGTCGCGAATCGCCTGCATCGCCGGAGAGTCCCCCTGAAAGACCTGCTCCAGCACAGTAGCTTTGTCGTTGAACGTCGGATTCTGTGGCAGATATTCCAGCTGCACGCCACTGCCCAGCACGACTTTGCCGGCATCGGCCGGTTCACGGCCGGTCAGCACTTGCAAAAAAGTGGTTTTACCGGTTCCATTGACGCCGATCAGGCCGATTTTATCACCGTCGTTGATATTCAAGGCTACTTGCTCAAACAATATCCGTTCGCCATAACTCTTGGTCAGGTTTTCCGTGGTTAATAAGTTCATGTCCACAATCCTTTTATTCTACTTGCAGTTATCCCAACTCAAAACTGGTCACGCCAAACAGCTTCGCCAGTGGCATCGGCGGCGGCGCGCCCGTGTACATCCGTGCGGTTTCAAACACTGGCGTCATCCCTTGATTTTCCACCAGTGCCAGAGCGTCCGGATTGACTGCCGACACATCCAGAAACACGGGTCCTTCGCGCCGTTCCATGGTCAATGCGGCAAACAGTTTTGCCGCTTCTTGCGGCCCGTCTGCAAACAGCGGGCCGATTTTGCAGCCTTCGCGACAAGCACGCAACACTCCGTAGCCAGCCAAACGATCCTGGCGGAAAATCCCCAGTGCACAAGTGCGGGGGCGGCTGATCCACTGCCGCAGGAACGCGGCTCGGTCAAAGGCAAACAAGGCCCGGTCATAAGCCGTCAATTGTTCGATCGGAACTTCTGCCAGCGGCACAACTCCCACTGTCGGCAGCGGCTTACTCCCGTTCTTCAAGACATAGCGGATATTGCGATACGCCAGCTGAAAACCGGATTTTTGATAGTTCGCCTGTTGGGCCACCACACCGTCGAGACCGATGTTTCGCGCTCCCAAATAATTCATCGCAGCCTGCCAGAGCAGCATCCCATAGCCACGGCCGCGATACTCAGGCCGGACGATGTAAAACCCGATAAAACCGAACCCTGTTCCATAAGCGACGGCAGAAATGCAGCCAATCGGCTCGCCGGCAAGTTCCGCGACAAAAAAGCCCTGCGGGTCGGCGGCAAAGAAACAGTCCGCGTCGGACAGTCCTGGATTCCAACCTTCTGCAGCCGCCCAATCGATCAGAAGATGCATTTCCGACAAATTCACATTACGAATCTGCAAGACGGTTGACACGGTTGGCGCCCCCTTCCGTTCCGACATACCGATTCCGGCTATTTGCGCTTCTGCAGCAACGGTTCACTCAGTCCGGCAACACCGACCAGGCCCAGCAAGGTCATAAAGATTTTCTGCGGTCCCCGATAGCCGCCCGCCGGATCGTACCACTCGTCCAGCGAATGATTGTTGCCTTCCGCACCACCGCCACACAGGCGGATTGCCGGAATCCCCAGACTCATCGGCAAATTGGCATCGGTACTGCTGGCCGGGCCAAACTCGGGCGGGACGTTAACTGCCGCGGAAGCGGCCCAGGCTGCCTGAACAATCGGCTGATCCGGCGATTGCTGGCCAGCCGGTCGGTCGCCGACCAGTTTTATCTCCACCTGGATTGCCTCACTAGCCCAGCGGGCGTTTTCCTCGGCTGCCGCCACCTGCAGCAGGTTCATCACTTCAGTTTCCAGTTTTTTTAGTTCCGGTTCGCTGGCCGAACGCAAGTCAAGCAACATTGTGGCATCCGCCGCAATCGAGTTGACCGATGTCCCGCCTGTGATTGTACCGACGGTAAAGGTGGTTTTCGGCTGGGATGGCGTCTGGATGTCGCCGATCATGGCGATAGCCCGTCCCAGAGCATGTATGGCGCTCGGTAGACCGAAGGCATTCCAGCTGTGCCCGCCGGGTCCCCGATAGGTAATTTCATAGCGCCGACTGCCGGTAGCCAGGTAAGTGATGATCTGTTCCTTGACCCCGTCCACGGCAATATACCCGTCAATATCCGTCTGTTCGCGGAAAAACGCCTTGATTCCCCGCAAATCACCCAGCCCTTCTTCGCCGACGTTGCCGCCAAAAATGATATCGCCGACCGTCTTGATACCAGCTTGCTGCAACGCCCGGATGACTGACAAAATTGCCGCCAGACCCCTGGCATTGTCAGCGATTCCCGGCGCATACAGTCGGCCAGCTTTTTCATGCACCGTTACATCCGTACCTGCGGCAAAAACCGTGTCCAAATGAGCCGAGACAAACAATTGCGGTCCCGCGCCGGTCCCCTTGTATAAGCCAAACACGTTGCCCTCGCTGTCCTGCCGGACACCTGTCAGTCCGGCTTCCTGCAGCCGTTGCAGATAATAGCGGGCTCGCTGTGTTTCCTGAAACGGCGGCGCCGGGACCTGATTAATCGCAATCTGGTCTTCTATAGTTTGTTGGTGATCCGCCGCCAGAAATTCAATTCCGGTTTGCACCGCCGCCGCAGCCTTTAACTGCGTATAAACCTGTTGAACCACTGCTGATACCTTATACTCGCCAGCCATCTTCCTACCTCCAACTTATTGTTTCTTTTGATTTGCGACCCAGACTTCACTGGAATTTCATTGTTACAACGCAACCAGCCGGTCACGCCCGGTCCGTTTGGCTTCATATAGCGCGTCATCGGCCCGGCGCAGCAACGACTCAAACTCCTGGTCATCCGGCATCAGTTCGGCCAGTCCGATACTGAGTGTAACCTTAATCCGACTGGATTCCCAGTCGCAACAGTTCTGCGCCACCATTTGGCGCAAGCGCTCTGCAACAATAAGGGCTTTATCAGCAGCAGTTTCCGGCAACAGGATGACAAACTCATCGCCGCCCATCCTGGCAACTACATCTATTGTTCTACAGGTCTGCAGCACCTGTTGTCCAAGCACTTTCAGCACGTTGTCGCCTGCCGCATGTCCGTAAGTGTCATTCACGGATTTGAAATGATCGATATCAATCATCAGCAAGGTCATAGAATGATTCATCCGGCGCGACCGCAACAATTCCGCCTGACCGAGTTCACGCAGGGTACGATGGTTGTAAAGCTCGGTCAGGGAATCTTGGGTTGCCAGCAACTCCAGAGCTTGCTGCGCTACCGTCAGGCGGTTGGTCAGCCGCTGCCCGTTCATCATGATGTACATAATGGTCAGTGCGATATTGTTCATTAGATCATAGATAAAATAACCGACATTAATCGCTGTAGACGCAAACAGATGCATTTCAGGCCAGATAATCAGCCACGCCAGGGCTCGTCCTGCCATGACCACCACATATACTGCATGCATCGCCACAATGACCCATGTCAGCGGCTTTTCAGCCTGATTTTGCGATGTCACCAGCGTATAGATTATGTTGATAATAAAGTAGATGACTACACCTGACACAATCATCGCCCGAGCCAGTTCGCTATTTTCCACAAAAGAAAAATATCCTGCCGCAATCACCATAGCCGCCACGAGGATCAGGTTACCCCGTCGAAATTGTTCGCTGCCGACAAACCTACGGAATCCTTCCAGACGAAATGTTGCCGCCAGCCCTACCAACAAATTGGCGCCCAAAATGGAAATATAATCAGGAATCCAGCCGCGTAAGGCAAACAGCAGAAATGTCAGCGCAATCAGGCCGGTCGAAAACACCATATAAGAAAAGCCGGCGTAGGTTTTCTGGGTCCGCCAGCAAACCAACATCGACGTCGCCAAAACTAGGTTAACCAGCATCGAGATAAAATAAATGGTCCGCATATCGGGCAGAAACATGATGGTCCGGTCTCCTTATGGTCTTTCCTACCTTCATTGTTATTCCCGTTTGATGCCGAAATCCCCTGCCTAAACTTGAAACAGCGGGGTGTGAATGACATCCTGGTTATTTATAACTCCTCGTAATCAAATTGCGGTAGCTTGACCCATCGACAACCGCTTCGATGATGGCCGGCCCAGTGGTAGAAAACGCCTGATATAGGGCTGTTTTCATTTCATGGGGATCGGTGGCTTTGAACACCGGTACACCGAGAAATGTCTCTGCCGCAAAATAATCGCCGTCATTGACCGTGGTCGCATATTGCGGGACCTGCCGCCAGCCCTGCTTCACTTCGATCAGGCTGAGATTGCGGTCACACAGCACAATAAACACCACGTTGAGGCCGAGCCGACGAGCTGTCATCAGTTCACCGCAGTTCATCAGGAAGCCACCGTCACCAGTCACACAGACGACCGGCAATTCCGGTCGGCAAAGTTTAGCGCCGATCGCTGACGGAATGCCGAATCCCATCGAAGACCAGCCATTTGTCATCAAGAAGCGTTGCGGCGCTTCGACTGTCCACAGTTGTCCCAACAAATGCAGATGCGCCCCGACATCGGCAGTAAGAATCCCTTCCGGTGGCAATACGTCGCGAAGCACATCGAGCAGTTCCGACGGACTGCACCGATCAGTCTTCGGTCGCAACGCGCAAAATATTCTTGCTTTATTCTGTTTGAGTTCCGCCAAATCCCAGCCGTACGTCGCCAGTCTCAATTTTATCAGATAGGTCAGAGACGCAGTCAAATCGCCAATTACTTCGCAAGCCACAACACAATCAGTTGTAACATCGGCCGGCGCCGTGTCGATATGGACCAATGGCGCCGCCGGCAACCATGTTTCATAATTGAATTCAATCGAATCATAGCCGATGCCGACGACCAGATCCGCCTGCCGGTACACCGTCGCCACCAATTCGCTGCAGGAATGAAACAAGACCCCTGCATAACAAGGATCCGTATCGGCAATAACTCCTTTTGCCATCGGCGTCAACACGACCGGAATATTGTGCTGAGCGACCAACGCACGAATCAACGTGTGCAATCCCTGCCGGGCCGCCGTCAGACCAATCGCCAGCAGTGGTTTTTTTGCCTTTTGCAGCATTTGAGCGGCAATTGCCAAAGCTGCCGGGTCCGGCAGTGGAATCTCAGTTTTTTTATCGCCCTCTGCTCTGTTATCCAGTCTGGGGACAGTCCCGTCAATATCCGAGGGAAGCCCGATATGCACCGGCCCTGGTGATTCGGCTGTCGCCACCTGAAATGCCCCCTGGATGGTTTCACCGAAATTGTCGGGCGACAGTCGGGTCGTCCACTTGGTGAGCGGTCGAAACAACGCCTGATGATCGATGTTCATCTGCACTCTGCGGCCAATATCAGCAGTTTTCACTTCAGTGGTAAATGCGATCAGCGGCGATCTGTCGAGCAGTGCGCCACCGATGCCTGTCGCCAGGTTAGTCGCGCCTGGCCCGAATGTCGCGTGGCAGACGCCGGGAATCCCGGTCAACCGCCCACACACGTCAGCCATCATGCCGGCGCTCTGTTCATTGGCAACCAGCACAAATTCCATGCCTTGCTGCCGCATAGCTTCCATATAGGGGATAGACGGCCCGCCCGGGATACCGAAAACATAGCGTACTCCCCGTTCATGCAGGGATTGAATCAATTTTTCCGCCAACGTTGCCATAGAAATCTCCTTTAGCGATCAAAATAGGTGGATGCCAGTTTTCCTATTGTCATATTTTGCTTCTTTGCCGGCAAAATCCTGCCTGATAATTTTTTCACCGACCAGGTGTTGACAAGCAGACGATAATCCGCGATAATTTCATCTATAATTGTAAATAACAATAGTAATGATGGAAGAAAGTACTCTTGTGGATTCGTCCAGAGAGCCGACGGTTGGTGCGAGTCGGTTGATGAAGCAAGGCGAAGTTCCTTCCTGAACTGCAGGCTGAACTTTAAGTAGGCTGCGCCGCGCGCCCGCGTTATGGGCTTAAAGAGGATCATGCGTCCTTAAAAGGGTGGTACCGCGACAATTCGCCCCTGTTCGGTATCTTTTTTTATTTTTTGGACCTTGATCTATTTGGGTGGTACCGCGATAAAATCGTCCCTTGCCGGAGGGATGATTTTTTTTGCCCCAAAAATCCGCACCGGAAATAAAACGACAGGAGGAACTATCATGAGCATTCCCTTATTCATTGTTCTGGCCTACATTGTCATCTTATTCCTGATAAGTTTTTGGGCAGAAAAAAAATCCCGCGGCGGCGTTGACGATTTCGTCCTGGCCAGCAGACAGCTGACTACTCCCCTCGTTACGGTTTCGATTGTTGGTCTGGCCATCGGCGGCGCTTCCACAATCGGCGTTGCCGAACAAGCCTATCGAGTTGGTTTATCCGCCGGCTGGTATACTGCTGCCTGGGGCATCGGCGCCATTTCGATGGGCCTGTTGGTGGCAAAAAAATACCGTGAATTGGGCATATCGACCATTCCTGAATTGCTGGAACGCTACTATGACAAGAAAGCGATGGCCATCGGTGTGCTTTGTCAAATCATCATCCAGTTGGTGATCACTTCGCTGCAATATATAGCGGGCGGAACAATCTTACATGCCATGCTGCCGGACATTTTCAGCATCACCACTGGCATGTTGACTAGTGCGGTCGTGTTCATCGGCATCACCTTCATCGGCGGTATGTGGTCAGCCAGTTTATCAAACATCCTGAACGTGCTGCTGATTTATGTCGGCATCATTGGCGCCACTATAGCCAGTGTCATCCAGGCCGGCGGGATGGATAAAGTCGTTGCCAAATTGCCGCCAGCCGTTCCCTACACTAGCCTGATTGACGGAGTCGGTCCGCTAGGAATATTCGGCTGGATTTTGGTATTGGTTACAGTAAATATCTCGCTGCAAAGCATTATCCAAATTTCGCTTGGCGCGAAAAACGTCGAAACAGCACAACGCGGTTTCATCATCGGCGGCCTGATGATGTTGCCAATCGGCTTCGTTTGCGCCCTCATGGGCATTATTGCCAAAGCCAGTTTTCCCAATGTGGCGGCCGCTTCGGCGCTGCCGATGGTTATTATGTCACTGCACCCAGTGTTGTCGGGTATCACACTTGCCGCACTGTGGGCCGCTGACGTATCCACCGCCTGCAATCTGCTGCTCAGTTCAGCCACTCTATTTTCACGCGATATCTATAAGCCTTTTGTCAACCCGGCGGCGACAGATCAGCGCCTGCTTTACATCACCAAAGGATCCGTACTGTTTCTGGGCGCAATGACCCTCGTGCTGGCGATGACCGTCAGCGGCATTATCCAGACCCTGATGGTGGGACTGAGCCTGACTGCCGCGTTCAGTGTTGTCGTCCTGTTCACATTGTTCGTTCCCGGCCTGTGCCGCAAAAACTCCGCTTTTTATACCATCCTGGCCGGTCTGATCACCTTGATCGCCTGGCAGACCCTGCCGGCGATCCGCCTGTTCCCCCATGTCATCTACATGGAATGGGCCGTCTGTACCGGCGTTTTTTTACTGGTGTATCTACTGGACTCTTCCCCATTGAAGGTTGTGGCCGAAGCCCCGGATACCCTCTAGAAAAATCCAGTAGTTGAACCTGGCAGCAAATCCAAGTATGATAAACTCAAGACAATTTGAGTATAAAGGAGTGCTTAGCTTGCTGACCATTGGAATTCTCATATTTCCTGACGCCGAAGAACTCGACTTCGTCGGACCATTTGAAGTCCTGAGCTTCGTCAACAAAGTCCTGCCTGATAGTAGCCGGGTTCTGTTCATCGCCGAAACAACCGACCCCGTGCGCGCTTACAACGGAATGCGGGTACTGCCGGACACTACTCTCGCCGCCTGCCCGCAACTGGACATCCTGGTCGTCCCCGGCGGACAGGGACGTCGCCAGGCAATGAAAAATCCTGCCATTCTTGATTTCATCAAACAGCAGGAGCCGTTGGCCAGCCATATCACTTCGGTCTGCACAGGTTCATTTGTTTTGGCCGAGGCCGGCCTGTTGACAGGCAAAAAGGCCACGACTTATCACGAATACTATGACGATCTGGCCGCTTATAACATCGAAGTAGTCAAAAACAAAGTCGTGCCTCATGGCAAAATCATCACTGCCGGTGGCGTCAGTTCAGGCATTGAACTTGGTTTTTATCTGCTGCGCGAGTTATTCAGTGTGGAAATTGCTCAGCAAGTTGCCAATAAAATCGAATATGTGGTCGACGTCCGACTAATATAAACGCAAATTTCCGACTTAGTTGTTACGCAAAGAGTCGATCCTATCGAACAAATCGCGAGCCGGTTGTCCCAATCTTTTGATGTACATCGCGCGAAGCGGAGCAGTCAATTCAACAAATGCCTCGATATTTTCCACGGAGTTGATCTGTATCCCGTTTCGTTGCAAAATCGTTAGTAAGCCCTTCTCTTCATCGGCCTCGATTTCGCGTTGATACCGTTGGGCCTCCTGCGCAGCTTCTAACAGGATCTCCTGGTGTCTGGGCGAAAGCTTCTGCCAGGTCTTTTCACTGATTGTCAATACCTGGATAAATGCCTGGTGATTCGTCAGTGACAGGTACTTTTGCACTTCATAAAACCGGTTGTATAAAATGAGGGGCAGGGGATTCTCCTGCCCCTCGACTACATTTTGTTTCAATGCCACATAAACTTCACCAAAGGCCATTGGAGTCGGGATTGCGCCCAATGCTTTGAATCCCTCAATACTGGCCTCAGTCTGTGGCACCCGGATACGCAGACCTTTCAAATCGGCCGGTGTTCGGATTGGCGCCCGGTTGTTGGTAATGTGCCTGGCGCCGGCATCAAAGTAACAAAGTACCCGCAGGCCCTGGGCCTGCAATTTTTTATCGATTTCCCGTCCTGTTTCGCTATCAAACACGCGCAATTCATGCGCTTTATCCTTGTAAACATAGGGTAGGTCAAAAATCCCCAACAAAGGAACGTACGAGGCCAGAAAACCGACCGACGAAGTTCCCATGTCCACACTACCCATCCGCATGGCTTCGCCCCGCTCTTTCATCGTGCCGAGCCTGGCGTTTTCATATACGTCGATGACCAGCGTTCCACCGGATTTTTCCTTTACCAAGTCCGCCAACTTTTGTGAACCCCGGGTTTCCGGTGAACTGATCGCCGTTTCTGTGCCGAGCTTCAGAATAACCCGGCGACTAATCTCCCTATCGCCACCCGAAACCCCGCCGCAACCAGACAGCGCAGCAAAAGATAAAAGCAGACATCCAATCCAAACAACGACTCGTTTCCTCTGCCCCTGCATCGCCGTACCTCCCAATTATTGTTATTCCTGGCGCGACTCGTTTTTCGTCTTCAAAAACTGTATCACCTCGGTTTCCGGTAGCGGGCGACTCATGAAATAGCCCTGAACGATGTCACAGCCGCAGTTCCGCAGAAAATCCCACTGTTCGCTACTTTCCACACCTTCCGCTACGACCTTCATGTCCAGGTTCTGCGCAAACTTTACAAGTGACTGGACCAGCACCGCTTCCTGTTCGGGAATAGTGTCGATAAAAGATTTGTCGATTTTCAAGGTTTCCACCGGAAATAGCCGCAAATGCGTCAACGATGAATATCCGGTGCCAAAATCATCAAGCGCCAAGCCAACTCCCAGCTCCGCCAGTTGGCGCAATTTACGGCTGCTATCCTCCAGTGATGCGAGCAATGCACTTTCGGTAATTTCCAGCTCCAACTGTTGCGGTGAAATCGCCGACGCATTAATTAATGTCGCGATGCTGCCGATTAAGGTTTCGCTGGCCAGTTGTTTGGGCGACAAGTTGACGGCTACCCTCACATCGGGGTAACCGGCCTGCGTCAACCGGCTGATAAAATCACAAGCCTGCTGCAACACCCACAATCCTATCGGGAAAATCAACTGATTTTGTTCAGCCAACGGAATAAACCGATCAGGCGGGACCATTCCATGTTCTTTGCTGTTCCAGCGAAGTAACGCCTCCAACCCAACGACTCGGCCGGTGCGCAGATCAAGCTGCGGTTGATATAACAGTTCCAATTCTTCTCGTTCCAGCGCCCGGCGCAGACTATTCGTCAATACCATCTTTTCCTGTGCATCGCGCAGCATGGCTGGCTCAAAGAACCGCCAGCAGTTTCTGCCAGCCGCTTTGGCCGCATACATGGCATTATCCGCCTTTTTCATCAACTCTTCAGCAGTCGCCCCATCGCGGGGGAAAACAACGATTCCCACACTGGCAGACACGCGGGCTGATTCATTGCCGAAACGATGATCCTGACAAAGCCCCGCTACCAATTGGTCAGCCAGTTCAGAAATCTCGGCTATAGTCAATTCTTCCACTAAAACGATGACGAATTCATCGCCACCCAGACGAGCCACAAATACCGTTTCGCCGACAATTCGCCGGATCGCTTCACCTGCCGTGATAATGAGGCGATCACCCGCGGAATGGCCAAAATTATCATTGATTCCTTTCAAGTCATCCATATCTATATAAAAAACTGCCCCGCTACGTCCCCCTTCCAACCTTTCCAGGTCCCCGTTCAGTTTTTCAGTCAAACTGGCTCGATTGGGAAGGTTGGTCAGTACGTCATGGTAAGCTATGTGGCTGAGTTCATCTTGCAATTTCGCCCCCTGCAACGCAAGCGAAGCCATGTCGGCAAACTGTTGCAACATTTCGATCTCATCGGGCAGCAGTTGGCGGATTTTGTCCTTCCAGGCTATAGATAGCGCACCCACGAGCTTTTCTACTCTTTGCAGCGGAAAGATAACGGCCGTACTCTGTGTGTTCCAAATTGACCCCCGCTTGCGCTCGGGGTAGCTCTGATAATCTTCGACATATTGCAGCATTCCCGTCGACAGAACGACCGACAACAACCCGCCTTCCGTTGTCAAATCCTTGCCCAGCAGTATTTCCCGATTTCCCCGAGCATAACGGATCATCGCCCGTCCATTTTCAATCAGCGCGATATAGCCGTCCGACGCCCCGACTAATTCCAGTGCACTATCCAGCATGCTTTGCATCTGCACATCAAATTCGGCGCTATTGTCGGCAATTAGTCGAACTATGGCCCGATATTGTCGTTCCCTTAGTCGCAGCTTTGCTTCTGCAGCCTGTCGTTCTTCAATTTCCAGTAGAATTTTTCGATTGGTTTCTTGCAGTGTATCCGTAACAGCCAGCATCTCTTCATTCAGCGCCGTCAATTCTTCGTTAGCCGCTGTCAGTTCAAATTCCGCCCGTGTCCGCTCAATGATCTCCGCCGATAATGAACTGTTTGTTTGTTGCAAGCGCTGCGAACTTTTTACCATTTCGTGGCTTTGCCAGAGAATGATACCTGCCAAACAGACCAAAACGAAAAACGACAAGGCTGCGCTACGTTCAGCTGCTGTTTGTAGTGCTGCCATCGCAGAATTTTTGTCCTGAATGGTAATCGCCGCCCATGACGATCCATAACCGGAAATTTTTATCGGGTTAAAACTACAAAGCATTACCTTGCCATCCAGTTCGGTATATTCCGTAGTGCCTGATTCGCCGGCTAGCACTTGTTTAACAATCTTTTGCAAACCTGGTGCTACTGCGATAGTTTCGTGAGTCAACCGATAGTCGGCGCCATCCAAAAGCGCTTTCCCTGCTGCATCGCGAGCCACCTGCGAGCGTCGTCCGGTTTTGTAATTATATTGCTCTTTGCTTATTTCCTGGTCTGGATGGGCAATGACAACACCTGTTTCATCGAGAATAAAAGTATATCGGTCATCATTCAGATAATGGCGGCCTACTCGGCCTTGAATTTCATCCAGACGCAAAAAAGCCGCCAGCATACTAACCAGTTTTTCCCCCTGCATAACAGGAAAAAAGATGCCAGTCACCGCCGTCGGCGCATTGTTGTCAAAACCAAAAGAAAAAAAGGCAGGGCTTACGAATGGCTTCTGTTCGGACAAAAGCTTACGAAACCACCAGCGATCAGGCCGGGACGTTGGCTCTCCTTTTACCCGAGCCGTCTGAAAGCCATCGGGGACTCTTTGGATGAGCAAATTATCAAAGAATCCGTATTGTGAAAATCGGTCGCGCAAATATCCCTGTTGCTGCTGCGGGTCCATGTTTTTGACTTCCTGGGCCTGCGCCATTTCACCAACGACGCGATAAACGGTTTCATAAAACGAAGAAATGCTAAGCGCCACATTTTGCGTGTGAATCTGGTTGTCACGAGTAACCCGATCATAATAGGCCTGAAACGCGAAATAATAGTTCGCCATGTTGAAAATGGCAAACGCCAACAGTGTGCCGCCAATAATCCAGCCGACCAGCCTGGTGGTGATTGGTTTACCCATTATACGCCCGCACTCCTCGTGATGAGAAAAGCAGCTTATAACTGCCGCTCTTTAATCGATCCTTCGCGGTAGGCTTCCAATAGAGCTTTCAGCTGATCAATTTCCTGTTGAATTGTCTTGCCTTCATCGGTATGTTTTATATGCAGCCGTTCGGGATGACTTTCGATGATTTCCGTTTCCGAATCCATATCGACCTCATCACAAATCGCCCGTTGCCTAGATTCGAATGGCTGATGCGCCGCCAGCAACCAGCCTCGGGAATTGGAAATCAGGGTGTAGCCGGCAATTCCCGTTTCCTTCTGGTAGGCCCGCGAAAAACCTCCATCGATTACAATCAGCCGTCCATTGGCCTTAACTGGTCGTTCACCCTTGACCACTTTCACTGGTACATGACCATTGATGATATGGCCGATTTTGTTGTCAAGGCCAAATTCCTGCAAGATTTTGGCGGCTGTTTCGACTTGGTCGCGCAACGCATAATAGGCGTTGCGCTTTTCCTTATGCGTATCGGGCTCAGCCAGAAAATAACGTTCGAACGTGGCCATCTTCTCTTTACCAAACAGTGGCGATTCAGGTGCGCACCACAAAAACCACATCGCATCCATGCCATACTGCTTTTGTGCAGGGTTGTCGGTGGAGAAATAACCCTGTCGGGCCAACCGGTCTACGCGATCAAGAAACGCTTTGCCTGCATAAGTTTTCCCATCCACGTTAAATGAACGAAATGCGCCATCGTCATTCATGGCAATGCAGCCATGATACAATAAATTTCCATCATGAATCAGGTAAATACTGCCCTGCGCAAACAGAAAGCGGGTATGTCGCTGCAATTTCCGACTATGAGTAAATGAATGCCTAAGCTTATCCACAACAGCCTGTTCCGCCGCAGTCAGCTCATCAGGCTGCTTGGGGTCAACTGTCGGGAAATGTCGGTCCTGCAGGGAATGGGACACCCCGTCAATCACGACTGTGCCGGAGGTAAAATCGATCCGATCCAATAGCAACCGTTCGTCCATCTTATAGTGTGGGCGACGTTTAATCAGTTGACTCTCGAGTTTGAACTGAATGATCGCCATCGATTTCTGCATTTGCGCCATCAAGCGAATCTCCTGGCTGGAAAATTCTCCATCCTTTGGCACTTTCGGAATGAATAGATCGCAGGGATCGTTGGCGTATGTTTCGATCGCGAAAGAAACCAACGGCAATAAGCTAATTCCATAGCCGTTCTCCAGGGTTTCCATATTGCCGTATCGCAGGCAGGTTCGCACCACATTGGCCATACAGGCTTCACTGCCGGCAGCGGCCCCCATCCAGAGAATGTCGTGATTGCCCCACTGGATGTCGACCTGGTGATACTCCATCAACGCATCCAAAATCAGATGCGCACCCGGTCCACGGTCATAAATATCACCAATCACATGCAGGCGACTAATGGCCAGGCGCTGAATCAAATCGGCCAGATGCACAATGTAATGTTGGGCCCGGTCAGTACTAATGATTGCTTCAATCAAGCTCTGGTAGTAATCCGATTTATTTTCGACTTTTGCCTGTTCGTCCAATAGCTCCTCAATTATCGGCGCGACATGCAACGGTAAAAATTGTCGGACCGTTTCGCGGCGATATTTCGAGGTAAGAACCTTGCATAGTTTCATCAACCGGACCAAAGTCAACCGACTCCATTCCGCCGGATCCGCAACCGACTGCAACATCAGCGGTGCTTTTTCTTCCGGATAATAAATCAGAGTGGCCAAGTTGCGTTGTTCCCGTTTGGTCAGGCTATTGGCAAACATTTCTTCAATTTTTCGCCAAATTGAGCCAGCGCCATTGCGTATGACATGTTGAAACGCTTCGTGTTCGCCATGTACATCCGATAAAAAATGTTCGGTTCCCTTCAGCAACTGCAACTGGGCGGAAAGATTAATAATCTCGTTGGATGCCGACTGGATAGACGGATATTTTTCCGCAAGCAAAATCAAGTAACGCAATTCATTTTGATGTACCATTTTTGCTGTCTCCCGTCTCAATTAACGCTTTAGTTCAACACGATATCTTTCAGTTTCCGCTTGGGAACGTGGTGAACCTGCTCGGCATCACGCCAATATTTGATATCACCGTGCAGATCAATCTCGTCGAGAACGACTGTTTCTTTGGGTTTACCGAGAGCAATCACCAGTAAGATTTCGTAGTTTTCCGGGATTTCCAGCGCATCTTCCAGTTTCGGTTTATTGATATTGCCGATCATGCACCCGCCCAGCCCCATTTCTGCCGCCCCCAGCAAAATTGTCTGCGCCGCAATGCCGTAATCAATCCCGCTAATCATTTTATTCGCCTGATCCTGCACGATGACGATATAGCCTGTTGGGCGTTCGCCAGAAACTGGCCCGGCCCAATCTTTGAAATAGGCCGCCCAGGCTAGTGCCGCGAAAACCTTTTCGTTTTGCACTTGCTCGCAGGAAACATAGTAACGCAGCGCCTGCTTGTTGGCGCCGGACGGGCTGAGTCGGGCCAAGTCAATCAGTTCCAGCAGCGTTTGCCGGGAAATCATCTCGCTTTCAACGAACCGACGATAACTGCGATTTGCGATAACCAAATCTCTAAACATAATCGATTGCCCACCTTTTTATTTTCTATTTTGTTTCATTTCCGCACATTTGTTTCATTTCCGCAAAAGTAGCAAAAATCCTGCCGCCATATTGGCAGCAGCATTAAATGAACAGCCTGCTTACCGATCCTTCACTATGGATCGCCAAAATCGCATCCGCAATCAGGCGTCCCACTGACAATACTTTCAGTTTCGCAATCCGCTTGTCGGGCGGGATCGGAATCGTATTGGTCACAATTACCCGTTCTATCGGTGCGCGTTCGAGCCGCTGCATGGCCTGTTCAATTAAAAGGGGATGGGTGCAGCAGACGGAAACGCTGCGTGCGCCGGCGTCCATTAGAAAGAAAGCGCCCTGTTCAACCGTGCTGGCGGTTGCTATGATGTCATCAATCATGATCACATCTTTGCCGCTAACGTCGCCAATCACATTCGATACCAACACCTTGGTAGACGCCAGTCGCTTTTTTTCCAATATCGCCAGAGATCCGCCGACGCGCTCCGCCATTGCCCTAGCCCGGGAGACGCCGCCAAGATCTGGTGAAACCAGCACCGTGTTTGGGGCGTCAAAAGATCTGAAATATTCAGCCAGGATTGGAATTGCAGTCAAATGATCCATTGGGATATCAAAAAAGCCTTGTATCTGCGGAACATGAAGATCCATGCAGACAATCCGGTCCACTCCGCCGGCAACAAGCAAATTGGCAATCACCTTGGCGGTGATCGGTTCACGGGCTTTTGTTTTCAAATCTTGCCGTGCATAACCATAATACGGCATCACTACGGTAATTCGCCTGGCGGAAGCGCGGCGAAACGCATCCACCATGATTAACAGTTCCATGGTCGTTTCGTTCACCGGCGGACTAGTTGGTTGCACGATGAATATATCCTTGCCTCGCACACTTTCGTCAATTTCAACCCGTGTTTCGCCATCCGCTAACCGGCTGACCCTAGATTTTCCAAGCCCAATACCCAGATGTTGCGCAATTTCTGCGGCCAAATCCGGATGCGCGTTGCCGGAAAAAACTTGCATCGATGTGAATTGTCCCGACATCCCCCGCGCCTCCTCCGTGTTGAACTTTTATAACTCAATTTATTTTTATCATTTTCTATACAGCTTATATTACACACGGGATTTTTTTCATGTTACAATTACAGAGAAGCAATGGCGCTCAAAAACTGAACTGTTTTTGAGCTTTTTTCATTCAACACGAAGGGAGTGTCCTGCATTGAAACCTTTATTACTGATCAAAACCGGTTCCGCATTCCCCAGTTTGCAGGCAGAATTTGGCGACTTTGACGAGTTTGTGCTCCGCCAGTTGCCTGACAGCGGCGCCGTTCTGGTGGCGCCGGTCGTGGAGCGACAATGGCTTCCCGCCTACGACAACATTAGCGGCGTCATAATAACAGGGTCCCATGCCATGGTTACGGATCGGGAAGCCTGGAGCGAGTTCGTCGCTGACTGGCTGCGCGGCATTGCTGCCAACACATTGCCTGTGCTGGGCATCTGCTACGGTCATCAACTGTTGGCTCATGCATGGGGCGGCAGTGTCGGCTATCATCCGAAGGGGAAAGAAATTGGCACAGTCGAAATCAATCTGACTGATGCCGGCTGCCAGGATCCATTATTGAACAGCATGCCTTCCTTGTTCGTTGGCCATGTCACCCACGCCCAGACAGTTCTTTGTCTACCAGCCAGCGCCACCATCTTGGCCCGCAATGAGCATGAACCGCATCAAGCTTTTGTGATAAATGGAAATCAATGGGGAGTGCAATTCCACCCAGAGTTTAACGCAAAAATCGAGCGCACATATATTGAAGAACAAAAAAACGAGCTGATCCTGGCCGGACAAAATTTGTCTGCCATCGAAGCCTCGGTGCAGGAACATCTGTATGGACGTCAACTTTTTCAACGGTTTGCGGAATTAACGGGAATCACTCAGCGACCCAGCTGACCGTGTATTCGGTATGTTTGTCCGGTTTTGCCAAATTCGGCTCCGCTACTGCCCACCGTCCGCGCAGTTCCAATTCCATCGCCGGCAATTCAAAATGGCACATGGCAATACCCATGTCAAGACGCTGCACGTCGGCCACGCCGATCAGCCGGCCCAACCAGCCAGCGGAACCATAACCGGGCGTCCGCTGTAGGTAGAAGTGCCAAGCATCACCCTGCCTTACAATTCGCCAAGGTTGCTTGTTCGAAGCTGAAGGCCCCCAGCGAACCATGTCCAAAACAGTCGCATAGGGTCCTATTGTCGCAAGATCAAGCGGTTGACCAAACTGCCCGTCAAAAAACAGCTTATCCGCCGGCAGACGCATCGCGCCGCCCGCCCGCCGCCGAATCCAGTCTTCCGCCTTGCTGTTGTCGGCAATGTAGCCGACCGAGGTGACGGCAGGCACTGACTCTGTCGGCTTCACAGCGATCTTTTTAGCAAACCCGCTTTTGGTGAAACTGCCGCCGAGCCAGCAGGTCCCCAGCCCCAGGTCAGTCGCAAACAGGATCGCAAACTCCATCAGGTAGCCAAAATCCTCCAAGTTTTTTTCGCCGGGCCCCATCGCGCCGACGATATACCCCTGGGGGTTTTTGATGAAACCGTAAGTGCCGACCCCTTTCAACGACTGTCGGTCATCTTCGGAAGCTGCAACCAACTCTAGTCGTATATGCGAACCAAACGGTCCGGTTTGGATGATTTCCATAAATTCCTGCAGCTGCTGCTGTGTTTCAGCGGCAATCGGCTGGGCGGGGTGACGACGGCAGGAAAAACGCTGCCGGATCAATTCAGTAATTGGGTTATTCAAAATAATATCCTCCGCATCTGTATCTGTGAATGCAATCCTATAGGCAAAGGTTCTGCGTGAACAAACAATAATCCTGCCTGCCGCAGATTCACCGAGAGCTGCTTAGCGCTGTAAAAATAAAAACCGCAACCGATCTGACAACTTCAGACCGGTTGCGGCAATGACATTTGTTATATTCGGAACTGGGCCACTGCACCCTGTAGTTCCACTGCCAGTTTCGCCAGGGTCTGGCTGGCAGCGGCAATCTCTTCCATTGATGCAGACTGTTCTTCGGTGGCAGCTGACACGGTTTGCGCTTCTGCCGCTGCATCGCGACTGACATTTTCGACTTCCTTGATTGAAGTGACAATTCGCTGACTACCGATGGCAGCTTCGTTGATCGCCTTGGCAATGATGCGTACCTGATCAGTGACTCGCCGCACCTGTTCGCTGATTGAGCCGAAATTTTCCCCAGCGACATTAACCAATGAGACCCCTTCGTTAATGTCGCGGATCGCAATATCTATCGCGCCAACCACATTACCGATGCTTTCATGGTTGCTGCCGACAAGTTCTTTAATTTGGCGCGCCGCCTGCTCAGACTGTTCTGCCAGCTTGCGGACTTCTTCAGCCACGACAGCAAACCCGCGTCCCTGTTCGCCAGCCCTAGCCGCTTCGATTGCGGCGTTGAGCGCAAGCAAGTTCGTCTGTCCGGCGATCGTCGAAATCAGTCCGACAATTTCGCCAATCTCGGCCGAGCTCGCTTTAAGCCCTTCTGCTGCAGCCTGCGCCTGCTTGGCGCCGCTGCTGACTTCATGCATTTGGTTCACGGCCCGGTCAACCGACACTTTTCCTTCGATCGCCGCACCGGCTGTCTGTTCAGACATAGTAGCCATTTCAGCGGCAGTGGCCGACACTTCCTCCATTGTGGCCGAAATCTCCTGCACAATGGCCGAGGTATCGTTAACGGCGCCAACCTGTTTTTCGCTGCCTTTGGCAACTTGGGCAATCGAACCGGCAATGTTCGTCGATGCTTCCGCTGACTGTTGAGCGCCGGCGGTCAGCTCTTCTGAAGAAGCAGCAACCTGTTCCGCGGAGGTTGTAATGCTTTTCACCATGGTACGAAAGTTCTCATTCATCCTGCGCAGTGAATTTGCCAAATCACCCAGCTCGTCACTGGACTGGTAAACAATCTTGTTGCGGAGATCGCCGTTAGCATACTCGTCAGCCCTGGCTGACAACTGAAGAATCGGTCGCCGCACCATATTGGTCAACAACACGGCAATGACGATTCCAAACAGCAACGCGCCCGCTCCCAAAATAGTGGAGAGCCGGATGACGCTATCAGCATCTGCAATACTTTCCTTAATGTTGTCACTGGCAACCTTACTGTTTGCTCCAGCGATTTCCTGTAATACTTTTTCCACATTTTCCGCCAACGGCCCCGCGACTTTGGCGACTTCCCCCAGCCTGGCCTTTTGTTGTACCGCCAGGGCAAAGTCGCTGGCCCGTACCGCACGGTTATAAACAACGGCTGCCGGCATAAATTCATTGAGCACGATATCACGATATTTGGTGGTTTCGCTAATGACACTTTGCACGAGCGCTTTTTTATCTGGCCGGGCAATCTCCAACAGCCTTTTTTCCGCTGTCAGAATCTTTTCAAAGTGCCCTGGAATTTCCTGGCCGACTTTTTCGTCACCATAGGCCACGTAATTGCGAATTACCGAAATGGTATGCTTGTAGATAAGCATTACATCGTCGGCTAAAGCCATCCGCTCATTGGCCTGCTGGATATTCACCAGACCTTGTTTTGCCTCGCGCAGAGAAACAAAAGAGTAACCGACCATAATTACAATCAAGAGAATAATTAGGCCAAAGCCACCACCAATTTTTATGCCAACATTCAGTCGCATCCATAGCCCTCCATTCATCAAACTCTTTCCCGTTTAAATAATTACCAATTCTTTGTCCAGCTTTGTCAATTCAAACAGATAGCGAATCCGCCCATGCACACCTTTTAATACTAAATGGCTCCCCTTTTCCTGCGCCTGCTTGTGCGCACAAACCAATGCGCCAAGGCAGGCGCAATCAATGTATTCCACTTGTGAAAAATCAAGTGATAACCTTTTATTACCATCGTCGATACAACGAGTCAATCCCTCCTGCAAAGCCTGTACCTCGTTCAGGTAAAGAGAGCCGGTCAAAGCCATCTCCACTGGGTCCGAATTCGCGTTCCACTTGCCAAACATATGCCGTCCTTTCCTATCTGACGAAAATCCATCCTGAGTATAATCATACATATTTTTTGAATTGACAGCTATTCGCATTTATACTTAAATTTGCACAATAAAACAGCCTTGCACTTATAACAAAATTATAAGTGCAAGGCTGTTTTATTGTTCGATCCCAAGTTATTTTTTGCGTATTTTCAACAGGTGAAGCGCCGTCAACAAAGACATCTTCATCGCAAAATCTTCGAATGAAACCCCCAGAATCTTTTCGAGCCGCTGCTTGCGAAACAGCAATGTTTGATAATGAATCGACAGTTTCTCCGCACCTTCTTTCATGTTGTCGCTCATTAGGAGAACTCCAAGTGTATCCAGAAAAGCCTCACCTTTCCGTTTGTTATCATATTGTAACAACTTCCCTAAAACACGTTCGATGTATTCATTGATCTGCTTCTCATCATTGAAACAGGCCAATAGCTGATAAACCCCCAAGTCGAGATAATGATATGTATCCAGCTGCGGCCAAACTTTTTGTCCGTAATGGACCGCAGTGCGGGCCTGCCTATAGCGTTCGCCGAATTCCGCCATATTGCCGGCCAGTTCGGCAACTCCGATTGTTAATTTTAACCCGGGAGACTTGGTGACCGCTTCAATCCGCAGTTGTTCCGCCTGCATCTTTTGCTTTGCTACGACATTTTCCCCTAAATGGGGTTCGAAAACAAGCACGCCGATGCCATCGGGACTCTCCCAGATGATTCGTTCCGTCGCTTCCAATGCATCAAATACGGAGTCCAACAGCAGATGATATTCTGTCAGATGTTTCTGCCAGTACCCGGAATCTTTCTTTTGGTATGCATCAATAACAACCAGATAGCAGCTGAATGGGACCAAGATGTTCGCTCCCATAACTCGGGCACTCTCAAAAATGACCTGTTGCGATGGGTTTTCAGTCTGGATCATTTCGTTCATCAATTCATTTTTTCTACGGCGCTCATAGGAAGCTTTCATGATTCGCTCATGCCGACGACGGTCCGAAATGTCGGTAAAGGTCGAAAGGACCACGTCGCCAATTGTGACCCCCGAGACAATAACCGGACGAACCAGTTGGTTTTTGCAGGTGATGTTGTATTCAATCGGTTCGATATCTTTCCCCGTGTGCGCCGCCTTCTCCACTGCGGTGGTCCAGCTCTGCATAGCCCATTGTCTGTAATCAACATCGGGATAGGCCAATTTCCACCAGTCAGACAATGTTGGGATATCTTCGTACGTATAGCCGAAAACCTTGATGAAACGGTCATTGATGTATTCCTGGGCACCATTCTTGTTGATAATCGTCAATGGAAGTGGCAATGTCTGGATAAGTTGCCGGAATCTTGTTTCACTCAGTTGAAGCGCCGCTTCCATCCGTTTGCGTTCCGTAATGTCACGGGCAACCCCCAAAACCCCGATAAGGCTGCCATCGGCAGCATAGGCTGGCGTCTTGATCGTTTCAACTGTTACCTGCGTGCCGTCAGCAGCAAAAATCAGCGTTTCTTCATTCATGCTGGGCTTTCCCGATGTCATAGCTTTGTAGTCATTTTCCCGAAAAAAATCAGCCAACTCTTTGTCGACAAAATCGTAGTCCGTCCTGCCGATGATCTCCGACGCCGCCGCGCCAAAAAACCGTTCAAACATTTTGTTACAGTTGAGATACACTCCTTGTGGGTTTTTTAGCCAGACCATATCGGGGATCGTAGCCAGCACGGTGCGCAAACGGGCCTCTTTTTCAGCCAGCTGCTGCTCGGTTGCCTGATGGTCGGCAATGTCGATCACCACCGAATGAATCACGGTTTGACCCGCTTCATCGCTCGTAACCAGGGAATCCAGTCGCACCCACACGATCTCGCCGCCTGGTTTGGCAATTCTTAGTCTGCAAGTTTGGGCGACTCCCACCGCAAGCAGCTGTGACAGATGTTTCGCAAGCAGCTGCCGATCCGTGACAACGACATGTTCTGACAGATGATGTTTAAGCAATTTCTGTCTGTCAGTTGCCAATAGTTTTTCCAGCAGTTGATTGACTGCCAAAATCCGTCCCTTGGCGTCCAGCACAACAAAGCCCACCGGAACATGGTTGAAAATACCTGGACCCGCCAAATCGTCCGGCTGTTGGGATTTCTCATTCATCATTCTTCCCACACTTCATTGAAAGTTATTTGTTGTGATAGACTATATTAAATTGTTGCCGCGATAATTCCTGCAATCTGCGACAAAACCACAGGATTACCGGCGGTTGTGTCGAATGATTTATTTTATTGGTAAAAGAACATGCCACTTGTTTCGTGCCGGAAAGGAGCGGGCTCCAATTTCCAAAACTAATTTTCCTGCAACTAGCGCCCTATTGTTACTCTATGTCTGTATGTTTTTAGTTCAGGCATTCTTCCCCTCTCTCTATATAAGATATCTCATGGGGCTGGCCGCCCTGCTTGTGTCAGTGCTGAATTTTTCTGCGACCCGTCCGGCGACGCGGCTTATCTCACTGATTCTCATCGGCATCGGCTGTTATCTACTGCTGTCTGTAAAGGCTACGCCGACAGACTGGGCCAAGGCCACGACCCACAATGCCCCGCTGCTCAGTCTGGTACTGACTGTGCCCCTGCTCAGCAGCATTCTGGCTTTTGAGCCCTACCCGCAATATCTCAGCCGAATCACCGCGGGACTGATGACTTCACCCTTCCGCTTTTATGCAGTCACCGCAACGATGGTCACCTTCCTGTCCTGCCTGTTGAATCTGGCCAGTCTTCATTTCGTGCACGAATTGTTGCGCGGCACAGCCGCTAAGTGTCCCGCCAGTTTATTTCCCCGTGCCCTGGCGCGTGGGTTTACGCCAAATGTAATGTGGTCGCCCAGTTTCATCTCGGTTGCTCTGGCAATCCAATATGCCGGCATCTCCTGGTTCACGGTGGCCCCGGTCGGCATCGCCCTGGCGTTAGCCGGCGTCGGCTGCGTCTTGCTCATCGGCTGGTTCGAGTATGGCAAACTGCCGAATTTTGCGCCGGACCAAACTAACGCAACAGAAATTCCGCTAGACAGACGCACCGCCAAAATCGGCCTGATCAAATTACTTTGTCAAACCGGGCTGTTAATCAGCATGATTATTTTGCTTGAATATATGACAAAGAAAAGCGCCCTGATACTGGTCCCGCTGATTTCTTTCACCGGTCCCGTTTTGTTGGCCGTAATCTATGGAAAAACCAGGACATATTCACTGCAGTTCCACGAATACTTCAACGAAAAGCTCTCGCGGATGCATAATGAAACGCTGCTGTTTTCGGCCATCGGTTTTTTCGGTTATGCGCTGGCGCTCTCTGATTTTCCGGCCCAGATTCCTTTACTGGTCAGTCATTTCGGGTTGGATACTCCGTTAAAACTGATCCTGCTTATCGTAGCCGCCATTGGATTACTCTCGTTGCTCGGTATCCATCCGATGATTACCATTGCAGCGATCGCAGCCTCACTGCCGCCTGGCAGCATTCCTCTATCCGGTCGTGAACTGGCCGGCGCTTTTTTGACCGGGTATGTACTGTATAGTATTTGCTCACCCTTCTCCGCAATCAATCTGATTATGTCCAGCCTGACTAAGTTTAACCCTCTGGTAATTGGGCTAAAACAGAATTTCAGCTTTGCCCTCGTTTACATGACCGTGTCCATCGCCATTATCTTATTGCTATTTGTTCCTTAATAAAGCTGACAAAACGAAGGGAGATCAGAAAATGAAAGTGACCGCAATCAACGGAAGCCCCAAAGCCAACGGCAATACCTTTACTGCTCTCACATTGGTCGGTGAAGAACTGCAAAAGGCAGGCATCGAGTTTGAGGTTATCCACATTGGCAATAAACTAATCCGTGGTTGCCTGGCCTGTGGCGCCTGCGCCAAAAACCTGAATGAGCAATGTATTGTCAACGATGAAGTTAACTCTTGCTTGCAGCAGCTAAAAGCAGCCGACGGCATCCTGCTCGGGGCGCCGGTGCATTATGCCGGTATCGCCGGCACGATGAAATCGTTTCTGGATCGGCTGTTTTTCGTTGCCGGTGTCAACGGCGGCCTGTTCCGCCACAAAGTCGGCGCCTCGGTCGTTGCTGTAAGGCGTTCCGGTGGCGTCCCCACCTTTGACGCGCTCAATCACTACATCAATTACGCCGAAATGATCATGCCCGGCGCCAACTACTGGAATGTAATCCATGGCCGTGAACCCGGCGAAGTGTTGCAGGATCACGAAGGGCGGCAGGTGATGCGGGTGCTGGGCAAAAACATGGCCTGGATCCTGAAACTGGTTGTTGCCGGCAAAGCGCAGGCGCCCGAGCGTGAAGACAAAGTCGTGACCAACTTCATACGCTGAACGTCACACATAATAATCACAGCAATGAACAGCAGGATGCGATTTGTCCTGCTGTTTCTATTTGCAAAAGATCATTTTTTCTGTTTATTGTGAATTTTTAAGAGGGTTTTGCAAAGATAACCAGAATTTAACTTTAGAATTATGTTCCAGACTATGAAAACGTGGTTTAATTTAGTTGCAGGGGGTGCGCGAATGGTCTGGCGGAATATCGGTCGGGCGGCATTATATCTTGGTCCGTCGCTGTTGATTTTCAGCGTGTTTGTTTTTTATCCGCTGGTCAAATCAATTCGGCTCAGCATGCACGAAACGAATATAATCGGCGTGGAAAAATACTATGTCGGCTTCAGCCAATACGTGGAGATTTTCACCGCTGGCAATTTTGGTCAAAACCTCTGGCTGACCCTGCTGTTTACCATCTATACCGTACTACCCGGCCTGATTATTGGCATGGGGCTCGCCTATATCGCCAACTGGCGCCTCAAAGGAATCGGCCTGTTCCGGACGATTTTCGCCTCGCCGCTGGTGATTGCAGTGGCCAGCGCTTCGATGATCTGGATGTTGCTGTTCAATCCCAGCGCAGGCATCTTCACGTTCTTCCTTTCCAAGCTTGGCCTGTCCCAGATCAACTGGTTGTCTGACCCAAAATGGGCGCTGTTGTCAGTCTGTGTGGTTTCGGTGTGGCGCTCACTCGGTTTCAATACCATTGTGTTGTTATCCGGATTGCAGGCCATTCCTGAGCAATTGTATGAAAGCGCCCGGATCGACGGCGCCGGGCCTTTCCGGCAGTTCAAGGATATCACGCTGCCGATGATGTCGCCGACGTTGTTCTTTGTTTTTATCGTTTCGGTCATCAACGCGCTGCAGACGTTCGGCGAAATCAACATTCTGACCCAGGGTGGTCCGGCCGGAGCAACCAACGTTATCGTGTATTCCATCTATCGTGAAGCGTTCTTCAACTTCCACTTCAGTTTTGCCAGCGCCCAGGCCATCGTTCTGTTTCTGATCATTCTCGTGCTGACTGTTCTTGAGTTTGTGATCCTGGAGAAGAAGGTGTTCTACCGATGAGAAAACTGATTAGTATTGCCCAGTATCTAATCCTGGCACTAGCATCGCTTATTTTGCTGTTCCCCGTCATCTATGCCCTGTTGGTCAGTTTTCAGAGCGCTGCCGAGAGCGTCTCCTATCCGCCTGTCTTCCTGCCGGCGGATTTCAACTGGCAAAGTTATCTCGTCGCCATGAAAACGGCGCCGATCTTCCGCTTTATTTTCAACAGCTTTGTTGTGTCCGCCGTAGTAACGGTGGGCCAGTTAATCACCGCCAGCCTGGCGGCCTATGCTTTTACTTACCTCAACTTTCCTGGTCGCAATGCGATCTTTTATCTATTCCTGTCGACAATGATGATTCCCTGGGAAGTCACGATTATCCCCAACTACTTTACAATCCGGGAACTCAACTGGCTGGATACTTATCAGGGGCTCGCGGTGCCTTTCCTTGCCTCGGCGTTCGGAACCTTCCTGCTCCGGCAGGCTTTCATGACGCTACCGCGGGAACTCTACGACGCAGCACGGATTGATGGCTGCGGGCATTTTCGTTTTTTCCTGACCATGGTGCTGCCCTTGTCCCGGCCGGCTCTGGGAACCTTGGCGGTATACTCCTTCCTGATGACTTACAACCAGTATCTCTGGCCGCTATTGGTAACCAACAAGGATACGATGCGGACGGTGCAGATCGGTCTGGCCATGCTGCAGTGGGATCAGGCGGCGGCGTGGAATACCATTATGGCTGGCGTGATTCTGGTTTCCCTCCCGGCAGCGTTGCTGCTGATTATCGGGCAAAAGCAACTGGTCAGGGGGATGACGGCTGGCGCCCTGAAAGGGTAACTCCACAGAAAAAGTAAAAGTAGGAGGTTGCGGAAAATGAACTGGAAAAAATCCCTGTGTCTCATGGTCATGGTCCTGTTTGTCGTTGGTACATTAGGTTGCGGTGGCAGTCCGGAAAAACCGAAAGCGGACGAAAAGAAACCGATCAAAGTCGTATTCTGGTATTCGGTCGGCGGCAAGGTTGCCGAATCAACCAAAGTATTGGTTGACCGTTTCAATGCGTCGCAGAAGGAAATCTTCGTGGAAGCGATTTTCCAGGGATCCTATGATGATGCAATCAACAAGCTGAAGCAATCGATCGTTTCCAAGGCCGCCCCCCATGTCATGCAGGTTTATGACATCGGCAGCCGTTTCATGATCGATAGCAAAGCGGTCGTGCCGGTCCAAAAATGGGTCGATGCCGACAAGATGGATCTGAAGACATTTGAGCCGAATCTGCTGGCTTATTACACAGTGGATAACAAACTCTATTCCATGCCGTTCAATACATCCACACCGATTCTTTATTTCAACAAGAACATGTTTAAGGAAGCCGGTCTGGATGCAGCCAAACCGCCACAAACCTTTGATGAAGTGGCAGCCGCCGCCCGAAAACTGACGGTTAAAGACGGTTCCGGCAAAGTAACCCGCCCGGGGATCACCATTGCGATCTATGGCTGGTTTTTCGAGCAGCTGATGGCGGTACAGAACGCTTTCTACGCCAACAATGAAAACGGACGCTCCGGCATGGCCACTGCGACCGCATTCAATTCGCCGGAAGGAGAAAAAATCCTGTCCTGGTGGCAAGGTATGGTCAAGGAAGGTGTCGCCGGCAATATCGGCCGTAAGACAGCTGACACCCAGAAAGCGTTCATTGGCGGACAAACTGCTATGACGATCGACTCAACCGGCGTGCTCGGTGATATCGTGACTGGAGTCGGCGGCAAGTTCGAAGTCGGCACAGCCTTTTTGCCCCGGCCGGAAGGCGCCAAGGGCGGCGTGATCATCGGCGGCGGTTCGCTGTGGATGCTGTCCGGGCATCCGGATGCGGAAGAAAAAGCAGCCTGGACATTTATCAAATTCATGTCAGATGCCAAACAACAGGCTTACTGGCATATCAACACCGGTTATTTCCCGGTCACCATGAAAGCTTATGATGACGCCGACCTCAAGGCGCATCATGCTAAATATCCGCAGTTTAAAGTCGCCGTGGATCAACTCCATAGCACACCGATCACTAAAGCAACTCAGGGAGCACTGCTTGGAGTGTTTACCCAGTCCCGTCAGGAAATTGAAAACGCCATTGAGACAGTATTGAACAATCAGGCAACGCCCAAGGAGGCCTTAACCAAGACGGCCGGTGTCGTTGATGCGGCGCTGACCCGTTATAATCAGACGGCAAAGTAGTAAGGGGATGAGAACGTGGCGGGTGTCAAGCTTCGCAATATAAGCAAACTGTTCGGCGTGCAAACGGCGGTGGCCCCAATGGACCTGGATATTGTCGATGGCGAATTCCTGGTTCTTGTCGGCCCGTCGGGCTGTGGAAAAACAACGACGCTTCGTATGATCGCGGGGCTTGAGACCCCTACGACGGGCCAAATTTTTATCGGTGACACCGATGTAACCAATCTGGAACCCAAACATCGCGACATTGCGATGGTGTTTCAGAACTACGCGCTGTATCCGCATATGAAAGTCTATGACAACATGTCCTATAGCCTTAAACTGCGGGGCATGAATAAAACCGAGCTGAACGGCCGGGTTCAGAAGGCAGCCGAAATTCTCGGCATTGAGGCGCTGCTCGACCGCTATCCCCGGCAGCTCTCCGGTGGACAACAGCAGCGGGTGGCGCTGGGACGGGCGATTGTGCGCGATCCGCAGGTTTTTTTGATGGATGAGCCGCTGTCCAACTTGGACGCCAAACTGCGCCTGCAAACCCGGGCCGAACTGATCAAACTGCATCAGCGCCTGAAAACGACGGTGGTATACGTAACCCATGACCAGGTGGAAGCGATGACCATGGGCACCAGAATCGTGGTCATGAAGGACGGATTTGTGCAGCAAGTCGGTCCCCCGGACGCAATTTACCGCGAACCGGCCAATATGTTTGTCGCCGCTTTTGTCGGTTCACCGCCGATGCAGTTTCTGCGCGGCGAGACCGTGCGCGAAGCAGATCGTCTGTTATTTAAAGGGCAGGGCATGATTTTCCCCCTGCCGGCGTTCGATTCGGCAACGCCAGCCCATAGCAATATCGTGCTCGGTGTCCGGCCGGAAAACCTGGACTTAACTGATGATACAACCGCGATCCCCTGTCTGGTCGACGTAGTGGAAAACATCGGCTCCGAAGCATTGATTCACGGAAAAACACCAGCCGGCGAAATGATCGTCATCCGCATGAACACGCCGGAAACGTTACCTGTGGCCGGAGAGACCATTCATGCAAAACCGGCGAGAGGCAACATTCATCTCTTCGATGCCGAAACAGGACTCTCACGGGCTCTGGCCAAAGTAAAACCTGCAAGGCTGCAACCAAAGGCATAAAAATAAGGCTGTATTATCACATAGCCGGTGAACCCGCTGACCCTTCCGGGTTTGGCGGGTCTTTTCCCGTGAAAGACAGGAGGGTTTGATTTGACAGGCAAATATATTCTGGCCCTGGATCAAGGAACCAGCAGTTCACGCGCCATTTTATTCGACGCCACCGGGCGCAACCTCGCGTCGGCCCAGCGAGAATTCAGCCAAATCTTTCCGCAACCTGGCTGGGTTGAGCATAATGCGGAAGAAATATGGAGCAGCCAGATTGGCACCGCAGTCGAAGCGGTCGCACGGGCCGGCATCAAACCGTCTGAAATTGCCGCCATCGGAATTGCCAATCAGAGGGAAACCACCGTCGTCTGGGATACGGAAACCGGACGGCCGATTTGCAACGCCATTGTGTGGCAGTGCCGACGAACTGCCAACATCTGCGAACGCCTGAAAGCGGCGGGTTGGCAAGACGCCGTACGGGAGAAAACCGGTCTGGTGATTGATGCATATTTTTCCGGCCCCAAGCTGCAATGGATTCTCGACAATGTTGCCGGGGCACGCGCCAGGGCCGCCAGCGGCAAACTCAAGTTTGGCACGATCGATTCCTGGCTGATCTGGAAACTGACAGGCGGGCGGGTCCATGTATCCGATGTTTCCAATGCGTCACGCACGATGCTGTTTAACATCCGGACCCTGCAATGGGATGAAGAACTATTGGCTGCTATGGATATTCCGTCTTCGGTTTTGCCGGAAGTCCGCATGTCCTCGGAGATTTACGGAATGACTGACAAACAGTCGTTCCTCGGCGCCGAGGTAGCGATTGCCGGAGCAGCAGGCGATCAGCAGGCCGCCTTGTTCGGCCAGGCCTGTTTCGAACCGGGAATGGCGAAAAACACTTACGGGACCGGCTGTTTCATGCTGATGAATACCGGGCGCAAGGCAGTGCTGTCAAACCATGGATTGTTGACGACCATCGCGCTGGGAATCGATGGCGAAGCGGAATATGCGCTGGAAGGCAGCATTTTTGTCGCTGGCGCCGCAATTCAGTGGTTGCGGGACGGCCTGAAGTTGATTGAAGCTTCGGCGGATTCCGAGTATTTTGCCGCCAAAGTGCCTGACGCCGCTGGCGTATACGTCGTACCGGCTTTTGTCGGTCTTGGCGCCCCCTATTGGAATATGAAAGCGCGCGGCGCCATTTTCGGCCTGACCCGGGGCGCCGGAAAATCGCATCTGATTCGAGCAACGCTGGAATCTTTGGCATACCAGACCAAAGATGTGTTGACGGCCATGGAAGCTGATTCCGGTATTAAGCTGCAAAGCCTCAAGGTCGATGGCGGCGCTACTGTGAACAACCTGTTGATGCAGTTTCAGGCCGACATTCTCGGCACGGCAGTCGAACGACCGGACATCACCGAAACGACAGCCATGGGCGCTGCTTATCTGGCAGGCCTGGCAACCGGGTTCTGGCCCAGTCGGGATGAACTGAAAAAGCAATGGCGAATTGACCGGCGCTTCGAACCGGCGATGGATGCCGCGGTCCGCGAGAAACTCTGCCGTGGCTGGAGCAAAGCCGTCCAACGCTCACTGGACTGGGAAGATTAAGCCAGCGTCAGGTTGTCGCTTGTAGTTCGCGCAGTTTATCCAGAAAGCCGTCCACTGCCGTTTCGGGCGTTGCCCAGGATGTAACCAATCGGATGGCTGATGTTTCTTCGTCAACCTTGGACCAAACATAAAAAGAATATTCTTTGAGCAATTCTTCGATTATATTGTTGGGTAAAATCGGAAAAATTTGATTGCTCGGCGAGTCAGTCAGATAGCGATAACCCGCCTGATCGATCGACTGCCGGATTCGGTCCGCCAATCGGTTGGCATGCGCTGCCAGCGCAAAATACAGATCATCAGTAAACAAGGTCCTGAACTGAATACCAATCAGTCGGCCTTTGGCCAGCAAGGCTCCTTTTTGCTTCATGTGAAATCGGAAATCCTCTTTCAGCGAGTCCTGACAGATAACCAACGCTTCGCCCAGCAAGGCGCCATTCTTGGTGCCGCCGATATAAAATGCGTCAGCAAGTTCAGCGAGGACCGGCAAGCCAAGATCATTGCCGGCAGCACATAGCGCCGAACCGAGCCGGGCGCCGTCGACAAACAGCAGTAACCGGTTCTGGCGGCAAAACTGACTGATCTGTTCCATTTCCTGCCGTGAATAAATCGTGCCGACTTCGGTCGGCTGCGACAGGTAAACCAGCCTGGGTTTCACCATATGTTCATCGCCATGACCCGCCACAACGGAACCGATTTGCGCCGCCGTAAGCTTGCCGTCGCTGCTGTCCACGGAAATTACCTTGTGGCCGGTTGCTTCGATCGCACCGGTTTCATGCACCAGAATATGACCGGTACTGGCGGCGATTGCCGCTTCATGCGGCCGCAGGAACGCGGAAATCGCGGTGAGGTTGGTTTGGGTCCCGCCAGACAAAAAATGCACATCAATATCGTCGCAACCGATTTTTTGTTTGATCAAAGTCGCCGCCTGCGATGAAAATTCATCCTCGCCATAACCGTCCTGTTGCTGCAGATTCGTCGCCATCAATGCCGCCAATATCTGCGGATGCGCTCCTTCACTGTAATCGTTCTTGAAACTGTACATCGCCAACACGCTCCCCCTGTATGTTCCAGCTTGTCGCTGATTTTCCAACAATCCACTGTTCTTGTTATGCGCCAATCACTTCATGCCCTGCCGCACGCAATGCGGCCACCGCCGCCGGGAAATCAGCCTGTTTTACCAGAATATAATCCGTATTATAGGTTGACAGCACAAAGATGCCTAGCTGAGCCGACGTTAACGCCGCACTGATCCCGGCAACAATCCCGACCAGCGCAAAATCCAGTATCCCGGCAATCTTGAACATCCACCAGTTTCGCTCGCACAGAGCAGTTGAGGGGATGTGAGTCTCGGCACAGACGATGGAGATTTCTTCCGCTGTGCGGGTCACGGAAAAGAACTCTCCTTGCAGGCTCCACTCCGGCACAGGCTCCGTCGGACTCAGCCGGCAGACCCCGTAAAGACCGGGCTGCGCGATCAGGGTCAATTTTTCAGTTTCCATCCCTCAACACACTCCTGCCAGTTTTCCCAGCCAAACTTGCTCTAAAGTTTAATGATCGTGCCAATGCCGCGTTTTCTTGCTTCCTGTAGCGCATAACCTGCTGTCGCCAGGTCTTGGATCGCTACTCCTGTGGTGTCAAAGATCGTAATCTCATCGGACGAAGTTCGGCCCGACTTGCTTTTGTTAATTAGCTCGCCGAGTTCAGCGCGAATCATTTCCCGGGAAATAACTCCGGCGTCTACGGCATGTTGACACTCACCCAGATAACAACATTGCGCCAGATTATCGACAAACACGGCCGCCCGGCCAAAAATCTGCGGGTCCAGTTCCTGTTTGCCCCGGGTATCGGTGCCTATCGCATTGATATGGGTCCCCGGTTTGATCCATTCATTCAGCACGATGGCTTTAAAACTGGATGTCGCCGTTACAATCACATCTGCCGCCCTGCAGGCCTGCTCCGCTGATTCAGCCAGCCGGATCGAATGTTTTTCACTTTGTAAATCATTGACTACTTTTTCGGCCGATGCACGGTACAGGTCATACACCCAGACTTCTTTTATCGAGGGCAGCACTTTCAGCGATGCTTCGAGCTGATTGCGGCCCTGCTGTCCCGCACCGATCAGCGTCAATACCTTGCTGTCCTGTCTCGCCAGTTGTTTGCAACCAATCGCACCGATCGCCGCCGTCCGAATTTGCGTGACAAAATTTGCCGCAATTACTGCCGTCGGTTGCCCGGTTGCCGGATCGAACAGCATAATGGCCGACTGGTGATTGGGCAGACCTTTGTCCTTGTTGTCGGCCCAGAAGCCGCCCGCCTTGAAGCCTAGCACTTCCTGCTTCGCCAGGTAACCGGATTTGATACCGAAAAAACCGTTGTGTTTCTCGATTCTTTCACGAATTACCGGCATGACATAGCTTTCGCCCCGATTATAGTCGCCAAAGGCTTTTTCAATCAGCCGAATATTCTCGTCAAAACTCACCAGTTCAGCAACTTCCTCGTCATTGAGCACGATTAGTTCATTCATCCGCAGTTATCCTCCTTTTTTCGGTCCAGCATTACGAGTTAAAAAATCTCCAGCACGACCGGGCAGTGATCACTGCCCATCACTTCCGGCAAGATTGACGATTCACGGATCTGTGGGGCAAACAGGGTTGAAACCAGGAAGTAATCTATCCGCCAACCGATGTTCCGCTCGCGTGCATTAGACATGTACGACCACCACGAGTACGCGTCGCGCCGATCGGGATACAGGTGACGAAAACTATCCGTCAGGCCGGATCGTAGCAGTTCAGTCATCTTGTCCCGTTCCTGCGGTGTGAAGCCGGCATTGTTCTTGTTCGAGGCCGGATTTTTGATGTCGATCTCCTGATGGGCCACATTCAGGTCGCCACAAATGATCAACGGCTTTATCGCCCCTAACGCGGTTGTATAACTGCGAAATTGGTCTTCCCACTGCAGCCGGTAGTCCAGACGAGTCAAGCCGCGCTGTGAATTCGGCGTATATACGTTTACCAGTTGAAAGTCGTCGAACTCCAGAGTAATAATACGACCTTCCTGGTCATGTTCGGCAATTCCCATGCCGTAGCGGACCGATAGCGGCATCTGCCGCGTAAAGACCGCAGTCCCTGAGTAGCCTTTTTTTTCGGCGCTGTTCCAGAACTGCTCATAGCCGGGAAAATGGACTTCCGCTTGCCCCTGCTGCATTTTTGTTTCCTGCAGACATACGATGTCCGCGGCGACAGCGGTGAAAAAATCATTGAATCCTTTGTTGAGGCAAGCCCGAATCCCGTTGACGTTCCACGATACCAGTTTCAATTATGTCACTCCTTTGATTTAGCTTAGTAAGATTCTTTAAAACGAGTCTTTAGCAGAACACTCTTGTGTAAGCCTCGGCGCTGCCGAGGCTTTTGTATCGGTCATTTAACGGCCGATTTTTCCTGTCACATGCTGGATGTCAAGCTTGTATACAGTAGCGCCGCAGCTGCCGCCATCAATATATTCAAGCCCTTGGTTGCGCCAGGCGCTCGAATATTTCTCAACCAACAACAGCAGCGCTTGCCGCCGTTCCGCTGCGTCGACAACACGCCCGGCGCTGCCAAATACTGCGACGCTGTCATATTCCGTATCAAATTTGTCAGCTAGCAATTTATGATACCCAACCACCGAAAAGCAGACTCGAGGAATGAACTCGATATTGTCCAGCTTGTGCCCCGCCGTCGCCGTATGAAAATAAATGACATTTTCATGATAAACAAAATTTAGCGGAGTTGCATAGGGATAACCATCCTGCCCCATCGTCGCCAGCGTCCCATATTCGGTTTCCGTTAGAATTTTCTGGGCTGCCTCCATCGGCATCAGTTTTTCTTTGCGCCTCATCTCGCGAAACATCAGGCATTCCTCCCATCACTTGCCATTTCTCAGTAAAGGTGACATAGTATAAAAAGCAGCGAAATGTGATCAAGGGGATACACTTCTCATCATGTTCAATCATGACCCGCAAATGAAACCGGTCATCGTGCTGGCATTGCTCACCGCCGCCTGTCTGGTCGGCGATTCGATGCTCTATATTGTGATGCCGACACACTGGCAGGAGTTTGGTCTCGACTCCCTCTGGGAAGTTGGCATTCTCCTGTCCGCCAATCGTCTGGTTCGGCTACCGTTAAACCCATTGGTCGGCTGGGTATACAAAAGGATCAGCACCCGGCAGGGCGTGTTAATCGCAGCGGTACTGGCCCTGTTGACAACCTTATCCTATGGTTTTATCAAAGGATTTTATCCGCTATTGCTGATCCGTTGTGTCTGGGGAATTTCCTGGACTTTCCTGCGACTCGGCTCCTTCTTTACGATTGCCGAATGTTCCAACGACACGAATCGTGGCCACTGCATGGGTGTATTCAACGGATTGTATCGGTTGGGCAGCTTGGCTGGCATGCTGGCTGGCGGGTTTATTGCAGATCTGTTTGGTCTTGCAACAACGGCGCTGTTTTTCGGTGCGGTAACTTTATCGGCGATTCCAGCGGCGTTTCTATATATACCGGATGCTAAAAACCGAACCGAAGATTCCCAGGAAAAAAAATCTCCGCTCTCGGTTCTCTGGCAAGACTCTACTATCTTCTGGGCTTTGACGACAGGCGCCATTGTCGCTATGATCTATCAGGGCATCTTCACTTCCACTCTGAGCTACCTATTGCAAATCCACAATTCTTCTTATATTGACATTTTGGGCTTCAGTATCGGCGCCGCGTCGCTCGCCGGTATCCTGCAGGCGATTCGCTGGAGCTGGGAACCCTGGCTGGCGCCATGGGTCGGCATAAAATCCGATGGCAGGCATGGCCGCAAAAAAGTCCTGCTGCTTTCATTATTGCTGGCAACCGGTCTGTTTTGCCTGCTACCGCTCGACATCCCGCTTATACCCTGGTTGTTGCTGGTTATGGGGGTACAGCTCACCGCGACAGCCCTGACTACGCTGACTGATGCCGTGGCCGCTGACGCGGCGACCCGTTCTTCAAAAATCATGGTATTGACGGCCTATTCTTTGGCCATCGACCTCGGTTCGGCCATCGGTCCGTTCATCGGTTATGTGCTGAATACAACCGTCGATCCGTACGCCTCGTATTGGATGGCTGCCGCAAGCCTGCTGTTGCTCAGCTTTGCTTGGTTCCTGCCGGACAGGGGCGACACGCGCGCCTAATCCGTCTAGTCAGTCCAGGCTGCGCATTTTTTCGACATAGCGGTCAATCGCAAACTTTCTTTTGATACCTTTATCATTCATGAACCGGATCTTGCCAAACACTGGCCGTTCACCCCAGGCCCGGTCGTGCACACCGCCGATGCTCCAGGCAATACCGGCATAGCCGTTCGGATCGCGCCCATCCAGTTCATATTTATCATTCAGATAAATCGCGATTTCCATTGCTTGGCGCGGGCTAGCCGACCATTCGAGAATCTTTTTGGCCCAATACATCCGCATGTAACCATGCATTTTACCATTAGTCACCATCTGCCGCTGCGCCGCATTCCAGATCGGATCATGGGTGCGGGCCTGTTCAAAGTCATCCTGCGGATAGAGGTGTTCGCGCACATCATCCACATGCTCAGATAGAGTCTTCTGCGCCCAGGCCGGAAATCCAGCGACCGTATCATACTGGGGATTATAATAACAGAAATTGTCTGCCAGTTCACGCCTGACAATGAGTTCTTCGAGAAAGGATTCAGCGGCAGGCGTTGCTGCATTCCGCCGCACTACTTCCAGGGCTACCCGCTGCGCCGATAGCTGGCCAAAATGCAGATAAGGCGAAAGATTTGACTGCAGGTCCTGCGTCGGATCGTTGCTCTGTGTGTCATAGCGGCAAAGCCGGTCCTGCAAAAATGAATCCAGCTGCTTCTGCGCCGCCAGACTGCCTGACTGCAACCAATCCACCTCGCCGACACGCCGGTCAATTTGCAGTTTTTCCAGCAATTCACCGACGTCGGGAAACGGAGTTGCTGAAGTCGCTACCGGAAACGGATGAACCACCAGGGGGGAAACTCCGCCAGATATTCCGGCAGAAGTCTATTGATTTTGGGGCGAAGTGTATATGCCGCAAATTCCAGTTTGGGCGAAGCCTGCCAGCAGGGGACAATGTTGTGGGCGTCCACTTCGTGAACAGCGATATCCGTGGCGGCAAGCAGCTGCGCTTGCCAGTGCCGTTTGATTTTTAGCGGATCAAAATCGTTGACCAGCAGCTCGGCCTGGTGCTGGGCCAACCAAGCGGGCAATACTTCATGCGGCTGCCCCGGCAGCAGGGTACAGGCAATATTTTTCAGTTCCAGTTCGGCGAAGGTTTCCGCCAGACCGCGCAGCATAAAGCCGTATTGGCGCAGCGTGGCCGTCAAAAACGCCGACGCTAGGCAAAACACCACCAGTAGCGGTTGGCGTAGCACCAGCGCCTGTTGTTGTGCATAAATTAGCGCCCAGTTATCCTCGGCCCGCTGGTCGCGGCTCATCCAGTATACGACCGGCCCTGATACCGGCGATTTTGCTTCCCGTATCACGCGGACTCGTTTCAGATTCATTTCCATTCCTCATCGTTCTTTCCGGTTTTGCTGCGTTGAACCGCGTTTGCAGCAATATCCTTAACCGGCCCGCCGTTTGCCGGTAATATGTGTGACGCTGATTTTTACTACCTGCGTGGCAGCCCGGAATTTTTCAATATAGGCATGACCCGCCTCGATAAACGCGGCGCTATATTTTTGAATCAACGCTTCAAACATGGCATTTTTTTCTGACTCATCCACTACCGCCGCCGCCCCAAAAACCATGACACTTTCGTAGTTTGTGGCGAATTTGTCAGGCAGCACCTGGGTATTGCCGACTACCGTAAAACAGACCTGCGGGTTGGCAGCAATATCGTTGAGTTTCTTGCCGATCAACGCGCAGTGGAAATACACTGCATCATTAAAATATACATAATTGAGGGGAACTCCGTAGGGTTGCCCGGTCGAATCCACCGTTGCGAGAATCCCAAGCTCGCCCCGTTCCAGCAGTTCTTTCGCTTCAGCCTCGGACATCTGCCTGTCCACCCGACGCATTGATTTCATTGCCAACACCTCTTTTCTCATACTTCCTTGGTATTACCCTGATGTTTTCTACTGTAAATTATCTAGTATGTTTTATTCATGGAACGGCTGCCTGATTCCTGCCGCCGGACCGCTAGCACAAAAGAAAGGTTTTTACCGCCGCCTGTCGTATTATCAAAAGACATGGAGTCTTTCACAGCGATATGTACCGAGAGGAGCGAACTGAATGAGTCACACCCCGTTGCGCCGTGACGTCTACCTACTATTATCCGAGGCTTTTAAGCAGCCAACTGAACCGTTTGTCGCCGAACAACCCGCCATGGCTAGTTTTCTCGCTCAGGCGTTTCAGGAATTAGGCTACGATCTGCCTGCCGCGCTATATGAAAATTGGCCGGCCTTGCTGCCAGATCTGCCCACCGCTGTCGCCACCTATCGACAAAGCTTTCTGCTTCCAATCCCCTCGCGCGTTGTGCCGGTCGAGTCGATTTATCGCCGCTGGACGGTGGATTCCAGCGCCGAAGTCCCTTTTGCCGCCGAGAAAGGTCTGCTGCTCAGCGACCACGGCCTGCACATGAAAGCTTTGTATGCTTCCTTCGGCATCATGATCCCCGTCGAGTTTCAGTCAATGCCGGACCATCTCTGCCTGGAGCTTGAGTTCGCCGCCCTGCTCCTGGAACAACAGGCCGAAGAACAGCATCGCCTATTCCTTGCCGAACATTTGAACTGGCTGTATGAACTGGCCGACGACGCCGAAGATCAGGCAATCCCGACTTACTACCTGCAACTGATAAAATTGACGGCGCAATTCCTTGCATTGGAACTGCGCCGCCACGAGCAATAATATAACTGACGTTAAGGTCGGAATTCGTTCCGGCTTTAAATTTTGAACTCAGCCAGCAGCCGGTTGGCGGTAACCAGATGGACTGCACAGGCCAGGCAAGGATCGAAGGAGTGAATCACCCGAACCACCGGTAGCGGATTATCCGCATCCGGCACTTCCAGTCCGAGCAGGGCCGACTCGATCGGGCCGTGCTGGCCTGCACCGTCTTGCGGTGAGGCATTCCATGTAGTAGGTACGACTGCTTCATAGCGGGCAATCTTACCGCCGCTGATTTTGATCCAGTGCCCGAGCGCGCCGCGCGCCGCCTCGGTCAGGCCGACGCCTTCCGCCTCCTGGGGAATCTCCACCGCTGCCTCGCATTTACCGCTTAGGTCAAGTTCATTCAGCCAGCGATCCAATGCGCCGACCATCAATTTTGCTTCCAACATGCGGGCAACAATCCGGTCCATCGCCGAAATTCCCTGCTGATACATGCCGTTCATCCACATCCGCGCCAGCGGCCCCACTTCCACGACAGTGCCGTCATAACGCGGCGCCTTGACCCAGCTGTAGGCACCTTTTTTGTCTGCGTTGGGCTGCGTTGAAAGTTCGGCCGGCTGTCCGCCGGACTTAGTCTGGTACCAGGCGTGCGAAACGTCTTCGGTGATTTTGGCTGGATCCAGCGCACCGATCTGTCCATCGGCAAAAATACCCCGGACAAACAAGTTCTGGCGTCCGCCCGCATCCATCGGAAATGCGCCGTAAGTCATCAGGCGGCCCGAGCCTTTGCCAACCTTGAAGTAATCCTGATAGGCCGACGCAATTGTGCGGACATCTTCTTCATAGACTGTATTGATAAACGTACTAATTTCATCAAGCAAGCCCTTAGCCGCTTTGATCCGGTCAGCATTCGCATTCTGCGAGGTTCCGCCGACAATGATCGAAGCCAAATGCGGCATTTTTCCGCCAAACTGCGCCACCAATTCATGGCACTTGCGGCGGATGACCAACGCCTGAAAGTAATGGCTGGCCAATTTTTCATTCGCGTCTTTGTTAAAACGGAAATCACCGGTGTAATGCGGCGTAAACGGAGCAATTTCTGGCAACTGCACATAGTCTGGCAGCGACAGATGATAGAAATGGGTGATGTGGGACTGCAGGTAGTTGGCGCCGAGCATCAGGTTGCGCAGCAATCTGCCATTTTCGGGAACTTCTACCTTGAAGGCATCATCCAGCGCCAACGCGGATGCCGTAGCATGATCAGCCGGGCAGACACCGCAGATGCGTTGGGTCAAAAATACTGCATCGCGCGGATCGCGCCCGGCGAGGATCTTTTCAAACCCGCGAAACATCGTGCCAACGACTTCCGCTTTAACGACTTTGCCCGCATCAACCGCAACCACCACTTTAAGATGGCCTTCCAGGCGGGTTACGGGATCAATCACGATTTGTCGCATCACTTATTCCCCCCTGTCAGTTTGGCTGGTTTCTGCTCAGGAATGAACGTACCTTCGGGACCGTATTCCGGCATACGGACAAAAAACGGACCGGTCTTGTCGGGGAATTCCGGCTCGACGCAAGCGATACAGGGTGAGTTCGCCGCCACACACCAACTGGTGGCATTATTAAACCGCCGCTCCGGGCAATCGGCAAAAGCCATCGGTCCTTTGCAGCCAAGTTTGTACAAACACCCTCTTTCCGACAGACGCGTGGCAAATTCGCCTCGATCAAACGCCTTACGCCGACCGCACAAGTCGTGAATGCAGCGACCGAAAAACATCTTGGGCCGCCCGTGTTTGTCTAGTTCCGGCATGCCAAACTTGAGCAGGTGGACGACAGTCCCCAGCACCCAATCGGGATGGGTCGGGCAACCGGAAATATTGATCACAGTTTTGCCGCCGACAACCTTGCTGACGGGCACGCTGCCGGTCGGATTGGGCGCAGCCGCCGGCAAACCGCCAAAAGCGGCGCAGCTGCCGACTGCGATGATTGCTTTGGCATCCGCCGACAGATCTTTCACCCACTTGGAGAAGGCGATCGGCTGGTCGCCTTTTTCGCCAAGTGTGGCGTATTTTCCGTCCGCGGCGAGAGGAATCCCGCCTTCGACAATCAGCACGTATTCGCCGCGATATTTTTTTTGCACGTCAATCAATACATTCATTGCCTGATCGCCAGCCGCCGACATCAGCGTCTGATGAAAGTTCAGGCTGATCACACCGGTCAGTACGTCGGCGATCTCCGGCGACACCGAGTTGAGCAGGCCAATTGAGCAACCACTGCACGAACCTCCCTGCAACCAGAGCACCGGCGGTTTGCCGCCTTTGGGACCGGCAAACGCTGCCGCGATTTCTGGTTTTAAAACTTCGGACAAACTTATTGCCGTTCCTGTCGCGCCACATAGACGCAGAAATTCCCGGCGATCCATGTTTCTCATCTTATCCCCTCCTACGCCTGGAAAATATAAAGGGTTGTCGGTTTTGTCTTCAGATCAGGACGCAAGGGTTTCGCCTTGGGCAGCAGTTTGGCGAAATCGCCCTGCGGGTCTTCCAGATCGCCAAAATACCGTGCCTTGGTCAGACAGGTCGAAACACAGGCCGGTTCTTGGCCCGCCTTGAGCAACGACAGGCAAAGGTTACATCCCTGGGCAACGCCTGAGTCCTTAATATAGTGGCGGGCATGGTAGGGACAGGCCACGACGCAGCGGCGGCAACCGATACATTTTTCCTTGTTGACCAACGTCAACCCCGTCTCCTTGTCTTTGGCCGAGGCATTGGTCGGACATACCGGCACGCAGGGAGCATCCTCACAATGCATGCACTGCAACGGAAGTACTTCGTACTTAACATTCGGATACTTGCCGGTTTCGCGGTCTTCAAAGCGGATAAACGCACTTTCCACCGGCAGCGCATTCTGATTCTGACAGGCTACCATACAGGCAAAGCAACCGACACATTTTTTTACATCAATAATCAGAGCATATCGCGGCATGTTATTCACCCGCCTTTCTGATCTTTACAGTTGTTTCCATAAACAGACAGGCCCCACCGATTGGTTCAATCTGGAATGGAGTAAAATCATTCGGGTTTACGCCGAAGCCGTAAGCGGTCTTCAGCCAGGGTGATAGTGCTCCGTAGCCGAGAGGCAGCCAGGCGGCTTCAGGATGTACCCGTTCCGTAACTTTCGCCCTCACCTTTTTGCTGGCGATCGATGAGGTCACTTCTACCAGATCACCGTCTTTAATGCCGAGTTTCCTGGCTCGTTCCGTGTTGATCCAGATACGCTCAAGACCGTATTCCTTGGCAATATTAAGCACATACGGATGATTGGCTGAAAACATGTGCGACATAATCGCCTGCTTGCCAGAGACTAAAACAAATGAATCTTTGTCGGCCTTGGCAAGCGGAGCCTGCCATACCGGTACTGCGGGATATCCATGCTCAGCATACTCTTTGGAGGCGAACTGAAACATTTTGGACGGAGTATCAAACGCAAGCGGCTTGGCTTCAGGAGCTGGCAGCATAACCGTGCCTTTTTTACGCAAGTCTTCAAGCGTAAGTTTGAGCGGCGTCAGCATGGCGCTGCTCACTTCCTCACGACTGAAATTAAAGTACTTTTCCAGCCCCAGATATTTTGAAAGCTCAGGAATAATTTGGTCAAACGCCTTTGTTTCAACGTGTATAGTGTCAATTGCCTGACAGCGCATGGCTACGCCGGGTCTGCCGCCGGAAAGCGCCGCAACCAAATCCTCTCTTTCAAGAAAGGAAGTTTCGGGCAATACGTAGTCGGCGACACAAGCCGTCTCAGACCATTGAATATCACAGTGTACGTGCAGGTCAATTTTGTGGAATGCTTTTTCCATATATGCGGGGTCAACACAGGTACGTATCGGGTTAATCCGGTTGGTAAAAACGAACTTGATTTTCCCTTCCATTGCCCTTTTTGTAATTTCCGGAATACTGCCTGCGGCGACGGCAGTCAGCGGATGTTCGCCTTTAATCCCGGCGCCGTCGCAGCGCTTAACTTTTGGCCTGGGCGGGTCCGGATGCTTGCTTTTATCGAGCGAACCAAGTCGCGGGCCACTCGGCCAGTTCATGCCGCCCTTCTTGCCGAAGTTGCCGAGCAAACCATTGACGATCGACATCATGCGGAATGTGTCGGGCCCATTAATGTAGTTGGCGCCGTTCGGAGCCTTATAGCCCTGTTCAATACAGGCGGTTGGCCGGTTCTTGCCGAGGTCCCTGGCAATTTCAACTATTTTGGCCGCAGGAATATCGGTCACTGTTTGCGCCCACTCGGGCGTATACTGTTTCACCGTCTTTTTAAACTCATCAAAGCCCAGCCCGTATTGTTCCACGAACTGTGTATCATATAAGTTTTCTGCAATCAGAACATTGGCAATGCCCAACAACAGTCCGAGGTCGGTTCCCGGACGGATGGGAACCCACTCGTTGGCCAAGATACAGGCGGCATTGTGACGGGGATCGACGATGACAACCTTAATACCCTTTTCGTAAGCGGCAGTTAAGGTTGCCGTGTTTGCAGGGGAAAGACCTTCAGCATAGTTCCGGCCCAGGAACAAGACATATTTGGCATTTCCGATGTCCGCTGTCGCCAGTGGCCCGATAACATGGTTATTGGCTGATGTGCGGGAGTTAAAACATATAGAATGGTGTGTGGTCGTTGTCGGAAAGCCGATCGCCTGCGCAAAACGCCTACCATAGAACGACCCTGTCGCTCTTGGGTTTTCAATATAGGCCATCGGTTCCGGCCCGTACTTAGCGAGCAGGTCTTTCAGTTTAGCCGAAATCTCAGTATACGCCTCTTCCCAACTGAGCGGCACATACTCGTTTTCGCCGATCCGTTTCATCGGATGCGTAATACGATCCTTGTGATAAGGAACTGAAAGTGCCGCATGCCCCCGTGCACAAAGCTTTCCTCGGGATGATGGGTGATCTTTTTGACCGGTTGCCTTCCAGACGCGGCCATTTTTTACGTGGATCCACATGCCGCACTCCGCCGAACATGAACCGCATAGCGATGGAACAATCGTGACTTCAGACGCTTCGGCCTTTTGCTGCCACTTACCGAACGAGAACAATTCCGTACTGCCGGTTACGGCAACCGTGGCTGCTGTAGCTTTCAGGAATTTCCTACGGGAAAAACTCATTTCCAACACGCCTATACACCCTCCTGACATATTTATTTCCTTGTTATGGAATCAAGATCTGTCATGATTTTGGCGATGACCGTATCGACAGCCAGCGCGGCTGGCGTTGAAAGTTCCATGCCCAACTCGAGCGTGGTCGGTTCGATTCCGTAGATGATCACAGGCGGCAACTCACCGGCCTGTTTTGCGCGCTGCAACGAGTCAAGCAGGGAGAAGTCATGCACGGACAGAATCTGGGCACAAGGCTGATCTGGCAGTTGGTCTGCCGTCAGGCGATAAATATCGCCCGGCATTCCACCGCCGGTCATGGCATCAATCAGTATCCCCTGTGTCGCCGTCCGCAACTCGGCCAGCGCAGCAAAAGAACTCACCCCTCCATCCAATAACTCTACTTGCGGCGGCAACGCCTGCGTAGCCAGTTTTTGAATCAAATGAATGCCAGCTCCATCATCACCCATGAGCAGATTGCCAAAACCAATGATCACAGTTTTGCCCACAGCACCGCTCCTTTCGGATTCCGGCAATCCATTATATTTATAGCTTTGCACGAATTGCATGTATCTTCAGTTAATTTTACCCCTGTCAATACCATTGGTAAAATTACAAAAAACGATACCATGTATTAATATAATTAATGTTGAAAATTAAAATGAATATGACAACGCTCATTTTTTCGTTCGCCGGTGATCTGATCGGCATACTTGGTCAACAAAAAACCGGACAAGCGGATAAACGCCGCGTCATCTTCCATCAATTCCAGCTCTGTAGGACGAGTCTTACTAATTTCCAACAATTCACCCTGATAACTGACATCAACATTCAAGTTAAACTCCTCAAAGCTGGCATCAATTAAAATCGGTCCCTGACTGAGCTGTAGTGACAGTAGCGTCTCCAAAAACTCATTCAAGGCCGAGGTCGCTTTTGCGACAACTTCCGGGCGTGCCCCCCAGGCGCCACCGCAACGCTGGAAAAACAACACAACATCTTCCATTGCCGTTGGCCCGGGCATGATTTCAATTTTTTGATGGCTGGCAATCCCGATGCGGAACAACAAATGAAGCGATATGGCAATGATAGTACCAACAGCCAGAGCATTCCCGGTCAATGGTTGCAGCCAAACGGGAAACGCCTTGGCAAATCCGGGCACAATCGATACGCCAAAACCAAATGCCATCGATATGCCAAGCACAAACATTCGCCGACCATCCAGCATGCGAGAGGAGCAAATTTGCATGGCGGTTGGCACAACAAAGGCGATTTCCACCAATAGGATCACTCCGATTACCGACTGCGGCATGATTGCAAATAAGGTTGATATTTTGGGGAAAAATGCCAAAAGAATAAAACAAACACCCGCACCAATGCCAATTTGCCGACTGGTTGCTCCAGTGGCCACAGTCAATCCGACGCTGCCCGAACTGGTCGTTTGCCCCATGGTCCCCAACAACCCGCCGCTGATGGTCCCTAGTCCTTCCGCCAGCAAGCCATTTCCCACGGATTTGATATCCAGACGTTTCCAATTGTCGTCATTCACTTTCTGGCAAGTGGTCAGATTGCCGATGGTTTTAATGCTGGAACATAGCGCTGCAATCAAAAACGGCGCCAATAATGCAGGGTCAAAGCTAAACCCGACATGGTCAAGATTGGGCAGGGCAATCCAGTCTGTATTGCGGAACTTTTCCAGTTGTTCAGCAGGAATCATGTTCAAGGCATAAGCACTGATATAGCCAAATAAAATACCGGCAATGATCGAGTATTCCCGTAATCGCTGACTGCCCCAAATATGCATGACAACGATGATTGCCAAGGTGAGGCTGGACAACAGAAACACCTGCGGGTTGCTGCGCCCGGTTTCGTCCAGACCGATAAAATTGGGGATGGCATAAGTGATAAAAATAATGGCCATCAGCGTGACGATCAACCCGGTGATTTCGACCGGGAACAAAATTCGCAGCCGATGTACGATCCGGCTAAGCAATGTCTGAAAAATTCCGGTAACCACCGTCATCCCGCAAAGTAGCGGAATCCCCCCCGCCTGGACGGCCATCACCGATACTGGGAAGTAGGGCGCTCCCGTCTCGTGGGCGCAAAAATAACCCGACCCCACGGATTTTTTTCCATAAGCCTGCAGCAATGTACCGAATCCCATCGAAATCATCATCAGGCTGACCAATGTTTGCGCCAGTTCAACCGAACCGCCCATTGCCGCCACTACCAGCACTGGAAACACCAGATCGACTGACAGCATGATCACTTGTTGCATTACAAGCGGAACCAATGATGGCAACGGAACTGAATCGTTCACGCCATAAATTAGGTTTGCCGGTCGACGCAAATTTGGCACCGAATCCCCTCCTCGTTATTGCGACAGGTTGCAACGCATTTGAAGATTTTACCGCCCTATGTAATAATGGCATTATTCACGGTATCCATACTGTGAAAAATCTTGCTACGCTATAGGATAAAGGAGCTAATATGACGATGCAGTACAATTTTGACGAGATCATTGACCGCAAGGACACGAACGCAATGAATACCGATGGCTTCCGAGAATATATCTTTCACGCGTCAAGTGAAATGGTTTTCCCCTATGCCGACGACGAATTTATCCGCATGTGGGTGGCTGACATGGAATTCGCCACACCGCCAGAAGTGATTCAGGCCGTAAAGAATCGTCTGGACAAACGAATTTTCGGCTACTCAAAAATATTCGATCCCAATTACTACCTGACGGTTGTAAACTGGGCGCAACGCCATTATAACTGGACCTTTGACAAAAAGCACCTGCTGACTTCTCCCGGAGTTATTCCCGCGTTGTATGAACTGGTGGAATACCTCTGCCAACCGGATGAGAAGGTATTGATCTTCACCCCCTCCTATGCCTATTTCAAACATGCCGCCGACTACAACAATGTCGAGCTGGTAACTTCCGCCCTGCTCAATGACCAGGGCCACTACACAATCGATTTCAACGATTTAGCTGCCAAAGCCAGCGATACGAAAGTAAAGCTATGCATCTTCTGCAATCCGCACAACCCTTCCGGTCGGGTCTGGACACCAGCGGAACTTCAGCAGTTCGGCGAAATCTTCCTGGCAAACGACTTGTCGATCATCTCTGATGAAATTCACTGCGACCTGCTGCGCAACGGCCAGGTTCATACCCCGCTGGCCAAACTGTTTCCGCAAACAGACCGGATCATCACCTGTATGGCGCCAAGCAAAACTTTCAATATGGCTGGCATGATGTTCTCCCATGTGATTATCCCCAGCGATGAGCTGCGGGCGATTTGGCAGGCCCGTCACTACAGCATGGAAAATCCGCTGAGCATCGCGGCGACGCAAGCGGCCTACCAGTATGGCGATGAATGGCTGTCACAACTGAAGACTTATCTGGATGGCAATTTTGCCTTTACCAAGAACTATCTAGACCAGAATTTGCCGCAAGCCGTCTTTAGAATTCCCGAAGCGACCTATCTGGCCTGGGTCGACATCAGCGCCTATTTGCCTGAAGAAAGCGATTTGTCCTTGTTTTTCGCCAACCGGGCCGGTGTATTATTGGAAGGCGGCAACATGTTCGTCGCCAATGCTGATGGCTACATCCGGCTCAATCTGGCCTGCCCGCGCGCCGTACTGGCGGAAGGCCTGAAACGCATCTGCACGGCGCTAATCGCAGCGACAAAATAATTAGGTCAGCAGGTAGTCGACAATCGCATCGATATGGATCTGGGTCGTGTCCAACACCAGCACGTCCAGGTCCTGCTCCTTGATGATCAGCGGCAGTTCGGTGCAACCGAGGATCAGTGCATCGGCCTGCCGTTCGGCAATCATTCGGTTGGCAATCTGCAACATGGTGCATTTCTCATCCGGCAACACGATGCCTTCCTGCAAATGCGGAAAAATGATTCCGTGAATCGTTGCCTGGTCTTCGACTGTCGGCGCCGACGCCTCAATTCCGTAGGCAGCAAATGCATTGCTATATAGCCCACTGCTCATTGTAAAAGCCGTGCCAAAAATCACGACGCTTTTACACTTTTTTATTTGTGCGGCTTTACAGGTTTCTTCAACAATACTAATGAGCGGTATCGACGATTGTCGTTGCACCGCCTCAAATACAATATGGGCGGTGTTAGCGGCCATCGCCGCAAATTCGGCGCCGCCAGCCGCCAGGCTTTTAACCGACCCAGCCAGTCGGTCCGTGAATTCGGGCCATTGTTTGTTAGCTGCCAAATCATACATTTCAGCCAGATTCAGGCTATCGATGATTATCGGCGGATTATCGCGGCCACCCACTCGTGCCCGATAACCGCCATTAATCCCCTTGTAGTAATCCAGCGTCGATTCCGGGCCGATCCCCCCGACCAGTCCGACTTTTTTCACGCTGCCCACCTCCGACATTTTCTTATGGTCCTTACAATCTCCAGACTAATAGCAATTCGGTTCCCTCGCTGTTATAGGCCATCCGGTGTGCTATCGACAGCATAATCGGAATGCCCCGGCCCATTGAGGCATCTTCGCCGAATGCGAACATCTCTTCCGGGTGCGAGCGCAGCCGCCTGAGCACCGCGTTGCCAGCAAACCCCATCCGCGATGTTTTCACTCGAACAATCAATCGATTGCCAATTTTGTTGAACCGAATCTGCGCTTTGCTCTGACGCGGCACCCCGTCCCGGCACTCCATCGCATTGGCCAACGCCTCATGCACCGCCACTTCCTGCAGAGAGTGCGTCTGACCGGTCACTTCCGCCAGTATTGCGGCCACTTCGCCTTTCAGTCGTTGATAATCGCCATAACCATCGAAACGCAACGTTCGCGGCCAGCCATCCTGACGGACGGGGGATTGTGGCAATGCACGCACATGAATGCATACAGCGGTGGCATCATCGCGACGATTCGGCAATTGAGCCATTTTACGCAGCAGACCGACCATTTCCGGATACTGGTCAAGCAATAGTTCGGACTGCCGTTCCAACAAATCGCTCAATCCATCCGTTATAAAATAGAATGAATCACCGACATCAATCGAGACGACGTGGGTTTCAAATATTTCATCATCCCGTATCCCCAAAAACATTCCCGGTTTGGCAACGACGCCACTCAAGCTCTTCGTTGCCAGCCACACTTCGGGTAAGCCGGCGCAACTCCAGCGCAGTTGTCGGGTCTCCAGATCCAGCTCAAATCCCACTGCGCCGGCAAATGTCGCCGCATCAAAATAATCGCCGGTACGGCGGTTGATCCAGCGCATCGCCTCGGACAGCGGCAAGTCACGTTCATTCACTTCTCGCAGCAAAACATGCAGCGAAGCGGTATGCAGCGCAGTTGCCAGGCCATGACCAGCCACATCGATCAGGAATCCGCGCAACAGGCAGCCGCCATAACGCCAGTCCAAAAAAAACAGATCGCCGCCGACATAGCCGAACGGTTGATAAACCGTGTTGATATCAATGAAGTCGGACTGTTCCGGTGTTGTCAGCAATGCGGTCTGTACCCGCGTCGCCAGCTGGGCGTCGCTAAGATTTTGCTGCTCGCGCCGCACGATTTCCGTCACATCGCGGAAAGTTTGCACAATCACCAACCGGCCCTCATAACGAACCAATGTAGCTGATAGATCAACATCGACAAACGTGCCATTTCGATGTCTGACCGTATAACGGTGCACTGGCAAAAATCCGCTATGTTTGATGGTGTTCAACATAAACCGGATTGTCTCGGCTTCGTCGCTGTTCAGGTCAAACAGATTCATGGCCCCGTGAATTTGCAGGTCATAGCCAAATCGTTCCGTGAAACGGGAATTCGCTTCCAATATTTCCCCTGTATCAGGATCGCAGAGCAGCACAGCTTCCGGCGACTGTTCAATGACGGCTCGGTAGCGATCCTCGCTTTCAGCAAGCGACTTTTCGACCAATCTACGCACCGCGATTTCACTTTCCAATTCCTTGATTGAATTCTGCAATTCCTGGTTTGCCGCAAATAACTCCTGGGTCCGCTCTGCGACTTTTTCCACCAAAGCCTCTTTGGCCTGATGCAGCTCTGTTTCCGCCTGCTGCCGGTTGCTGATTTCCTCACCCAGCGCCGTGTTGAGATTGTGCAGTTCTTCGTTGATGGCCGCCATTTCCTCGTTCATCGACGTTAACTCCTGGTTGGCGGCCGACAGATCCTGCGTCCGCAGTTCGACCTTCACCTCCAGCTCGTCCCGGGCCTGAATCAAGGCCGCTTCCACCTTGGCGAACGAGCGGACGACAAAGCCGGTTTTGTAACGCGAAGCGACGATGGCGCCGGTCATGGAAAATAGTACAATCCAGAGAAACAGCTGCTGCAGTTTTTTTATCGTCGCAAAGGCCGATTCGGAAGACTGGGTGACAATGACATACCAACCGGTATTATCTACTTTAGCGAAACTAAGCAACTGTCCGCCTTTTTTATCGACCCAGCCCTGTACACTGCTGCCGGCCAGCACTTGTTGCCTGATTTGCGAAAAACCATCCATTGTTTGTCGCTGCAAAACTCGTTGACTATCATGGTGAGCAATGAATACACCGGACTGGTCCACGACCGCAACATTCAGCCCGGGATCATATTCACCCTGCATGGAGTCAACCAAGCTATGCAAATTGGTGAGGTTCAGATGCGCCGCTACACTATGGTCGACAAACGACACTGCCAACACAACGGAAGGTTGTCCCTGCGGCAACGAGATAAAAGCATTAGACCAATACTCGGTGGCGCCTGTACGCAAAGCCTGAAAAAAGTCCTGCCCGGAGCGGTCAAGCCCTTGCATTTGACTATCCGGCGGCACCACTTCACGGATTTTCCCGTCTGCAGTCAAAACCTCAATTTTTTGAAACAAGGGTTCAATCCGAAGCAATGGTTCCAAATAGGGGCTAAGTGATGCGGCATTATTTGATACGGCCAAGTGAGACTCATGTACCTGCTGCAACATCATGCGAGGCGATTGCAGCGCAATTTCCAGCTGGTTTGCGGTAGCCCGGGCAATCAGGCTGTTTTTGCGGATCGCGTCATGTTCAAGGCTATCTGTGGTAATGTGAAAAGCCGCCAGCGCAATAATACATAACGGCGCAAGAAAGGTCGCCAACTCGGTAATCAGCATGAACTTTTTCAGCTTCATTTCCCGTGACTCACCTTCCTCATTTGATCAGGGAAAACCGACCATCGCGTACAGTCAACAGATAATTTCCCCGGACAGTATCACCAAACTGATCAAATTCGAACGACCCCGTAAGGCCTTCAAAAGTTTTTTTTCGCAATATGGTTTGTTTCAATTGTTTCGGGTCATTGTTCGATTCCAGCGCGGTCGCAATCACTTTGACCGCTTCGTAAGAGTGGACCGCCGCATAATTGGGGAAATAGCCGAACCGCTCGACAAATTTCTTTTGAAATGTGACGAAACTGGGCGTTTGGTCATAGTCGTCAAAGGGACTGCTCATGATGACCCCATTGGCATAATTGCCGGCCAGTTTGATAAATTCGGCGGTAACCGGCCAACTGGAGGTGAAAATAGCGATATCCGAGCCGGCTTTGCGCAAATGTTGGCAAATCATCGCCGAATCGACCGCGCCAGCCACCAAAAGAACGCCGGTTGCATCGGTTGCTTGTATTTTTTTACTGATGTCCGCATAGTCGATCGACTTCGCCGATGATACAGTGAATATGTTGACAACGGTCCCGCCTCTTTTGATAAAAGCGGTGGCGAAACCGCTGGTCCAGTCTTCGCCATACTGGCGATTGTTCAGGTCATAGATCATCAACATGCGTTTGATGCCCCGTTGCCGGACGGCATATTCCGCCTGTTGTTCGGTTGCAGGCCAGATTGGCGTGATCAGGCTGAAAAAATAGTCGTCAAGACCGGTCAGTTTGGCGGTTCGTACCGTAGGGCTAAGCATCAGGGTCTGCCTGTTGTTCATAAGCGGCACGGTCGCCAGAGAAGCGGAACTGATTACATGGCCAACAATTGCCACCACACCGGCGTCAATCAATTCCTTATCCATTGTGAGCGCCTGCTGGACATCGGACCGATCATCGCGGACAAGCAATTCGACGCGGCCGCGCTTGATTCCTCCGGCTTGGTTGATTTCTTCAGTCGCCAGCAAAGCTCCGTCACGACCGCCGGTGCCCAGATCGGCGAGTCTGCCGGTCAGTCCGGCAACAAAGCCAATCTTGACCGGCTGAGAGTGTGTGCAACCACTACTGACGATAGTCACAAAAACAAACGTCAGGATAAGCCAGACCGACTTTTGTGACATGCTCAACCCCTCTTTCACACGATCACTCCTCTCACCAATTCGCTTTGATTAAACTATTATCCTTCACAATCAGTTGCTGTTCTGCGACTTTATAAATCCAACTAGACAAGAAAAAAATCCCGTACTTTCTTGGAAAGCACGGGAGATAAAAGCGGACACAAACTTGCTACATTTGCTCTTTTAGCGAGCAGTTCCCTGCAGATAGGCTTCGATATTTTTCAGCGCTTTTTCGCTGAGTCGCTCCAACGCCTGTTTGGTCAATCCCGAAGATCGGTTCAGGCAATTGACATGCGGATTGTCTAGAAGCTGGCCGCTCGTATCGCCAAGCGCAGCAGCGGTATCACAAAAGAATTCATTGTCTCCATGCGCTAGCCACTTGCTAAGCGCGGCAACATCGTGCGACGGGCCGATGGAAGTATTGAACATGATTTTATGGTTACCCAGCCAGGCAAACTGATCCTCCTGAAACAGGATCACATTTTTATTCAGGCAACTGCAGACCACATCCACCGTTTGCAGCAGCTGCTGCAGCGGCAGATATTTGAGATTGTCCGCTTCTTGTTCCGGCTTGCGGCTCCGGCTGAAATAATACAGATCGGCGCCCAGCGCCTGTAATCCGGCGGCAATCAGCTGCCCAGAAACTCCAAGCCCAACAATGCCGATTTTCAAATCTGTCAGCTCCACAGGCTGATCCTGCCACTGTTTGGCGCCGAACCCATGAATGTAGCGGATCAGTTCACTGACGACATACTCGACAACTCCCTGGTCGCCATAGTCGCGCACGCCGGTCACGGTGATGTTTTGGGCCCGGGCGCTACGGATGTCAACATTGGCACTGGCTTCAGAGTACAGGCTGCAACACATGCCAATATAGCGAATGTTGGGGCAGGCGGCTAGTACCGGTTTTTCGATCCGACTGGTATAGCTGAGCAACACAGCATCTGCATCACCAATACGCCGAAGGATTTCCGCATCATTTGCAGGCAGGTCCTTATATAGAACGACCGATTTGGCATAGTCCGTCAGTTGCCGTTTAGCTGACGGAATCAAGTTTAATGGCTCGATGGCCACCAGCTTGTTAAACAATTGTGTATCCCCTCCTTTTTCATGTCGCGCAGCCCCGATGAAATTCGTCCAAATATGCCTGCAATCCATTGATATACTGTCCGATATGGATCCCATCGACCAGTGCGTGATGGGCCTGAACTGAAAATGGAAGCAGGGTCTTTCCCCCTGCATTATAATATTTACCCCACGATACCCGCGGCGCCGAATCGCCCGGAGTCAAGGAAATCGGATGGGAAATGTGGGTAAAAGACACCCAGGGAATGCAGGTGATGTAGATCAGATCGTCTCTGGCGGCCACGCCCGAGGAAATAAAACAATCCTGTTCTGCCGCCTGCTGTTTCGCCTTTGCAGCAAACGCCGCCAAAGAATCCTCCAGCTCGACTGTCACAATTTTAAACAGTTCGGAGCCTGACGGCAACGAAGTGAATGAAGGATGGGTCTGTTCGTGCAACACGACTTGTTTATCGCGGATTCGGTAGCGAAAGGCAGGCACCTGGTTCAGCGCCCGTGCGGCGGCAAAAATCATCGCACCATAAAAAGATAGCCGCATTGCCTTTACGCTCGGCAAAAAGCCTGTAATATCAAGGTTGGCGCAAACATTATACTGTGGGTAATCCATGCTGTTAAAAAAACGGAATCGCTCCGCTCTGTCCCAAGTATCCAGGTCAATTTTTTTCACAATGTCCTCCCCCGATTAATTATTAGAAATATTTTTGAGTTAACTTGGATAATTCTGCGGCCAATGCGTCATCTGTCGCAGTGTGGCACTTTGCATACAGGGCGGCAGCAATCGCCAGAAATGCATCCAATATTGCCGGATCAAAATGAGTGCCGCGGTCATTTTGCATGATTTCCAGCGCCTTGACCAAACTAAATGCCTCTTTATAGGGACGAACTGACGTCAGGGCGTCAAAAACATCGGCAATAGCAAAAATGCGGGCATTAAGTGGAATTTCCTCGCCTTGCAATCCATCCATATAGCCTTTCCCGTCAAATTTTTCATGGTGAAAGCGCACGACTTCGGCAGCTTCTGCTAACCAGGGAGATTGTTTGATGATGTCAATTCCGTGCATAGTATGAGTTTTCATGATCTCAAATTCTTCAACGGTCAGTTTGCCAGGTTTTAGCAAAATCGAATCACTAATCGCAATTTTTCCGACGTCATGGAGAAAAGCGCCCTTGACCAATTCGGCAATCTCTACAGCCGGCGCGCTAATAGCCTCTGCGAGATAAATCGCATAAATAGTCACGCGATAATTATGCGAATGGGTGTCGCTATCCCGTTTTGCGACCGCGCTGCCCAATATGACCAACACCTGCTGATTGGCGCTGGCCAATTTTTTGGCGTAATTGATGATGTCACGATTGAGAGTTAGCATAATCGGATATAGCACGATTGTGGTTGCCAAAATAATCAAAACCACTACCAGCAGTGATACAGCAACGCGTTGATTAATTGAGGTTAGTGTTTGAGGATCGACTTGGTATACTCCCTCAAAATGACCCATGTTTTCGCCGTTGCTGTTGAGGATTGGCGTAAAAACCATAACAAAGAAGCCATACTGGTTTTGGTGCTCCTCATGCCAAGTGATATTTTGCGTGGGGCGCGCATGTCCTCTTAGTTTCAAATCGGCTTCAATTGCATCGCTGCCCGGTCTAATTACCTCAAGATATTTAGTACCATCCGGCAGATATAATTCAGCGATGATAAAATTGTGTTTAATCGTCTCCTGCAATCGGAAAAGCAGCATCTCCCGCGATTGTTCGACTAAGCTTGCCGAGCCTATGCTGCTTTCAACGAATTTGTTGGATTCATTCACCGCGATGGATGCGACGAATTGGTCGATCTGATTCATTTCCAGATAATATACAATCGAACCAATGGCAACAGATAAAAGCAACCAAGCCCCGAAAAGGCTTATTAATAGTTTCTTCTGCCATTTATATTGCATCAAAGATTCACAACCTTTATCTCGTCCCGCAGTTTCATCTTTTTTTCAATATATTTTTTATTCTTGCTCAAGCGCCATCATCAGAAACCCGCAAAATGCAGCATTGTCAACGCGCAGTATTTCATCGACTTCTTGCTTCATCAACAGGATTTGCTGCCGATAAGCCTGATAAAACTCAAATGTCGGCTGCGCACTGTATTTGAACCCGGTCAATTCAAAGTAAGCTATGATTCCTTTCGCCGTTGTCGGTTTAACGAAGACTTCGTCCGTCGGTCGGTAATAGATAGGAAAAACCGTCAACACAGGCCATTTGGCAATTTTATACTCTTGCAATAACCCCGTCAGCATTGAAAACCCCACTGCTTGATTCCCGTGCAAAAATTCCTTGAGGCCTTGCGACAAGTGTGTTTTTTCAGCATCATTCATTGATCGCACTGCATCGCGGAATTTCGGCTTTTCAAAAACCGAAACCAACGAAGACTGGCTGACGACTTTGATCATAGCGTCAGTGATTTGCCTGGCATTGTCAAATTGTTCAATAGCAAAACTGTCCTGTGCCAACTTTTTCATCTTCTCGACTTTATGCTTTTTGATGATTTCAAGCATTTCCGGATGAGCGAAGCCGCCGGGATACCGCTCGATAAACTTTGCTTCAGCTAGTTTTAGCTTTTCTTTATTCACTTGGTCAGCTCCCTCTCAGCACAGTATGCAGCATTATCGAGAGCGATATTGCGAAACCTGGCTGATAAAATCACTTTCTTGTTTGTACAGGTTCGTGTTGACACTGATGGTATTGGAAAATTCCAGATTCAGGTCCGACTGACGATCATAGGATGGCCATACAGGTAGATTGGGCCCGTTTGGGTTGCCGGTCCTGGCAAAATTCACCCAATAGTTCATCATTTTATCAGAAATTTGCCGATCCAGCTCGTTATACCCGTCCGCTTTTGTCATATTGCCAAAAACATAAGCCAACTCGGCCCCATGATGTACGCCTGTTTTTCGTGCCAGCACCGTGTCGGGCCGGCGGGTAAACTGGAACAGGTTTGCTTTTGATTTCTTTGTTTCCATCGATTGCGCTACAAACCTGGCAGGTTCGGCATTTGCCGCCACGGTCAGGATCTTGTCGATTGCCGTCGCCACTTCGGTTTCAGTCCGCGCCGGAAACATCGCTGCGGCGCTTGCGGCATGATCTGCAAACCGCGATTTCAGAAACGAGTTGTATTTTTCAATCGATAGATTTTTTTCATTCATTAGGTATAGAGTTCCTTCATTTGAAGTACTGCCGGTGATGATTGGCAAATCATGCTGCTGTCCTTTGGCGTAGGCTTCTGCCGGGTTGGCGGGGAGCACATATCCATCAAAAACCGGGGCGAAGAATAGCCCCTCATCAAACAGACTGGTCTTGCAATCGGCGGCAATTAACACTTCTTGCGCAGACTTGCCGCGCATGGACGCTAAAACATCAGCTTCCTTATCACTACCCAGCTTAGCGGCAAGCGCAAGTCCCATTTTTGAAACGTTGACCATATCGCCGTTAAATGCCGGGCTTAAATACTCTGACCCGATGATCGGCCCGCCGCTTTCAGCGATCGCCCGATGAAACAGTCCCTTAGACAAAGGACTGATCATTTGCAATGAAACTGATCTGGACCCGGCGGATTGGCCAAATATTGTCACCTGGTCTGGATTTCCGCCAAAAGCTGCGATATTTCTTTGCACCCATTGTAGCGCGGCAATCTGGTCAAGCAGGCCGTAATTTCCGGAAGTCGCCAGCGCCGATTCTTGAGACAGCAATGGATGGACCAAAAACCCCAAGGGCCCGAGACGGTAGTTGATAGTTACGACCACTACCCCTTTTTGAGCCAGATTTTTGCCGTCGTATTCCGGCAGCGATCCCGCACCAAAATTAAAGGCGCCGCCATGAATCCAAACCATTACCGGCAGTTTTGGGATTGGTTTTTCAGTGGGAGCCCAGACATTCAGATAGAGACAATCTTCGCTATATGTCGCGGAACCCTGCTGGTTGGGTTGTGGGCATGCGGGACCAAACTTCGTGCTGTTTCGCACCTCTGTCCACGCAATAACCGATTGTGGCGGTTTCCAGCGCAGTGCTCCGACAGGCGGCTCTGCATAAGGGATTCCTATAAACATATCGACTGCCGCATCGGTCTTTCCCTTAATTGGACCGCTGTCAAGCTGGATAATTTTATGCTGTATCGTCGCGGCAAAAATTTCGGTGGGGGAAGCCATCACCAACAAGGCTATCAACATAACCAAAATCCGCTTCATACAGCCCTCCTAAAACTTACGTTATACAATAAATTCCTTATTAATCAACAAACCCCTGTCAAACTCCGAGAATGGCCTTCATTTCCGAATTATAATAATAGTAATATGGTAGAATGTAAGTGCTAAACTTTTCCAGATTTCGTTAAGTGAGGAGATGATTAGAAATGCGTAAAATGATCCTGCGAATTGTAATTGGGGGATTTCTGGTATCGACACTTTTTACAGGATATAGCGAGGCCGCAGCAACCGAAACTTTTGACGCTCACGCCCCGACGGTCCAATATCACTTCAAGGACGGCGATATGGACTGGACTTTTGGCTATCTGCTCGGCACTGTCAGCAACCATGGCATGGAAATAGGCGAAGCCTACTACGTTGCCAGTCAGATTAAGGACGGCGATGCGTCAAGTTGGCAGGCAGAGTGGATAAAAATGGCTGATCGGTTGAAAGCCCGCGCGGATGATACTTTGGCTGCCGGACATACCGTCAGTGCCATTCGCCAACTACAGCGCGCCTCTTATTACTACCGGGCAAGCATCATTTCCATGATGCCTGAAGATGCCCGTGTAAAGGAAATGGCGCAGCGCAGTCGCGATAGTCTCAAGCAGGCAGGAGCTTTAATGGACCCCCCTCTTGAATATTTTGAAGTTCCTTTCGAAGGGACCGTCATTCCTGGGTTCTTTCGCAAAGCCGATAACAGCGGGGCGCCTCGGCCGACGCTATTCATGATCGGCGGCGGGGAAACCTTTGCTGAAGATCTTTGGTTTCACATCGCACCCCAGGCTTTTGCGCGTGGCTATAATTTTATTGCGGTAGATTTGCCGGGACAGGGGCTTTTGCCTTGGGAAGGCAAGGTGTTCCGCGCCGCCATGCATGTGCCAATTTCCGCTGTCATTGATTATGCTCTTAAGCGTCCGGAAGTAGACCCCGCTCGTTTCGCTGCCTATGGCATCAGCGGTGGTGGCGGATTTGCTCCTCAGGCAGCCATGAACGACCCACGGATTAAAGCGGTAGCCGTGACTGCTGCGGTTGTTGATGCCGAGCGGCTCTTCTCAACCATGCCGGTAGCTACCACAACCGCTAAGACGATGGCCGGATTTTCTTCATTCCACCGCAACGTGGTCAAACTGGTTGCATACCGTTGGGGTGTCAGCGCAGACAATATCCCCGGGCTGGTTACTGCCAATAAAGGATTCTCTTTTGATCCCGCCAAAGTAACCGTTCCCATGCTGCTATTGGTGGGAGCGGGTGAATACGCCGACAAGGAAGTCCAACGCCAACAAAAGGAAACCATGGACAAGCTGACCAACCCAAAATCCAAGCTGGTGATCACCGGTTTTGAGGATGGAGCGTCCAGCCATTGTATCGGCGAAAACCGCAGCCTCATGGGCGAAATCCTGTTTAATTGGCTGGACGATAGCTTGAAGTAGACTGCCCCTATTTATTTGAAAGTCTCATCCAGCCAATCGAATAATTCCTGGCTCATCAGACTGCGATTGTCCAGTATGCAGTGACTCGATGCGCCTTCTTCGGCCGGTGTGACCACCAGTTGCTTGCGGGGATTTCCCAGCCCCTCAAGGCAAAGTTTCGTCTGTCGCTGGACCTCTTGACTCTTATATTCGCCATTGCCAACCAGGATCAGGGCTGGGACAACGACTTTGGCCGGATCAAAAACAAAACCCTCATTGGCGGCCAACAGGCCTGTTATATCATCTGGCTTCAGGCCAAATCGCCAGGCAATTCCCTGGTAGCTGCCCAGTTTAAAGGAAGACCATTGTTTTACCATCTCCGGCGTTATTGTCGGCATATTGGCCACTTCAGCATACCCGTCAATGACGCAATGGCTCATGGCTAGCGCCTTGATTTGCGGGATATGCTCAGCAGCCTTCGGGGCAATGAATCCGCCGGTGCTGTAGCCATAGACTGCAAGCCGTGACCGGTCAACATCCTGACGACTAAGAGCATAGTCAACAACACTTTTCATCGGGACATTCATGTCCCGATGAAAATATTTACCCTCCAGCGGCAGTAATCCCTGCCCCGGCAAATCCACGGTGAGGAAGTTATAACCATGCTCAAAAGACTGCCCTGCGATATAAAAAAACAAGTCTTCGGCGAAGGTTTCGGCGCCGCCGATCATAATCAGGGTTTTGCGGGGACTTTTCCCTGGCGCTGCTTTGCGAAAATAACCTGGCAGCACAGTACCTTCAAATGGAATTTCAATATACTCCAATTGAGGCTCCATGAAGCGGCCAGCAGTTTTTAACAGTTCTCGGCTTTTTAAGGCAGTCGCCTTAAACCGTCCATCATCCGGATGCATAGAAATCAATGCCGCCCGATAGTAATAAGAAGCCCGCAAAAATTGCTGCCGCGCGCTCACTTGGTGCCCCCTGTTCAATGAATCCCGGCCTCTGCTTTCAACAAGACGAGCTGTTTCAATCCACTTTTCCTGCCAACTTGCCGCATCGCCATCCTTGATATTAGTCGCGGTATAAAAAGCTTCGCCCATTTCAAACCCCTGATTGAGCGATGCCCCCAGCAGTAGCGAACCGAAGACAAAATCCATTTCTTTGTCTTGAAAATGATATCGAACGTAAGAAGTATGCGGGTCTACAGAGCCTTCAGGTGCGGCAGAAACACTACTTGCAAAAACACAACTGAATAGAATGGCTACGAGTGCCATTACCTTGTTTATGCTTATATTTTTCAATGTATATCCACCCCGCTTTTCTTTTGTTATCTTCCTATAAACTCTGTTCAACTTTCATCGCTTTTTCCCTTCCAGAATAAAAAATGAAGGTTCTGCAACAATTTCAGGAAGGAACAATCACGGTAATTGCAGAATAAAATGGTGAGTATGTAGGTGAAAACTTTAACGGGCGGTGGAAAATGGACATAAAAGACAGTGGTAACAGGACAGAATTCAACACGGGGGCTGTTAGAGATTTACATGAAGGGAAAGGGCGCTATGATTTGATTCCATGGGACGCAATCCACGAGCTGGCAATTCATTGTGAGCAAGGCGCAAAAAAATATGGCGAGCGAAATTGTGAAAAGGGCATTCCGATTCACTCCTTGATTGACAGTGCCATCAGGCACTTGTCCTGCTATCTGCGCGGAATGAAAGATGAGCCGCACCTAAGAGCCGCGTTCTGGAACATTGCCTTCGCACTCTGGATGGAGAAAAACCGACAGGACATGCAGGACATTCCGGTGAGAATGGAACCAAAAAACAAGAAGGATTAATTTTCGTATGAAATGGTAAAAGGAGACTCCGATGAAATTAAAAAAACTTTCTCTATTTCGCGATGCGCTGATCGGCATAATAACATTAAGCTTGATCAGTGGATACGCTATCGCGAGCGGCCTGGCGGCCCCCGCGCCAACCAATCCTAACGAAGTACTCCTGGCAATAAAAACGGCTGCCTTTCCGGGGTATCTGCAAGACAAAGATTATCCTGATAGTCTTGCTCTGGTTCCAACACCGCCAACTCCCGGTTCTGCCGCCTTCGCGCTGGATGAAGATATTGCCCGACGAACATTCGCAGTGCGTGATACGCCTCGCTTTGCCCAGGCGCTTGCCGATTACGACATGTCCTTTCCGCATGCAGCCGGCGCCTTCTCCTGTGCCTTGAACGCGCCAATCACAGAGCAGGAAACGCCATTGCTCTACAAATTATTGCGCCGGACCGTGGTAGATGCGGGAAAAACAACCCTGGCAGCCAAGAATTTTTACCAGCGCCAGCGCCCCTTCATGCTGAACGGGCAACCAATCTGCGCGCCGGAAACTAAAGCGCATTTGGAGAATGACGGCTCTTATCCGTCCGGCCACACGACCGTCGGCTGGACCTGGGCGCTGATTCTTACTGAAATATCACTTGAACAGACCGATGCGCTGCTGGTCCGGGCCCGGACCTTTGGCGAAAGCCGCAACGTCTGCAACCATCATTGGTTCAGCGATGTGGATTGGGGACGCACTGTTGGCGCAGCTATCGTGGCCCGGTTGCATGCCAGTGCTGAATTTCGCGCCGATTTGGCGGCAGCACGGGCAGAGCTCGCAGCAGTCCGCAGCAAAAACCTTCCGCCGTCACGCGATTGCAGCATGGAAGCTGCCGCACTGGCGATTAATCCCTACTGATTGATTCCACTTTATTGATTACATATTCCAAGCCATAATTCTGGAAATCTTGCCAAAATTGGCTGCGACCCGCCGGCAATGCCGATGGCTCCCGCAGCCGTTTTTGTTCGTTAAGCGCTTCTTCTTTCGGCCGTTCTTGCACCAACATATCTTGGCTAGCTGCCTCAAACAGCAACTTGCCTTGCGGCGAGTTCACCATCACCAAGGAAACTCCTAGCGGATCGAACCACTCGGGACTATAACTCTCAATCCCCCAATAATCGGCGATTGTAATGTCTGAAGCCCGCTGAACATCAGTGAATCGGCACTGGGAACAGGCAGGCCGCGTAATGGCGCCTGATTTAAAAAACAAATTATAAAAGCGGTCATCTTCCTGAATCTCAGGCTTATTTTCCGTTGAAAAGAGAAACCCTTTATTGCTGTTTTCGCGACTCCAGCCATCTTTTTTGGAACGAAACTGCACACTGGCCAGCCTACCGCCATTTTCGCGTTCCAGCAGGCGTTTGTACTCCGCCCATATCAGCGGGCTGGGAATGCTGTGGCAAATAATATCGCAAATAAACAGCCCAGACAAAAGCGGACCGTTGCCCATGAATCCACGCAGACCTGCCGCCTGACAGGGCGTGCCGCTAAACAGGACCTTTCTGCCTGTTTCCAAGTCGATTTTGATTTTCGCAAAGCTATCCCTCAAGTCGCTTTGCACATATTTTGAAATCCGCATACGGTCTCGCTGTTCGGGCGTTTCAGCCCGCTGGTGCAGGACATGAAATTCCTGGTCATAATCCACACCGTAAACGACGCTGCCCTGGCGCAGAATTGCATCAGAAACAGCGGTGAACGCACCGCCGGATGTCGACCGCCACAGCACATCAGCTGATTTATGCCGTGCCACAAAGAAACGCGGCGGTGCGGTCTCTTTGCAGTTACCTTGGCGGATTAAAGGGCAAGCAGCGATGCAGCGACGGCAATCAATGCAGCGCGCTGGGTCAATTTTTGGATATAAGAATCCTTCAGCATCCGGCTGCATAGTGATTGCCTGAACAGGGCAGCTATTGAAACAAGCGCTGCAACCACAACAATCGGTGAGTTGAAGATAGATTGACTCCATGACTGTCAGCTCCCTAATCCTTCTCGTTCATTTGACCCAGTTTTTGCGCCGTTTCGTAAGCGAGTGTCGCCTCTTTAGCCTGCTTGGCAATGCGAATTGCTTCGATTTCTCCATGCGCCGTTTCGACCGGCGCGGGCTGGAATAGCGCCAGTGCGGCTTCAACTGAGTCAACAATCTTAAACAAACTGGTAAAACCGGTCATGTCAAAAATTTCGAGTATGCCTGGTTTTAAGCAACATAACACCACGTCGCCACCTGATTTCCGGGTTCGTTTCAAGGTCGAAAGAAACACGCGCAATCCCGCGCTGGACACATATTCGTTGCGGGAAAAGTCGCAGATGATTTTAAATTGCCCGCGTTCAAGCAAACCCTGGCACAAATCCTCCAGCAGCGGCGCCGATGTCACGTCAACGCGCGCCGCCAATTCAATGAGCTGTATGCCGCCCAGTTCCTTCACCTGCATATTGCTTTTGCTCCTTTTTACTGCGATTCGCGATTTTTCGCTGTCGGAATGATCAACACTTCACTGTTTTTGATTTTTCCTTCCAGGCTCGCCTTGATTTTATTGATACTTTGCTGAACTTGCTGCATTTTTTGTTCTCCATCGAACTCCAGAAAAATCTCAATATATAATTTATCTGCATCCCGTCTTAGGCGAATCGCATGAAAATCGGCATACTCATCGAAATGCGCCGATAGCTCCCGCAACACGTCAGCCTGTAAAGCTTCTTCCTGTTCATAATAATGGTATAAATTGGTCAGCCCGGCGGCGGCGAAAACCTCGCGCAATGCCGGTTTCAACAAGCAAAACACCATCTGCCCTTGCTGGCGGTGAAACTCTTTGAGTACCGCGATAAACATTGCCAGTCCGGACTCAGAGACAATCTCCGTCCGCGAAAAATTGCAGACAATATTGCGGACCCCTTCGTCAATCAGTCGGCGCAGGGCCCCTTCCACGGCATTAGCGGCAATCCCGTCAACCTCGGTCGGCACAATGACAACTTTTGTCGAGCCATGTGCGTTGACTTCAATCTCCAAGTCAGCAGACCTCCTTAATGCTAATTCCCTTTACGTCCAAGAACACAACAGGATATGATAGGAGCAGAATTCCTATGCAAAGAGGTGTGCGTAATTATGACTGTTAGTAATTTAGCGGAAGAGTGTAAATCTCAAATCATTGCCTGGCGAAGAGAAATCCATACCCAGCCGGAAACTGCCTGGACGGAAGTGAAAACAGGCGCCAGAGTGGCCGAACTGTTGGAAAGTTTCGGCATCGAAACGGTGCGAATAGCCGGTACCGGAGTCCTCGGCATCCTCCAGGGCGATAAACCAGGCAAAACGGTGGCGCTGCGGGCCGACATGGATGCGCTGGCAATAACCGAGGCGAGCGATATTCCCTATAAATCACAAAATGTGGGCGCCATGCATGCTTGCGGCCATGACGGACATACCGCTATGCTATTGGGCGCAGCCAAAATATTGAGTCAGCTGAAAAGTGAAATCTGCGGCAACGTAAAATTCATCTTCCAACCCGCCGAAGAAAATGGTCAAGGTGCATTAAAGCTGCTAGAAGCTGGAGTGATGGATGGGGTCGATGCGATTTTGGGCCTGCATGTTTGGCCAGATTTAGCCAGTGGCAAAGTTTCATTGGTTCCCGGCCCGCGCATGGCTTCAGCCGACAAGCTTAAGATCACCGTCAGGGGCAAATCCAGTCACGGGTCGATGCCGCATCAGGGAATCGACGCCATACTGGCCGCTTCCGCGATTATCATGAATCTCCAGTCGGTGAACAGTCGGGAAATCGCCCCGCTGGAGCCTTCAGTCATCACCATCGGCAAACTTTCCGGCGGAACTGGCTGGAACATCACTTGCGATGAAGTAATGCTGGAGGGCACAACCCGCTGTTTCAGCCATGAAGTCAGAAAGAACTTTCCTCTGGCCATCGAGCGGATCATCAAAAATACCGCAGCCACATTCAGGGCGCAGGCCGATATGGAGTACATTCCCATCGCGCCCCCCCTGATCAACGAACCACGCATAGCCAAACTGGCAGCCGCTTCACTGTGCAAACTGTACGGTGACAATATTTTGGGCGATATCGAAAAAGTTATGGGCGGCGAAGACTTTGCCTATCTTTGCGAAAAAATTCCTGGCGCCATGGCGTTTATCGGCATTGGCAACAAAGCAAAACAAACGGACTATCCGCTCCATAGCGACAAATTTAATATCGATGAAGATGTTTTACCTGTCGGTGCTGCCTTGTATGCTCAATTCGCCCTCGATTTTTTAAATCAATAGTTATGTCTTAATTTCCCCAAACCATTGATAATTCCTTTGTTGCTTAGCAAAAAAATTATAGTAAAACCCGCGAAGTTCGCGGGTTTTACTATTTGCAAAACAATTAGGAGAACACTAGCTGATTCGTCTTGCCTGCTCCTCGTATACTACTTCCAGCAATGCATCGACTACGATTGGATCGAATTGTTGCTCTCTACCTGCTTGTATTATACTTATCGCTTGTTTTACGCTCATCGCCCGGCGATATACTCTATCAGAAGTGAGCGCCTCAAAAACATCTGCTACAGCGAGGATTCTTGATATTGTTGACAGTTCTTCCTTTTTCTTCCCACTCGGATAGCCTTTTCCGTTATAGTGTTCGTGATGGTCGCGAATCGCCTCGCTCACATTTTGCAGGCGTTTGACGTGTTTGATTGAGTCATGGCCGATCTGCGGATGGCGCTGAATTATTGAAAATTCAGCATCCGTTAAGCGTTCCGGTTTATTTAGAATTGATTCCGGGATGCCAATTTTTCCGATGTCATGGATAATTGCTGCAATGCTCAGATCTTTGAGTTCCGCGTCGTTTAACCCCATAGTTTTCCCAATGGATAAGGATATCCGCTGTACGTTGCTGCAATGGGTTCCGGTGGATGGATCTCTGCTTTCAATAAGATGGGCCATCGCAGTAACAATATCCATGAGATTTTCTAGATTTTCCTGCTCCAATGATATTTCATGGGTTATGTCGGTTACGATTTCATACACATACTCAATATTTCCCGTTCGATCTTTGACCGGAATTATGGCTTGTTTTCCATATCTGCGCTTGCCATCTTTCTCGTATTTTATCTGGGTCCCATAATCGGGATTCCCGGTGTTCAGCACTTGCTGCACGCGGCAATTACTGCAAATATTTCCATCCCCCAGCACGTCGTAACACTTTTTTCCTTTTATGGCGGCAGGCTGCAGGCCTGTGACCTGGCTCAGCACTGCATTCACGTCAATAATCGTGAAGTCTTTTTCCAGGCTCATTACAGCGCCCGGCACACGCATAAACAGAGACTTCATCGCATCAACACTTGACTGGTGTTCAAGCTGCGCGGCCTTTAATTTTGTTTGATAGCCGAAATAGCTCATATACGCAACAAACACAAATAGCAGTAAGCTTATGCCATTTAAGAGCAAGGAATAATCCATCTAAATTTTGAACCGACTGATGATATTTTGCAGCTGCTGCGCCATCTTGGCAAGATCCTGACTTGAAGCTGCAATTTCTTCCATTGACGCGGATTGTTCCTCTGTAGCAGCGGAAACCGTCTGGGTCTGTCCTACATTCGCTTTACTGATTCTATCGATTGCTTGCACGGAGGAAACGATCTGCTGGCTGCCACTAGTCATCTGCTGAATTGCAACTGATATTTCCTTCACTTGCATCGCTACCTGATCCACAACGTTCATAATTTCTTTAAAGGCGGCGCCCGCTGAATTCACAACCTCTGAACCAAGTTTGACTTCACGCGTTCCATCACTCATCGCAACCACAGCCTTATCCGTATCGCTCTGAATCTCACCAATCAGATTCGCGATTCGCTTGGCCGCTTCTTCCGATTGCTCCGCCAGCTTGCGCACTTCTTCGGCTACGACTGCAAACCCACGACCCTGCTCGCCAGCACGCGCCGCTTCGATCGCCGCATTCAGCGCCAACAAATTGGTTTGTCCGGCAATACCTGAAATGGTATCGACAATCAAGCCGATTTCTTTCGAACGTTCACCAAGTTTTGCTACCACCTGGGCCGAGTTTGTTACAGTCCTTTCAATATTAGACATCTGGCCGACCGCCGTACTCACGGACTTGCCGCCGGTATGCGCCGCTTGCGCCGCCTTTTCGGCCACACCGGTCATTGCATTCGCACTGGCGGCAACCTGCTCGATCCCGGTAGACATTTTTGCAATAACCACGGTTGCGCCTTCCACCGCACGAACCTGCTGATCAGTGCCGCTGGCGATATCGGAAACCGAAGTCGCGATTTGATTGGTCGCCAGGGCAGATTGCTCGGCAATGGCCGTCAATTCTTCGGAAGAAGCCGCCACATGCTGGGACTGATCCTGCACTTGCTTAACCAAATCCCGCAAGCTGCCAACCATTGAATTAAAGCTCTTGGCCAACTCGCCAATTTCATCATTTTGAGTTTCATACGGCAATTTTTCGACCTGCAGATCACCACGGGCAACGCGCACAGCATGATTGCGCACGCCAATAATTGGTCGCACAAATTTTCCGCTCAAAAACCAGATCAAGAGCGCCGCCAATACGACAAACCCGGCCGCAATAGCCAACATGATCCATTTTAGGTTGTACATTGCTTGATTCGCCTCGGCCTCGGGCGCCGTTACCACCAAAGTCCACCGTTTATCGCCTGCCAATTGGATCGGCATGAATGTCGCAACCTGCTGTATCCCATCAATAAACGAGAACTCACCTCTCGCTTTTTGCCCCTGTTCTACACTCGTCTTGCTCAAGGCCAATAATCGCTCGTCCAACAATATTTTACCGAGTTTTAGTTCAGGGTTCACTTCTTTTTTGGTCAAACTAAGCTTGCCAATAAAGTCCGTTTTCGACCCGTGAGCAATCAGCATTCCTGTTTCATCAAGTAAAAAGCCATGTCCTGTATCTTTGAATTTAATATCTTTCACCAAATCATTCATTTTTTCCAGTGAATAGGTCCCTGTCAGTACGCCTTTTAGCACGCCATTATCCAATACCGGTACGCACAAAATAGCCGACGCCTTTTGGGTCGTAACCGATACGAGGATTTCTGATACATAGCTCTTCTTTGTGTTGACCACCCGTTTGAAATATTCGCGCTCTGCCAGTTGTGCCGTCGTGCCGTTCGGGCGAATCGAAAAACCGTTCAGGTACACAAAGGTCATCTGGTCCAGCTTGCCAATTCGCTTTAATGTGTCACCCATCGTTTGCTTCAACACATTTTGATCATCGATATTTCGCATTTGCGGGGTGCTTGCGGTAGCTTCGAGTTGAAGCATGATTTCATTGATCTGGGCCTGCACTCTGCCTGCATAGTCCGAGGCGATCGATTGGGCTGTTTCATCAACACTCGTGGTCAAGTAGCTGTTCGCATAATAATGACTAGTTCCTGCCATTGCGCCAAGCGCCAGCAGTAATATAATTCCTCCTGTAACCATGAGCCGGACCCTGATACTATTGAACCCACTCGTCATACACTTGCTCTCCCTTCTGAACTATTAAAAGCAATCCGCTACCTTAACAACACAAAAAAACAACACCAGGCAATTCAGAATGCTGGTGTTGAAAAACTTTAAAAAAAATAAAGCTGCAACCTGGCAATCGTGGGATAATCCATCCTGTAGACCCAAGGCTTTGCGTCCCTATCTTTCGACAGGTTTGCCAAAGAAATATTTAGTTGTCAGTAAAATCATTATAACTCTATTCAATTGGAAAATGCTAGATTTTTCTAGCAAAATCTCAGATTTTCATAGGCTTTTGCAAAGCAACCAGATTTGTTCTTCCCCATTGCAGCTGGTCGTAAAAATTGAGGCCAGCTGCATTATTGCGATCAGCAAATAAATCCATTCGCCTTACGTCTTGCCGCTCCGCCCATTCCGCCAAAGCGCCGAGCAGTCTTTTCCCTACCCCTTGACCATGAAACCTTTCCTCGACAACCACATCTTCAACTGTCACGAAAGCATCTCCTTCTCTTACGGCTTTAGGCCTAATCGGTTCTATAACGATAACTCGGTTGGGTTCAGATTTTTATGGAATGCGTTCCATTTGAAGGAAATATTGATTCGATGGTAAATATTATGATAAGAATGAACCGATCGAGGTGCTGCGCGTGAAGATCCTACGCATTGAAGGCGATCTAGAGTTAGCGGAATTAGCCAGGAAGGTTCGTACCCAACATGGTTACGAAATTGCCATTGCAACTTCGGCGGCGGAAGCGCGGGCTCAGCTTGAGCAGCATTCCCCCTCCATTATGCTGCTGGATTATTCCCTAAGCGATATGAGTGCGCAGGAAATACTCGGCGAGTTGCACAAAAGAAAAAAAAGCTTGCCGCTTATTATTTCTACCAAGCATGGTGATGGAGAAATCGCGGCAACCATGATGCAAGTCGGCGCAAAAGAATGCATTATAAAAGACAACAATTATTTAGCTAACATCGCCAACATTATTGGGCGAGTTGCCCAAGAAATTGAAAATCAAAATAAACTAAACGAAGTCGAAACCGAACTGCGTGAAAGCGAAAAAAAATATCGCAATTTATCCAATCAACTGGAAACGATACTGGATCATATCCCCGGACTTGTGTTTTATAAAGACAAGGAGAACCACTATATTCGCCTGAATAAACGCACTGCACAAATTCATGGGGAAGCAAAAGAGTACCTGATCGGGAAGAATATGTGCGAACTGTATCCCGAAGTGCAAGCGCAGCGATACTTCCAGGAAGACCTGCAAGTGATCGAAACGGGAAAGCCAATGCTTAATATTGAAGAGCCGCATGAAACCCCCGATGGCCTCATCTGGCATAATGTAACCAAAGTTCCGCTCAAAGATGACACCGGCCGTATTATTGGAGTATTAGGCATAGCGATGGACATTACAGAGCGAAAGCGGGCGGAAGCGGAAATAAAAATACTGGTTCAGCAGTTGGAAACTGCAAAAAAGAATGCGGAAGAAACTGCAATGACGGACAGCCTCACCGGCCTGCCAAACCGGCGATATTTTGATGAAGTCTTCAAACTAGAATTTCTTAGGTTGCAGCGTTCCAAAGAGCCTTTATCCCTCATTATGATTGACATCGATTATTTTAAATTGTTTAATGACCACTATGGTCATATCGCGGGGGATAATTGTTTAAAAGATGTCGCTCTCGCCATAAAAGGAGAGTTGAAACGATCATCCGACGTGGCAGCCCGCTATGGAGGCGAAGAATTTGTTGTTATACTGCCAAACACCAACACGCAGGGCGCCCTTGCCATTGCGGAAAATATTCGCAGCGCGGTTGAGAAATGTTCGATTCCGCAACAGGCTTCCCTGTTTTTGAACCATGTAACGATCAGCCTGGGATTGGCAACAATAAAACCAGCCAAATTTAAAACGTCGGAATTAGCTCTGAAAATGGCGGATACGGCTTTGTATCGGGCTAAGGAGTCAGGCCGCAACCGAGTTGTCGTTGCCGCCGGCAAAGGTTTTTCTAGGTCATGATCCCTTCTTTATCGCCCTTTAATTCACGACAACAACTCGCCTAATTATTGACTCACAATGGAACTACGATAGTACGCAATTTCTGCCCATCCGCTTGCCTTGATACATAACCATGTCCGCTTTCTTGATAATATTGGCCGGAGTATCATCACGACTGACAACAGCAACGCCAAGTGTAACTGTCACCGCTAACGCTTCATTTTCATGATCGTATCTGCGATTTTCAATGGTATTTCTGATACGCTCGGCGAGAATCACTGCGGTTTCGCCACGGGTTGCCGGTAACAGCAACAGGAATTCATCGCCGCCCCAACGAGCAACGGCGTCATGATTTCTGACAGCTTTCCTAATGTCTTCAGATACCCACTGCAGCAAGTCGTCTCCACAAGCATGACCATACCTGTCATTAATCTCCTTGAATAGATCAATATCTGCAATGATCATTGAAAATTCCAAACCGGTTCTTTGATACTGTTCATATTCTTCCTGAATTCTCTGTTCCATATATCGGCGGTTAGAAAGGCCTGTCAGACTATCTGTTCTTGCAGTCACAGTCAGTTGTTGGTTGCGCTTGGTCTGTTCTATGGATATGGCGATCAGGTAATAGGAAAAACTAACCGCTAACGTGCATAATACCAAGGGAATAAAAGTGGATAGAAGATAAGTGCGTTGGGCGCCATAATAAGCCAATAACGCAAAGGACAAAATCGGAAAAAGCGTAAAACTGGAATGTTGCTGATTGATAACTGCAAGCATATTTTTAACATGCGGTGTCACAAATTTTCTGATGACAGGTACCGACGACAGTTCCAACAATTGGCCTATCAATACTAATCCGCCTACCACCTGGCTATACATCAACACTTCTAAATACAGGCAAATAATAAAAACACTCATCGAAAAAGAGGAAACCATGAAAAACACAAAAATTTTAGCCTGAATTGTTTCCTGGAAAACTAGCGCGATGGGGATCAAGTATACCAAGCTTAGAATATAACCGCGTTGAAAAGGGTCGGCAATGACGGAACTCAAAAGTCCATTCAAAAAAAAAACAATAACCCATGTTCCGGCAAAAGCCAGCGTCTGAAACCAAGCAGACCGCTTTGATGTCAAGAAGGAAAAGTCAAGCCAAATACTGGATATCCAGAAGACAGCCCTGCTTAAAGTGATTAAAATCAGCGTAGTGTCCGTCATAGAATAGGCGCTCAGCCCTGTAATTTAGCTAAAACTGAATCAAATTCTTCATCAGTTGCTATTTCGCCAGACAGACAAGGGGTCTCTTTTTTTTGCCAATAGGATAAACTCCTCATGTTTTTTCTCACTATTTTTTCTGCAAAACCCCTGGTCATGGAAGAGTCTAAGCTCATAAAAAACTGTACTCCCCCTTCAAAAATTTCTTCACAAGATTTCACTTGTTTAGCTGCGTTTACACAGTGAATACAGAACGATTCATTGTCTGTTTCTAATCCGATTACACTATCGCTATCTAAGGGCATTGAGCAAGCTGCGCAGAATTTCATGTTTTTACACCGTCCTTTTTTTTACTTTCTTACATATCTAGCAAGCGGTAATGGTGACCGGACAAAGGGCTAAATCCATGCTTTTGATATAAAGATAGGGCAGGCAAGTTATCTTTTACGACCTGTAAATACAATTGATCTGCACCGCTAGACAAAGACCAATCGACAAGGGAACGGAGTAGCGCTGTCGCCGCCCCTTTGCCACGGTGTTCTGCGTCAACGACGATATTACTCAGGCCAGCCCAACCTCGCTCTACCACTACAGTTGCCAGTGCGATTAACTTCCCGTTATCACGGAGGCTAACAAACGACTTCTTTGGACCAATCGCAGAAAAAATATGGACGTACCCCTCATAACGAGCAGGCGAGTACTCTTCTAATCTAATAAAATCATTAATCCACTCACTACTTGCTTCTGCCGCGAACTCAGTCGTAAACTGATCAGACTGCGCAGAGGCCGACAGCACTTCAATACATGACGCGACCATCGTGTAGCATTCAAATATCTTGCGATATCCTCTAGAATACAGGATACCATCTAATTCTGCCGGTGATGCCTCGCTAATATGGAAGCAAGGAAAAAGTGAACGCCGCCGATAGAAATCCTCTACAAATTCCAGCCAGTCCCCATACTCAGGAATTGCGCCCCCTGTATACACAGAATTTGCCCGCTTTGTTACATCCATATTTGCCCGCAACCGCCACTCGCCCAGCGCTTGCTGGATGTATGAAGGCCAACTATTGGTCGCGAGCTCTTCAATTAGCTGAATAAGCTTTATATCTTCCCGCACAGGTTTCCCTCCTTTTCAGCTACAAAAATCCCTTCAGCAACACTTTCGCTTCAGCAAGGATCATAAGAACTGATAACAGAAACGCCAAGTGTAACTGTAACCGCAACACTTCGTTTTTATGATCGTATCTGCGATTTCCAATGGTATTTCTGATGCGCTCGGCGCACAACGGCGTAGACGTTATCTCCGGCGATTTCAGCCGCTTGGCGCTTTCGGCAAGAAAGTATGTCAGGCGGCTTTTCTTTGCCCAAAGGTTGGAAAGTCAGCAATCCAAATCAAACAACAACTTCCAGCTATTATATAATTAGGCACACAGAATAAAGGCTGGCGAAGTTCAAAGGGGAATGAAAAGTGAGTTATACTCCTTTCATTGAGAAATCAATCGATTATATTGAAGAAAATATCAGAGACGATATTAGCCTGGAACAAGTCGCTTTTCTGGCCGGGTTCTCTAAATTTCATTTTCTGCGTGTTTTTAAGGCCGTTACCGACAACACGGTAGCAGATTACATAAGAAAAAGACGGTTGACTCTCGCCGCCAATGACTTGCTCGGTTCACAGAAAGGGATTCTGGAAATCGCCATGACATACAGATACAATTCCCAGGAGGCGTTTACCCGGGCTTTCAAGGACAGATATAAAACGACACCCATGGCCTACCGGAATAACAACTTTCCTTTTGTCAACAGCGAAAAGGCGATCATGTCCGGCCAAGTGATGGAGTTTAACAGGAACTTGGATTGCACGCCGTTAATCCCACGCATCGTCGAGCTGGGCGCATTTACCGTAGTAGGATTTCAAATTAGCAACAGGGCGCCAGGCGCCACTTCTTCTTTGTGGAACCGATTCGATCAGAATCAGCATAGAATAAAACACCCAACCCGGCCTTTTACTTATTATGGCATCGAAAAACTCAGTGGTTCCCCTCCCCTTGGTTCGGTCGTTCAATATATGGCCTGCCAGTCGTTGGAACACTTGCAGGAGATGCCTGAAGACATGACATCAGACTCCATTCCGGCAAATCAATATGCCGTTTTCTCTATTACCGCTGTTCCTGAGTATCTGCAAAAAGCCATCATGTATATCTATAGCAAATGGCTGCCGGAATACGGATTGCATCCAGTGGGAGACTATGACTTCGAATATTATGACGAAGCCTATCGGCAAAACGATCCAAAAAGTCATCTGGATTTTTATATTCCCGTTCAATCCATCAGTAAAATAAAGGAGGAAATGACATGCTGCACCTAAAGATCTCACTATTGATACTGATCGGTTGTTTGCTTGCTGGAAGCGACCCTGTCTACGCGGGGCCTGTGAAGCAATATTACTACAGGCAATTGGTTTACAACCATGTATCGCCATTTTACCCCATCCGGGGAATTTACGAAATATCGTCGGAAACAGCGCAAAGCGCTCCCCACTATATTTTTAGCTTGGACGATCAGGGGCGCATTCAAGAAATCATCAATAATAACACCGAAAACGAAAAATGGCGGAACCATCCATTAACCCATTTGCAGGTTTACCGCACAGTCGTTGAATACACGAAGAATCAGGAAATTCGTACTTTTTTCGATGTGAAAGGCAACCCAATAGTCAACATCCGGAACGCTTTTAAAGAAATCTACACCTATGACGCCACTGGCCTCAAACGCTCTTTAGAGTTTTTCGACAGTAACGGCCAACCTGTCAACAACATTTGGGGCATAGCCCGATATGATTGGACGAAAACCAATGACATGATTGTGGAAAAAAGATATAGTTTGGACGGCAAATCAATGCCGGTATCACCCTATTTCCCTTTTTTTATTACCGGCATCCAAATGGACGTCAACGGTTATTCAGCGGCTCATCACAATTTAAATGAAGAGTTGAAAACATCCAACAACAAAGATGGCGTCTCGGTTTACCGCGATAAATACGATGCCAATGGCAATCATGTGGAGTATGCCTACTTTAACGAAAGCAACCAACCTGTGTTGACAGCCTCCAAGTTTGCCAAATGTCAGAAGTCTTATGACGATTTTGGCAATGTAATCAGGATGACGTTTTTTGATCTCAATGACCAGGTTGTTCGTGAACAGTTCTTCCAATACAATGAACACGGCAAACTAATTCAGTGATATTGGCGCGGCATTTCCCGCTTACACTTCAGACGCAAAAAAGACCGTGTTCTTTTCCTTTCGGCCTCTCACCAGTGGTAATTCTCTCTGCATCACTAATAACGAAAAATTTATTGCGATTTCTTAAGTATCATTACATCGTTTTGAAAATCAATATTTTTGATCTTTTTAATAGGCAAAACTAATATCACGTTATTTAAGCTATGAAGGGACGATGCTTGTGTATCATTTATTTGCTCCTATTGATACACAAGCACTGTTCCCCTTGATTCGGCAATACTATAATCCCTCAACTTCTTTTCGTACAATTATGGATCAATCCTTTCCTGAAATACCTGCTGTCCATTTATAAACCGTATAATAATCGCTGACTTAATTGGATCATGGTATCTATTAAATGTTATTCTACCTGTTACCAAGTTTTTATTATTGGTTTCCTCAAGCGCAACTCTCACATTTTCGGGAGTTATTTTCTGAGATCTGCGCATTGCATCAATCAAAATTTTGGCCGCATCGTATCCAAGAGCCGCTAACGCACTAGGTTCTTCCCTATACGTTTTTCTATACTCTTTTACAAATTTATCCACCCGCAGATCTGGATTGCTTGAAGAATAATGGTTTACGAAAAATGTATTTTCAAGATTGTCCGCACCTGCAATCGTTACGATTTTCGGAGAGTCCCATCCGTCTGCGCCTAATATTGGTTTCTGATATCCCATAGCCCTAGCCTGACGAACAATTATTCCTACTTCTTCATAATACCCCGGTACATAGATAGCGTCAGGATTGGCATTGATAACTTGTTCTAAAGCACCATAAAAATCCATGCCCTTCTGCAGATAATATTGAATGCCTACAACGCTTCCACCATTCTTCGCCAACTGCGCCATAAAAGTTCCCGATATTGCCTTACTATAATTACTACTATTGTCTATTAATACAGCAACTCTTTTTATACCTAAACTCTTAGTAGCAAAATCGGCCATAATAATTCCTTGATATGCATCTATAAAACAAGCACGGAATACGAAATCGCGCACTCGGCCATCCATCCTTACTGTAACTCCAGTGTTTGTCCCTGTTGGTGTAATAACAGGAACCTGGTTACTCATCCCTTCCATCCAATTGACTGCTGCTATCGTATTACTACTAGCTATACATCCAAGTATCGCTACAACCTTTTCATCCGCGATAAATTGTCTCATCACTTCCTGAGCAGCATTAGGCTCGGATTGATTATCACGCACCACTAGTTGTATCCGTTTCCCCAAAATCCCCCCCTGCGCATTTTCTTCCCCAACAGCTAACTGCATTCCTTTTAAAGCAGAATGTCCGAAGGAAGCAATACCGCCAGTCAGTTCGATATTTGCACCAATGCGAATCGTCTCTGCCTCTTCGTTTGACATGGCCCACGTTGTCCGAAAATCACCATTATTAAACAGTACTACTATAAGAATAAGTGCCATCATCATCCAACGCAGAAGAGCGTTCTTATTCATAGCTTACCCTCCCAATTATGGTTCTTTTGACGTAATACAAATCGATACGCTATAAAAGCCTTGACCTGCCCCGGATTTTTAGTCCGGAATTTTAAGTTGAGCTGCAGTTAGGATCGCCTGTGGCGCTGGCGGTTTGTAGCCTATCATTCTCTCCCTATTCCTCTCATATCTTTTTATAAAATCATATCTACGCCCTTCCTAAAACCTTACCCTATTATAAATCTGAAACGGCTCTTCAAATCATCGTATATAAGTCACATCTATTAAACTATAAAATTCCATAAATAAACAAAAACATCCTGCCAATTTTTTCAAAAATTCAGCAGGATATTTTTAGCCGTTATAAATGATACGGTTCTCCCCGGGCAATCTTGAACGCCCGGTAGATTTGCTCGACCAGCAGCAAGCGAATCATCTGGTGGGTAAAGGTCATCCGCGAAAACGACAAGCGCTCCCGCGCCGCCGCGGTCAGTGCCGGAGACAGGCCGAAAGCGCCGCCGATGATAAAAGTAATGTCACCATGCCCAGCTGTGCCGAGCATGGTGATTTTTTCCGCTAGTTGTTCCGAGGATACGGCCTGCCCCGCCACATCCAGCACGATCAGATAGCTGGACTGCGGCACTTTTTTTAGCAGGCGTTCGCCCTCCGCCGCCAGTACTTTGGCTTTTTCCGCCAGCGAGGGATCGTCAGGCATCCGCTCTTCGTCCACTTCCAGGATTTCCAGCTTGCACAAAGGCCCCAGGCGCTTGACAAATTCGCGGATACCTTCGCTCAGATATTTTTCTTTGATTTTGCCGACAGCAACGATATGAATCCGGTTCACGGCTTATTCATTCGGCACTTCGCTCAGCTGGACCTGCAGAGTAAATTGCTCGTTATTGCGACCAATCAGCACCGGCACCGTTGCGCCGACTCCCTGCGCTTCGATCAGCGAACGCAACTCCGCCAGGCTGTTCGTTTCCGAACCTGCCAGTTTAAGCAACACGTCACCGACCCGAATGTCGGCCCGGGCGGCTGGTGAACGCGGTACGATCCGGAACACATATAACCCCTTGTCGATGTTCAGCTGATAGCCGTAACGCTGGGCCGTGTTTTTATCAAAGGCGACCACGCCAAGGTACGGGCGAACTACCCGCCCCTTCTCAATCAAAGACTGCACAATCGGTTTCACCGTGTTCCAAGGGATGGCAAAGCCGATTCCTTCCACGCCGCCGACCGCAATTTTAATACTATTGATGCCAACCACTTCGCCATCGGCGTTGGCCAACGCCCCGCCGCTGTTGCCGGGGTTGATCGCCGCATCAGTCTGAATCAGGCGAAACCGGCGTTCGCCAATATCCAGCGTCCGGTTCAGTGCACTGATTACACCGGCGGTTACGCTGCCTTTCAGTTCCAGTCCCAGCGGGTTGCCGACGGCAATCGCCGGCTCACCGACCTGCAGGCTATCCGAGTCACCGAACCGGGCCGGTTGACTACCGCTAGTTTCCACTTTTACAACAGCCAAGTCCGTCGCTGGGTCAATCCCCTGCACCCGTCCCGGAACGGTCCGGCCATCGGCCAGCGATACCACGATCTCCTGCGCCTCGGCCACCACATGATAGTTGGTGATAATGTGACCGCTGGCGTCATAGATAACGCCGGAGCCGCTGCCGCGCTCGACCAGCGTCCTCCGGTTGAACATATCGCTAACATAGGCTTTGTTGGTAATGCCGACTACGGAGGGACCGACCAACTGCGCCGCACGCACGATCGGTGTATTTCTGGCCGCCGACAACGCCGCATTGGCCGTCTTCGGTTGCTCCACTTCCTTATTTAGTGTCGAAAAGGCCTCCGGCACAGACTTGCCAAGGAAAAAAGGCCCGTAGCCCAGTACCAGGCCGCCGCCGATGATCGCGCCGAGCACGGCAATAATAAAACTGGGGGCAAATTTGCGAAAGATAAATCGCATATCAGGTCCTCCTCCCAAATGGATCACTTGTTTCATTTTTAAAGGGAAAAACTCACCGTATCGCAGGGATAGGCCAGATGCAGAAATAAATCCTGGTCCAGGCGAGTTCCCTGTTGTTCCAGCACTTTCTCTACTGTGGACAGGGCCAGGTCCGGGCAATTGTTATGCTGGCTGAGATGCGCCAAAAACACATGCATGCCGCTTTTTTTGCTCATTCGGGCTAAACAGCGGCCCGTTTCCAAATTCGACAGATGACCGCGCGTGCCGAGGATGCGTTTTTTGAGATACTCTGGGTAGGGGCCGCTTCGCAGCATTGCCACATCGTGATTCGATTCAAACACCATCACATCAGCAAATGCGATATCCTGCTCCACCCGTTCCGACACGCAGCCCATATCGGTCGCTACCACGCATTTCAGATCGCCATAGTAAAAAGAATAACCGACCGGCTCCGCCGCATCATGAGAAATGGCAAACGGCTCAATCCGCACGCCGCCGATTTCGAGACGCGTCCCCAGTTCCCGCCGATAGTCGGCCTCTACATAGTGAGTCGGCTGAAATGCGTCCCAGGTCCGCCGCCGGGCATAGACAGGCGCTTTGAATTTGCGGGTGAACACCGGCAGCCCGCTGACATGGTCACCGTGCTCGTGCGTCACCAATATCGCATCGAGAGCTGCCGGCTCGATGCCGACCGCGCGCAAGCCTTTCTCGATACGTCGGGCCGAGATGCCCGCATCAACCAAAATTTTCGCGCCGCCGATTTCCAGGAAAATTGCATTGCCGGTGCTGCCACTGGCGAGAATATGTAAATTCATAATGTTATCGATTCGTCCTATCTGCTATTTTTTCCTGCAACAAGAAAAGACCCGGCATGACCGGGTCTTGAAAGAAAACAACGGAATCAGTGGGCTTTGTTTTCCTGCTGACAGCCGGAACAAACGCCATAAAAATAGAATTGTTGCCCAACCAGACGGTACTTGGTTTCTTTTTGAATCTGGTCGTTGAATTTGGCAGTGTCCAGGTCAAACACGTCATCGACACGACCGCATTCAATGCAACGGATGTGGGCGTGTTCGGAAACATCAGCATCGTAGCGGAAGCTATCTTCGCCTGCGTTCAAGATCTGAACCAAGCCAATTTCATGCAAAATATCAATCGTCTTGTATACGGTGGCCAGGCTCATCGTAGGATAACTGGCCTGCAGACCATTGAAAATCATTTCGGCGTTGGGATGCTCCTTGGTATTTGCCAACGCTTCATAGACAGCCAATCGTTGCGGAGTGACCTTGAACCCATTGCTGCGGAGTAGATCGGTAATATTCTGTTCCATATTACGCTCCTTTTCATCATAAGATATGATATCGCCAATCCGTTTCGGAAAACTTCTATCCATTAGTTCTTTCTTCGATTGTATAGTCTCGTCAAGTCTCTGTCAAAACAGTTATTTCCAGCCACTGCCGCGAAACCGCCACCACAAAACCAGGCTGCGCAGTAAGAAATCGATGGCCGTCACGACCCACACGCTGACAATCCCAAACTGCCAGACATGGACGCAGAGATAGACCAGCGGCATGCGAAAAACCCAGACCCCCAATATTGTAGCATACATTGGCCAGCGTGTATCGCCTGCCCCCCGCAATGCCCCGGCAAATACATAGGCCAGCGCCAGCGTGGGCTGCTCGAAGGCCGCAACCATCACACACAGCGACCCCCAATAAACGACCTGCGGGTCGTCAATAAACAGCCGCGTGAGCGATTCCGCAAACAAAAAGAACATTACGCCCATCAGCGACATCGCCACAAACGCCAATCCCGCTGTGATCTTGGTGAAGCGAACGGCGCGGGCAGGTCGTCCTTTTCCCAGCGATTGGGCAACAATCGCCATCACCGCCACGGAGAACCCGAATCCCGGCAAAAAAGAGACCGATTCAATCTGGACTGCGATCTGATGCGCGGCAAACTGCACGGCGCCTACACCGGCGATCATGAAGGTAAAGAACACTCGCCCACCCTGCAGAGCCGCCTGTTCAACCGCCGCCGGCACGCTGATTTCCAGGATGCGACGAATGGTGACGGGGTGCCAGGAAAAAACGGTGCGCCAATGCAACTGAATATGTGGATCCCTGGCAATTACCAGCATTGCCAAAATCCCGCCGCACAGTTGCGCGATTCCCATGCCCCAGGCGGCGCCCATCGGGCCCTGCGCCGGCAGTCCAACGCCAAAGATCAGCATATACGCCAATAGCATCGATAACAAGTTGCTAAATGTGCCAATAAAAAAGGCTGTCTTGGTTTTGGACAGGCCGCGCAACACGGCATTGCCAATCACCATCAGCAAATACACCGGCGTAAACAAAAACAGCATTTTCAGCAGTTGACCGGCCAAGGCCACCACAGCCGGTTCGGCGCCAATCATCAGAAACAAGCTTTCTGCGCTGGCATAGCCGATGAGCGCCAATACCAACCCCAGCAGCAGTCCAATCAACAAAGCCTGTCCGGTTGTGCGGCGAACCTGTTCCCACTGTCCAGCGCCGCTCTCTTTGCCGACCAGCGCCGAGGCCCCTGTGCCAAATGCCGCAATCACCATCGCGCTGGCGAACTGGACCATAGTAGCGATTCCCACGGCGGTTAGCGCCACGGCGCCAAGCCGGCCGACCATCGCAGTGGTCACGACACCGGTGATCATGACACCCGACATTTCCAGTACAACTGGCCAAGCCAGCGACAGCACCTGCCATCGCATCACTTTTCGCATTGATTTTCGCATGGTTGAGCCTTCTCTCATTACAGGTCCCGGCCAGAATCTTGATTACCGGCGACACTCATAAATTGTAACAAATTTTCCCCTGCATTTATACACATTTCTGATTTCCGAAAGGAAATCGGCGATCCATGCCGAAAAGAACAAACATGGAAAAGAATTTATTGTTTGCTCTGGACATTGGAACGCGCAGCATCGTCGGCATGGTCGGCGAGAAGAACGACGCCGGCATTCGTGTACTCGGCGCAATTCGCCATGAACACACTACCCGGGCCATGTTGGACGGGCAGATTCATGATGTCCCGGAAGTCGCCAAGGTAATCCGTTCGGTCAAGGCCAAGTTAGAGGCCAACTTTGGCCCGCTACGCCAGGTAGCGATCGCTGCGGCAGGACGTGCGTTGTCGACGTTGAACGCCACCGCCGAACTGGACGTTCACAGCAAAGGATATCTGACTCTGCAGGAAGAGCGGACGCTCGAACTCACCGCCATTCAGTCAGCGCAGAAACAGTTGGCGACGACCCGGCTAGTCAACGATCCTGCCAGTTATTACTGCGTCGGCCATAGTATTGTGAATTTCGCGCTGGATGGCACGATTATGAAAACCCTGGTCGGGCAACGCGGTCATAAAGCCACGGTAGAAATCATCTCCACTTTTTTGCCCCGTCAGGTCATTGACTCGCTGCACGCGGCGGTGATGGCAGCTGGCCTGGAAATCGGCACCCTCACCCTCGAACCGATCGCGGCAATCAATGTGCTGATCCCGCCGACCATGCGACATCTAAACCTAGTCTTGGTCGATGTCGGCGCGGGAACTTCCGACGTTGCTGTCACCCGCAACGGCTCAGTTATCGGCTATGGCATGGTCCCCATCGCCGGCGATGAAATCACCGAAGAACTGTCCGGTCAACTGCTGCTGGATTTTAAAGTAGCTGAAACGTTGAAACGTCGTCTCGGCCGCAACGTTAAAAGTTTGCATTATGTCGATATTCTTGGGCTTAAACACTCCGCGCCGCCAGCCGATATCGTCCGCAATATTACACCGGTCGTCACCGAGCTGGCCCAGGCGATTGCCACCCAAATCATGCAATTGAACAATGCGGTCCCCCAGGCGATCCTGCTGGTCGGTGGCGGAGCGCTGACACCTTTGTTGCCGGAAATTTTGGCCCAAATCATGGATATGCCGAAGGATCGCGTTGCCGTTCGGCGACCCGACGCCATCGAAGACGTGCATGGGGTTACCGCTGGCTTTTGCACGCCGGATGCGGTCACTCCGCTTGGCATCCTAAAAATCGCCGGCGCTGAAACGCTGAATTTTCTGAATGTCACGCTGAATGGCCAGTCACTTCGCCTGTTCAATCTGGGCGGCCTGACCGTGGGCGACGCCCTGCTGGCTGCCGGCATCGACGCGCGTAGCCTGAGCGGACGACCAGGCCTCGGTATCACCCTTAATATCAATGGCGAGCGCAAATTTATTGCCGGTTCGCACGGTCAGTCCGGGCAGCTGACTGTAAATGGCAAACAAGCGTTGTTCAGCGATTCGGTGAGCGAGGGCGATGTGATCTTGGTCGAAAAAGGGTCCGATGGTTGCAGCCCCAATCCCTGCCTCGGCGAATTAGTCGAGCTGCCGACGCCATTTCCGGTCAATATAGAAGGCAAGCCTTACCAAGTTCGACCGTTGATTTTCATCAACGACCGAATCGCCACCGCTGAACAGAAACTTTGCGACCGCGATCAAGTCGTCTGGAGCCCTTCCGATATCGTTGACCGGGTTTTTCGCTCGGTCCGGTTCGAGCTGGAAGCAAAACGCTTTCAATATGTCGTGAATGAAACGGAACGTACACACTCGGTCTGGCCGACATTTGTCGTGAATGGCCGAGCCGGCGAATCAACAACCCCGGTTTCCCCCGGCGACCAATTAACTTTGATTCCGCCAACTACCCCGGACCTTGGCAAAGTAATCGGCTTCTGCGAACAAGACATCGAGCCTATCGAAGTCATCTTCAACGGTATTACCTGCAGCGTACCGACCCGCCGCTACAGCCTGAGTCTGAGCGGCGTAGCAGCCAATCTGACCGATCCGGCACCAGACGGCAGTATTATTGAGTTTACGTTGTCGCAAAGCAGCCAACCCACACTGGCCGACGTCCTGTTGGCCGCCGAATTCAATCCGGGCGATCTTCCTGCCATCGGCGGCATCGCCGTTGTCGTCAATAGCAAAGTGGCCGAATACACCGCTATCGTTAAAAATGGCGATAAGATCGATATTGTAACCAAAGAATCGCCAAAAAAATAATTGGATGAAAAAAAGCAGGCCTTTTATTGACCTGCTTTTTTCGCCCGGTCTTGCCGGGTCAGGTTGCAAGGATACCGACAGAGACCTAGCACAGGGTCTTCAGCGATCCGGCATCTTTTTGCTTCCTCGTTGATTAAGATTATATCATAAACAACTGCGATTGCAGTGTAAACTTTTGGTTAATTTAGTTACTTTTTTATTTTTTTGTAAAGGCGGGATAGCAATGTCAACCCCAACATCACGCAAAGTTGCTCTGGTAACTGGCGGCGGCACCGGGATCGGTCGTGCAATCTCATTGGCCCTGGCCGCTTTGTCGATCAATGTGGCTGTCAATTATTCCCGCTCGCAGCAGGACGCGCTGGACACAGCCGCCGAGATCGAAAAAGCCGGCGCCAAAGCGATCACAGTGCAGGCAAACGTCGCTAAGGACAACGAAGTCCGTGCGATGGTCCAGACCGTTGTCGAGCAGTTCGGGCAACTGGACTATGTTGTCAACTGTGCAGGCACGACGGTCTATGTGGACATGCCGGACCTGGAAGGACTCAAGCCGGAGTACTGGGACGAGATCATGGATGTTAATGTGAAAGGCCTGTTCTCTGTGTGCCGGGCCGCAACGCCGCACCTGAAGAAAACACGCGGCAGCATCGTCAACATTACTTCGGTAGCCGGCATTACCGGCATGGGCAGTTCGATCGCCTATGCCGCCTCCAAAGCCGCCGCGATCAGTGTAACCAAGTCGCTGGCGCGGGTTTTGGCGCCGGAAGTACGGGTCAACAGCGTCGCGCCGGGAATCGTGCTGACCCGCTGGGTCGACGGCCGTGAAGATCATGTCAAAAGACTGGGTGAACACACGCCGCTGGGACGTTGTTGCAGCGCCGAGGATGTTGCTGATGTTGCTGTGCCGCTACTGGTAACGGCTTCGATGATGACCGGGCAGACCGTAGTGGTCGACGGCGGCGCTTTCTTGTAGAAATCGACACTTAGTTGCATGAAAAAAGGCCTGCGACGGACTGTACAGAGTCGTCGCAGGCCTTATGTTTTTGCGCTGGATTTTGACTAAATTTCCGCGAGGACTACACTTTCGGCAGACACTGCAGATTTTCGGTCAGTTCAGCCTGCGGACAGGGTACGTCGACCAATTTGCCGGCCAGATAATTGTCATAGGCCGCAAGGTCAAGGAAACCATTACCGGACAAGGTAAACAGGATCGTGCGGGATTTACCTTCTTCCCGAGCCGCCAACGCTTCGTCGATCGCACCTTTGATCGCATGGGAAGATTCCGGAGCCGGCACAATTCCTTCGGTGCGGGCGAACAGAATTGCCGATTCAAAACATTCTTTCTGATTATAAGAACGGGCTTCGATATGCTTGTGGTGGTATAGCGCGCTTACCAGTGGCGAATCACCGTGATAGCGCAGTCCGCCGGCGTGAATTCCGGCCGGCATGAACTCGTGCCCCAGCGTATACATTTTCATGATCGGCGTCAGCTTGGCCAAGTCGCCGAAGTCATAGGCAAAAACCCCGCGGGTCAACGTCGGACAGGCCGACGGCTCGACCGCCACCGCCCGGACTTTGTTGCCCTTGAACCGGTCGGCGACAAACGGGAATGCCATGCCGCCAAAGTTGCTGCCACCGCCGTTGCAGGCCACAACCACATCCGGATAGTCGCCGGCTTTCTCCAGCTGCGCCTTGGCTTCCAGTCCGATTATGGTCTGATGCAGCAAAACATGGTTCAGTACGCTGCCCAGAGCGTAGTTCGTATCGCTGCGGCCCGCCGCATCTTCGACCGCTTCGGATATAGCAATCGCCAGACTGCCCTGCGAATCAGGATTTTCTGCCAATACGGCCCGTCCGGACGCTGTTATTTCGGAGGGGCTGGGAATGACCGACCCGCCGAAAACTTCCATGAAAGAGCGCCGGTACGGCTTTTGCTGATAGCTGACTTTTACCATGTAGACCATGCATTCCAGTCCGAAGAAGCTGCAGGCCATGCTGAGCGCGCTGCCCCACTGTCCGGCGCCGGTCTCGGTGGCCAGTCGCTTGACGCCAGCCTGTTTGTTGTAATAAGCCTGGGCCAGGGCGGTATTCAGTTTGTGGCTGCCGACCGGACTGGCGCCTTCATATTTATAATAGATTTTGGCCGGTGTATCGAGCGCTTTTTCCAGTTCATAGGCGCGTATCAGCGGCGCTGGCCGCCAGGACAGATATTTGTCGCGCACTTCTTCGGGAATGCCGATCCAGCGTTCCTGACTCACTTCCTGCTTGATCAGCTCCATGGGAAAGATCGGCGCCAGATCCTGCGGGCCGATTGGTTGCAGCGTCCCCGGGTGCAACGCCGGATCAAGCGGTTCCGGCAAATCGGCCTGGATATTGTACCAAGCTTCGGGCATCTCGTTTTCATTCAATATGATTTTGCGAACTTTCTGCATCCCTTCGTCCTCCTCAATTTTCGATCATTTACCGGTAGATTACTACGGCTACCGTTAGCGCCGCCAATATTGCGAGTACCAGGTAGTCCCGACCGCGAAACTCAATCTGCTGGGAAAACGTGCGCCGAGCACTGCCGAAACCGCGCAGTTCAAGGCTCATCGCCATCGTTTCCGAGCGGCTGATCGCCCGTAATACCATCGGCTCGACCATTGCCGCGTAGGAAATCAATCGCTTGACCGGATTGCGGCTCGGCACATAGCCACGGCAGGTCTGCGCTTCACGCACAGCCTGGCTTTCGGCCAGGAAATCCGGCACAAACCGCAAGGCAGAAGTGAACAAGAAAGCGTATTCATAAGGAATATGCGCTTGCTTGACCAGTGCTGCAGTCAATCCCGGCAGTTTTGTCGTCGCAAACAACAGCAAGAAAGCGACTGTCATTACCATCATTTTTAGACCGCTGGCAATCGCCGTCGGCACGGCAACGTCGAACGGCAACTGGATGATCGCAAAGAATCCGGCGACGAGAGTCAGGCCAAAGACCGGCTTAGCCAGTTTGCCCGCCTGCCCGGCATAGCCGATCAAAATCAGCTCCAGCGCCAGCAATGCCGCTAGCGGCATCGGGTCCCACAGCAACACTGTCCATACGGAAAGCATAATGGTAAGTAAAAGATTACACAGGGGCGCCAGACTTTTCACGTTCTTCACCTCTCAATTGCCCTTCGATCCGGTCCGCCAGTTCTTCCACCGTGCGCACCGCGCCAACCGGTTTTTCCAGTTTACCTGTTACCGCAGCGGCATCAGGAACCCGCAGGCCCCATTCGGCCACTTGCGCGGCAGCATCCGCAGCAAATAGTTCTTCGGTTGGACCGTCAAATACTTTTTCACCTTGATGTAGCACCACCGCGCGGCGGCTATGCGCCAGCAGCAGCTCCATATCATGGGTAACCAAAATCACGCCGATTCCCCGTTGATTCAGCGCGTCAAGCAAACTCATCAGCTGGGCTTTTTCTTCCGCATCCTGGCCGCTGGTCGGCTCATCCAGAATCAACAGTCGCGGTTTCAGCGCCAGGGCCGAAGCGATGGCAACCCGCTGACGAAAGCTGCGAGTCAGGCCTCGCGGATAAGCCGCAGCCACCAATTCCAGTCCAGTCATTCGCAGTGCGTCTGCGACGGCCTGCGTCCGCTCGCTATCGCTCCACTCCATTTGTTCAGGACCAAACGCCACTTCCTGGGCAACGGTATCACGGAAAATCTGCCGATCCGGATTTTGAAATACATAGCCAATCGCCCGGGCCATCGTGGCAGGTCCGCATTTTATGGTGTTCTGTCCGTCCAGAAAAACTTGCCCGGACACCGGTTTTGCCAAGCCCACCATGATCCGCGTCAGGGTTGTCTTGCCACTGCCATTGCGACCAGCCAGACCAATAAAATCGCCGGCAGCAATAGTTAGGGATACTTCCTGCAAAGCGGGCGCATGGCCCGGATAGGCAAACGAAACCTGTTGTATATCAAGCACTCAGTGATAGCCTCCTCTTGGGTAACAGCAACGCATTGATCTCGCTAGCGGCGGCATCGGCGGTCAGCCAATCCGACAGCGCCTGATGTTCACGTTCCAGACGTCCCTTGAGTCGGCGCAGCGCCGGTACGGCAGCGGCATAAATTTGGCCGGTCAACATTTTGGCAAAAACTTCTGTTGGAGACCCCTGCAAAGCGATCCGGCCCTGTTCCATCACGATTACAGAATCGGCATAGGGCATGGCGCGGGCCAGATCATGGTCAGCTACGATCACGGTGATTCCCTGCTGCCGGTTCAGTTTCGCCAGCAGCGCATACAATTCCTCGGCCCCTTCCGGATCGAGCGCCGAGGCCGGTTCGTCGAGAACCAGGATTTTTGGCTGGGAGGCAATCACCGAAGCAACCGCCAGACGTTGTTTCTGCCCGCCGGACAAAGCCGACAATTCCCGTTGTTCCAATCCTTCCAATCCCACGGCAGCCAGCGCTTCCAATACTCTTTCCTTGATCAGCGCCGCCGGCAGAGCTTGGTTTTCCAGGGCAAAAGCGATCTCTTCAAACACAGTCAGCGATACGAGCTGACTTTCATAGTCTTCCATGACAATGCCTACGCCACCGGCTATTTCCGCCACACTGCGACCAGCGGTCGATTGACCTTCAACCAGAACCTGGCCGGACAGACTGCCGCCAAAGAAATGCGGCACCAGGCCGGTCATCGCCAGACACAGAGTGGTTTTGCCGCCGCCGTTGGCGCCGGTTAGCACGGTGAAAGAACCGTACGGAATTTCGAGCGAAACCCGGTCCAGCCCCGTGCCAGTCTTGGGATAATGATAAGAAAAATCTTCAAACTGGATTGCCTGCATTAGCGGTCATCCTCCTGTCCAAGCAACTTGCGGGCCGGGTAATAGAGAATCTGGGTCAGCACCGTATTGGCAGCGGCGGTAAACAAAACCACCGGCATCATGCCGTAGAGGTATACCTGCATCGGGACCCCCATGATTAATTTAAAGGTCGTGATAAACGTAAAGCCGCTGGCCAGCGTGGTAAGCAGTGCGATTACCGCGGGGCGGAAACTGACCGGACCGATTTTGAATGCGAAGGGCAGGCTCATCAGCAGCACGCAGACCAACGCACCGATTGGTTCAGACAACAGGCCGATATGCGGCAGCGGCGATTTTGAGGTGAATGTGTTGATCGCGCCCGCCACCAGACCGATAGCTACTGCTTTGGAGATGTTCGGCTTCACAATTAACAGCGTGATCACATACATGGTGATGACCCAGTTGGGTGAAACTCCGGCAAAGCTGGGACTGACGATCCGCATGATCGAACCTATGGCAAGCAGAAGTGCTGCGATGGCTACCCAACGATATTTGCCCCCTTGCGACGCGACTTGGACCATTTCTAACGGTTTGTTGTTTTCCATCGTTGACTCCTCCTTTTTTTTGGCTAAAAATATATAAACCCCTCGTCACTACTATTTGTAGGGACGAGGGGTTAACCCGCGGTACCACCCTGCTTGGCTCTTGCGAGCCCGACTTGGTCACGGTACGGGCATGTTTCATGCCGATACCTGCTTCCCTTGATAACGGAGGAAGTTTGCCGGCAGCGCCTACCCCGCTATAGCGGCTCGGACTGCATCTCTCAGGCCCATTCGTCGTATTGAGTCACGCCAGTCTTCCACTGCCACCGGCTCGCTGAGGCTCTCTAACACGAGTACTCTTCCTGATCATTGACTTTAAAGATATTAATTATTCATATGTTGGTTTTGATTGTAGCAGTTAGCGGAAAAGTTGTCAAGGCCAGGAATGGAAAAACCAGGCCTGAGCTATTCCACGAGCTGCTCTACCTGGCCGACAGAGGAGTTTCGGCTATATTGGCCGAATTATTCCATCTGAAGATCGCTTGCGATTGAGGAGGCCTTGGAAGAATGCAACACCAGGTTGTCTGGAACGGGTCCATCGATTCACTGCCGCAAGTATTGGCGGACGGCGTCCCATACCTGGTGTGGGTCAAGGATGTGGCAGGACGATATATTTTTATCAATGAAACCTACCGCCGTATTCGTAATGTCCGCAATGAAGACCGCATCGGTCTGACTGACCAACAAATCCATAGTACGCGGGTAGCGACAGCTTTCCGCGATGCCGATCTGGCGGTAATCAACTCGCGGACTGCTGTAGAAGGCGAGGAAGTTTATACGCTGAGCGAGCATGGTTTTTCCGCCACCTATGCCACCATCAAACGCCCTCTATTTGACGAAAATGGATCAGTGACCGCTGTTTATGGAATTTCTTTTGATATCTCCGAAAAAAAAGTTCACGATGAAAAGATCGCCCGTCAGAAACGCCTGTTGGAATCTTTGCACGAAATGTCTGTCGAGCTAATTAAGCAACGCGACATCGACACCTTATTGCGCACACTTTTACAACGGGCCGCTCAAACGATAGGCGCACCGATCGGCCTTATGAATATCATCGACCCTAGCCACAACATGATGAAAATCAAACATTTTTGTGGCCCCAACATTGTAATTCCCGATAATTATGCGATTAAAAAAGGCCAGGCGTTGGTTGGGCTGGTCTGGGAACAATGCAAAGTCATTGTGATCGAAGATTATCAACAGTGGTCGCCGCGTTTGTCAGATTCAGTTTTCTCTGATATCCGGACTATTGTGGGCGTACCGATTTTTTCCGGCTCCGAGGTTGTTGGCGTACTCACACTGAGTCATACTGACCCTGCCTTACGATTTGACGAAACTGACTTGACCGCACTGGAGCAGTTCAGCGCCTTAGCCTCGGTCGCGCTGGAAAATGCACGATTATTTGAAGCCGCTGCGCTGGAACTGCAACAACGCCGGGAAAGCGAAACCCTCTACCGCAGCTTGATTGAACAGTCTTCCGATGTGATACTGCTGATAGATCCTGCCACCCGCCATCTTTTGCAAGCCAATAACCGCTATTTGGAACTTACCGGTTATTCCAAAGCGGATATCCCGCGATTAACTGCCTACGATGTGGTTGTAGACGAACAGCGTTGGATCGATCAATCATTTGATATCACTTTGCCTAAACTGCGCAGAAAGCCCCTCGAAATGCGTCGTTTCCGTCGCAAGGACGGCTACGTTTTTGAAATGGAACGCAGCGTGCGCATGGTTTCAATTAATGAACGGGACACCGTAATGGTTGTAGCGCGTGATGTATCCGAACGTCGCCACACCCATTTAATGGAGTTTTTGCATGAAACCACCTTGGACATTATCGGGCATCTGGATCAGGCAGCGTTACTGCAGGCCATCACGCACCGGGCAGTTAGTCTAGTGGAAGCACCGTTCGGCTATTGCGCCCTGCTCGATCCGGATACTGCCGAACTGAACGTTGTGGCGATATCCGGAAATAATGCCCTCGAGTTCACGGAACCGCCCCGGGCCAACGCAGGCTTGGCGGCGCAAGTCTTGGCCACTGGCAAAGCAATGGTCCTAGATGATTATCGCAACTGACCGGGACGATTAACGGGAGCGCTGTTTGACCGCATCACCGCTATTGCTATTTTTCCGTTAAAAAACTCGCAAACTGAAGTGGTCGGAATTTTAACCATAGTTCACTGGGACCCCGAAAAACGCATCCGGATGGATGACTTTTCCTGTCTTGATGAGGTCGCAAATCTTGCGTCGTTAGCTCTGGATAATGCCAAGCTATACGATACGGCAAGGCTGGAAATCGCAAGCCGATCCAAAGTTGAGCTGCAAATCCGCCAGGCACTGAAAAAACTTGATGCCACTTACGACACGACGTTGGAGGGCTGGGCCCGGGCGCTCGACCTGCGCGACTGTGAAACCGAAGGACACAGCCGCCGGGTCGCATCGATCGCGGTGGAGATGGCCAAGCTGATGAAAATCCCTGCCGAGCAACACATCCATATCTGGCGCGGCGCGCTGCTGCATGACATCGGTAAATTGGGCGTGACCGATTCCATCCTGCTGAAACCGGGACCTCTGACAATCGAGGAATGGCAGATCATGCGCCTTCACCCCATCTACGGCTATGACTGGCTGCATCAGATCGAATACCTGCACCCTGCGCTGGCGATTCCCCGCAGCCACCATGAACGCTGGGATGGCGAAGGCTATCCCGACCGTTTGAAAGGGGACAATATTCCTCTCGCAGCCAGGCTGTTCGCTCCAGTCGATGTCTGGGACGCACTTTCCTCCAATCGACCTTATCGTCGCAGTTGGCCAGACAATAAAATCAGGGAACATATCCGCTCTCTGGCTGGCTCGCACTTTGATCCGGCTGTTGTCGATGCTTTTCTGTCACTGCCGCCCGAAGCTTTCACCCCCCGCGATAAAGCGCCAGACCGCGCCTACCCATAAACACCATTTCACTCTTCTGATTCTGGTTTCTGAGGAAAAAAGACGATGTCGATTTAATCGACATCGTCTTTTTTTTTTCTGATAACCAGCTACGGCTGCGTCTATTTAAATGGTCTTTGATAAAAGAACGGCAGATAATGCTGGAAGCCGATATCGCGGAAGTTTAGAATCGCTTCAGTACCACCGACAAACAACACTCCACCCGGCCGTAGCGCTTCCAGAAAACGGCGATACAATTTATCCTTGGCATCTTCAGTGAAATAGATGACCACATTGCGGCAGGAGATCAGATCAAACCCGCTGTCATATTTGTCCAGCAGCAGGTTGTGATGCTGGAACGCAATTCCTTCCTTGACTTCCGGTAGCACCGCGCAACGGTCGGCATCCACCTGACGGAAGTATTTCGCCATCCGGGCCGGAGAGACATTCTTCAGCTCATTCACCTGATAAATGCCTTCCTTAGCCTTGGCCAACATTTTCAAATCCAGGTCGCTGGCCAAAATCTGATGCTTGGTCTTTGGCGTCAGGTCCGACATCATAATCGACATCGAATAGGGCTCAGCGCCTGTAGAGCAGCCGGCGCTCCAAATTTTCAGCTTCGGGCTCTGTTTCATCAAATCGGGAATAACTTTTTGCTCCAGTTCGACAAACTTCTCCGGCGTACGGAAAAACTCGGTTACGTTAATCGTCAGGTAGTCGATGAAATAACGGAACAGCGCATCATCCTTTTCGATCAAATGGAGAAAGTCCATATACTTGGTAACATTGTGACGAGCCATCAGGTTGGTGATCCGGCGCTGCATCTGAGCCGGTTTGTATTGATTAAGGTCGATTTGGGATTTGGTATTGAATTTAGTCTTGAACTCTTCCCAATCGCGGTCGATTACTTCTGCTGCCATGTTGCCGCTCCTCCATTGTCGGCTGACAAGTTCTTTGCTGAACCGCCAACCCATATTTTTTCCACGCGTGAAGCTATTTCCAGCGGCTCACCGCTCCAGACAACAATATCTGCATCGCGCCCCGGCGCCAACATCCCTACCTTGTCGGCAATCCCCATCATTTCTGCCGGATCACGGGTCACCGCCCGCAGCGCCGCTAGCGGCGACAGGCCAAACCGCACAGCCAGGCCGGCGTAAACCGATAAAAACATGTTCGGCACCACCGGATGGTCGCTGATCAGGGCGAACTGGACGCCATGGGCGTCGAGCACCGCCGGAGTTCGATAACTCTTGTCTTTCAGTTCCATCTTGGCCCGGGTGATCAGCTGCGGGCCGATTGCCGCCTTCGCCTGGCGACGGGCCAGCTCATCGGCAATCAAATGCCCTTCGGTGCAGTGATCCAAAACTATTTCCACATCGAACTCACGGGCGATCCGCAGTGCGGTCATAATGTCATCGGCCCGGTGCGCATGAGCCCGCAGCGGCATTTCATGGCGCAGCACCTTCAGTACCGCATCCATGCCGAAATCCGGTGTAAAGTCTTTTGTGCCCTTCTTTTTCAGATACTCGCGCGCTTTTTGCAAGGTTTCGCGAATCAGGTACGCCGTCGCCATCCGCGTGACCGGCGCTTTTTGTTTGTCGCCATAGACACGGCGCGGATTTTCACCAAAAGCGATTTTGAGGCCCGCATGCCGTTTCAGGATCATCGACTCTACAGTCGCCAGACGGACTGTTTTCAGGACCACGCACTGGCCGCCGATAGCATTCGCGCTGCCTGGCGCGATCATCACCGTGGTCACGCCGCCGGCCAATGCATCATCAAACGCAATATCCGCCGGGTTGATCGCGTCAAGCGCATCCATCGCCGGCGTCACCGGGCCGCTGGTTTCGTTGCCGTCTTCGGCTGACCATTCTGCCGGTTCGGCATACACGCCGAGGTGGGTATGCGCATCAATCAAACCCGGCGTAACCACTTTCCCGGCCGCATCAAACACTTCGCAGCCGTCGGGAATCGGCAGCGATTCGCCTACCGCCACAATTTTGCCTTTTTCAAGCAAAATGCAGCCATGCTCGAGCGGCGCGCCATTCATCGTATATACTTTGCCGCCGCAAATCGCCAGCATTTTCGCCGTGTTCTCTAGTCCGGCCATTTTCTCAGCACCGCCTCCAGCACCATTACGGTGCTTACTGTACCAATCCCGCCCGGTACAGGCGTAATCGCCGCAGCCAGCGGCTCTACTCCGGCAAAATCGACATCGCCCACGATCCGGCCATCCAGCTCATTGATCCCCACATCTACGACTACGGTTCCCGGTCGGATCATCGATGCCTGGATCATCTGGGGCCTGCCAACTGCCGCCACCACCAGATCCGCCTGTCGCAAAAACGCGCCCAGATCCGGCGTTTTGGAGTGGCATACCGTTACTGTCGCATCCCGCCCGAGCAGCAGTTGCGCCAACGGTTTGCCGACTACGTTGCTGCGGCCGACGATTACGGCATGTTTGCCAGCCAGTTCAATCCCATAATGGTCGAGCACTGTCATGACCGCCCGCGGCGTGCAGGGTGCCCAGGGGCTTTTTCCCGCCGCCACCAGTCCGACGTTCAGCGGATGCATCGCATCCACATCTTTTTCCGGATCAATACTGCGAGCGATGATGTCCGGATTGATCTGCGCCGGTAGCGGCATCATCGGCAAAATTCCGCTGACTTCCGGATTGGCGTTTAATTGTCCAATGAGAGTCAGCATTTCGTTTTGGGTCGTTTCTGCCGGCAAGGCGGCCAGATGATAGCGGATGCCGAGATTGCTGCACAACTTGCTCAACCAGTCCGCATAGATAATCGACGCATGATCGTCGCCAACCAGGACTACCGCCAGTCCGCATACAACGCCCTGGTCACGCAGTTTACCGGCTTTTTCCGTCAGGCGGGCCCGAATCGTAGCCGCCGCCGGTTTCCCCTCCATAATCAGAGCCATATGGTTGTAATCCTCCTAAAATAACCCGGATATCCGGCCTTCATTATCAATATCGATTTTTTCAGCAGCCGGTACTTTCGGCAGCCCAGGCATTGTCATGATTTCACCAGTCAACATGACAATAAACCCAGCCCCAGCCGATAGTTTCGCCTGACGAACCGTGACTTTGAATCCCTGCGGCCTGCCGAGCAAACTCGGATCGTCGGACAGCGAATACTGCGTCTTGGCCATACAGATTGGCAGTTCGCCATAACCCATACCGGTCAGTTTTTCGATGCTCTGCTCCGCCTCTTTGGTGAAAATGGCATCGTCCGCGCCATATATTTCCCGGGCAATAATCCGCACCTTTTCGGTCAGCGGCAACGACAAGGGATATAGCGGTTTGTAAGTTGACGGAGTTCGTTCCATCACCGCGAGCAATTTCTCCGCCACTGCGACGCCGCCCTTGCCGCCTGCGCCAAACACTTGGGAGATGGCTGCTTCGACGCCGTGCCGCCCGCAAATTTCCAATACGGCAGACAGCTCAGCCGGTGTGTCGGTGGGGAATTCATTCACGGCGACCACAATTGGCAAACCAAATTTCTGTAGGTTTTCAATATGTTTTTCCAGATTACCTGCGCCACGCACTACTGCTGGCACATCTTCCACGCTCAGGCTGGACTTGGCCACCCCGCCGTGCATTTTCAGCGCCCGCACTGTGGCGACAAGCACGACAGCCGCCGGGTTAAGGTCGCCCATCCGGCACTTGATGTCGAGGAATTTTTCCGCGCCCAGGTCGGCGCCAAATCCGGCTTCGGTCACGGCATAATCGGCCAGTTTCAGTCCCATGCGAGTCGCCGTCAGGCTGTTACAGCCGTGAGCGATATTGGCGAAAGGACCGCCATGGATGATCGCCGGCACATTTTCCAGCGTTTGCACCAGATTCGGTTTGATCGCTTCCTTCAATAACGCTGCCATTGCGCCATGCATTTTCAATGCACCGGCGGTTACCGGATCTCCGGCAAAAGTATAACCGACAACGATTTTTGACAGACGCTCTTTTAGATCATTGATATCTTTGGCTAAACAGAGCACCGCCATCACTTCCGAGGCCACCGTAATGTCAAAGCCATCCTCGCGCGGCACGCCATGCGCTTTGCCACCCAGGCCGACCACTATATTGCGCAAGGCACGGTCATTCATGTCCACCGCCCGTCGCCATACGATCCGGCGCGGGTCGATCCCCAGCGCGTTGCCCTGCTGCAGATGGTTGTCGAGCGCCGCCGACAGCAGCGCGTGAGCCGTGGAAACGGCGTGAAAGTCGCCGGTGAAGTGCAGGTTGATCTCTTCCATCGGCACGACCTGGGAATAGCCGCCGCCGGCTGCGCCGCCCTTGACGCCCATACAGGGTCCGAGCGACGGTTCGCGCAGCATGCAGATCGCTTTTTTGCCCAGCTTTGCCAGCGCCTGGGTCACGCCGATCGTGGTTGTCGTTTTGCCTTCGCCAGCCGGCGTCGGCGTGATCGCTGTAACCAGGATCAGCTTGCCGTCCGGTTTCGGCGTCAGGTCTTTCCATGCATCGAGGGATATTTTCGCCTTATAATGTCCGTAGTTTTCCACATGTCGCGCGTCAATTCCGAGAGCGGCGGCAATTTCGCCAATCGGTTTCATGGAAGCGGCCTGGGCAATTTCAATATCGCTGAGCACCGGTTGATCCCTCCCCACAAATCATCGCAAATCGTACTGGAGTGATTCGCGAAAAACAGTCGTTTTTCCTGCCGACCGCAGTCCCGGTCATCTGAGTTCAAAATATACGGTAATCTCGCTCCCTTTTGACACAGGCGCATTGGGCGGTACATTTTGCCGCACCGCTATGCCACTGCCCTCCGGGATCAGATACAATCCTGCTTTTTGCAATATGGCCGCCGCTTCGCGGATCGTCTTGCCGCGCACATCCGGCATCGCAAATTTTCCGGCCAGCATTACAGCAGGCAGCGCTGGCGGCGACGACTGCGGCGGGGTGGCCGGCGCAGGTTTCGGCTGGGCTGGCTTCGGCGGTTGAAATGCTTTGATATCCTGCGACGGTCTCAGCCCCATAATCCGTACGATTTGGCTCATTGCTTCGGCAAACACCGGCGCGGCAATCTCACCGCCATAATATAAGCCACGCGGGCTATCAATGACCACCAGGCCAGCCAGTTGGATGTCTTCCAGCGGACCAAATCCGACAAACGAGGCGATGTAGCGGCCTGGATCATAGCCGGCGCCATTGTCCCGCAATCGTTCTGCAGTTCCGGTTTTGCCGGCGAAACGGTAGCCTTCGATATTGGCGCGTTTACCGCCGCCTTCTGTAAGGACCTTTTCCATCAAGCCGACCATTTCGTTCGCCACTTCCGGCGCCACCACCTGCCGGACCATCTGCGGCGCTGAATAACTGACCAATAGCCCATCGCCGTCACGAATTTCTTTGATGATATGGGGTTTTAGCAGCTTGCCGTCATTGGCCAGCGCCGATACCGCCGTCAACAGCTGCAGCGGCGTTACCGCCACCGCCTGTCCAATGCCTATCGTAGCCACATCGGAAGGTTGCATGGTTTTGACGCTGAGCAGCAGTCCGTCCTCTTCCCCCGGTAGCTCGACGCCTGTAGGTTTGCCAAAGCCAAAGGCTTCTGAATACTTGAGCATCCGGCTGCCGCCCATTCTTTGGGCCACTTCGGCAAACCCGGTATTGATCGAATACTTGATGATGTCGGAAAACGGCATCTTGCCATAGCTGCCGCCGTCCCAGTTCTTAATTACCCTGCCGCCCACATCAAGCGCGCCGGTATCATTGAACATCTCTTTCGCGGTAACGACTTTTTCCTGCAGGGCAGCTGCCGCCACCAACGACTTGAACGTTGACCCCGGTTCATAGATGCCGGAAATCGCCCGGTTGCGCCAAGCCTGTTCCTGATAGCGGAAAAATACGTTGGGGTTGTAGGCCGGACGACTGGCCATGGCCAGAATTTCGCCGGTCTTAGGATTCATCACAATCATCGTTGCCGCCTGGGCTTTGGTCCGGGCCAGTGCATTGTCAAGCGCCTGCTCTACCGCGAACTGAATGGCACTGTCGATCGTCAGGTAAATTGAATGGCCGGGTTTGGGTTTGGTAAAAGCAAAAATCGACTGAAAAATCGGCGTGCCTTTGCTATCGGTATCCAGAATCTGCTTGTGGGTCTGTCCTTTGATTATGGAATCCATACCCATTTCTATGCCGGTCAGCCCCTTGTCGTCGGTACCGACAAAACCCAGAATATGGGCGGCCAATTGATCGTTCGGATATACGCGCCGGCTTTCTTCGAGGAAGTCCAGCCCGCGCACCTTTTCTTTGGCAATGAATTCAGCCACCCGAGCGTGTTCTGGCGGTTCCAGGGTTCGTTTCAGCCAGATGAAAGCGCCTTTTACCTTGAGGCGATCACGCAATGTCGCCTCTGGGATATTGAGCAGCGGCGCCAATTTTTGGGCCAGTTCCTCCGGGTCATGCACCTCGCGGGGATTTGCATACAATGATTTGGCCATGTGGCTGATCGCCAGTTCCTTGCCGCTTCGGTCGTAAATTGAGCCGCGTGGCGTTTGCAGGCTGCGGCTTTCCTGCAGTTGCTCCCGGGCCCTTTCAGACCACAGTTTGCCTTCGACAAGCTGAATCCAGCCGAGTCGTCCAGCCAATACAACCAGCGCCGCCAGCAGCAGCAGGCAAAAAACTTTGAAATTCCGGGCCGACTTCAGATTCTGTCCAGACAAGTGTTTTACTTACCTTTCATGTTCATGTTTTACAGCAGTTCGTCCTGCAGACCCGCCGCTAATTTTCGATACGGGCCAGCCCAGTTCAGCGTCTTGATTTCCGGTTTCGCTAGCCAGCGGGCAGCAGGCCGGTCGGCAAAGTCCAGCGAGGTGGACTGGCAGTGAAAAGCACGCAGTTTCCACTCCCGGTGACTAAACACATGATTAAGTTGTCGCCACTCAGCATGCACCTGGATGGCTTGTCCCAGCTGAGAAAACTGTTCCAGCAGCGCCGCTTGCCACTCGCTGGCCGCAACCTCGCTCGCCAGAAATTCTACTGCCGGAAACTGCCACATTCCCGCCAGCAATCCGCTAGCAGGCCGCTTAACCGCCAATACGCGTCCATTCGTGATCAGGATTCCTGTGTATACCTGCACCGCACGCGGTGCTTCATTGATTTTTTTCTTTGGCAGCTCAGCCTGGACCTGATGCCGGGTGGCTAGACAGTCGACCTGCCAGGGACAGGCGTCGCAGCGGGGCGAGCGAGGCACGCAGACCAGTGCGCCGAGTTCCATCAACGCCTGGGTAAAGTCGCCATAGCGAGCTGTCTGCTCCATCATCTGCCTGACTAACGTTTCAATTTTGTTTTTCGTCCGGGCCTGATCCACCGAGTCCTCAATTCTGTACAGGCGGCTGATCACCCGCAGCACGTTGCCATCCACAGCCGGTTCCGGTTTATTATGGGCAATGCTGAGGATGGCGCCGGCAGTATAGGCGCCGATGCCAGGCAGTCCCCTAACTGCCTGCGCCGTATCCGGCACCTGACCGTCATAGCGGGCCATCACTTCACGGACGCCCTGTTGCAGGTTACGCGCCCGCGAATAGTAACCCAGACCTTGCCAATACGCCAGCACTTCCTCTTCGGGCGCCGCAGCCAAAGCTGCGATGTCGGGAAAACGTCGCAGGAATTTCTGATAATAAGGAATCACCGCTTCCACCCGCGTCTGTTGCAACATGATCTCGGATACCCATATGCGGTAAGGGTCGCGGTCCAGTCGCCAAGGCAAATCCCGTCGGTTGCAGTCATACCAGACGAGTAGCTGTTCGGTCAACAGTTTCGGGTTCATCGGTGATGTTGCGCCAGGCGTTCGCTCAGGCGCAGCCGCGAACGGCGCAGCGGCGGGTCTTGTTCCGGCGTCACCGGTTTTTGGCCGCGCCGGGCCGATTCTATAGCCACACTGAACAACAGGCCCATCGACCACATATTGACAATCAGCGCTGAACCACCATAACTGAAGAACGGCATCGGCACCCCTGTAACCGGCAACAGGCTGAGCACCATTGCAATATTGCCGACCGCCTGTCCCACGATCATGAACAGCATCCCGATAGCAACGATCCGGCCCCGGCCGTCTGTCGCTTCAATCGCGATTCGGATACCATAACAGAGCAACGCCCCGATTAGCAATAACACGATCACTGAGCCGACAAAACCGGTTTCCTGAGCCCACACGGCAAAAGCAAAATCAGTATGCGCTTCCGGCAAATAGTAAAATTTGCTGGCGCCCATGCCCAGGCCCGTGCCTTTCATGCCGCCGGAGCCGATTGCCAATAACGACTGCAGCGGCTGATAACCGCTGGTCTGGGAGTAACTGTCCGGATTGAACCAGGCCAGAATCCTTTCAGCCCGGTAGGCAGCGTGAAAAATTAGCCAAACCACGCTGGCGCTGCCGCCAACAATCAGCACCGCCCATTCCCGCCAGGGAATTCCAGCCACCAAGTATGGCACCAGGCACATGCCGAAGATAATCATGCCCGTCCCCATGTCCGGCTGGATGGTGACCAACGCGGCAAACGCCGCCGCAATCAGCAATGGATAGGAAAGCAGCGACACCGAGCGGCGGTCCAGTCGGGGCCCGATATAGGCGGCTGCTGCCAAAACCGCGACTAGCTTGGCCAGTTCCGAAGGCTGGAAGGTCGTGAGGTGGCCGATAGCAAGCCAGCGTCTGGCGCCATTGGCCTCAATGCCAATAAAAAAAACCGCGACTAACAACGCCAACGTAATCAGCGACCAGATCGCAATCCGCTTCAAAAACCAATTGTATCCCTGCCACATGATAAAAGCCATTCCGGCCAGCCCAATAACAGCGGCGACAAAATGGCGCTTTAAAAAATACAGATTATCACCCAGCAACTGGGAACCAAGGACAAAACTGGAGCTAAAAACATTGATCGAACCGAGCAAAAACAATAGTATCGTCACAAAGCCCAGTCCTTCCAGCGGACTGGCCCATATTCGCATTCCTACGCCAGCGCGGGCCGACTTTGCAGTTTCAGGCACGAGAGGCAACCTCCTCTGGCAATGGTCCGAACCGGGCTTCACAATAATGAATCGGCAATCCGGCAGCTGCGAACTTTGCTTCATACTCGGTCATAATCCGCGGCGAATCTGACGCTTCTGCGTGCAGATCGTACGAAATAGCCGACAAACTCATCCCAAAGCCAGCGAAAGACTCCAACGAATAGTCAAACAATGGGCGATTGTCCGTCTTAAAACGCAAAACGCCTGTCGGCGCCAAGACGGTCCGGTAGACGCTCAAAAATCCCTCATGAGTTAGTCTTCGTTTATCGTGGCGGCTCTTGGGCCAGGGATCGCAGAAGTGAATGTACAAACCGACCACTTCAGCTGGAGCAAATATTTGCGGCAGAAACTGCACGTCGGCTAAGACGAATTTCAAATTTACCAGTCCCAGTTCCTGCGTTTTTCGCACTGCTTGCAATAAAACACCCGGTTCGCGTTCCATCCCGATAAAGCAGTGCTCTGGATATCGCTCTGCCATTTGCCTTAAATACTGACCTTTGCCAGTCCCCAGTTCCACCTGGAGCGGGCCATTGACGGGAAACCGCTCTTTCCATCGACCCAACCCGACAAACTTCTCGTCAAAAATCGTTACTATATCGGAAAATTCCCGGAGAGCTTCAACCATTCCGGGTCTTCTACGCAAACGTCCCATGCGGCGGGAAACACCTACTTTCGATTTCGTTCCAGACCATACTTTTCCAGATAACGATACAATGTCACCCGACTAACGTCGAGGTTGGCTGCCAAACGGCTGATATTGCCGCCACAGGCTTTCCAGGCTTCCATAAAGACATTGCGGTCTCGTTTCCAGGCTTTACCCCAACCGCTGCCCCCCGGTAGCGCCAAATCCGAGGGTAAAATCACCGAGGTCTGGGCTTTGAAGAAACCTTGTTCCAACACTCCCTGCAATTGCTTTACATTACCAGGCCAATCGTAGCCGGTCAAGAGGTCCAGCGCTGCCGGCGCCAGGCGTTTGGATTCAGGCGGGTTTTGTTCTGCCAGTTCACGCAGAATATCTGCGGCAATCTGTGGAATGTCAGTCTGGCGGTGACGCAGCGAAGGCGTCCGTAACACCGATTGCGCAATCAGGAAATACAGGTTTTCGGCAAACAGATTTTTCGCCGCTAATCTTTTGGGGTCTACGTCTGCGGCGGCAATGATTCGGATACTCTTTTCCTGTTTCAATGCGACAAATAGCTGCTCGCCCAATTCTGTCGACAATTTATCAATCTCATCAATAAACAGAGTACCGCCACGCGCCAGTTCTATTTTCCCCGGAACTTCAACGCCGCGGGCTTCTTTCTGCCCAAATAACTCGAATGGCAACAGTTCCGGCGAAATATCGCCGCAGCGAATTGTAATCAACGGACCGGCCGCAACCGGACTGGCCTGATGGATGCCGTGAGCCAGGCGTTGTTTGCCAGTACCCGGTTCGCCGATAATCAGCAAGTGATTCAAATGACGCGCGCAACGGGTTGCCTTGTCTTTCATCGCCGAGAACCGCGGCGAGTCGCCAACCAGGCTGGACAGGCTGTAGCGCGCCTTGTACTGCGATGCATAGGCCAACAGGGTTTTAATCTCTTCAATCGGCGCCGATACAACGGTGGCGCTGTGCACCTCGCCGTCGCGATGTAGCGGCCATACATCGGCCAGATCTTCATAGGTCTTGTTGCCAATCAGCCAGACCAGCTCCCGATTATGCGACGGAATGCCCAAAAAAGCTTTGGGGATCTGGGTGTGACGATAATTTAACACAGCATGAGATAAATTGGGCAATACCGCCGACAACGCTTTGTCTTTTTTTCCCCGCACCAACCGTTCCACACCCTGACGGTTGGCATACAGCACTTCGCCACTGGACGCCACCTGGTAAACGACCATTGGAATCCGATCAAGGATTTCGTTCCGTACCGCCAGCATTTCTTCCAGTTTGAGCACCTGTTCCAGTGAATATTTCATCGAAAGCAGCAAGGAAACTAGGCTGTCCATAGACAGGCCCAGTTTTTCAGCGCCATCCATCATCACCATTGTCAACAGATAACGAACTTCACCGTCACGTAGGATCGGCACTGTGGCGGCATCCGACTCGTGGCATTCTTCAAGCCAGATCTCTGGACCGTACAAAAAAAACGGCGTTTTGTGGCTCAAGGCAATCCCGATGCTTGATGCGCCAATATCTTTATCAGCCAGACGGGCGCCTTCCAGTTCGCCGGGCGTCTTCTGGTAATAGGACATCGCATAGCTCTTCAAGACATACGAGTCACGGTCCACTAGCAGCAGGCTGATATTGTTCAGGCTGAAAAAATCTCGCAGGGTTTCATATAAGCCATCTAATTGACGGATAAGGGGACTGGCCACATTAAGCCGGTCATCCCAGTTTGCTCCCGACAAACGGACAAAAGGGCCAACATTTTTGGGCGTCACTCCGGCGGCGCGACTTTTTTGCCACGCTTCGGCCACCCAGGGATGGACATTTGGGTCCAGTACGCCTTGGTCCAGATATTTTTGATAATAGCTCTGAAGTTTTTCCCGGGTTCGACGCTCACGAATCATTGCGCATCCCCTGCCCTTGTGATATTTTCTAAAAAAATTTAAGGAAACAACAATATGTAGAAGGAATATTTATTATCCTGTAGAATTGAATAAAAGTAATCATCAGCTTGGGGGTGCCATGTGGTAGTTAGCGGAATTCAGGTTATTGCCGATCCCCGCTTGAGCAGGGAAGAAATCAACCAATATATTGACGAAGAAAAACAACTTTGGGACAGCCGCAACAAACAGCTGGGACAAATCGAACTTAGCATCGAACACGATGATGTCGTAGTCAAAACGATGGAAAAATCGCCAATCCGGCGAGTGCGCCGGATAACCGGTTATTTGAGCTCGATTGATAATTTCAACGACGCAAAAGTGGCCGAGTGCACCGATAGAACCAAACACCAACTGCAATAACCTTCCTGCGCCGCGTTCAGCCTGAGAGCCTGCTCTCGGGCTTTTTCTATTGAATCAGCAGATGATTGTTCGTCAGCAGATCAATATCGGTCGGCGGTATCAAAACATTGCCGGCCGCGTCGCGGAAAATCCGCACGATGGGCCGGGTAGGAAATCCTTTGTTCTGCGCGACAACCACCGCCGCCCTGCCATCATTAAGTTGTACAGTCGACCCTGTGGGGCAAAGTGGAATTCGGTTGGTAAAGGCTCTGACCAACTCGGTTTCAAACCAACTGGCTGATTCGGCCAGCAGCAACTCCACCGCTTCCTGGATATGCATTTCTCGTGACAACGGATGCCCGCCGGCCAACTCTTCAAAACAATCCGCCAGTCCGACAATACGAGAGAATTCGTGAATATCGCCCCTGAGCAGCCGCCGCGGATAGCCCGTTCCATTGGAACGTTCATGGTGGGACAGAATGATGCCGCGGGCCAGCGGCGATATTTCCCAGCTATCTTTTGCCGCGTGATAACCAAGCACTGGATGTTGTTCGTAGAGCAGTTTCTCCTCAAGCGTAAACTCGCGCCGCCACTTCAATAACTCGGCAGGCAGGCCAACAACGCCGATATCATGCAGCAAAGCGCCAATCCCCAGTGTCCGCAGCTTGCTTTCTTCATACTGCAAGCTCTGTCCAATCAGCAGGGACATAAAAGCAACATTGACCGAATGGCCGAAGAAGTCGCCGCCTCGGCTGCGCAATTCATAAACATTGATCAAAATTTCCCGGTTGGCGAGGAGATTGCGAATCAAATCCTGCGTTAGCTGCATCATCGCCATATATTCGGGCTGCCGGTCCAACTGGAGTGTTGCAAAAATTTCCTGCAGGGTCGCTGCCGCCTGGACAGAAATTTCTTCCCGCACTGCAGGAACAATTTCAATGTCCGCAGACATGGGATCCTCCACATAAAGCCACTTTATACCGATGTTGCGCAAACGCAGATTGTAATGTTGCAGCGAAGCCGAGCCTTTGCCAAGCAAGACCCGGCCAGTTTCGCAATCAATGATTTCTCTGGCCAATACCATTTCATCGGTTAGTTCGTCAATCGTAACGATTCGCAAGCTGTGCTCCCCTTTTCTATGAGAGAATTACTGTCGAACTGTATTTATATTTAATTGTATATTAGTTCGACGCCTGTCGTATTATCCCTGCCGGAATGCAAATGGTCAACAGTACGCCGCAGTGGGATTTACCACAAAAAGATCGCCGGAAATACCAGGCTCAGGTAAACCGCGGTCGATAACACAAAAGCGGCCACCGAAAGATGCAGGTTCAAACCAAACAGTTTCATCGCAATCACCGCGTTCACGGCGGTCGGTTGCGCTGCCAACAGGATCAGCGTACGTAAAGCGATCTGGTCGCCGATCACGAACCCGGCGATCGCCAATGTCACAAGCGGCGTGATCAGGCACTTGATCAACGTGATATCGAGAGCATCGCGCCAAAAGTGGCGAACTTCGTCAAAATCCATCGAAAAGCCGACCGGCAGCAAAAATGTCCAGGCCGAAAAATGAATCATCATGTCAAACACCGGCAAGAAGCCGGACGGCCTGGGAACCCCTTGCCAATTCAGCCAGATTCCGATGATCATTCCCACCAGCGGCATCTGGTTTCGATTAAACAAAATTTGTTTCAAATCGATCTTCAAGCCCGATCCGTGGTCGTGCTGCTTGCGAAAATATTGGGCCAGCGGATAGGCAAAACCAAACATCAACAGACTGTTGAACAAAAGCGTCATCTGGGTATAGGCGTAACCGGTCTCGCCAAACAAAATATATGCCGAAAGCGACCCAAGTGTAACATGATTCGACAGAAAACCGGAAATGGCATAACTGCCATAATCCAAACTGCTGGTATATTTTCGCCGTCCCCAGAACCAGGCAAGACCGCCGGGGATGATGTGCAAAAGCACGCCAAAAGCTGGCAGCCAGACCAGATCAAACACCGGAACCAGCCCCCAGATGCTGAAAGCGGTGAGCACCGGAAATAGCAGAATGATCCCGACGGTAATCATCCAGTGGAACAGTTTCTCACAGGGCCAACGCAACCGTTTGAGACCATAACCGACCATCAGCGGCAAAATCATGTCGACGAACAAAGTGGTGAATTTTGCTGCGATATCCATCCGTATCAACAAAGCCCTTTCTGTTTCAATACATAAATATATATCACGTCATTCGGTTCCCGTCCATAGCGACTGAGCAGCCAGGCGAGCTCCAGCCGCAACCGAAAAGCCTCGTCTTCGGTTGCGGGGCGAAACCATTCGCGCAGGGTTGGTTCCGGGTCAAGATTGTCGAGCAGCCCGGCGTGTTCGATATAATCATCCGCTGTTAACGGCAGCGAGCGCTGTTCCGTTTGCCTGACATGACCAATGATCTTGGCCGGACTGAACAACTCTAGCGCCGGCACATGATACCAATGCCGGAATAAACCCAGACGGGCTACAATCCTGCTGTCTGCGCAGAGTTCATTTTCAAAATGAAACATGTTGTGAAACGCTTCGCTGAGGGTCTGTACTGTACGAAATTGCACCAGTCCGCCTCCCCTGCTCCGGTTTAGCCTACATGGAATTCCGCTCGGCTGCCTTTATCTGTCGGTATAATCGCCAGGCGTGCGTCGATGCTTTCCTGCAGTTCCGGTACGTGCGAGATGATGCCGACCAATCGCCCGCCCTGCTGCAGGTCTAGCAGGGCTTTGATCGCCAGGTCGAGCGTTTCCGGGTCCAACGTGCCAAAACCTTCATCAACAAACAAGGTCTCCAGATGAATGCCGCCGGTCCGGGACTGCACGACATCGGCCAGCCCTAGCGCCAGCGACAGCGAGGCTAGAAAAGTTTCACCACCGGAAAGGGTTTGGACCGGACGCGCCTCGCCGGTAAACCCGTCAATCACTTCCAGATCAAGTCCGGCCCCCTTGCGCTTGTCGCTGCGATCCTCACGGCGACGCAGCCGGTAGCGTCCCCGTGTCATCTCCTTCAACCGCAGGTTGGCAAACAAACTGACTTCGTCAAGCAAAAAGCCCAGCACATAGCGTTCAAAACTGACGCCTGTCAATCGACCGGCGCTGATTTCATACAAGCCGGCAAACAGGCTGTGCTTTTCCTCGGCTTCCTGTCGCTCCGCCGCCAGTTTTTCCAGCCGGGCTATTAACCCTTGCGCCTGCTGCAAACGATCCCTGGTCAGTTCTGCTGCAACCCGCAATTGCTGTTCCTGCTCGTTGGCCAACAAAACAGCCGCTTCGCGCGCTGCGACATCCGGTTGCTGCAATACCTGCGCCGCGGCCTGTTCCGCCCGCTCCATGCGTTCACGGGCCGCTGTCTGACGCGCTACGAATTCCTGAATCTCTTGATCAAGCAGTTTGCGTTTTTCCGGACTGCGCACAGCCGCCTGATAGGCCGCATCATCAGCCAGGCCTGCTTCGGACAGACGCCGGGCCTTGGTTAGCTCGGCCTCCTGCAATATCACTCTGGCCTGGCGCAAAACTTCGCCCCGCTCGGTTTGCTGCTCCGTCGCCTGCGCCAATAGATTCGCCGCCGCTTCCGCCTGTTTCCGGGCATCGGCCAGCAACGTCCGCAGCCCATTAAGCCTGGTTTCTATTGATGCGATCTTCTGTTGCAGCACAGCCGGTTCGCGCAGCTCCGCCGGAATAGCCGCCTGCCGTTCCAGCACTACGGCCTCCGCCGCGCCGGCCTGACTTTCCGCTTCCTGCCTTGCTTGCTCCTGCTGCTCAACCTGCTGCCTCACATTACTCAAGTGCAGCTGCAATTGGGCGATTTTATCGCGTAGCGAAGCCGCTTCGGCGCCGGCCTGCGATGCCTGCTGCCATTCCTGCTGCGCTACTGCCAGCTTGGCTGCCAATGCCGCCTGGTCCCACGCTAGCAGCTCGGCCAGCTCATCCCCCAATAACTTCGCCGCATTCAGCAGTCGCTCGCGTTCGATTTGCGCTTCGTATTCAAGCTTGCGGGCCTGCTCCAGCAAACGGTTGCATTCCGCCAGCTGTTGCCGCTCTTGACGCAGTAACGCTTGGTCGGGCGCTCCGTCCACCGGTGTTGCTTTGGCCGGATGTTCTGTCGATCCACAAACCGGGCACGGACTTCCCGCCACCAGCTCGCCTGCCAGCATGGCTGCCTGCGCCTGTTCCCACTGTTCCTGCACTCCTGACAGTTTCAGCTGTGCCTGTTCCGCCCTCTGTCGCGCCCCTTCAGCAGTTACTGTAGCTTGCGCCAGTCGCTGCTCGGCAGCAAGCAACACGACCTGCGCCTGATCATATTTCGCCCGCCGATCGCAGGCGGTCTGCCACTGGCGCAAGTTTGCCTGCCGGCTGCCCAGCTCAGCTGCCGTGCGGCTAGCTGACTGTTCGGCAGCCGTAAATTCGCCAAGTATCTGTTCCTGTTCTTTCAATTCTGTTATCACTTGACTGACAGCGCTAGCGGCTTTTTCCGCCGCCACGCGCAGCCCCCGGGCTTCCGCTATGGCCTGGTGCAGACCGTTACTGCGATTACGCCACTCTTCGAGCATGGTTTTTTCCTGGATCAGTTGGTCGATTTCCGGCTCACGGGCCTGCAGTTCCAGCCAGCGTTGGTTGGCCGCCTGTTGCCGCTCTTTTGCGGTTGACAATCCCGCCTCACTCAGCTGCAAGCCTTGCATCGCCGCATTTAATTCTTGCCGCCGGGTTTGCTCCAGGCTGAAAAACTCGCTCACCGTTGCTGCCTGTAGCGCCCGCCCTAGCTCAAACTGTTTAGTTTTGATCGTCGCATGCTCAAGCAACAGGGCAGTGCAGGCATCGCCGGCCTGCTGTCGCTCGTTTAAAATTCGCTGATCGTTCTGGGCCGTTGCCAACAGCTGCCGCTGTGCGGCAGTTGCCTGAGTAGCCGAGCCAATTTGATCAGTCAACAATTCCAGACTTGCTTGATCGTTTGTCATTCGTTGCAGTAATTCTTCGAGCGATACTGCTTCCGCCAGGGTCAGCAATTCCTGGATTTTAATGTCGGTTTCGGCAAATTGTTGCGTCCAGCGTTTGGCTTCGTCTTTCAGGCGTTGTTCCACCACGCTGTAATACTCGGTCTTAAACAACATCTGCATGATCGCCTGGCGCTCACTGGATTCGGCCAGCAGCAAGCGGCGAAAATCACCCTGCGGCAACAGTACCACCTGCCGAAACTGATCGCTTTTAAAGCCGAGAATCCGTTGCACTTCCGCCGTGACCCGGGTCGTCTTCTCCGCCAACACGGCTGTCTCCAGACGGCATTCATCCAGTTTGAACAACTGGGCGTTTTCGCCGACTTCCATCATCCCTTCGCCGCGCCTACGCGCGACAAACTGCCGGGGAATCCGCCGCACCCGAAACAGGTCCGCGCCCACCGCAAAATCGAAACAGACTTCCGTGACCGTCGTTGCCTCCGCATAATCGCTGCGCATGTTTTCCCCGCTGCGGATCTTGCCGCTGGTATCACCGTACAGTGCGTAACACATTGCATCGAGCAACGTAGTTTTACCTGATCCGGTCGGTCCGTGAATTAAAAAGAACTTGTAATCGCGCAGCTCGGCAAAATCAATCACCTGCCTGTCGGCATACGGACCAAACGCTTTTATTTCCAGATATAGCGGTCGCATTAATTCTGGCCCCCTTCCCCGTCGATGGGAGCCAAAAATGGCGCCATTGTTTTTCGCTGCAGTTCCGTCAGCGGGTTCTGGGTTGACCACTCGGCAAATGATTCAAACAGTTCTGTCGCCGATAGCGCCCGGTGATCCGGCCTTTGCCCGTTTGGCTGACTAAGCGCCGCCTGTTGGTAACGATAGTTGATTTCCATGGTTTTCGGATAAATCGTGCGCAGGCGGTGTACGGCCTGAATCACTGGCGCTTCGTCCGATAGCAGGAAACTGAGATAGTCGTCCGGCTGTTCGCCCGCTGCCGGGCCCTGCATAATATCGTTGAAGAAGCCCGCCACGACGCGGACGTCCCGCCGAGCAGGCAGTGGAATGAACTCTTGACACAATGCGCCAGCCTGATCCAGTTCGACCATGAACACGCCTTTGGCGTGACTGGCTTCCTCAAACGAATATTTCATCAATGAACCGCTATAGCTGAGCCGCCCCGCTTCCAGTCGCTGTGGTCGGTGCAGGTGCCCCATGGCAACATACTGAAAGTCGCTGAACGAACTCGTCGAGATAGCGCCAGACCCACCCACGCTTAGCGGTCGCTCCGATTCGGAAGGTTGCCCGCCAGTCAAAAAGGCATGCGCCATCGCCACCTGTCGGGGCGAATGTGCACCTAAGCGTCGTATTGCAGCCATTCGTTGTTGCATCGCTGAATCGGCTTCGGTCACTGCCGCCTCGCCGAATGCCAATCTCACTGCTGCCGTTTCGGCGAACGGAACCAGGACAAAATCAACCGGCCCCCATTGATCCGTCAAACGGACCGTCTCCGGCATAGCAGCCGAACAGACATGCAGTCCGGCGGGGTCAAAAAACTGCTGTCCGAAGGCCAACCGCGCCCCGCTGTCATGATTGCCGGCGATCATCAGTACCGGAATCCGGTGCTCCAGCACCAGCCGCGTCAGGGTTTCATCAAGCAGACCGACCGCATCGGCCGGCGGCACGCTGCGGTCGTAAACATCGCCGGCGATCAGAACCGCATCCGGCCGCAGGTCTTTTACCAACGCAATAAATTCCTGTAAAAGAGCCGCCTGCTCTCCGGTCAACGACTCACCGAAAAACAGGCGTCCCAAATGCCAATCTGAAGTATGAATGAACCGCATTAAGCACCCTCACTCTCCGGTGGTTTCTTCTTTGCCTGTCTCTTTTTTCATTTCCCGGGCGACATGCCAAGCTTCACGCGCCATATCGAGAATCCGTTTTTCATTCTTAGCCTGCGGATTGCTGACAACCCGCCCCAAATATGTCAACGCTTCCTCGATGTTGCCTGTACGCCTGAGCAATTCACCAATCAGATAGGTCAGCGTAACTTCCGTCAAATTGCCAATTGGCATCTTCTCTTTTAAAAATGCTGCCTTATATGCATCGACCGCCTTGCGCAGCATCTCCTGTTCTTCATTTATCATTTCTTTTTCCCGGTACAACCAAGCCAATCGCATTTCAAGACTGGCGATATGACTGGCAGGCATGGAGATCAGGTTGGCGTAATGAATCGCCAGTTTGTGCGAGGTTACGGCCTGTTCCCATGTCCGCTCGTCGCCTAAATCCAGATTTACCTGTCGACCGGCCAAAAACTGCTTCAGTTTTTCCCGCTGCGTTTCCAACAGCGTAAAAAATCGCTCTTCGTGGGCGGCGAACCCGCAGTGGGAGCAGACCCAGATGGCGTAGTAGTAAGGGTTGATATCATTAAAATGCGTACAAAAGTCCGTATCCGTCTTGACCGGAATCGATTGTCCGCGGGTCTTAGTCAACTTGAATGCTTTTTCACAAATTGGACAGGTTTTTTCCACCTGATACAAAGGTGTAGCCATAGAAATCCCTCCAGTTGTTTTCAGCCGCGGCCAGTTGCCTCGACCAGGCTGGCGATTTTCGCCGCCAGTTCCGGGGTCAGTTCGCCGCCGGACAGTCGCCAGGACCAGTTGCCGCTTACTGTTGACGGCCGATTCATCCGCGAGTTTGCATCCAGCCCCAGCCAGTCCTGCAATGGAATGACTGCGATTCGCGCCTGACTCCGCAGCACTTGTTCAATCAATGGGTTAACCAGGTTGCGGGCCGCTGTCGACGGTTTGCAGCCAGCATAAGCGGCTGCAGCATTGTAAATCGCCGGTTGGTTTTGCTTGATTTGTTTTAGCCAGCCCAGCAAAGTGTCATTGTCGTGCGTTCCGCTGTAATACAGTGAATTGGGCGTTGGCGTCGGCAGGTGAATATCCGTTTTTGTCGGCCAGATTTCAAACTGCAAAATCACCATGCCCGGCATAAAAAAGGAATCTTTCAATTTGACGACTTCCGGCGTGATCACGCCCAAATCTTCGGCGATGAACGGCACGGGACCCAGCTGTTGCCATAGTGCATTGAAAAACAGTTCCGCCGGACCCTTCGCCCATTTGCCTTTGACTGCAGTTTTTGCACGGGCCGGAACTGCCCAGCAAGCTTCAAATCCCCGGAAATGATCGATTCGTACGGCATCCACTGCCCGGAACAGCCACTGGATGCGCCGGATCCACCATGCGTAATCTTCTTTGGCGTGCCTGGGCCAATCATAATGCGGGTTGCCCCACAATTGACCCGTCTTGCTGAAATAATCTGGCGGCACACCGGCGCAAGTCTTCGGATGACCGCTGCTACGCAGGGAAAACAGTTTGGGATAGGCCCAGACATCGGCGCTGTCGTGGGAAACAAAGATCGGCAAGTCGCCGACAATCCGCACGCCCACTGCATTGGCATGCTGGCGCAATCGCTGCCATTGGCTAAAAAACAGATATTGAACAAACCGATAGAATTCTATCTCCGCCGCCAGCGCCTGCCGGTAGTGAGTCAGAGCAGCCGGTTTGCGCCGGGCTATTTCCGGTTCCCATTCGATCCAGGCAGCACCGGCGTGGTAATCTTTCAATGCCATGAACAGGGCATAGTCCTCAAGCCAAAAAGCAGCTTCCCGACAGAATTGGCGATACGTGTCCGGCGCCGGCTGCCTGCGGAATCTGTCAAAGGCCAGCCTGAGCAGACATTCTTTCCAAACCACTATCTTTTCGTATTCCACCTTGTTGTCGCAAAGTCCTGCACCCATCTCCTGTTTTGTCAGCAACTCCTGCTCAATCAGTTCATCGGGGGAAATCAGCAGTGGATTGCCGGCAAAAGCTGACGCACTCTGATAGGGAGATCCAGCCTGATCGACCGGAGTCAACGGCAAAATCTGCCACAGCGTTTGTTTGCCGGCTGCCAGCCAATCGACAAAGGCATGCGCGGTCGGCCCCAGATCGCCGATCCCATTGGGCCCTGGCAGCGAGCTCGGATGCAGCAAAACCCCAGACTGGCGCTGTGAAAACATTGGGTGTAGCCCTGCTTTTAGCACCACTGCAGATAGCGGCGGCAGCTTCATGAAAAGTCGACCGCCAGAGTCAGGGATTTTCAGTTCGCCTCCGGCAGGAAAGATTTGCTGCAGCGGACCCATACAAATCGCCGAAACATCGACGCAGCAATCTACGCTATGCTGGCTGCGATTCACCAGCACCACTGCGGCGGCATCTGTCATCAGCTGGCCCAGGGCATCCTTACCATCATCGGTTCGCCGACCAAAGGCAAATACATCATCGCCGGCTGTAAGCGGAATCCAGCGCCCCGTCCTGAGCACCGGTTCGCTTTGCCGCAATTGCCCCAGTTGCCGGTACCATTCCAACAGTTCCGCATTTTCGTTACCCCAGGGGTAGGTCCGACGGTTTTGCGGGTCGCTGTGTCCTTCCAGCCCGGCTTCGTCGCCATAATAAACACAGGGAACCCCCGGCGAGGCAAATTGAATCAGGGCGGCCAGCTTCAACCGGGCCACTGCCAATTTTTGCGCCTCGTCCGGCAATCGGTAGCGGGCCTGTTCCAGTTTGGTCAGGCTGCTTTCCGCCGGCGCGCCGCCGAGCAGGGTCAAGGCTCGCGGTACATCATGCGTGCCAAGCACATTCATTGTCGCATAGAAGTAGGGTGCCGGATAGTTTTCGTTGAGACTGGCCAGCTGGCGCAGCGCTCCCGCCGCCGTTTGCGTTCCAGTCAAAAAATCGAGCACCGCCGAGCGAAATGGGTAGTTTATCACTGAGTCCAGTTCATGTCCCCAAAGATATTCACGCAGTTTGCCATAACTTTCTTTGCGCGAAGCGTCTTCCCAGACTTCGCCGATCAACACGGCGTCGGGCTTGAACTGTTTTAGTTCGCGATACATCTCTTGCACGAACTCGCCCGGCAGTTCATCTACCACGTCGAGCCGCCAGCCAGCAGCGCCTTTTTTCAGCCAATGCTTGATTACGCTATCTTTACCGCTATTGATGAACTTTCGATAAGAAGGCTCGAGCTCATTCACGTTCGGCAAGGTAGTCACGCCCCACCAGCAATCATACGTGTCGGGGTATTCGGTGAAACTATACCAGGGATAGTAGGGCGAATCTTTGGAACGGATTGCCGCCTGAAAATAGGGGCTATCGTCGCCGGTATGACTGAACACGCCATCGAGAATGATCCGGATGCCGACCTCGGCCGCAGCCGACTGCAGTCTGGCAAAACCTTCATTGCCGCCAAACTGTGGATCGACCTGCTTATAATCGCCAGTGTCATACTTATGGTTGGAAACCGACTGGAAAATCGGATTCAAGTAAATGATGCTGACACCCAAACTTTTCAAATAGGTCAGTTTGTCAACCACACCGTCCAGCGTACCGCCGAAGAAGTCATAAGCGGCTATATTGCCTGTCTGGGGATCTTTAGCATAAAACGGCCAGTCGTTCCAATGCGGGTGATATAGTGCCATCGGCGGCAATTTCGGCACGTCGGCCGCTGCATCGCCCCGATAGAACCGGTCAGGAAAAATCTGATACATAGTGCCGTGCGTATACCAGGCCGGCACGCTGGCCCCCGCCTGATAAACCGTAATCTGCCAGTCTGTCGGCAGCGAGTTGTATTCCTCCCCGGCGCCGCCCAACCCATCGGCAGGTGCGCCGAACCAGGCCATCCGGTCCGGGTAGTTTACGATGAAGTGATACCAGAGAAGACCGGGAGTCGCAGGCGCCTCCAGTTGGAACTGGTAGCAGACCCGACCGCCACCAGCTTCTGTTTCGTATACTTTTTCCGCTTTGACAATGAACTCGCCGGCTGAAGTCGACCAAGTCCGTAGCAGCACCTGCAACGGAGCATCCTGCCTCATCGCCTGAAAAGACAAAGCAACCGCCGACCCGCAGGGAACGGCCCCATACGGACGGCGGTAGATCAAATCGCGGGAATCGTGAAAAAAGCGTCGGCTCATGTCAGCCTCCCTCCCTATCGACAGCGATCAACGTATTTTTTCAATCTCCGGATTACCGCCCAATCGCCATAATGCAATGTTGGTAATCCCCTTTGCTTTGGCCAGGTTTCGCCAATAGTTCAGGGTTGTCGCGTCTGCATACCAAATATGGTATGTGACATTATCATTCTCGTACTGAAAATATAGGCTCTGGCTTGCCTCATCCCTGCTGGGCGAGGCATCATAAGCTTTTGCATACGTTATCGCTTCTTGCTCAGTAATATACTGTTTCTTGCCGTCTGAACCCCAGATACAGCCTCCCAAGGAGAACGCCGCCGTCTTCTCGCCAGGCAAATCGGCAATCCGCTCTAACAGCTTGTTGATGAATTCTTTGTTTGCCTTGGGTCCCGGGCCACTGTGCGTGCCAAACAAATTGTAAAACATGACCACGTATTCTGGTCCCTTGACAAATTGTTTTGATTCAAAGGGAGAGTTTGGCTCTAGAACAATTCGCAGTTTCAAGTTGTTTTCACGCGCTTTTAAGGCAATCTTATTGACAAATTTCACAAACTGCTTGCTGACAACTTCATCTTTCCAGACGCGTTCATAATCGATCTCTATTCCGTCATACTGAGCTTTCAACGTTATTTCGATAATATCGGCGATGTGTTTATCGATCAAATCATCTGTAGCTAAAACACGTTTGAGCAAATCCGTATCCTTTAGAACGACAGACCCGCTAAGATTCTTTTTGTCGTTAACGAAGCATAGATAAGATTCCGCATGGTATTTTTTTCGCAAGTGCTCGTTTTTAACATCCAGCAGCTGTTGCGGTACAAATAGTCGATCCAGTTCATCGAAAAAAGCGGCAAAGTAAACCAGCTTGCCGACTTTCTTCCCTAACCGGGCCAACTCTTTTTCTCCGGAATTCAAATCCCAGTAGGTAATCCAGGCCGAGCGCGTCATGTCAACCGCTTCATTTTTTTGCGCTAATCCTTCATGGTTAGCGGAACAACCTGTCAAAACAGCCATGACCATTAAAAGGAAGATCGCTTTCTTCATGCATCTGCTCATGTTTTACCGATACCCATTACTGAAGCCCCCACTACTATAAATTGACAATAAACCAGTTAATCAGCGCTTCCCACACTGTTTTAATCTTATGTTTGATTCCGTCCCAGCCTTGCAGCTTGCCATCAAATATAACCGTTTCTGTTGCCGCGCCAGTGTTTCCCGTAATGAGCAGCTTTTCAAACACGCCATCATAAACATCATCGGCTAAATTCCGTTGGCTCCAACCTTTGGCGCCCCAGCCTGACTCCAAATACACACCGCCCGCTTCGCGGCGACTGACTTTCAGATCTCGTACTGCTTCCTTGCCATCAATTGTCACACTAATCTGTTCACCGCGCAATGCGATGTCAAGTTTGCGATTGCCAAGTGCGTGAACACTGATATTGGGAACATACTCTTTGGCTCCCTCAGGAACGGTGGGAACTTTCTCCAACTCTTTATCCTTCATACGGGTAGCATAAATTTTAGCTTTTTCCGCTGAAGTGGCGTAGCGGGAAAATGTTTCCAACGCGCGCAGTTCAGCTGCTTTTTTGTCTTCTGGTATCGAGATTTGCGGTTTGCCGTCATGACGGTCCAGATTAAGTTCAAATAATACTTTTCTGCCCTCGCTGCCTTTCTCGCTAACATACAAATAATTATTGGTTATTTCAACAGCAAGATAGCTGCCCAGTGTTTTGTTAGCCCGAAGATAGACTGTTTGCCCGCCAACTTTATTGCCTTTTAGCTGAACCGATACTTTGGCGTCAGCAAACTCGCCTCCCTGTTTCAGCCGAATCAAGCCGGTTTCTTTGGGAAGCGTGGTTACAATCAGTGTTTCCTGCTGCACCTCCAAGGCGCCTTTGAGCACGTCCCATGCGTTGTGCCTGGCTACATCGCCATCCACAAAGTCTATTTTTTGATACACATCATATTTGATTCTCATCAACAAATGATTGGTATACCAATATGCTTGCGGCTGCATGCGCGTCAAGTCAAATATACTACTATTTCGCAAGTTCAAACAGTAGCCTTCACGATTGAAGTTCATTTTGAATATTTCTTTTATCCAATGTTCATTTAGTGCGCTTACTTTATCATTATTGCCAAAGCTTCCGGTATTGGAATGCATCAGCGTGTACAGCTTCGGAACATAGCCTATTTCCGACAGATAAATACGCCGCAGAGTTTCGTAATCATACGAAATGCGCGTTTTCATTTTTTCATAGCTTTCTTTTGGCACGTAGAATTCATCACGAACATAATCCATCAAATAATGGTTATAGCGGCGTCCCAAATAGGGTTGCATCCGAACATGCTCAAGTGGATCCAGTTCGCCGATATAATTATTGTAACGATCAAAGACATTGATAAATGCTAATCGATATCCATTGGACCCCATTTCCCAGTAACTGGTCTGCTCCAAATCTTTTAAATCCGCCGGCAATAAGAACTTGGTATCCCGATTATCAAACGTTTCCGGGTAGGTAAGTATTGTCGCTTGGTAATTTAGATCTTCCATGATTTTTTGCGAAAAAATTACTGTATCTCGCCTGCCATCCTCAAACATAAGGAACAGTGATTTTTCCGGCAGTAGCTTACCGGTTTGGTAGTAATTGATGATGTCTTGTTGGTTTATCGTAACATAGCCTTGTTTTTTTAACGCCTCTAAATGTTCTCGCAATCGATTAACGCCGATTATATTTTGGGCGCCGATTCGCTCTACGCCAAAATAGGATATCGCAACAAAACCTTTATCTCCTGCATAACTGGTAGTAGCTCGCGAAAAGGGAGTATATTGCGTGAATGTTACCAACGCATAGAGAACCACCGCCAAAAGCAACAGCAAGCAGACAGCCTGTATTACGACTCTAAGTGATTTTTTGCGATTTTTGCTTCTTGTAAATGCCGCATCATATGATTTCATCATCTTACGCCTTAGCCTGCTTTAAATTTGGCTTTTTCATTGATGCTGCCAAGTCGGCTGCCGTCATCCGCGTTCCCCAGGTTGTCTTCCAGAAAGTTAGCCAGGCAATTGGCATTTGCCAGAGTAATATCAGTTCGTAATACATGACAAAGAATAGACCGAAGCTCCAGGTTGAGCTTTTTCGCAAAAATAATTGCGCCATACTCATTAAAAACGCCATGAGGAATATACCAAAGATAAAGGTGTAGGGAATAACGCGATGGACAATTGGAATATAAATCAGGTTGAATAGCACGACTATCGGCGCGGCAATCGGAATAATCAACCCCATGTAAAATGACAACGCCATAATCGGTTCTTTTTTCCACATAAAGCGGGCGGCAATTAATGATTCGCGAAGCCAGGATCGTTTCCAGCGCATTTGTTGTTTGAGAAACACTTTATGGCTGCTCGGAACAATGGTGCTGCATATCGCGGTATCTTGATAGCCAGTGCGATGGTGTCGCAAAATAAAGTTCGTCATGCTGCGGTCATCGCCAAAAGTCGCTCGCTCGCCCAAAAACTTTTGCTTTAGCCAGGCATCGAGGTTCTCGAGCACGAACTCTTTTCGATAGCAGGACAATGGGCCAGACAAGCAAGTCACGGCATCTGAATAGCTTTCCGCCGCCTTCATGATTCTAAACGCAATATAATAGCGAACAGCTTGCATCTTTGTCAATGAATTGGTGAAGGTATTGGCAACGTCAGTGCGTCCTGATACACCCGCCATGTCCGCGTCTTTGAATGGTTGGACAAGATTTCGGATGGCATAGGGATCGAGAAAGCTATCAGAGTCAACAAATACCAGCATTTCATGCTTGGCGCGCAGCGCTCCAACAGCCATCGCTTCACGTTTTCCGGCGTTCTTTTTTTGTCGTATGAAGCTGATTCGCTGAGAAGTATTATAGCGATCTTCTTTTAATATCAGTTCTTGTGTGATTGCGACAATTTTTGCGTAGGAATCGTCAGTCGAGCAATCATCAACGATGATTAGTTCTAAATTATCTACCGGATAATCTTGATTAATACAACTTAAAATTGTGCGCTGGATTACCTCTTGTTCGTTATAACAGGGAATAATAATTGATACAGCTGGGGTAAAGTTGGGATCAATCGGTACGGGTTTGTAAAACGAAGCTAATAGATATCGCGTAAGCAAAAAAGTTGCGGCAATTATGCTATATAGATATAGGTACTTGTTAAATTTAAAATAAAGAATGCTTTCAACACGTAATAGCATAATGCATATAACAGTGACGAATAAAAATATCGAGGCGGCTGTAACCATATACCAATTTTTCTTTTTTGTGGCATATTGCGCTAGCGTTTGAGTGAATTGTACTCCGCAATGGACGTGGCCGTCATTTGTCTGTTGCAAACGAATGATTTGACCGCGAATGTCGACTTTCATCTCATATCCTTCTGGCATTGAGCCAGGGGTTATGACGAACTGAAGTTGCACATCCTTGGACTGCCGAAGTTCCAGCGCCAGTTTTCGCGGCAGCTCCAGCAGCATACCGGTTGTTGAAATGTCGATACTGCGTACGACTACCTTGTTGGTAACGCCGCCATGATTGAACTTGACCAGGACATCATAATTGACCAGATAACGCCTGCCGCCCCGCTCACTTTCGATCATTTCTTCAATCGAACTACGCGCCGTTTTTCCGTTATTGGAATCGGCGTTCATAATTCTCCTGCGGTCTTGATTGGTCCTTATCCCTTCTTGGTCTATCGCCTTATTGAGCATTCGCCTGTCAGGTTTTTCCTGAAGCAAAACTTCCTGAATTTCTTGCTCAACAGCAGTTCTTTTTTGTTTTTTGCCGAACAGACCCATTATGGCCCCCTTCCGCTTTCCTCTGGAACTCTTAACACTTCGGAAAACTTTTATTCGAATATATTACTCGGGTTGTCGAATGCGTGGTTTTTGTATGTACCCATTGGTCAGATAGTCCGATAATCTGCCAACCCTAAATTTAGTCGGGTCAGACTCCGCTTTTGCTTTGTTCGCTGTCAACAGAATATCAAGAGCTATCGGCGTATATGGCGAGGTATCTGACATGTGCATAACAAGAATTGAACCTTTTTGCAAGCGACCCCGTTGGTCATATATTCCGTTCATCAGACTTTTTACTAGAACTGACGTATCATCCGCAGCGTAATCCTTTGTACTGTAGTACCCGGAGATCACATACTGAAATCCGGCCTCAAACACAGCTTCCATGCCATGCTTGTTGATTGCGAGCTGCGGTGGACGATAATAGCGAGTTAATGAGTGCCTGCCATCAACGACTACATCTCCGGTAATATCAAGCAGTTTTTTGTACGAAGATTTCAGTTCCTGTACATACTCGTCTTTGGTCGTTTGAAACACTACTTGTTTGCCTGTTTGCGGATTCACATACACCATTGGTCGGTGCATGTCGGAATGGTTTGCTATCTCATTTCCCTCCGCTGCTATCGTCCGTAATAAATTAGGATTGTTTAAGACAGAACGGGTTATAATGAAAAACGTTGCATATACATCGTGTTTTCGCAATACATAGAGGAGTTTATTGATTGACTCGTCAGAACCAAAATCGTCGAATGTCAAAAAGATTACCCGGTCATCAGTTTGGATCAAGCCGCTTTTATCGAGCCGACGGATTTCCATCCGCGAAAAATTCAATATCCGATCTTCTTCGGTAACGTCGGGACTGCCGATATAATATCGCGACATCAAATCGACAATACGCAACTTACCGTCTGAGTAGGCTGGTCCTTCCCGCCGAATCGGTTCAGGCACATTTCTCATATCAACCGGGTAACGATAGAGAAACAATTTGTTGTTTAGAATTGCGCCAACGGGCTTGACCAAGTATCGTGAGTCGTTGGCGGGATTTACGGTCGGGTTGTCATAATAAGTTGAAAAGGCTACATTATCAATTTTCTCCCGCTTGATTGCTTCCATTAATTCGCCAGCTATTTGCCGGTTGCTAAAATAGTCTAATCGGAAATGAACAATCTGGCCGCGCGCCAGCGAAACAAGCGACTTGGGGAATAATTCCGCTAATATTTGCGCTACCGAATTATAATCTTTGTGTTTGATTTGTACTGCTGTCACCGAGTGTCCTATCAGCTGTGCGCCTTCCTCTTGAACAGCCTGGACAGTATTGGGGGTTATTGCTGCTAACGGTTGCTTAATCAGACGGGTTGTTACACCAAAGTTAGCTCTCAGATATTCAAATCCTACGCGGAGCAGTCGCCGAGTTTGTTCAACCGTATTGCTGTCGCGCGGACGAACTGACAAACCCAGTTCATGGCCCTGATTGACGATTTTTCTCACTATTCCAGGATTTTGCCGCATCTCCATTTCTGAAACGAAGAAAGTTGCTTTACTATTTATTTTTTTTAGCCGTCGCAAAATATCTTCCACAACCGATTCCTGGCTTAATCCTGAAAAAGAAAACGCCAATGCCGGCTCTGTTGTATATATCATTTTGATTTCTTGGTTGGCATTTGAAGATTCAGTAGGATTATTTTCTGCTCCTGCAGCATGCGCTTTACTATAAATCAAATCTGCCGAAATAACAGTTTGCAGTTGCACTGATAAGCGGGTTGCGTGATCGACAAGCTGTTGCCAGCTGCCGAGCAGAACCTCTGACAGAGGGGAACTCAATGAAATTTTCCCGTTTTGCGGAGTTACTGGATATGTTTCCACATCAACAACTTTTACCTTGGCCTGCGATAAGGCATTGAGCAACCGTTCCACCATCTGTACAATCTCGTTGTCGCTTAATTCCTGTTTTACTAATGGCTTCAGCCCCGGTTGTTTATCCCAGGCAGGTTTCAGATCAATTTTTCCTTCTTCTGGCAAAATCGGGTCCATATTAGGCTTTAGTTTCACAGATACAATACTACCCGAACGCAGTTTACTGACAAATGCTGCGGCGGCTTGATCGGAATATAAGTTTTTAGTGCCGACAATGGCATCGCTTTTGACGACGCTTTTCACGCCGCACGCCCTGGCTGCTTTTAATACGGTATCAGTATATTGTGTTTCATTACACTTCAGTAGATTAGCGCCTTTGTCAGCGGTAACTTTGATAATTTTTTGCGATTGGCAAAAATCTTTGACCAGTTGCGCCACTGGCAAAGTTTCCATTTTAGTCATACCCATTAACGTATAGTTTTCAATTTTATTACCGGATTTTCTGATATTGACAACTGCCTGCGGATCTTCTGCCGTTTGCATTCCATCAACAAAAAACGTTGCTTTAATATTATATTTATCTAATAGATCAAGGATTTTTTGCATGATAATTCGATCCGATAAACCATCGAAAGTCAGTGCAATTTCTCTTTGATTGCTATTTTTTCCAACAATTACTGAAGCCGGTTCCGGATTCTTTTTCAGCCGGTCCATCGCCTCGGCAATTTCTTTATCAGCAGAATAATCCAGTTTTAAATCGGTAACATTGCCATAATCTTGACCGGTTTTCTGTGTAAAATAGCTTTTGAAAAAGAATGCCCACGCAATCCAGCAAATCACTAGCAGTACAATCAGTATGGAAATTAATCGTCCTCGCATATTATAGAAACACCTTCTTTCCCACTCGAAATGATCTATCCACGTCCGCCAAACTGTATTTAGCGCATCTCATAAAACTTTATCCAAATTATTTTCTGTCTGCAATTCTTTAATCCATTTTATTTATTAATTTCCGAGATTTCTGGTGTTGTTGTGATTTCCAAGCCGCGCTTTTTTATTGCGACCAGCAAGTTTTCAACCGCCAAAACCAGGTCAATATCTAATTTATCAACAGATTGCGGCAACATTTTTGTTTCTGTCTGCGGCTCTCGACTCACTTTAACCTTTACTGATACAATACTGCCTGGTTTGATTTTATTAACATATTCACTTGCCGCCTGGGCCGAAACAAGAGCTTTTATCGTCTGCGAAGTTACAACAACATCACTTTTTACTATTTGCTGGAATCCGCATGCCTGGGCAGCTTGTCGCAATTGATCGGTATAATTCGTTTCATTGCATTTTAATATTTTGCTATCGGTTAACAACGCAAGTTGAAATATTTTTTTCGATTGGCAGAAATCAAATAATAGTTTATCAGCTGTTAATGTCTCCATTTGTGGCCAACCGTGGAGGGAGTAGTTTTCAACTGCAAAACCGGCATCTTTAATTTTCAGGATCATTTGCGGGTCTTCTGCGGCTTGCATCCCTTCAATAAAAAATGTTGCTTTCACTTGATGCTTTTGCAGCGATTCAACAATCTTGTCCATGACCAGTTGGCTGCCCTTACCGTCAAATGTCAGCGCAATTTTTCCTTCTTTCCCCTTCGAGCCTGTCAACACTGTCGCCATCGCTTTATTCAATTGCATCTTGGCGGTAGCAGCACCAATTTCTTTCTCAGCATCAAAGCGAATGCTGTTAGTTTGTTTTGTCTGGTATTCCGCCACCGGTCGATATTGTGTCATTTTTTGCGCCGCTAAATAATCACGAAAGAAAAACAACCAGGACAATCCAGCTAGCAAAACTATGCCGATGAGTACTGATACAATTTTGGGCTTCAAGCTGATACCTCCGCCCCTGCACTTAAAGGCTCCAATACGAATAGCCTGCTTCTTCTAATTTTGCTTGATCAAAAATATTTTTTATATCGATCAACACAGGTAACCCAGAACTACTGTCGCGCCGACACATTTTCGCCAAGTCATCCAAACTCAGTTCTGCAAAACAGCTATGCGCCACTAAAAACACCAGGCAGTCCGCTTCTCTGACATCAACCAACTCTGTTGTTTCCATCGCCAGCTCCTGGCGAAGTTCGGTTTTGTCGATCATGGGATCAACGATATTTACACTTAACCCATAGGAGCTCAACTGCTTTACAACATCAATCGCTTTCGAGTTGCGCATATCAGGAACATTTTCTTTAAAAGTCAGCCCCATAATATATATTTTCGCTTTGCTGACATCCTGTTTTGCCTGGATCATTTTTTTTATGATTGCGTCAGCCACATAAGCGCCCATTCGATCGTTGACTTGCCTGCCGGCAGCAATTATTTGCGAGTGATAGCCGAGCATCTCCGCCTGGTAAATAAAATAATACGGATCAACGCCAATACAATGACCGCCAACTAAACCGGGATAAAAATTTAATGCATTCCATTTTGTGTTCATCGCTTTAATTACATCAATAGTCCGAATGCCCATTCGATCAAACGCCATCGCCAATTCGTTCATAAATGCAATATTAATATCGCGTTGCGCATTTTCAACCAGTTTCGCTGCTTCAGCGACTTTTATGCTTGTCGCTTTATATATTCCTGCGCTGATAATTATTTTGTATAACTCGGCAAGTTCTTCAACAGTTTCTTCATCCATGCCGGAAACAATTTTTGTGATCGTTTGTAGCCGGTTTACTTTATCACCGGGATTTATTCTTTCCGGCGAATAACCAATTTTAAAATCCCGCCCGCACTGAAACCCTGATTGTTTCTCAAGGATCGGCACGCAGAGATCCTCGGTAACTCCGGGATAAACGGTAGATTCAAATACCACGATTGAATTTTTGGTCAGATTTGCGCCAACAATATCGCACGCGCTAATAATTGGGCCCAGATTGGGCGTCTTATCACCATTCACGGGAGTCGGCACCGCAACAATAATTACGCTTGCTTGCCGTAGACAGGCAGGATCGCTGCAAAACTCAAGCTTTGTTTGTTGTATTTGTGCATCGCCGACTTCATTTGTTGGATCAATGCCGCTTTTGTACAGGGCAATTTTTTCAGCATTAACATCAAACCCAATAGTGCTGACTTTTTCGGCAAACGCCACTGCCAAAGGCAACCCTACGTAGCCCAAGCCCACAACCGCCACTTTTCCCTGTCTAAGCAGAATTTGGCTGACAATACTCACTCTCTCGCCCCATTTCACGCAATATGTTTAGAAAAAGTGAGTCAGCGATCCCCACCAGGTACTGCCGGTTCCACCGGTCGTCATATCCGTCAAGTTATAGTACTCTAGCGACCCGACCAAATTTTCCGAGAAAGTATAGTTTACGCCCAGACCAAATCCCTTGAACCCCTGCATCAATCCGCCGCGACCGTTCATGCTCGGATCAATATATGTATATCTCGGCTGGTTATAATATTTGGCCCACATATTATAGGTACCTTTTCGCCATGGTTTTAGATCTCCGTATACCAAACTGTGTACATAACCAAAGTTTGCGCCATTATTATCCTTGCGACTAGAAACCAGTGCCATGCTGCCAAGAGTAAAATTGTTAAACTTATAGATGCCGCCTAATGTAAAAAGATTATTCTGTACATTATCGTCATTGTTTTTGTACAGATAAGCGCCGGCCTCAAGCGTATAATCATAATCATCATATTTTGCCGTCGCAACCAACGTATCTTTGGTATACCTTGTATTTCCGTAACTCAATGAATAGCGAACCTTTTCGCCAAAATCAAACCGCAATCCGTCAAATGTGTCATCATAAATATTTCCTTCTGCCATATAGTAGCCAAATGAGCCGATGCGGAAAGTTGATTTGCCAATAGTCTTCATTAAATAGAGTCGGGCATCTATTTTATCTTCATAGTTTAAGAAGCTCTTTTTTGCAGAAAGCCCAGCGTACAGCCGCCAGTCTTTATCCAGTTGCATTTCGGCGCCTACATCCGCCCGCAGACCCGAAGTGTTCTGCGCCCAACTGCCGGAACCCGAGGTTACTGCGTAATGGAGTCTAACACCGCCCGATACTCTGACTCTGGAGCCAACGCTCTGCGTCTGATTATTGACAGTCATTACTTGTTTCAACAGATCCGAATATACTTCAGATGTTACAGGCTTGGCAGTGCGCTTGGTGGAAGTACTTGCCGGCAAATAGTTACCTTTTGCATCTGTTCCAGTGACAACACCACTTGTCGGCTGGCGATTATTCCGCGCAGCCGTTCGTGCAACCGAGGTGGCAGCCGGATCGGCAACTGGGGCAACTGGAGCAATATAACTACTGCTTTGCGCAACAGTTTTAACCGGAAGGGGATTGCCAACGAGTTGCGATCCATATTTTTTCTCTATTCTTCGATATTCATTGGTTAATTCATTTTTTGCCAAATTTATTTTCAATTTTTGATTATCATATATTTTATTTTTGATATTATTCATTTCGTTTGTCAACTCGACTCTTGAACTTGCCGAGAATAGCGGATCGGTCTCCGTCAAGAACTTTTCGGTTTCATTTTCAACCGTTACTTTAAATTTTATTATATTATTATTTGGTATTTTATTTATTTCAGAAATTAGTCCATCGATTTTTTCAGTAAACAACAAATTGGATGCTTTAACATCCCCGCCGCCATCCACACTGTTATATTGAGGCAAACTCGGCTTCTCGCTTTTCTTCGTTAATTCAACATTCTTCGTTAATTCAATATTCTTAGTTAAATTGACAGCTGTTGCATTACTGGCCATACTTGCACCGGCCTTAATTTGGCTGGAGTATTTTTCGCTAATAATCTGGCATGTTTTTGTCAATTCCGCTTTCGCGCTCACGATATTCAATTTCGGGTCACTATATATTTTATTTTTTACTTCGCGCATCATGCTGCTTATTTCTGATAAATCTTTTTCTATAAACAGCGTTTTAATATCATCCAAAAACTTATCCGTCTCATTTTCAACGACGACTTTAAATTTCACAACATTATTGTTGGGCAACGCATTTATTTCCGAAACAATTCGGACGATATCCGCCGTGAAATTTTTAGACGCTTCTGAGGAAGTATTTTTATTTATTATTTCGGAATTATTGGGGTTCGATTTTTTCTTATTAGAATCCGCGCTTTTTTCTGTCAAGGCAACGGTTACCGGTTCTTGCTTAACGGTTTGATTATCTTTTGTTTCGTTATTATTTGTTTTGTCGGCTATTCCTGTTTTTTCCTGATATTTCGCAATTATTGAATTAATTTCGACTGCAAATTCTTTTTTCGTTTGCGGAATATCTATTTGGGCAGCATCATATATTTTATTTTTTATTTTTACCATTTCATAAATATATTCAGTCTTTGCCGCACCTGAAAAATTCTTTTCCATCGCATTTACCGTCTGGTCGATTTGCTCTTCAACCAGCAATTTGAATTTAATTACATTATTATTTGGCGCAGCATTTATATTATCAATCATTTTTGTCATTTCTGCCGTAAATGCATTTTTGTTTTTCCCTGCCTGCTCATCTACGGCCGCCAGGCCATTAGTTGAAAAACAGACCATGCAAACAATTAACACCAGCGCGCGAAGCACTTTTTCCCAGCGATGACGCCGTTCCCTGCTCCGCTTTATAGAATTTTCCCCCGCTGGGTTAGCAGTTCGAGCGATCGTATTTGCCACTAGCATTCACCTCTTGCACTACAATATCTTGGACTCTGATAGCACTCATGCACCAGCTATTTATCGATTTTCGGCTGTGAGTTTTTGGGCGGTCTCCCACGTTTGCGTTTTTCCCCAGGAATTGCGACGGGTTCCAAAGGCTGCCAAACAATTGCATTGGGGGTAACCTCCACGGGCTGCTTTTTCGGTCTGCCGCGCTTGCGAGGCGCTTCGGCGGCCAATGACTGCCGAGTAGCGGCGTTGCCTCTTACTTCTTGCTGCGAAGCGGCCACAGACACAGCCGCCTTGGGTGGCCTACCTCGTTTCGGGGTAACTATCGGCAACGGATTGTGTTCAAATTCCTCATCTAAGTCATCATAATATTGTGGATATTGCTGCATTGCGGTTTCTTTTCGTTCGGGGCCTCTTTCATCGTCTTCATATTCCGAGTAGTATTCGCGGTCTTTTTTTCTTTTACGCAAAAACCAATATAGTGAAATTAATATAATAAATACAATTACTGCTGCGCCTGTTAAAATAATTGCTTTTTGATTTTTATGCCAAAAATCAACCACACTATTTTTTATATCCACAGGCATAACACTTGTCGCTTGTTCGACTTTTGCCAAATTAATATCTTCGATTTTTCCCGACTGATAATAAGCCAAAATATTGCCGCGTATTTTCTGCGCGTTTTCCGGTTTGCCTAAGTAATCCAAAAATAAACTGATGAGATTCCCGTCTTGATTTGTTGATACAACAACCAATGGATTATTCTTATATTCCGCCACGCGGGCGATAGCCAATTTTTCACTGTTTTTGAACTCTGAAGGCATTGTTGATGAGCCGCCTGGATTGTAGCTATTCGCACCTTGCGCTTGCAGTCCGGGAAGTTGGTCGACAATAAAGCCTGGCAAATTTTTTGCCTGCGCCAAGACCAAAACAAACTGATCCGGTGGAATAAAGGCCAATTCAGACAAGCCCTGAACCCGAGGATATGCATACGATTTTTCCGGAAGTTGCCGGTTTAAATAATTAATTGTTTTTGCTAAAACATCTAATATATTCCCATTTAGTTTTTCATCAATTATTATGGTTCCTTGTTGCGACAGGAAAGGACTTATATTTTGCCATGTCATGTAACTAATTTTCTTTTTCCCTTCGCCCCATAAATAGCTGTTGGGAAATATTTGAGCCGACTGAAGCTTCCCGACAATTTTGCACTGATCAGGCTCGTCAGGAAAATTAAACTGAACTTTAATTCTATTATGTGATAGCAATTCCGTTCCAGCCGGGAAATTAATTTCCCGGGTAAAGCGACCTGTTTGATCAAGCACTGAGCTGTTTACAATTTTGTCATTAAAAAACACATCCATGCGAACCGGTCGATTGGAATCCTTTGATACTGTATATGCCCCTTCGAGGTTCATTCCCAATTTTTCAGGCACAGTACCGAACTGTCCAGCATATACGACAAAATCGCTGGAAACTTGGAATAGACCTTCTTGCGCAACTTGATTGCCGAAAGTAATGCCGGGCGTTTTACCGCCAGTCGCCGAACTGGATAAGGTCCCCTCTTTTACCCCGGCGGCTGAATCCAGCATCAGCAAAGGCAAAGTTGATAGTCGCTGCACTGCTGCCTCTAACTCGCCCAACGTGGCGCCGGATATCAAAAGCGTATTGGCGTCAGCAAGTTCTATCCCGACGGGCGTTTTGCTAAAATAGGCCGGAAGTCTGCCCTTTGTTCCTACCCACACTCTGGGCGCCGCCGGCTTTCCTGCCAGTTCAGATGCCTTGACCAAGCTAACTTGCATGTGCGGATAATTTTTCTTAACGATTCCATATACCCATGCGGCCGGCATTATTTCTGCAAGTTCTGCGTTATTCGGAACTACGACAAAAACAGTTTGTTGTAGATTGCCAAAAAAATCGCTTACAGTTTTTGTCGGCATCATTTCATAGTTCAGTGTCAGCTTTGATTCTTTGGGATGAACCGTAAAAAATAGATTTCCGGAATTATAGTCGCGACAAAAATCATTGGAAATATACATATTAGCTTTAATTTGTAAGCGAATTTTGCTTTGCGCGAGGTCTACCGTCGGTAAACTAATTATCCATTCTTTGCGTTGCCGAATATCTTTCGCGGTTCGGGTCTGTATAACTTTATCGTTGTAGATAATGGAAAAAGCAGACTCATCCTGAATTTGACTCCCTGGAGTCAGCGCAACAGAAACGATTGCCGATTGCAGTTTAACTTGGCGAGGAGCCGGGAATTCCATAAAATAAGAAGATTGCGGCGCTCTAACTACTACGTCCAGCGCGGGGTCATAATTTATCGTAGGAATTACTCTACTAATCGCACTTGTTGGAACGGAATGTGAAAATATAATTCCTATCACTAAGAGAATACGCATAATTCGATAAAATATTTGAACGCACTCCTTCCCAACCTAAAATAGTAATATTAAAAGCGTAGAGTCTGGCGGTATAACAATAAAAATATACAACAAAACAGGTATCTCTGCTCTACAGTTTCACACGCAGATTACCCCGGTTTTAAAACTTTCCTCTCCTCTTCGTTATATTCGTTGGCGCACAATATTATTTATCCCTTATTGCATGCCCGCACTATAATCTTGGAGATTCCAGTTGTAGTTATATTTTCTATTTCCGAAAATGCCAATACGGATTTAACACAAAAATCAGTGCCAACATTTGATTCCTATTTTATACTAAAGTTTTTATTTGTCTATAGTTATACGAGATTGTTTACAATTTGTTTATTTTTATTTTCTTCATATCCATTATTCATATTCTGCACGACGCATTCCGTACTTGCCTCGGTTGATTCATGCTTTCTTTTTTCTTTTACACTTACCTTTTACAACAATGTATATTCTTTCATTTATTCCTGCATCAAATCATGACATCCGAATTCTAAATCGGCCAGGGTTTTAATGATTTTTATATTAACATTCTGCTTGGCTATTAAATATTCATCCGTTTTATGTCTTGATTAATCAGTTGTTTTATGCGTATTTTTTTTAATTTATAGCTAAAAAATGCGGTTTGAAACTGTTTTCTCGTCCATTTTTCATCCAAATGGTATTTTGACAATTAATTGTTTTTACGACACTGCGGAATCTTAATTTCAGGTATTTCCAGAACCAAATACACCCAGTGTTTTTTATATTTATTGAATATATTTTATTCGACATGTAATAATATCCATCGGTTTATGTTGTTTACGATTGCCCGATCGAATAATCCACTTTGTGTTTAGATAATTTAAGGGGCTGTGAAAAACATTTCTCATGTTTTCTCACAGCCCCTGTTGAGTATAAAATATCTGCTTAGGCTAATCGTAATTAATGTGCAGAACAACACGCCCTAGAATATGACCGGCTTCACTTGCCAGATACCGACCGCATATTCCCAGATCGTATTGTCGCTGGAGAATTCGCCGGAGTGAGCAATATTTTCGATGCACATTTTGCGCCAACGCGCTTTGTCCTTGTACATTCGGTCGATTTGTTCCTGCGCAGCCACATAGGCGCCGAAATCTTCCAGTAGGAAGAACTCGTCATTGTAGCGCAAAAAACTGTCATAAAGGTCACGGAATTCTTCGCGCCCGGCCGGCAACTCGCCGCCGACCAGCTGATCGACCACCTTTTGCAATCTTGGATTGCCGTCGTATACGGCCCGGGCATTATAGCCGCCGCGTTTTTGGTAATCCATAACTTCGTCAGCGGTCAATCCGAAAGCGACGAAATTTTCAGTACCGACTTCGTTACGAATTTCGATGTTGGCGCCATCATGGGTGCCAATCGTCACGGCGCCGTTCATCATGAACTTCATGTTTCCGGTGCCTGACGCTTCTTTCGACGCAGTGGAAATCTGCTCGCTGACATCGGCGGCCGGGATGATGATTTCGGCCAGCGACACGCGATAGTTTTCCAAGAATACGACTTTCAATTTTTCTTTCAACAGCGGGTCGGCATCAATCATCGCTGCCACCGTGTTAATCAGTTTGATCGTCCGTTTGGCCTGATAATAGGCGGGAGCGGCTTTACCTGCGAAAAAGAAGGTGCGCGGCGTGATATCCAGCGCCGGATTCTCACGAATCCGATTGACCAGGTCCATGATATGCATCACGTTGAGAACCTGCCGTTTGTAGTTGTGAATCCGCTTGATATGGCAGTCAAAGATTGAATTGGGGTTGATGATCTGACCGGTAGTGCGCTTAACATACTCGGCCAGTCGTTCTTTGTTGCAAGCTTTGACCATCGCGATCTTCTCGCCCAGCACTGGGTCGGTGGCATAGGCGGACAATTTGTGCAGATCGGTCGCATGCGTCATCCAGCTGTGACCTATGGTTTCCGAGATCAGCTCACACAGGTCCGGATTGGCCTTCATCAGCCAGCGGCGGTGCGTGATGCCGTTGGTCTTGTTGTTGAATTTGCTGGGAAAATACTCATAAAAGCGGCGCAGAACCGATTTTTTGAGTATTTCAGTATGAATTTTCGCCACGCCGTTGACGCTGTGGCTGCCCACCACCGCCAAATGGGCCATGTGCACAAAACCATCAGAAATAATCGCCATTTCACGAATCTTGTCCCATTCGCCGGGGTAGCGGTTCCAGAGATCGGCGCACCACCGTTCGTTGATTTCATTGACAATCATGAAAATTCGCGGCATCAGGTCGCGGAACACTTCCACCGGCCACTTTTCAAACGCTTCCGGCATCACTGTATGGTTGGTGTAGGAAACGGCATTCACGGTGATCCGCCATGCATCAGCCCAGTTCATGCCTTCTTCATCCAACAAAATTCGCATCAGCTCTGGCACTACCACCACAGGATGCGTGTCGTTGATATGGATGGAGTTTTTCTCGTGAAAGTCCAGCAATGATCCATTCCTTTTTTTGAAGCGTCGCACGATGCTCTGCAAGCCGGCCGAGACCATGAAATATTGCTGTTTCAGCCGCAGAACACGCCCTTCATAGCGCGAATCGTCCGGATAGAGAATTTCGGTGATTGATTCGACAGATCGGCGATATTCCATTGCCTTGATATAGTCGCTGTCAGAAACGGTTCCCTCCTCGCTGGAAGGCATGACTTCGGCGCTCCAGAGCCGCAGCGTATTCACGGTATTGTTGCGGAAGCCGGCGACCGGCATATCATAAGGCACTGCCAGGATCGCTTCGTAACCCTCGTGGTGGAACTGGCGAACTCCGTCTACGTCCTCTTCCCGAATGTAACCGCCAAACTTGACTGCAACCGATTTATCCGCCTTGCGAAACTCCCAGACATTGCCGTCTTTCAACCAAGGATCCGGCAACTCTGCCTGATAGCCGTCGACGATCTTCTGTTTGAACATCCCGTTGCGATAGCGGATGCCACAGCCATGTCCAGGCAAATGCAACGAGGCGATCGAGTCAAGAAAACAGGAAGCCAGTCGACCGAGTCCACCGCTGCCAAGACCTGCCTCCGGTTCCTGTTCGGTCAGTTCCGTCAAGCTGATCCCCAGCTCATCCAGTCCTTCGCTGCAAGTTTCCAGGATGTCCAGATTCAACAGGTTGGTAATCAATATCCGCCCCTGCAGATACTCGATTGAGAAATAGTAGACTTGTTTGACGCCCCGTTCCAGATATTGTTTGTTGGTGCGGGCCCATTTTTGAGCAATCAGATCGCGAACCAACCCGGCCAGCGCCTCATAGCGCTCCTTGGTGGAACCCTCATCGACACCTTTTCCATGCAGACTTTGGAACTTTTGCAAATAAGCACTGATAAACGCCGCTTTGTCAGGATACATAAAAATCCTCCTTTATTATCCGGCTATATAAGGAGACATACTCTTTTGCCGAAGTTTTCCAGGAATGATCTGCCTTCATGGCGCTTTTCATCAACTGTGTCCAGCGTTTTTTGTCCTGGAAGATCTTGCAGGACAGTTTAATCACATTCAGCATATCATGTGCGTTGTAATTGGTGAAGGAGAAACCGGTGCCTTCATAAGTTTCCGGATTAAATGTTTCCACTGTGTCAACCAGGCCGCCGATCTCGCGCACCAGCGGGATGCACCCATAGCGCATCGCGATTAGCTGGCTGATGCCGCAGGGTTCTTTTTGCGACGGCATCAGCAGCACGTCGGACCCGGCATAGATTCGCCGGGCCAGTGTATCATCGTAGCCGATATGGACGGCAATCCGACCGGGGTAGCGCCTGGCGGCGTCACGGAAAATATCTTCCTGCTGCGGGTCGCCGGCGCCCAGCACAACCAGTTGCATCCCTTCCTCCATCATTTCATCCATCACGCGCTGAACCAGTTCAAAACCTTTGGCCTTGACCAAGCGGGAGACGATGCCAAACAAGGGAACATCCGCCCGCGTCTCCAGCCCCAGCTGTTGTTGCAGTTGCAATTTCCCTTCCTGCTTGCCTTTAAAGCTGCGTGTCGAGTAATTGGCGAACAGAGCAGGGTCTTTAGCCGGGTCGTACAGCTCCGGATCAATTCCGTTCACAATACCGACCAATCGGTCACTGCGCCGGGTCAATACTCCGTCCAGCTTTTCACCCCAATAGCGGGTCTGGATCTCTCTGGCGTAACTGGCGCTGACTGTACTGACAAAATCGGCGTACTCCAGACCGCCTTTGAGAAAGTTCACCATGCCGAAAAATTCCAGCCCGGCCACTGCTTTTCGGTCATGCTCCAGATTGAACATATCGCCGAGGATACTGGAAGGAAATACGCCCTGATACTCCAAATTGTGAATCGTACAAAGCGTTTTCATCGCCGAGCACCAAGGAGCCTTGCAGTAATGGGACCGCAGCAACACCGGAATCATGCCGGCATGCCAGTCGTGGCAATGAATGATGTCAGGCGCCCATTCCAGCCGTGGCAGCACATCCAGCACTGCTTTACTGAAAAAGCCGAACCGTTCGGCTTCATCATAGAAATTGTACAACCCTTTGCGCCGGAAATAGTATTCGTTGTCGACAAAATAAACCGTCACGCCTTCGTGCTGCATTTCAAACAAGCCGCAGTGCTGTCGTCGCCAGCCCAGCTGAACCGTTTCGCTGGCGATCAGTTTCATTTGATTGCGGAAACTTTCCGGTACGTCGCCATACAAAGGAACTATGATCCTGGCGTCGACCTTTAATTTTTTCAGCGCCCGCGGCAACGTACCGACAATGTCTGCCAAACCGCCAGTCTTGGCAAACGGGACTGCCTCGGCGGCAGCAAACAAAACTTTGATCATCACACCACAGCTCCTTTTCTGACGATAAATGGACTATTAATTGAGCCGTTCAAGCAGCGACCGGCTGATACGATTGAATCCTTGTCGCACAGCACATGCGACAGTCGAGCCTGAGACCCCACCCGGACATTCTGGCTGATGATGGAATTGCGGACCACCGCGTCTTTTTCAATGATCACCGACCGGGACAAGATGCAGTTTTCAACCGTTCCTTCGATGATACAACCGTTGGCGACCAACGAGTTTTTAACCACGGCCTGTTCTTTATACTTTGCCGGGGCTTCATCCTTGATCTTGGTATATACAATTCCATAGCGAAAAAACAACTCCTGCCAGACGGTCGGATGCAATAAATCCAGTTGATGCTGAAAATAAGCGGCGATAGAGTCGATCCGGGCCACATAGCCAGAATGACGGAACACATAGACTTTCAGCGTGGCCAGGTTTTTCAGGATGCCGTCGACAAACAGATTGTGTCCGCCTTCAGCGGCGCACTGACGGACCAGTTCGGCCATCAGGCTCTTGGACAGGATATAGAAGCCCAGCGGCTGGATGTCGTACGGCGAAGGGTCCTCACCCTCGCAGAGCGAAGTCACCCGTCCTTCCTCATCTGTCAACAGACAGGGAGCATTACCGCCATCCGGCCAGTCGCGACCAATAATCGTCACGTCGGCGCCGACCGACAGGTGATAATGAAATGCCTGATCAATCGGCAGATTGCAAATCGTTTGACTGCCGCAGATGATCACAAAGTCTTCGGAACAGGCATAGATATAGTCCAAATTAAAGTAAAAATTGCTGATGTCTCCGCCATTGCCGGCAGCTGGGCTATGCGCCGGAGGCAGGATATACAGGCCGTCGCGCTTGCGGGCCAGGTCCCATTCCTTGCCGGAACGCAAGTGGTCGATCAATGAGCGGTATTTGTCACGGACCAGCACGCCTACCGTCCTTACATCGGCATTGACCAGGTTGGACAGGGTGAAGTCAATCAACCGGTAGCGTCCGGCGTAAGGCATCGCGGCCAGTGGGCGATGCCCCGCCAGCGGTCCCATCGCCGTCTCATCTTCATAGAGGTTAATCAGCCCCAGCAAGCCTTTCATGATTTTCCTCCCCTGCGACTCGGTTTCACATCATGAACCACCAGCGCGATACTGCCGTCGCCGCCAATCCTGGCATTTTCCTGCACCACCGCATCCGGTCCGATTATTGCCCGGGAAATAATTGCTTGCGGCGCCACAGTGACGCCCGGCATCAGGACCGAGTCGGTGACTTGGGCGCCTTCGCCAACGATTACGTTGGGGAAAATCACACAACGTTTGACCTGGCCGAAAATCTGGCAGCCTTCACTGATCATCGACTGACTGATCTGTGAATTGGGTCCGGCATAGTGAGGCGGCCGGACCGGATTTACCGAGTAAATTCGCCAGTCGGGGTCATGCAGATCCAGTTGGGGCCGGTCGGATAGCAGGTCCATGTTCGCTTCCCACAGGCTTTCCACAGTGCCGACATCCCGCCAATAATCTTTGAACCGATAAGCATAAACGCTTTGCCCGCTGTCAATCATGCCGGGAATGATATTACGGCCGAAGTCATGCACCGAATCGGCGTTTTTCGCATCGCTGGTCAGATAGTACTTCAGATACTGCCAGCGGAATATATAGACGCCCATCGAAGCCAAGTTGCTTTTGGCTTTGGCGGGTTTTTCCTCAAATTCGGTGATCCGGTCATTGGCATCGGTGTTCATGATACCGAACCGGCGGGTATCTTCCCAGGGCACCTCGATTACGGCCAGTGTCGCATCGGCCTCCTTGGCTTCATGAAACTCCAGCATGCGGCTGTAATCCATTTTATAGATATGATCGCCGGATAGAATGACAATCCAGACCGGATCATGCTGGTCGATGAACTCCACGTTCTGGTAGATCGCATCGGCGGTTCCCTTGTACCACTCGCCGCCGCTGTCATGCGTATACGGCGGCAGGATGAACACGCCGCCATCCTTGCGGTCGAGATCCCAGGGGCTGCCGATTCCGATATAACTGTGCAGGAAAAACGGCTTGTACTGGGTCAGGATGCCGACGGTGTCAATACCGGAGTTGCTGCAGTTGGAAAGTGGAAAGTCGATGATCCGGTACTTGCCGCCGAACGGCACCGCCGGTTTGGCAATATTTTTCGTCAGCGCGCCCAGCCGTGTCCCCTGCCCGCCAGCCAAAATCATCGCAATCGTTTTCTTTTTTCGCATACTACCCCTCCCTCCCTCAGTGTCTGAGTAGCGGTCAGACTTTTTTTAAACAGATCAATCCGAGCGGCGGTACGCCGACCGCCAGCGAATGCGGCCAGGGACCCCAGCCTTCTTTCCCGGTAAGCAGCGGCATCGCATGGATCTTGTCGCTACCGCCAAACTCGGCCCGATCACTGTTGAAAACTTCGCGATATTCACCCGGCTCCGGCACGCCGATCACATAACCCTCACGACCGATTGGCGTTAAGTTGCAAACGACGATCATCGCATCGCGCGCCTCTTTCGCATACCGAACGTAACTGATAATTCCGGTGCTCTGGTCATCAGCATTGATCCAGCGAAAGCCGCCGCGTTGATGGTCCTGTTCCCACAGACTGGGCTCAGACAGGTAAAAATGATTAAGCGCCTTCACATAGGCATGCAGCTTGCCGTGCTGTTCATACTCCAGCAGGTGCCAGTCGAGGCTCTGCGCTTCGTTCCATTCAATGAACTGGCCAAACTCGCCGCCCATAAACAGCAGTTTCTTGCCGGGGTGAGTCAGGGTAAAACCGAGGAAACCACGAAGTCCGGCAAATTTCTGCCAATAATCGCCTGGCATCTTGTCGAGCAGCGACCGCTTGCCATGCACCACTTCGTCATGCGACAGCGGCAGGATAAAATTTTCCGAGTACATATACATCATCGCGAACGTCACCAGATTGTGCGAACCTTTGCGGAACAGCGGATCGATCTTCATATAGCGGAGCATGTCGTTCATCCAGCCCATGTTCCATTTATAGTTGAAACCAAGGCCTCCCTGATGGGCCGGCCGGGTCACGCCGGTCCAGGTCGTCGACTCCTCAGCAATCATCAGTGCCGCTGGGTGCCGGGCAAAAATCGCCGCATTCAGCTTGCGCAAAAAGTCGACTGCTTCCAGGTTTTCGCGACCGCCATGCTTGTTAGGCCGCCAGTTGCCCGGTCGGCGGGCGAAGTCCAGATACAGCAAATTGGCGACTGCGTCCACCCGCAGCCCGTCCAGATGATAAACATCAAACCAGAACATTGCGTTGGAAATCAAGAAGCTGCGGACTTCCGAGCGGCCCAGGTCAAAGTTGAGCGTGCCCCATTCGATGTTTTCCGCCTGCAGCTGGTCCTGCGGCTCAAACAGGTTTTCGCCGTCGAACCGGGCCAGGCCATGATCATCCTTGCAAAAATGACCAGGCACCCAGTCCAGCAAAACGCCCAGACCCCTCTCGTGCGCCCGGTTGACAAAATACATGAAGTCTTCCGGCGAACCATACCTACTGGTTACTGCATAATAACCGGTCTGCTGGTATCCCCAGGACATGTCGAGCGGATGCTCGGCCACCGGCAGCAGTTCCAGATGGGTATAGCCCATTTCCAGCGCATAGTCGACCAACGAATGGGCCAGTTCACGATAGTTCAGGAACGAGCCGTCCGCGCCGCGCCGCCACGAACCCAGATGCACTTCGTAAATATTGAGCGGTCGTGAGTAAATTGGATTTTGCTGTTGTCCGGCAAACCATGCGTCGTCGGTCCAGTGAAAATCGCCGCCATCGACGACTCTGGATGCGGTACTCGGCCGCATTTCGGCCGCAAAAGCGAACGGATCGGCTTTGACGCGAATTTCGCCCGACTCGTGCTGAATCGCATATTTATAGAGCGCACCGGCGCCAACTCCCGGCACAAATAAAGCCCAGATGCCGGAAGCTTCAATCCGGTCCATGCGAAATCCATTGCCGCACCATTGGTTGAAATCGCCTTCAATCCAGACATTGGTCGCATGCGGGGCCCAAACCGCAAAGCGGGTTCCCCACTGGCCGCCCTGCTCAAGCGGATGGGCGCCAAGCAAAGCGTATGCCTGCGTCTGGGTACCTTCATGAAACAGGTACAGGTTGGATTGATCCAGCGGCTCCGTGCGCAAAACGTTTCCCTCCCCTAGTGCAAAGAAAGTCCGACCGAAGTCGGACCTACTTGGTCGCCGATATGATAACCGCTGTTTTGCTCAAGTCTTGATAAAACGCATTGGCAGTGCTGGCAATAGCGAGATAATAGTCACCGCCCGGTTTCAGTTTGGGCACAGTCCATTCATAGCGGCCTTTGCCGTCGACACCGATCGGAATGGAGGCAACAATCGGGATCAGGTCGCTGTCGGCTTTATTGATCAGCGCCAGTTGTACGGTTTGCCCGGGATTGCCGGAGTAAGTCCAGCGCAGGGAAACCGGCGCGCCGATTGTCCATTTTTCAGCGCCTTTCGGCAGCGCCTCCAGGCTGATCTGAGTTACCGGCGACTTGCCGGCCACCAGCGAAAATTCGCCGGAAGTCTCGCCGATACCGTTTTCGGCGGTAACCGCGATCGTGTAATTACTACCCGGCGGCAGATTATCAGGTACGGTCCACTTAAAACTGCCGGAGCGCTCGGGACCGATCGGCGCCGCTTCGGCGATGGTCAAGCGCGCATTCTGCCAGCCGACCCGCTGCAGCGTGATCTGGACCGCCTGGCCCAGTTCACCACGATACGACCATTTCACAGTATTACTCGCGCCAATCGTCCATACGGCAGCTGCGCCGGGCTCGTTCAGCTTGAGTTTCATTTCTTTGGACGCCGCCAGCCCGACCGAAGAGCTCAGCAGCAACATGGTCAGTACCCCTGTGCATACTATTTTTGTCATAAAATCCAACTGCTTCATCAGATTACCGCCCCGCTCTTTCACGAATTCGGACTATGACGAGCTGCGCCATTTCGTTCATGCCGCCAAGACCGTTTGCCGAAGCATCCTGCGGCGTCACCACAGCGACCGGCTCGCGGTCTTCGTCATAATAAATCGCCATCGCATTCTCAAGATCATTGACGTACAATTTGTCGCTGGAGTAGTCGGGCAGATTGGTCACCCTGTATATTTTGCCGGCGGTCAGATGGGCCCGCATCCGCGGCGTATAGCCGGCGTATTTGGCGTGGAATGTTGGCAGGCTCCAGCCGCCGTCGACGACCTGGGCCGATTTATCCTTTTCCGCCACCATCGGCCGGACTTTGAAATCATTGTTGATCTGGCCGCGAATCGCATTGACCCGGTTCACCGTGTCCGGGTGGGAGGAGAACAAGCCATAATTGGACTTGCCGCTCATCGCTTCCAGTTTCTCCATGCCGACCAACATGCTGTAAGGGTTGTAGCCCGCCCGCATCGTGTGAACAACCCCCAGGTTGTCCGCCTCCCGCTCCGCCTCGCGGCTGTAGCCCGCCATCAGGGCGCTGCCGATCAGCTCGCCCAAGATGGCGCTGTTGCTGTTGCCGAACAAAATGGCGAACAATACGCCCACCGCCAGTTGACGTTCAACTTGCACTACGGTGTGTTTTTTCACAATATGCCCGACCTCATGACCGATGATACCGGCCAGTTCATGGTCGGACGGCATGTAGTCGACCAGTCCCTTGAATAAGTAGATGTAGCCGCCGGGCACCGCCAACGCATTGACGTCCTTCGAATTCAGCACTTTAAACTGATAGGGAATATCTTTGCGGTCCGACACCGCGGCGATTGCCGCGCCGATCCTGGCCACCCGTGCTTGTAACTCCGGGTCGTTGACCACACCGTATTTCTTCTCCAAGTCCTGGGCTACACCCTTGCCCATTTCAATTTCCTGTTTTGTGCCAATAAGCCACGCCTCGGCCGGCTGCGGCGCGCAGACGTTCGCGAAAAGAATAATTCCCATGGAAACCAACAGAACCCGCAGGCTATTTTTCCAATAAAGCACGTTTTTCACCTCACAGCTATGTTATCAACTATCGATCATGACACAAGCGCAAAAAGCTATGCCGAACGCAGCAGACCTATAAATTTAATCCTTATATTAATTCGCGCTGCCATTCTATTCCCCCTGCTTTTGCCAAAGATTGTCACAGACTCAGCTTGCGGGTCAACGGAAAGTAGAGAGAGTCGGTTTTAATCATGTGCCCGACAATCACATCGTCCACGATGAAGGAAATGAAAGCCGACGGCTTGATTTCAGCTTGTTGATAAGCCTTTTTCAGCCGTAGCGCCTTGGCGACCAAGTGTTGATGCTCGGTCGCGTGCTCAATTGCCTGCGCAAATCCAATTACCCGCAATATCGCTTCTTCACAGGCAAAATGGTCGACCAAATTCTCTAAAAGCTGCTCCAAACGGGGTAAAATACTTGCCGGATCCGGCTGACGCAGTAAAGCAACGCTCAGTAGCCCATTGGCTTCTTCCACCAACGCCTTATGCTGCGCATCGATCTGCCTGTGGCCGCTTTCCCATTCCGCCTGCCACCCCACATGCACCGACGCGACCGGCAGGCAGTCTTCCGTACAAGCCGCCACCCGATTGCGCCCGGTTTGTTTTGCCTTATACAGCGCTTCATCACAGCGTTTATACCAATTCTTAAACGACTCCGCACGGTTGCGTTCAGCCACGCCAAAACTAGCGGTCACGACCCCGGCAGGTGTATGCGAAGTATTTGCCAACACATCGCGGATTTTTTCCGCCGTTATCGCCGCACCCGTTATATCGGTTCGCGGCAACACGATCAGAAACTCCTCGCCGCCAAGGCGAATCAGCAAATCCGATTTGCGGACCTGTTCGCTGGCCAGTCGGGCCATCCGCTTCAAGACTTCATCGCCTACCGGATGGCCCCACTTGTCATTCACCGTTTTGAAACGATCCAGATCAAATAAGATCATCGAAATCGTTTCCTGATAGCGGTCGGCCAACTCCATCATCGCGTCGATTTCCCGGTCCAGCAACTGACGGTTGTTCAGTCCTGTCAGTCGATCCGTCATCGCCATATCGGCATTCATGTCCTTTAATCGGCGCTCTTCCTGCATGCTCACCTGCAACCGGGTTACCCCTTGCGCCAGCAAGCCAATTTCGTCGCCGCGAGCGGCTTCCGCCTGGAGAAACGGCGCTGTTTCTCCAGCGATAATGCTTTTTTGCGCCAGCACAATCTGCTGCAACGGTTGAAATAGCCTGTAGTGAAAATAGCCCAGTATAAATACGACAAACACAACGGTCAGGACAAATTGCAGGACGGCAATCTGCAGTCTGGCCGCCGCTTGCTCTTTTTCACGCATTGCATAATCGTGGGCTTCGACATTGGCCTGCTTGATCAGCCCAAAAACCGAGTCCATCGCCGGCACCGATAGCGCCGCCAATTGCGCCACCAAAACCCCCGATGGCTGACCGGCCATCGCCAGTTCCAGCATTTTTTCCTGTACCGGCCGGTATTCCCGGTAGTACGCCTGTTCGATCCGATTTTTTTGTTCGAGTAATTTTGCACTGGCAAAATCAATGGTATCGGCCTCAATCCTCGACCACAAATAATCTGCCTGAGCCCGTAGCCCAATGTAGGCCTCATATTCAGCCGCAGTGACCGGGCCGGGTTTGTTCAGCGCAGACGTCACAACGCTGGCGCTTTGTCCGGCAATTAGGCGAAACTCGATTCCGTTAAACTGATATTTGTGGTAATGATCAAATCGCCCGGTGTCACTTTCTCTTTTGCCAAGCTGAGCGAAAACATTGCGCAGTTGCTCAATAAAACGAGTAGCCTGCCCGAACCATTCGGCGCGAAGCTTTGGCTCTCTCGCTGTTGCCGGCAAGTTGAGCGCAATATCAACCTGTTCGCGCAACCGGCGGAATTTTTCATACTCATCCTGCAGCATCCCGACAAGCTGTGGCTCGATTGCGGCTAACATTTCCAGGCTGGCAACGACTTCTGCGTCGGAATGTTAACGGCGAGACTGAATAAACGCCAAATTCGCCGAATCAATCGGGTTGGCATCCGCCAGTACTACATAGGTTCTACCGCGCTCAAACGCCAGATTTTCGATCGCTAGAATCAGATGATCATCACAATGGTGGATTGCATCAATCCGTTCCATCATGGCGAAATCGCTGCGCGCTTTATTGAGCAGCAGTATAGAAAAGCCGACCAGTACCAGGCTGATCAACAGTATGCAACTTGCCAGCTTCATTTGCAGCGAGACTGCGGTCACCCGGTTGGTCAAGTAAAGCAACCTTCTTTCCCGCAAATTGATGCGCCTGCCTTGTTGCATATCTTTCCACTTTTAGGGTGACAACTCCTGCAAAACAGGGCTAGTCTGGGGACAAAAAAACGGGCCCTGAAACAGGACCCGGTTTCTATATGCATAGGCAAGCATTAGGTAACACTGAATAACTCGATTTCTGTTATTTCGTCGCAACCCTCAATATCTGCAGTTTTTCCATTACGGCTTAAAGTGTCGCCATTTCCTTGCAGAAGCAAAAACGGATAAATTTCTTGGCGGCCGGATGATCCGGTCGGTAAATGCTGGAACCCGGCACGGTGGCCACGCCGATTTCCGAGGCCAGATAGATGGCGAACGCCACATCATCATCCCAACCGAACGGTTCGATCTCGGCCATGATGTAGTACGCGCCGCCGGGACGAACGCAGCGGAAACCTACTTCGGTCAACGCCTGCAGCAGATAGTCGCGCCGCAACATACAGTCAGGTTCGTCTCCGGGTCCAGCTGCACGCCGTAATCGCGCAGCGTTTTCGCCACAATCCCGTCGCGCAGGCTCTTGGCGCCCCAGGTGATCGCATACTGGTTGTGATTGTTCATGATCGCCCGACAGGCCGCGTCCTTGATCTCGGGCGGGGCCGGAAAATCGGGGAAGCCCTGAGCCAGGTTCACTGCTTTATGATTAGCGGCGACACGGGACATCTCCCGAATCACCGATTCCTTAAACTGTGCGGCTTTGTGGGAAACAAATTCTCTCACGGAGTCTGGCCTCCTTGAGTATTGGTCTTGTCTGGAACTGCCGGCGTCGTGTTGTCTGCAGTTGGTTTGGCAGGCGCTACCGGTTTGGGCGGCGGCGGCGGATAACAGCCGCTGAAAATTCCGTCCTCGTCAAACGCGATGAGTCCGCCAGCCTTGCATGTATTGGAAACGGGTTTCTTCGTTTTCAGGGCACTAACATACAGGCTTTCCTGATCCAAAATGCAGGTGGCAACATTGCCGTCAGTGCGGAACGAAATTGGCGCATCGCCGCGACAGGGCACGACGGCGCTTTTTTTATAAGGAAGCTGCTGCGAATCCTTCAGCCTGGCAACCTCCATGGTTCCCGCCGGATAAAAAGCCACCCTACCGCCTGCTTTCACCTCGACCATCTCGGTCATCGTACGACGGTACTTCGCGTCGACCGTCAGCGTGCAATACTCTACTTTGCCCTCTGGCGTGAAGGCCACCGCATGCTTGGGCGCGCAGGAAATCGGCTGACCGCCCACGGCCGTAAATTCTGTTGTTTTTTCCAGCAGGCAGGATTTTACCTGCTTGCCGTCTCGCATCTCTATCCCGTAACTGAGGCAAGCCGCAGTCACACCGCCGCCAGCCGGCAGATTTTTCGCCGCCGCGCCGGGCATGTCGGCCAAAAGCACGACAGAAAGTGCCGCTATGGCAACAAATACGCCGATACATTTTTTCATTTCGCTCACCTCATGGCTTAGCTATTGTTCATTTTCATTGACCCATATTGTATTATACCGGCGGTCGAATGTCCACCCCGTCGTCGGCCTCCGCCGCTTCCGCCAGCAGGTTTTCCGCCCCGGCGGACGGCAACAGTTGTACGCCTTTTAGCTTGCGTTCGATCGTGCGGCTTTTGCGGGCTGCATCGTCCATCACATTGCTGGCTTCCTGCAGCTTTTTGTTGGTTTTCTCTAGAATATCGCCAAATTTGCCAAACTCGGTTTTGACTGCGCTGAGCAACATCCAGACTTCCGACGAGCGTTTTTCGATCGCCAGGGTGCGGAACCCCATCTGCAGACTGCTGAGAATCGCCGACAAGGTTGTCGGCCCGGCCACCGTGACGTGGTACTCGCGCATCAGCGTTTCATACAGGCCGGTGCGGCGCAACACCTCGGCGTACAGCCCTTCCACCGGCAGGAACAAAATGCCGAAGTCGGTCGTGTGCGGCGGCGACAGGTATTTATCGCGGATGTCCTTGGCTTCCGCCTTGATCCGGATTTCCAGCGCTTTGGCCGCCGCTTCGGCCCCGGCTGCATCGGCCACCTCCTGCGCTTCCAGCAGCCGTTGGTAATCTTCCTGGGGAAACTTGGCGTCAATCGGCAGATGAACTACATCCGAGCCGCCCTGGCCCGGCAGGATGATCGCGAACTCGACCCGCGCATCGCTGCCCGGCTTGGTCGCCACATTGGTCGCATACTGCCCCGGCGCCAATATCTGTTCCAGCAGGGCGCCCAGCTGGATCTCGCCCCAGGTGCCGCGCGTCTTCACGTTAGTCAGCACTTTCTTCAGGTCGCCCACGCCGATCGCCAGCGCCTGCATTTCGCCCAGCCCCTTGTGGACCTGCTCCAGACGCTCATTGATCATCTGGAACGAATCACCCAGCCGTTTTTCCAGCGTGGCGTGCAATTTTTCGTCGACCGTCTGCCGCATCGCCTCCAGCTTTTTACTGTTGTCGGCCTGCAGCGCCTGGACTTGGGTTTCCAGTGTCTGCCGCAGACGCTCCAGTCGCAGTTCGTTGCTTTGGGTCAGATACTGCAGCTGCTTGGCGAAGCTGGCCAGTTGCTCGCCCTGCTGCGCGGCGTTTTCCGCCAGCCGGCGCAAAACCGCTTCATTATATTGATTGGTAGTGGTCGCCAGTTCTTCGCGCAGCGCCTTGGCCTGCCAGGCGCTATCCTGGCGGGACCGTTCGCCTTCCTCCCGCAGCTGCCGCTCCAACCGGTCCAGTCTGGTCGCCGTCTCCTTGTCGATGCCCGGCGACCGACGCAGCAGAACTACCGCCAAAATCAGGGCATTCAGCCCGAGCGATGCAATCGTCAAATAATCCACAAACAACCTCCTCTACCCTTCCGACCCTACATAACGCCAGGCAATCACCATGCCGATCAGCCCGCACAACCCGCACAACCAAAAACCTGCTGCCAGACTGATCCCGTCTGCAACCGCGCCGACAGCGACCGGACCGGCAAACATCCCCAGCGCATACAACGACTGAAACACGCCCATCGCTGTCGCTTTGACGCTGAGATTTACGCTGGCAACGCTAAAACTCATCAACAGAGGAAAGACCAAGCCGCGACCAAAGCCGCCTAATATCTGCGAAACATACAATTGCGTCATGGTTTCCAGCCAGGGAATCACCGCCGTAGTAAGCGCCAAAAGAGCAAATCCGCAACAAATCGACCAGCGCAAACCCAGTCGCCGCGTAAACCAACCGCCCGACATCATTGAGGCCGCAATGCTTGCGCCGGCAGACATTGTCGTAAGCAGTCCCAGTTCAAAATTGGAGGCGCCCAATAATTTTGCTGCAACCGGCACAAAGCCAAACAGCGACCCGTACACGACCAGCTGCACCAAACCGGCCATCGCCGCCGCCACCAGCAGGTGAAAATTGCGCATGATGCCGGGCACTGCCGCCAACCTTAGCGGCGCTTTGACGACAGGCACATTTTCTTTGACCGCCAGCGACAGCACGAGGCCAACCGCCGCTCCCGCCGCCGCCAGCATGAAAGTAGCGGTCCAGCCATACCACTCGGCAACCAGTCCACCGATAAACATACCGGCCATCTGGCCGAAGAAGCCCAACGAATTCATAATACCGTATGCTCTTGGCGCCTCGGCTTCGGTAAAATAACTGCTGAATAAAACGACGAGCACGACCCAGGCTGTCGCCGAAACGCCGGACAGACCGCGGAAAAACAGCAGCGCCGCCACGTCCGGCAACAGCCACATCCCCAGCGCACTCACGCAGGATACTGCCATCGCCAGCGTAACAAACAGCTTGCGTTTGCGCCAGCGGTCCGACAGGATTCCCTGCGGCACACGCAAAAACAGCTGTGTAATTCCATAAACTCCGATCACCAGACCGATCATTTTGTAGGAAGCGCCCAGTGATGCTGCGTAAAGCGGCAAAATCGGCACATAAGTATACATGGAAAACCAATACATCAGGGTAACGATGCAGAACAACCACTGCACTGCGTTCATCATTGCAGCTCCTTTTCATTACGGGTCACTGCTTTGATGTTCGCTGCTGCGCAGTTTTTTCCTGCCGCTCAGCCTGTACGGGTTAGCTCGTTCTGCAGGCAACACGGGTAAAAATTACAATTTTTGTTGTAATAAGGCGTCAGTAGATAATCATTGGTGATAATAGCAATTTTTCTCAAGAATATTGCGTTTTTTACTTGTAATTGGTTATACTTAGATAGTTAATTTTTTGTCGCATTTTTGGTATGCACTCAATGCGACAAAAACAAATAAACTAGGAGGAATAAATTTTTATGAGTGAAAAACAAGTCATTAAACTCTCCGTTGCTAATCCTACCGGTCTGGGTCTGTTCGGTCTGGCCATCGTGACCTTGGTGGCATCCTCGCAAAAATTGGGGATCACTACCGGACTATCTTATGTTATCGTATACGCCATGTTCCTCGGCGCCACAGCGCAACTCGTCGCCAGCATCTTTGACTTCTTCCATGAAAACATCTGGGGCGCGACGGTATTTGGCGCCTACGCGTTCTTCTGGTACGGGATCGCTACCTGCTGGCTAATCAACATGGGCGCATTCGGCCCGGCCCTGCAAAAGGCAGTCGACGTCAAGCAGATCGGCTTTGCCTTCCTCGGTTACCTGATTTTTTCCGTCTTTATGACCATTGGCGCGATGGAAGTCAATAAAGTCATTTTCGCCGACATGGTTGTCATCGACATCCTGCTGGCCGCCCTGACCCTCAATGCGTTCGGCGTTGCCAAAGAATTGACCGGCCTGATCGGCGGCATCGCCGAACTGGTCACCGCGCTGATCTCCTTCTACGCCTGCTCCGCCGTCGTGCTCAACACCCATTTTGGCAAACCGTTCATGCCGATGGGCAAACCGTTCGGCATCTTCAAATAAGTTTTTAGAAAAACCTGTTTAAACAAAAAAGCCGTGATCGTCAGCCTGCACAGGCTGCGGTCGCGGCTTTTATACATTTTCAAAGCCAAGTAGCATCGCCCTCTGCATCGTGATAAAATAATCGCTAGAATGACCACAAAGGAGCTGATCTCTATGTTGATCAAAAAGAAACCGGAGTCTGTGCAACACCGGGAGGTGTTCGCGGAATAACTCTTCGACGCCTCCCGGGCAGTGGTTTTAAAACACTACGGGAGGATTGAAACAATTGAACAACTTATCATTAATTAACCTTGGCCTTAATGAGAGCCTGCTGCGGCAAGCTTCGCAATACCCGGATTGCTTTTTGGCCCGCGTATCGGTCCAGCACAAGGAACAGTACCGCGTCATCACCGAATGCGGTGAGATCCAGGCGGTAATCTCCGGCAAACTGGGCTATCTGGCAGTGGACGCGCCGGACTATCCGGCAGTGGGCGACTGGGTCCTGGTCGACCGTGCTGATGACTCACGCGGCACTGCGATCATCCATCATATAATGCCGCGTCGGACGGCATTTCGCCGCAAAGCCGCCGGCATGGCCGTACATGGCCAGATCGTCGCCGCCAATGTGGATACCCTGTTCATTTGCATGGCGCTGAACCAGGATTTCAACCTGCGCCGTTTGGAGCGCTACTTGGCCATCGCCTGGGACAGCGGCGCCATTCCGGTCGTTGTCCTGACCAAAACCGACCTGTGCGAATCCTTGAGCGAACGCCTGGCCGAAACCCGCGACGTCGCAATCGGCGTCGACATCCTGGTCACAACCGGCCTCGGCGAAACCGGCTGGCAACCAGTCACCGCGTACCTGCAGCCCGGAAAAACCGTTGCGTTTATTGGCTCCTCCGGTGTCGGCAAGTCGACCCTGATCAACTGCCTGCTGGGCGAAACCCGCCAGGCAACGCTGGAACTTGGGCAAGCCGGCAAGGGCCGCCACACCACGACATTTCGCCAATTGATATCCCTGCCGGGCGGCGCGGTGGTAATCGACACCCCCGGCATGCGCGAACTCCAGCTCGATAGCGGCGACCTCGCCCAGACCTTTGCCGATATCGAGGAATTTGCCGCCGAGTGCCGCTTTGCCGACTGCAACCATGACTGCGAGCCCGGCTGCGTTGTCAATCAGGCCATCGCTAGTGGTCAGCTGGACGCGGACAGATTGGCCAGTTACAAAAAACTACAAATCGAGCTTGGTTACCAAGGCCTTAGCGCCCGCCAACTCGAACAGGAAAAAATCAGCCGCATGATGAGCGGCGTGGGCGGGATCAAGCAATTCCGCGCCATTGTAAAAAACAGAAACAAACGATAACCCGACTAGGCAAAAAGACCGTGCAGGAACTGATCACTCAGCTTCGGGCACGGTCTTGTTTCAAGGGCAGATCAGTTAGCGGAGGGAAGCAAATGGACTCAGACCAAACATCAGGGGAACAACAACCCCAACATCAGCGACGGGTTCGCTATAAAGGCACCCACCCGAAGAATTTTAAAGAAAAATACAAAGAACTGCAGCCGGAGCAATACGCCGATACGGTGGCAAAAGTGATTCAGAAGGGCAACACCCCTGCCGGCATGCATCTTTCGATCTGTGTGAAAGAAATCCTCGAGTTTCTGCAGATCGCTCCCGGGCAAACCGGCCTGGACGCCACACTAGGCTATGGCGGCCATACGCTGGAAATGCTGAAATGTTTGAAGTCAAAGGGCCGCCTGTATGCGCTGGATGTCGATCCGTTGGAACTGCCGCGCACGCAGGAGCGGCTGGAACGCCTGGGCTATGGCGAAGAAATTTTGGCGATCAGGCAGATGAACTTTTCCCAGATCGACTCCGTTGCTGCCGAAGCCGGCTTGTTTGATTTTGTCCTGGCCGATCTGGGCGTTTCTTCGATGCAAATCGACAACCCCGACCGTGGGTTTTCCTTCCGGACCGACGGGCCGCTCGACCTGCGGCTAAACCCGCACACCGGCAGCACCGCCGCCAATCGTCTGCGAAAATTGACCCAGGATGAACTGCAGGACGTTTTGGTCGAAAATGCCGACGAGCCGCATGCCGCAGCCATCGCCCGCGCGATCGTCGCCAACATAAAAGACGGCGTCAATATAGCGACGACAACCCAGCTGCGCGACATCATCAAACAGGCGCTGAAAACCGTGCCGCAAATCAGTGAAGAGGAAATAAAAAAGTCGTGCCAACGCACTTTTCAGGCGTTACGCATCGACATCAACCACGAGTTTGAAGTGCTGGACGAATTTCTGGAAAAACTGCCAGAGGTGCTGTCCAGCGGCGGTCGCGTCGCCATCCTTACCTTTCATTCCGGCGAAGACCGGCGCGTCAAAAAATCTTTTAAATACTTGCTGCGTGAGGGCGTTTACCGGGAAATAGCCGACGAGCCGATCCGGCCATCCGGCGAAGAATGTCACACCAACAGCCGGGCCCGCTCTGCCAAGCTGCGCTGGGCGATCAAGGCTTAACCCAGGTCGACCCGCAAACTGGGGTCAGTTTCGCATGCGTCGACAATTTGGTTGTACGCATCAATCAGCCTGCTAACGGTAAGCTTGCGTTCCGACGCCTTGAACTGGCTCAGCTCATAAACATTGCTGGCGATGAACTGTTCAAAATCGAGGATTTCAATCCGTCCGGCCATGCCCCGGTCGCTGGCCATCTGCTCCGCCAACGCCACCCGTTGATAAATCGTAATAATCATCGGTCGCAGCCCGGATGCGATATTTTCGCCGCATTTCGCCAATAAAGCCTCGGCAGGCGCTGTTGTGCAATGAATCACCACATCATCAACAAAAAAATCACCGCGCCGATCTGTCGGCGCATCGGCGACCGACGCACCATGAAACGGCAACGACCCTGGCGGCAAGATCAGCGATAGCTTCGCGCCCACCAAATGTTGCAGCACCATCCCGGCATAATTCATGCCGGGATTTTCGCGTTGCCGGGCCACGGCTTGCTCCAGCAGGTCCCGAATCGCGCTGCGCAACGAAGATCCGGCATCATAGCGTAAGCGAAACGGCCGCGAGTTGAAATGATCCCTGACCCGATCCACCCACCAGCGTTCCACCACCGGCGTTTCGGCCAGCCCCGCCGTGTGGAGTTCATTGAGCAACGCCACATACTTGGTCATCAACCCCATGCTGCCGCGGCTGGTACGTCCGGCCTCCTCGGCCAGGGTTCGGGTAATCTCATATTCTTTCAAAATCTTCCGGATGACCGAGGCGCCCAGGCCTTTGACCTGTCCCTCTTTATCGGTAACCAACGCGTCCGGGCTGAGCGGCAATCCCTGTTCTTTCGCCACCCGACTCAAATACAGCACTACCGACAGGCTACCCTTGGAAACTACCCGTTCCTCTGTTTGAAAAACCGTCAGGCGCGACTCTAGCTCACTATTCATAGGCCACCTTCGCCAATGGTCGCAACAAATGACGGCCCAGATACGTCGCCACCGGCGCGGCGACCGCATCGCCCATCGCTTTGTAGCCATCGTTATAGCCGCCCGGTATGACAAAGTTTTCCGGGGCGCCCATCAGACGCGCCGCTTCCCGCACGGTGATCAATCGGGTGCGAATTTCGCCGTTACGCTTTAAAATCAACAATTGCCGGCTGCTGCCGCCTTCCGGCGTGCGTAGGCAGCCTGCTAACCCGTCAAAACGCACCTCCAGCACCTGCTTGCCGCTGCGGGTCCTCTTGTAGCCGGTGGCAATGATCGTTTCTTCACTAGTCGCCGCTAATAGACGTTGACGATGTTTTTCCGGCATCATGGCAAGATTTTTGGCAACCGCCGCGGCGGCGTCCGAAGGCGCGTCCCACTCGACGATATCGGCCAAGGAGACCTGCAGCGGCCCCGGCTCGGGCATGCGCCACCATAGCCAGCCCGGCAGCCCTTTGGCGACCCGCTTGATCGCATCGTTATGCAGCCAGTTCGGCCCAGTATCGGTCAAAGTTTCAGGAATCTCCACATCTTCCGCCACCGCAACGACAAAAATCCGTGGCCGGGACTGCGGCACAAAATGCCAGGCATTAACCAACATCGCTCCGACCCGGTAGCCCCGCTCCTGCAACGCCATGTGCAGCAGGCGATAATTTTTGCCGCCAGCCGTAGAAACCAGGCCAACGACATTTTCAGCCAGCAAAATTTTAGGCCGCGCCGCCATTTCGTCCAGCACCCGCAACCACTGCCATACCAGCCCGCTGCGCGCTGCTTCAATCCCGCTGGTCATGCCTGCCAACGACAAATCCTGACAGGGAAAACTCGCCCAAGATAAATGCGCCGGCGGCACCCAGCGCCCGTTCACCGACTGAATATCACCCGTATGAAACGGCGCGGCGGAGTGATTGGCCGCATAAACCCGGGCTTTTTTGACGCAGATGTCATTGGCCCAGACCGTATCAAACAATCCCTGCAACCCGCAATCGACCAGCCCGCTGCCGGCGAAAAACTCGATCAGGCGGGGGGCTTGGCAATCGCCTGTAGCGCTATGATTAACGCGTTCAGCGTAGTTGGAAACCGTCGTGGTCGCAGCTCGCACTCCCATACTATAAAAACCCTCCACCCTGCTTGCATTAAACGCTCTGCATTGCCGCGATCCCGCTCGGCGTTCCGCTGCAGCTTCGGCGTCCAATATTCCTGGCGTGACTGCGGCAAAACAGCTTCCGGACAATTTTCGTGCTGGTGCCAAAAGCAACCGTGCACAAAAACCACCGCTTTATATTTTGCCAATACGATATCCGGCTTGCCCGGCAGCTTGGCGACATTTTTGCGATAGCGAAACCCGGCCTGGAAAAGCGCTTTGCAAACTTTTTCCTCTGGCTTGGTGCCGCTGCTTTTTACTTTTGCCATCAACGCGCTGCGCTGGCCAGCCGTTAAGCGATCAGCCCCGCGAATAACCGCGCAGTGCATCGGTTCAGGACGTTCCGACTGTTTTTCCTGCATGTCGGAACTATTCGACGTGAATCGTATTTTTCCTTTAAACAGCACTAGAAACGGAACGTTTGTTCCGTTTCTAGTATAGTGCAAAATAGCGCCCGTGTAAAGCTTAAAACGTGATCGTCCGGGCCGGTTGGCCGGAAAAGTCTGCGAGGATAGCCGCGCCATGTTCCAGATAAAAGATCTCAAAAACCGGGTTGTCCGCCGATTGATAGATCGACTTCACCAAGCCATTGGCCGCCAGGATTTTCTCCTTCACGGTTTTGTCGTCACTGAACTGCACTTCACCGCTCAGTCGAATCCAGGCAAAACTCGGCGTCATGCTGGAAAACTCCACATAGGGATTGGCTTTCAGCTGTTTACAGACATCCTTGGTATTGGCGGTGCAAAAGTATAATTTCCCGCCGTCCTCCAACATGAACTGAAACGGCCGCACTTTTGGCTTGCCGCCCTCTACCGTTGCGAGAAACCCCGCGCTGTTTTCCTGTAAAAACTTGATTACTTCTTTCATGTTTATCCCTCCGTTGTTTATTTTGATTAGATATCTAACCATCTATGTAAAAAAATGATCTGCATATAGTTACAGACCAAAATTGTGCCTGATTTTCGCCAGCACTTTTTCTGTACACTCGATTTCACTATCCGTTAAGTTTTGATACACGACCGCGTTGACGCGCTGGGAAACCTGCTCAAAAATCGGTTGCAGGGCCAGGCCTTGTTCGGTCAGTTTGATGAAAGTGGCGCGTCCATCAGCGCCGCGTTTTTCCTTGGTCACATAGCCCAGCTCCACCAGCTTGTCGACCAGGATCGTCACTGTCGGCTTGGAGCGGCTGATCCGGTCCGCCAACTCTTTCATCGTGAACGGTTCGCCGCTGAACAGGTTGCCCAGAATGCCGCCGTGCGAAGGAACAATGCCGGTAATGCCGCGCACCGCCAGCTCCTGCACGATCAGTTTGTGGGCATTTTCGGCAATGCGGCTTGTCAGGGCAACTAAATTATTATTTCTCATGGCTGTATTATAGTTAGATGTCTAACGATTGTCAAGAAAATAAGAAGGCGGGCGCCGGCTCATCCAGCGGGCGAGAGTGATAGACTTTTGGACCTATCCCAAAAAGACGACCTAAGCATAAGATAATTCGCGCATAGAAAAACCCCGGTCAGTCTACCTTTAAGGGTACTTTGACTGGGGTTTTCGCTTTATTCCTCGTCGTCTTCCGCCAGCGCGATCGTTTCGCCGTCGAGCTTGCCGTTCCAAGGTTCCTCGCGCAACGCGTCGTCCCGGCCTTCCTCCAACGCCAGGATCGCGGCGATGCGGTGGATGATGTCGTGCGCTTCCTCGACCCGTTTCTCCGCCAGCGTGGCGTCCTGGCTTTCCTCCGTTTCGGCCACATCCTCGACCGCGCCGATTAATTGGCCGATCTGGTCGATGCGCCGCTGAGTCAGTTCGTCGCGGGATGCCACCGCCTCAAACGCGCCCAGCATCACCCGGACGATTTTTGTAATATCTGTTAATAGCATGTTTCTAGCCTTCTTTCTAAATTTAGCGCCTTAAGCGTTCTCATTCCCCGACCCGATTGTTATTTTGCATTTCTCGCTCTCCATTCTCTGCATTCATTACAGCGGTTCGCCTGGTCCTCCAGCCGCTGGCAAATCGCCACGGCGGTTTTTTCAAACGCACCGAGGCGATTGTCCAATCGGGCCAAGAGCCAAACCGAAACGGCAATCGGAAAACCGACCTGCGAGATCAGTCCGGCCCAGTCCATACCTAGGCCAGTACGCCGGTATCCTGAATCAGGATCGTCGCTTCGCCTGCGGATATGAGATCGCCGCCGGTTGTCGCGAACAGATTTTTCGCGATGATCAGCGCCATGGCGGCGGCGACTTCGGCCTTGGTCAGGCCGGCTTTCGGGTTGGCCAGCGTGAAGTTAACTTCCTTGCCGGCGGCGTTGCGAAATTGCATACGCAGTGTTTTAGTCATCGGGTACTCCTCCTTTCATTTTAGATTCTGATCACCGCCTCTCTATGCGCTAGCGAGATCGGCTTCGTCGGTGCGGATGATCGCAACCAGCGCTGCGCCTTGCAGCGCGCCGAGACTGGCGCCGACATCGAACAGGTCCTGGTCGCTGGTCGACGGTTTCACGTTGGAGAACCGCAGTGTCTTGTACTGGGCCGCGCCGCTGGCGCTGGTCCCGTTGGCGACCTTGATGCCGATCCGGGAGTCCTGGGGCGTTTTCACAACTGCCATGAGGGTCCCTCCTTTCGGGAAACTTGCCGCTTCCCTGTTTATCTATGAAAAACGGGCTATGCCCGAGTTTCCGCAAAATAAATGGGACACGTTAAAATATAACGTGTCCCCGTGCACTGGGGATGGTAGTGCGTATGGCGACCGCAAGGTAATTAGTCCTGCGGAAATGCCCGGTAGTTCGCGCCCCATCCCCATAGAGCCTATTCAGTTTTTGTCTACAGCTTTATTATACTGCGGCTTTTGGCTGCGTGAACGCGCTGGGCCGAAATATTTCGACCGGTCCGCCTATATTCCCGGCGATTCAGCGGCGTCCTTGCTTGTTGCAGCAATATTGACCCGGTTGCGCCCCTGCTGTTTGGCCAGGTACATTGCGTCATCGGCGCGGGAAACCAGTTGATCGATCGTTTCTGACTGCTCCAGCGACGCCACGCCGATGCTGGCTGTAATCTGCAGCGTGGTCCCACCGGCCAACGCGATTTTTCGATCGGCGATCGCGAGCCGCAACCGTTCCGCCGTTGCCGCTGCCTCTGCCAGATCAGTATCCGGCAGGGCCACCAAAAATTCTTCGCCGCCATAGCGACCGCACAAATCGTAGAGCCGCACCGCCTGCTGCATCTCTGCCGCCACCGCCTGCAACACCAGATCACCAGCCGAATGGCCATGTGTATCATTCACCTTTTTAAAATGGTCGAGATCCAGCATGAATATCGAAAAGGGGGTCCCATTCCGTCTGGCCCGCTGCAGTTCTTCATCCATCCGGCGATACAGCTCCCGCCGATTGAGCAACCCGGTGAGAAAATCGCGTGTTGCCATCATAATCAACTTGTTTTCAGCTAACTTCAGGTCTTTGATAAACGAGCGAGCTACGACATAGATAATCAGCAAAATCAGCAGAATGATAATGAACGCTGAACCAAGCAAAAACATTTGGCTTTCACGAATCTTGCCGGCGGTTTCGGTCGCACTGCTCGTCACGCTGATGCCGCCCCGCACGTCGCCTTCGCGATACCCCTGTTGCGCGTGGCAGGTCAGGCAGGATTTTTCGGTCACCAGCGGCGCCATATAGCGGAAAAACACTTCTTCGCCGCGTTTCTCCAGCGTGGAATGTTCCTGGACACCGGTTTCAAACTGGCGCAGCGCCTCTCGCTCAAACGCATCCGGGGTATTGGCCGGATTCAGCGGGTTGAGGCTGGTGATGCGAAATTGGAACAAGCCGCTTTTTTCAGCCAGTTCCGAGATTTCACGCGTGGCCAGCGCCGGGTTTTTCAGGACATACTGCTCGCCACGTTCATCTTTGATGATCACTTGCAAGCCCGGCACTTTTAACAGGTACGGATTCGGCGTAATACCGGGCGTCATTTTTACGTAGACGCCGTTATGTTGTGCAATCCACTGACGGGTCAGCACCACTTCCTGAAAGAAGGCCTGTCCTTGCTGAAGCTGCTGTTTCTGAATCAACTCCGCCTGGCGAAAATAAAAACCCCAAAATACGGATAGTATCACCACGCAGATCAGCAGGCTAATGCTCGCAAGATATCGTTTGACAAACCCGGGCGTTGTCAGCATGAAATTCATTCCTTTATCTAATATCTAAATCTCATCTGGAAAAATCAATGTCTTGAATTATTTTACACAGTTCTCTCTTTCTCGTTAATTCCCTTTTTTTTCCTAGTCCGCCACCGCTTCGGCTATCGCGGCGGCGATCCGCCACTGCTCCAGCGGATCAGCCAGCATCGCCCGGTCGATCGGGTTGGAGATAAAGCCGCACTCGACGAGCACCGCCGGGCAGTTGGTCTCTCTCAGCACTTGGAAATTCGCCGTTTTCACGCCGCGATCCTCGGTCAGCAGTGCATCGGTGATGCGAAACTGGATGGCGCGGGCCAGCCGCTCGCCGGATTCGCTGCCGGGGTAGTGGTAGGTTTCCGTTCCTTCGGCCTCGATTTTGCGGAAACTGTTGCAGTGAATGCTGAGGAAAACGTCGGCGCCCCACTCGTTCGACATTGCCGCCCGCCAGTCCAGCTCGTCGTCCGCCACCGGCCCGTCCCTCGTCAGCAAAACGGCGTGCCCGCGCTGCTGCAACTCCTGCGCCAAAAACCGGGAGATCGCCATGACGAGAACCGCTTCGCTAAAGCCGCCGGCGCAGGCCCCCGGCTCCACCGGGCCGCTGTGGCCGGGATCGACGCATATTTTCATGACTGTTGCTCCCGTCCGGCCAGCGGCAGCAGGGCCAACTGGCGACGGATGAACTCGATGCCTTTTTCGTAGACCCTGGTCACCGCCTTCACCCGCAGCGACCCGTCCGCCGCGTAGTAGTCGGACTGCACAATGCGAAAATAGCCGCGCTCCACATAGCGCTGCTTAGCGACGTTATCCGCCATTAGGATGCCGCGAGCCCTCAGAAACCGAATCAGGTTGTTGCGACCGTAGCCAGACAGACCGATCATTTTGGCTGTTTCGCCAAGTGAGAACGAATTTTCGCTATCGGCCACCGCGTCATAAAACTCGGCTTTCGGTCGCATTGCAGCGTTTTCCTGCCGCAGCCCTTCACATTCGGTTTCGGCTTCCAGCGCCAGATTCAGCAGCTGACGGCGACTGATCGGCACTAAACCGCCATTTTCTTCGCCCTCCTGCGCGCCCGCCATCCGGTACACACCGCTACGCCGCAGCGCCGGCAGGACTTCATGGGTGATCCAGTGGCCAAATGCCTTGGCCTCCGGTTTGCGGCTACCCAGCACCAGCGTATACAGACCCGCTTCGTTGATGATCCGCATTTGTTGCTGCCGACCGCGTGAATCGACGGTGTCGATAAAATCGACATCGTCCGAAATCACTCGGGAAATCGCGTCTCGCGTGTTGCCGATCTCCAGGGCGCTGCATACGTCCTGGGCTACGAACCAATATTCGCCGCCCTGCTGCACGGTGCGCAGCTGCCGGTTTTGGTAGTTGAAAACGCGTTCGAGCGCTGTAATGTTGTTCATCAGATGATCCCTCCCTGCTTTTCCTTAAAATCCCGGTCCGCTGACCGACACCGGTTCCGCCCCAACCATCGCCACCACGTCCGCCGGCTTCGCATCCTGCCGCATTGCCAGCGCTGGTTCGTCCTCGCTGACCAAGAGCCGGATCAGCTGGGCCGGCGTGTCGATCAGCGTCGTTACTGCCTCGGCATTGTCGATGAAGATCGGCGCGGTCAGGCCGTAGTGGACGGACAGGCTGTTGATGATATCCAGGCCGGTGTTGATGCAGGCCGCGTGGTTTAGCCCGCTGTTGAACGGCACCAGGTCGGGGCCGAGCACCTCGCAGACTTCGCACAGCGCGCCGTTGACCTGCTGCTCGAACAGGCGGAAACGGGCCAGCCGGAAGCAGCCGTTGATCCGTTCTTCCAGCCGGGCGACCTTCACCCGCAGGAACTCTTCGCCGAGGAACTGCTGCCGCTCCAGTTCGGCGTATTCGGCGGCCAGACTTTGCTCGCGCCGCTGCAGCTCGGCGATGCGCGTTACGGCCTGCTGGCGCTGCTCTGCCACGGCCTGACGCCGGGCCAGATCCGCTGCCGCCTGCCGGGCTGCCGTCAATTCGCCGGGGTCCGCCGAGGCCTCCTGCAAGTGGGCGAGCGCAGTATTCGCCGCGCCAACAGCCGTCTCCAGCGTAGGCAGCGAGGCAATGAGCGTTTGCACGTCCTGCTGTTTTTGCTGCTCACTAGCTAGCAGCGCCTGCCCCTCGGCAGTCAAGCGATTCAGCTGCTCGCTCTGCTCGGTCGCAAACTGCGCTGCCGCTTTTTGCCGCGCCTGTTCCGCCAGTTCAGCCGGGATCGCCTGTCCACAGGTCGGGCAGCGGTCCGGACTGTCCCAAACGAAACTGCGGCTGTTTTGCCGGTTCCATGCGTCCCGTTTTTCCGCCAACTTCGTAGCCAGCCGCGCCACTTCATTTTCCAGCTCGCCGCGGCGGCGATTGGCGGCAGCCAATTCACTTTCCGCCTGCTGACATTGCTGCGTTAAGCGTCGTCGCTCGGTTTCCTGCGTTGCCGCTGCCGCCTGCAGCTGCACAAGCCGCCCGGCATCGGTGGATTCACCCGCCGGCGATGCCAACGGTTCGTCCGCCGGCATCGCCCGTGTCACTTCGTCCACCCTTACCGGAATCGCCTTTAGTTCGCTGTTTACCAGCTGCTTTTGCGCCGCCAACTGCCGGCGAAACTCCTCCAGGCTGCGTCCGGCCAAGAGGGCTGGCAGCTCGGTCAGGCGGGCGTCCGTGGCGATCAGCTCGGCTTCGCTCAGCTCACCGCACAGTTCCAGCAGGATGCGGCGGCGATCCTGCCAGGGGAGCTTGGCGGCAAAGTACAGCGGGTCGGTCAATATCCGCAGCAGCGTTTCGTCGCACATCGCGGCGATAGCGGCGTCATATTCCTTTTTCTGCAGCGGCACGTGGTCGAACTCGTAAACGGTGCGATGGCCGCTGAACTCGGTGGTCGCCGCGCCGCGCGCCCTGACCCAGTTTTCCGACAGGGTCTTTTTCAGCTGCCGGCGCCGCCCCTGGTGCTCGATCTCGATTTCGACGCTGTGCTCCAGCATCGGGATCACCGCGCCGGATTCATCCAGCGTCTTCAGCTCAAAGTCGCGGTGTCCGGCCGAATCGCGGTCGAACAGCACCCAGAGGAAGCCGTCCAGCAAGCTGGTCTTGCCGCTGCCATTGTCGCCGCTGACCGATACGCTCGCCCCTTGCGGCGAAAAAGTGTAATCGCGGATTCCCTTAAAGTTGACGAGTGTTTCGCGTAGTAGTTTCATCGAGTTGCCTCCTGTTTCGTTTGGCCGCCGGCCAGCGCCCGGATCAGGTCGCCAACCCCGGCGATTTTCATCACCTGTTCGATTTCTTTGGCTTCTTTCTGCTTGCCGCGCATCGACTCATACAGCCGAAGGAAATGCGCCCGGTCCGCCGCCGGATTTTCACTGCTGCACAGCTGCAGCCAACCGATCGAACGGGCCGCCCGCCGCACCAGTTCGCAGCTGAACACTGGTGGTTTGTAGATGCCGACGGCGCAAATCTGCTGCTCGACTTCCTCCCAGGCTTCGGCGGCGGTAGGCAGTTT